>NZ_CP115668.1:1255014-2510028 GCF_028021195.1 Cutibacterium equinum
AAGACCATCGTCAATCCCCGTTGGCGCACCAAGTCGTTGAGCAGGTTGAGCACCTGTGCACGCACGGACACGTCGAGGGCGGACACCGGTTCATCAGCCAACAGGATGTCAGGTTGCGTGACCAAAGCCCTGGCAATGGCAATGCGTTGGCGCTGGCCACCAGAGAACTCGTGGGGAAACCGGGTGGCGGACTCGGGATCCAGGCCGACGTCCATCATGACCTTGGCCAGCCGGTCCTGACGCTCCTGACGTGTCATCGTGCGCGCAACCGGGGACCGCAGTGGCTCAGTGATTGCCCTGCCGATGTTCATACGCGGGTCGAGGGAGGAGCGTGGGTCTTGGAAGACCATCGCCACCGACCGGCGCACATCGCGCACTGCCTCGTTGTCGCTGAGGGATCGCCCTCGGAAGCGAACTACTCCAGAATCTGGCCGGAGCAAGGCCATCATGACTTTCAGCAGGGTGGACTTGCCCGACCCAGACTCCCCCACCAGGCCGAGCCGTTCCCCCTCATCGACGTGCAGGGACACCCCGTCCAGGGCGTCAATTCCGCCGCTGTGCGGCCCAAGGTGCAGATGCAGGTCCTCGACCTCGATTTGAGTGCTCATCAATCCTCCAACACGATCGTCGTGCCCGGCTCGACGAGGTCAAGTCGGGCGGCCCGCAGCAGCCGCCGAGTGTAGGGGCGTTGAGGGTCGGACAGGATCTTGGCCGCCGGACCAGTTTCGACGACCTTTCCCGAAGCCATGACGATGAGGTTGCGGCTGATGTGGGACACCACCGCCAGGTCATGGGTGATGAACACACAGGCTGCGCCCACGGAGGCGAGGACCTCGTCAATGGTCTTGAGGACCTGGGCCTGAACCGTCACGTCAAGGGCTGTCGTCGGTTCGTCGCAGATGAGCAGGTCGGGGGAATTGATCAAGGCCATGGCAAGCAGAACCCTCTGGCGCTGGCCACCAGAGAGCTGGTGTGGGTAGGAGTTGGCCACTCGGGCGGGATCCTCAATGCCAACCTGATCAAGCATCTCCAGGACGCGATCATGGGCCCGGCCTCGCGCAACAGCACGGTGCAGCAAGGGAACCTCGCCGACTTGCCGTCCGACCTTCATCGTCGGGTCCAGTGCTGTCATGGGTTCCTGGAACACCATGCCGATACTGCTACCTCGCAACGCGGACATGGCTCGATCGCTGGCTCCGACAAGCTCCTCACCGCGCCAACGGATGGATCCCGACACATGGGCGTTGCCCGGCAGCAGACCCATGATCGCCAGGGCAGTGACAGACTTGCCGGACCCAGACTCACCGATGAGGCCGAGGCGCTCACCAGGGTCCACGGACCAGCTGACATGATCGACGGCGACTCGACGGTGCCGTCCGAAATCGACAACGAGATCGTTGACTTCCAGAAGCGCCATCAGCGGACCTCCCGCAATCTCGGATCCAGGAAATCACGCAACCCGTCTCCCAGGAGAGTGAATCCCATGACGGCCCCGGCGATCGCCAGGGCAGGTGCCACGATCAGCCACGGGCTGTCGAAGACGTACACCTGGGCATCACGCAGCATTCGACCCCAGGTGGCGACGGTTGCGGGGGTGGCCAGACCGAGATAACTCAGCGCAGCCTCCGCCAGGATCGCCGTGCCGTAGGACACCGAGGCCTGCACGCCAATCAGCGGGGCGATATTGGGCAACACGTGGTTGTAGGCGATCGAATGCCATGACATTCCCGAACTGCGCGCCGCGACGACGTAGTCCTGGGCCAGGATCTGTCGGCTGGCCGTTCTCGTGATGCGCGCAAACACCGGAATCGTCGAGACACCGATGGCGACCATGCCGGTCAGGGTTGATCCGCCCACTGCCGCAGCCAGAATGATGGCCAACAACAAGGCTGGGAAGGCGTACAGCAGATCGGCAGCTCGTCCCACGATGGTGGACCAGGGCCGAGGCAGCATGGCAGATGTCACACCCCACGGCACCCCGATTCCGGCAGCGATGAGGACCGACACCACTCCTACGAGCAGACAGGTACGAGCGCCCACGAGCATCCGAGATGCAATGTCGGAACCGAAGCCGTCAGTTCCGAGCCAATGCTGACTACTGGGCCCCAGAAGACGATCTGCCGGCACGACGAGGTTGGGATCGTATGGCGTCCACAGCGCTGACGTGATCCCAGCCACGACGACCAAGCCGACCAGAACACACCCAATGACCAGACCTGCCCTCCTCATGAGCGGTCCTCCTGTCTGGACATGGCGCTGGTACGCAGCCGAGGATCGATGGCCACGATGAGGACATCCGTGAGGTACGAGATTGCCAACACGATGGCCACGATGACCATGACAACGTCGCTGACGACCAGCAGATCCCGAGTACCGACGGCGTCAAGGAGATAAGAGCCCAGACCAGGAATGACGAAAACCTCTTCGACGACAATCGCCCCTACCAGCATTGCGCTGGCCTGCAGACCAAGAACCGTCGCCAAGCTGATGGAGGCATTGCGCAGTCCATGGCGTTGCAGGGCGGGACGCAGCCGCCAGCCGACAGCACGAGCGGTACGCAGGTGATCGTCAGTGAGAACATCAATGAAGGCGCTGCGTACATACCGTGTCATCACTGCGGCTTGGACGATGGCCAGGGACAATACCGGGAGGACCAGGTGCCCAGCCCATCCCCCGACGTCCTCGTGCAGGGGTACGTATCCGCCAGCAGGCAGCCATCCGAGGGTGACCGAGAACAGCAGGATGAGGAGAATCCCGGCAAGGAAGGCTGGAATGCTCATGAGGACCTGCGAGACGGCAGAAGCTGCGAATCCACGACCGTCGCGACGATGAACAGCCGCGTAGGCTCCCACCGGCAAGCACACCACCAGGGCCAGCAGCAACGACAGTCCGACCAGCCAACCTGTCACCGCCAGTCGTGAGGCAATCTGCGGACCGATCGGTTCAGCAGAAACAATGGAGGTGCCCAGGTCACCCCTGACCAGGGAGCTGATCCAATCCCAGTAACGCTGAGGCCAGGGCAGATCCAGGCCCAACCGGGTACGCACGGCTGCCGCAGCCTTCGGATCGGCGTTGGTGCCCAGGATGACCTGAGCGACGTCGCCGGGCAGCAAGCTGAGAAGGGCAAAGACGATCAAGGATGCAACCAAAAGCCACACCACCAGCTCCCCTAGCGGAAGGAGCACACGTTTGACAAAGGTCACTTCGACCTCCTGACCTTGGTGAGGTCGAAACTCATGGAGGTGGTGTTGCGCTGCAGTCCGCTGATGTCTGCCTTGCTGATGGTGATCTTTGGCATCAGGAACAGGAATCCCCCCGCGGCGTCAGTGGCCAGGATCCGGCTGGCCTGCATCATAGTCGCGTTCGTGCGGTCGGCCGGGCCAGTCCGGGCGGACTCGATGAGACGGTTGAATTCCTCGTTGCGGTAATGCCAGTAGTAGTCGGGGCTGGCCCAGTTGACGATGTCGCGTGCCTCCACGTGGGCGACGATCGTCAAGTCGTAATCAGCACGGGTGTAGACGACATCGAGCCAACGGGCCGGGAACTCCAACTCGTCGGTCTCGACGGTGATTCCGATCTGGGCCAGTTCGGAGGCAACCACCCGCGAGGCAGCCGTCGCATAAGGCAGGGCCGCAGTACGTAGCCTCAGTGTCAGACCGTTGGGGTACCCGGCCTCAGCCAGGAGCTTGCGCGCCCGTGCCGGGTCATAGGGCCAGGTATGGGACAGGTCGGTGTACCAAGGGTCGGTCGGTGGGACCATCGAGCCGATCAGTGTTCCCTGACCATTCCAGACGACATCGAGCAGACCCTTACGGTCGATCGCCATGAGGATGGCCTGCCGGACTCGACGGTCCGTCAGCGGTTTGGAACTGTTGTTCATGCCCAGGACAACCTCACCGTTGGTGGTCCCCCGCAGTACCCGGTAATCCGGGTTGTTCGTGAAGCGGGAGAGCGCCTGGGGTGTCGTCAAGTCGGAGACGACGTCGAGGTCTCCCGACAGCAGGGCAGCCGTCTGCGAGGTCGGGTCCGAGTAGTACGAGAAGCGGACGGTGGGACGTCCCCCCTCGTGCCACGGGCGAGGCGACGGCGACAAGGTCACCGAGTGCCCCGGGGTGAATTCGGTGACGACATAGGGGCCAGATCCTTGCGGCCGGGTGGCCAGATCCTTGGTGGCAGGATCAATGACGACACCCGACGTGCTGGCCAGGTTGAACAGCAAGAAGTTGTCACGCTGGGACAGGTCGAGAATGACGGTGGCGTCGTCAGGGGTACGGATGGCCTTGATCGCCGAAAGGTTCGCCTGGTTGACCGGGCTGGCAGACTCGGCCCTCATCCGTTCCAAGGATGCCTTCACCGCCGCCGAGTCAACCGGGGCCCCGGATGCGAAGCGCGCTGAGGTATCCAGGTGAAAGGTGATGTGAAGTCCGTCATCGGAGGGCTGCCACGACGTCGCGAGCAGGCCGACGAGTTTACCCGAGTCGTCGACGCGGATAAGAGTTTCATACACGTTGTAGAGGAGGACCTGCGGGATCGCGGCGGCAGCATTCGACACCAGATCCAGTGTCGGAGGAGCAGCCGTGGCCCCAATGGTGAGAACTCCCTCTTGGGTGGATTGGCAGCCGGTGATTCCGGCGGTCGACAGAGCCACTGCCACGGCAAGTCCCGCAGCCTTCAACTGGCCTCGCATCGTCTAAGTCATGCTCCCTTCGAGCTCGGCGCCCTACGGGCAAGCATAGCCAACCTCACCCTCAGGCATTGTGTGAGGCAAGTAACACCGTCTTGTGTCGATGGGTCTTGAACGCGGCCAGACCCGCTTCACAGCATGGAGATACTGCGCCGATCATTCGGACCGGTCCTGCCCTGATTTGTATTGCATCGGTGTGATCTGTATAGTGGAACGAGTCGACGCGGGGTGGAGCAGTTCGGTAGCTCGCCGGGCTCATAACCCGGAGGTCACAGGTTCAAATCCTGTCCCCGCTACCACTTCCCCGTCAGCCTCAGGGCTGGCGGGGATTTCTTCTACCCTTGCGGGCAGCAGTGAAGCGACGTCGACATCAAGAAATTCAGCCGCATGAAACAAGTCGCCTAAAGACCACCCAATCTCGCCACGAAGTTTTCGGCCGGCAGCCGCAGGGGTGATCCCCAATGCCCGCCCGAGTTCCACGCGCGTCAGTCGTCTGCGGAACATTATCAAGTTCACCGTGATGCCCACCGCTTCATCCGCCGTGTAGGTAGAGAGTGCTCCTTGCTCACGAAGTGCCTCATACGTCTTAGCCATGCTGCGAGCGTAGCAACAGTTCCACACAATCGCAACGATACGATCAGTATCGTTCAAGCTTGACGTACCTCTAGCATTGAACGATACTTTTACGCATGATCCTTGACGATCGCGAATGGATGACACCTCCTCAAGTGGCAACAGTCATCCCCAACACGACACCGCAGGCGGTACGTCGATGGGCTGCCGATGGCTATTTAGAGGGGGCCTTTCGCACCCCGTCAGGCCGATGGCAAATCCCATGGTCGGCAGTCGTCGCAATCTTGGGGTTTGACCCACGCCGCGCCGAATCTGAACCGTCGACGTCAGATGGCCAGACGACTCTTTTTGATACGACTTCGCGAGTTGGTGAGCTGGCATGAGTTTGGTTGCGATCACGTGGGCGATCTCCTGTGATGTTCCGGATTCCACGACGAAACTGACGCTGTTGATGTTGGCTGACAAGGCTGGTGACGATGATCGTGCGTGGCCGAAGGTTTCGACGTTGATGGGCGAGGTTCAGGCGTCGAGGTCGACGATTATGCGGTCGTTGAAGTGGTTGGAGGCTGAGGGGCTGATCACACGTGAGCAGGGCTTTGAGCGTTCCGTGTTCGGCGGGATGCGGAAGACGAACAGCGTGTATCAGTTGATGATCCCCGAGAAGATTTCGCGGGCTCGGGTGCGGGATCGGCACCCTCAAGAGGTGCGTCCTTTGAGGGGTGTTGTGGGGTCGGATGAGCGTGGTGTCACCGGTGACACGGTTGAGGTGGCCGAGGATAAAGGGCCTAGTCAGTCCCAATGTGTCATGGGTGACACAACGGAGGCACCCGAGGACGAAGTGCCTAGTCAGTCCCAATGTGTCATGGGTGACACAACGGAGATACCCGAGGACAAAATGCCTAGTCAGTCCCAATGTGTCACCGGTGACACATTGGGTGACCGTTGTGTCATGGGTGACACATCCGTTGTGTCACCGGTGACACAACGTATTAAGGAAGAACCCTCACCTAGGAACCCATCCCCTCCCAACCCTCCCCTGCCGGCGTCGTCTGTGTCGGCGTCGACGGCGACGCCTGGACTGGACGGGTCGGGGCAGGACGATTCCAGTAAGTCGACCGTGGCGGATCGGGTTGACACGTCGGCCCAGGAGCTCGACTGTGACGCGGGTGTGGCTGACTGGGACCTGGTGCGTGAGTGTCTGCCTGAGCCGATGCAGGTCCTTGATGATGTGGGCGCTGCCCGTCTGACTCCGATTCTGGCGGCTTTGACGGCTGGTGGATGGTCGCCTCGACAGGTGCGCAACCATCTGCAGGCCCAGCCTTTGCCGGAGTATGTGCATTCGATGGCGGGTCTGGTGTGTGCCCGGTTGCGGCGGCTGCCGGTGACTCATCCGCCGACTAGCCATGACGCAACCCCGACTCCGGCGGTGATGACTGACGCGGACCGTGAGGTCGAGGCGCGCCGGAGGGCGTGGCTTGATGATCCGCAGGCGCAGGCCAGACATCGTCGGCAGATTGCCGAGGCGCGTGCTGTGATCCGTGCGGCTCGAGTCAGTCAGGACGTCTCGTGAACACGCTTGGCGTGGTGGCGGGGCGTGCCCCGCCGACCCAGCAACATCCGCCGATCGACAACACGTGATGAATGCCGTGATCTTTTAACGTAAGGACTTTTGATAATGCTTGGTAGGAAGAAACGAGTGGGGGTGGCAACCCTCGTGGCTGCTGGCCTCATAGCCGCTTCGGCGGCGACAGCGTATGGTGATTCGTATTCTTGGAATGGGAAAACGACTCATTATGTGGGCGTGAAGATTAATTACAGCGATGGTTGGATTGGGTCCTATCGCCTCGACAACAAAACCCATCGTGGGTCGACCGGCCAGTTCTATTGCGCCGACCCCTCGCGGATCGGCCCGTCTGTTGGTGGCACGTATCAGTCTCGGGGGTCGACGAGGACGTGGGCGCGTGACGGTGGTGGATCGCTGTCGCCGGCGGCGGTGGCACAGGTTGCCTGGGTGCTTGGCAAGTGGGGTGCTACGTCGAATGGTAAGCAGGCGGCCGCCGTTGATGCGGCGGTGTACGCGTTGGAGGGGTTCCCCACCCATCAGTTGAGCTCCAATACCCACGGTCGGAAGCGGACTGATGCGGCTGGTGTGACGGCGCAGGCTCAAGCGATGGTTGCTGAGGCGAAGGCCCGTGCCGCTGCCGGTAGTTACAAGTTGCGGGTTGATATTCCGTCGCAGGTGCCGGCTCATAGTCGTTATAAGGCTACGGTGACGTTGCGTAATGGGGCAGGGCGTCCTGTACCTGGCGAGAAAGTGACGTTGGTGGATGGTCGTCACGAGAAGGTGACGGTGACGACGAATAAGGCCGGTGTCGGCTCGGCGTCGTTCGGCACGCTGGATCGGGCCGCGACGGTGTCAGCATCCGCGACGCTGCCAGCGACAGCAGTCACGTATGCGATCCCGTCGAACAAGAAGGCTCAGAGGGTGTTCGTCTCGGGTGCCAAAACCACGGTGAAGGCGCACGATGGCGCGTCCTTCCCTCCGCCTCCGCCTCCGCCTGTGAAGCCGCGTATTGGGACGACGGCGACGGATAAGGCTGATGGGGATCACATGATTGCTGCCCAGGGCGGCACTGTTGTTGACACGGTCAGCTATTCGGGTCTGGTCCCTGGTAAGAAGTACACCGTTTCTGGTGAGTTGATGGATAAGGCCACGGGTAAGAGCACGGGTGTGAAGGCGTCGAGGACGTTCACCCCGGCTAAGGCCACCGGCACCGTGAGTGTGGAGTTCACTGTGCCCGCTAACGTGGTGGCTGGTAAGCAGCTTGTGGCGTTCGAGCATGTCAGCTTGAACGGTAAGGCTGTGGTTGCCCACACGGACATCAACGATGTCAACCAGACCGTGAAGGTAGGGACTCCGCCTCCGCCTCCGCCTGTGAAGCCGCGTCTTGGGACGACGGCGACGGATAAGGCTGATGGGGATCACATGATCCCTGCGTCTGGCGGCACTGTTGTTGACACGGTCAGCTACTCGGGTCTGATCCCTGGCAAGACGTATCAGGTGTCTGGTGAGCTGATGGACAAGGCCACGGGTAAGAGCACGGGCGTGAAGGCGTCGAGGACGTTCACCCCGGCTAAGGCCACCGGCACCGTGAGTGTGGAGTTCACGGTGCCCGCCAACGTCGTTGCCGGTCGCGAGCTCGTGGCCTTCGAGCACGTCCGCCAGAACGGCAAGGATGTCGCAGTCCACACGGACATCAACGACGTCAACCAGACCGTGTGGGTGCCGAAGGTCGGCACGACTGCTGTTGACAAGGCTGACGGGGACCACACGGTGTCCGTCAAGGGCGGCACCGTGGTCGATACCGTCCGCTACGAGGGCCTAGAGCCTGGCAAGACGTATCAGGTGTCTGGTGAACTCATGGACAGGCACACCGGCAAGCCGACCGGCATCAAGGGGGCTGCGACGTTCACCGCGACCAAGGCCGACGGCACAGTCGACGTGACCTATACGGTTCCGGCTGGCACGGAAGGCCGGGAGTTCGTCGTGTTCGAGACGGTGACTCGCGGTGGGAAGCAGATTGCTTCTCATACCGACCTCAAGGACTCGTTGCAGACCATTTGGCAGTCGGTGATCGGCACCACGGCTGTTGATAAGGCTGATGGGGATCACATGCTTGTCGCCCAGGGCGGCACGATTGTGGACACGGTTCGTTTTGAGGGTCTGGAGCCTGGCAAGACGTATCAGGTGTCTGGTGAACTCATGGACAGGCACACCGGCAAGCCGACCGGCATCAAGGGGGCTGCGACGTTCACCGCGACCAAGGCCGACGGCACAGTCGACGTGACCTATACGGTTCCGGCTGGCACGGAAGGCCGGGAGTTCGTCGTGTTCGAGACGGTGACTCGCGGTGGGAAGCAGATTGCTTCTCATACCGACCTCAAGGACTCGTTGCAGACCATTTGGCAGTCGGTGATCGGCACCACGGCTGTTGATAAGGCTGATGGGGATCACATGATTGTCGCCCAGGGCGGCACGATTGTGGACACGGTTCGTTTTGAGGGTCTGGAGCCTGGCAAGACGTATCAGGTGTCGGGTGAGCTGATGGACAAGGCGACCGGTAAGTCGACCGGGATCAAGGGGACAGCCAAGTTCACCGCAACACAGTCTTCGGGTGCGATCGAGGTGGAGTTCGCGGTCCCGTCGGGCTATGCCGGCAGGGGGCTTGTGGCCTTCGAGACGGTGTCTGATGGTGTGCGAGTGATCGCCGAGCATCGTGATCTCAATGATCACTCTCAGACGGTGTGGGTGCCGAAGGTCGGCACGACTGCTGTTGACAAGGCCGACAAGGACCATGTTCTGGCCGCCCAGGGCGGCACGATTGTGGACACGGTTCGGTATGAGGGTCTGGAGCCTGGCAAGACGTATCAGGTGTCGGGTGAGCTGATGGACCGTCGTACGGGGAAGCCGACCGGGATCAAGGCAGCCGCCGCGTTCACCGCAACACAGTCCTCGGGTGCGATCGAGGTGGAGTTCGCGGTCCCGTCGGGCTATGCCGGCAGGGGGCTTGTGGCCTTCGAGACGATTCGGATGGGTGGTCACATTGTTGGTGCTCATGAGGATCTGGCCGATGGGGCGCAGATGGTGTCGGTGTCTCGGCCGACGAGCGGTCATGGTGCTGCCTCGGGTGGCGGGATTCATACTGGTGATGTGCCGGGTGGCCCAGATAAGGGCTTGATTGCTGGCGGGATCGTGCTGTTGGTGCTGGCTGGTGGTTGCTGGGTTGCTGCGCGTCTCCAGTGACGTATGACGATGGGGCCGGGTGAGTGCCCGGCCTCATCGTGCAGCACTGGTGGTGCCGCGAGTGATCTGCGATGACGTGATGTGGGGGCCAGACTGTGTGTGGTCTGGCCCCCACGGGGAAGGCTGAGAGTAATGCGTAATGTCACCGTGTTGGTGTTGTGTGTGGTCACGGTTCTGGCGGGGGCTGGCCTGATTTGGTGTGGGGTGACTGCGACTCCGACTCCGGACGGATGGAGTCGAGACCGTGAGGGGGCGCTGGTGATTCCGGCTCCTCATGTCGGCCATGATCCTCATCCCTCGCCTGTTGGGCCGGTGGCGCAGTCTGCGCCTGGTCAGAGCGGATCGAGGGTGATCATTCCAGCGGTGGGGATTGATGCCCGGATCGCTGGCAGGTTGAGCCAGCGTGATGACGGGGGGTGGTATCCGCCTGCTCACGGTGTGGCATGGGCTGCTGGGTCGGCACCGTTATCGGCTGCATCGGGTACGACTACGTTGGCGGGTCATGTCTGGTCGACTGGTGAGCCAGGCGTGTTTTTCCGTCTTCGGGAGGTCCGTGTTGGTCATGAGATCGCCGTGACCGATGAGGGGCGGCACCTGAGCCGGTACCGGGTCACCGACATCACGGTGACCCCTAAAGCGATGCTTCCGCCGTCGGCGTGGGGTACTCGTTCTGGTCCCCGCCGCCTGATTCTGGTGACGTGTGGTGGTCGCGAGACCGGTCGCGCCGGTCATCGGTCGTGGGACAGTAATGTGATCGTGGTAGCAGAACATGTGAAGGATGTCTGATGCGAATCAATAAAGGATTAGTTGTGATGGCTGTGGTAGCAGTGGGTGCTACCGGATGTACTCATGGGGGTGGTGTCAAGGCTGAGCCTGCCGCTCAGATGGTCTCGACACCGACGCCGTCGGCAGTGCACTTTACCCCGGGCCAGACTCCCGATGTGTCGCCGACGCCGAGTCGCGTGGTGACGCCAACGTCGCGTCCTCGGGCCGCTACGTCTACCCCGAAGGCGGCTAGTTCGTCGGCCCACAGCGTTCCGGTAACTCGGAAAACGGTCCACGCCGCATCTCACACAGTTGAATCGGCCGCGACCCACGAGACGCGTCGGTCGGAGCACGCACATCATCCCCGTGGCAGGTCTGTGTCTGGGGCAACCAGCGCGACGACACAGAAGCCAGTCCGCGCCGCATCTCATCGAGCGCGAAAGCCTCAGTCGGCGCGCCGTACGGGTGGCTCGGCTGCATCGGTGGCTGGGTTTGCGCCGGGGACGTCGGTCAGTGCTGCCCAGTCTCAGCAGGTGATGGTCGCCGATCGTACGTCTGGGACACATGGAACGTGGGCCCGTTATCAGTGGGAAGGACCTTCGAAGGGGTGGGTGAAGGTTTCTGCCTCTGGTGTGGGCTCAGTGTTTGGGTCTCGCGGTGTTGTTGCGGCCTCTCAGCGTCGTCAGGGTACGAACACGACTCCGGCTGGCACGTTTGGGATTGTCTCGGCTTTCGGGGTGGGTAATCCTGGCACGAAACTGCCCTACCGCAAGATCGGTCGGTGTTCGTGGTGGATTGGGGACCCGACCCAGCGTGATTACAACCGGTGGCGTGAGGACTGCTCGGCGCTGTCGAAGTCCGACAATGAGCATTTGGCTGATTATGCGGGGTCGTTGTATCGGCAGGCAGGCGTGATTTCATACAACTATTACTCGCCTACCCGTTACGGTGCCGGATCGGGCTCCGCGATTTTCCTGCACTACGCGACTCAGTACACGGGCGGCTGTGTGGGAGTCAATTCGCATTCTGAGCTCAACGCGACCTTGCGGTGGCTTGATCCTGCGAAGAATCCCCGCATCGTCATCAAAGCATGACACAGCTTGAGAGGACCTTTATTCATGCTTAAGCGTACTATTGCAGCCCTCGTGGCTGGCAGTGTTGCCACGATCGTTCCGGCTGTTTCTCCTATAACTGAGTCTCATGCGATGCCGTCGTCGGGTCTGGTGGCGGCGACGACGACGTTGAATGTTCGGTCGTGTGCGTCGGCGCGGTGTAGCCAGGTGGGTCTGCTCCACCGTGGCTGGCACGTGGGTGTCCGTGGGGCCTCGCGTAACGGGTGGACGCCGGTAAGTTACCGGGGTCGCGCTGCGTGGGTGGCCTCCCGCTACGTGGTCGCGAAGCCGCGTCCAAGTGATGCTGCGGGGCAGTCTCATGCGGTGCCGTCGTCGGGTCTGGTGGCGGCGACGACGACGTTGAATGTTCGGTCGTGTGCGTCGGCGCGGTGTAGCCAGGTGGGTCTGCTCTACCGTGGCTGGCACGTGGGTGTTCGTGGGGCCTCGCGTAACGGGTGGACGCCGGTAAGTTACCGGGGTCGCGCTGCGTGGGTGGCCTCCCGCTACGTGGTCGCGAAGCCGACTTCTGCTTCCTCGCCGTCTGACACTAGCCGCCCCCAGCCTCGCCCGCGGCCGACGAAGGCCCCCGCGAAAACGGTGTCTCAGTATGCGCCTGGCACGCATGTGTCGTGGCGCACTTCGCGGCAGGTGATGGTCGCAGATCACACGTCGGGTACTGACGGCACCTGGGCGCGCTACCAGTGGGAAGGTTCGTCGCGTGGTTGGGTCAAGATGTCGCCTAGCGGGGCCGTTGCTCACTTCGGCAAGCATGGTGTCAAGCCGGGAAATCGCCGTGTGCAGGGAGACATGACGACTCCTGCTGGCACCTACGGGTTTGTGACGGCGTTCGGGTCGGGTAACCCGGGCACGAAAATGCCGTACCGTACGATCGATTCGTGCTCGTGGTGGATCGGGGATCCTGCCGCCAGTGACTACAACCGATGGCGTCAGGATTGCCGCTCGCTGTCGCGCTCCGATAACGAGCACCTGGCCGATTACGTGCACAGGCAGTACATTCAAGGGGCTGCCCTGGACTTCAACTATTACTCGCCGGTACGTCGCGGTCACGGGTCAGGGTCCGCGATCTTCTTGCATTACGCCACCAACTACACCGCTGGCTGTGTGGGCCTGGAGTCTCTGTCGGAGCTCAAGGCCACGCTGCGTTGGATGGACCCGGCCCAGAACCCCCGCATCGTCATCAAAGCATGAGCGTTTTTGCGGTGGATCGGTAGGTGAATCCTTAGGACGTTGAGAGGGGGCAGACAGCGATGTCTGCCCCCTCTCGTTCGTGTTTAGGGGGTGTGTTCTGGTGGTGTTCTGGTGTGGGGCGTGTGAGTGTGTCGGTGAGGGTGTTTAGGGTTTCAGCATGATGAGAATCCAGCAGGTGCAGCCGTGTCAGCAGGTCCAGCAGGTCCAGCCGTGGCAGCGGGTCCAGTCGGGTGGAATGGTTCGGCGTCGTCGCAGGTCGGGCGTGTTTCCGATGGTGTGTGGTGTGGTGCTGCTGATTGGTGGTTTGGCGGGCCTGCGGTGGTGGGTGTGGTTTGTGTCTGTGCAGCCTGCGGGTTCTTGGGTGTGGGCTGAGGGGCCGTTTCGGGTATTGCTGGGGCTGTGGTGGTTGAGTTATGCGGCGTGGGTTGGGTTGACGCTGATGGTGTTTCATCGGCGTGTGGAGTCGCGTGGCTTTTTGGTGATGTTGTTGGTTCCGACGGTGGCGTTGGGGTTGGGTGTGATACTGCTTCCGTTCGTGTGCAGGCCTGGACGTCGCCGGTGATCACGTTACGGCGTGGACTCCGACGGCGGTCTCGGTGGTGGTGTCTAGCTACCGACACCCGAGGTCACAGGTTCAAATCCTGTCCCCGCTACCGAGATTCGGGCCTTGACTAGCAGATACGCTAGTCAAGGCCCGAAGTGTTTTCAGCATCGGACCGCCGCTGGGACTCAAACTGGGACTTAAGATTCACGTTTCTGTCATCATCGACGCCTACGAGACGTGTCGCGTCCTTCGCCACCGATCACATGAGTGACGATGAACTCCCTAACGGTTTCAATGACAGCGCAATAACACCCATCAACCCCACCGCTAGCACCCCACACACACGCTCACCACGCCGGAATGCAGGCAGGAACCCCAAAGAAACTCAACACCGACCACAGCCCACCAGCGAACACACCAGCATCACCGCAACCACACAGGTCAACTCACCAGCAGCACGCAGCGTGTTGTTTATCAACGCTTCCCGTCGATCTGTGACAGCCGCGGCTTCCCGTGTAGCCTCAGCCAACGCACGAGGCTCACGTTTCTAACGCTCCGCTGATAATCGATGTCGAGGGCTGACTAGCCTGAACGGCCTACATTCGGTGCACGGGTAACTCGAGGGTGGCGCGACAGCCGTCGTCTTGGTTCTTGAGCGAGAACGCTCCCCCATGCGCCTTGGCAACCGAAACCACGACGGGTAGCCCCAACCCTGCGCCTTCTCCGGGACGGGGTGTGCGGGCCTCGTCGCCTCGCCAACCTGAACGAGTGGCGTTCGCAAGCGCCTCGGGCGACAGTCCGCCGCACTGGTCCTGGACCTCGATCCTAGCCTTACCGCCAACCCTCGCCACCGTCGCGGTGACAACGCTGCCGGCACTCGTGTAGGTGACGGCATTGCTGAGCAGGTTTTGAATCGCCCGCGACACTTGCGACGCATGGACTTCCGCTTCCACGGATTCGTCGGGCTGGAACTCCAACCGAACGTCACGCTTCGTGGCCAACGGCGCGATCTGGGCGACCTGGTCGCTCAACAGGTCCGTCAAGTCAACCAGGTCGAACGAAACGTCAGGTTTCGTCGCGCTGATGTCGGATAGGGCCAGCATGTCCTCAACCATCTCGCTGACCCGCTTAGTTTGTGCGATGATGCCCGCGTAATAACGCTTCGGATCCGGCGCCACCTCGTCCTCAAGCGCTTCGGCCATTGCCCGAATCCCGGCCAGCGGCGTGCGCAGATCGTGACTCATCCCGGCAATCAACTCCCGGCGACCCAGTTCTGCGTCAATCTCCGCTTGACGGCGTCTCGTGTCAGCCACGGACAGCACACCTATCAGTAGTGCGACAGGTGCCGTCGCCGCCAACAAAATCAGCGGCACGCTGGGGTCCAGCAGCATCCGCTGAACGCCCACCCAAACGCCCGCGGCAAGGGCAAGCACCACCGTTACCGGACCAGCGAACGCGCTAGCCCGGGCATGGGTGCGCGCCAAGCGATGGGTGATCAAGGCGCCCAACACTCCTATGACGAGCGTTGCCGCTACGGCCTGAAGCACCTCCGCGATCATGGCTGTGGATCCCACCGGTAGCCGTGACCCCACGCCGTCACCAGGCGGGTGGGAGAGGACGGCTCGACCTCTAGTTTCCCTCTAAGGCGTCTGACATGCACCGTCACAGTGGACGGATCGCCGCAGTCCCAGCCCCAGACGGCGGCCATCAATTCGTCCCGGCTCCACACTTTGCCCGGTTGCTGCACCAGAAAGGCGAGCAGATCAAACTCGCGCAGCGTCAAGCTGATTTCCCGGCCTGACAAGGTGACTCGCCTGGCCGACAGATCAACGACGAGGTCACCGTCAACGATTGTTTGTTCGGTCTGGTGACGGGCATTAGCGCGCCGCAGGATGGAGCGAACACGCAAGACGAGTTCGCGTGGGCTGAATGGTTTGGTGAGGTAATCGTCGGCCCCCAATTCCAGCCCTAGGATACGGTCGCTCTCGCCCGACTTCGCGCTGAGCACGATGATCGGGGTCTCCACCCCCGCCGCCCGGGCGCGCCTGAATACTTCCAGGCCGTCAATCCCAGGCAACATGAGGTCGAGTACTGCCGCGTCGACCTCGCCGGAGAGCAAAAGGTTGAGGCCAGTAGCGCCATCAGGAGCGTCTATGACGTCGTGACCGTCCGCGCTCAGGTAGTCATGCACAACCTGCCGGACGTAAGCATCGTCGTCAACGACCAGGACTTTACTCACCGCGACAGCATATGCCTCAGCCGTTGAGCTACCCGAATGTGAAGGCATTCGCCCGGACTCCTTTGGGGAGGCGCAGGACCAAGGTGTCGTCGGTCGCGTTGGGAGACCGCACCAGCTTGTACAGCCGTGACGATTGGACAGTGACCGCCCCGTCACGCACATCCGCCCCTCCGGGACTATGACTGGAGTTAAGGCTGACGCCCACGCGCCTCGGGGAACCGTCAACGCTGCTCAAGACGAGGAACACCTCGCGGCCCGTGAAGTGGTACTTCAAGACCCCGTCCGTCTCGCTGACGATAGATTCGTCGTCGACGCTGAAGTCACCGTCGAGAGTCCAGTTATTTAGCGGCAAGTCGGCGGCCCGGTAGCGCGACCTCCCCTTCCTCAGTCCCGGCTGTCCAACAAACCCTTCCGCGCGGTCAACGCCGAGATAGGTTTCCGGGCTCTGCACGTGGTGCGCGAAGCCCTGTTCTGGGCGGGCGTCTCCTCGTTTCTTGACCTCGAGGAGCTCCGTGATTTTAGCCTCCGCCTCGCTGTACCCTCCTTCTCCGAAGTGGGACCACACGATGTTTCCTTGCTTGTCGACGAGGTACTTTGCCGGCCAGTACTGGTTTTGATAGGCCTGCCAGGTAGCGAAGTTATTGTCGAGCGCGACGGGGTACCGGATGTGGGCGTCTTGCACGGCGCGTTTGACGTTTGCGGGCACCTTCTCGAACGCGAACTCGGGCGCGTGCACGCCAATGATCTCGAACCCATCGTCGTGGTACTTGGAGTACCAGTCGTTCAGATAGGGCTGCGTACGGATGCAGTTGATGCAGCTGTAGGTCCAAAAGTCGACGAGCACGACTTGGCCGCGGAGTTCGCTTAGTTTGAGTGGCTTCGAGTTGATCCATTCCTGGATGCCGGTGATTTCCGGGGCCGCGCCGCTGGACGTGGCGCTGTCGTGCTGTTCGCGTGGGACAGGCTGGCTGGTTGGGACGAGTTTGCGCTCGACGTTGCTGACGACGGGGAGGTGGTCGACGCTCCAGGTCTGCACACGTTTATCCAGACCCGTCGCGACGAGAATGCCGACGATGATGAACAGCACGGCGATGCTGCGCTGGAACCAGCCTTTCGGGTTCGCGGCCCAACCGAGGCGAGAAATGAGCTTCCGCCCGGCCAGAGAGACCCCGAGCAAGGTGCCGGCCATACCGACGCAGTAACACGCCAAGTAGATCGTGCCGACGGTTGGGTTGGCTGGCAACACCGTCGCGATGACCCAGGCGTAGGTGGGGCTACAACTAGAAAACACAGGCCCAAGCGCTATGCCCGTTAAGACGGCGCCCAGCGTCGCGGACTTACCGGACTTGGCGCTCTCCAGCAGCGCATGACTTTTGCTGTTTAGCCTGGTCCACTCGGAGATTCTGGCCCACAGCCCGGGGAGGAGCATCGCCACGCCGAGGGCAGACACCAGGGCGCCGGACGCGATCGCCCACACGCGCGGGTCAATGCCGATGAGCGCCGTCGATACCTTGAGCAATAGCGTGAACACGATGAGGGAGACGGTGAGGCTGGCGGCAATCAGGTACGGCCGCCGTCGGCCCCCTGGAGTTACGGACCCACCCACGATAACGGGCAGGAAAGGCAACACACAGGGGGCTAGGACGGAGAGCGCCCCGGCCAGCAGAGATAGCAAGGCGACTAGCATGTTTGGTTACCTGAGGTGGTTCGCGAGGTCCTGCGTGCTGGTCGCGGAGAACTTCTTGATCAACTTGTCCATGTCATCGACGACAGCGAACGTGTGCTGCATTGTGACTCCGTATTTCTTCTTGAGCTCAGACGCCTTGTCGTAATCCACCTTGACGATGGTGTAACCCTTTAGCCCCTCTACTTTGCCGGCCTTGAGGTCTTTATCAATCGCCCGACAATCGGGGCACCACGACGCGGCGAAGAAGTAAACAGCCTTGTTGCCGGCTAGTTTGGACTTGTCGTTGACGTAATCGGCGTAGTCGATGTATAGCGGGCCGGACATCATCTTGGAATTCTTGCCCCCCATCTTGTCGTCTTTAATTGTGGATGAGGGCTCCGTCATGGCCGATGGGCTCATTTTGTGGTTCATTCCGTCGCTCATAGTGTCGGACGGCTTGGCCATTGCAGACGCGCTCATCTTCTCGCTGGGCTTGGCCATCATCTTCGAATCGTCCGATCCGCAGCCGGACAGAGCAGCCAGCGCAACGATGGCGGGGACCAAAATCAGTGCAGTGTTTTTGTTCATGTCTCAACCCTGTCGCTACGGTCATTACGGCCATCAGGGGCGAAACCTTACAGAATTATTGCGATTTGCCGAATGACGGCAGCTCGGTTCGTAGAGACGACAGTTATGCGCCACAATCGCGAAGAAGCAAGACAGCCCTGCACAAAGCGCGGTAATGAAGAAACAAGCGAAAGCCATAACGCCTCTGCGATGTCGGTGACGGGGAGATCACAGGTTCAACTCCTGTCCCCGCTACCACCGGAAGGCCGGTTCACAAGGAGCAATCCTCGTGAAGCGGCCTTTTCTCGCGCTCCCCGTGGGCTGAGGAACCGCTGCGGGCAAGCTTGATAGCTGGTCGACTGCTCTCAAGACGACGTTGTGGTCCACGGTCAGGCTCGACACGTCCCCGGCGTCATCGTCGGAGTCATGATGGCACTGCTCGAACGTCTTGTCATCAGTCGCCGTCCGGCACGCGATCGGTGGCAACATAGGCGAAGATGATCGTGCTACCCATGGCTTTCGCATGTTCAACGCCGGTCGCCAATACTGCCTACGGAATATCCGGCATTATGCCGACAATGATCGGGCGGCTCTTCATCGTTCCTCGAGGTAAACGTTCGTATGTCATCGATGCACGGTGGTCGGTTACGTTCTGGTACGTAGCCATCTCGGGTTGCTGCTCCGCCATAATCGTCTCCTAGATGTGGCGGCACGTCACCGACATAGTGCATAGTGCAGATTACCCATCACCAAGCGATCTCGTAACTGACGATCACCTCAGGGTGCCAAGCACCGCGGACTCCAGAGCAGGTACGAGGTTGACCGACCCCAGCAGATCGTCGGGATGTTCGACGAGACGAGCGACGCCGTAGTGACTTCCGTCGCGTAGCGCACCGGCCACCACACGGACCTCCTGCCGCTTGGGATGGCCTGCAACGAAGGCTGCGGCCTTGTCTGGATCGTCTGGGATCTCGTCGGCGCACTCGTCCGGCAGGAACACCCGTTCGACGCAGATGGCCGCTCCGTCAACGGCATCCCCCCATGTCGTCGTAGCAAGGGTCTGACCCAGTTCCTCCCCAGGGTTGAAGTCATCCTGTTCGATGCTGGACAGGCTGTCCGGGCTGCCCACGGCGAGTTGACCGGCAAGGGAAGGCTCGGCCTTGACGAGGTCGACGGTCCGTACCAATGCGAACAGGCGAGGCGGACCGCCCCAGCTCGACTTCCCCACGAACCTTTCGATTTCAGTCAAACATGCCACGAGCGCGTCATTGACCGACGGGTTCTCGTGTCCGCAGTTGTCGGCATCCTGGCACATGTTCTCGTCCTCATCATTCAGCAATGCGGTACTCCCGTTCCCCCTCTGCGGATCTTCTGGATGGCCGCGATGGCGTCTTTGAGGCTTGAGACCTTGACCAGACGCACTGAGGTGTCGAACCCACTGACGTCGCGGCAATTGCCTGCCGGCACGAGGAAGATCTTGGAACCGTCTCGCTCGGCCCCGGCGATCTTCTCCTGGATCCCGCCGATGGCAATGACGTTGCCGTCAGGGGAAATACTCCCGGTCGCGGCAATCCGCAGCGAACCAATGAGGTCGTTCGGGGCAACCATCTGATAGATCGACAGGGCCATGGCAAGCCCGGCTGACGGACCACCGATGTCTTCCGGGATCGCATAGGTGATCGTCGGGGCGTATCGGTATCCCGTGTCGACGGTGATGCCGACGGCAGGAGCTCTGCGATCCCTGACCGATGAGACAGTCGTCACGGCAATCGTCTTCTCAGCGGAGCCGCGCAGCACCATGAACACCACCGTGTCGCCCACGGCATGTTCGCGCACCGCCTTACCGACGTCGACGAGGGAGGCCGCCGGCTTCCCATCAACTTTCTCGATGAGGTCACCAGGCTTGAGTTTTCCATGAGCCGGGCCAGCCGCACTGACGGCACTGACCATCGGCATCTCAGTAACGGGCTGGCCTGCAGCGCGTAGAGCGGCCACAGCAGCGTCACGCTGAGAGGTGTCCATCATGTAGGACTCCTCGTCATTGACCTGCTGAACAGAGCGACCTGGAGGATAGATGGTCTCCCGCTCCAAGACGTCATGATCCGGGCGACTGTGGTCAACCAAGGCTTCTGCAAGGCTGAGACGCGCATCCGCCCGGGTGATGGAGACCGTCGTCATCCTCACCTCCCCCTCGCTATGCCGAGTGGTCAAGCCGTCGATCTGAATCATCGGCCTGCTCTGCTCGTTGGTCGAGATGAGGTTCACGGTCTGTCCCGGCGATCTGGCCACGAAGGGGATGGGCACGATGATCAGGGCCAGCACGCACAGCAGCACGACAAGAGCGGACGAGATTGCCGTCCACCGAGTGGGGAATCGCACCCCTCGGCGGGTCTCGACATCGACCGCAGTGGACGTGGTTGCGGGCGTGCCGGAGCCATGTGCCGGTGAGTTGGGCGTGGTCGACTCGGACATGGTGGCCATGCTAGCCGGAACGGGCAATCATTTTTCCGCGACGACGACGGCTCTAGACTTGGCGAGGACACCACGACGAGCGAACGGAGACGGGAATGAACGACGGACCCCAGAATCCTGGGCAGCCCGACCCCGAGGAGATGGCCGAGCAGTTGCGCCGCATGATGGAGCAACTGGGCCTGCCCGCCAATGGTGACCTCTCCTCTTTCATGACCCAGTTGTCCCAGATGCTCGCCTCAGGTGGCCCGGTCGTTTTTGGAGCCCCCGGATCCGATCCGAGCGAGGGGCCGGTCGACTGGTCTCACATCAAGGACATGGCTCGCCACTTCACGGCCTCCCACGGCCCCGATCCGACGCCAGGCCAGCAAGAACGCATGGCTTTGCTGGACGCATCACGTCTTGCCGACAGTTGGTTGGACCGCGAGTGTGAGTTTGCCCAGGTCAACACGCCACCAGCCTGTTGGAGCCGCGCGGAATGGATCGAGCACACCTTTTCGTCATGGCAGTCGGTCGTCGAGCCAGTGCTGGTCTCCCTGACCGAGGCGATGACCGGGCTGATGTCACCGGATGGCCCCGACGACCCAATGGCTGCTTTCACCCAGATGATGGGGCCGGTGCTGCGTCGGATGTCGGCCATGCTCTACGGAGCCCAGCTGGCTCAGGGCCTCGGTGAACTGTCGACCTCCACGGTGACGGGAACCGAGATTGGTCTCCAGGTGCTGTCGGTACCGCAGGTCGTCCTTCTCCCGACCAATATCGCCGCGTCATGGAATGATCTCGACCTCGATCCCCGAGATGTCGAGCTGTACCTCGTGCTGCGTGAGTCGGCTCGTCAGCGTCTGTTCAATGCGGTCAGTTGGCTCGGACCACAACTGCTGGCCCTCGTTGAGCACTATGCACGCGAGATTCGCATCGATTCCTCGGCCATTGAGGACGCCATCGACATCGATGACCTGTCCCACCTGACCCCGGAGAAGGCCCAGGACATGGCCGAGCGGTTGCAAGGACGCCTCTTCGAGCCGACTCGCACGCCAGAACAAGAGGGTGTTCTTGCACGTCTGGAAACCCTGCTCGCCCTGATCGAAGGATGGGTCGACGAGGTGACATTCCAGGTCGCTCGCACCTGGCTTCCCAGCCACGATCAGCTGGCCGAGGCGGTACGTCGTCGCCGCGCCACGTCCGGTCCTGCCGAGGTGTTCTTCCAGTCCCTGCTTGGTCTGGAGCTTCGCCCTCGCCGCGTTCGCGACGCAGCCAACCTGTGGGCGGCGCTGCGCGATGCCCGTGGCACTCTCGGACGCGATCAGGTGTGGAACCACCCCGACCTCGTGCCGACTGCCGCCGACCTCGACGACCCGTTGGGCTACGTCTCAGGTGATCGTCAGGGCCCCGCTGAAGGTGGCGATGATCTGGACGCCGAGTTGGAAAAACTGCTGCGCGATCACGGTCAGGACGACTGAACCGACGGATCGTCGGGGTGGTGTTCGGGGGAATCGGATCCCTCGGACACGGCCCACTGGTACCCATTGAGGAACCCCTCTGCACGCTGAGCGTCGGGAAAGCCTGCGAGCAGCTCGTGAAAGTGCCGGTTGTGGGTGGCTTCCACCAGATGGCACAGCTCATGGGCCAGAACATGATCTATCACCCAGGCGGGAAACCCGACCATGCGATCTGAGAGTCTGATCTGTCCGGTTGCCGGGGTACAGGATCCCCACCGGGTGTTCTGGTTCGAGACCCACCTGACTGAGGTGATCTCGACCGGGTGTCCTACCTGCGGCTCAAGGTGAGTCCGACACAGCCGACGGGCCCGACGTGTCAGTTCTTCCTGGGTCGCACCGAGACGTTGTCGAGCCCGGGATCGCGTCACTTTGTCGACCAATTCCATGACTTGACGGTTCTGCTCGGCTTTCGGCATCCCCATGGGGACCATGACGAGGACGGACTCCCCCTCCATCCGTGCGCTCACGGTGCGGTGGCGTCGAGAACTGCGTCGAATGATGATTTCCGGCCTGCCTCCGCGCGCCGCGATGATCTCATCGGTGATCGTCCTGCCAGCCATGTGACCATCATGCCCGGTGCGTATGACACTGCCAACGCCACGATGTTCCATGCCGTCGGCTCCATTGAGAAGACGTCATGAAATCCGGTTGACGTGAACTCCAACCTGCCCTAGATTGAAGACAACCCCCGGGTCTCGGGTGTGCAGGGGAAGGCACATCGTGATGGTTCGGGGGTTCTCATTTGCCCGATCCCCCTGACCTGTCGTGTCGGCCGCTTGGCCCGACGAGCCGGGTATTGTCCGCGCACCCACATGTGTTGCCCGTCCTGGACCGTGTGTTGCCCGTTACCGCTGACGTGTTGTCCGTCGTGTCGTTGGTCCTTCCCTGCACTTCACATCGTCGGCAATCGTCAAGGCATGCGTGTTGAACTTGATTGTCCTTGGACGCCGGTACCGGGCGGATTGCGTCTGCTCGCCCCCGACGGTCGATCATTTCGATTGCGAGGGGTGCGACCATGCTGTGACGGGCACGTCGATGTCCCTGAAGACGTCGCGAATCACCTTCACGAGTCTGGACTGGTGGCCAAGCCGACTGGCCTTCGGGTGGCAGTGGTCAGTGATGACAGCGTGTCCCACGACATCGCTCGCGGTCTGGAGGCACGACGTATTGAGGTGTCGATGTGGGTGCGCGACCGGCGCACCGGGACCGTCCGTGACCTTCGTTGTGTGTCCGGACCGTCATGCCCCAAGGTCCACCTCGTCGTGATCTGCCCGGAAGCCCTACTTGGAGGCCGCGACATCGCCGAACAGTGCCATCGCGCCGGTATTCCGTCAGTCATCGCTTGGGGACGCCATCGCTGGGGCCTTCTCGGGCCGGTCAACGATCAGAATCCTGGATGCCAGCATTGCGCCGACATGGCGCTGGCGGCGCGCGACCCTGATTGGGTGACGATGGCCCGTACGATGACCGGTGACAGCCACGACCCTGCGGTCACCGCATGGCTGGTGAACCGGATCGAGGCCACCGCAGCGGCTCTTCGCGATGGCTCAAACGGCTGTCGTGCGAAATCGGTTCATGTGCGCACCAATGCCGGAGAACGCAGCCTCAATGTGCCGGCTCAGCCCGGGTGTGGCTGCTGGGTGCCTCAGGAGGCATCGTGCAACACCTTGATGAGATCGGCGGCATAGAGGTCAGCCTTGCGTCGGCCAATCCCAGCGACCTGCAGCAGTTCCTCTTCTGATTCCGGCCGTTTCTCGGCCACGCTGAGCAAGGTGGCATCGGTGAGAATGACGAAGGCAGGTACTCGGTCAGCTTCTGCGCGTTGGCTGCGCCATTCGCGCAGTCGATCTACCAGGGCCGGGTCAACCCCGACCTCGCAAGCGAGGTGGTGGCCAAGCTTGCGGTCTCGAGCAGCAGTCAACGCCTCCCGACAGACCGAACACACGGCAACGCTTGCACGGCGTGTGCGGTGTCGAGGAGGCTTGGTGGCCACATCGGCAGTCCCTGGCAGTCCGCGCAGGAAACGCGAGATCCCTTGGCGGTCTTGGTTCGATCCGGACCATGAGTAGGACACCCACAGGTCTCGACGAGCCCGAGTGACCCCGACGTGGAGCAGGCGTCGCTCCGAGGCAATCTCTGCCGGGCTTTCTGCCATGATGAAAGGCACCATGGCGTCACTCATCCCATAGAGGGCAACGACATCCCATTCCAGGCCCTTCGATGCGTGCAATGTCGCAAGGGTGACACCATCGCCAACGGGGGCCTCCTGAGTGGCGGCTCTCCGGGAGAACACAGCAGCCACATCCGCCAGAGTTGTCGCCCCGTTCTCGACGGCCGATGCCGCCGAGTCGTGGAGTGCCTGCAGCGATTCCCACCGCTGCCTCACCTGCCCCTCTGACTGAGGGGCGAGTGTCGTCCACCCTTGCAGAGCAAGAAGACGGTCGACAGCTGGCAGGGCATCGGCCCCAGGTTCGTCAGCGGCGAGTCGAACGAGAGCATCCAGACTGCGACGTACCTCAGGTCGGTCGTAGAACCGCTCGGATCCCTTGACCAGATATGGGATGGATCGCTCGGCGAGGGCTGCTTCAAGATGGGCTGCCTGCGAATTGATCCGGTACAACACAGCCATCTCAGACCACGCAATCCCCGCTGCATGACGAGATTCCAACCACATCGCGATCGCTGAAGCCTCAGACGAGTCGTCACCAAGTACTTGGTAGATCGGCTCGGGTCCAGAGCCACTGCGAGAAACCAGGGTCACTCCCCTGCCATGCTCAGGAGCTTCCTCGGGGGTCATCCGGTTGACGAGAACCTTATTGGCCAGCCGAATGATCTGCGGGGTGGAACGATAATTGCGAACCAGGTCGATACGTTTGGCACCCGGATGATCTGCGACGAAATTCATCAAATAGTCAGCACGCGCGCCGGCGTAGGAATGGATCGCCTGATGGGGATCTCCGACGACGCACACATCATTGCGATCACCAAACCACAGCTCGAGCAATCGGTGCTGGAGGGGAGAAACATCCTGATATTCGTCGACAACGAAATGCCGATAGCGGGAGCGGATTTCCTCTGTGATGTCGCGGTGCTGGACCATCATGGCGACGGCACACAGCAAGATGTCATCGAGGTCGATGACGCAACGTTCCCGTTTGACCGCTTCGTATCCGGTCAAAACCCTGCCGACGTCGGTGGCCGACACCCCGGCGACCACCCGTCCTTGTGCTCGCGCCAAGGATGCATAGTGTTCGCTGGGAACATTCGAGACCTTCGCCCAGGAAATCTCGGCAGACAGGTCACGCAACAGCGCCTTGTCATTCCCCAAGCCGATACGTCGGGTTGCCTCGGCAACCATGGAGAATCGGGAATCACTCACGGGTGGCAGTTCGCAGTTGTAGGCACGCGGCCAGAAGAACTTGATCTGGCGCAGGGCGGCCGAGTGAATGGTGCGAGCCTGGACGCCCATCACGCCGAGATCGGCAAGCCGGCCCTTCATCGTACCGGCGGCCTTGGTGGTGAAGGTCACCGCTAGCGTCCGGCGCGGGTCAAGCTTGCCTGTCGCAGCTCCGTAAGCGATACGGTGGGTGACGGCGCGCGTCTTTCCCGTTCCGGCACCAGCAATGACACACACGGGGACGTCGAAGGTCTTGGCAACCGTGACCTGCTCGGGGTCCAGTGCTGCAAGGATCGTGTCTGCCGCTGGGGTTCTCACGGCGATCACCATAGGGCCACACTCCGACAACCTTGCGACACCATGTTCTGCTCCTGTGCCACACAGTGCACGCAAGACTTGTCAGACGGCGTCCCTAAGCTATTTACCAGTTCGGCCTCCAACGGTTCAGGACACGGCCGAACGTTCACAAGGAGGTGTCCCGATGGCGGGTGTTGTGAAGGTGGTTCATAGCTGGCACGACGTCACCGAAGCCGTGACGACGGCCCTGTCGCAACCGACTGACGATCCTTTCGTTCGTCCGCTGCTCGTAGCCCCCAACACCGCTCATTCGCGTGCTCTGCTGCAGTCTGTTGCCCGCAGCCATGGCATCGCTGCTGGCATCCAGACGACGACCCCCCAAGGTCTTCGAACTCACCTCAACGAACAGCTTCTCGGAGTTAAGGCCGACGATGATCCGTGGCGTCTTGGCCCGTTGGCGTTGCGAATCGCGCGGATCATCGAAACTGATTGCCCCGGCTTCGAGACCGTCTCCGTCCATATCGATGCCAGCCGGGACCTAGGCATTCCGCGCGCATCATGGACGACAGCCCGGCAAGCCGCAGAAGCCTTGACGGCCCTGGCCCGAGATTCCCATGACGTGTTGCGAACCTGGGGGCAAGGCCAGGGTGTGGGACGCGACGATGACCATGACGTCGATCTTGCTGGTGAACCCCTGGATCCAGCTCGATCGTGGTGGGCCCCGCTCTGGCGTGCCCTGCTCGCTGAGTCCTACCCAGCTCCCGATCCGGTCACCAGACACACGATGTTGGTCGACGCGTTGCGAGGCCAGGACGCCTCATCCGGTGCACCCATCGTGTGGTTCTCATCGACAGTTGTGCCCCATCATGACGTCGAGTTGGCTGAAGCGCTCGCAACATCGCGCGACGTCACGATCATCCACCTCGACCATGCGATTGGAGAGGATGATCCGTGGCACACCTTCGACCGCCTGCGCTCCACAACGACCACAGGGTGGACTGCGTCATCGCTTCCTGTGACGAGGGATACTCCAAGCGTGACAGGCAGCGAGTTCGCCTCCGTCGAGATTCACAACTGCCATGGCTCAGACCGTCAGGCAGAGGTCATCAAAGACGTCGTCTGCGCAGTTCTTGCCGACGACAACGCAGTAGAGCCACGAGATATCGTCATTGTCTGTTCCGGACACCAGGACACGGCGAACCTGTTGTCTGCCAGCGCCAACGCAGACGTCGACCATCCTGCCAACCAGATCCGGTTTACCGGGCCTGAACCTCAGAGCCGTGCCAACCCAGTGACCGAAGCCGTCACAACCATCCTGGGTTTGGCATCTTCCCGGGCGACCGGGCAGGACCTGCTCAATCTCTGCGCGATGCCTGCGGTGAGAGCACGTTTCGGATTCTCCGACGATGACCTGCAAACCATCGAACGGCTGGTCAGCCAGGCCGATATCCGATGGGGAGTCGATGCGGCCGCTCGTGAAGATGCCGGGCTGGGTCGGATCCGGCAGTCGACATGGCTGGCTGGAATCGAGCGCATGGTCCTTGCCATCGCGATGTCGTCGACTCCTCCGACCCACCTCGATACCGTCACACCTATTACTGATGTGGGTTCCACCACGATCCCCGTGGTGGGGAAGCTGGCTGAGCTAGTTTCCCGATTGCGCAAGGCATTCTTGGACACCGAGGCCCCCGGGCCAATCACGGTGTGGTCAACTCGCATCAGCGACATCGTCGGCAGCCTCACCGCTGCGCCCAGTGACGCTCCGCGTTCCGTGCTAGATACTCTCTCTCTGCTAACCGGCCTTGACGTATCCGCCGAGGATCGAAAATTTGATCGCCAGGAGATCATCGACCTGTTGATCTGGTTGTCGCGCACACACCATGGTCGTCACACCTGGTTTGACGGGTCACTTCACGTCTGTCAGCCCGGGGACCTTTCCCCCATTGACCATCAGGTTGTCATCATCGTCGACCCTGATCAAGATGTCATGGGTTCCGACCAGCTTCAGGGGTTACGCGATAGCTGCCTTGACCCGACTGCCAGAGCACGCCAGGCCCTCCTCGATACTGCACTGTCGGCAACGAGCCGTCTCATCGTCGTCCGACAGGCTCGAAACGCTATGACCAACCTGCCAGTGCTACCTGGCCCATTTACCACGACCCTCACCCAGTCATTGGAGATGAGGTCCATCCCCGCTCACTGTGTCGATCACGGTTTGCAACCCTTTTCACCTGATGAATTCAGCGACGGAAGCGGTGCATCGTGGCGTGGTTTCGACCAAACTGCAGGCGAGGCGGCACGCTGCCAACCTGGTTCGTGGCGACGTCCTGAACGGGTTGTCCTACCGCCGGTGACAGAGCTTCCCGAATCACGAATGTCGCCAACCGATCTGACCCTGGCGTTGTCCCACCCGGCTAGAACCTTGCTCCGGGCCCGGGCAGGTGCTCCAGCCAATGAGAGAAGCACGGAGTTACCAGTCGACCTTCCTCTTGCTCCAACATCATTGGACAAGTATTGGATCCGTTCTCGGATACTGGCGGATCTCGAGCATGGTTCGAACCCGGATGATGCCATCGCTGCCGAGCGGTTGCGAGGGTCGACTCCCCCAGGTCGTCTGGGTCAGCATCTCGTCACTTCCCTGGCAGATGATGCGGTGCTTATCTCGCAGGTGGCCAATGAGCTTCGTGGCGGCAATGACGAGCGATTCGTCGAAATCAACCTTGATCTCGATGAAGGCGACAATCCACCATTGACATGGCCTGATGGCCTCATCGTCGACCCGATGCATGTGGTATCCCTGAGAGGCCGTGTCGGCGTCAGGGACAAGACGATTGTCCACGCCGTCGCGAGTCGCGCGAATGCCGGGCCGCTTCTTGACCTGTGGGTCGACCTGCTAGCGGTCGCCATTGCGACTGACGAGGTCGGGTGGTTGGGAGTGTTGGTCTCAAACGACGGAGTTCGAAAAGTGGTCGCCCCGGATCCCGATCGTGCACGCGGGATTCTCGCCGGGCTGGCACGTCTGGCGTGGTGGAGCAATCAGCAGCTCATTCCCCTGCCCGTCAAGCTGGCCCAGGCTCTCGTGGGACTGTCTCCCATGGCCCGCAACGACTACCGCACCGGTGCTAGTGCGCTGCAAGTGCAGTGGTCACGCGAGCGTGATCCGAACTGGGCGGCGTTCCTGGGCTCTGACGTTACCGAGCTCATCACCCGGTGCCATGAACTCGGCACCACTCTCGAGGAGCTTTCCGGGTGGTTGTTCGACCCCATCATTCACGCATCGCAAGGAACGGGACTATCACAACCATCGATGGCTCGCTTCGCCCATCCTGGGAGCATGGCATGACGACGAAAACCTCATTCAATATCGCCGATCCGCTACCACAAGGAACGGTTCTACTGGCTGCGAGCGCCGGAACGGGCAAGACCTGGACAATTTCGGCGGTCTGTGCCAAGGCGATCGCTACCGGGATGCTCACCATCGAGAATCTCCTCCTGGTCACCTTCAACCGGTCAGCAGCTAGGGAATTGCGTAGCAAAGTGTATGAACGCCTTGTCCGCACCAAATCCTTGCTCGCAGGAGACCGGGAGCCCAAAGACCCCTGTGATGAGTCCCTCAAGGACCTCGGGCCAGAAGGACTGAAGCGGATAGCAGCAGCCCTGGACTCCTTCGACCGAGCTGTAGTCACGACCACCCACGAGTTCGCATCCCGGATGCTGGCTGAGTTGGGAGTCTTGTCAGATCACGACCCATCGTCAGTTCTCCTGGCCGACCTCACTCCTGTGGCCGACGAGGTGTCCGACGACAGGTACCTGGCTGAGTATCTCGATGCTGATCGGCGGCCTTCTGTTGGCGACAGGCGCAATCTGTCCCGGGATGTTGCCGTGAAGTACGGCGAAGTGCCGATCGAACCGGATATGTATCCCGTGTCGCCTGATGTTGCCTGGGCGATGTCGGTTCGTGAAGAGGTACGCAAACGCTCGCGAAATAGAGCAGTACACACCTTTGACGATCTCATCAACGATCTTGTCCAAGCACTGCGAGACCCTGTCCGCGGCCCCATGGCGTGTGAAACCTTGGCACGGCGCTTCTCTCTGGTCATGGTTGACGAGTTCCAGGACACCGATCCTCTGCAGTGGGAGATTTTGCACCGGTCCTTTCATGGGCACAGTAACCTGTGGCTCATCGGTGACCCCAAACAGTCCATCTATGCGTTTCGCGGCGCCGATATCTACGCCTATCAGGACGCCGCTGATTGCGCAGAACATGTCTTTCATCTGGACGTCAATTACCGGGCTGACGAACCCATCGTCGAGGCGGTCAATACCCTTTTTGGCAAAGCACAATTAGGGAGCGGGATCACCCTGGAGTCGGTCACCGCCGATCACCGGGAGTCGCGAATTAGCACTCAAACTGCGCAGCCTCGCCGATACAACTGGTCACAGCCCTTCCAGATCCGTTGTCTGGAATCTCCCCTCGACGGTCGATTGGATGCCAAAACCTCGGATCGCCTTGTCACTGAGGATCTGGTCAATCAAGTCATCATGATGTTGGAAGGCGGCTCGATCATCCACGATGACGATGGAAAACGGGACAGACCACTTCGCCCCAACGACATCGCCATCCTCGTCCGGACGCGCAAGACTGGTGCGCAGATCGCTGCCGCTTTGTCTCAAGCCAAGCAGCCTGCCGTCTTCTCTGGGGCAACACCGGTCTGGTCCTCCCAGGCTGCTGAGGATCTTGTCACTCTCCTCGAAGCCCTCGACAACACTGACGAGAGGCTGCGCACCCGGTTGTGTCTGTCTGACCTCATAGGTGCGACCCCTGCCGATCTCGCGGCCTCGGATTCCCGAGTGCGTTCCGATCTCGCCATCGATCTGGCCCGTTGGGCAAGTGTGTGGCCCAGCACCGGAGTGTGGGGCACCGTCGAAGCGGCCCTTCACCGACCAGGGGTGTTGGCGCGTCTTGTCGCCACGAGCGGGGGCGAGCGATACGTCACCGACCTTCGTCACGTCGCTCAACAAGCGCACGCCACCGCCTACGAGGCCGGCCTCACACCAACCGCAACGGCGGGGTGGATTCGCGACCAGCAACAACGATCCGGTGATGATGAACCCCGTCGCCTCGACAGTGACCAGCAGGCCGTCACCATCATGACCATCCATGAGGCGAAGGGGTTGGGTTTTCCAGTCGTGCTGCTGCCTGACATTGCCAATGGACGGGCGCCACGGAAGAACATCAGCGGGCCGGTTGTCTGGCACAACAGGCAGAGGCGCGTCCTCGACATCTCTTACCATGCGGCCAATCGCGCCATGGCGATTGAGGGCCACGAAGAGGACGAGCGTGGAGAGAATCTGCGGCTTCTCTATGTCGCTCTTACGCGCGCCCGATCAGCCGTTCGTCTGTGGTGGTCTCCCTGCTCGCGACGTCATCGATGGTCGGCCTTCCAGCGTTTGATCGAAATGGACCGTTCTACTGGCGAACTCAGTCTTGGCGAGGCCGGAATTGATCCGGGTAGCGTCCTCTGGCTCAACTCAGGGCCGATCATGACAACCATCGTGCCAGGCAACCAACAACAGCTTGTTCGAACACAAGATGCCCAGCAGCGGGTCATTGCAGATCCTCGTTGTCTGAAACGACCCCTCGACCTTGACTTCGTCCGGACGTCGTATTCGGGATTGACCGCCGACCTTCACGGCTCTGTACACCCGGAGTCGACGTCCGCCATGACTGACGAACCTGACGACGATGAGTCCCTCGACACCACTGCTTCAGGGTTGTGTGGGCTTCCGGGTGGCACCGCCTTTGGCACTCTGGTCCATGCGGTCCTGGAATATGTCGATACGACTTCGCCTGATCTGTTCGAGGAGCTTCTGGCGATCACCCGCAGAACTCTGCGTACGACGCCGTTGCCGGATGTGCCCGCAACCGATCTTGCCAAAGGTTTGGAACAGGTGTTGAGGACTAATCTTGGCGCCTTGGCACCGGGCATGTCCTTGGCGGACTTTCCCCCCGACAACCGACTCGCGGAGATGAACTTCGAGTTGGCGATGTCGCAAAGTCGACCCGCAGCGACAATGGCTGATCTGGCGAAACGTCTCAAGGATCCGGGATTGGTGCCACCTGATGACCCGATCCATGGCTATGGGGACACTTTGGCCACCATGCCCAACGGTGACACGCATCTGCGAGGTTTTCTGACCGGCTCGATTGATGCTGTCTTGAGACGACCGGATGGCCGCCACCTCGTCGTCGACTACAAGACAAATCGAGTTCCTGGTGCCCGAAAACTACGAGCCGACATGTACGACACCGACACCATGCGCGCCATGATGTTCAGTTCCCACTATCCGCTTCAGGGATTGTTGTATTCGGCTGCCTTGCATCGGTTCCTCTCCTCAAGCCTGACCGGGTACGACCCCGCCCGCCACCTCGGTCCGATTGGGTATCTCTTCGTTCGAGGGATGAGCGGTGATCCAGCCCCGGATACGGGAATGCCCCAGGGAGTGTTCACCTGGCAACCAAAACCAGAACTCATCGAAGCGATCAGCGAGTGTTTGGGAGGCCACCATGTCTGACCTTGTCCCAGTCGGAGCCGGACCTCGATTGGAACCTTTCGCACGCGCCGGGGTTCTCGAACCAAGCGACATCCACCTTGCCAACTTGGTATGCCGTATTGGCGAGGAACCCAATCCTGACGTCAGTTTGGCCATTGCGTTGTCGTGCCGTGAGCTGCGGCGAGGGTCAGTGTTCTGGGATCCCCGCGAGATTGCCGAGTCCATCCGACGTCAGATTCTCGACCCCGCGATTCCCGACATCAACGAGAGCGAGCAGGCTGCGCTCTTTGATGATTTGGAATGGCCCGAACCGGAAGCCTGGTTGTCGGCACTGGCACACAGCCGCGTCATTGCCACCCGTAGTGATCTCCTCAACCGGTTGCCGGCCCGCCTGGACGATGGTCTGCTGTACCTTGAGAAGTACTGGCAGGCTGAACACGACGTCGCACGGGATTTGGCGGCACTGGCGGCTGACCCTCCCGACCAAGAACCCGACTTTGCCGAGAGCATCGTGTCAGAAGTCGGCGACGCCCTCCGCTCCTCCGACATCACGTTGGATCCGGCCCAGAAAGATGCCGCTGTCGCAGCCATTACTCATCGGATCAGCGTTCTCGCCGGTGGCCCCGGAACCGGCAAGACGACGACGGTGTGCACTGTTCTGGCCTCGCTTCAGAAAGCGGATCCGGACCTCGGCGCCATTGCCCTCGCGGCCCCCAGCGGCAAGGCGGCAGCACGTCTTCGCGACTCGGTGTCCGAGGAGTCAAAGCACATGCCAGAAAATCTGAGACCCGTCGTCGCTGATGCCACGACCGTCCATTCTCTCTTGAAATGGCAGGGGCCAGGGACGGCCTTTGGCTATGACGAAACGCACCAGCTTCCTTTCGGAGTGGTCGTCGTGGACGAGGCGTCCATGCTGTCTCTTCCCCTGGCTGCAAGCCTTCTTGCCGCGATTGGTCCCGGGACGCGCCTCATCCTGGTGGGAGACCCCGGACAGCTTGTCTCGGTGGACGCTGGAAGTGTCCTGGCCGACATCGTGTCGTCGGCAGACACCCTCGGCAGTCGTCTGCCTGTCACGGTCCTCACGCGAAACCACCGCTCGGAAGGAGATATTGCTGATTTGTCCGAAGCCGTTCGCGAGGGGGACAAGGAGGCTGCTGTGGGGGTGCTCACAAAGTTTCTGCCTGACCAGGATGCGCCAAGGCCAAGCTCTGCCCTGCCGAGCATTTCCTGGATCGACGCAGACCCAGCCAACATCACCATGGCTGACCTTCCAGCTGTCGCGAAGGTCATCGCACAGACGGGATCGCGCATGCTCGAGCTGGCCCAGTCCGGGTCCGACGTCGATGCCCTCGAACTCGTGGACGCTCATCGTTTGCTGTGCGCCCACCGAGAAGGGCCCTATGGCGTCGATGAGTGGTCACAACACATGGTTTCGGTTCTCACCAACGTCCTGCCCGGCATTGATCAGAGTCGATGGGCGCTCGGCGAGACCGCCATCGTCACGCACAACCTCGCGCAGCTGGGCGTCAACAATGGCGACTGCGGGGTCGTCGTGGAAACTCAACCGGTTCCAACCGTGGCTCTTCCCGGGCCGGGTGGTGCTCCTCGGAGGCTGCCCTGTTCCCTCATCCCATCTTTGCAACCTTTGCAGGCGATGACGATTCACAAGGCTCAGGGAAGCCAGTTCACCCATGTCACGGTGATTCTGCCGCCGCCAGACTCCCCGCTCCTCACCCGTGAGTTGTTCTACACGGCCATCACTCGCGCCCGCAAGCATCTCACGGTCGTCGGGACGAGGGAGTCCGTCGAACGCGCCATCGATCGGGCCAACGACCGCCGGTCTGGCATTCAGCGCCGGTGGGAAGAAAACCGTGCAACGTGACCAGAGGAGCTGTCGGACGGGTCGTTCACCTCAGCGGAGACGACAAGTCGAATCCGCTTTCGGGTTCTGGAAGCCGACGTGCCAACCATGCGTCGATGAGAGCTCTGGCAATCGACAAGGTTGGGGGCAGTTGTAACTGACCGGACTCGACCTGATCGGACACCTCGTCGCGACTGAAGAAATCAGCCTCAGCCAGCTCATCGTGACCCACGTTGATCGTTCCAGCTGCCCGTGCAACGTAACCGAACATGAGAGACCGTGGGAAGGGCCATGACTGTGACCCGACGTAGCGAGCGGATGTGATTGTCAAGGTCGTCTCCTCGGCAACCTCGCGAACCAAAGCATGCTCGGCTGGTTCCCCAGCTTCGACAAATCCGGCCACGACAGACCGACGATCCGCAGGCCAGGAATGTTGCCGAGCAAGCACAATACGGTCCTGCGCGTCGAGGACGGCAGCGATGATTGCCGGGTCCGTTCGTGGGAAGACACGGTGCCCATGTGGACAGATCCGAGCCGGGCCACCACTGGTGATGCGTGTCGGTTTCCCGCATCGAGGGCATGCCGGATTGCTCTCGTGCCAGGCCAGAGCGGCGAGTGCTGACATCACCAATTCACGATCAGTTGGACCGAGGTCTACTGTGCGCAGACTGCAGGCTTCTGGACGGGATTGCTCAGTGCGCCGGGCGAACCACGGCACTCCCTCGACAACACCGACAAACAGGTCTCGCTGGTCATCACGTTCCCCCGCAGTAGGAACAGCAGCAAGGCGTCCATCGACCATGACGACCTCGTCGTGCGGATCAACCAGCAATAGCCGGGCCTCCGGATTCTTCCACCGGGCTCGATTCGCCTCGGCGTCGTCGCGGTCTGCATGGCACCGATCCAAGATGGGTCGAGCCACGATGCGCGTCTGCCTGATCCCAGTCACACTGTCACTGTAACGGGATCGTCGTGAACCAGCCGAGAGCCGTGCTCAGCCGGACGACGTATCCGATTCGCCCTCCACACCGTCCAATATCCCTGCCAGCTGATCGGCATCCAGTAGTGGCTCTGCTGTGATGGTTTCGTTGGCCCCAACATGGTGGAAGACCGCTCGTACCCGTGAGGGATCGATCCCTCGGGCCTGGGTCCATGCCAACCGGTAGATGGATAGCTGAAGCGGGTCAGCAGACCGTGGCTTCGACGTTTTCCAGTCAATGACGAGTTCATCACCGGGATGATCGGGGTCGGCCACCACCGCATCAAGGCGTCCGCGCACGACGGTGTTGCCAATCGTCATGACGAAGGGCTCCTCAACTGCGAGGACTGTGGCGTGTGCCCATCGGCTGTTCTCGAAGGCCTGACGAAGAGTCTGCAATGCATCCGCCTCAACGGATCGGACGACCGCATCACCGTCGTCCTTCTGGCTATCCTCCTCGAGTTCGCTGATCTCCTCGGCGTCGAATAGTGGGATCGGCTGATGGGGGGCGAGGCGTTGACTCACCCATTCGTGGAATGCCGTTCCAATGCCTGCTCCCCTGTCTGCAGGTCGAGGCATCGGACGAAGCAGGTCTTCCTGGAATGCCTGTGGATTGGCGTGGAGCCTGACCATCTGGGAGGTGGTCAATCGTGCCGGAATGACCACATCGTCGGTGTCATCGCGCCGACGTCGAGCCTCAGCCAGCAAGGCCTGCGCGTCAGCCTGCCACGATGCCACTCGGTCAGCGTCCTTGGGGTCGTCAACAACTGGCAGATCAGCACCGCCTGACAATTCCGCTCCCGTGATTGGGATGGCGCCCTCATCGGCGAGCACCGGCCATGGAATCCCATCGTCGACACGATCCTCAGGTCGCTCGCCAAGGTCTGGCCACGCTACGCCGAGCATGCCGGCAACCAAATCTGCGTACTTCCCCGGGCTGTAGCAGCCTTTGCGTCGTGAGTCCCACTTGTGCCATGACACGATCAACCGCTCTTTGGCTCTCGTCAAAGCTACATAGGCCAACCTCGCCTCGGACCATTGTGAATCCTCCTTGAGAGCCGCGACGTAGCCCTTGGTATCGGTTTCGCTTCCAGAAACAGGATGGCTGATCTCACTGGCATCTCCCCTGGCGAACGACGGCAGCACTCCAGCCACGGTGACGAAGTTCTTCGGGCTCAGTTCCGATGGGAAGACACCTTGGGCCATGTCAGGAATGATCACGAACGGCCACTCCAATCCCTTGGCTGCGTGGACAGTCGATATCGTCACGGCGTCGCTGAGGTCTGCGGAAGCCCGGGAAAGGCCATGCCCATGATCTTCTTCGGCTGCCAGCCATGAGACGATCCCGGGGAGTGTCATATCGGGGTCGCTCCGACGTACCTCTCGCACCTCCTCCCAGAGTGTGTCCAGCTGGTCACGGCGAGCCAAGCTACGACTTGGGTCATCGGCAGCCATGTCGTCCACGAGGCCGGTAACTGATTCGATCCGCAGGATCAGGTCATCAGGGCTATCCCCCTGATGGGCAGCAATCTCAACGATTTCTGCAGCGAGATGCTCGAGGGCAGATCGCACTCGCTCATCACCTACTGGTCGATCTTCCATGACAGCGTCGACGAGATGGACATCAACATCCTCGGGATCAAGTCCGTCAGCCTTGGCCTGTGCCTTGGCCAAGGCTCGTGCTCGTCGGTGGACCTCAGCAAGACCGTCGGTTCCCAACCCAAAGCGAGGGGCTGCGAGCAGAGCCGCCATCGCTGCATCATCGTGACGATCAACCAGCACTCGGAGATGAGCCACCACCATGGCGACATCTGGAAGGGTCAACAGGCCAGAGAGGTTTGCCACTCTCACCGGAATGTCACGAGAGGTCAGTGCGTCGTAGAGGTCGGCAACGTCGCTATTGCGTCTGACAAGGATTGCCGCCTCGGACCACCGTTCAATTGCCCCACGTTCCTTGGCTTCGACCATCTCGTCGGCGCACGCCCGACACTCATCAGCCCAGGTCAGATACGCGGCAACATCGACGTCACCGCGGCGGTTTTCCTGTGGGGGATCGAGTGGCCTGCCTACTGCGGGTTTCGCGTCGTCGTCCTCGCCGTCATCAACCGATGTCAATGACGATGCAAGGAACTCTCGTAGCTCCTGAGAGGCTATGTTCGCGGCGTCAATGATCTGGTTGGCACATCGTCGATTGGTGGCCAGGGACAGCATGGTCGCCGGGCTACCCGCCTCTTGCGGAAACCGCCGATGAAAATCCAGTATGTTGCTCGCTGCGGCTCCTCGCCATTCATAAATGGCCTGCAGCGGATCACCGACAGCCATCACCGGATGGCCCCTTCCGTGAGCGGGATCCGGTCCAGAAAATAGAGCTGCCAGCAGGTCGGCTTGAGCCGACGATGTGTCCTGATACTCGTCGAGGAGAACGACACGGTATCGGGCTCTCAATTCCTGTCCCACCCTCGGATGCCGCGAAACTAAGTGCAGGGCCTGCAGCATGCGGTCCCCGAACTCGACGAATCCGCGGCGCCGCTTGAGATCCTGGTAAGCACGCACAAGATCCAGCAAGTCCTCACGTTCGTCCACCGTGATGAGGTTCTTCCTCACGCTGGCGTACTGTCCCCCATTGCGTCGTGTCGGCGCATCGACAAGCATCTGGCGCCAACGAGCGTCCGCAGCTCGCACTGCATCCTCGCTTGCATCATGTGAGGCCATGGCTCCGGCCAGTGACACCACCGCTTGAGCAATCGACGCCGGTGTCAGGTGTGTGCTCGCCAGTGGCGACTTATCCAGTTGGGACACGACCTCCATCGCCAACTGGTAAGCCCTCGCACCTGTGATGAGATGGGCACCCGTGTCGATCCCATCCCATGGCCCGTAATCGGCTACCAGAGTTCCCGCGAAACTGTCATAGGTCGCCACGGTGGGTCTGGGCTGCTCAGGGGTCAACAGACCCGCACTCGTAAGATTCTCCTCGATCCTGCCAGACAGCTCCGATGCGGCCTTGTTGGTGAATGTCAGTCCCAAGATTTCCTCAGGCCTGACTCGCCCAGTAGCCACGAGCCACAGCACCCGCGCACCCATCACTGTCGTCTTACCCGTACCTGCTCCAGCGATGACAACGCATGGTTCGAGGGGCGCTTCGACGGCCGTCTCCTGCTCGTCGGAGAGTTCGAACCCAAGCAGAGCTGCGAGGTCAACGTCGTCGTGTCGGATACTGCTGCTCGAGTCCATCATGAAGCCATCCTGTGCTGTCGCGGTGCTGCCGTCGAGGGATCCTTCGGGGTCAAGGCCGGGCATCCAGCCCTCGCCGGACAATGGCCGCAACCGGTATTGGCAATAGCGGTGTATTCACCGGACTTGACGATCTTGATGGCCTTGTCCACGCTTGCCTCGATCCAATTCCTGCAACCCTCGACGGGTTCCATCTCATCGGGCCAGGGAACGTCCCAGAGCCCACTCTGGTGGTCGACCTTTGCGTCGGCTTGTCCCTTGCCCGCACCCATCCGAAGATGGACCAATTCCGCACCACTGACCGACGTCTTCCCAAGGCTCGAAACGCCACCGGATGCGACGACGGCTTGGTAGACGCCGATCTGTAGACGGTGAGAGTTCTTCGTTTCAGGAGACGTACTGGTCCCGGTCTTGAGGTCCACCACGTAGCAGGCACCCTGTGGGTCTCGCTCAAGCCGATCGATACTCCCCCGCACCCGCGCTACACCGGACGGCACCTCGATGGTGCCGTCGACTCGCACCTCAGCACCCAGAAACTCTCGGTGACGTGACATCACCCAGCCGTCAAAACGCTTCAGCGCAGTCTTTGCGTCCTCGAGCTCGGCGGCTCGTTGCCACTCCGCAGTCAACTCGATGTCAGGCCAGGAGTCCTCCAACTCCGCCAGCGCCTCGGGAAGGGACCATCGACCCATGTTTTCCGCGCAGATGCGATGAACAAGGGTGCCGATACTTGCTCGGAGGGCGGCCCCGCTACTGGCGCCGGCACGACGAGTCATGAACCAGCGTCGCGGACAGGTGAGCAACTCCCCAATGTGCGAAGCCCCCAGCTCGATCTCACCGTTGACGCCGGCCTGACGAGGGGCTGCCTCGCACCACCAGTTCCTCGGGTCAGCTTGGGGAACAAGTGGCCGCCCGCGATACTCCTCGCCGCGCATGTCGTTCAAAAGCTGCTGGGCTTGACCCCGTACCGCAGGCGATTCGTTTTCGTCAGCAACTGCTCGACGCAGTTCACCGACAAGCTCGGTAAGGCTGGCGACGTGCAAGACATCGGCGCCCTCCTCAAGGTGTGGGATTCCCGTCAATACCCCGGAAGGACGTTTGCCTTCGTCGGGAGAGTCGACAGAGCACAGCAGCAATTGATCTGTCGCGCGGGAACACGCCACAAGCAACAGCCTGGTCTCAGCCCGAAGGTTCTCGGACCATCCAGGACTCGGCACGGGACCGTCTGGGGACCACCTGTCTGCACCGACCAGGGAACCGGTGTGATTGTCGGCGGGCCAGTTGCCCTCTTCCAGTCCGCAAACGGCCACCACACTGAATTCTTTGCCCTTGACGCGATGAGCAGTCACGGCAGTAACCCCATCACGATCCTCATCAGACTCGCGCGCACGGTCTGCTGGGATCTGCTCGCGCCTGATCATGTCAATGAAACGCCGTCCTCCCGAGACACCAGCCATGGAATGGCCTGCCTCGGCGATGTCGAACAGAGAACACAGCCCGTCGAGATCACGGTCAGCCGAAGCATCGCCAGCCAAGGCACGACGCCGCAGCGCAGATGCCCACGGGCTGCCCTGCCACAAGGCCCACAAGGCTTCATGGCACGTACCGCCAGAGGCCACAATGCTGGCCGAACGTTGGATACGCCGGACGAAAGCGGCAAGTGGCTCGGCCAGAAGCTGTAGTCCAGGAGGCACAGTGGCCACGTCGTTGTCGTCCTGGAGCTCATCCTCGCCGGTGTCTTCGGCCGGCTCTGTCTTCTCCACGCAGGAACTGTCGTCGGCCGCCAGTTCTTGCAATACCTGCCAATTCAGCTCGTGCCCCACAACGAGTCGACACCAGGTCTCGAGGCGATCAACGACATTGCGATCAATTCCTGCCAGCGGGTTTGTCATCAGGGCCGCCACGTCTCGCTGGCTCGGTTGGGACTGGGTAGCCAGACAGACCGCAGCCTCAAGAGCATTGAGAATCTGGGTCACGGCGTGGACGTCAGACAACACATGTTCATCTCGCGAGCGGACAACCGGTATGCCCTCAGACGCGAGAATCGTCGCAATCACTCCCAACTCAGCCCCGTGACGGGTCACCACCGCCATCTCGTTCCAAGGGACCCCTTTGGCCACATGGGCATGACGAAGACTTCCAGCAACCTTCCTCACCAGCCGAGTGGTACTACCCGCTCGAATGGCAGCTACCGTCCCTGAGTCTGTGGACGCGGCGTGATTCGCCTGCCGTCTCAGCCGGCGGGAAGACGGTACTGCTGGCATTGCCGTACGCAACGACTCAACGACGCCAGCAACATGCTCACTGTTGCGGTGATTGGTCGTCAGATGGTGAACCGACACGTCTGGGAACTCGTCGATCAGATCGTCGAGACGTTCGGCAGATGCTCCACGGAAACCGTAAACCGTCTGGTCCGGATCAGCCGTCAGCACACACGGAACATGGCACCGCGCCAGCTGGGCGATGAGGCGAATCTGGGAGGGATCGCACTCGGTCACATCGTCACACACCAACAGTTTGACCCGTGACCTCACTTCGTTGACTGCTCCTGGGCGTGCCAAGGCGATCCGAGCACGATGCACCGCCTCGGCGTAATCCACTGCCCCTTCCAGATCAAGCACGTCGAGGTAGTCGGCCAGGAACAGCCCAAGGACCTGCCATTGCGTCACTCCCCACCTCATCCCGGCAGCTGTGAGGTCCTGCGGGTCGCACCCTTCTTGGCGAAGTCTCGCCGCCATGACACGAACATCAGAAGCAAACTGAGAGGTCTGTGCACATGCCCGCAACTCCTCGGGCCAGTCCGACATGTCACGAGCCGCGAGAAGCTCCCTGATACGAAACTCCTGCTCAGGGGCTGTCAACAGCCGTCCCGAACCTTGCTGAGCCGCAAGGATCCGCCTGGCCAAGGCGTGAACCGTCATGACATGAGGGTCCAGATGCGCACCCCCGAGTCGCCGCACGAGACCATTGCGCAAGGCCTGAGCAGCCGGTCGTGTCTGGCCCAGCAGCAAGACATCAGACAGGGATCCGCCAGCCTCGACGTAGCGTGCGGCCACCTCAAGACACACAGTTGTACGCCCGGTCCCTGGCCCTCCCATGACGACGACCGTTCCGGCCGCATCATCGAGCACCCCCACCTGAGCGTCATCCCATTCATGCATGGCAGACATCCCACCACTGACTGCCGACACCATCTGGGGCCAGTTGTTCCGTTTTGCCCGAACAACGTCGTCAACAGCCGTTTTCTGGCCTCGCCGCGCGCCATGTGAGAGGGTGGAAGAGTTGTCTCACCACCATGAGACGTGTCCGCACGCTCGTAGTGGCTCACGACATCGCCGGTAGACCCGGATCTGCCGCGACCGCCGTGCCACATCGAGCGGCGCCACCGATTTCGACCGGAGCCGTGCGGAGAACCATCGCCCAACCTGAGGACCGTCATGAATGAATCGGACCAGTCATCGGACGCCATCGCGACGCCCGATACCTCCGCCATCGCAAGAGTGGACCTCACAGAACGGGCGGCAGCTCGTACAGATGTTGCCTGCGCCTCGCACATCGGACTCCGTCATGACACCAACCAGGACGCCGCAGCTCTCGGCGTCGACACCTCCGGGCGCCACATCGTCCTTGTTGTCGCGGATGGTGTCTCGTCGACCGACGGCGCTGAGGAGTGTGCCAGAATCGCCTCCATCACTGCGCGCGACTACCTGACAGCGACGATGTGCCAGGGGATGCCAGCCAGTGACGACGACATCGTCACCTTGTTCGAGCGGGCATTCCGGAAGGCTCACGAAGCAGTAATGAGCGCACCCAGCCCGATTGGTGCATGTACTTTGGCCGCCGCCGTTGCGACACAAGAACGCATCATCGTCGGCAACATCGGCGATACCCGAACCTACTGGTTCCCTGACGACGGCGGCGGTATCCGACTGTCCATCGATGATTCCATGGCCCAGGCACAAATGGATCTGGGCATGTCTCGCCAGGAGGCTGAGGCGGGGATCGGCGCTCATGCGATCACGAAGTGGATTGGCGCTTCTGCCACCGACCTCGCCCCCCGCGTCATGGCCTATCAGCCGCAGCAATCCGGGTGGCTCTTGGTGTGCAGTGACGGGTTGTGGAATCACGTTCCCGACCCTGACAACCTGGCCACGCTCATCGCAGATCTCGCGCACGCTGCGCGACCAACCGACCAGGGGCGTCCGGATCCAGCGGATGTGGCGGCCGGACTCATCGCCCACGCCAACAACTGCGGCGGCCATGACAACATCACTGTGGCGCTATGGCGCCGTGATGCTTGATCCACCTGTAGGTTTGTCGTCATGGAGATCAAGATCGGCATCGTCAACACCGCACGTGAAGTCAGCATCGACGCCCAGGACAGCGCTGAGTCCATCGAGCGCCAGCTCCGGGACAGCCTCAGCAAGCCCGACGCCGTCCTCACCCTGACCGATGCCAAGGGCCGCAAGGTCCTGGTTCCCGCACGCGGGATCGCCTACCTCGACATGGGACAGCCCCACAGTCGTCAGGTGGGATTTGGAGCTGCCTGAGCGCGGTCACAGGTGAACGTCGCGGGAGCTTCCGGTCATTGCGGAAGCTCCCGTCGTCACGTGAGGCTCAACGCCTTTCGCCAGGCGTCGTTCACGGTTCGAGGCCAAGATCGATCATGCGTTCGTCATGGGCGCTCAACACACCGGCCATGACTTCATTGATGAGGTCGAGGTCATCGAACTCTCCCCCACCAGATCTCGTCAAGGCCGAGGTCAGCCCCTGATGACGGGCAAAGAGTCGTTGGGCCACCGACAGCACCTCCCCCACGAGGCGTCGAGCGAACACAGACTCTGGCGATGCGTCACGCTGGCTTGCGATGGTGCGACGCATCGCAGCGTCCCATCGCACGCGGCTACCGGTACCCCGACCCAGCCACGGGCCGAAAGACCCACGGACCGGGCGAAGTTCGGGTGCGAGGTTCGGCTCGACCCGGTCCAGGAAATCGGCGATGAGATCTACGACGATATGGTCGCGCAGCAACACCTGAGACCAGGATTGAGAGGGCACGTATTCTTCGATGGACCCGATGAGAGGATCCACCTCGCCCAGCACAGCTCGGCCTGTCAGATGGGTTCTGGCTTCGGCCAGGATCTGCTGAACCTCAGCGCTGCGATCGACGATGAGGAAGCGGTCCGTCAGGTCGGTGGCCAGACTCATGCCGGCCACCGTCGCCGAGAACCCGTGCAACGCGCAGGATGCTGCGACCGACCAGAAGATCGGCACAACCGAGGAGTCATGGGGATGCGTGTCGTCGATGCTCACCCCAACAGGTTAGAGGCTTGACGGCATTGGAGGTAGGATGGCCCATGGTGTGTCGACCGCGTGACCTCGCAGGTCCACACCGCACGTGACATCGTCGCGGACCACTTTCGCACGACGACATCACGAAGACCGACGATACGAAGAATGACGATACAAAAAATGACATCGGGCCTTGACGGGCCCACGCACGAAGAGGCCAAGACACTGACCGAGACCACTGTTTCCGTTTCCACCTCCTTCGCCGATCTCGGCGTGAGAGAAGACATCTGCCAGGCGCTGGAGGGGGTGGGAATCGTCTCCCCCTTCCCCATTCAGGCCATGTCCATCCCCATCTCCATCCAGGGCACCGATCTCATCGGCCAGGCTCGCACCGGCACAGGCAAGACCCTCGCCTTCGGTATTACCGTTCTGCAGCGCATCACCCTGCCCGGCGACGAGGCATGGGAAGGGTTCGAGAACAAGGGCAAGCCCCAGGCACTGGTGATGTGCCCGACCCGTGAGCTCGCCCTGCAGGTGTCCAAGGACATCTCGACGGCTGCCTCGGTGCGCGGCGCGCGAGTCCTCACTGTCTATGGCGGTGTCGGCTATGAACCACAGATCGACGCCCTCAAGGAAGGGGTCGATGTCGTCGTCGGCACCCCTGGGCGTCTCCTCGACCTATCCCAGCGCAAGGACCTCGACCTGTCCCACGTGCGCATCGTCGTCCTCGACGAGGCTGACGAGATGCTCGACCTGGGCTTCCTGCCTGACGTGGAGAATCTCATCGGCCGCACCCCGATCTCCCGCCAGACCATGCTCTTCTCGGCAACCATGCCGGCACCGATCATGGCTCTGGCTCGTTCACAGCTGAACCGTCCTGTGCATGTGCGTGCCGAGGGTGCCGACGCCCAGGCCACTGTCCCCGACACCCGACAGTTCGTCTACCAGGCTCATCCGATGGACAAGATCGAGGTCATCGGGCGCATCCTGCAGTCCCGCGACGTCGAGAAGGCCATCATCTTCTGCCGCACCAAGCGCGCATGCCAGCGTCTGGCCGATGACCTCGATGACCGTGGCTTCAAGGCTCGCGCGATCCATGGCGACCTCAATCAGGTCGCTCGTGAGAAGGCTCTCAAGAAATTCCGCAACGGCGAGGCCACCATCCTTGTCGCCACCGACGTTGCTGCCCGTGGTATTGACGTCACCGGGGTCTCTCATGTCATCAACCACGAATGTCCCGAGGACGAGAAGACCTACGTCCACCGCATTGGCCGTACCGGACGTGCAGGAGCCAAGGGGGTGGCCGTGACCCTCGTGGACTGGGCTGACATCACCCGGTGGAAGCTCATCAACAAGGTGCTCGACCTTGATATCCCCGAGCCCGTCGAGACCTACTCCACCTCGCCGCATCTTTACACCGACCTCGACATCCCGGAGGGGACCAAGGGTGCTGTGCCTGAGGCTGAGAAGCGCGAGCGTCATCATCGCCATGACCATGACGACCACCACAAGCGCGGTGAGCACGGTGAGCCCCGTCGTCGTCGCAAGGACACCCAGGACTCTGACAAGCCCCGCCGCAAGCGCACACGTCGCCGCAATGGCAAGGTGATTCGTGATGGCAACGAGGTGCGCAGCGAGCATGGCACGAACGAGGCCACCAGTGACGCCACGTCTCCACACAACGACTCCGTGTCCCGCAAGGAGGGAGTGGCCAAGAAGGGCAAGGCCAGCACAAAGCTTGCCGGGGACAAGAGCGCTGGCAGCCTCCCGCGTCACCGCAGGGCACGCCGCTCCCTGTGAACCACGATGGCAAGGGCACGGAGGGCCCTGCGACGAGCCCTACACCAGTGACGAATTAACCTTCAGTAGACCGTCTTCATCGCTGTGCGCACCTCGGACAGCGTCTGCTCCGCCACGGCATTGGCGCGCTCATTGCCGTCGCGAAGCACCTCGCGCAGGTGGCCCTCGTCAGCGGCGAGCTCGGCACGTCGCTGGCGAATCGGGGCGAAGTAGTCGTTGAGGGATGCGGTGAGACGCTTCTTGAGGGCACCCGAGCCACCGTCACCAATCTCCTCGGCAATCGCGGCCGGATCGCCGTTCTCGCACAAGGCCGTGAGCAGCACGAGGTTCGAGACCTCCGGACGGTTCTGGGGGTCCCAGGTGATGTGCCGCTCGGCATCCGTCTTGGCCTTCTTGATGAGCTTGGCGGTCTGATCTGCGGTCATACCGAGCTCAATGGTGTTGCCCTTCGACTTGCTCATCTTGGTGCCGTCGAGTCCCAGAACGTGCGGGGTCGCCGACAGCAGAGCCTCGGGCTCGGGGAAGACCGGGGTGGAAGCGTCGGCACGTCCATACCTCTCGTCAAAGCGACGAGCAATGACCCGAGTCTGTTCAACGTGCGGCAACTGGTCGCGGCCCACCGGGATGAGGTTGGCCTTGCAGAAGAGGATGTCAGCGGCCTGATGAACCGGGAAGGTGAGCATGAGACCAGACATCGGGCGATCCGAGGTGGCCAGCTCATCCTTGACGGTCGGGTTGCGACGCAACTCGGCGTCTGTCACCAAGGACAGGAAGGGCAGCATCAACTGGTTGAGGGCCGGCAAGGCCGAGTGGGTGAAGATCGTGGTGCGGGTCGGGTCAATACCGATGGCAAGGTAATCGGCGACATTCGACATGACGTTGGCCTGCAATTCGCCCACACCGTCACGGTCGTAGATGACCTGGTAATCAGCGATGATGAGGAAAGACTCGATCCCCGCATCCTGCAGCCGCACCCGATTGGCCAACGACCCGAAATAGTGACCGATGTGGAGGCTTCCGGTGGGACGATCTCCAGTGAGAACCCGCCACTTCTCGGGATGGACGGCCAGATCAGCCTCAACCTTGTCACTGCGGGCTTGGGAACGCGCCAACGTGGCAGCGTTCGATCCGATCTCAGAAACGTCGCTGGTCATCGATCATCCTTCCTCGCCACCCTCTTGGACGACGAGGAGACGCCGCCGGACAGGGCGGCCGTCACATCGTCAGTGCCGCACGCAGAAACGCCACCACGAGGTGACATTCGCCGGTGCACTCATCATGTCGGACACTGTAGCAGTCTCACCGCACGTGCAGCACTCCACCTCGCAGTTGGATCCTCGTCACGATTTCTCGGTAGGCCGTCTCACGAGTGAGATTGCACCCCAGGTCGTGGTCCTTCTTTCCGGTTCCGTGGTAATCGCTGGAGCCAGTGCGAACCAGCCCGAGCCGTCCACCCAGGTCGAAGAGCATACGGCGGGCTGCCTGGTCGTGCTCCTGATGTTCCACCTCGATACCGTCGAGTTGGTGATAGGCAGACAATGACGCGATCACCTGCGGGGTGAGTACCTGTTGAGCCCCCCGGCCCCAGGGATGAGCCAGGATGGCGACGCCACCGGCTTTGTGAATGAGGTCGATACCGTCCTCCAGAGCCACGGTGTGGCGCGGCACGTACGCTGGCTTGCCGTCAGCGAGCCAGTCGCGGAAGGCTTCGTTGCGATCTTCGACGTATCCCTTGGCCACCATCGCGTCTGCGACATGGGGGCGGCCCAGACTCGAGGTCGAGCCGGCCGCTCGACGGACATCCTCAATCGTCACCGGCATGCCGGCCTCGGTGAGTTTTTCACACATGGCGCCCAGACGCCCTGTCCGGGAAGCCTGGGTGGCCCGCAACTGCCTCCCCAGAGCGGCATCGTCGCGACGCGGCCCGTAGCCCAGCAGGTGAACGTCACGGCCACCGATGTGACACGTCATCTCGAGACCGGGAAGGAGCCGAACACCGAACCGTTGCCCGGCTGCCTGAGCCTCCTCCAGCCCGTCAAAGGTGTCGTGATCAGTCAGGGCGATGACGTCCAGACCGCTTGCGGCAGCCTTCATCATGAGGCGGGTCGGGGAATCCGTCCCGTCCGAGATCGAGGAGTGGGTGTGGAGATCGATTTTCACTACTTGGCCTCCTGGCCGACGGCAGAGCGCAGGTCGCTGACCATCACGACGCATTGCGCCAGATCCGGGTTTGTCGACATCGTTTCAATAATACGTCCGCCATCGACCAGAACCTGATCCGTTCCCAGTGCAAGGGCACGTCGCGTCGCCTCAGACATCACCTGGAGCAGGTCCTCACGCAGGCTGGCTCGCACTCGCGAGTCCGTCCGACGGTCCTGTGGAAGCTGCTCGACGAGACGAGTCAGTCGGGGCATGTCCACCCTGCGCGCCAGCGTCAGGTATGCCTCGGCGACCTCGTTGAGAGGATGGCCCTCTTCCGAGATCTCGACCACGCTCAACAGCACCGGCCCCCATTCGTGAGATGCGACGACGGCGGCATCCGCACGATCAAGTCCCAACGCAGTGACCTCGTCAACCTTCTCCTGCCATTCGTCGGCGCTGTCGCCCAGCAGGTCAGAGAGCTTGTCGACGAGTCCGGCGACCCCTGGACGGTAGGTTTCGATCGTGGCTGAGATGTTGTCGGCGCCGCCGTGGTTGAGGAACCACCTCGTGGCGTCCATGGCGAGGTCCCTCAGGGCGAGCCTGATCTCTGCGGTCCGGACGGCATCCAGTCCGAGGTGAGCGAGGTTCGTTTCCACCCTGCCCAGTCCGAAGACCGACCGGGCTGCCAGCTGGCAACGGATGACCTGAGCGATGTCGGCCCCGGTCTGCTGATGCAGGCGGTGGTAGGCCGTGATGCCCTGGGAGTCAACGAATCGGTTGACGGCCTCGGTCGTGATGATCTCCCGGTGCAGTCGATGATCTGGCATCCGATCGGCGAATCTTTCGCGCAGCAGGGGCGGGAAGTAGCCCACCAGACGGTCAGCGACGAAGGGGTCTTCGGGAAGATCGGTGGCCAGCACGGCATCACACAGGGCGATCTTCGTCCACGCGAGCAGGGTGCACAGTTCAGGGCTGGCCAGCCCCTCCCCTGCGGCGATTCGACGGTTCATCTCCGTGGTCGACGGCATGGTGTCGACGACACGATCGAGATGGCCGGACTTCTCGAGTTCGCACATCCAGGCTTCCAGAACTCCAGGCTTCGGGCCAGATGGGCTCAACGCATTGGCCAGGGCGAGGTTCTGCGAGCGGTTGTGGCGCAACACGAGGGATGCGACGTCGTCGGCCATGGCGGGAAGCAGTTCGTCGCGTTCCTCAGCGCTGAGGCGTCCTGCAGCCACCTCGGCATCGAGCAGGATCTTGATGTTGACCTCATGATCCGAGGTGTCGACGCCGGCGGAGTTGTCGATGAAATCGGTGTTGATTCGGCCACCATTGCGGGCGTATTCGATACGGCCTGCCTGGGTCCATCCCAAGTTTCCGCCTTCGCCAGCGGCCTTGGCGCGTACCTCCTTGGCGGTGACGCGCACCGGGTCATTGGCGCGATCGCCAACCTGGGCGTCAGTCTCAGTCGTGGCTCGCACGTAGGTGCCGATTCCGCCATTCCACAGCAGGTCCACCGGGGCCCGCAGGATCGCTGAGATGAGGTCGTCGGGGGTCATCGTCTCGACGGAGTCGTCGATGCCGAGGACCTCGTACATCTGCGGGCTCACCGGAATCGACTTCAAGGTGCGATCCCAGATGCCACCGCCCTCAGAGATGAGGGAGGGGTCGTAATCCCTCCAGCTGGAGCGCGGAAGATCGTAAAGACGACGACGCTCCTGCCAGGACACGGCAGGGTCCGGGTTCGGATCCACGAAGATGTGGCGGTGGTTGAAGGCTGCCACGAGCTTGATGTGCTTGCTCAGCAACATGCCATTGCCGAACACGTCACCGGACATGTCACCGATACCGATGCAGGTGAAGTCGTCACTAGCCTGATCGATGCCCAGGTCAGCGAGGTGGCGAGTCACCGACTCCCATGCGCCGCGCGCCGTGATGCCCATCGCCTTGTGGTCGTAACCGTGGGACCCACCCGAGGCGAAGGCATCACCGAGCCAGAACCCGTGTTCTGCGGCGATGGCATTGGCGGTGTCGGAGAACGTGGCGGTGCCTTTGTCAGCAGCCACGACGAGGTAAGGATCGTCCCCGTCGTGACGCACCACCCGGTCGGGAGCGACAACCTTGCCCTCGACGACGTTGTCGGTCACCGACAGCAGCGAGGAGACGAAGATGCGGTAGCAGTCCTTGCCTTCTTCGGCCCAGCCGGCTCGGTCGATCGTGGGATCGGGCAGGTGGGCGGGAACGAAGCCGCCCTTGGCACCGGCAGGTACGATGACTGAGTTCTTGACCATCTGGGCCTTGACCAGGCCGAGGACCTCGGTGCGGAAGTCCTCAGGACGATCCGACCAGCGCAGGCCGCCTCGAGCCACCGCACCGAACCGCAGGTGAGTTCCCGAGACCCTGGGCGAGTTGACGAAGATCTCGAAGGTGGGGCGTGGCGCGGGGGCAAAGTCGAGTTCGCTGGGGCGCACCTTGAAGGCCAGTGCACGGCGATTCTTCTGCCACCAGTTGGTGCGGATCATGGCTTTGGCCACGGCATGCATCATGCGCAGGATGCGATCATGATCGAGGGATGCGACGTCGTCCAGGTCGGCCAGGAAGGCTTGCGAGAGTTCCTCGACCTTGGCCAGCCGCTCGGCTCCGGCAGTGGCCCCGTCATCGTAGGCCGATGGATCGAACTTGGCCTCGATGATCCTCACCAGACCGCCGGCCAGATTCGGGTTCGCCCGTAGTGCCTTGGCCATGTAGGTCTGGGAGAATGGGCTGCCGACCTGCCGGAGGTAGCGGGCGATGGCGCGAAGCATGGCCACCTGGGACCACGACAAACCTGCCTCGGTCACGAGGCCTGAGAAGGTGTCAGATTCACACTCGCCACGCCAGGATGCAGCGAATGCTTCGGTGAATCGATGTCGTTCGGAATCCTTCCACAGCTCGCCGGGGGTCTCCAGACCGAGGTCGAACAGCCAGATCTCCCGACCGCGCAGGATGATGCGGTGGGGATGCTCGTCGACGATCTGGACGCCCAGGCTCGACAGGTGGGGCATGACCTGGGACAGGGTCATGGGCGCATGCTGGTTGAAGATCTTGAGTCGCAGGTCGGAGGGATCGGCCGGGTCGTCGGGGCGGTACATGACCATGCCGAGGTCGTCCTCGCCCAGCCCGTTGAGCAGTTCAAGGTCCAGGATGCCCTGTCTGGCCGTGAACTCCTGCTTGTACTCAGGTCCGAAGTCAATGCCGCGTCGGTTGCTCTCGATGCCGCGGGCCAGGGCGATGAACTCGTCATCCCAGTTCGAGATGGCCTCGGCAAGTTCGGCCTGTAGTTCCTCGTTGTCGATCGGGGGGAGCACCTGCCCGTCGGGGACCTTGGCCGTCAGCGTGATCCGGACCAGGGAGGACTCGCCCATCATCGTGGTCGCGTCGATGTCCGCAGCGCCGGTCCGTTTGGTGACGATTCTCTTGACGACACCAACTGTGCTGGCGTCAAAACGATCAGCGGGGACGAAGACCAGCAGGTGGAAGAAACGGCCCCACGGACCACGGCGGACCAAGGCTCGCAGGCGCTGCTTCTCGCGCAGGTCGATGATCGTCATGATGAGCGGCACGAGCTCCTCGGCCGGGGCCTCGAAAAGGGCGTCACGCGGAAACTCGGCTATGGTTCGGGCGACCGCCTTGCCGCCGTGGGAGTTGGCGCGGTATCCCGACAGCGCCAGCACGCGAGAGGCCTTGGCGCGCAGCACGGGAATGTGCGTCACCGACTCGGTGTAGGCAGCCGACCCGAGCAGCCCGATGAAGCGGTGTTCACCGACCACGGCGCCGTGCTCATCACGGATCCGCACACCGACGTAGTCGCGGTATTCGTTGTGCTGCACTGTGGAACGAACCGAGTCCTTGGTGACGACGATGGTGGAGTCGTCCTGGCCGTGAGGAATTGCGTCGAATCGCGGTCCGTTGTCGATGATGCCCAACCGGGTGCCGGGCACTGGTGTCATGGTGTTCCCATCGACGCGGAACTCCTCGTAGGACAGGTACACGAAGTGGTCGTCGGCCAACCACTCCAGGAGTTCCCGCGCGGAGTCGCGGTCATCGGCATGGCCTTGTGACGCGCTGACCAGTTCAGCAGTCTGGAGCATCGCCTCGTGCATTGCCGCCCAGTCGTCGGTGGCCCGAACGACCTGCTCCAGGCAACTGCGAAGACTGTCAGCGAGCTGTGTGGCAGCCTCACCAGTGTCAACACCGATCGGTGCCGTGGTGTCGATGTCCATCCAGGACTCGGGCTCGTAGCCGTCACGGCCGGGGGTTCCGACACTGTCGATACCGCCCTCGGCGTTGCGCTTGACACCGAAAATCGGATGGCGGACGTCCTCAACTCGCCACCCATGGCGAAGCAGGCACGACACGACGGTGTCGACGAGGAAGGGACGGTCATCCATGACGATCTGCACGGAGTTGACCTGACCGTCAGACCACGGCGGATCGATGATGACATCGACGCGAACGGGTCCGGGTTTCACGGCAAGGGTGACCTGCCGTTCCATGGCCTGACGAATCACCTCCTCCCGGCAGCAATCTCCCGTGGCGTGCTGCTCCAGCACCGACGCCACGAGATCCGGGATGACTTTGTCCATCTCTGACACGATCAGGTCACCTTCGTCATGGTCACGGGGCCACCTCAACGTGGTCCTCGATGAGAACTCTACAAGGGTCTATGCCTCTGCGTGAACCACCGCGCGGGGTTGTTTTGCCTGTGTGGCGCCAACGTCGGGCATCATGGTGTCATGGACATCAATTCACGGGCCCATTTCGACGCAACCCCTGATCAAGTCGTCTCCATGATGAGCGATCCGGCATGGTGGCAGGACGTGCACCGTCGTGCCGGGGGCACCACGAGTAATGCTGTGGTCACGGGCGATTCGCTGAGCCTGGATGTGGCCATGCCCGCTCCCAGCCAGGTGACGAAGTTCGTCGGCTCGACCCTCACCGCCAAACAGACCCTGTCGTGGCAGCCTGCCAATTCCGATGGATCGCGGGAGGGCGCCTTGCAGATCGTTCCTCAGGGTATGCCGGCCAAGGCCGAGGGACATGCTGCCGTGCGTCCCGATGGCACCGGGACCGAGGTCGTCTACACCGGGACCTTCACCGTGTCGGTCCCGCTGATGGGCAAGAAGTTGGAAAAGGCCGCCGCCCCGCACATCACTGAGGCCTTCAACGTGCAGCAGCAGGCCGGTGACGACTGGTTGGCCTCTCACTGAGGCCGGCCTCGCCCATCAGCGGCAGTCGACGTCACCCCAGTCCGGGAAACCCCTCGGGGTCGGTGTCGGCACCTGGAAGCTCCTCGGTGATGTCGTGCCAGGACAGTTCGTGCTCACCAATGAGGGTCTGAACGGCGACGTCATTCCATGCGTCGTCAATGATCATGCCCTTGACAGCGGCAGCGGCATCCTGGGAGTTGGCGTCGTCGTCATCAGCGAACCACGCCGTGATCTGAGAGGGCTCCAGACGCCTCAGCGTCACTGCGCCGTTGTCGACCTCCTCATGATCGGCCATCTGCTCGGTGGGAACGTGGGCGACGAGGACGAGTCGACGACCGGTGTGGGTCAGACCCCACACCGAACCGATGACCATGGCGGCATGTTCGGTTTCCTCAGGGTCGGTGACGTCGAGGATGGAACGGAGTTCTTCGGTGACCGTGAAGGCCGTCACCTGTTCTCCCGGGGCGGCGCACAGCTCGCGAGCCCGTTGCGCGTTGGTGGGGATGAAAACGATGGTGGACGTCGACAATTGAACCCTCCTCGGTCAGCGACCCCTGGTGCATCGTCAACGGTACTCAGATGTGACCAGAAATCGCATCTTGGTACGCACCCGTTTCAGATGCCGACACGGTGTGCTGACTCGAGTTTTCCACAGATGTGCAATTCAACCCTTCCCCTCCAAGGGCCACATGCGCTGTCCTAGAGCCCATGACGAGCACATCAGCACCCATACCCCTTGAGTCGGCGGCCCGACACCCGTCCGACATCTTCCTGGAACTCGACCGGGACTGGTGGCCGGAGGAATTGCGCGTGGTCTCGTCGCCGCCAATGCCGAACGCGGCGCACGGCAACTGCAAGGCCTACCAGCAGGCGGCGCGACTGACTCGTGCCATCCACATCATCATCATCGAGACGATGGCTGGGCGCCGGCCCATGACTCAACTCCTGAGGGCGTCGAGTACGCGGGCGGCAGCGACGATGCGCAGCTGGCCTCGCGGACCTGGCTGGAGCCGTATGCTCCTCGTCGGTGAGCCTCGAGTCGGTTTCGACGATGATCATGTGGACGGGGTTGGCATGATCGATCTGCGTGGCAGGCGACTCCCCTTGGCCACGAACCTGGTTCAGCGCGAGGGCATCTGGCATCTCGACGCCGTCGAACTCGTCCTCAACCCCACGATGGCCGCGCTACTGACCGAGAAACACATCAGTCCAGAAGCCGTCGGCATGGCGTGACGGCGCCGACACTGTCGTGTCGACGCCGTCACGGGTATCACATCAGCGCTTCTTGCGGCTCCGCTTCGACTTCTTGGCGGCAGATCTCCTGGCGGCCCGGTTTCCCTCGGCCTTGGGATTCTTGGGGGCGCCACTTTCAGACGTCGTCGTGGCATCTCCCTGTTCGTCGGGGGCCGAGTAGCTCAGCGCGCGACGCGGACGATTCTCCTGGGGCAACACGGATTCTGCGGTCACCGGCTGTCCTTCGTCGTCGGTCACCAGACCGACCTGTGGGCCGGCCTCGATCTCGAGGTTGAACAGGAACCCGATGACCTCTTCCTTGAAGGCGTCCATCATCGCGTTGAACATGTCCCCGCCCTCGCGCTGGTATTCGACCAGCGGATCTCGCTGAGCCATCGCGCGCAGCCCGATGCCCTCACGCAGGTAGTCCATCTCGTAGAGGTGCTCGCGCCACTTGCGGTCGAGAACCGTCAGGAGGACCTCGCGCTCGAGCTGGCGCATCGTCGCCTCCCCCAGCTCGGTCTCGCGACGGTCATACGCCTCCTGGGCGTCCGCCTTGAAGTCCTCGATGAGTTCCTCGGCGTCCTGACAGTCGGCATACTCGTTGATGTCCAGGCCGACGGGGTAGACGGTGCCGATCTCGGTCCACAAGGCGTCGAGGTCCCATTCCTCGGAGTAGCCGTCGGTGTACTTGCGTACACCGGCCTCCACGACGCGATCAGTGGTGGCGCGCAACTCGGCCTCGACGTCGGCTCCCTCGAGAACCTTGCGACGGTCACCGTAGATGACGTGACGCTGCCGGTTCATGACGTCGTCATACTTCAAGACATTCTTACGCATTTCGAAGTTCTGCGCCTCGACCTGCTTCTGGGCGCTCTCGATCTGACGCGACACCCATTTGGATTCGATCGGCATGTCGTCGGGCATCTTGAGGGTGACCATGGCGCGCTCGATGACCTCAGGCTTGAACAGGCGCATGAGCTCGTCCTGCAAGGACAGGTAGAACCGGGACTCACCAGGGTCTCCCTGACGACCGGAACGTCCGCGCAACTGGTTGTCAATACGGCGAGACTCGTGACGCTCGGAACCGATGACGTAGAGACCGCCCAGTTCCTCGACCTCCTCGTGCTCGGCCTTGGACTGCTCCTCGTACTTGGCCAGGGTGTTGTTCCACGCGGTCTGGTAGGCCTCTTCGTCCTCCACCGGATCAAGACCCTTCTCGCGAAGGTCCAGTTCGGTGAGGAACTCTGGGTTACCGCCCAGGATGATGTCGGTACCACGACCGGCCATGTTGGTCGAGACCGTCACAGCTCCCTTGCGGCCAGCCAGGGCGACGATCGCGGCCTCGGATTCGTGATGCTTGGCGTTGAGCACCTTGTGGGGAACCCCGGCCCGCTTGAGTTTCTCCGAGAGCAGCTCAGACTTGGCGACGGATGCGGTACCGATGAGGATGGGCTGACCGGTCTCGTGACGCTCGACGACGTCGGAGATGATGGCGTCGAACTTCGCTTCCTCGGTGCGGTAGATGAGGTCCTTCTGGTCTTTGCGGATCATCGGGCGGTTCGTCGGGATCGGGATGACACCCAGACCATAAATCTTCTGGAACTCGCTCTCCTCGGTCTTGGCGGTACCAGTCATGCCGGCGAGCTTGTCGTACATGCGGAAGTAGTTCTGCAAGGTGATCGTGGCGAGGGTCTGGTACTCGTCCTTGATCTCGACGTGTTCCTTGGCCTCGAGGGCCTGGTGCAGTCCTTCGTTGTAGCGACGCCCTGCCAGGGTTCGTCCGGTGTGCTCGTCAACGATGAGGACCTCGCCGTCAATGATGACGTAGTCCTTGTCGCGGTGGAACAGCTCCTTGGCCTTGATGGCGTTGTTGAGGTAACCGATGAGAGGGGTGTTTGCCGACTCGTACAGGTTCCCGATACCCAGACGCTCCTCGACGACGCTGATGCCGTGACCGAGGACGGAGACGGTGCGCTTTTTCTCGTCGACCTCGTAGTCGACGTCGCGCTGGAGCCTCGAGACGATCTTGGCGAACTCCGGGTACCACTGCTTGTTCTCCTCGGCCGGGCCGGAGATGATCAGCGGGGTACGAGCCTCGTCAACGAGGATCGAGTCAACCTCGTCGACGATGGCGAAGTGGTGACCACGCTGCACGCACTCGCCCAGGGAGCCGGCCATGTTGTCACGCAGGTAATCGAAGCCGAACTCATTGTTCGTGCCGTAGGTGATGTCGGTCTTGTAGGCCTCCTTGCGCTCCATCGGAGGCATGTCCGACAAAATCGCCGAGATCGTCAGACCCAGGAAGTGGTGCACGCGACCCATCTGCTCGGACTGCACTCGAGCCAGGTAGTCGTTGACGGTGACGACGTGGACTCCCTTTCCGAGCAGACCCTCGAGGTAGGCGGGGAGGAGACCGACGAGGGTCTTGCCCTCACCAGTCTTCATCTCGGCGATGTTGCACTGGTACAGGGCCGCACCGCCCATGATCTGAACGTCGAAGTGACGCTTGCCGAGCACTCGCTTGGACGCCTCACGCACCGTCGCGAAAGCTTCCGGGAGCAGCCGGTCCATGTTCTCGCCATTGTCGAGACGCTGACGGAAGTCGGCGGTCTGGCCCACCAACTCGTCGTCGCTCATGGCGACGTAATCTTCCTCGATGCTGTTGACCTGGCCGACGATGCGGTTGAGTCGGCGGATGATCTTGCCTTCACCGGCGTGCAGCACGCGGTCCATGAGGTTCACGGGGTGGGTCCTTCAAGGAGTAGACGTCGTGTCGTCCAGGCATGAGCCGGACGAGCAGCTCGAGAGAGCCGCCTCCCCCATCCTAGGGGGTCGGCGGCCGAACCAAGAACGCTGCGGTCTGTCATCGTGGGTACCAGAGGGTTGCCGGGCCCCCAAGGGCCTACTCCTCAGGGTCTTTGCCCACCGTCTTTGCGTGGCCTCGACCCGCGACACGGATCGGCGGCGGTGCAGATGAACCCGCACCGCCGCCGATGTCGTCGTGTCGTGACGATTCGCGATCACTCGTGATCAAGCTCGAGATGGATCACGCCGTAGTTGTAACCCTTCTTGCGCCGGTAGACGACGCTGGGCTGCTTGGAATCCTGATCGAGGTAGAGGAAGAAGTCGTGGCCGACCAGTTCCATCTCGTCGAGAGCCTGGGCGAGGGTCAGGGGAACGGCTTGGAAGACTTTCTCCTTGACATACATGGGGCTGTCCCCGGTGACTTCCACGTCGCCCGCGATCTTCCTGGTGGTCAGGATCTCGGGTGCATCATCGGCGCTTTCCTCGGGTACGACGTCCAGAACCTGGGACACACGCAGTCCATGATGGCTGCGGCGACGATCAGCGGCCTTGAGCAGCTGGGTACGGAGGCGATCGGCAGCCATCTCAAAGGCAACCATCTTGTCCTCCGCCTGACCGACGGCTCGCACCACCGGCCCCTTCGCCCGCAGTGTGATCTCACACGTCATGGCCTGATCCTTGGGGCCCTTGGTGCCCTGGGCGGTGAAGACCACCTCAGCGCGCTGGACCCGGTCCCTCAACTTCTCGACCCCGGAGAGCCTGTCCTCGACCTGGGCGCGCACGTCGTCACTGACGTGGCAGTGCCGTCCCGAAACGATGACATCCATGACAACCTCCTTGGGTGTGCGTCGGTGTTTCCGACGCTGAAACACACATGGCACGACCCCGCCCGATTCCCCCTGGTGGAGGTCCGGGTGTCAATTGGTCGTGCCATGCACCTACGCTACCCCATGACAGCGCCCCACAACAGGTGTTCGTCAAGCTTCGACACCCATGACGACCAGGCAGATGGCCATGTGATCATGTTCGCGTCCAGGCGTGATCACGGCCATCTCAGTGGGGTCGCAGCATCAGCCAGGACAACCGCCGCCAGCACTCGTCGACCGGACTGGCTCAAGGCTCTGCACGCCTCGTCAATCGTCGCCCCTGAGGTGCGAACGTCGTCAACGACAATGACATCCCCTCGCCCCGGCGCAGCTGTCATCGATCCGCGCTGATTGGCATCGCGATCCTCGTGACGAACCTCGAGTTGGTCAGCCACCTGTCGCGTTCGATGCAAGATTTGGGCGAGCGAGGCCTTGCTCGCATCCAAGGTGCGCAGGGCGGATCGCGTCATGTCTGCAGCGTGATCGGCGCCGCGTCGTCGCACAGCCTTCGCCGATGAGGGCACCGGGACGACGTCAACATGGCCAGGTGCGGCTGCGATCGCCGGAGCGAGTCCGTGAGCCAGCCAGGGACCGAGGTCATCGGTCAACCATGCTGCGCCACGGTCCTTGTGAGCTGTGACGATCCCCGGTACAGGACCGTGGTAGCCCATGCAGGCGATGACGGGCGGTGGACCGTCAGCGATGACGCGAGGGGTCGGGTTGATCGCAGCCCGACATGATTCGCACACCCCCACACCCGGCTCCCCACAACCAGGACAGCACGCCCCCAGCAGCAGGTCGGCCAGGCAGTCCAGTGGGTTCACGATGAGCCAGTATCACCGGTCATCGTCGTGTTAGGGAAGGGTCAAGCTGTCATCGCCACAGCACTGACCCCTTGCAGGATCTGGCGCCAGCGGAACCTTTCCTCGTGGTGAAGCAATAGTCCGTCTTCGCCGAGCACGACAGCCTCGGTACCGGTTTTCATCGGCACCGCCACCACGGATGTCACGCTGGTTCCGCTGAGTGGGCCCATGGAGGTCGCCCCCGAGCCATCAACGATGATTTCGTAGGGTGCAGTCACCCCGTTCTCGATCGCACTGCCCAGGACGCACAACCGGGTTTGGGAGAGCCAGGCAACGTCGGTGATCTTCGACAGGTTCGCGTCGGAGGAGGACAGCGGTATGTCGACGATGTGGCCCAGGTGAACTGCGTTGTCCTGCGGTGACAACAGGCCGATACCCAATCCGTAGCTCTTCCCCGCTGTGAGGACCAGGGCCACGCGGATCCCATCGGGAGAGACGCTGAACGCGGTCACTGCGCGTCCACCCAGGTCAACGACGGTCGATTTTCGGACGCCATCTGGGCCGACGACGATGAGTGTCGGATCCGTGGTCGAGAAGGTCATGACACTGCGATCAACGAGAACTTGTGGGCGGAGCAGGTTCGTCCCAGTGGCGACGACGTCGACCTGATCGCTGCCTTCGCGCCACGCCACCAGCGATCGTTGGTCCCCGGACACGGCGTGCCACACCGCGCCGGGAGTGTTCAACGATGCGACGGGCATGGCGAATTGGGTGGACGCGACGGCTGAGACACCTGTGTGCGGACGAGCCTGCTGCCCCAGGGTTCCGGGCATGATCTGGAAGGTTCGACCTGAGGGGTTGGTTCGTCCCATCTGTCCCTTGACGACGGCGACGACCGTGGGGGAATCCGTCGATGGCAGCGGTATGAGGTCGGCGTACAGGTCCGCCGAGACGGTGTTGTCCTCGGCGGCCTCGGGCAGGGGCAGCAGGGATCCGCCGGCGGTGAATCGGATACGCGAGATGGATGGGAAATAACTCAAGGTCCACGTGACTTGGCTGGCAAGCAGTCGCCGCTGGGACTCTGACAGCTGGGCAGCAGAGGCACTCAGGGGCACGGTGACCACGCCTACAGCGTCAACCGAGATTGACTCGGTGGCCTTCACTCCGGAGGGCAGTGCCGTGCGCACTGCCGGTTTCAGGTATTCAGGCACCCCGGCCATCATCGCCCGCAGCACGGCATCAGGGGTGGCACCCCAGCTCGGCAGGTGGATGACGTCGGGAACCAACCGGTCAGCGTCGACGGCCAAGAAATACACCGGAATCGTCGACCAAGCGCGCTGGAAGGTGTACTGCGAGATCAACAACCCCTCAGGAGGTCGGGAAATTCGCCATTGTCCGGACTCTTGAGCCATGCCGAAGTCATGTGTGAGAGTCTGCGACTGGGCCGGGCGGTAGTGACCGTCGGCATCAATGGTGCCCACGACGGGAGCCTGGAGAGAAGCCGTCGCCACCGTACTGGTCGGCTTGTGGTTGGTGGCCTCGTAGATCGTCGCCTTGGAATGGGGATCCCAGCGGTCGGCCATGTCTTTGGTGAGGTAGGTGCGAGCGACGCGGTAGTCGTCACGGGCACTCGTCATGGCCTGCAGGAAACCGCCCACGACAAGATCAATCGATGCGCCGTCGGTAGGAGGCTGCGGAGCGACGTCGATGCCCTCACGCCGCGTTGCCGCTTCGTGGGGGTCGTCGACCCGTCTGGCTGGCCCGCTGGAGGGTACCTCGGCGCAGCCTGCCAGCAGGAGAGCAGCCCCCGACAGCACAGCACGTCGCGTGGGACGCAGTGTCATGTCTCCTCCTGTGTGTCTGACGGGTCGGCGTCGCTGGGGGCAGCCGGCAGTGGGGACTCCACGATCTGTCCGCCAGCATCCCTGGGAATGACGAGCCGGAAGTAGGCGCCCTGGCCGGGACGTCCCCACGCTGTCAGCCAGCCATGGTGCAGGTCGGCGTCCTGGCGAGAAATGGCCAGGCCAAGGCCGCTGCCGCCCACGGTGCGTACCCGAGACGGATCTCCACGCCAGAACCGACCAAAGACCTTGTCTGCCTGCCACGGCTCGAACCCGACCCCGTGGTCACGCACGCCGACCCCTACCGCGCAGTCATTACCGACGACGGTCACCTCGACGGTCTTTCCCTCAGCATGTTCGACGGCGTTGGACAACAGATTCCTGACGATGCGGCTGATCCGTCGCGGATCGACCTCGGCCGTCTGCGACGTCTCGGCGTCCAGTGAGATCGGAACTGCCAGACGCTGTGCGATTGGAGTCACATCGACGATCTCGGCGCGCACGAGTTCGACGATGTCGCAGTCTTCCACAGCGAGCTGGGCGGCTCCGGCGTCGAAACGAGAGATCTCGAGCAGGTCAGCCAGGAGGATCTCGAAGCGCTCCATCTGGGCCCTCATGAGTTCGACCGACCGCACCTGGACCGGATCGTCAGGGTTGGCCTCGATCATGTCGGAGGCCATCCGCATCGTCGTCATCGGGGTGCGCAACTCGTGGGAGACGTCCGAGACGAACTGCTGCTGCAGTGTCGACAACCTCTCCAATTCCCCAATGCGGCGATCGAGCTGGGCTGCCATGTCATTCATCGATCTGGCAAGGGTCGCGAGGTCGTCAGTCCCCCGCACTGTCATACGCTCGTCCAGCGCTCCACCGGCCAATCTCGATGCCGTGATGGAGGCTTGTCGAATGGGTTGGGACAGGTGACGGGTCGCCAGGTAGGTTGCCATGGCGATGGCCAGGGCCATGAGAGCTCCCACGCTGATGACATTGCGGCGTAGCAACTCGACGGTGGCAACCTCCTGGGTCTGCGGGAAGATGAAGTACACCGGGATGGACTGGCTGGCTCCAGGTGCCCACAGGGTCGAACCGACGACGATACCGGGGACGTCAGGACGCACATGGTCGGTGTAATGAACCATCGTCGGTGCGGTCCACATGCCGTTGGACTCCCCCACTTTCACGGTGAGCTCAGCCGGAACGGAGTCCGGTGAGACCCCCTGGGAAATGAGTCCGGAAACAGGGCCCTGGATGAGGACGTGATACTGCCCTGATTGGCCTGCTGCGTCGTCTGCGAGTCGATTGAGTTGCTCGTAGAGAGAGGCTGTGCGCAGATCGGTGTCTCGCAACTGGCCTTGGATGCGATTGATCGTCGCGGTCGTCTCCGCGATGGCCGAGGTGCGTTTTGCCTCGACGATTCCCGCAGTGGCCTGACGAACCAGGAAGAAGCCACCGACGGTGAGGATGACAAGACTGCTCACCACGGTGATGGTGACCATGCGCAGTGGCAATGACGACCACCACAGTCTCCGCAACCCGGCAAGCCACGATGCGGGCCAGCTGTGTCGTCGGTGGCGGCCAGCACGCCGCGGCCCGGTGATCAGCTCTCCTCCCCAGGTGTGCTGATGCGGTATCCGATACCGCGCACCGTCACGATCATCTGCGGGTTCCCAGCGTTTTCCTCCACCTTGGAGCGCAACCGCTGCACGTGGACGTTGACCAGGCGAGTGTCGGCATTGCTGGTGTAACCCCAGACCTCTCGCAGTAGGGTTTCTCGGCTGAAGACCTTGTTGGGATGCTGGGCCATCGTCACGAGCAGGGAGTACTCCAGCGGGGTCAAGGAGATGTCCTCTCCACCGCGTTGCACCACGTGGGCCGCCGGGTCGATGGTCAGATCGCCGACGCTGATGATCCCGCCCTCCTCACGTGGGGCAGCTGGAGTGCGCAGGCGGGCACGAATACGGGCAACCAGTTCAGCAGACCGGAAGGGTTTCGAGACGTAGTCGTCGGCACCTGCCCCCAAGCCGCGCACGACGTCAGGGGTGTCAGAGCGTGCTGTGAGCATGATGATGGGCACGCCGGATTCGTCTCGGATGTCCTGGCAGATCTGGATGCCATCGGGTCCTGGGAGCATGAGGTCAAGGAGTACGAGGGCAGGTTTGCACTGCCGGAAGACGTCCATGACGTCATTGCCGTGACCAACCCATGCGGTCGAGAATCCTTCCTTGGCCAGAACCAGCTGAAGCATCTCGGCCAGGGCTGGGTCGTCATCGACGACGAGGATCGGCCCATGCTCACTGGTGACGCCCACCACAGACCTCCTCACTCATTGCGGGATGGTGCACATCGTAGTCCCCACGACGTGTGGCCATCGATCAATTGAACGCGGGGGTGTCCGTGGCGGTGGCAAGCATCGCTGCCGAACCGTTCTGACGGCGCAGAACGGCTCGCCACAAACCATGCGGTTCCGACGAGAAGACGTCCTCGGGGTGTGCGATAGCGCGAATCCAATCACCGCGAATGAGTTCAGCTTCGAGTTGTTCTGGCCCCCATTCCGCGTATCCGGCAAAGATTCGTACGTCTGTGAACGCCCCCTCAACCAATTCGGTTGGGGTGTCGAGATGAAGCAGGCCGATCAATCCATGAACCCGCCGCCACCCCGGCGGCTCCTCGCTGGACCGCTGCACACGGGCCAGGCAAATGGCTCCGCTGGGCGAGACCGGGCCTCCGAGGAAGAGGTCCTGGGGAGGGGTCGCCAAATGGACCCAGCCGGGTAGTTGGCGACGCAGAGTTCCCGGCGAGCATGGCTGATTGACGATGACCCCGAGCGCTCCGTCAAGGGCGACGTCGATGAGGTAGATGACCGACTCGTAGAAAACGCCTTCGTCGATCTGGCGACTTGCCACCAGCAGGTCACCGGCCTTGAGGGGGTTCGCGAGTCTCACAACGCCCATTGTGTCACCGCAGGCCACGGCCCAACAGGACAATCATCGGCTGGCCCCTCCCGCCACTCGTCAGCGCTGTTCAACCCTGACCGTGATGAGACGTCATGCTGCTGCGGCCGTTCGCTGTGGGCGTGTTGTGGTCCACCCAGAATGGGGGCGATCTCGCAGTCTCCGAGCCAATTCGAGTTCCGACGCCGACCCTGCGTTGCCGCAGATATTGTCCAACGCTGCGTCTATATCGTGTTGCCGAGAGCGCCACGACATACTGCCTCGGGCCATTCGGCATGACCACGGCGTCACCAATCCTTGTTCCAACGCCGCACACACCCATTCCCATTCGCCGCGAATGGCCAACAAAAGCACCGACATCTCGGGAACAGCCAGGGCAACGGGGTCGTCAAGGATGTAGTGGTCGGGAACGTGCCAGCGGTGGACGACGAGGCCATCACGTTTGAGACGACGAGTTGGGCTGAAAGCCTCAACCTCGTCGATGGCGTCGAGGCCCGACGAGTCAGTATCGAGGGGCGTTATTCCTTGCAGCCCAAGAGCGACCCGACCGACGAGCACGACCTGCGGATCCCAGATGTGCAAGGCACGGATCTTGACGCTCATGTCGTCGGCCCGATCGGTCGGCACGACAATGCCGGGTAACACGCGAGTAGCACGCCCGGCGGCGACGGCACGGTCGGCTTGTCCTCGCAGCGGGCTGGTCCTGGTGATGCGTGCAATACCGTCGTTGCCGAGCCATTCAGTTTCAAGTTCTCTCATACTTACAGTTGTCGTCCGAACCTCGGATTTCCGTCACCCTTTTTCACTTCTGTGGATAACTCATGACGTCACCACTGACGCCCTTGTGGACAACCACCCCCGACCGACAGACGGTAACGGTGAGGCAACCCCATGCCTCATAATGAGACCCATGAATGAGACGCAGGAGTTGAGGCAGGCCAAGGGCGAACCGGACACTTCTGACCGCCCCACCGTGTTGTTCGCCTGCGTGCACAACGCCGGCCGGTCCCAAATGGCAGCGGCCTATGCGCACCAGCTTTCCGGTGGCCGTGTCGAGGTGCTCTCGGCGGGCTCGGAACCAGCGAAGTCGATCAACTCCCTCGTCCGAGACGCACTGCTGGAGGACGGGATCGACATCTCGGCTGAAACCCCGAAACTCCTCACCCCGGAGGCCGTCAAGGCATCTGACGTCGTTATCACGATGGGTTGTGGGGAAACCTGTCCGATCTTCCCCGGCAAGCGCTACGAGGACTGGGAGGTCGCCGACCCTGCCGGTCAGGACTTGGCGAGCGTTCGCGAGATTCGCGACGACGTCAAGAAGCGTGTTGAGGACCTGCTCACATCACTCGATGTTTCCGTGCAGCCCTGAAGCCATGACCGTCAGTGAAATGTCCTGGACTTGGGGTGCAGGCTGCGGTCATGTGCACGCTCCTCTTGGCACCGTGCACGAGGAGGAGCAATGACGGTCTCACGTCGAACCCTCATGGGCCTGCTGGTCGGATGCGTGGCCGCGAGCGCAGTCCCAGCGCCTGACGACCCTGCCTGTCGTCGCATCATCACTGGCCTATCTCAAACCTGACGAAGCCATCGCTGCGGCGTCCGTGCGTCACCGGCTCGTCGGAGCGACCGCCCAGTCCACCGCGGAAGCTGCCGTTTTCGCCAAGCACTGGGGCATTCGACAGCGCGACATCACCATCGTGGGAAATCCCCAGCTTGACGACCTTCCTGCCTACCGCCCCGTCAAGGGCACTGTCGTCGTCGCAACCTCCGTCACGCCCCCCTCTGAAACCGGAGGTGCAGCACCCGGCAGCGAATTGCTCATGGACACCGCTCGAGCGTTGAGAGACCACGGCTACCGCGTTCGCGTCGGACTGCACCCCCGTGAGGACCCGGCGTTGTGGTCCGACTTCGAGATAGCCACCGAAGGCACCATGAAGGCAGCGGAAACAGCTGAGGTCGTCGTCGGTATTCCCGGCTCGATCTTCCCCCAGATCGCTGCCCTCGGCGCTCCCGTCGTCGGCATCACGGAACCCCGACTTCAGGTGCCGGAGTACATCCTGTCAGTGGCGACGCCGGTGGACTCAATTGCTGAGGCTCTCGCTGCCGTCAGGGCCGGCCAGAAGACTGCACCCGATACCCTCCGTGCGGCCGTCGGTCCACTCGGAGGCTCACGGGCACGGCTGTGGAACTACTGGCGCCATGCGCTGAGTGCTGCGGCACCGCAGCCAACCCAGGCTGTCCACACGACGCCCCGGCCAGTTCCGACGCACGGTCCGTCTCCTGCCAGGCAAGGGCGAGGTCTGAGTCTGCCGCGAACCGGTGCGTGAGGGTCGTTGCACCCCGACACTGCTGGACGCCGGTCTCACCATCATCGGCAGACTGTATGTCGGGTACGAATCCGACAACAGGTTCCACCACTACGCCGTCGACGTCGGAGGGTCGGCGGCTACCGGGCTGCCTTGATGAAGTTAGCGGTGAAGATCGGCCCTGGCCGCAACGTGATGGTGTCGTCTTCGGACCAGTCAACGTCGGCTCCAGCACGGGCGGCTGCTTCCATTGTGTCGCCGAAGTTACCCATCTGAGGCTCGAGGGTCCCATCGGGTGTCCAGTAGTAAATGTTGTTGCTCAGCACACCTCCGGGGTTCTCGTATCCGGCGTCCGGGGACAGTGAACTCAACATCTGTGACAGACAGATCAGGTCAGACAAGCCGGCTCCCGCTGTGGGAACTCGATACATGAAAGTCGATCGGTTGGGGACGGCGAACAGCACACCACTGGGCACATCGACACCAAGCCGGTTTAGCAGAGCGGGCATGTCGGCTACCTTGGAGGCAATGAACATCGAGTCGCCGGTGATGAAGTGAACATCGTCTTCGTCGAACATCTCATCGATGGGCTCAGCGTTGGTGTTTTGCTGCCCTTGGGCAAAGAGTTCTTCCACTGAAATGCCCAATTCAGCGATGGTGTCATCGGCGAGTTTCGCCACATGGGTGGGGAAATCAAGGCACAGGATCAGCGACAAGTCGTCACTGAAATGCCGCGCGTAGCCATACTCTTGGGTCTCAGCCGCAGGAACCAGCCGCGTGCGGATCATCGTCATGATCTCCTCCCGGCTGGGAGCGGGGGCGGTTTCGGACTCGACTGCGGACACCACCATCTGTAGCCAACGCTGAAGGCGAGGCTCCCACTCGGCCACCGGACACGCCATGAGCTCGTCGGCTACGTTCTCCATCGAAAGCATGCCCTGATCGGCGATCTCCAAGGCTTTCCCACTCTCAGTTAATACTGCCTGAACCGCGATGCCACGGCGTTCGAGTTCCTCCATCAAGTAGCCCGCCGCACCATTGAGGATCGAGTCACGATCCATACTTGGCATGTTCGACATCTGCGTTCCTTCCCTATTGCAGTTCGGTGTCGAAGTAATCCTCGTCGACCTCAAACAGCGCAAACTTACGGGTCTTGTTCACAGCGACGCCGCAGCGAAGCATCCGCGCAGTCAACACGAGGACATCGATCAGCACAATCTTGCCATGCTGATCGTTCTTGGCAGTCTCTTTCAAGGACAGAGCAAAGGGGCTCTTCACAATCGAGGGTGTAGATCCGGTTTGAATCCATCGGCTTTCAGGAGGGATCGGACGATGTAGTGGATCAGGTTGCACAATCCGAAGGCCGTTCCCCGCAGGTGTTCCAGGCGTTTGTTGATAGCCTCAGTGGGGCCGTTGCTGGGACCGTGATGGTCGAAGAACGCCGGAACGTCATCACAGCGTATGGTCAGGGCCCAGACGAGTCCGGCGACCTCAACCAGGCTGGTGACAACCGCGTACCGGATCGAGACGATGAGCCGGGTCATGATCTTCGTGCCTTCGGCTCGACTACTAGCGCGGCAGACGGTGATCATGGGCTGATAGACCGCCCGTCGACATCCCTCTCATCGGTAAGGTAACCAGGGCGTCCAAGCGGCATTGTTGTGTGTCGGTGACCAGGTCGGCGCCGGTGCGAAGCGTCTTACAGGCGTGGTAGAACGGGGCGCCGGTGGGGCGAGGGTGCCGTGCAGCGACATCTGGCCCCGATCTCAACACACATCCATGGCCTCATCGGCCAGCCGGATCACACCGACCCACACCCTCATCTGTGAAGAGCCGAATTGTCCTCTTCTCAGTTGAAAAGCGTTTCAATGGATCCTTGATTTTCTCGGTATCCCTAGCTTCTTTTCCGAAAATGTTGCTGATTCTGTAGGGTCTACTCCCACTGGCGTTCGATCTCATCTATCAGCTTGGCGTTATGTTCGAGCCCGAGATGCTCCTCTAGTATTCGCAGAAGCTCGAGCTCTCGTTTACTGACTTTACCGTCGACAGCAGACGCAATGACTGCGGCTCGGTAGACCTTCGGAGCATCATCTTCGGAGATATGACTAATTCGTGACCAAAGATCACCTTCGTCCACCTCAATCTGACCCCTGAAGAACTCAATGTATTTATGATATTTCCCAACGCGGCCTGTGTTCTGTTCGGCAAACACCGTGAGATAGTGGAGGAGCAACCGTTCTTCATCTTGAACGGCTTTGTCGATGCCGATGATCCACCATAGAACGGCAAGTAAGGCCTCGATGCTTTCAATTTCGCCGATGATGCGCTGGGAGGCCTCAATGATCTGAGCTTCTCTGCGAAGCAGCTTCTTGGCTCGGTGACCTGCCTCATTGGTCATCCATCGGTTGACAGCAGTGGTTACGGGGATTGTGACACCTGGGATGGTGAACTTGATGATGTTTCGTTGCAGCAGGTGCTTGCCGACGACCGGCAAGCTTTTGAGCGCCGCTAGGGTCGGGCCACTGAAGGTTTTCTTGATGAAGGGACGGATGAATGCAGGTAGCCCCTTCATGACAGCTCCACTCGCTGCCTCACCTGCCTTGATACCAAAGGCCAGTTTGACCAGCTTCCAAGTATCATCTGGATCGTTGAGATCCAGCGGAACGCCGTAGAGCACTGAGATGTCGTGGGTCATGCGTAGCTGCAAGTAGGAGGTGTAGCTCAGGTCAATGGCGAAACCCAGGCCTCCCGCTGGCAAGGTCAATGGGGACGCTCCGCCACCAGACCCAATCGTGGCTGCGACAGCGCCTGTGTAGGCAGATGAGCTAAGGGCCCCCTCGATAGCTGCATAATTCGCAGCCATCTTGATGCGGGCATCGACCACAGCATCGGGCGGCAGGTTTGGGTACTTCTCCCTGAAGTACCCAGCATCCGCTTGCGTCACGTATTGGTTGAGGGAAAACGCTAGGAGCTTTGGGAACCAGTTTCCGCTCTTCAGATCGCACATCGAAAGGTTAGAAACGAACTCTCTAATGCGTGCCACTTCCTGCTTGACGTAGTTCTTCTCGTCTTCGGATGCGGTTAACTCCTCATCGCCGAATTGTTCCGATGTGATTTCTTCGTCACCGATCCCGGTGGGCTCCATGTTCGCACCTGTCTCCCATCGCATCACCTGCGATGGCAGGCGACTGTGTGTCTAACTTCCACTGACATTATCGCAAGAAGGAGACAAAACGCGGAGCTCCTTGGCTGGCTGCTCGTTGGAACGCCGACACGACTCTATTGTTAGTCACTTTTTAGTCCATTTTGCGGCGCAAAAGAACCCCTTGCCTCTCTGGCAAGGGACTCTAATGATTTGGTGGAGATGGCGGGAATTGAACCCGCGTCCTTGAAAGACAGTCCAGACATTCTCCGGGCGCAGTCGATGCTGTCGTTGTTACTCGGCTCCTGCACTCACACCGACATGGTGCAGACAAGCCCAGTCACGGAAAAGTCCCGTACAGCCTCCGTGACCACGGCTGTACAGCAAGCCTTCTAAACGAGGCCAGTATCCGGACGGAAGGCTACATCCGGGCTGACCCTTCGATCACTGATCAGGCAGCGAGAGCGAAGTCAGTGCGAGTGTTCTCGGCACTTATAGGTTTCCAAGGATCGTTAACGAGTAGACCCTGGGTCCTCGGCCCGCTTCTCCTGGAACAACCATTCCAAGTCGAAACCAGTCATCCCCTCTGTGGTGTTGTACCGCTCAAGCTTACCTTACTGCGCCCGACTTGCCGAACCCGTCACCCGGAACCTACCGTCGTCACAGGGCTTCAGCGGTGTGACGGCACGTCGCGGATCCGTCCGCTTACCCTCAGTGGTCTCGGCCTTGGAACCCGCGAATCGCCTGGATGATGGTCACCGTCACCCACATCATTCCGACCAAACCCAACGCCTTGGTGTTACCAGAGAATCCGGGGGTAGCGAACACACCGAAAAAGCCCAACAAGACGAAGAACACGACCTGACTGATGAACTGGCGCCTCACCATCTTGCGCGCCCACGTTCCCTGCCGCGTCACTGCGACACCGATAGCCGGACCAAACGGCCCACTGACCAGCCCCGACAAGGCACACAACCCGACGCCCGTCGTCGGCCTCTCGGCAGGAACCTGGGGCAAAGGTGCCCTGATGGCCTCCGGTACCGACGGCTTGAACGACGGCATCCCACGGTAACTCTGGTCGAGCTCAGACCGGGTGCGTGCCAACAGGGCGGTCTCGATACGACGTTCACGCTCCGCGTCGTCAATGACTGCGTGAGCGTAGGCGTCGTTGATGTGGTCCACGACTCTTTCACGTTGTTCGTTCGTCACACGCAGCGAAGAATCGTCCGGGTGCCACGCAGTACTCATCGGGACACATCCCTCCCAAAATCGCGCAACTGCGCCACAACATTGCGCAACTCGGTGATCTGCTCGGCAACACGGACCGGGGCGGTACCACCGTGTCCGGACCGGGAACGCACTGAACCCTCAACCGTCATGACTTGGCGCACCTGCGGGGTGAGACGGGGATCGATGGCTGCCAGCTCGGCGTCGGTCAGATCGGCCAACTCCTTGCCCTGGGACTCGGCCTCTCGCACGCACGCCCCGGACAGCTCGTGGGCGACGCGGAATGGCACTCCCTGACGGACCAGCCACTCAGCAACATCGGTGGCCAAGGAAAATCCCTGACCAGCCATCTCAGCCATGCGCTCGGTGTTGAACACTGCAGTGTCCATCATTCCGGTCACGGCAGGAAGAAGCAGATGGAGCTGATCGATCTGGTCGAAGACCGGCTCCTTGTCTTCCTGCAGGTCTCGCGCGTATGCCAGCGGCATGCCTTTGAGGGACGCCATGAGGCCGGCGAGGTCGCCGATGAGCCGTCCGGCCTTACCTCGTGCCAATTCGGCGATGTCGGGATTCTTCTTCTGCGGCATGATCGACGAGCCCGTCGAGAAGGAATCGTCGAGGGTGACGTAGTTGAACTCGCGGGCGTTCCAGATGATGATTTCCTCGCTGAGCCGCGAGAGGTCCACCCCGATTTGGGCCGCAACGAAGGCAAATTCGGCGACGACGTCACGGGCAGCGGTACCGTCAATCGAGTTGGGAGCCGACGAGGAAAAACCGAGATCTCGGGCCACGGCCTCAGGATCGAGTCCAAGCGACGACCCGGCAAGAGCTCCCGAGCCATACGGGGAACAGTCCATCCGGGCATCAAGGTCGCGGAATCGCTGGACGTCACGCACCAACGGCCAGGCATGAGCCAGCAGATGGTGGGCCAGCAGCACCGGCTGGGCGTGCTGCATGTGAGTCCGTCCGGCAATGACGGCATCGCCAGCCTCCTCAGCCCGTCGTGCCAGCACGGTGACCAGTTCAAGCACCTCACCGGCCAGGCTGCGAGCTTCCTCACGCAGATATCGCCGCAGTAAGGCGATGATCTGGTCGTTGCGGGAGCGGCCAGCGCGCAGACGCCCACCGAGATCATCGCCGGCACGCTCCATGAGCCCGCGCTCCAAAGCAGTATGGACGTCCTCGTCGTCAGGACCAGCAACGAATCGACCAGAGACGACGTCCTCCTCAAGCTCGTCCAGCGCCTCGATCATGCCCTGGTACTGATCGTCGTCCAGTAGACCGGCAGTGTGAAGGACTCCGGCGTGAGCCCTGGACCCAGCGATGTCGTGGCGGGCCAGCCGCCAGTCGAACTGGGTCGACACGGACAGGGCCGCCAATGCCTCCGACGGCCCGCCCGAGAAGCGTCCACCCCACAACGCCATAGGGCGATCAGAGCTGTCGTGGGTGTGGTCGTGCGGTTCGGTGGTCAAGAAGAACTCCTCGCTCGGGGACGTGATGTCAGCTTACCCACCACCATGTAAGCCCCCGTCCGTCTGTGTCCTTTCCGGCCGGTCCCACCAGATTGTCAGAGCCAACAGATTGTCGGACCGTCACCGCGTCGATGAAGCCGGGCAGAACTGCAGGGAAGGCCGTCAGATGTGGTCAGCACTCATTCAACGTTTGCGATTGCGCACGCGATTGGCCAGTGCTCGTTGGGCCTCACGCTTGGCATCGCGCTCACGAATGGCCTGGCGCTTGTCCCAGTCCTTCTTGCCGGTACCGACGGCGATCTCGACCTTGGCGTAGCCGTCCTTGAAGTACAGCTGCAGTGGAATGATCGTCTTGCCAGGGCCGTCAGCTTCCCGCGACAGCTTGGCGATCTCGCGTTTGTTGAGAAGTAGCTTGCGCTTGCGCATGACGTCGTGGTTGCGCCAGGTCCCGAAGGCGTATTCGGGGATGTGGAGGTTGTACATCCACACCTCGCCCCGGTCATCAACTTGAGCGAAGGCGTCGGTCAAGGTGGCCTTGCCGGCACGCAGCGACTTCACCTCTGTGCCCTGCAGGACAAGTCCGGCCTCCCAGGTGTCACCGATCGTGTAATCGTGGGTGGCGCGACGATTCCGGGCGACGACCTTGACACCCTGTTCCCTGGGCATGACGAACCTCCTTCGACGCAAGGTGTTCCATCGTACACGCAGGACCTCAGACTCTGAGGTACTTCTTGATCGTGATGTAGGCCGGGACCACAGACAGCACGATGGAGACGACGACCATCCAGGCGATCGAGAACCACACCTGGGGCCAGCCAATCCACGCCACGGTCGTCACCGAGTGAGCCATCTTGCCCATGACGACCACGTCGGCACCCACAGCGAGGGTGATGCAAGCCAGCAGCGCCCCGACAAGACCCGCTATGAGAGATTCCAGGAGGAAAGGCATGAGGATGTAGGCGTTCGAGGCACCCACCAACTTCATGATGCCCAGCTCACGGCGCCGGGCGAAAGCAGCCATGCGAATGGTGTTGCCTGTCTGCAATGCTGCAGCCACCAGCAATAACACCGACATTCCGAACGTCACCCATTTGAGAGCATTCATCCACAGGAATATCGGGTCCAACACGTTGTGCAGGTCAACGACCGACTGCACACCGGGCAGGCCCTGGGCCTCCGTCACAACCCCCTGATATTGCTGGGGGTCAACCAGTTTGACTCGATAAGAATCTTGAATGGTGTCCTCGGTGAGGACGTCCTTGACCGGAGAATCGGCATAGATGCGTTGATACTCCTGGAAGGCCTCGTGTTTGGACTCGTAGTAGACACGAGAAACCTGCGGATTGGCCTCCAAGGCCTGACGAATCGCATCCTTCTGGGCCTGGGTGGCGGCCTTGTCCCCCGCGCATTGCGCCCCCGAGACGCCGTCAACACACAGGAACACTGAGACTTCGACCTTGTCGTACCACTTGCCCTTGAGCAAGTCGACCTGCTGGGTGGCCAGCAGCGCCGCCCCGAACAGGGACAGGGAAACCCACATCGTGACGATGACGGCCAGGGTCATCGTCGCATTGCGGCGCAACCCAGACCACGTCTCTCGCAAGGTGTGACGCATGTATGTCCTCGTTGTGTCTCGTGTCGGGAATATCAGGAATTACGGTAAACGCCCTCGTTCTCGTCGCGGACGACATGTCCAGACGAGAGTTCGATGACGCGTCGTCTCATTTGGTCAACAATCGTCGAATCGTGAGTGGCCATGACAACTGTGGCACCGGTGTGGTTGATGCGATCAAGGACCTTCATGATGCCCACAGCGGTAGCGGGGTCGAGGTTTCCGGTCGGCTCATCAGCGATGAGGATTTTGGGACGGTTGACGAAGGCTCTGGCCAGCGCGACACGCTGTTGCTCGCCACCAGACAGTTCGTCGGGCATCCGTTTTTCCTTGCCGTCCAGGCCGACCAGCTCCAAGGTTTCGGGGACGACCCCACGGATCTCCTTGGTCGACTTGCCGGTGACCTGCATCGCGAAGGCGACGTTGTCGTAGACCGTCTTGCCTGGCAGGAGGCGGAAGTCCTGAAAGACCGTGCCGATCTGGCGACGCAGGACCGGTACCTTCCACGATCTCAGTTGATTGAGGTTCTTTCCCGCGACGTAGAGAGTTCCCCTCGTCGGCCGATATTCACGCAAGATGAGTCGAATGAACGTCGACTTCCCCGAACCGGACTGGCCGATGAGGAAGACGAACTCCCCCTTGTCGATGTCGACATTGACATCGGACAAGGCCGCCCGGCTCTGTTGGGCGTATATCTTCGTGACGTTGTCGAAGGTGATCACGTCTACCCCGTCAGTCGGTCTCGTTCTTGCGCCGCCAACGGATGCCGGCGTCAATGAAATCGTCGATGTCGCCGTCAAAGACCGCGTCGGTGTTGCCGACCTCGTAGTTGGTGCGCAGATCTTTGACCATCTGGTAGGGATGCAGCACATAGGAGCGCATCTGGGCACCCCACGAGTTACCCTCTGACTTCAGCGAATTCATCTCGGCTTCCTGCTCCTCGCGAGCCTTCTCCAACAGCTTGGCCTGGAGGACGCGCAGGGCGGCAGCCTTGTTCTGGATCTGGGACCGTTCGTTCTGACAGCTCACCACGATGCCGGTGGGCAGGTGGGTCAGGCGGACAGCCGAATCGGTGGTGTTGACGCCCTGACCACCGGGGCCTGAGGCATGAAAGACGTCAACGCGCAGGTCCGACTCGGGAATGTCAACATGGTCGGTCTCCTCGACGACCGGAAGCACCTCGACGCCGGCGAAGGAGGTCTGACGACGTCCCTGATTGTCGAAGGGGCTGATGCGCACCAGGCGGTGAGTGCCCTGCTCCACCGATAAGGTGCCGTAGGCGAAGGGGGCATGGACGACGAAGGTAGCGGACTTGATACCCGCCTCCTCGGCGTAGGAGGTGTCAAGGACCTCGATGTTGTAGCTGTGACGCTCGGCCCAGCGCAAGTACATCCGCAGCAGCATCTCGGCGAAGTCAGCCGCATCAACGCCGCCGGCCTCAGAACGAATGGTGACAAGGGCCTCACGCTCGTCGTAGCGACCCGACAACAATGTGCGAACCTCGAGGGCGTCGATCTCGTCACGCAGTTTGGCCGTCTCGCTCGTCGCCTCCGCCAAAGACTCCGAGTCGTCACCGTCAGCCGCGAACTCCAGCAGAACCTGAACATCCTCGATACGAGAACGCAGCCGCTCCAAGCGCTCGATCTCGGCCTGCAGGGCCGACAGTCGCGACGTCACCCGTTGGGCGTTGTCCTGGTCGTCCCACAGATTGGGGGCGGCCACCTGCTCCTCGAGGTCCGCGATCTCGGCCTTCTTGGCCTCGGGATCGAGAACATGTTCAATTGAGGACAGGGATGTGTCGAGCTCCTCGACGGTCTGCTGAAGGTCTACCAATGCCACGTCGACCAACTCTACAGCGGTGCTCCGACAACCCCGCTGCAAGGAGGCCGGCCCGGACGGTGCGCCAACGCTCATGACTTGGGTACAGTGGTGCCTCCGGGGCGTATAGCTCAGTTGGTCAGAGCGCCTGCCTTACACGCTGGAGGTCGCCGGTTCGAGCCCGGCTGCGCCCACCTGTTCACCACCAACACCCTTGAGCCTCATCTTCAAATGGGACATGTCAACTTATATAAGACCTCTCACAATGAAACCCATGTTTGCTTATATTTATGTGTCTGTGCTGTGACAAATTACGTCAACCCACTACCATCAAAGCGTACGTGCGGTCAATCGATGAATGAGGAGTCTGTATGACCGAGCCAAACCGATCCGACAATTCTGGCGCCTCAGCCTGGCCCAGCCAGAGTCCTGCGCATGGAGGACGCGATCAATTCGGACAGCCGTCGGCTGCTAATTCCTACCAGGTGCCAGATCCTTATTCCCAGTACAGCAATCCTGCTGGCGAGAGCCACCGCAGACCGCATGCCAGCTTCGGCGATGCAATCAAGCTGTACTTCAAGAATTACGCCGTCTTCGAGGGACGAGCCTCGCGCTCCGAGTACTGGTGGTCCGCCCTCTTTGTGACGCTGGTTTACATAGCCCTGTCGGCGCTTTCGGCAGCCTCGGGAGGAAGCCAGGGCTCGTCAATGATCGTCGTGCTGCTGTACGCCGTCTGGACGCTAGGTAATTTGGTCCCCTCGCTCGCGATCCAAGTACGCCGACTGCACGACACCAATCGCTCCGGCTGGTGGGTGCTGATTTCACTCATCCCGCTCATCGGCTGGATCTGGTTGCTGGTCTACCTCATCCAAGATTCCGACGAGAACGCGTGGCAGACCTACGACAAGGAGCCTCTGCCCGCCACCGAGTGACCTACGAGTTCCTGGACATCAAGAGGGGTCGATCCACACGGATCGGCCCCGCTTGCGTGTCTCATCTGTCATGCCTCAGCTTGCAGATTTGCGAGCACGTCGTCGAGATCGTCCGGACGCACCAGCACATCTCGAGGCTTTGACCCTTCCGAGGGCCCGACGACGTGTCGGGTCTCCAGAATGTCCATGAGGCGGCCTGCCTTGGCAAATCCGACGCGCAACTTACGTTGCAACATCGACGTCGATCCGAGCTGTAGTTCAACGACGAGCTTGGCTGCCTCAAGGACAAGCTCCATGTCGTCGCCAATGTCCTCGGCAACCTTCTTCTCGGCCGTCGGTGCGGCAACATCGTCACGGTAGTGAGCCTCCATCTGAGACTTCACGTGAGCGACGACCTCGTGAATCTCAGAGTCTGAGACCCACGATCCCTGGACGCGCACCGGCTTGGACGCCCCCATCGGCAAGAAGAGCCCGTCACCCTGGCCGACGAGTTTCTCAGCACCCGGCTGGTCGAGGATGACCCGAGAATCGGTCATCGAGGAGGTTGCGAAGGCCAGCCGCGACGGAATGTTGGCCTTGATGAGGCCGGTGCACACATCGGTCGACGGGCGCTGGGTGGCCAGCACCAGATGAATGCCGGCGGCTCGAGCCAGCTGAGTGATGCGCACGATGGAGTCCTCGACATCGCGCGGGGCCACCAGCATGAGGTCAGCCAACTCGTCGACGACAACCAGCAGGTACGGGTAGGGGGCCAGCACCCGCTCAGAACCGGGCGGAAGGGTGACCTCCCCTGCCAGCACGGCCTTGTTGAAGTCCTTGACGTGACGGAAACCAAACGCGGCGAGGTCGTCGTAACGCTGATCCATCTCCCGAACCACCCATTGCAAGGCTTCGGCGGCCTTCTTGGCGCTGGTGATGATGGGGGTCACCAGGTGGGGAATCCCCTCGTACTGGGTCAGCTCCACTCGCTTGGGGTCGACGAGCATCATGCGCACTTCGTCGGGGGTGGCACGCATCATGACCGATGTGATGAGGGAGTTGACGAAACTTGACTTACCCGAACCCGTCGCACCGGCCACCAGCAGGTGCGGCATCTTGGCGACGTTGGCGATGACGAATCCGCCCTCGACGTCCTTGCCCAGACCGACGACCAACGGGTTGTGGTCATTGCGGGCCTTGGTCGAGCGCAACACGTCGCCCAGGGAGACGATCTCCTTGTCGCGGTTGGGGATCTCGATACCGATGGCGGACTTGCCGGGAATGGGAGACAGAATCCGAACGTCGGGCGAGGCCACCGCGTAGGCGATGTTCTTGCTCAGTGCGGTGACCTTCTCGACCTTGACGGCAGCCCCGAGTTCGACCTCGTAGCGGGTAACCGTCGGGCCACGGGAGTAGCCCGTCACCTGGGCGTCAATCCCGAACTCGTCGAAGACCGACGACAACTTGGAGACCACCGCGTCAGAGGCCTCGGTGCGAGCCTGCGGCACCGATCCGGGATGAAGCAGCTCCGAGGCTGGCAGGGTGTAGGCAATGTCGCCCGACAGCTGCAATTGTTCGACGCGGGCCGGCATCGGCTCATGGGCCGGGGGCTCGAGGTCGGCGTGCTCGTGAACGGTGAATCCCTGGGGCAGACCGGCGGTGGTGCGCTCCTTGGCCGGCTCGTCGTCGGTCATCGGAAGGCCCAACGGCAAGGAGTCTTCGGCCGAATCAGAAGGGGAATCAGCCACGACGTCATTCTCGAAGATCGCGTCAAGACTCTCATTGGTGCGCTCGGAGCTGCGCTGACGCTTCTTGGAACGACGATCTTTGACGGGGGCCATCTCCTGCGTGGCGGCCTCGTCAGGACCGTGGTCAACGAGGGTGTCTGTCACCAAAGGGGTGTCGTAGGCCCGGCGGGATTCGGTCTGGCGCGGCTTGGCCACGGCACGACGAGAAGCCTTTCTCACTCGTGCCGCCCCGTCGACGAGGGGCCGTCCCACGATGAGGAGCACACCCAGGGCCGTCACGACGATGAGCAGAGGCAGGGCAACCCACGTCGTCAGCAGGTCTGCCAGCAGACTCGAGGAGATGTAGCCAAGCATGCCGCCGGCCGCGCGGACCGCCTCAGGGTGATCTGGGCGCGGAAGGCCGTGGGCAATATTGACCACACCAAGAAGACCGAGGAAGAAGCACACCCAACCCAACACCTGACGTCCACCTGTGCCGTTGGTCGCCGGGTGACGCAGGGTGTGCCACATCATGGCCAGCCCGAGCAGGGGTAGGGCGTAGGACAGCGACCCGAAGATCGTCGACACACCCATGCGCAAGCCATTGCCGAAACCGCCGGGCACATCAAACCAGAATCCAGCAGCGACCAGGCCAGACAGCAACAGCAGCATGAGCCCGGTGCCGTCGTGGGTCACCTCAGGCTCAGCGGGGCGCCCACCGATACCGCGGACCATGGTCCCCAGCCCGCGGGCAATACCCGACCAGGTTGCCGACAGTGCTCGGGCCACCGGGTTCGGGGATGTGGATGCGCTTGGTGGCGTCGACCTGCTCCTCGAGCGGGTCGACGTCTTCTTGTTGCTTCCGTTCGAGCGTGTGCCCGAGCCACGCGACGATGTCTTCGCCGTGGTATGCCGGGGCCGCGCTGGGGAAGACGCACGGGTCGCCATGTCATGGACGTTATCAACCACGACCACCAGTAGCCCGGAGGCGAAGCGGAGAGTCAGATGATTGATCTGGCGGCGAAGGTGCTCGAACTCGGCGGGATGACCGTCATCATTCAGGAATGGAAATGGGTCCAGCCACGCTCACGCTCCCACGGCTGACCGTCGACGAGAACCGTGGGATCGGCGACCTCATCGGGAGGAAGGACACGCCCGATGACCCGCCATCCGTCTGGAACGCCACCTGGGGAAAAGGTGGCCGCCAAGGCATGGTCCTCTCCCCCAGCCAGCACCCAGGTGAGCGGGTCCATGCCGGTGGCCATACCGACGGTACGCACTGGTTCGGCGATGTCGAGGGCCGAGGTGGTGACGTCGATGGCGAATCCGGATTGCTCTGCGATGTGGCCCAGATCAGCCAACAAGCCGTCCGAGATGTCAATCATCGCGTGGGCGCCGGCCTGAGCCGCCACCCGTCCCTGCCCGTAGGGAACCTCGGGGCACCGTTGGGCCGAGACCGCTGCACGCGGGGACCGGAAACCCCGACCAAGCAGCACAAGCCCAGCGGCTGCCAGGCCAAGTTGGCCGATGACGGCCACCTCGTCGCCAGGAACTGCGCCGTCGCGACGCACCGGAGCCAGCCCAGCTGTCTGGCCGATGACCGACACTGCGATGGTGATGACAGGCCCAGCGGTCGTGTCACCTCCCACGAGGCTCACACCGGCCTTCTCGGCCTCGCCAGCCATGCCTGCCATGAACTCGCGCGCCCAGGAGGCCGGCAGGTCTCCCGGCGCGGAGAAACCCACCACGAGGGCAACCGGGACAGCACCCATCGCCTCGATGTCGGAGACATTGACGGCGACGGCCTTTCGTCCGACATCGGTCGGCGTCGACCACCTGCGACGGAAGTGCACCTCTTCGACGAGAACATCGGTCGAGACGACGACAGATCCGTCCACCTGGAACACGGCACCGTCGTCCCCCGGCCCCAGGGTGACCGCCCGCCCCATGGGCAGATCCTTGACGATGGAGGAAATGAGCGGGAATTCCCCCACCTCGGACATGGTCGTCGTGGTGGCCATTCGATCTCCTTGGAACCGGGCTGATGGTCGAGAACACGCTACCGTGAGTGCGTGCCCATCCATCATGCAACCCGGTATGCAACCCTGCTCACTGTCTGTCTGGTGGCGACGGCGTGTTCGAGTGAGGAACCCGTGGCCCATCCCTCTGGCGGCGGTTCGGCTTCTGCCGGATGTCAGGCGGTCATGGCCGACCTGCCGCGCACCGTTGCCGGGGCCGACCTCAAGGATCACGATGCGACGGTGGCAACCTGGGGTGACCCGAGCATCGTGTTGCGCTGTGGGGTGGACAAGCCTGCCGGGCTGGAGCCGACGTCGCGGTGTGACGTCATCAACGACGTGGGCTGGTTCGCCGAGCAGATTGACGACGGCTGGCGCTTCACGACCATCGGGAGGGCCGACAACGTCGAGGTGACCGTGCCCACCACGTACTCCCCGCAGGCCGATGCCCTGGTCGATCTGTCAGCGGCTGTCAAACACACGCCGACGGTGCATGCCTGCCAGTGACAGCGCAGATCAGCGCAGTCCCAACGGACGTTCCAGGGCCAGGTCGATGAGTTCGCTGACGATCTGGGCGTACGTCATGCCACTGGCCTGCCACATCAGTGGGAACCCCGAGCTGCGGGTGAATCCCGGCATGGTGTTGGGTTCGTTGACGTAGACGGTGCCCTCGGGGGTGACGAAGGTGTCGATACGGGCGAGCCCTTCACAGCCCAGCACCCGGAACGCTGTGACAGCGATTTCCTGGACGCGATTGCGGGTCTGGTCGTCGAGGTCGGCTCGGGGCTGGACCGACGCTTTCTGCTCCCCGGTGAGGTACTTGGCCTCGAAGTCGTAGAAACCATCGGGGTCATGGACGACGATCTCGCCGGGAACCGAGGCCCGAGGAGCACCGCCGTGATGGCCGTCGAGGACGGAGCACTCGATCTCGCGGCCTGAGATCCCCTGTTCGACGAGGACCTTGGTGTCGTGCTCGCGAGCCGCTTCAATGGCGGCTTCCAGAGCGTCGGGGCTGGCCACCTTGGAAATACCGATCGAGGATCCGCCACGGGCCGGCTTGACGAACAGCGGGTAGGTCAACCGTGAGGCAGCCTCGAGGACGGCATGCCGGTCCTCACGCCACTCGTGGTCACGCACGACGACGTAGGGACCGACGAGAACCCCGGCCTCAGCCAGGACCATCTTGGTGAGGTGCTTGTCCATGCAATTGGCACTTGCCGCGACGCCGCAACCCACATAACGCACCCCGGCCATTTCCAGCAGACCTTGGATGGTCCCGTCCTCCCCGAAGGGTCCGTGGAGTACCGGGAAGACGACATCGACGAGGTCGGCATTGCCGTCGGTGTCGACGATGCAGGTGCCGCCGGGCATCTGGGTAATCGATACCAACGACCGGTCCCCCACCTCCACGACTGGGAGCTGGCCGGTGCTGGGCAGGGCCAGGATCTCATCGACTCCGTAGCGCACCCAGACGCCATCAGGGGTGATACCCACACCGGAGACGTCGAACCGTTCGCGGTCAATCGCAGCCACCACATTGGCCGCAGACAGGCAGGAGATCGAATGCTCCGAGCTCATCCCACCGAAGATGACGGCAACGTGGGTGCGGTTCATGTGAGGTCCTTTCGTCGTGATGGCACCTCACACTACCGAGGCATCACCTCAGCGGGGCCCGACGACTGGCCGCGCCGGGGCAACTGTTTTGGGAACTCGTCTGCCCGTGCGCATGTCGTAACGGTCCGGCGGCGGAAACTCCCCGCGAGCACGGGCAACCTGGGCGTCAATGGCGTCCATGATCCGGTTGGAGGCTTCCCGGACTGAGTCGGTGTCGTGATGGTCGTGGAGATCCGACAGGTCGACCTCGGTGCCGCAGTACAGCTTCATGGTCTTGCGCGGCCACAGCTTGGGGAAGGTCATCTCCTTGTAACCCATGACCTGCTGAGGCCCCCACTGGCCCACCGGGATGACAGGAACCCCGGTCTCCAGGGCCAGGCGTGCCGCACCCGTTCGTCCAGTCATGGGCCAATGCAAGGGGTCGGCGGTGATCGTGCCTTCCGGATACATCACCACCGTCATGCCCTTGTCCAGGGCAGCCTTGGCATCGTCAAGGACTTTGGCCCGATTCGGGCCCTTGCGGTCCACGGGGATCTGGCCACTGGCAGAGGCCACCCATCCGACGATCGGCACCGAGAACAGCTCTTTCTTGGCCAACCAGTGCGGCCAACGACCGTTGGCCACCAAGAAGGCTCCCAACACGATGGGGTCGTAGTTGGAGACGTGGTTGCTCACGATGAGGGCAGGCCCTGGACCGGGCAGATTCTCACCACCGTGGTGGTCGAACCGCGTCAAGGTACGAGCCAGCGGATACAACGTCCCCACACCCATCCGGAAGATGAGGCCAGGGGTGTCGGCTGGATTGGTCACGGCGGGCAGCGCCACGGTGTCCCTCCTGAGTGATCTGGACCAACACACTCTATCGGCTCACTGATGTCGTCATCGGTGATCACCACCTTCTCACTCAACCTCGACGGCCAGGATTTGGACCGTTAATATCGGCATATGGACGACTCAAGTGGTGTGGGTGTGCTGGACAAGGCCGCGCTCGTGTTGGCTGCCCTGGAGACGGGACCGGCATCCCTGGCAGGGCTGGTCGAGACAACCGGATTGGCCCGACCGACGGCTCATCGTCTGGCCCGCGCGCTGGAACACCACCGGTTCGTCAGTCGTGATCTCCAAGGTCGCTTCATCCTGGGTCCACGGCTCTCAGAGCTTGCAGCAGCAGCCGGCGAGGATCGTCTTCTGGCTGCATCTGGGCCCATTCTGGCCAGACTTCGAGACATCACCGGCGAATCTGCTCAGCTGTACCGTCGTCAGGCTGGCAGCCGGGTGTGCGCGGCCAGTGCGGAGCGTCCGACGGGATTGCGAGACACCATCCCGGTAGGATCCATCTTGTCCATGGACGCCGGATCGGCGGCTCAGATTCTGCTGGCATGGGAGGACAGCGACAAGATGCGGCGGGGATTGCACCACTCTGCCTTCTCCGAGGTCACCCTCGCTGCGGTGCGCAAACGCGGCTGGGCCCAGTCAGTCGGCGAGCGTGAGGCCGGGGTCGCGTCGGTCTCGGCCCCGGTACGGTCCCCCTCCGGCAAGGTCATCGCGGCCGTGTCGGTCTCAGGGCCGATTGAGCGTCTGACTCGTCAGCCTGGACGCATCCATGCCCCTGCCGTCGTCGCAGCCGGAGGACGCCTGTCGGAGGTGCTACGCCGGTCTGCCGAGTGAGGCTGGCCATCATCGTGGGATGCACCTGGGTGCGAGGCGGCTGGCAACTCCTTGGCGCCCCATCGTTGATTCTTGGGAACGGCGCCGTCAGGATTGTCCCATCGACAAAGCGATGACCCGGATCCTGGTGGATCCGGGTCACTTCAGCTGGTAGCCCCGAGCGGATTCGAACCGCCGTTTCAGCCTTGAGAGGGCCGCGTGCTAGGCCGCTGCACTACGGGGCCATGCGGACGCCACTTCCCGTCGAGTTCGGGACGCGCCACCCTTTTCTGTTGTTCCCAAGTCCTCTGCGAACCGGGCTGGGAAACATTAACAATCATTCGGCTGCTTCCGCAACTTCATGGTGTCAGTCTCCCGAGCTGGGGTACCAGGACTCGAACCTGGACTAACTGAACCAGAATCAGTCGGGCTGCCAATTACCCTATACCCCATCATCGTCCCACCTCGGTGAACCTCAGTGGAGCAACGTCGAGAAACTTTAACGAACTCTCCCTGAATGCGCAAATCGACGACGAGACTCACGTAAAGTCCCTGGGTAGACAGGGTCCGTGCCTCACACACTTTTCCCCCGCGAAATCAGTGCCGTGACGGCGACCATGGGGTATGGATGGTGAGGGGTTGTCGTTACAGGCTCGCTTCGAGGTGACCAAGAAGTATGCTGCGGCCTACGCGGCAGCGTCGAAGAAGGACAAGGGCCGGATCCTCGATCAGGTGGTCGAGGTGACTGGCTGGAACCGTGACCATGCCCGTCAGCAACTGCGGGGCCGGCTACGTCAGCCTCCAGGGCGGGCGTGTGCCACGATCGCGGTGACCGATCGTCGCCGCACCAATCCATGCACGTAGTTCTACGATGCTCGCACAATCCTGCAGATGGTGTGGGCGACCAGTAGTGGGGTGTGTGGGAAGTACTTGGCCGCGTCCATGACTGACTGGCTTGTTGCCATGGAAGCTGAAGGATCCCTTATTCCAGGCATCGACCGGTACAGCGCGCAGGTCCGTGCCGAACTGATCGCGATGAGCCCGGCCACGATCGACCGTTACCTTGCTCCTGTGCGGGCCCACGATCCGATCCGTGGTAAGAGCACCACCCGGCCTGGCAGTCTGCTGCCTAACTCGATCACCATCCGTAAGGCTGGTGACGAGGTTGACGCCGAGCCCGGGTTCTTCGAGGTCGACACCGTCGCTCATGGCGGGCCCAGCCTGAAAGGCCAGTTCGCTGCCAGTGGTGAACGTCACCGACATGCACACCGGCTGGGTCTACACCCGCTCGATCCGTAACAACGCCGCCGTCCACGTCCTGGGTGTCTTCACCAGCTTCGTTGACCACGTGCCGTTCATGGTGACCGGGATCGATTGCGACAACGGATCGGAGTTCATCAACCACGACCTGCTCAGCTGCGCAAGGTGTTTTTCACCCGGTCCAGGCCTGACACAAGCAACGACCAGGCCACCATCGAGTCGAAGAACAACCACCTCGCACAACACCCGCCACCCCGTCCGACAAGCTGCAACCCGCCGACGTTCTCAGCCTCAGCCCCGCCCAACACGCCGAACCCGCCGCCTACAAGACCAGCCTCAAACCCGTCGCCATAGCCGCCCAGATCACCGGCATCCAAGCAGAACTCACCCGACTCGCCGCAGCCAAAACCCGCCAACTCGAAGACCAAACCCGCCCAAAACTCCCCCCAGCCACCGGCATCCGAACCCGAGCCAGCTAACCCTCCCACCACGCGAGGAAAAAACTATGTGAAGCACGACCCTCATTTCGCGGGGACTTGACAATGAGGCACCACGCGTTCTGCCAGCTTGACGACCTCGGCCTGAGGGTCGTCGGTCAACACCTGACCAGCCAGCGTGCCTTGCTGGCCTGCCATCCGATCAAACCCGATGACTGGTGCCATCGCTGCGGCGGCCACCGATCAGCGCGTGACAACGTGATCCGCGACCTGGCGCACGTCCCGTTCGGTTGACGCCCTACCACCCTGCACGTCCGGCTACCCCGCTACCAGTGCCGCGACTGCGGGCATGTGTGGCGCCACCACCTCACCGGTGCCGCTTCGCCGCGTTCGTGCTTGTCACGTGGCGCGTTACGGTGGGCGCTGGAAACACTGGTGGTCAACCACCTACTATCAGTGACACGGATCGCCACAGCGCTCGGCGTGACATGGAACACCGCCAACGATGCGGTCAGCCGAAGGACAACGACTGCTCATTGACCAGCCCGGCCGCTTGGACCACGTCACCGTGGTAGGCGTGGATGAGCATGTGTGGCGTCACACCCACAAGGGTGACACGTATGTGACCGTGGTCATCGACCTGACCCCGGTGCGGGATGGCACCAGCCCGAGCCGGCCGGTGGCGATGATCAAAGGACGCTCGAAGCAGGCCTTGGCAACCTGGCTGACCGACCAACCACAAGCCTGGCGCGACGGAGTGAAGATCGTGGCCATGGACGGGTTGTCCGGCTTCACAACCGCCACCGCCGAAGAACTCCCTGACGCCACCACGGTGATAGACCCGTTCCACGTCGTGAGGTTGGCCGGCGATGCTCTGGATGCCTGCCGCAGGCGGGTCCAAATCATGCTGCATGGCACCCGCGGCCGCAAGCACCACCTGCTCTACCAGAACCGCCGAATCCTGCACACCGGCGCTGATCTGCTGACCGACACACAACAACACCGCGTGGATGAACTGTTCAGTGATGATCGGCATGTCGAGGTCGAGGCCACCTGGGACGTCTACCAAACCATGATCACCGTTTACCGCGCCAATAGCCGAACCGAAGGCACAAACATCATGACCCGGCTCATCGCGTCGATCGGATCGAGCGTTCCCGCCAACCTGGTCGAGGTCGCACGACTCGGCCGGACCCTGACCACACGCCGCGATGACATCCTGGCCTTCTTCGACCAGCCCGCCACCAGCAACGGCCCCACCCAGACCATCAACGAACGCCTCGAACACCTACGCGGCACCGCCCTAGGCTTCCCCAACCTGACCAACGACATCACCCGATCCCTCCTCGAAGCCGGCGGATTCAGACCCCACCTACATTATCGATTGTGAAGAGCCATCATTGTCCGTTACTATCGCGTCAGTGATGTCCATTTTGCCCCGTTGGCCCGTACCCGCGCCACGCACCAACGTCACACCACCCCCTTGTTGAAACAAGCCAGCCGACATGATTCGAGGATCGCCATGCCACTACCTGAGGCCGATCTATCCGTCTTGCGTTCAATGCACGAGCAGCTCGACGCCAGCTACCGCCAAGCAATTGGAGACGCGCGCGACGTCATCCTGTTGGATCAGCCCCGACACAGAAATCTAGGTGACACGCTTATCTTTGCCGGCGAGCTTGCCACCCTCACTCGTCTCGAGGTGCGCGTACGTTATTGCGCGACGGCCTTCTCCGCACGCTGGGACGAGATTCGCAAGCTCCCCCGTGACTGGCCAATCTTGTGCCACGGCGGAGGCAATTTTGGGGATGCCTATTCACTACACCAGGGATTCCGGGAAGCGCTGGTAGAAGAGTTCCCGCGCCGCAAGATCGTGTTCCTGCCCAACACGTTTTGGTTCCGCGACAATTCCAACATTGAGCACACCCGGAAGGCCTTGCGCGTTGCCCACGATCTCACCCTCATGGTGCGAGCCCGGAGGAGTGAAGCATTCGCGCATCAGCATTTCGGACAGCACAAAGTGCTCTACTGCCCCGACTCGGCCCTGGGGATCGAAGCAAATACCGCTCCGTATTATCTCCGTCACCGAGCCAAGTACCCGAGCCAAGTGCATATCTTAAGCAGGGACGATGAGGAGAGCCGGAGGGAACAAGTGCGCATGCGGCCGACGGACACCGTCGGCGATTATCGGTTCACGATTCCGGGGCGTGCACGATGGATACTTAGCCGGCTTACCACCGACAGGCCGCTAGACCTGCTCCCCTTGGGCCCCGTTCGCGATCTCATGCGGGAGTCACAATCCAAACTCTTGGCCAGTGCCAACCTGCGCGCCTTCCTCACCACCTTCCAAGGTGCAGGGATCGTCGCAACCAACCGGCTTCACGCCCACGTCTACTGCGCACTCGCCGGGATCCCACACGTCGTCACGGACAACTCCTACGGGAAAATCTCCGAAATCTACCAAGAGTGGACCGGCCATTTCAGTACCGCACACTGGGCCGACAACCTACAAGACGCCTACGAGCAAGCGGTAGCACTGGCTGAACAGCAAAAATCGGAGCGAGACAGTGGCCAGCCTTGCCCTGCCGGACTTATCCGCTACTGAGCCGAGACAGCTGGAAGGCCCCTAATCAGGAGTGAGCACCAAAATCGCGATATCACTGCGACCCCTTCCCTCGAGAAAAATGGGGTAACGATGCAAGGATCCCCCGCTTACCTCGATACAACACCTACGGAAGCCTGTGCGAAAGACCAAGAATTCCTATTCGCCGCTGCGACCGGTTAAGATTTTCAAAATTTCCCCTGTCGGCAGCGATCTCTGAGCCACCGATCCAGCCTGCCATATTTGTGCCCAGCGACCTAATGTCCATCAGCTCAGCCCGAACGTGCCAATTACGGTAATCGTCAGCTACCCATGACACCGCCCCGTCTGAACGATACAGGCCAACTAGAAGTCGGACAGATCGCCGCGTCACAAGATATAACCCAGTATCATAAAGTCATCCGCGAAAGCGACCAGAGCGATACCTGAAGGGCCGTGCCCATTCCCCACTAGGCGGGCAGTCAGTGCCAACACCGCAGCATGACGAAACACGCTATCGAAGTAGGAGCGCCCGCAAGGCTCGTAGGGATTCGCCAACAACACTCAATCCCAACCCGATGTCACCGCAACACGTTGAAGCACCGACCCGAAGTCCTCGTCTAGAACCGCGTCATCCTCGGCTACAAATAGGACATCATGCGGACTTCCTTGACCTTCAGCAGAAGCTGTCAATACATCCAGATACCTAATCGCACACCCTATCTTGCCTGAAAGTGGCGGCCTACCGTAGCGACGTTCGAGACCGGCAACGTCAAAGCGGCCCAAACCCTCCTCACGCCGACCCAATGCACTCGAAAAGAACACCCACTAGGTTGACTGAGAAACTGCGACGTGCGCGGAAAATCTTTCAGACTGATAACCACCCGATCAACCACTACCACCCGGAAAGTATAAGTTCGCGTCCAGGGAGCTCTCAAGCCTCCAATAAGACTCACATAAAGTCCCCGGGTAGACAAGGGCCGTGCCTCACACACTTTTCCGCGCGAAACCAGTGCAGTGACAGCGACCATGGGGTATCGGTAGTGCGGGACTGTCATTGCAGGCTCAGTGCGAGGTGACCGAGAAGTATACTGCGGCCTACGCGACAGCGTCGAAGAAGGACAAGGGCCAGATCGTGGGTTAGGGTATCGAGGTAACTGGCTAGAACCGCGACCTCGCCCGCCAGCAATTTCAGGGCCAGTCACGCCGACGACCAAGGGGGTTCTGTGCCATTACCCCCGTTATCGATGGCCCATGCATGCACTGTTGCGATGCTCGCGAACACCTCCCGATGGTGCGGGCGACCAGTGGAGGGTCATCCGGCACCTACTTCGTCTCTTCCATCACCGCCTAAGTCGACGCCATGGATACCGAAGACTCACTTGTCGCAAGTATCGACCGCAATCTCGCCCCCTTTCGAAACCTTTGACCAACCTGTCCGGTAGTACAATCAAATGAGTCCCAGAAGAGCGAATCACGTGAGAAGAATCATGAAGAGCACTCCAATACGACTGCAACGAGACATTAGAATCGCTGTTACCCCCGGATCGGATGGCTTGATACGGCGCGCGGGTTCGCCAGGCTTGCCCTTTTGCTGATGCACGCGTCGTATATCCGGATGATCTATCACTCGGTCGCGCTATGGTCGTGGCTCATTTGGGTGAATAACTTAATGGGTCCGTATCGCATGCCGCTATTGATGTGCCTATCGGGACGCGCCCTGCGCAAACCCATCAAAGCCTTCTACTTGGGCAAGATGAGGGGACTCTTATGGCCCTATTTGCTGTAGGCCCCGTGGTGTTGTTCACGACGGGGAAGCTAAACCAGTTGGCGCGCCCCGCCGAGTGGATCCCCGTCACCTACACGTAGTTCTTCCTCTTCGTCTTCCTATACTATTGTCTGGCTCCCGCGCTCACACGCATTCCAGTTCTCGCAATCGTTTTTGCCACCCAAGTGCTGAGTTACTTCATTGTCGACCGTGGCTTCATCAGCGAGTTTCCTGCTCTCTGGATTCTTCTACTTAGGCCATTTCTTGGCGCAAAACAAGGGAAGGTTCTAAGACCGTGGCCACCTCGGCGGGATCATCTGCCTGCTCGTGTCCGTGGTCCTCAACGTCGCGACTTTGTCCGCACTTCTCGAGGTCCCCGCCTACGTATCTCCAGTCGTGGGCCGGATCGTAACCTTAACCGGCGTCGTCAGATTCATTTTGATTGCGTGGCAGCCCATAGTAGAGTTTTCTCTGCAACTACAATGGTGGTTGGCCCCGTGCGGCACATTGGTCGGCACTTCCTCGTGTTCTACGTGTCCCACTATCCCGCGATGGTCGCAACCTCCTACGTCGTAACGGTGCTCCTGGGAAGCCGACGTCCGGGCGTATCCTTGGTCTGTTGCCTGGTCACGGTTCTGCTGGCCGGTTGGTTACTCACATCGCTCCGCCGGTTCGCGTTGGTGGACGCGCTCTTCTCGGCACCCCGAACCCTTGAGCAGACGCGTCGAGCACAGCCGTAGTACCCCACCCCAAAAGCTTCTCGTTATTGAGGCCTCACGCACGCTTGCCACGTGGCCATACGTAGATCTGCACCACATCCGTGGAGCAACGGCAACCCGACTCTTAGCAAGCCGTTCGGAAGAACAGCACATTGATGGGACCCGAAAAGGTCTCGATGAGGCGGTCAATTATCCGAAGCCCTCTATCCTCGCAGCGTGTCAACCTTGTTGAGGATGCGTCGGCCCAGTCTCCTCATTGGCACCACAATCAGTCCCCGTCGCCTGCCGCGAGCACGACAACCGCGCAAATTGTGGGCCAGCTCGGACGATCCCCGCGATTCGGCAAAATCGACGACCTCATTCCAGAACCGAAGATCGTGATCGGTCAACGCCGGAAGTGAAACCTTGGAGAAATCAGGTATGGACGGGAAGGTGCGAGTCGAGGTGATGCCACATGCACGCAAGGCCGCCTGTGTTCTCAAGCACTTCTCGCACCTTCCGCAGTTCTCGCCGCCGGCCTGCGCCTGCCAACACACTCGCAAATCTTCGAGCCACTCGGGGTTTTCTGCGAGGAGCGCAATCTTTTCAGAACGTGTGAAGTCTGCTCCGTCGTGGCGCACTTCCAGCAGTGCGCTGGAAAGGAGGTGGTCGAGTTCAGGCGCCGATCCCCAACCAACTTGGGGGTCAGCATAGGTGTAGGAGCTTCCTACCAGGCCGACGGTGGGACTGTCGCACAATGCCGTCATCACTGCGACGAGCCCCGTCATGTGGGCGACCTCCCAATCCTGACCTGGCAAGGACCGGAAGTTGGTCCTGACGCCGACGAGGTCGACCCCTCGCCGATCCGCCGTCGCCTTAACCGGAGCGTAGGCCTTGTCAAAGGCTTTCTGGTCGGACAACGGCACGTCGAAACCGTGGACCAGAACCAAGCGTTGCAGCGGCGCCGACGCCTCACCCAAGCGCCGCTCATGGTGGCGCTTCAGCGTGAACGCGGCATCCACACCTCCGGAGAAAGCGGCCATCCCAGGAGAATCGCCGGGGACTTCTCCTTCGACGACGACCTCCGGTACGAAGCGCACGCGCCGGTACGCATTGGGCCGGTATTGTGCCATCGCGCCACTCCATTCCTCCATACCAATCAGCAGTCGGCGGGAAACGGGGCCGTGCACGGCGACATCCCCGCCGACGCTCATGAAGAAGAGAGCGGACATCAGCACCCATGGGTCAGCACCCGATGCGGTCGAGAGGGGGCCGTCAGTCTCCACGAACAACTCAGCCTTCTGGCCGTCGGAGCGGGTAAGCAGGCAGCTCCTCCTGCCGCTCCCGGCTTCCCCATCACGAAGCTCGATCTGATTGGCGGCCATATGGGTTTCCTCCCCATGCGATGTGACGTCAGGCACGGCGCTCAATCTACCGCACACAACGAATCTGGGCGCACATCACCATACCGCCGACCCCATACCCCGGGCATTACCCCATACAACGATCCTCACCGCGTCTCGCCATGCCGGGGCTGTGACGCGAGCAGATATCGAAGTCCTGTTTCGAGAGGCTTTCGACCATCGCCAACGCCGACTCAGACTGATGCCTGCAAATACCGGGGGAGGTTGATCAAGATGGTGACGTAGGTGTCGCCGCGATGAGTGTGACGAACATGCAGGCCATGTGCAGGTAGTTGGCCCCCGGTGCTTCCAACACCCATTGCCATGCGTCTCGTCTCAATCGTCGCGAGTAGGAACGCGGTGAAGCAGCGCGGTTGAGGGCTTAGGGTCAGACATATCCGCTGCCGGGGTCTCAACCGAGGGAACGTCCGTCAGGTCATGGACGCCACTGTCACACGGCAATCCGTGGCAACCGTAACGATGACACCCGCCGTCAGACTCGAACGGGCAACAGACACTGTAGAGGGGCAACTACCACCATTCCAGGAACCTCGCCGCCTGCCCAAGTTCGGGCAAGCGCCGTCCCACATCATCACCCGCGAAAACCCTTCAATCCTCCACGATTACCACCGCGCAGACTGAACGCAGAAGCAGGAGAATTAGCCAGAACCAGGTCTCTCAAACCTCAACCATTCAAGAACTAACGACACGGCAAACCAGTCTCTTGGCGGTTCGGAGCCAGACACCACCTCTAGAATATTTCCACCACAAACCTCTAAAAAATTCTTAATACGTACAATTCACGTTTTAGCACCGCACTTTACGCTTCACTCTTCCAAGCCCGTCCAAAAGGGTAACTCGAAGGAGTATGACCAGATAGTTGAAAGCATTACGGCGATGTCGCGAAAACAGCGCAATGATATTGCGGATTGCACCACCGCCTTTAGAGTCATGCTCCGCAATTTTTTTCTCCGCGAATTTTTGGTACCCCACGGGATCCTGTATGGTCGTCTCCCCCTCCCAGTCAGCCAGCCCGGGGCGAACTACCATGACATCCATGCCTTGAAATGGCCCCTGACGCCTGCTGCTAGTATCTCCGAACCCGTAATCATCAGCAACCCAGCTGACGCCCCCCAGAGCTTGAACAGCTCTTGCGTAGCGGCGACAGGCTCCGCGAGTTATCAGATAGAGTCCCGTCCCCGCCACCTTGTCTGCAGGATGTCCGCACCGACGGCCGTGACCCACTGGATCGGAGATTAGAGACAGCGCATAGCACTTCATCGAACGGCGAGTCCCAATAATCGGCTCGGAGAGTACCACCAAGTCTGCCCCCCTGCGCTCCATGACTCGAATAACCTTCCGCAGAACCTGGGCTATTTCCGGGATTGGCCGAGCGTCGTCCTCCGCGACAAGAAGTAGATCCTGAGAATCACCCGCTTCTTCCGCGAACTGGCTTATGACGGTAGCGTGGCTCATAGCACAGCCCATCTCCCCGGGCCGAGGTAAAGTCCCATATCTGGCACGGAAGCCCGCCATGGAGAAGCCCTCAGGAACTGTGCCGTCCCGAGTATCCACTGCATCAAAGCGGTGAAATTGAAAGCCATCCCAATCCGCGGCGTTAAACCCATCAAAACGCTCTGATCCAATGAGCGATATCACTACAGCTCGCGTAACCTTCACGTGTTCACCACCATTTTCCTAAAAGTGATAGGCGATTTGAAGCGTGAGAATCTTCAGAACAGATCGTAGCAGCAAAACCGGTGACGACGCTCCCACATCTTCCCAGCACGCATCAGTATCTCGAACGAGCAGGGGCCGTGCCTCATAGATTGTCGTCGGGAAACCCGCGGCCATGGCGCGCGAAAGATCAGGCCACGCACAGTCGAGCTTCCCCGCAACCCCATACTCAGCGTGCGATGCCCTAGCGTGCGGGTGTCCGCCGAGCAACCCTCATGAGGTTGCCGATCCACCACCCAGCCAGGGCGATCGCCAGGAACCCGCCGATGTCCCAGGCTGCATCGACCCACCCCATCGACGACAAGCCGCGAGCCTGCGCCACCCCTCCCAGGAAGACCGCATACCCAAAGGCAAAGAGGTTGTTGACGACGTGGGCGGCGACCCCGGCTTCCAGTCCACCTGTGACGATGACGAGCCATCCAGCAAGCAGTCCGAAGGCGAACCGGTCGGCAAACAGCCACGCATTCTGAGTGCCGTGCATCAGCGCGAAGATGAGGGCAGAGACGACGACCGAGAGCCACCGTCCCACCTTTTCCGGCAATGTCAAGGCCAGTGCCGAGATGACATTCATGAGATACCCCCGGAAAAACATCTCCTCAGCCAGGGCCTGGAAGGGCGATGTGATGATGATCGCCAGCAGCCACACCCACCAATTTCTGGGAACGGTGTAGTGAGCGTTGGCTCCCCCACGAACGAGCAATTGGGTCAGATTGAGCACAACAACGGCGACCAGAGCCACCAGCACACCAAAACGCCAGCGAATGCCCGGTTGGACTGATGCCACCCACCGCGGGGCGCGATGGTTGAGGTAGCGCGCCAACACCAGCACCACGGCGATGAGGCTTGCCAGGGCCAGGTGGGTGGCGATGAGACCTCCGACGGTGTGATAGCCGGCCGCGCGCTGGTAGTAGGCGTGGAAACCCTCACCGTCGGTGTGCTCCACGAGGAAACCGATGCCCAGGAAGGCGTACAACAGTCCTGGGACGACAATCGCGTACCCCAGTAACAGTCCGATGAGACCTAGCAGGCCGGGCCCCGGGCCAGCCGACGAATCGACAAGGACCCGGGTGTAGTCCACTCGCGGCTCAGGCTCGGTCACCGTCGAGCGGGCGGAGACGGCACGAGTCGCCATCAGGCCTCCACGACGGTGTTGGCCAGTGTTCCAATACCCTCGATCTCGACCTCGACGCGTTGGCCGGGTGCCATGGGTCCGACCCCAGCAGGAGTCCCAGTGAGGATGACATCGCCAGGCAGCAGGGTCATGAAGGACGACACATGGGAAATGAGCTCCGGAATGGTGTGCATCATCTGGTCAGTGTTGCCGTGCTGGACCTCCTCACCATCCAGACGCGTGACGATCTGGCGATGTGAAGCCTCAGCAACAGAGAAGTGGGTGACCATCCAAGGACCCAGTGGGCAGAAGGTGTCCGAGCCCTTCGCCCGCACCCAGTGTCCGTCAGAGTGTTGCAGGTCACGAGCGGTGACGTCGTTGGCCACAGTGAACCCAAAGATGACTTCCTGGGCCCTGTCCTGCGGGACGTCCTTGCAGATGCGGCCGATGACGATGGCCAGCTCGGCCTCGTAGTGCAGGTTCGAGGACGCGGCAGGTCTGACGATAGCCTCGTCAGGCCCGATGACCGAAGTGTTGGGCTTGAGGAACAGCAGTGGCCGGGACGGTACCTCGTTACCCAGTTCGCTGGCATGGTCGGCGTAGTTGCGGCCGACCCCGATGATCTTGGACCGCGGGATCACCGGGGACAGCAGGCGGACGTCGGCGAGGTCATGACGGGCACCGGTGTACTGGACCGGAGCCGCCACGGGGTCTCCCGTGATGACGGCAATGGTGTCGGGATGATCTCCCTGATCGGCGGCAAGTTCGACGATCCCGAAAGCGGGGTCGCCGCCAGCTGTGACAAACCGGGCAATACGCATGGGTCAAGAGTAGTGGCGATACCCGACACAGCTGGCGCATCCACTCACCACGAACGCGCCGGTACTGCCATACTTTCGGCCATGACCACCACGTACTCCGCCGTTGACCTCATCCGTGCCAAGCGCGAGGGTCAAACCCTCACCTCCGATCAGATCCGTTGGCTCATTCGCGCCTACACCGATGGCGTCGTCACTGACGAGCAAATGTCCGCCATGGCCATGGCCGTGTTCTTCCAGGGCCTGAACGACGAGGAGCTGTCGACCTGGACGACAGCCATGATCGAATCCGGCGAGCGGATGAGTTTCACAGGGCTGTCGCGTCCCACCGTCGACAAACATTCCACCGGCGGGGTCGGCGACAAGATCACCTTGCCGTTGGCTCCCCTCGTCGCTGCCTGCGGCGCAGCGGTGCCCCAGTTGTCTGGGCGCGGCCTGGGCCACACCGGCGGCACCCTCGACAAGATGGAGGCCATTCCAGGATGGCGGGCCGACCTCACCCATGACGAGATGGTTGCCCAGCTCGACACCGTCGGAGCCGTCATCTGCGCCGCCGGGCCCGGACTTGCCCCCGCGGACAAGAAGCTCTACGCCCTGCGCGACGTCACCGGCACCGTCGAGTCGATCCCCCTCATTGCCTCCTCCATCATGAGCAAGAAGATCGCCGAGGGCACAGACAGCCTCGTCCTGGACGTCAAGACCGGTTCGGGTGCATTCATGAAGACCGAGGAGGACGCCCGCGAGCTGGCCCGCCGCCTCGTCAGCCTGGGTGAGGCCGCCGGGGTGCGCACCACTGCCCTGCTGACCAGGATGGACGTCCCACTGGGGTATGCCTGCGGTAACGGCATCGAGGTCGCCGAGTCCCTCGAGGTGCTGGCGGGCGGTGGACCTACTGATGTTGTCGACCTCACCGTCGCCCTGGCCCGTCAGATGGTCACGGCCGCAGGTCTGGACGGCACCGACCCGGCTGACGTTCTGGCCAATGGCAAGGCCATGGATGTGTGGCGCGACATGGTTCGCGCCCAGGGCGGCGATCCCGACGCACCGTTGCCAGTGGCCCACCATTGCCAAGACGTCATCGCGACCAAGGCTGGCGTCGTCACCGAAGTTGACGCCATGGCCGTCGGCCTGGCCGCCTGGCGTCTGGGGGCAGGCCGAGCCCGCAAGGAAGATCCCGTGCAGGCCGCCGCCGGGGTCATGCTGCGCGTTCGTCCCGGGGATCGTGTCGTCGCTGGTCAACCACTGGCCACCCTGCTCACTGACACCCCAGACGCCATCTCGCGTGCCGAGGAGGCCCTGGCCGACGCCTTCACCCTCGCAGAGTCCTTTCAGCCCCGCGACATCATCGTCGACACCATCACCGCCTGAGGAGTCAGCAGACTCGCTTGAGCCAGCCGCGCGTGTCCTCGGCGCGTCCGAACTGAATGTCGAGCAGGCGGCGACGGATCTCCATCGTCGCCTTGCCGGTCGGCTCGGCAACCTGCACCTCGTTGTCACCGTCGAGGAAGGCCCCGATCGGGGTGACGACCGCTGCGGTACCGCAGGCAAAGACCTCCGGGAACTGTCCCGAGCGCACCCCGTCAAGCATCTCGTCGATGCCAAGCCTGCGCTCCACTGGCTCCAGCCCGAGATCTGGGGCCACCTCGAGGATCGACTTGCGGGTGATGCCACGCAGGATGGTCCCAGTCAGTTCTGGGGTGATGAGCTGGCCGTCCTTGCTGATGGCCATGAAGTTCATGCCGCCCAGTTCCTCGATCCAGCGGTGCTCGACCGCATCGACGAACAGCACCTGGTCGCAGCCACGGGCGCGAGCCTCGATCTGGGAACGCAGCGACGCGGCGTAGTTGCCACCGCACTTCGCCTCGCCAGTGCCACCGGGAGCGGTACGAGCCTGCTCGCGCTCGACGAGGATTCGCAGCGGCTTGATTCCCCCGACGAAGTAGGCGCCGACCGGGGATCCGATGACACAGAACAGCACCGTCGACGCGGGGGCGAGACCGAGGAAGTCCTGATTGGCAATCATGAACGGACGCAGGTACAGGGACTTCTCACCGTCGGCCCCGGGCTCGGGAACCCAACGGGAGTCAACCTCGGACAGCCGCACACAAGCGTTGACGAAATCGTCAACCGGCAGGGTGGGCAGGGCGAGACGCTGCGCCGACAGGGCAAAACGCTCAGCATTCTGGTCGGGACGGAAGAGCCACACGGACCCGTCGGCGTGACGGTAGGCCTTGAGGCCCTCGAAAATCTCCTGCGCGTAGTGAAGAACAGCGCTCCCCGGATTGAGGCCCAGACTGCGGTAATTGACGACGGCGTCGTCTCCCCAGCCCTTGTCGGCCTGCCAGGTGGCAACAGCCATGTGATCGATGAAGACCTCACCAAAACGGGGGTTGGCATGTTCCAGCGCGATCTCCTCGTCGCGGGACCACGTCAGATCGTCAGCAGAAGCAAAGCGCAAACTCATGGCCACACATTACACCGCAGGCCAGTCCACGCTCCGACTCACGACGTCACGTGATCGCCTCGCGGACCATTTCGGGGAGGGTTTCGACAATGACGAACGACATGATCTCCCTACTGGCACAATGTGGGCCGTGCTACCCATTCCCGATATTCCTGAACCGGTGACGAAAGCCCTCCACAATGCGCTGGAGATGGGCTACTTCACCACCACCCGTAATGAGACCGGCCGTTTCATGGCCACCTTGGCGGCGGGGGTGCATGGTTCCATCGGGGAATGCGAAACGGGGTCTGGTGCCGGAGCCGCCTGGCTGCGCCTGGGTGCCCGCAAGCGCACCAAGGTCATCAGCTACGAGCCCGATCCGACCCTGTGTGCCCGCGCCCGCGACGTCCTGGCTGATCTCGACATTGACATCATTGAGGGCACCTGGGACGACCTGCTGGAACGAGGACCTTTCGGCCTGCTCTCAGTACCGATTCGAGTGGCTCAGGTGCGCCCGGTCGACGAGATCCTCAAAGCGGTCGCTGTGGGCGGTCTGGTCGTCATCGACGACATGCGCCCCAGTCACGGATTTCCCCCGCGCGACATCAACGGCACCGTCGACACGACCAGGCTCGCGTGGCTGACTCATCCGAAGGTCCATGCCACCGAGATTCAACTGGCCGCTGACATGGCGGCCATCGTCGCATGCCGCCTGTCGCCGCGCGGCTGAGACACCACTGGCCGATCCTGCCGCAGTCGCCACGGGGACCCGTGGACGCCCACAGCTGCCCAACCGTGGCGCAGCCACAGATGCTCAACCGTGGCGCAGCTGCCCAGCGCCCTCAGAAAGCGCGGCTACCCCCGGCCCAGTCCTCGTCAGTGGACAATCGGGAGTACATCGCGCCAATCTGCTTGCCAGTGCTTTCGATCGGGTGGTTGGCCCGGTCCTCACGCAGCTTCGTGAGTTCCGGGGCACCGGCGTTCTGATCGTCAATGAAGCGCTTGGCAAAGGCACCCGTCTGGATGTCGTCCAGGACGGCCCTCATGTTTTCCTTGACGTGGTCGTCGACGATGCGAGGGCCGGACACGTAGTCGCCGTATTCAGCGATCTCGCCCATCGACCGGCGCAGCTTGGAGAGTCCGCCCTCGATGAAGAGATCGACGATGGTGTTCATCTCGTGGCAAACCTGGACGTAGGCCATCTCCGGCTGGTAACCGGCGTCGACGAGGGTCTGGAAGCCGGCCTCGACGAGGTGGGTCAAGCCACCCAGTACGGTCTGTTCACCGAAGAGGTTGGTCTCGGTCTCCTCACGGAAAGTGGTCTCGATGCCGCCAGCTCGCAGACCACCAAGGGCCTTGGCGTAGGACGTGGTGAGGTCCCAGGCTGCGCCAGAAGCATCCTGCCCGACGCAGACCAGCACGGGGACGCCGCGGCCGTCGGCGTACTCGCGACGCGCGATGTGGCCGGGGGTCGTCAGGGCGACCATGCTGACGTCGACCCCCTCGGGGGCCGTGATGTAGCCGAAGTGGACGTTGAGACCATGGGCGAAGAAGAGGGCGTCGCCGTGCTCGAGGTGCGGGGCAATCTGCTCGGAGTACAGCTGAGGCTGATCCTGGACGGGGGCCAGGACCATGATGACGTCGGCCTCCTGGCACGCCTGATCGATGGGGAGCACACGCAGACCCTCAGCCTCGGCCTCGGCAATCGCCGAGGAGCCCTCCGGCAGACCAACACGCACGTCAACGCCGGAGTCGCGCAGGTTGAGGGCGTGGGCATGTCCCTGGGAGCCGTAACCGATGATGGCAACCTGGCGGTCCTGGATGATGGACAGGTCGGCGTCGTCGTTGTGGTAAATCGTGGCCATCGCGTGGTCTCCTTGTGGTGGTTGTGTCTTGTGAGCCCTCACTTGTCTGACTCCCCGGCCACCAGCGCGGCGACCTCCTCGAGTCGACGCCGTGGCAGGGTCGAACGAATGGCATTGATGCCCGGCTCGCGGTCGTAGCGCGGAATGACATGCACGTGAAGATGATGGACGCTCTGACCAGCCACCTCGCCGGCGTTGGAAACGATGTTGACCCCAGATGCCCCCAGGGAATCAACGAGGTGGCGGGCCACCTTCGTCACCATCGGACTGATACGAGCCAACTCCCCGTCGTCGTCGAGAGCGCTCGTGACATGCTTTCGCGGAATGACGAGGGTGTGGCCGTCCTGGAAGGGCTCGATGTCGAGGAATGCGACCGAGGTGTCGTCAGAATCAACGATCATCGCAGGGATGTCCCCCGCAGCAATTGAGCAGAAAAGGCAGTCCATGAATCATGACTACCACAACGGCCCTGTCTCATGGCGCCGTTCGCTCAGCGGACCTCGAAGCCGGCCTCACGCAGCCCGTCCTTGACCTGGGCAATGGTCAGGGTGCGGTAGTGGAACACGGACGCGGCCAGGACTGCATCAGCACCGGCTCTCACCGCCGCGACGAAGTCGGACACCGTGCCAGCACCACCCGAGGCAATGAGTGGAACCTCGACAGCCTGACGCACCGCCTCGATCATCTCGATGTCGAAACCTTCGGTGGTGCCGTCAGCGTCCATGGAGTTGAGCAGGATCTCGCCGGCTCCTCTGTCAACAGCCTGGCGGGCCCACTCGACGGCATCGAGCCCGGCCGAACGGCGTCCACCGTGAGTCGTCACCACGAAGCCGGAGGGCTGGGCCGGATCCCGGCGAGCGTCGACCGACACCACGATGACCTGATTGCCGAATCGGTCCGCGATCTCGTCGATGATCGCCGGGGTGGCGATGGCTGCCGTGTTGATCCCCACCTTGTCGGCACCGGAACGCAGGAGGACGTCGACGTCGTCAACCCCACGTACCCCGCCGCCCACCGTCAGGGGCACGAACACCGTCTCTGCGCATCTGGTCACCATCTCGCGGGTGGTGGCTCGCCCCTCGGTTGAGGCCGAGATGTCGAGAAACGTCACCTCGTCGGCACCCTTGCGTCCGTACTCAGCCGCCAATTCCACCGGATCGCCGGCATCACGCAGACCAGAGAAGTTGATCCCTTTGACGACTCGTCCGTCCTTGACGTCGAGACACGGGATGACACGCACAGCCACAGACATGGCCACAGGCTACCGGCCAAGCTCCTGGGTCCGGTGGGGCAACCGGCAGGTTGCGTCTCATTCCTCCTGGCGATCCATGGTGACGACCCCGCGCTGCATGGCACCCACCACCTGTCGGCAGGTGTGAGCGAGATCCTCAGACACTCCCGCCTGTGCGATCTGGCCGGCCAGATCACAGACCTGACGCACCCGACGCACGAAGTCACCGGCACTCATGTCGTCAAGGACCGTCTCCAGGCCGGCCCCGGCAGCCCAGGCATAGGCCGTTTCGGCAAATCCGATGTCCAGATCGCGGGGACGCTCGATACGGTGATCGCGCTCCAGCAGACCGATCTCGGCTCGCACCGCTCGAAGCTGAGATTCCGCCGACTCGCTGGCGTGGTCAGGCATACGGTGCACGCGGCCGCGATCACCAGGACGAGATTCGTGGACGATGGTCGACAACACCGCAGCCAACTGGGGGTAGTCCAGGTCGTCAAAGACGCCACGTCGAATGGCCTCGACGGTCACCAGGTCGAGCTCGGAGTAAATCCCAGACAGCATCCGACCGGCATCCGTGACGTCGTCTCCCCCCTCCCCGAGATATCCCAGCGCCTCCAGGACGAGCACGATCCGCTCGAACTGGGTCGCGATGGACGTGGCTTTGGCGCGGGCTTTGGCCAGCTCTCGTTCACTGCGCCGCGTCAGCCTCATGGCACGCTCGGCAAAACGAGCGTGGGATTCCCGATCCGGGCAGGAATGACAGGGGTGTTGCCTCATCTGAGCTCTCAGCTCGCGGATGCGATCAGCCAGGTCCGCGTTGACCTCGGGGCGTTTCGGTGGAATGACTGGCTGCCCCAGACCGTCAAGGACGCGATCAAAGGCCTTGCCCAAGGATCGTCGATCGCTGCGATTTCCGGGGGAGAAATGACGCGGGACCTTGACCCCGGCAACCCGCTTAACGGGAGCATCGATGTCGCCAGAACCAAGGCGAATCACGGTGCGATCCGGGGTCATGACCAGGGGGTGCGGATACTGACCCCGTTTTCCGTGCGTACCGGGATCGATGACGACAACCCACCCGGCGTGTGGGCCAGACGGCACGGCGATGACGTCACCAGGATCGAGGCGGGACAGGGAATCGGCGACCTGGCTGGGCCGCTCCCCCTTGCGCAGGCGAGCCTGCTCATGTTCCAGCTCGCTGATCTCCTCGCGCATACGGGCGTATTCCGCGAAGTCGCCATGCTCGCAGTGGGCCGCCTTGAGATAGGCGTCGATCTCGGACTGGGTGTGACGGCTACGTACCGCCGACCCGCCCAGCCTGCGATCGGTCTGGAATTGGGCAAAGGAGTGTTCCAGAAGGTCACGGGCCTTCTCGCGTCCCATCGACCCGACGAGATTGACAGCCATGTTGTAGGTCGGCACGAAGGCCGAATTGAGCGGATAGGTCCGTCGGGAGGCCAGGCCTGCCACCGCACGAGGATCCATGCCAGCCTGCCAGCACACGACCGCATGTCCTTGGGTGTCGATGCCTCGGCGTCCGGCACGACCTGTGAGCTGGGTGTACTCGCCGGGTGTGATGTCGGCGTGGGTCTGTCCGTTGTACTTGACGAGCTTTTCCAACACGACCGTGCGAGCAGGCATGTTGATGCCCAGGGCCAGGGTCTCGGTGGCCACAACGACCTTGAGCAACCCGGCGACAAACCCTTCCTCGACGATCGCCTTGAGCACCGGCAGCAACCCCGCATGGTGGGCAGCGATACCGCGCTCGAAAGCAGCCAGGAAGTGGTTCCAGCCCACCGCACGACGCTCCTCGTCGGTCAACCCCTCACCGTGGCGTTGCGCGATGCGGCGCAGTTGGCGGGCTTCCTCTTGACTCGTGAGCACCACATCGGTGTTGAGCAATTGGCTGACGGCGCCGTCGCATCCGGCCCGGGAGAACACGAAGATGATGGCGGGCAGCAGGTTGGCCTTCTGGAGGGAGCGCACGACCTGAATGCGGCTGGGCTGGTTACGCGGACCGCGCGGCCTGTCACGGCCCCCTCGTCCTCGGCGCTGGGCGGAAGCCCCACCAAACTGGCCACTGCCGTAGGAAACACTGCGTTTCCCCTTGCCAGAGCGCCCTCGGGGGCGACGGGCATCGTCACGCTGGAACCTGGACTCCTGCTTGGCGATGGAGACCAGCTCCGGATTGACCTCGGTGGGACGGTCGGGATCGAAGAGATCATGGAGACCTCGCCCAACGGCCACGTGCTGGGTCAACGGGACGGGACGACGCTCGGAGACGACGACTCGAACATCACCGCGCACCTCGTCCAGCCACTCCCCGAACTCCTCGGCGTTGGAGACGGTCGCCGAGAGCCCGACGATCTTGACCTGCGGATCCAGGCCGAGGATGACCTCCTCCCAGACCGGGCCACGGAAACGGTCGGCCAGATAGTGCACCTCGTCGAGGACGACCCAGCCCAGGGTGTCCAGAGTGCTGGAATTGCGGTAGATCATGTTCCGCAACACCTCCGTCGTCATGACGACGACAGGGGCTTGGGAGTTGATGGTGATGTCGCCGGTGAGCAGACCCACCTGATCCGCGCCGTGACGGGCCACCAGGTCATGGAATTTCTGGTTGGACAGAGCCTTGATGGGGGTGGTGTAGAAGCACTTGAGCCCCGATGCCAGGGCCAAATGCGTCGCGTACTCCCCGCCCACCGTCTTACCAGCGCCTGTCGGGGCCGCCACGAGGACCCCGGCACCGTCGTCGAGATCCTGACAGGCCGTCACCTGGTAGTCGTCAGGTTTGAAGGACAGCCCCGCGATGAACCGGTCAAGAGTCTCGCTCATGACTCCAACCTAGCCGCCGGGGACGACTGTCACGCCAGACCGACGAGGTTGACAGCGCCGGGACGGGCGACGACGGTCAATGGAACGTCACCAATCTCCTCTCCGTCGGCCATCGCAAACATGTCGTCCCCATCGACGTCAACGCGCTGGGCACGCAGGGTTTCCACGAAGTCCATGCGGGAGAGCTTGCCGGCATACAGCAGGGGCAGGTAGCCCAGCAGGGTGCGGCGCGAAACGGCATGGATGATGGTGATGTCGAGCAACCCGTCGACGACGCTTGCCGTCGGGCAGACCCTCATGCCGCCACCGAAATGACCACCGTTGCCAATGGCGATGAGCATGGCGTCAAGCTCGCGATACTGCCCGTCGACACTGATCCGGTAGTGCTTGGGCGAGAAGTCGGCCAGGGCGGAGAGCGCAACCCAGCCGTAACTGAGCGGGCCGAACTTCGTCGTCATGTGATTGGTGCGTCGATTGACGATCGCGTCATATCCAGTGGAGACGACACATCCCACCCAGCAATGCCCGCCGTACACGTTGCCCGTGACCTCGGCGAGGTCGATGGGAGTGACCTGATCCGCCACGATGCGTTTGATGGCCTCGTCGACCCTGGATGGAAGGCCGACAGATGAGGCGAAGTCATTTCCGGTTCCTGACGGCACGATGCCCAACCGGATCCTCGTCCCGGCGAGATGGTTGAGCCCCAGGTGGACCATGCCGTCACCTCCCATGACGACGACGCGATCCCCCTCACCGTCGCAGGCGGCGAGCTCGGCCAATGCCTGCTCAGCATGTTGAAAACTGGTGGTGCGCACGACATCGACGTCACCGAAGGCACTGCGCAACCGTGCCGTCACCCAGGGTTCAAGGCGATGGGCACGACCGCCTCCAGCTGCGGGATTGACCAGGAGTCGGGTCGTCATGCGGCGCACTCCTGCCGCGTCACACGGTTTGGCACGAGTCAGTCGATCTGGATGTCGAATTCAGACTTGTCGATGCCCAGGCCGTCAGTTTTGCGTTTGCGCTCATTGCTGCGGCAAATCCACTCGGCAATGACGTACATGATGCTCAGCGGGACGGCCAACGCACACATGGAGATGGGGTCACCAGAGGGATTGACGAAGGCACCCAGGCAGAAGAACCCGAAGATGGACCACTTGCGAGCCGCCTTCAACTGTGCTGACGACAGCACCTGGACCAAGTTGAGCAACACCAGGACCACTGGAAGCAGGAAGCTCACACCGAACAGCAGGATGACACGGATTTCCAGGGCCAGGAAGGCATTCATGTCGAGCAGGTTGGTGATGCCCATGCCGTGAGGAGTGAAGTTCAGCATCAGGGTGATGCCCTTGGGAAGCACCCAATATCCCAGCGCCGAACCAATGAGGAACAGGGGAATGGCCGATCCCAGGAATCTCAGCGCCCACTTCTTCTCGTTGACGAGCAGGCCAGGCACGATGAAGGCCCAGATCTCGTACAGCCAGATCGGACATGCCGCGATGAGTCCGGCCACGACGGCCACCCTCATGTTCAACACGAACGGGGCGACGACACCGGTATTGACAACCTGGAGGGACGCGGTCGGGTTCTTGTCCTTGATCGCGTTGCTGGCCTGCTGGTAGGGATACATGATGATCTCGACGAGCGGCCGGTAGAACACGAAGGCCACGGAGCTTGTGATGACCACCGCGATGAACGACACGATGATCCGGTAACGGATCTCCCGGACGTGATCCAGGAGCGACATCGTGCCGCCCTCCCCGGCCTGGGGAGGACGGAACCGAGCGAACCGACGGTGATCCTCACCGTCGGTCTGTGGCGCCTCGGCCTGCTCGACCGGAGTATCCGTGGCCATGAGTTGACTCACTCAGTCGTGGTGTTCTGGTCCTTGACGACGTCAGCCTCGACGGCCTTGATGTCCTTCTCAGCCTGCTTGTCCTTGACCTTGTCAAGACCGGCGGTCTCTTCCTTGAACTCACGGATGGCTCGACCAGCACCCTTGCCAACGCCGGCGATGCGGGAACCACCGAAGAGAATGAGAGCGAGGAAGACGATGATGATGATGGTCATCTCGTTCGCGATGAGCAGAGGAGCCATTGCGGCTGTCCTTCCATACTTGGCCAGCGCCCGTTCCCGTACGACACAGGCGGCACGCCAACTCGACGATCGGCGTTCAGGCTACCACGCAACGTCGGTGTGACCTCATTTACTCCTGCCCTGGAGTGGTGTCGAGATCGTCCAGGATCCCGGCCAACTCGTCGAGCCGGCCGGTGACGTGTTCCACCTCGCTCAGCAGTGCGGCGGCTTTGCGCCACAACCAGATCGTGCCGACCACGACCTCCACGACAAGCAGGACGAATGCGAGGACAAGAGCCCATATCCACCACATCAGGACTCGCCCCCGACCTGTTCCGGTGGCAGTTCAATGCCATTGGCTGCGGCTGCGGCGCGCGCCAACTGAATCGCCGGACCAGCCGCGCGCGGCGGATCAACGGCGAGGAGATCAGGGCCCAGACCCACCATGAGTTCGGCAAGCCAGGTCGGTGAGGCGACGGCAAACGTCACCTTCCACACCTCCCCGTCCTTCTCGACGTGACGCACCGGGTGGTATTCGGCGACCCACCCGGCCCGGGGGGCCAAGGTCAGGGTCACTTCGTCGACGACATCGGAAAACCACTCAAGGGTCTCAGGCGGACGGCCATGATTGGTGGCGTGGCCCACCCTCTTCCCGGTCACGATGCGGTCCAGACGCCAGGTTCGCCACTGCTTGCGAGCCATCGACCACCCGACGAGGTAGCGATGACCGTCACGAACCTCCACCCGGACAGGGTCGACGACCTGAGTGTGGGGGGTCGGGTCGTCGCCTCGCTTGTGGACGATCTCGATGCGCCACTTGTTGGCGCAAGCCCCGGTGAACCACTCCGAACGCGGGTCGTAATCGGCCTCCACGCTGGCCTCCACCGGGTCTGCACCAAACGGCGGACACACCTGGCGCAGCTTCTCAACTGCCGACGTCACGGCAGGACGAACGGTGTCGTCAGCCAGATCGGAGATGACCTGCAGGGCAGCCAGCAGGGACCACGCCTCGTCGGGGGTCAGACGCATGGGACGCGGCAAGGCGTCGGCATTGGTGATCGTGATGGTGCCGTCGGAGTCGACGGCGTCCATGTCGATGTCGATGAGGTCGTCCGGCATGCCGCCGGGCAAGCCGACCATCCACAAGATCTTGAGATCAGCGATCACCCGGTCAGTGGTCACTCCGAAGACCCGAGCAACCTCGGTGACGGCGACTCCAGGATGGGAACGCAAGTACGGGATGAGCGCGAGCAGTCGGGCTGTATCAGTGCGCGCAGTCATGAGGCGTCCTCCTCCAACCGCACAACGGCCTGAATGCGCTCTGCGAGCACCTCGCGAGCCTTCTCGGGGCCCAGCAGGACGATGCGTCCCCCGGCGCGCAACACCGTGGTGGCGGCCTCGTCATATCCGCCGAACCCTCCGGTGACGACCTCGTACCCCTCGGGGACAGGCCCGTCCCACCCGGTGCGAGTCGTCATGACCCCCAGACGCACACCCGGTGCGACGGCCATGGTGACGTCGACCTCTTCGGGCTCGGGGGGTTCCAGGCGATTGAGGTGGGATGCAATGACCTCAGGTTCGGGGCTGGTGACGGTGCCGGGCTCCCCTACGGTTGTCACAGCAGAACTGATCCTCGAGAGTCGGAACAGGCGCGGCTCGTCAAGGTCGACGTCGCGTCCGACGAGGTACCAACGCCCCCGACGCAGAGCCATCCGCCACGGGTCGACGGTGCGCTGCTTACCCCCTCGGTAGCCGAACCGTACCTGGGAGCGGTCGATGGTGGCCCGCCACAGATCGGAGAAGGATGGCGCGTCAGCACCTGTGACGACCTGCGTGGCAATACCGGCCTCGGTATCGGGCTCGACACCAGCAGCCCGCAACTTCACCAGGGCGGAGGTGGAGGATTCATCGAGAACGGACTCCCGCCACACTCTGGCGGCGGTGGCCAGCGCGTCAGCCTCAGCCTGGGTGAACTGCACGGGAGGAAGCTCGACGTCTGCGCGAGGGATGCGGTAACCGACCTCGTCGCCGAAGAAGGTGTCGAGGGTCACCGACTCCACAGTGATGCCGATGCGACGCAGTTCCTCCTTGTCCCGCTCGAAGGAGCGTTGGAATGCGACCTCGGAGACCTTGCGATAATCCTCGATCATGTCGCGCAGCTGGGCACGAGTGAGCGGACGGTCAGTGACCAGCAGAGCGATGACAAGGTTGACCAACCTCTCCGAACGCTGCGCAGCCATCGGCACCCTCCTTCCAGCCTCACAGCCTACCCATGTGGGCGTGCATGCCCATCGCGTCACGACAATTTTTGCCTACACTGCCGCTCGTGACCGATTTTGCCGCGACTCATCCCTTGGCCCAGCCACCCGCGGCAGCAGGACGATTCGCCCCGTCCCCCACGTCGGCCCTCCATCTGGGAAATCTCCGCACCGCCTTGGCGGCCTGGCTGTTGGCCCGATCCTCGCGACGACGATTCGTGGTGCGCATTGAGGACCTGGATCAGGCGCGGGTAGCGGCCGCCGGAAACATCGCCTCGACCCAGCTACGTGACTTGGAGACTCTTGGCATCGACTGGGACGGGCCAGTCGTGCGCCAGTCGCAGCGTCTGGACCTTTACGCCGACGCCATCGCCGGGTTGGACACCTATCCCTGTTTTTGTACTCGCAAGGAGATCGCGTCAGCCGTGAGCGCCCCCAACGAGGCCGACTGGCGTCCATATCCGGGCACCTGTCGAACCCTGACCACCTCACAGCGCGCGCAACGGGCGACGACGCGCTCGCCGGCCATCCGGTTGGCCAGTCACGTCGATTGCTACCACGTCACCGACATGGCTCGGGGACAGTGCCGGGGACGAGTCGACGATCTCGTCCTGATCCGTAACGACGGCACCCCGGCATACAACCTCGCGGTCGTCGTCGATGACGGGCTGCAGGGAGTCGATCAGGTAGTTCGGGCCAGGGATCTGTGGTCCTCGGCGCCGCGTCAGTCTTATGTGGCCGCATTGTTGGGGTTCGACGCCCCGACCTATGCGCACACCGGTCTGGTCAGCGCCCCCGGCGGTCAGCGTCTGTCCAAATCAGCGGGGGCTGCCGGGTTGACCGATCTCATGGCTGCCGGGATCGAACGCAATCGCATCATGGCGTGGCTGTGTCGGTCATTGGGGCTTCCGGAGGTCAGCGACCCGCATGACCTCATCGGGGCTGCCGGGTTGACCCCGCCGTGTCCCCCGACCCTGACCAGACCGCTGGACCCCGCACGCCTGGATGGTCCGCTGGGATGGTGGAGTGACGCCGTGCTGTCGTTGTAACAACAGTTTCTGCCGGTCCTGTCGTCATGGCAGGACCGGCCGAATCGGTGTCTCAGGACTCCTTCTGGGCCGAGAGAATGTCGATGACATACACGAGGGTCTCGCCCTTCTTCACCGGCGGGTTGGTGGTGCCATTCGGGTAGGCATCGGCCGGCGGGACGATCAGCATGACGCGTGACCCGACCGTCTGACCCTCCAGGCCCTTCTTCCATCCGGGAATGACCGAGTTCATGGAGCCGCTGAGGGCTGGCCCGGAGAACCCGTCCTCGATGAGCTCCTTGGTGGACCAGGCATAGGTGCGGTACTTGACATCAATCGCATCCTTGGCCGTGATCTTGTGTCCGTCGCCCTTGATGAGGGGCTGGACGACAAGCCCGGACGGCTTCTTGGCGTTGCCGATCGTCACGACGGGGGCTCCCTGAACCTCCTTGACGGTGGGCAGGCCGGACGCCGGAGTCACGGCAGCACCCTTGGCCTTGGTGAGCGGCACACCGACGACGTCGACGACGAAGACGAGGGAATCACCCTTCATGATGCCAGCCTCCGGGCGGCCGCCCTGGGGGTCGTAGGCGTCAGACCCCGGCATCATGATGAGGACGCGATCTCCCGCATGCTTGCCGACAAGACCCTTCGCGAATCCAGGAACGACCTGGGACAGCGGGAAGTCCGCGGTGGATCCTCGCTGGAAGGAGGAGTCGAACACCTTGCCGGTACGGCCGTTGACGCCGTGGTAGTTCACCTTGACGGTGGCGTCCTTGCCCACCGTCTCGCCACTACCCTGCTTGAGCACCTTGGACTGGGTCTTGGCGATGGCCAACGGCCAGGCTCCCTCAATCGTGGGCGCCTTGCCATCCGCGCCGGAAACCTTGATCTGGTCAAGGTTCGTGACCATGGTCGGCTTCTTGGTCTGGGTGGCCGAGGGCGTCGCGCTCGCCGAGGCGGAGGCCGGAACGCTTGCCGAGGCGCTCGCCGACGGTGTGGCGTCGGAAGGTGACTTGTTGCAGGAGGCAAGAGCCAGGGACGACACGCACAGTACAGCGGCGAGTGTCGCGGCTCTGACCGACCGATTCTTGTTCGAACTCACCTGCCCGAGGTTACCTGAGATACTCCCCAGGACAATTTCTGCCCTCGCCGCGTTCTCACAATTCAACGAGGTCGAGAAGCTGCCCCAATTCCTCGCGGGTGAGTTCGCGCATGTCGCCGCGCCCCAAACGCCGTAACCGGACCGGGCCAATCGCCGTGCGTGACAGCCGGCGCACGGGGTGGGCCACAGAGTCCATCATGCGACGCACAATGCGGTTTCGGCCCTCGTGAAGACTCACCTCAACCAGGGAGTGCTCGTCGCTAGCCTGCACCAGCCGCACCGCGTCGGGCTTGACTGGGCCGTCCTCGAGGGTGACGCCCTTGGCAAGACGACGAATGACCTTGTCGTCGACCCGACCTTCGACGTCAGCCAGGTAGGTCTTGAGGACCTTGTACGACGGATGGGTCATACGGTTGGCGAATTCACCATCGTTGGTCAGCAGGATGAGACCGGAGGTTTCGGTGTCGAGACGCCCGACGTGGAACAGACGCACACCGTGCGGCACCCCCTCGAGGTCGGACAGGCAGGGGCGTCCTTCCGGGTCGTCCATCGTGGACACGACACCCTGCGGTTTGTTGAGCACGTAGTAGACGTGGCGTCGGGCGGTGGGGATGCGGGACCCGTCGACGCGAATCTCGTCACGCTCGGGATCGACGCGTCGTCCCTGCTCAACGATGAGTTCACCGTTGACCTCGACTCGTCCGGCCGCAATCATTTCCTCTGCAGCACGGCGGGATGCCAACCCAGCCTGAGCCAGCACCTTCTGGAGCCGCACACCTTGCTCGTCACTCATATTCTTCCTCGCGTAGTCAGTCGGTGGTGAGGAGACGGGCCAGTCGACAATCCTGGCCGTTCTCCTCCAGATCAGCCAGGGCCATGGCGACCGATGCACGCACGATGCGGCCACGATCGGCGTTGATTCCCTGGGATCGCAGGGTCAGCCTGGCGGTCTCCAGAGCCATGAGCTCCTCGGTGGAGACATAGACGGTGATCTTCTCATCATGACGCACCCGCCCGCTACCGGCCCGCTGGCCTGCTGACGTGCTCGCCTGGGACCCCTTGGCGGTTTTCGCCTTCGTCGTCGTGGCGGCTTTCTCCTGAGCCGGGTCAGGGGTGCCAGCGGTGGGACGGAAGAGCTCGTTGGCTCCCGGCAGGCTCACGCGGCGCGGCATCGAGCCAACACCTCCTTGGCCAGGTCCCGGTAGGCCTGAGCACCCGCAGACGACGAGGCATAGCTGGTGATGGGCTCCCCGGCCACGGTTGTCTCGGGGAACTTGATGGTGCGCTTGATGACGGTGTGGAAGACGACGTCCCCGAAGGCTTGAACCACGCGCTCCATGACCTCGCGGGCATGCAGGGTACGCGGGTCGAACATCGTGCCGAGGATGCCGAGAATCTCCAGATCCGGGTTGAGGCGATCCTGCACCTTCTCAATGGTGTCGGTGAGCAGGGCGATACCGCGCAGGGCGAAGAACTCGCATTCCAGCGGCATGATGACATAGTCAGAGGCGGTCAGGGCATTGATGGTCAGCAGCCCGAGGGACGGCGCGCAGTCGATGAGAATCATGTCGTACTCGCCACGGACACGATCAATGACTCGCTTGAGGGTCTGCTCGCGGGCCACCTCGCTGACGAGCTGCACCTCTGCAGCCGACAGGTCAATATTGGCCGGCAACAGGTCCATGCCCTCGGTCTCGGTGGGCTGAATGACGTCATGGATGTCATCACGACGAGACATCAGGAGGGTGTAGATCGACTTGTCCAGGGTGTGCGGGTTGACGCCCAGCCCCACTGACAGGGATCCCTGCGGATCAAAGTCGACGAGGAGAACCTTGCGGCCGTATTCGGCCAGACCAGCGCCCAGGTTGATGGTCGTCGTCGTCTTGCCAACTCCACCCTTCTGGTTACACATCGCGATGACGGTGGCATTCTTAGGCCCGTCGGGAACCGGCGTCGGCTCAGGAAGATCGGGAAGCGGGCGTCCGGTCGGACCGACGGAGTTCTCGGCAGCATCCTTGGCCTGCCGGCCCGGCCCAGGGACGCGGAACAGCGGTTCGGTGTCTGTCTCGGACACGTGGTGACCTTCCTCTCGACATCACGGCGTCAAGTCGTGCTCGCATCAACGATAGTGGTCGACTCCGACAACCTCATCCCTTCCTTGAGGCTGAGGTCAGACAGCCCGGGGGTGGGAGGACCGGTACACATCGCGCAGGTGGTCGGCTGTCACCAAGGTGTAGATCTGGGTCGTCGTCACCGAGGAGTGACCCAACAGTTCCTGCACCACTCGCACATCGGCCCCACCGTCGAGCAAGTGAGTGGCGTAGGAGTGACGCAAACTGTGCGGCGAGAGGTGTTCCACGTCCAGACCCGCAACCTGGCCCGCGCGACGAATCGCAGCCCATGCCAACTGCCTCGACAGCCTGCGTCCGCGAGAGTTGAGCAGTAGGGCGTGGTCCCCATCCCCGGCCCCCGCCCAGGACGGACGCCCTCTCACCAGCCAGGCGTTCACCGCCTTCGCCGCGTAGCTGCCCAACGGAACGATGCGTTCCTTGTTCCCCTTGCCGATGAGCCTCAGCCCCAGCTCAGGATCGTCGAGGACAGGGCGGATGTCGTCGACGTCGAGGGCACAGATCTCCGAGACACGCGCACCCGTGCCGTAGAGCAATTCCAATAGCGCAGCGTCACGCAGACCCTCCACCGTCTGGGTATCCGGTGCCGCCAGCAGAGCTTCGACCTGGTCGACCGACAGGGCCTTGGGTAGTCTGCGCGCGCCAGTTCCAGGGGACATACCAGCCGTCACATCCGTCGGTGTCTGCCCCGCACCGACCGCGAAGCGATGCAAATTACGCACCGCAACCATCGACCGGGTCACCGACGCCGAGGCCAGCCCCAGGTCGTCGAGGTGGCGTCGGAACTCCTCGACGTCGACACGGGTGACCTCCGACAGGGATCGGATCGTGCGCGAATCGAGGAAGTCTTCATAGCGCGCAAGGTCGCGTCGGTAAGCCTGCACCGTGTTGTCAGACAGTCCCCGCTCCACGACGAGGTGACGCAGGTAATCCTCGGCCTGCTCACCGACGCTCGACATCACTCGCCAAGAACTCCGTCAATACCACCGGGGCGCTCACGAATCGGCCACGGCGAGGTGGCAGGACGCAGCCGGTCGATGCGGCCACTGCGACGAGCCAGCTCGAGGGCCATGACCCCGGTTACCAAGGTCGGCGACTGGCACTGTCCGGCATAAATCGCCTCGACAAGGTCGTCCAGCGGCTCCCAGCCCGCCTTCATCGACACTTCCTCACCCTCCAGCACGAAGCCTTCGGGACGCGGCGCCTCGTGAAGCCCCCGAGCCAGGTAGATCCGCAAGGATTCCTGGCATCCGCCCGGGGTGGTGACGATGTCGACGAGAACCCGCCAGTCGTCGGCAGCCAGCATGGCCTCCTCGGCCAGCTCACGTTGAGCCGCTGCCAGATAGTCCTCCCCATCGACGTCGAGCAGGCCGGCAGGCGGCTCGACGAGGACCATGCGCACCGGATGGCGGTACTGCCTCACCACCGCGACGCGATCCTGGTCATCGAGGGCGATGATGCCCACCGCGCCTGGATGGCTCACGTACTGACGATGGATGTGCTCGCCTGACGGGGTGACGAGCGCGTCTTCGACGAAGTCGCACACCCGACCGGTGGCCTTCACCTGGTGGTCAACGACCTGCCAGCACTCGTCGTGGTCCCAGCGTTCCTGGCTCACTTGCCTGCCTCCTTGGTGGCAGCCTCCCCGGGAGTGTCGGTGGCGCTGCCCTTGGCGTGGTCGAGGGCGGCGGCAATGAGTCCGCGGAACAGCGGGTGGGCGTGAGTCGGGCGGGACTTGAGTTCCGGATGGGCCTGGGTGGCCACGAAGTACGGGTGCACCTGGCGATCGAGCTCGACGAACTCGGCCAGACCTCCGTCAGGAGAGGTTCCGCTGATCCGCAGACCTGCGGCCTCAAGGCGATCTCGGTAGGCGTTGTTGACCTCGTAGCGGTGTCGGTGACGCTCAGAGACCGTCGTCGTGCCGTAGAGCTCGGCCACCAGGGAATCCTTGGCAAGCTTGGCAGGGTAGGCCCCCAGGCGCATGGTGCCACCCAGATCTCCCTTGCCGGACACGGCGTCGACCTGCTCGGCCATCGTCGCGATGACCGGGTCGGCGGTCTGCGGGTCGAACTCGCTGGAGGCAGCGCCCTCGATGCCAGCCAGGTCACGAGCGACCTCGATGACCGCGCACTGCATGCCCAAGCACAGGCCCAGGAAGGGCACTTGGTGCTCGCGGGCATAACGAATGGCACCGATCTTGCCCTCGACACCACGGATACCGAACCCGCCGGGGACACAAATGGCGTCAGTATCCTTGAGCTGCTGGGCAGCACCCTCGGGGGTCACACAGGAGTCCGAGGCCACCCACACGACATTGACCTTGGCCTTGTTGGCGAATCCGCCAGCACGCAAGGCCTCTGTCACCGACAGGTAGGCGTCCGGCAGATCGATGTACTTGCCGACCAGAGCCACCGTCACCTCGCCACGCGGCTTGCGGACTCGCTCCAGGAGATCGTCCCAGGTCGTCCAGTCGACATCGCGGAAGAACAGGCTGAGCTTCTGCACGACATAGGCGTCCAGGCCCTCGTGGTGCAAGACCTTGGGAATGAGGTAGATCGACGACGCATCCGGACACGAGACGACGGCCGGGCCCTCGACGTCACACATGAGCGCGATCTTGGACTTGATCCCCTTGCCCAGCGGGCGCTCGGAACGGCACACGATGGCGTCAGGCTGGATACCGACCTCGCGCAGGGCCGCCACGGAGTGCTGGGTGGGCTTGGTCTTCATCTCACCGGACGGTTTGATGTAGGGAACCAGGGAAACGTGCAGGAAGAAGACGTTCTCCCTGCCGATCTCGTGACGAACCTGACGGGCCGCCTCGAGGAAGGGCAACGACTCGATGTCACCGACAGTGCCGCCGATCTCATGGATGACGACATCAGGATGGCCCTCCTCCATCGCCAACATGCGTTCCTTGATCTCGTTGGTGATGTGAGGAATGACCTGAACGGTGTCGCCCAGGTAATCGCCTCGACGTTCCTTGGCGATGACAGCCGAGTAGACCTTGCCGGTGGTGACATTGGCCTGTCCGGACAGGTTCTCGTTGAGGAATCGCTCGTAGTGGCCGATGTCCAGATCGGTTTCGGCACCATCCTCGGTGACGAAGACCTCACCATGCTGGAACGGGTTCATCGTCCCCGGATCGACATTGAGGTAGGGGTCAAGCTTCTGCATCGTGACCTTGAGGCCACGAGCCTTGAGCAAAGACCCGAGGGAAGAGGCCGTGAGCCCCTTTCCCAAGGAGGAGACGACTCCTCCGGTGACGAATACGTGCTTGCTGGAGTGATTGCCGGTGCCCACGGACCTCCAGCCTAACGGATGATCCCGCTTCTGGGCCACAGTGGCCCACGGTGCGAACCCTCAGCGACGCCCCTCAGCCCTGCCCAGCGACCTCGTGCAGCAGGTCACGAGCGTGCTCCAGCCCAGATTCCGAGTCGACCATGCCACTCATCATCCGAGACAACTCACTCTCACGCTCGGACCCGCTGACCTCGCGCAGACCAGAGCTGGTGACGGCCCCGTCGGAGGCCTTCGTGATGACGACATGGGTGTCGGCAAAAGCGGCAACCTGAGCCAGGTGGGTGACGACGATGACTTGGTGACGTCGGGCCAGTTGGCGCAGGCGACGCCCGATCTCGATACCGACAGCACCCCCGACACCCGCGTCGATCTCGTCGAAGACGAAGGTCTGTGGGGTCTGAGTCTGCGCCGCAACGACCTCGAGAGCCAGCCTGACTCGCGACAACTCACCTCCTGAGGCAGCCTTCGACAGCGGTGCCGGATCCGCGCCGGGGTTGGCCGCCAGCATGATGGTCACGGCATCGGCCCCTCGCGGACCCATCGGTGCCGGTTCCACCCGAAACTCCAGCCGGGCGTGCGGCATGGCCAGGGCCGCCAACTCGGGCTTGACCTCGGCAGCCAACCGGACAGCAGTGCGGCGGCGTACAGCGCTGATACGGTCGGCAGATTCCCGCAGTTCGGAGCGTAATTGCTCCACCTCACGCCCCAGGGCGTCAAGGTCATTGGTAGCGGGATCCAGCTCGGCAAGACGCTGTCGATCTTCGGCGGTGGCCTCCAGCAGATCGTCAAGGGTTGTCGTCCGGGCCCTCAACAGGCGCTGAATCGCCGCCAACCGTCCACCCAGCTGTTCGAGGCGCTGCGGATCAGACTCTGCTCGCGCGGCGTGGCCGGCGAGGCTGGCAGCCAGGTCGGTCAGGTCGTAGGACATCTGGCGTGCCCGCTCGGCCAGTTCGGCAGCTGTGGGGTCGACGTCCCCGGTGCCATCGAGCTCATGAACGGCCTGTTCCAGCAAGGCCAGCGCTCCCGGTTGGGGCCCGGTGGACGTCTCCACCCCGTTGAGGAGGACGTCGGCCCGGCGCAGCGATTCTCGAATCGACTGAGCTGCTTGTAGGCCCGCCATCTCGGCGATGAGATCGTCGTCCTCGTGGGGTTGCGGATCGACGGCATCGACCTCCCCCACTCGTCGCGACAGTACCTCGCGTTCCATCTCGGCCCCGGCGCGGTCCTCATTGAGTCGGTGGAGTCGCTGAGAAGCGGTGCGAAATTGCGCCCACAACTGGGCGTGCCGCTCGAGTTGTGTCGCGAATTCCTTTCCAGCGGCACGGTCGATGACGTCGAGCTGACGCGTTGCGTTCACGAGGCGAACCTGCTCAGACTGACCGTGGATCGTCACCTGGTCCCCGACGAGCTGGGCCAACTGGCTTGCGGTGACCTGGGCTCCTCCCACCAAGGCTCGGGAGCGACGCGTCGTGATGTGTCGGGCGCAAATGACCTCACCGTCCTCGACGGTTCCGCCCAGGTCATTGATGAGTTCACCGTCGCACGCGTCGAGAACCGCCTCGATGACGGCGCGATCACATCCATGACGGACCAGCCCGGTGTCGGCCTTGTCCCCCAGCAGCAGTCCGATACCGGTGACCACCATCGTCTTGCCGGCACCCGTCTCGCCGGTGACCGCTGTCAACGCGGGAGAGGGCTCAAGGACCGTCTCGTCAATGACACCCAGCCCGCAAATCCGGACGCTGCGAATCACGAGTTCTCCCCTGGATGGTCGAGTCCGCGACCTTGACGCCACCCGCTGACCGGAAGCTCGAACTTCTTGACCAGACGGGAGGTGAAGGGTTGGGCGGCCAGGCGGGCGATGCGCAGACGGTCGGGGTGACGCACGACGGTGATCCTCTCCCCCGGTCGCACCGTGCAGGAGCGGCGTCCGTCGCACCACAGCACCGCCGATTCCGACCCGTCGGGCTGGATGTCGAGGTCAACACGAGCGGCTGGGCTCATCACGAGAGGGCGAGCAAAGAGGGCATGGGCGCTGAGCGGCACCATGAGCATGGCATCGAGATCGGGCCACATGACCGGGCCGCCGGCAGAGAAGGCGTAGGCGGTCGACCCGGTCGGCGTGGAGACGAGGATCCCATCACAATTCCAGCGCTGCACGGGAAGTTCGTCCACGGATGCCAGCACGTCGAGCATGCGGCGGCGGGCAGCCTTCTCCAGGGACACCTCATTGACGGCGAAGGAGGTCCAGCGACGCTGACCGGAATGCTCGGTGACGGTGATGTTGAGACCCAGACGATCCTCCACCGTGTAGTCGCGCGAACAGACCTTCGTGACCAGATCGGCCATGTCGGAGCGTTCCAATTCGGCCAAGAATCCGATATGGCCCAGGTTGACCCCGATCATGGGGACCTGACGAGGCAGGGACCACTCTGCGGCGCGCAGGATCGTGCCGTCACCACCGAAGACGACGGCGACTTCAGCCTCATGGGTGAACTCTGCGAAACCCTGAACCGCGATTCCAGGGAGTTTTTCCGTCATCGGCTCGACCTGATCGTCGGGAACGGCGCAGCCAATGTTTCTGCCAGCCATCTCCGTGATGAACTCGGCAGCCGCGTCAAAGGCATCGTCACGGGTGGCATGGGTGACGACGACAACGTATCTGGAAGGGCTCGTGTCGTTCACATCACCACAGTAGCGGGCCAGTGTGACCTGTCTGGTCCGCTGTCAGAGACTGGAGCGTTCCAACAGGACGAAGTGCTCAACATTTCCGTCCTGTCCAGGTAAGGGGCTGTCACATTCGCCGCGCAGCACCCACCCCAGCGTCTCGGCCTTGGCGATGACGGTCGCGACAGCTTGAGCGCGCAGCTTCGGGTCGGTGACGACTCCGTGAGCGCCGAGGGCCTTGCGCCCGACCTCGAATTGCGGCTTGACCAGTAACAGCATGAGACCGTTGGGGCTCGTGACTGTCGACAGAGGTTCCAGGATCATCGTCAAGGAGATGAAGGAGACGTCCCCGACCACCAGGTCCACCGGTTCGACGTGACCGTCGATGGACAGGTCGTCGGGAGTGAGGTCGCGCAGGTTGAGGCCCTCGTGGACGACGACTCGTGGGTCCTCGCGCAGGACCGGGGAGAGTTGGTCATGGCCGACGTCAACGGCGTGGACCAGTTGGGCTCCCCTCGAGAGCACGACCTGAGTGAATCCTCCGGTCGATGCTCCGGCGTCGAGCACCTGGGCGGGAACCTCGATGTCGAGGATGTCCAGGGCACCGATGAGTTTGTGGGCGGCCCGCGAGACCCACACCTCTTCTTCTGCCGCCAGGTCGTCCGCGGGACCAACCTTCGTCGCGGGCTTGGTGACGACGACCCCGTTGACGCTGACCTTTCCCTGCCGAACCAATCGGGTGGCCAGGGTGCGCGAACGCGCCAGTCCAGCGTCAACGAGGGCGTGGTCGAGTCTCACGGGCCAAGCCTGCCACCTCTGTGCGACATGGCAGGTCATGTGGTCACAGCAAGCTGTCGATCACTTGCCGTCCTTGTGACCCTTCATCCAACCGACCATCGTCCAGTCGATCGACTTGAACATCGACGGACCGTAGTTGGCCAGGTACTTGTTGACAGCGCTGATGGACGGTCCGTTCCACACCGGGATCATGGCATAGCAGGCCTTCTGCCACTCAGCCTCCACGGCGTTGGCGGCGGCGTTGCGCTTCTTGTCATCAACGATGTGGGTGACGGCGTCGGCTTTCTTGTCGAATCCCTTCGGGCTGCAGCCGGTCATGTTGCCCGCACTCGAGCTGAAGTACTGAGTAGGCTGGTCGGACAGCACATTGCCGACGGAGTAGCCCATGGCGATGATGCCGAAGTCCTTCTTCTCCATGGCGACGTTGAAGTCCTGTTCACCACGCTGGTCGATCTTGGCATCGAAGCCAGCGTCGGTGAGCTGCTTCTGGTAGCGCTGCACGATGGCATTGATCTGCGGATCATCACCGAAGTTCGTCAGTGAGAAGGTCACCTTCTTGCCGTTCTTGGCCCATTTGCCATCGCCATCCTTCTTGTAGCCAGCGTCGGTCATGGTTTTCTCGGCGGCCTTGACGTCGTACTTGACCGGGACATTGTCCTTGTACTGGGACTGGATGGGCAGGCTCATCCAGGAACCGGGAACCGATTCGCTCCAGTTGAGACCCTGGAACCGTGTAGCGGCCAGCTTGGCCCGGTCGGTGGACTCATAGACGGCCTTACGAACCGCCACATCGCTCAGGCCATCAGCCTTGGTGTTGATGAGGTAGCCGTAGACGCCGGTCACCTGACCACGACGGAACTCGTTGTTCGGGGCTGAGGCGGCCTGCTTGTAACGGCTCGGGGTACTAGCGCCGACGATGCTGATCTCGCCATTCTTGTAGGCTGACAGGGATGCCTGAGAGTCAATCTGCCGAATGACGATCTGGTCGAGGTGCGGCTTCTTGCCCCACCACTTGGGGTTGGGAACCTCGACGATGGTCTTGTTGGCCGCGTCGAACTTGCTGACGGTGAATGGTCCGGCGTACCACTCGGGATGAATCTTGTTGACGAATCCCTTGTTGAAGATATCCGGGGTGTTGACCTTCGGGTGGAAGAAGCTGCCAATAACGTCCTGCCAGGCAGCGTATTTCTCCTTCATCGTGATGATGACGTGGCGGGAGTCGGATCCGGCCTCGACCTTCTCAACGACGTCCCACGGCTTGGTCTGGACGAGGTCGTATTCCTTGTTCTTGCCCGACAGGACGTTGAACATGTTCTTGACGGTGTTGACGTCCATCGGGGTGCCGTCGTTGAAGTTGGCCTTCGGGTTGAAGGTGAACTTGATGACCTGCTTTCCGTTCTCGGTGGTCGTCTCGGCCTCGGTGCAGAAGTCCTTGTCGAGGACGTACTTACCATCAGCAGTGGTGCTGAAGCAGCCTGCCTGGTTGATGGCGCGCAGGACGACGGTGGTGTCGGACGAGTTGCCGGCATTGGCCCAAGTGTTGAAGTTGGGGCCGAAACTGCCGACAAAGGTGCGGAAGACACCGCCTTGCTCCAAGTTGGAAGCCTCCTGCGGGTTGATGGAGACCAGCTTGGTCATGTCCTTCTCGGCCTTACCAGCTTTGGGGCCCGAGGCTCCATCGCCAGAGCCTCCCGCGCACCCGCTCAGTGCCATCGAGGCGCACAAGCCGGCAATGAGGGCGGCACCGATCTTCTTGGTGGTGGACACGTCAGTCACCTTCCTTCTCGAGAGCGTGCCCCGGACGGTCATCACGACCGCGGGGAAGACGAGCTCCGATCTCCCCCGACGGCGGGAAGTGGCAGGCATGCAACCGGTCACGTCCTTCCTCGACGAGTTCGGGACGTCGTGACGAGCAGACCTTCTGCTCATCGGGGCCCAATAGGGCGTACTGGGGGCACCGGGTGGCAAAGGGGCACCCAGGCAAATCGTCGGTCGGAGAGGGCAGATCCCCTTCCAGGACGACGTGGCGACGATTCCTCTCAACCTGGGGGTCGGGGACTGGAATCGCGGACAACAGGGCTCGCGTGTAGGGATGGCGCGGATCGTCGAAGACCTCGTTGGTGTCACCGATCTCGACCATGCGGCCCAAATACATGACTCCCACGCGATCGCTGATGTGACGGATGACCGAAAGATCGTGGGCGACGATGAGATACGACAGCCCCAACTCGGCGCGCAGCTGGTCAAGCAGGTTGATCATCCCGGCCTGAATGGACACGTCGAGGGCCGAGACCGGCTCGTCGAGAACCAGCAGCTTCGGCTTGAGGGCCAGAGCCCGAGCCACACCGATACGCTGGCGCTGACCGCCGGAGAACTGGGCCGGGAAGCGGTTGGCCATGTCCGGCACGAGCCCGACGGTCTCCATGAGCTCGAAAACCCGGTCGCGCACCTTGTCCGGGGGCCAGCCGTGGGCCTGCAGTGGCTCTGCCAGCACCTCGAAGACGGTGAACCGGGGATCCAGTGCTGCCATGGGGTCCTGGAAGACGATCTGAAAGTCGGCGCGGGAATCGCGCACCGAGGCCTTGGAATGGTTATCCCGGCCACAGACCGTGATGGTTCCGGTCTGGTCGCTGGAACGGTCCATGATCTCCAGCAGGGTTGTCGTCTTGCCGCACCCGGACTCGCCAACCAGGGCAAAGCACTCCCCTTCTCGGATGTCGAAGCTCACTCCGTCGACGGCTCGCACCGTGCCAATGCGTCGCTTGACGATGGACCCCTTGGTGAACGGGAAATGCCGCACGACGTTGTCGACCGCCAGCACCGTCTCCCGCTGGGAGCGAGGGATGTCCTGGAAACGTCCCTTGGGGATGGTCGGAGGCTGAAACACCTCGCGAGCGTCGAGTCCCTTATCGCGCAGTTCCTCACCACGAACGCATGCTGCGAGGTGATTGGCAGCGAGTTCCTGCAGCGCAGGCACACCCTGACGGCAAGCCTCGACAGCCAGCGGGCATCGTGGCGCGAAGGAGCAGGCCGTGAGTTCCTCGATGAGATTGGGAGGGGTGCCCTCGATTGGCACCAGAGCCTCGTCCCGATGCTGATCAACGCGCGGCACTGCAGCCAGCAAACCCATGGTGTAAGGCATCCACTGGTGCTCGTAAAGCTCGCCAACCGGGGCTTTCTCGACGGCACGACCGGCATACATGATGATCATCTCGTCAGCCAGGCCGGCGAGGATACCCAGGTCATGGGTGATGAAGATGACCGCACAGCCGGTCTCCTCCTGGGCCACCCGAATGAGATCGAGGATCTGGGCCTGAATGGTGACGTCAAGAGCGGTCGTCGGCTCGTCGCAGATGAGGATACGCGGGTTGTTGGCGATCGCGATAGCGATCATGACGCGCTGCCTCATGCCGCCAGAAAACTGGTGCGGGAAGGAGTTCATCCGCGTCTCGGGCGACGGAATGCCCACCAGTTTGAGCAGTTCGATGATGCGATCGTTGATCTGCTTCTTCGACCAATCGGGGTTGTGAATGCGCAGGGCGTCACCGATCTGACGACCGATGGAAAACACCGGGGTCAGCGAACTCAGCGGATCCTGGAAGATCATCGCGATGTTCTTGCCACGGTGGGCGCACATCTGCTTGTCGTTCAGGTCGAGCAGGTTGATGCCGTCGAGCATCACCTTGCCCTCGGTGCGAGCGGAGGGGTCGAGCAATCCCATGATCGACAGGGCCGTCACCGACTTGCCGGAGCCGGACTCCCCGACGATTCCCAGGGCCTTGCCAGGATAGAGGTCGAAGGACAGGTCTCGGACCGCGTGGACGATGCCATCCTCGGTCTTGAATCGGACATTGAGGTTGTCGACCTGCAGGACGGGTTCTGTGGTCGCGCCGCGCGTGGGCACGTGTGCGGTGGCTGTCATCAGGCGTGTCCTCCTGCGTGTGAACTCGGGTCGAAGGCGTCTCGTAGACCGTCGTTGATGAGTGCGAGGGGGCCAGTGATGAGGGCCAGCATCGTCACCGGGGTCCAGAACAGCCACGGGTACGACGAGACGGCGTCAGAGGACTGGGAGATCATGAGTCCCAGCGAGGTGTCGGGAATCTTGATGCCGATACCGATGTAGGAGTAGCTGACCTCGGCGAGGATGGCTCCCCAGATACCGGTCGTGACGTTGAGGATCGTCAACGAGGCAATATTGGGCACCAGGTGACGCCAGATGATCCGTAGCGAACTCACACCCATGTATCGGGCAGAGCGCACGTAGTCGAGATTGACCAAGGTCATGGCCATGCCACGGATGACACGGGCGGTACCCATCCATCCGAAGATCACCAGCATGAGCACCAGGACCGTCCAACCTGCGCTGCGACCGGCCATGACGATGGCGACCAGCAGGAAGGCCGGGGCCATGATGAGGGTTTCGAGGATGAACAGCATGATCCGGTCGACGATGCCCCCGAAATAGGCCATCGCGGTGCCGTAGATGACGGAGATGATCGGAGTGATGACGCCGACCAACAGGCCGATGAGCAGGGAGAGCCCGGTACCGTGTCCCAGCAGGGTCAGCACATCGGCTCCGGCCTGATTGGTTCCCAGCCAGTGATGTGCGCTGGGCGGTTCAGCACCGATGACGTCAGGGTCGAGGTCATTGACGGCGTAGGGGCTGAAGAACATCACTGCGAGGGTGAACAGTACGACCAGGACAAGGACGCACAGACCAACAACCGCCAACTTGTTGCGGAAGAAACGTCGGGCGATGATCCGGTGCTTGTTGAGAGGACGGAAATCCTCAGCACCACGGATCTTCTCCGTCTCGACGTCCTCACCCAGATGCGGACCTGTGTCGAAACGCGCCAGTTGTCCGAGTTCACCAACAGGTTCTGTTCCGCTCATGACGTGAACCTCACTCTCGGATCGACGAGGGTGATTGAGAAGTCGGCAAGCAGGGCACCAACCGCAAAGACGATCGCGCCGTAGGCCACCATCGCCACCGCAACGTTGACGTCCTGCTTCGCAATGGCAGCGATGGACCACATGCCCAGGCCCTGCCAGTTGAAGATCGACTCAGCGAAGAAGGACCCGGTGAACACCGCCGGGATGGTGAATGCGATCGACTGAGCCACGGGGATGAAGGACACTCGCAGGGCGTGACGACGAATCGCCTGGGAGCGGGTCAGACCGGTGGCACGGGCGGTTCGCACGAAGTCGGTGGCGATGTTGTCCAGCAGGTACTGACGCTGACCCACCTGATATCCAGCCCAGCCGAAGATCGTCATGGCGACCGTCGGCACGATGTAATGCTTGATGAGGTCAAGGGCTCGTGGCCAGAACCCGACCACGGTCGGGTCGTATGTTCCTGTCACGAAGAACACCTGTGACCCGCTTGCCTGATTGATGGCGATGGCGCCAAGCTGCACCAGCAGGTAGGCCACAGGTGCGGGCAGGATGTAGGTCAGGTAGGACCATCCGGTGATGACCCGGTCAGCAACGGAGTACTGATGAGTCGCTGAGATGACTCCCAGAGCGATGCCGATGACCAGGGTGAGGATGATCGAGACGATCTGGAGGGCGAAGCTGATCCAGACTCGGTGGGAGAACTCGACATTGACGAATGTCGCGTCCGGGCTGCGGCCCCAGTCCCAGTGCAACACGACTCCCTTGAGCCATTCCCAGTAGCGTTCTGGGACCGACTTGGTCGGGTCAAGTCCTAGGGTGGCCAGGCTGTGCTGAACCTGTTCGGGGGTCGGGCGCGGGGTGCGATCCAGCATGAGGTTGCCGGGACGGAAGTAGGAGCACGCCAGAAAGTAGGCTGCGGTGGTGGCCAGATAGGCCATGACGAGGTACGTCACGGCCCTTTTGGCGAGGTACTTGAACATGTGTCACCCCAGCTCGACGTTGAGCAGCGGTACAGCCATGTCCTTCCTGTGTCTGGCGTCCACGGGTAATCCAGCAAGCGTTGTCATGGCGTACCTCCGGTCGAGCCCACAGGGGGCGAGTGGCTATCGATGGCCGGAACGTTAATGCACTCATGGGCTAGAGATGTGCGATCTGCCACGTTCTGGGCAGACTGTTGCCAAGTTGTGACCTTTTTCGTTTCACAACGTGGATGTGCGACGTGCTGGGAGGATCACTCGTCGTCGCCGAGCCCGCGAGCCTTGAGGGCCTCCCCCATCTCCAGGGCATGACCCACTGCGCCGACGAACATCGGGATGAGGAAGCGCCAGCTGGAGCGCTCCAGTCCTCTCGCCCTGGCGGCTTGTCTCACCTGTCCGACGGATCCGATGAGATAAGGAATGGTGGTCCACATGAGAGCCAAGGTGAGGGCGAACTTCTCAGGTTTGGCCCCCAGAGGACGCAACGGGCGCACCGCCGCGACGATGGCATCCATGAGGGCGCCAGGGTCCGTGGTACACGTGACGAGCCGGGCCATGTAGAGACACGCGAGCAGACCTGCCACGTAGATCACCCCTCGCTGCCACGTGGTGAACACGCAGTGATAGGCGAGGATGAGGGCGTTGGCAATCCACAACGGCGCACCGATGGACAGCGCAGTACGGGCGGGCACCTTGGCAATGACCACGGCGATGATGACGGCCACAGCCAGGCAGCCCACCGAGAACCACCATTGTTTGACGAAGAATGGGGTGACGCCGACCACCAGGACGAGCAGATACTTCGGCCAGACCGGCATCCGGTGGGCCAGGGTGTTGCCGGGACGGTAACCTCCCAGGAAGGCCGAGGCGTCAGCCTTCATTCGACAGTCCTAGGTGCATCATCCGTCTGCGATACCCCGCGATGACGGTTTCTGGATCGCCATCATCGACCACTCTGCCGTCCTCGACAGCCAGCACTCGGTCGAAGGAGGCCGCCAGTTCCAGATCGTGGGTGCAGCACAGGATCTGCTGATCAAGGCGTTCAAAGGCGTGACGGACCATCTCTCGGTTGCGCAGGTCGAGCAGGGTCGTCGGCTCGTCTGCGAGGATGACCGACGGTTCCACGGCGAGAACACTCGCCAAGGACACCAACTGGCGTTCTCCCCCTGACAAGGCGTGGACACTTCGACCGGCAATGGCTTCCAGCCCCTGATCTGCGAGGATCTTCATGGCAACATGGTGACGTTCATCGCGGTTGCGAATGCGTTGACGCAAGGACAGCTCGACGTCAGCGACAGGGGTCGACATGACGAGCTGGCTCATGGGGTTGGTGAAGATGTAACCGACCCGTCTCCGCGCTGCCCTGCCATCGACCTTGGGATCGATCCCATCGACGGTGACGGTGCCGCTGGTGGCTTCCATGAGCCCGTTGACGAGTTTGAGGAGGGTCGACTTGCCGGCTCCGTTCGGGCCGATCACTGCCACCCGACTCTCGGAGACCGTGAGGTCGACCCCGGAAAGGATCGTCACTCGTCGGTGATGGCCCTCGACGTCATACTCGTCGACGTCGACACCGACATCGTTGAACTCAATCACGGCATGAGCCGCGGGAAGGCCGCCAACACCGCAGTGGCAATGAGGCTGGCCAGGATCCCCTTGACCAGATCCAACCCGAAGAGCACGCCATTGGCGATCAAGGCTGCCGTCAGGCTCAGCTTGGCGAAGACCATCAAACCGACAATGCCGCAGAGGTAAACGAGTACCAGGTCCACGAGTGCGACGAGGAAGAGCCACACCGGGAGCATTGACCTGGACGGGCGCCGACGCAGCACCGCCGTCGCCACGGCACCGGCGACGAAGGCTCCCACCAGCCAACCCCACAGGTAGCCACCAGTCGGGCCGACGAGGACACCGACACCGCTTTTTCCACCGCTGAAAACTGGCAGCCCCAGAACGCCGACGAGGAGGTACAGGCCAATGGCACAGCCCCCGCGCACACTCCCCAGGACCATCGGCGTCAACATGACAGCAATCATCTGGAGGGCGAAGGGCACCGCCCCGACCATGAAGATCGGCGGGATGACGGCGAGCACCGCGATGAGAGCTGCAAAGACGGCGATCAGTGCCAGGTCAGTGGCCTGGAAACCTCTACGTGACGACATCACGTTCCTTCCATGAAACGATGAGGCGGCTACCCACGACGAGCGAGCGGCGTCATCGATTGAACAACGTTCAATGGAGCTTATCGAAAGGCGTTGCAGGGTTTTCTGGCACCGTGGCGTCTGCCTGGTGAACGAGGGCCATCATGGCTGCCACACCATCGAGCTGTCCGGAGACGTCGTCGGGGATGGTGTCAGCGTGAATCTCGCCGTCAGCTGTCAGTGAGACCTGGGCGTCACCGCAGCGGGCCTTGCCCTCTGACATGTCGACCGTCCGTGCAGGCTCCAGCAGACCCGACAGGTCCGCTGCGATGTGCTGCGGCCGGTCCTGCGGCGTGGCGGCCAGTAGATCAGCGACGCCGTGAGCACCGGTGAAGACGAACAACGAGTCCATCGGCATGGCATTGGCGCCGCGGATGTCAGTGTCCAGCCGGTCCCCCACGAAGATCGGCGCCTTGCACCCAAGACGCGACACCGTGGCTTCCAGGAGGGGACGATACGGCTTACCCGCAATGACCGGCTTGATGTCACACGTCGTGGCGACGACCTGAAGTTGGGCACCGATGCCGGGGACGATCCCCCGATCAGTGGGACGGGTGATGTCCGGGTTGGCCGCATACCATCTGGCTCCGGCCTGCAAGGCGAACCCGGCCTCCTCCAGCAACGACCAGTCAATGTGGGGGTCGTAGCCCTGGATGACCGCAACCGGATCATCGTCAGCCGATTCCACCGTCTCCAGTCCGCGAGCTCGCGCCTCTTCACGCAGAGACTCGGTACCGACGATGAGCACCTTGGCCCCGACGGGCAACTGTTGGGCAGCTAGATCAGTAATCGCCTGGGCCGAGGTGACGACATCGCTGGCCTGAGTGGGGATGCCGATGTCGGTCAGGTGCTGGGCGACGACAGCCGCGGAACGGGCCGCATTGTTGGTGACGAAACCCACCTTGACCCCGCTACGACGCAGTTCCGCAATCGTCTCCGGAGCAGCAGGAACCGGGTGGGGCCCCAGGTAGACGACTCCGTCCAGGTCGAACAGGGCTGCGTCGTGTCCGTCGATGAGGGCCTGGCTCACTGATCGTTCTCCTCGTCCGTCTCGATGAAGATCATGTCGTCTGCGTCGTCGTGAGAATCCTCGCTGGGCTGACGGCCATCGATCATGTCGATGCGGTCCTGGCTGTCGAGGAAGTTGGCCGGATCGTGACTGTCGGCAGACACGAACCAGGTGCGAGCCCCTGCACTGTCGCCATGCTCGAGCAGGGTCTCGGCGTAGGCGTAGTGCAGGCGTGCAGTCGCCTCGGTCGGAGCCTTGAGGTTCTTGACAGCGTCGCGCAGCAGGCGCACCGCCTCGGCCTCCTGGCCAAGATCGCGACGCACACCAGCTTGGACGAGCACCAGCTCAACCTGCTGAGCCGGAGTCAGGTCAGCTTCCTGGCCTTCGCGGATGAGGCGAAGAGCAGCCTGAGGACGGCCCAGAGCACGCTCGCAGTCAGCCATCACAGGCAAGAAATTGTCATTACCGGTCATACGGCGAAGGGTTCGATAGTCATTGAGTGCCGAGGCGTATTCACCGGCTTGGTAGGCAGCCTCGGCCGCGACTTCTCGCAGTACGGGCAGACGAGGAGCACGTCGACGCGCAGCCTGGGCGTGGGCGTTGGCCTGGGCCGGATCCTCGTCGAGAAGTTCAGCTGCCGCGACCAGATGCCCCTCGATGATGTGGGCGGTATCGGCGGGGACACCACGCAGCTCAGCTCGCACCGAGGCGGGCAGGGCCTTCTCGTCGAAGTCCAGTGGCGCCATCGGCTCATCGGGTACCTGGGTCGCCTTCTCCTCGCGCGGGGAATCACCGCCCGGACGGTCATGTCGGCGATCGTCCCAGCGGCGGTCGTTGCGGCGGCGATCATCGCGGTCTGCCCTGCGCTCGTCTCGACCTTGGCCGCCCCGACGCGATCCACGGTCGTCTCGCCAGGGACGGTCCGAATCGCCCTCGCGGCGTGGCTTGCGGTCGTCATCCCAACGGCGTCCACCTTCGCGGCGTGGCTTGCGATCGTCATCCCAACGACGTCCACCCTCACGGCGTGGCTTGCGGTCATCGTCCCAACGACGTCCACCCTCACGGCGAGATGTGCGATCGTCATCCCAACGACGATCTGATTCTCCCCCGCGTCCTTGCCTGCGATCATTGCGTCGATCACCGCCGTCGGCCCACGATCGACGATCCCGACGGTCCCCGCCTCGGCCATTCGACTTCGGCTTCCAACCGCCGCGTCCATTCGACTTGCCGGACCTCCCATGACGGCCGGGGCCGCGTCGGTCTGAACCGGATCGACCATTGTTGGGGGAGGAAGAATCTGCCATGTCCCCCATTGTCTCGCACACCCAGCCCTCATGGCGAACCGAGCTGCGCGGCCGGGCGTCACCTGCGTGTTTGCGACTGGCCCAGATGACGACACCAGTACCTGGCTGCCATGGTCCACTTCTCACAACAACCTTGCTGTCCAGGCCAAAACGACCATGACGTGGACACGAGAAAGCGGGCAGACCCGCCAATCAGGTTCTCGCATCGCATTCTGGACTCTCCAGGGATTTTCACGAGCCGAGACTGGATTCACACGTCCACCATCTAGGATCGGTTGATGTGAACCGCTTCGACACCCGTGCCAGGGACTGGGAGATCGACCCCCACAGGCGCAAACACACCCAACGCGTTGCGCGAGCAATCGTCGAGACGATGAGTCCGAAAGGCGACGGCCCGATCCCAGACCAAGACGTCCTGGAGATCGGAGCAGGGACGGGCCAGCTCGCCGTTGAGATGGCCGAGGCGGCCCAGCCGGCGACGTGGACGTTCACCTTGGCTGACACCAGCGAGGGTATGCGCGAGGTAGCGGCCGAGCGAGTGTCACAGCGAGGATGGACAGTCCTCGACCGTGACTATTCAGATCCGACCACTACCCTCGATGACGCCAGCTACGACCTTGTCGTTGCTCAGATGGTTCTCCACCACGTCAAAGACCTGGTCACATTGTTGTCGTCTGTACACGCGATGGTGAAACCTGGTGGATCATTCATCGCCATTGATCTCACCGAGGAAGAGGGGCGCGAATTCCACGTTCATCATGGTCATGACGGTGACGTCGACGATCCGGATTATTATCATGACGGTTTCACCGAGACCGCCATGAGGCAGTTGTGTGCGCGGGCTGGATTCAGCGAGATGACGTGGTCGGTGCCATTGACCATCAAGAGAGAACGACACGGAAGGATCATGGAGTTCCCGCTGTTTCTCCTCAAGGCACAGCGTTGACCCTGACGCACCGACACGAGCCCATCGAATATCAGCACATCGAATATGGGCCAATGACTGTCGTCATGGTATCTGTGGCACAGCCTTGTGTGACGTCTTGGGGAAACGACGCGTCATCGCTGTTGTCGGGTTGGTGGTGTGCTGGTTGGAGTGGCCGACTGACTAGAAGCAATAAAGAATGGGGGTGTGTGGACACAAGACAGATTCTTGTGTCCACACACCCCCATTGTTGGGTTGGGTTTCCGGCGGCGTCCTACTCTCCCACACGATCCCTCGTGCAGTACCATGGGCGCTGGAAGGCTTAACTACCGGGTTCGGTATGGGACCGGGTGTTTCCCTTCCGCTATGGCCACCGGAAAAACAGTGGGCACCCCCTTGCGGGGGTGTGGCTCGTGGCCCCCGTGCTGATGGTGGGGGTTGGGAGCCGTATAGTGGATGCGACGCGATCAGAAAGAATTGTGTGTGCCGGGATTGTGTGTAAGTCCTCGGTCTATTAGTACCAGTCAGCTCCACACCTTACGATGCGTCCACGTCTGGCCTATCAACCCGGTAGTCTACCGGGGACCTTACCAGATTCTTCTGTGGGAACCCTGATCTTGAAGCGTGCTTCCCGCTTAGATGCTTTCAGCGGTTATCACGACCCGACGTAGCCAACCAGCCATGCTCTTGGCAGAACAACTGGCACACCAGAGGTCAGTCCGTCCCGGTCCTCTCGTACTAAGGACAGCCCTTCTCAAGATTCCTACGCGCGCAGCGGATAGGGACCGAACTGTCTCACGACGTTCTGAACCCAGCTCGCGTGCCGCTTTAATGGGCGAACAGCCCAACCCTTGGGACCGACTCCAGCCCCAGGATGCGACGAGCCGACATCGAGGTGCCAAACCATGCCGTCGCTGTGAGCGCTCGGGCAAGATCAGCCTGTTATCCCCGGGGTACCTTTTATCCGTTGAGTGACGGCGCGTCCACAAGCCACCGTCAGATCACTAGTCCCGACTTTCGTCCCTGCTCGACTTGTCAGTCTCACAGTCAAGCCCCCTTGTGCACTTACACTCGACACCTGATTACCAACCAGGATGAGGGAACCTTTGGGCGCCTCCGTTACCTTTTAGGAGGCGACCGCCCCAGTCAAACTACCCATCAGGCACTGTCCCTGAACCGGATCACGGTCCAAGGTGAGATAACCAGAACGACCAGAGTGGTATTTCAACAATGACTCCACAACCACTAGCGTGGCCACTTCACAGTCTCCCACCTATCCTACACAAGTCGTCCCAATCACCAATACCAAACTATAGTAAAGGTCCCGGGGTCTTTCCGTCCTGCTGCGCGTAACGAGCATCTTTACTCGTAATGCAATTTCACCGAGTTCATGGTGGAGACAGTAGGGAAATCGTTACTCCATTCGTGCAGGTCGGAACTTACCCGACAAGGAATTTCGCTACCTTAGGATGGTTATAGTTACCACCGCCGTTTACTGGGGCTTAAGTTCACCGCTTCGCTCACGCTAACAGTTCCCCTTAACCTTCCAGCACCGGGCAGGAGTCAGTCCGTATACATCGTCTTACGACTTCGCACGGACCTGTGTTTTTGGTAAACAGTCGTTTCCCCCTGGTCTCTGCGCCCCTCACTGCCACCAGACCGTACAGGCCCAAGACAGATCAGGTCCCCCTTATCCCGAAGTTACGAGGGCATTTTGCCGAGTTCCTTCACCATGATTCTCTCGATCGCCTCGGTATACTCTACCTATCCACCAGTGTCGGTTTAGGGTACGGGCGGACCAGCCACCTCGCTCACGAAGCTTTTCTCGGCAGTACAGGATCACTCACTCACCCACCCAAAGTGGGCTCGCCATCATGCCTCAACCACAATGCCTGACGGATTTACCTACCAGACGGTCCACACATTTAGCCCCGGACAACCATCGCCGGGGATGAGCTACCTCACTGCGTCCCTCCGCAGCTTGTCTACTACATGATCGGTTCACACACTCACCACACCACCACCCAATCAAAGACCAGGCGACAGCAGGCTCGCACGCTTAGCATCACACACCTCGACACGGACGGTGACAAGCCGGTACCAGAATATCAACTGGTTGTCCATCGACTACGCCTGTCGGCCTCGCCTTAGGTCCCGACTCACCCAGGGCAGATTAACTTGACCCTGGAACCCTTGGATAATCGGCGGACGGGTTTCACACCCGTCATTCGCTACTCATGCCTGCATTCTCACTCCCGCACAATCCACCACACGGTCACCCGGCAGCTTCACCTCGCACAGGACGCTCCCCTACCCACACCCATCAGGGTGTGCCACAGCTTCGGCGGATAACTTGAGCCCCGCTACATTGTCGGCGCGGAATCACTTGACCAGTGAGCTATTACGCACTCTTTCAAGGATGGCTGCTTCCAAGCCAACCTCCTGGTTGTCTACGCAACTCCACATCCTTTTCCACTGAGTTACCACTTAGGGGCCTTAGCTGATGATCTGGGCTGTTTCCCTCTCGACGACGAAGCTTATCCCCCGCCGTCTCACTGCTACGCTCCACTTGCCGGCATTCGGAGTTTGGCTGATTTCGGTAAGCTGATAGGCCCCCTAGACCATCCAGTGCTCTACCTCCGACAAGAACCACGCAACGCTGCACCTAAATGCATTTCGGGGAGAACCAGCTATCACGGTGTTTGATTGGCCTTTCACCCCTATCCACAGCTCATCCCCTCCATTTTCAACTGAAGTGGGTTCGGACCTCCACGACGTCTTACCGACGCTTCATCCTGGCCATGGATAGATCACACCGCTTCGGGTCTAGAACACGCGACTAACGCCCTTATCGGACTCGCTTTCGCTACGACTCCCCCACACAGGTTAACCTCGCCACGCATCACTAACTCGCAGGCTCATTCTTCAAAAGGCACGCCATCACCCCACAAGGCTCTGACGGCTTGTATGCGACCGGTTTCAGGTACTATTTCACTCCCCTCCCGGGGTACTTTTCACCCTTCCCTCACGGTACTGATCCACTATCGGTCACCAAGGAGTATTTAGGCTTGACGGGTGGTCCCGCCAGATTCACGCGAAATTCCACGAGTTCCACGCTACTTGGGGAAACCCTCACCAGTGCCACGCTTACAGCTACGGGACTCTCACCCACTCCGGTACGCCTTCCCAGACGCTTCACCTTCACGCAACATTTATCACTGGCCAATCCTGCGGCAGCAGAACCACGACGGCCCCCACAACCCCGCACATGCAACACCTGCCGGCTTGAACACACACACGGTTTAGCCTCATCCGCTTTCGCTCGCCACTACTCACGGAATCACGGTTGTTTTCTCTTCCTACGGGTACTAAGATGTTTCACTTCCCCGCGTTACCTCCCACACCCCTATACATTCAGGGCAGGGTCACCGGACACTACTCCGGACATTCCAGGTTACCCCATTCGGACATCCCCGGATCACAGCTCGTTAACCAACTCCCCAGGGCTTATCGCAGGTTACAACGTCCTTCATCGGCTCTTGGTGCCAAGGCATCCACCGATCGCACTTAACAACTTGCACACACAGCACAAGACACAAAAACTATAAGATGCTCGCATCCACTATACAGTTCTCAACCACCACACGACACCACCACACAACCAACACACAATGCCAGCTGAACGATGATCCGCACCAGGCCACCACACACGCGTGATACCCCAGAACCCCAACAGCATGCCCCCAACCCCACCACCACACACAGCAGCAGCAGGACGCCAATGTTCCACAAGAAGCACAACACCACCAAGCCACCCCCACAACAGGGGCACACCCAGCGATGCCACGAAAAATACTGCTCCTTAGAAAGGAGGTGATCCAGCCGCACCTTCCGGTACGGCTACCTTGTTACGACTTAGTCCTAATTACCAGTCCCACCTTCGACGGCTCCCCCACAAAGGTTAGGCCACCGGCTTCGGGTGTTACCGACTTTCATGACTTGACGGGCGGTGTGTACAAGCCCCGGGAACGTATTCACCGCAGCGTTGCTGATCTGCGATTACTAGCGACTCCGACTTCATGGGGTCGAGTTGCAGACCCCAATCCGAACTGAGACCGGCTTTCCGAGATTCGCTCACCCTCACAGGCTCGCAACTCTTTGTACCGGCCATTGTAGCATGCGTGAAGCCCTGGACATAAGGGGCATGATGACTTGACGTCATCCCCACCTTCCTCCGAGTTGACCCCGGCGGTCTCCACTGAGTCCCCACCATAACGTGCTGGCAACAGTGAACGAGGGTTGCGCTCGTTGCGGGACTTAACCCAACATCTCACGACACGAGCTGACGACAGCCATGCACCACCTGTGAACCAACCCCACAAGGAGGCGCACCCATCTCTGAGCACTCCTGATCCATGTCAAACCCAGGTAAGGTTCTTCGCGTTGCATCGAATTAATCCGCATGCTCCGCCGCTTGTGCGGGGCCCCGTCAATTCCTTTGAGTTTTAGCCTTGCGGCCGTACTCCCCAGGCGGGGTACTTAATGCGTTAGCTACGGCACGGAATCCGTGGAATGGACCCCACACCTAGTACCCACCGTTTACAGCGTGGACTACCAGGGTATCTAAGCCTGTTCGCTCCCCACGCTTTCGCTCCTCAGCGTCAGGAAAGGTCCAGAGAACCGCCTTCGCCACTGGTGTTCCTCCTGATATCTGCGCATTCCACCGCTCCACCAGGAATTCCATTCTCCCCTACCTTCCTCAAGTCAACCCGTATCGAAAGCACGCTCAGGGTTAAGCCCCAAGTTTTCACTTCCGACGCGATCAACCACCTACGAGCTCTTTACGCCCAATAAATCCGGACAACGCTCGCACCCTACGTATCACCGCGGCTGCTGGCACGTAGTTAGCCGGTGCTTCTTCTCCCACTACCGTCACCACAAGGCTTCGTCATGAGTGAAAGCGGTTTACAACCCGAAGGCCGTCATCCCGCACGCGGCGTTGCTGCATCAGGCTTCCGCCCATTGTGCAATATTCCCCACTGCTGCCTCCCGTAGGAGTCTGGGCCGTATCTCAGTCCCAATGTGGCCGGTCACCCTCTCAGGCCGGCTACCCGTCGAAGCCTTGGTAAGCCACTACCCCACCAACAAGCTGATAAGCCGCGAGCCCATCCCCAACCGCACAAAGCTTTCCAACCCCCACCATGCAGCAAGGATTCCTATCCGGTATTAGCCCCAGTTTCCTGAAGTTATCCCGAAGTCAAGGGCAGGTTACTCACGTGTTACTCACCCGTTCGCCACTCGAGTACCCCCAAAGGGGCCTTTCCGTTCGACTTGCATGTGTTAAGCACGCCGCCAGCGTTCGTCCTGAGCCAGGATCAAACTCTCCAATGAAAAAATATCACCCACCCACACACAAAAAAAGTGCAGGCCACGGTGTCACAAGAGAATCCAAAACACTGACCCCAAACACTAACCAAAAAACAATTTAGTCATGTCCAGAATCACAAAGGAATTCATAAACAAATCCGACACATCCAAAACGATGCATCAAAAAAATCATTGACTATCAAAGACACACTGTTGAGTTCTCAAACATCACACCCACACGAAACAACCCCACCCACAACAGGCAGAACCACCCCGAAGGCGACCCGACCAACCCTACCACACCAACCCCAACCCCACAAAACCGCAGGACCAGAAGCCAACCAGCAGAACCAGCCAAACCACGCCACCACCCACAAAGGCAGCAACCCGATCAATTGTACCAGACCAATCCAGACTGTCAAATCCAGAAATCTGGCAGTGAAACAACCATCAAGAAATCTATCCGGCTATTTCAGCTCCCTAAGAGAAGGGAACTCGCAGAAGTTTAAACACTCATCAAACAATCGTCAAATCGTGTCCCCAACAATCCCAAAACCAGGACCATCAGAACTTCCACCAGCTCTCACCCTTACGGGCGGCGAGCCGAGAAGTAACCTTGCCACAATCACACCACCAACGCAAATCGGGGAGGACGGAGGTTGTGATCGGGTGGCTCTGACCCTAGTCGGGCGCGATCAACCCAGCGGCTTCGGAGTCATGCCCCGTGCTTAACGACGACCGTCCGGGAACCACCGTCAGTACGGTAATCCCCGGACGGATGAGGCCATCGCCACAGTCAGCGAGTCAGGGCACCCACCGTCTTCTTGCCACGGCGTACCAGGGCAACTCGGCCACACAGGAAATCGTCGTCAGTCAGACGCTGATCGGGATCGGTGACCTTGACGTTGTTGAGGTAAGCGCCACCCTCCGCAACCGCTCGTTTACCAGCAGACTTCGTATCGACGATGCCAGCGGCAACCATGGCGTCGACGATGGTCGGGTACTCGCCGCCGTCATGATGGCCAGCACCGAGCTCATCGGCCAGGGACATCACCGTCGTTTCGCCGAGGTCACGCAATTCACCGCGTCCAAAGATCGCCTGAGCAGCCGCCTCAGCAGCCTTGCGCTGCTCCACACCATGAACCAGATCGGTGAGATCGTCAGCCAGGCAATGCTGGGCGGCACGACGCCACGGCTCCTCCTCGGTCTTGCGAGCCAAGTCCTCGATCTCCTCACGTGAACGCGGGCTGAAAATCTTGAGGTACTCGATGACCTTCGCGTCTTCGGCATTGAGGAAGAACTGGTGGAAGGCGTAGGCACTGGTCAACTCCGGATCGACCCAGACCGTCCCGGACTCCGTCTTGCCGTACTTGGTGCCATCAGCCTTGGTCAGCAGCGGAGTGACCAGGCCGTGGACGACGTCACCGGTCGTCTTGCGGATGAACTCCGCACCGGCTGTGATGTTGCCCCACTGATCCTGGGCACCGGTCTGCAAGGTGCAGCCGTAACGCTTGTGCAACTCGTAGAAGTCCAGGGATTGCAGCAGGACGTAGCTGAACTCGGTGTACGAGATGCCGCTGTCGAGACGTCGGGCCACGACATCTCGGGCCAGCATTCGGTTGACCGAGAAGTGTTTGCCGACGTCACGCAGCAAATCCAGAGCGGTGTATTCGACAATCCAGTCGTAGTTGTTGACGATCCGAGCGGCATTCGGGCCCTCGGTGTCGACGTACTTGCTCACCTGCTCCTTGATGGACTCGACCCACTCGGCGACCACCGCACGGTCGTTCATCTGCCGCTCACCGGTCATCTTGGGGTCTCCGATGAGGCCGGTCGCCCCTCCGACGAGGAGCAGTGGCTTGTGTCCACGTTCCTGTAGGGCTCGCACCAGCATCAACTGGACGAGGTGACCGATGTGGAGGCTCTTCGCGGTCGGGTCGAAGCCCACATAGAAGGTGACGGGTCCTTGGGCGAGGTGGGCCTCCAATGCCTCACGGTCGGTGGAATCAGCAACAAAGCCTTTCCACTCCAGGTCGTCCAACAGATCCGACACGTCATCGTCCTCTCATCCACACCCCCAAACGGGGCGACTGGGCGTCAGTCTACCGGCAGAGCCGTCTGAGCCCTCGACATGTTCATTCAGGCGTGGACCGGACGCGAGAGAATCTCAGCCGGCGTGCCAGTGGCGGCCATCTGGGAGAAGGCGTCCGCGAGTTCACCGGCATCGACTCCGGTGGCACACATCAGGGCGATGGTGTCGTCGCCGGCAATCGTGCCCAAGATGATGTCCAGCCCCGCCTTGTCGATGGCAGATCCGTAGTACTGAGCAGCTCCCGGAGGTGTCTTGAGCACCACGAGGTACTCGTTGTTGCGCACCTCGGTACACAGCTCCTTGGTCATCCGTGCCAGCTTGATCCACGCCGGTGACCCCGTCGTCACATCTGAAGGGTGTTCTCCCTCAGGAATTGAGTAACACGGGTTTCCAGCAAGATCACGGCCCCTCACGGCACCGATCTCGACGAGGTCGCGCGACAGGGTGCCTTGGGATGCGACAAAACCTTCGGAAGCCAGGATCTCGCCTAACTCGGCTTGCGAGGAGATCCTTCCTTCTTGAATCAGCGCGCGGATGCGGGCGTGACGCGCGGTGCGTGAGGTCGGTGCGGCGTGCCCCTCACTCATGGAACCCCCTTGATTGCGCCCCATCGGCGCAGACGCCAACCATTCGGCATACCACATAAGTATGCGTCAATGGCGTGGCCGGAGTCCAGCCACGAGTCACAGGACGCTCTCCATGCCGGCGATGAAGATTCCCAACGCGAGGTCGAAATCGGCATCGTGTCGGGCCAGATCGACCTCTCCCATGACGCCCAGGTCATGGAGCTGGGTGCGCGTCTGCTCCTCCATGGTGTGACCAAGGACGAGGTGGACGATGGCACGACAGACTCCCCCGGCGCGATCAGCATCACAACCATGAGCTACCAGGAACTCACACAAGGTCTTGGCGGGATCAACTTCTGCCAGCCCCACCGAAATGGTCGAGGCCACCAGTTCCGCGCCGTCACGGTGGGCCAGCAGGGTGCGTCGGAAACACCGAGCCCATTCGTCAACCCCCTCAGCGAGGCCAGAGTCCCTATTTGGAACCGACGTCGGGCCCCCGTCCACCGACAAGATCTCATCGCTGACTGCGGCCAACAGGGTTTGCTTGTTGGCAACATGCCAGTACAGGGCGCCAGCCTTGACACCGAGCCGTTCGGCCAGCCGCCGCATGGACAGGTCGCCTAGCCCATAGGTGTCGAGGATCTCAACCCCGGCCCGGACGACGTCGGACTTGGTCAGACTCACGGCGACTCCTCGAACTCGCTGACTTCTCGATGAGATTTTTGCCGGGGGTGGCCCACGTCGGTCCAACCCCATGGACTACATTGAACTCCGTTCAATCCTGAACGGTGTTCAGGACGTCTCCAGTCTCGGAAGGACCAGAGCATTGCTGAATCTAGCCGACATGACCGAGCGCGGCCTGAGGGGGGAGTCGATCACTCGCGAGGAGGCTCTCGAAATTCTTCGCAGTAGTGACGACGAGCTGATGTCGATCATCGCGGCTGCCGGAAAGGTTCGTCGCCACTTCTTCGACAACCGGGTGCGCCTCAACTACCTGGTCAACCTCAAGTCGGGTCTGTGCCCAGAGGACTGCTCTTACTGCTCGCAGCGCCTGGGGTCACGCGCAGACATCATGAAGTACTCCTGGGCCTCCCCAGAGAAGGTGCACGAGGCCGTCGAAGCTGGCATCGCCGGTGGCGCCCGTCGCGTCTGCATGGTGGCCTCGGGCCATGGCCCTTCCAAGCGCGACGTCGAGCGTGTCAACGGCATGGTGCGCTCCCTCAAGGCCGACCATCCCGACGTCGAGGTCTGCGTCTGCCTGGGCTTCGTGGACGACGAGAAGGCCGCATCCATCAAGGAGGCCGGAGCCGACGCCTACAACCACAACGCCAACACCGCCCGCTCCCACTACGGTGAGATTTGCACCACCCACTCCTACGAGGACCGCATGGACACCGTCGAGGTCCTCAAGCGCAACGGCCTGTCCCCCTGCTCGGGAGTCATCGCCGGTATGGGAGAGACCGACGAGGAGTTCGTCGACGTCATCTTCGACCTGCGCGAGCACGGGGTCGACTCGGTGCCCGTGAACTTCCTGCTTCCCTTCGAGGGAACTCCCCTGGCCGGCGGCGCCCAGCACATCACCCCGCAGTGGTGCCTCAAGCGTCTGGCCATGGTCCGCTTCGTACACCCGGACTCCGAGGTGCGCGCTGCGGCGGGACGTGAGCAGCACATCCGTACCATGCAGCCGCTGGCCCTCGAGGTCGTCAACTCCATCTTCCTGGGCGACTACCTCACCAGTGAGGGAGCTGCCGGCGCTGCCGACCTGCAGATGATCCGCGATGGCGGGTTCGTTCCCGAGGGGGCAGACGGCCAGCCCATGATCCACACCGCCGTCGATTCGCACCAGTCGGCCGATCTTCCTCTCAACGCGGTTCCGATCCGTCATCGCGGTATCGGCACCGAGGTTCCGGCCAACGCCTGACACACGTCACCGCGAACCCAAGCCTGAACTGAAACCACGAGGGGCCGACATCACGTCGGCCCCTCGTGGCATCCATCGGTAGGTCTCAGGATCGCAACTGAGCTCCGCAGACTTCCTTGGCGCGCGCCACCGCAGCGTCACGAGCCTCAGCTGCCTCAGCGTCAGTGAGAGTCCGATCAGCAGCACGCAGCCTCAGGTTGAACGCCAGCGACTTGTGCCCCTGCCCGACCTGTTCTCCCTCGTAGACGTCGAACAGTTCGACGGACTCCAGCAACGGCCCAGCTCCCTCGATGAGAGCCTGACGGACATCCTCGCTGGCAACGGACTGGTCCACGACGAGGGCGACATCTTCCTTGGCCACCGGGAAGCTCGAGATGGCGTCGACCTGGCCACCTTGGGGGGCGGCTGCGACCAAGGCGTCAAGGTTGAACTCGACGGCGCAGGTGCGCTGGGGAAGGCCAGCATTCGACACCACAGTCGGGTGAAGCTCACCGGCGTGACCGATGACCGTGCCATCCACGATGAGGGCGGCGCAGCGTCCTGGATGCCAGGGGGCCTGGCGGTCGGCTTTGCGCTCCAGGGTGACACCGAGGGCGTCGGCGGCCTTCTGAGCCACCAGAACCGCATGACGCCAATCGGCCTTGACCGGATCGCCGTCCCAACGATCAGGCAGCCAGTTGCCGCAGACCACCGCAGCGAGCATGCGCGGCTGGGCAGGCAGGGCAGCGTCAATCTCGGTCAGGATCTCCTGAGAGGGAGGCCCGTCGACACCGGGGCGGGGGGCCTTGGCCGGGGTCACGGCACGGAACACCGCACCACTCTCGAAGATCGCGAGATTGTCCTGGGAGCGCGACATGTTCGTCGCGACGGCGTGGAAAAGTCCCGGCAAGAGGCTGGTGCGCAGATAGGGGTGAGTGTCGTCGAGAGGATTGGCGATCTTGACCGTCGCATGACGCGGATCATCGGCGCTGATGCCGAGGGTCTCGAGATCCTTGTCGCCGATGAAGGGCAAGGTGATGAGCTCGACGAAGCCGGCCTCGACAACCGAACGCAACACACGACGACGAGCCTGCTGGGCCCTCGTGAGGCCAGCGGCTCCCAGGTTGGGGGGAAGAGCAGGCTCGATACGGTCGAAGCCGATCTTGCGCCCGATCTCCTCGACGTAGTCATATGCGTCAACGAGGTCTGGACGCCAGGTCGGCGGGACGAGGCTGAGAGAATCGCCCAGCGCGGTCACCTTGACACCTGAGCGGGTCAGGATCTCGATGACTTCCTCGGTGGACACCGTGGTGCCAAGAATGCGGCCCGGCAGCTCAGCGCTGATGGTCTGGTGGGCCATCTCAGGAACCTCACCGACGACAGTCGGCTCGCCGATGGTTGCACCGCCGTACTGAGCCAGCAGCTCGCCCGCACGGACCGCAGCACTGTGAGCGCACACCGGATCGACGCCACGCTCGAAGCGCCGGGAGGCCTCTGAACCGAGCTTGTGGCGTCGGTACGTCCGGGCCACCGTCATGGGATCAAAGTACGCACCCTCAAGGATGAGAGAGGTGGACTCACTGGTCATCTCGGTGGCGGCACCACCCATGACCCCGGCCAGGCCAATGGCACCCGAGTCGTCAGCGATGACCAGATCGTCAGGATCGAGGGTGCGCTCGGTGCCGTCAAGGGTAACCAGATGCTCTGACTCGTGGGCCTTGCGGACCACGATCGTCCCGCTCACCTTGTCGGCATCGTAGGCGTGCAGGGGCTGACCGGACTCCAGCATGACGTAGTTGGTGACGTCGACGGCTAGGTTGATCGGACGCATCCCCGCGCGAGTAATCCTGTCGGCGATGAAGCGCGGGGTCGTGGCGTGCGGGTCCAGGCCACTCACCGGCACCGCGACGAACCGGCTGCAGGCATCGGACTGAATGTCCACCCCAATCGGACCCGCAACCGGGGCGACCGGCTCCTCGTCGTAGGGATCCGGAAAGTGCACGGACATGGCATGGGCCACCTCGCGGGCAATACCGCGCATCGACATGCAGTAACCGATGTCGGGGGTGACGTCGACGTCAAGAACCTCTTCAGGCACCCCGAGAATCGGCAGGGCATCCTCGCCGGGAACCAGCTGATGGCCCTCGACAGAAGGCGGCAGGGTGATGATTCCCTCGTGGTCGACACCGATACCCAGCTCGTCGGCGGCGCAGAGCATGCCGTCGGACATGTGTCCGTAGGTCTTGCGAGCACTGATGGCGAACCCGCCGGGCAGCACGGCCCCGGGCAGGGAGACGACGACCCACGCGCCTTCGACGGCATTGGGAGCGCCACAGATGATGCCGCGTCCCTCGACGCCCTCCTCGACGTTCTTGGGGTGTCCCTCAGCGTTGTACCTGGGCCCGACATCGACTCGGCACCAATTGATGGTTTTGCCGTTCTTCTGCGGCTCAGGCACCGCAGAAAGGATATGACCGATGACGATCGGGCCGGTCAATTCGCCCCCCACGACCTCGACCTTCTCGACGGTCGCGGTGTGATCGGTGAGGGCCTGGGCCACCTGGTCAGTGGTGGTGCCGTCAGGCAGGTTGACCATGGCTTCCAGCCATGACATGGGTACCTTCATCGTGCTCCTCCCTTGAGTGAGCGGCTGAATCGGACGTCACCCTCGACGAAGTCACGCAGGTCAGGGGCGTTGTTGCGGAACATCACTGTGCGGTCAATACCCATACCGAAGGCGAATCCGGAGTAGACGTCGGTGTCGATGCCGCAGGCGACGAGCACCCGCGGGTTGACGATGCCGCAGCCGCCCCACTCGATCCATCCCTCGGAGCGACAGGTACGACACGGACGGTCGGGATTGCCGACCGAGGCACCGTGGCACACGAAACATTCCAGATCGACCTCGGCGCTGGGCTCGGTGAACGGGAAGTAGTGCGGACGGAAGCGGGTACTCACATCACCGAACATGGCGCGAGCGAAGGCGTCGACGGTGCCCTTGAGGTGACCCATCGTGATGCCCTTGTCGACGCACAGGCCCTCGACCTGGTGGAACACCGGCAGGTGGGTGGCGTCGTACTCGTCAGCGCGAAAGACCTTGCCGGGGCTGATGATGCGTACCGGCGGGGTTTGCGTGAGCAGGGTGTGAATCTGTACCGGGCTGGTGGCCGTGCGCATGCACTTGCCGTCGCTGACCGGATCGAGCCACAACGTGTCTTGCAAGGCGCGGGCAGGATGGTCGCTGCCAAGGTTCAACGCGTCGAAGTTGAACCACTCGGCCTCGGCCTCCGGGCCCTCCGCGACGTCCCAACCCATGGCTGTGAAGACGTCGCAGACATCGTCGATAAGGGCCGTGATCGGGTGGGTGGCTCCCTGCGGTGACATGGCGACGGGCAGGGTGACGTCGGTGGTCTCGGCGGCGAGCCGCGCCTCCAGCTCTGCCTGAGTCAACTCCTCCTGGCGAGCCTGGAGAGCCTGGTTGACGCGGCCACGCGCCTGACCGATTCGCTTTCCGGCGTCCTTGCGGTCGGCCGGAGGCAGAGCACCGATCCCGCGGTTGGCCAAGGCCAACGGGGACTTGTCGCCAGTGTGGGCGATGCGCACCTGCTTGAGCTCGGCAGCGGAGGACGCCCCGGCGATCGCCGCCAGGGCCTCGGCCACTCGAGCCTCGATCTGGTCAGCGTCCAGGGTGCTCACCTGCACCGGGTCATGATTCGTGTTGGGGCCACTCATGGGCCTTCCCCCTGATGGGTTGAGGTTGGAAAGGCGCCCGTCTCCGGGCGCGCGTGTGCGACTGGCGTCGATCACCACGAGTCTAGTGGTATCGCCGGTGTCGACGCCGTCAATGACGGGTGGAGGCCGTTCGGTCCTCAGGCGCGCTGTTCACTGGCCGTGGCATACAACACCACGGCAGCAGCGGTGGACAGGTTGAGGGACTCAGCAGATCCCCACATCGGAACCCCGACGACCTCGTCAGCCAGGGCCCGGTCTTCCTGCGGCAGTCCCCACGCCTCGTTGCCCATCAGCCACGCAATGGGTTTCTTGAGACGTCCTGACCTGGCGACGGCGTCGAGGCTGTGTCCTCCCCCATCAGCGGCAAGCACCGTCATCTGGTGGTTGTGAGCCCATTCGACGGCATCGGCAAGGTCGACTCCGACGATGACGGGCAGGTGGAAGATCGACCCCACCGAGGACCGGACCGTCTTGGGGTTGTGCGGGTCCACCGACCCGCGCGTCAGGATCACGCAATCGGCGCCGAACGCATCGGCGCAGCGGATCACCGTTCCGGCGTTACCGGGGTCACGGACCTGAGCGCAGATGACGGCCAGACGGAGGTCCCTGTCGGGCAGTTCGTGGCGGGTGACCTGACGGCAGACGGCGAAGACCCCCTGGCTGGTGACGGTGTCGGACAAGGCATTGACGTCCCCGTCAGTCAGGAGAGCCACCCGAATGCCACGACGTTGGGCGGCCTCGACATGGTCGGCGTCACGCACCGGATCGGATGTGGCCAGCAAGTTCACCTTGCCTGGCCATTTCAGCGCCTCGCGTACCGCCTGTGCACCTTCGACGAGGAAAAGTCCGGATTCCTCACGTCCGCGTCGAGATGACAGACGACGGGCCGAACGCAGCGACCCCTTCGAGATGCGATCCCACCTCGAGCGGTCGTCGTTCGGCCCGTCAGTCATGCCCACGTCAGGCAGCAGCGTTTTGAGGCTGGTTGGCCTTGGCGACCTCGACGAGGCTGTTGAAGGCGTCAATGTCGGAGACGGCCAGCTCGGCGAGCATCTTGCGGTCAACCTCAATGCCGGCATTCTTCAGACCGTTGATGAAACGGTTGTAGGTCATGCCCTGAGCGCGGGAGGCAGCGTTGATGCGCTGGATCCACAGCGAGCGGAAGTCGCCCTTCTTGGCGCGACGGTCGCGGAACGAGTAGGTGGCCGAATGGAGGGTCTGCTCCTTGGCCTTGCGGTACAGGCGGGAACGCTGTCCGCGGTAGCCGGAGGCCTGGTCGAGGACCTCACGACGCTTCTTCTTGGCATTCACAGAACGCTTCACGCGTGCCATGGTGATTCTCCTTGGATCTGCCGGGTCAGTCCCGGATTGGTTCGGGGCGTGTGCCGCCCAGTGGGCTTGAGGACGTCGTCAGTGGCGACGTCGGGGTCGTCAGCGGCCGGGGTGGCCGGCAAGCAGCTTCTTGACCTTGGCGGCTTCCCCCTTGGGCAGCACGGTCTCGCCGGTCAGACGGCGAGTGACGCGCGAGGACTTGTGCTCGTTGAGGTGGCGCTTGCCTGCCTTGCGAGCGGTGACCTTGCCGGAGCCGGTGACCTTGAAACGCTTCTTCGTCCCGGAGTGGCTCTTCATCTTGGGCATGGATGACTCCATTCGTTCATGTGTGTCGTCCCGCGGACCGGAGGGAAGGTCCCGGGCTGGTTCACCGGTGAAGACCGGATCGCCGGGTTCCAAGCAGTGCTCAGAGGTCGATGTCGGGGTCCATGTTGTCGACAGGACCCTTCTTCTTCTTTTTCTTGGCGGTGCCGGCAGCAGCCCGCTGAGCAGCCTCGTAGGCCTTGTCAGCCTCAGCAGCCTCGGCACGCTCAGCAGCGCGACGGTCGCGCTCAGCCTTCTGATCCGCCTTGGCCTCGTTCTTCTTGCGAGTCGGGGCAAGGATCATGAGCATGTTGCGACCCTCCTGCTTGGGAGGGGACTCAACGGTCGCGTACTCAGCCAGATCGTCAGCAAGACGACTCAGCAGATTGACGCCGAGTTCCGGACGGGACTGTTCACGGCCACGGAACATGATCGTGATCTTGACCTTGTCGCCGGCCTTGAGGAACCGCAGGACGTGGCTCTTCTTGGTCTCGTAGTCGTGGTCGTCGATCTTGGGACGCAGCTTCATCTCCTTGATGACGGAGTTCGCCTGGTTGCGTCGCGACTCCCGGGCCTTCTGTGCCGCCTCGTACTTGAACTTGCCGTAGTCCATGAGCTTGACGACAGGGGGCCGGGCCTGCGGAGCCACCTCGACCAGATCGAGGTCCTGCTCGCGGGCGAGCTGCAGGGCCTGCTCAACCCTGACGATGCCGACCTGTTCGCCCTTGGGGCCGACCAGGCGCACCTCAGGAACACGGATCCGCTCGTTGATGCGAGGTTCAGTACTGATGGGGTCCTCCCGGATATCTGTTCACCATGGGGACGTGTCTACGTCTCCGCGACCCGGGTACAGGAAAAGGCCCCCGCGGACATGCGAAGGCCTGACTCATACGGGTGCACACGCACCTTGACGAACATCTGAGAGTCAACTCTCGAGCTCGTCACTGAAGACCCGGCGAACGGTATCCGCCCAGGTGGGAGGTCAGGCCCCCTCTTCCACGTGACCAGTTCTGCACTGATCGCTCGTGCCATGATACGGCATCAGGGGCTGTGACCCCAAATCGGGGAAAGGACCTTCACCTGGACACAGCGCGCGCCAAGAGCATCTGCGTCAGGACAGGTCCTCGCCACGCACCCAACCCCAACCGTCGTCAAACTTCACGAGTTTTCCGCCGTGCTCGACCGGGCCGAGGACCTCTGGCCCCATGACCAGTGGCGCCGGACCCGCGACGTCGATGAGGAGGGCGTCGGCCTGAACCTCGGTGACGGTGGCGGCCAGATCGGGGAGCGAACCGGGAACTGGTCTGGCACGAGAATCCCATGCTGTCAGGGAGTCGATGCCGGTGAAGGCCAGCAAGGCTGTACTCCCCTGCTCGTTGGACATCTTGACCGCACCAATCTCACCGGCCTCGTCAGCCATGACTGGCATGAAGAGACGGGCCCCCGCACACAAGGTGGACACCGCTTCGAGGTAGGCGTTGCGATATGCGTCGGGGTCGTCAGTCAGACAGGCTGCCAGGGCAGCGCGCACCCGGGGATCGGCGTCCCCCATGTCGCCGCCGGTGGGAGAGAGTGGAGCAGGCACCTGTTGAACACTAGTTGACGGCCACGACAGCCCTGCCCGGTCACCGTGCCCGCTGCTGAACCAGGGACTGGACACAAAACTCCCCACCGTGTGGAACAGTTGAGGCATGAGCGAAACGACCGTCGTTGCCGTCGTCACTATTGTCCTGGTCTTCCTGCCGCTGCTGTGGGCCCTGTCGGGGTGGCTGTCACGCCGCTCCTCCCGTGCCCTGCTGCGCGGATTGGGCCTGACCCTCATCCCGGTCGGCCTGGTCCTGACCGGATTGATGCGCCTGTTGGTCCGGGCGCTCCGCCTGGTCGTGAACTGGTTTGCTGCCACCACCATGACCACGACCATCTGGATTGGCGTCGTCGTCCTCGCCGTTGGTCTGGTGACCTGGCTGGTGGCCGGGTTCATGACCCCGGTGGACCGAGAGACTGGACGTCAACGCCGAAAGGAACACGCGGCGCGCAAGCAGGCCCGACCCAAGAATGCATCGAGGGAATCGGCATCCACAGGCTCTGGGTCCCCCCAGAATGGGTCCCAACAGCCGTGGACGAATCAGACGACGGGTTCCGGTGCCAACACCGCGAAGTCGTCAGCCAATGCGCCGGCTCAGGGGTGGCCCTCCACGTCGTCGACACCGGGTTCCAGCTCCACCGCTTCCCCGAATGTCTCGGCCACCGAGAAGGATGCGGACGCCGAAGTCGAGGACATCCTGCGCAGGCGTGGCCTCAACTGATCCTGGCCTGAAACGCATTGCACGGTTGTGGGCTGCGATCAAGAGGGCGCCCACCACCGTGTCACGCGTGACCTGCGAGCGCGTGGGGCTGGAAGGCGCGTGGCGGTCACAGTCGGCAGGCAGACAGCTCGGTCGACAAGATGGCGCGGGCACCGGCGTCCCACAGCTCATCCATGAGTCCTTGCACGTCCTGGCGGGGAACCATGGCGCGTACGGCATACCAGCCGTCCTTGGACAACGGTGAGACGGTCGGGGCTTCCAGGCCTGGGGTCAGCTCGGTGACGGCGCTGAGGGCCTCGGCTGGCACGTCGTAGTCGACCATGACGTAGCTGCGGGCCACCTGGACCCCGTCGATGCGACGCATGAAATGGTCGAAAGTCGTGCCACCAGTGAAGTCTCGGCGCCCAATGAGCACGGCCTCGGATTCCAGGATGACGTCTCCGAACACCTCGAGGCCCGCCTTGCGCAGGGTGGTCCCGGTCTCGACGACGTCGGCGATGGCGTCAGCCACCCCGAGCCGGATCGAGGACTCGACGGCACCGTCGAGGTGAATGAGGTGCGCGTCGATACCGCTCTTGGCCAGGAAAGCCCCGAGCAGGCCCGGGTACGACGTCGCGATGCGCTTACCTGACAGACCCTCCACGGTGTTCTCGGGGCCCTTCGGTGCGGCGAAACGGAACCGTGAGTGACCAAAACCCAGGCCCTTGATCTCAACGGCGTCGGCACCTGAATCCAGCAGCAGGTCACGGCCGGTGATACCGATGTCGAGGGTTCCCTCGCCGACGTAGACCGCGATGTCACGGGGTCGCAGGTAGAAGAACTCCACCCCATTGGCCTCGTCGACCAGGGTGAGGTCCTTGCGATCGGAGCGTTGACGGTAACCAGCCTCGGTCAGCAGGGAGGACGCCGCTTCTGACAGGGCACCCTTGTTCGGTATTGCGACGCGCAGCAATTCGGACATGAGTTCTCCTCAAGATATGAAGGAATCACGGACATGACAGGACCGGCCAGTCAACCTGGCCAGGGGCATTCACAGATATTTGTAGACGTCGTCGAGGGTCAGCCCCTGCTTGATCATCATGACCTGCAGGTGGTAGATCTCCTGGCTGATTTCCTCGGCCAGCCTCTCATTGCCCTCATACTCGGCGGCCATCCAGACCTCGGAGGCTTCTTCCACGATCTTCTTGCCGATGGCGTGCACTCCGCGGTCGAGCTCCTCGACGGTCGACGACCCGGCTGGGCGGGTCTGCGCCTTGCTGGACAGCTCGGAAAAGAGTTCCTCGAATGTCTTGCTCACAGTGGCCACGCTACCGACGGAGGCGGCATGGCGATGGCACGGTCCACGTGACGGACCACTCCTCATGACGGATCAGTTGTCGGCCTCTGCTGGGCGCTGAGTGCGCCACCACGTGAGGAAGCCGTAAACGCAAAAGGCCCCGTAAAAGACGTACAGCAAGGCACTCGGGTAGTACTGCGCGCTCGCCAACAGGGGGACGCCGACGATGTCCACGGCGATCCACACGAACCAGAACTCATTCCAGCCTCGCGCCATCCCCCAGGTGGCCAGAATCGATCCGGTGAGGATCCAGGAATCCGACAGCGGACCCCACGAGCCGAGGGCCCTGAGGACGCCATAAAAGACGATGAACATGACGAGGACGGCCAGCAGGCTGAAGATGCGTTCCCGACGGGTGGCCCACCGGGGATGAACGGCCACCTGGGATGCGCCGTTGTTGCGTCGGGTCGCCGCCCACACCACCCAGCCATAGGCACTGGTCGCCATGAAGAAGATCTGACGTCCGGCCTGACCCCACAGGTCGAGGTCCTGAGGAGTGTGGAACACCCCGCCCAGGAAAACGGTGAACAAGATGATGTTCCCGACGATGCCGACCGGCCAGGCCCAGACCCGTCGGCGGGCACCGCCCAGCGCCGATGCCAGTCCAAACAGGTTCCCGATGACCTCGCGCCACAGAATCGGCTTGCCCAGACCCACATCGAGCTGGGCGTTGAGCAGGGATGTGAGGACGTCGGACACGGTGAGACCTTTCCGACCACCACCCGGTGGTCACCTCATTGTCGCAGATGGTGCCGTGGTGCCTTCACCCGTCACACGGGCGGCCACGGCAGGGATGGTCGCAGTCCGCTCGGGCCTGGGAAAGCACCGAAGGCAAGGAGGTCAGCGGCTCGCTGCCGTAACGCCTCGATCTCGCCCACAGTGATCAACCCGTCGAAAACGCCATCAGGCACAGTGGCAACCTGGTCGAGCATCATCTCCTCGACCGGTTCCAGAGATTGGCCGGCCCATCCCCACAACACCGTGCGCAACTTGGGCGCGGTGTGAAAAGCCAGGCCATTGTCCACCGCCCACACGTGCGGGATTCCCCCCAGATCAGGGTCGGGACCGACCAGGACGTGACCACCCTTGCGGTCAGCGTTGTTGGCGACAGCGTCGAAGAGGGCCAGGGCACGCAAGGCGGGATGCGGAGAATGGGCGAGACCGATCTCGCGATCGTCCTCGTCGATGCCCAGGAGGAATCCGTGCCAGTGGGGCGGCAGACCTTCCGTGACGTCCGCGACGACCAGCGGATTCTCCGCGTCGTCGTCGATCCATCGCTGCATCGAACCAGCCCCTCGCGGGCCGTCCTCGACGAACACGGTCACTGGCACCAAAGCAATACCCATGACGTAGGACAGCAGGTAGGACGCCACCTCGCGTCTGGCCAAGGTCCCGGCAGGAAAATCGTGGAGACGCCGTTCGTGGGCAATCGGTTTGTACACCCACGACCGGTCGTCCGCATCGCGCACCAGGAGTGCGCCGTTACTGGAATCGGGCAGGGCAGCGTCGATCCGCCACGGGGCGCGGGGACCAGGCGCTCGTGGCAGGTCCCAGGGGTTCGTCGCGCTCACCACACCAGCGGCTTGCGGTAGCCATTTGACCGGGGGCACAGGTGACCCTCGGCTGACAGGATCTGCTGGGAGCAGTACGGACAGTACTGACGTCCCGACGCCACGACGACACTGCACCGCGCGACGAATTGGCGAGCCTGAGAGGTCGTCATGAAGATTTCGAGGCAATCGGGTGCCGCGTCCGGGAGGGTGGTCAACAGCATTGCGGGGTCGGTGATCATCAATTCGTCATCACTGACGGCGTACATCTCAATCTCGACGCGCTTGGTCGGCTCATCGAAGGCCATCGCCATGGTGCCCACCGTGAATTCCACGTCCAGGGGCGCATCCAGCGGGGCAAGGTCGTCAGGGGTCTGGATCGTCGGCGGGACCAAGACGTCGGCGGCATGGGCGGCCAATCCGTCCAGGATCCGGTCCATCTGGAGGGCAAGCTGGCTGATCTGGGCCTTCTCGCAGCGCACCGTCACCAAGCGCGAACCCTCACGAACCTGGAGATGAAAGACTCGTGCCCCCGGACGACCGACAGTACCGACCACGACTCGATCGGGCCGTTCAAATCGGAAGGTGCGGCGGGTCATGTCTCCACCCTAGCCACTCAGCCGTGGCGATGGGCACAGGCTGGACCCGGTCTCACTGGGTGTCACCGCCTAGATGACGGCCCGCGCTCGATCCGAGGCCCCACGGCTTGTCCGGGCGCCAGTTGAGGGTCTGGACACGCCACGTCGCGGCGTCCTGGACGAGTACCGTCATGCTGGCTGGGCTGATGACCAAGGAGTGGAAGAGCCGGTGCGGCAGACCCATCAGGTCGGCGACGATGGCACGCAACGGGTCTCCATGACTGACGACAACTGCCGCGCCATCACCCACCTCGGCAGCGATTCTGCGGGCTGCCTGGGCCGTGCGGCGAAACATTTCGGCCATCGTTTCACCGCCCGGGAAGACAGCCTCGGGCGGGTTGTCGACCACGGTGCGCCAACCCGGCTCGCTGCTCAGGCTCACCAACGATCGTCCCGCCCACGTTCCGTAATCGCACTCGGCGACGTCGTCGTCCACGCGCACCGGACAGGTCCACCCGGCTCCTTCGGTGAGGATTGCGGCCGTCTGCCGTGCTCGTGCCACCGGGGAGGTGGCGACGAACTCGGGGGCCAGGCCGCTCAGATGGGATGCCAGGACTCGTACGTCGCGCACACCGACCTCGTCGAGGGGATGGTCCGAACGGCCTGCCAGTACGCCCTTCGCGTTGGCCTCGGTACGCCCGTGTCGAATGAGCAGAAGTCGCGCCATGGCGTCACTGTAGTGCGCCTTGAGTGCGGAGCCTTGCCTCAAGGCCGACTTGAGGGTGCTCCGTTAGGGTGATCTGAGCGAGGAGGACGCACATGCGTATGAGAACCGTCGGGGCAAGCGGCCTCAAGGTGTCTGCCATTGGTCTGGGCTCCCTGACGTGGGGCGGTCAGACCGACGCCCGCGAGGCTCGCTCCATGGTGCGCCGGTTCGTCGACGCCGGGGGAAACCTCGTCGACACTTCTCCCGCATATGGCGGTGGCTTCGCCGAACAGCTCATCGGAAAGCTCATTCACACCGACATCAGCCGAGATGATCTCGTCATCGCGACGAAAGCAGGGTTCGTCGTCGAGGGGAACAAGCGTGTCGTCGACACCTCTCGGGCCGCTCTGTTGCGCGATCTGGAGGGATCCTTGCGTCGCCTCCACACCGACCACGTCGACCTGTGGCAGGTGCATGCCTGGGGTGATGCCCCCATCGAGGAAACCACTGCTGCCCTCGACCATGCGGTGCATTCGGGTATGGCCCGCTACGTCGGCGTCTCAAATTTCGTTGGCTGGCAGGCTGCGACGGCAGCCACCTGGCAGAAAGCCACTGGGGAGCGCACCGCACTGGTGAGCAACCAGGTCGAGTACTCCCTGCTGGCCCGTCGCGCCGAGATCGAGGTCGTCCCGTCTGCCCAGCATCACGGGATGGGCGTGTTGGCGTGGTCGTCCCTGGGGCGTGGCGTGCTGGCTGGCCGTTACCGCAACGGGACCCCCAAGGATTCTCGTGGCGGTTCTGACCGTCTCTCGTGGTTCGTGCAGCCCTATCTGACTCCCAAGTCCCGAGCTGTCGTCAATGCCGTCTCGAAGGCGGCCGACGGATTGGGAGCGACAACTGCACAGATTGCTCTGGCGTGGGTGCGTGACGCCCCCGTGGTGTCGTCGGCCCTCGTGGGACCGCGAACGACGGCCCAGCTCGAGGAATTGCTCGGTGCCGAGGACGTCGTGCTGCCCCCCGAGATCACCTCGGCTCTCGACGACATCACGGGCGGGCCGAACCTGGCCCGCGAGGAGTTCTGACGGGGCTCGTGTTCCCAGGTGATCTCAGCGCTGGTCGCGGGGCACCCACGGCGTTGACACCGGACCGTCATAGAGCTCACGAGGCCGGGAGATCCTCGTCGTCGGATCGTCGGCGACCTCCTTCCAATGCGCAATCCAGCCAGCCATCCGACCAATGGCAAACATGACGGTGAACATGTTGAGCGGAATGCCCAAGGCCCGCAGGACGATTCCGGAGTAGAAGTCCACGTTCGGGTAGAGCCTGCGCTCGACGAAAAAGTCATCAGCCAGGACGGCTTCCTCCAGTTCCATGGCGACGTCGAGCAGTGGGTCCGGTTTGTGCATGGTCTCAAGCAACGGACCGACGGCACCGCGAAGAATCCTCGCCCGGGGATCCCAGTTGCGGTAGACGCGATGTCCGAAGCCAGAAATCCTCTCCCCCGAATCCTTGGCCTTGGCCAAGTACTGGCGTGGGGTCAGTCCCGAGTCATGGATGCGTTGCAGCGCCCGCACCGCGTTGACATTGGCACCACCGTGGCGGTCTCCCCACAGCGCGCACACCCCTGCCGAACAGGAGGTGAAGAGATTGGCACCCGACGACCCCACCATCCGAACCGTCGAGGTTGAACAGTTCTGGCCATGATCGGCGTGCAGGGCGAAGAAGAGATTGAGGGCCCTGGCGGCAATCGGGTCAGGTTCGTACTCGCGATATGGCAGGGAGAACATCATGTGCATGAAGTTCTCGACGTATTTGAGGTCGTAGCGCGGGTAGATCGCTGGTTCCCCGATGGACGCCTTGTACGAGGCCGCCGCGATGGTCCTCACCTTGGACAGGAGCTTGGCCGCAGCGTCGGTGAAGGACTCCTCGTCAGTGATGCGCGGGCGGTCATGGGTGCTCATCGCATTGATCATCGACGACATGATCGCCATGGGATGACCGTTGGGAGGGAAGGCGTTGAAATGCAGGTCCATTGATCGGTGAAGCGCTGAATACTCGGTCAGTCGGTTCCGGAAATCGTCACGCTGACTCTCGGTCGGCAGCTGGCCGAAGATGAGCAGCCATGCCGTTTCGACGAAGGAGACCTTTTCTTCAGCGAACGTTTCGATGGGGATTCCGCGATAGGTGAGCACCCCGTTCTCGCCGTCGATCCAAGAGATTGCCGACCGGCACGAGGCGGTGTTGGCGAAGGCCGGGTCGAAGGTCGTCACGCCTCCGGTCATCTGGCGAAGGTCCGTGATGTCGATGACGCGATCGCCGGTGGTACCCGTGATGACGGGAAGGCAATACTCCTGGCCGTCGAGGATGAGGGTTGCGGTGTCGGATTGGCTTGGCGTGTGGCTCATGGTCAGGCCTCCTGCAGAATGTGATCGACGACTTTGGCGCCGAAGATGAGAGACCCCACCGGGACCCTTTCGTCGACGCCGTGGAACAGGCTGATGAAGTCAAAATCAGCAGGAAGCCGCAGCGGCGTGCAGCCGTAACAGTTGATGCGACGGCCGTCTGGCAGGACGGCGAACCCCTTGGCGTCGGTGCCGGCCGAGTTGAGGTAGGGAAGCACGACCGCTCCGGGGTCCTCGGCGTCGATGGCATGGCGGATGGCGTCGACGGCCGCCCCTTCGAAGGGCGCTGCGGCGGCCGGTTTGAGGGAGATCGTCTCGACGTCGATTCCGGGACCAGCCAGGGACGTGATCGTCGAGATCATCTCCTCCTGGGCCCCGGGAATGAACCTGGCATCGATCTGTGCACTGGCCCGGCTTGGTACGACGTTGACCTTGTACCCGGCAGACAGCACGGTCGGGGTGACACTGTGGGAGCAGCACGCGGCGACCATGCGTGACAGGGGCCCGATGGGGGCGAGGCTGGACTCGAGGTCGTCACGGTCGATCGTCAGACCCCACAACTGGGCAACCCTGGCGAGGAACTCCTCCTGGACGGGGTGGCCCATGTCGGGCCAGTCGTGGGAGTCAATGCGCGTCAGGGCCTCAAGCAAGCGAGCGACGGCATTGTCCGGATTGCGCATGGAGCCGTGCCCTGCCTTGCCGGTGGCGCTCAGCCGGAACCACCACAGGCCCTTCTCGGCTGACTGGACGACGTAGACCCGTTTTCCCTCAGGCGTCGTCAGGGAGAATCCGCCGACTTCGCTGATAGCCTCGGTGACGCCATCGAAGACTTCCGGATGGTTGGCACCCAGCCAGGTGGATCCGAGGGTTCCTGATGCCTCCTCGTCGGCGAACATGATGAAGCGGATCGGACGCGATGGCACCTCGCCGCGTCGATGACGGGCGCGGATAGCCGACAGCACCATGGCCAAAAAGCCCTTCATGTCGATGGCTCCCCTGCCCCACACACAGTTGTCGTGGATCTCGCCGGACAGCGGGTGATGGGTCCAGTCGGCGGATTCAAAGGGGACGGTGTCACTGTGGCCGTGCAGCAGCAGGGCCGGACGGCTCATGTCGGTGCCTTGTGGCGCCCACTCGGCAACGAGTGTGACTCGGCCGGGCGCGGATTCGTAGATAGAGGTGTCCACCCCGATATCGGCGAGGAGCGTTGAGACGTAATGACACATCTCGGCCTCGCCACGAGCGTCGTGGGGGCCAAAGTTCTGCGAGTCGATCTGGATCATGCGAGAGCAGATGTCAACCACCTCGGCCTGCGGGCTGTTCGGCCCATCGACAAGGTTGTCGAGAGGCATGCTGAAAAGATCTGACATGTCGCGATTGTGTCACCCATGAGGAGTTCGCACTGTCACCGGGGACATCCCACGGACGCCGATTTGCGTTCTGGCGCGGACCTCTACTAGAGTCTCGTGACTGTCCGGTACGGAGCACCAGCGACGAATCGGAGACCCGAGTCCGGGTGGCGGAATTGGTAGACGCGCTAGCTTGAGGTGCTAGTGGCCGATTAAGGCTGTGGAGGTTCAAGTCCTCTCTCGGACACACTGGGATACCCCGCCTGACTAGGCAAAATAGTCAGGCGGGGTTCTTCTTTTGGGCATCCCACCACGTCAGTGTCGGCATCACACTTCGACTATGAGAACCCGACACAGTGCTGTGGCGGGTGATGGGTCAGTGGGAGGCGCACCGACTCTGGGGCTGGTAACGAAATCGGGTAGCCCCGCTTGCGCCACCCACCAGAACAGCCGACTCATGCCGCTGATCGATCGAGCAACAAACTTGCAGGGGGGGGATCGTGATTGAGTGCAATCGCAAGGACCTACCCGGAAACACAACGTGAGGGGAAGAATGAAAATCACAAAGTTACTGGGCGCAGCGCTGGTCAGCTGCGCCCTGGCTTTGACCCAATTCGCGCCTGCGGCCGTCGCCGACGACCACGCCGCCGCACAGGGGCAGAGCCAAGAGTCGAAGGTCATGCCGACCTCCTGGGGCAGCTACAACGACGGAGGTTGGAGAGAAGCCGGCCGTTGGACGGACTCCGTGCCATCGATTTGGTGGATGTCGGGGACCAACGGGTCTGGGGACAACATCGTCGCCCGCGAGCAGGTGTCCGCTCAGGTCGTTCACCTGAAAAATGGCAAAGCGGACACCACGTTCCCTGGCTACAAGACCAAAAAAGGCAGTCGGGCGGTTCACCTCCACGCAGTTCTTAACGCAGCAGAGGGAGCAAGATTCGACCAAGATGAAGGCTGGGTCACGGACAGGAAACTAACCTCTGGACGATACCGGTTGATCCTCAAGGCCGAGCAGTCCGGGCTGACGAATCACATCGATTTCAGTATAGAGGACCCACTTGGCGACGACTTTGAGACCACAATCTCTTTCCTTGACAAGGATTTCGCTCCGAGCCCGAAGCCAATCCCACAGCCCACGATTTCCGGAGAAAACTCCAACGGAATCCGCTTTTTGTCGAACGCATGGGACAACCGCTCCGGCAGTATTGAGTATTCATTGTCAGTCAAGAACTTGCCAGAGGAAGTTCGCGTCGACGTCACGAACATGGCCACAGGAAAGCCCATGATACCCACCGTAGCACCAGATCTTTCCTACCTGCGCTACGACGAAGATTTCTACAAGGATTGGATAAAGGCCGACCCTGGATGGACACGTGTCCCCGCTCCTGATTTCCTGCAGATCCGTGATGGCTCAATGTGGGATGCCCACGATGAAGATCCGCGAATTCCCGATGGAAGCCAGATGTTGCCCGATGGAAACTACTTGATGACCGTGTCCAACATCAAGGGGCAGAAGCTCGAGACCGTAACCGTGCACGTGGAAGGCGGGTATAGCTGGTCGCCATGGAACGCCCATCCGAACGGCTACAAGCCAACCAAGGCTGATCTCACGGTATCTGAGTCTGGTAAGCCATCTGAGTCTGGTAAGCCGAACCCCGGCAAGCCCGGAAACCCGGCACCCGGTCATAAATCCGGCAAGCCCGGAAACCCGAACCCCGGTCACAAGCCCACCAAGCCCGGAAACCCGATCTCTGGTTACAAACCCGGCAAGCTGACTCTTCCGCATACTGGCTTCTGACAAGTCACACATTTCGAGGGGGATGAGGGTGAACCTCATCCCCCTCGACTATGTTGTGCCTACAACGAGTGCACCACGTCCTACCTCTAAAAAAGAACAGCGCACGGTCAAGCTTGATGCTCGTCCTCCTGCATCTGGTGGAGTTCCTCGAGAGCACGGATTCGCTCAGCGTCGAAATCGATACGTGTGTGATTAGCCCGAGTAGAAGCCAAGAGGCGGTACAACACGACCATCAATATCACCCAGATCGGAGCGGCGATGAGGGCCTGACGAGAATCTGACGAGAAACCCAACATGATGAGTATGGCAATGAAGAAAACGATACCAACCCACGACATGACGCGGCCCGCAGGCATCTTGAAGGCTGATTCGGCATGGCGTTCGGGATGCTTCTTCAAATACTTGAGGTAGCAGACCAGAATGAGGCCCCACACCGACAGGTAGAGCACTGACGAGATGCCCGCCACGAGGGAGAACGCATCCATAACCGAGTCCTCAAGGGTCACGAGGATGATGGACGGTGAAATGCACACCGCTGTGAGGAAGAGGGCGTTGCGGGGGATATGGCGGCTGGACAGCTTGGCGAAGACCGGCGGGGCATCTTTCTCGCGCGCCAGTCCATAGAGGATACGAGAGGTTGAGAAGACCCCCGAGTTTGCTGATGATGCTGCCGAAGTCAGCACCACGAAGTTAACGATATGGAAGGCAATGAGGATCCCGATGAAGCTGAACATTTCGACAAACGGGCTCGCCTCTGGATTGATGAGGTCCCACGGTTGTACCGACATGATGACGCCGAGGGCCAACACGTAGAAGATGAGGACACGAGCCGGAATCGAATTGATGGCCTTGGGAAGATTGTGTTCGGGGTCGGCCGTCTCGGCTGCCGCAGTTCCCGCCATCTCAATACCCTGGAATGAGAAGATGGCGATCTGGAACCCAGCTATGAACCCCATGAACCCGGTGGGGAAGAACCCGCCGCGGTCCCACAGGTGAGAAAACGACGCGGCCGGTACTCCCTCACGGGGAGGCTGGAATCCGGTGATGGCAAGGTAGCCGCCGACGAGGATCAACGCGACGATGGTGACGATCTTGATCATCGCGAACCAAAACTCCATCTCGCCAAAGAGCTTTACTGCGACCATGTTGAGACCGGTCAACAGCAATACGGTACACAGGGCGGGTATCCACTTGTCGAGATTGGGGAACCATTCGGCCAGATATCCACATATCGCGATGGTGTCGGCGTTTCCTATGACGACCCAACACATCCAGTACGTCCACCCCATGTAGAATCCGGCTCCGGGGCTGATGAGGTCTGTTGCAAAGTCGGCAAAGGACTTGTAAGCCAGATTTGACAGCAGTAGTTCTCCCATGGCCCGCATGACGAAGAAGAGCACTGTTCCGATGATGAAGTAGACCAGCAAGATGGACGGTCCTGCAAGGGAGATAGTCCTTCCGGAACCCAAAAACAGACCTGTTCCAATGGCACCACCAATGGCGATGAGCTGGAGATGCCGGTTCTTGAGGCCGCGCTGAAGTTGGGGCTCTTCGCCAGTTGGCTCCGCGGTTTGAGTTGTTCCCTGGGCTGCGCTATTCATGTGAGTCATCTACATACTCCCGGTATCGACGGTATTCTCTGCCGGCGTCGTTGCCGAGCAAAGAACCATCTTCATCCTAGAAGCCGTCGAGGTCTGCAGGGGGCGTTAATCGATCACGAAGTTTCAGATGTGATGAATATCACATGGGCCGAAGAACGGCATGTCAGACTGATGGAGATATTGAAGCAATGCCACACGTTGACGCGTAAGATCGATCGTGGATCGGCACCGATGCTGATCCCCCGAGGACAATCTCGGTGATGTCTGCAAAGGAGCAGGTGCAATGCGTGTTGGTATCCCCACAGAGATCAAGAACAACGAGTTCCGCGTAGCTATCACGCCCGCGGGCGTCCATTCGTTGGCCAGCCACGGCCATGAGGTGTTGGTACAAGCAGGGGCCGGCCTGGGTTCAGGCATCCCCGACGAGCAGTACAAGAACGCCGGCGCCACGATCATCGACAACGCCGACACCGTCTGGGACGACGCCGACCTCATCTTGAAAGTCAAGGAACCCATCGCAGACGAGTACCACCGCATGCACGAGGGCCTGACCCTGTTCACCTACCTCCACCTGGCCGCCGACCGGGCCCTCACCGACGAACTCCTGGCGCGCAAGGTCACCTCGATCGCCTACGAGACCGTCGAAATGGACGACCACTCCCTCCCCCTGCTGTCACCCATGTCCGAAATCGCCGGGCGCCTCGCAGCCCAGGTCGGCGCGAACTGCCTCCTGCAACCAGCCGGCGGAAACGGCGTCCTCATCGGCGGCGGCTCGGGGGTCCGTAACGGACGCGTCACCGTACTCGGCGGCGGTGTGGCCGGATTCTGCGCCGCCCGTGTGGCCGACGGCATGGGCGCTGACGTCACTATCTACGACGTCAACGTCGCCCGCATGCGCTACATCGACGAAGTCACCAACGGACGTATCCGCACCCAGTTCTCCAGCCCACTAGCTGTCAAGGAAGCCTGCACGGCCTCGGATCTGGTCATCGGATCAGTCCTGGTCCCCGGTGCCCGGACTCCGCATCTGGTTGACAATGACACCGTGGCACAGATGATGCCAGGCTCGGTCCTCGTCGACATCGCCATTGACCAAGGCGGCTGCTTCGAAGACTCCCATCCCACCACCCACGCTGAGCCCACGTTCACAGTCCACGACTCGGTGTTTTACTGCGTGGCCAACATGCCCGGCGCTGTCCCACACACCTCGACCTACGCCCTGACCAACGCCACCATGCGCTACGCCGTCCTCATCGCCGAGGAAGGCTGGAAGAACGCCTGCACCAAACGCCCAGAACTCGCACGCGGCCTGACAACCCACAACGGCAAGCTCTACACCACCGGCGTCGGAGAAGCCCTCGGCATGGACGTCTCCAACGTCTCCGAACTGCTCTAAAACACCCACAATCACGGGGCGACATCACACCGATGCCGCCCCATGACGCGTTGATCTGCCCGACTCACACCTTGAACTCGAACCCTCCTTCAGCAAATTCGGATACACCGCTCACGTCGGCCCACCTATCCACACGAGTGGACAAATGTCTTGATTTCGATGGGCTCGTGTGCACGAAAGACCAACTCTGTCGTTCAGCACACATCTGCGCACCTGTCTACTCATATCCTCATGGGCATCCGAGGTGGCCGTCACTCAGGGATGAGACGGGCACACATCAATCACGCAAAGGAGCATCTTGATGTCATTCCCACGCAAACTCAGCGCACTTGCGGTTGCCGGCACCATGGCGGTGACTGGCGTGACCATGGCGACCCCGGCCATGGCTGCCCCAGACGGCGCCTCCCAGCCGGTCGCGGCCGCTCCTGCGACCGACCAGGTGAAGAAGGAGACCGGTTACTTCAAGACCACTGACAAGCTTGGGACCAAGCTGTTCTACCGCAAGGACATCGTCCCCAACGCCAAGGGCGCAGTCGTTCTGGTCCACGGCCTTCTGGAGAACTCCTCCAACTACGAGTACCTGACCAAGAGCCTCACCGACGCCGGCTACAGCGTCTACCGTTTCGACAACCGGGGTCATGGCCGTAGCGCCGCCCCGTACGTCAACAACGCCATTCCGCGTGGCCAGTTCGACGACTGGTGGAACATCGAGTCCGACATTCACCAGGTTGTTCAGACCGCTCACAAGGAGAACGCCGACAAGAAGGTCTTCCTCCTCGGCCACTCGATGGGCGGTATCGCCGTCCAGTCCTACGGAATCATGTACCCGGGCACTGTTGACGGCATCGTCTCCTCGGGCGGCGGGACCTTCGCCAGTGTTGACGGCCCGAACACCGAAGGCGTCACCACCGTGACCCCTGACAACCTCAACTTCTTCGCCCGTCACGCCCTCCCGCAGATCAGCCAGGTTCTCCCGATGTCTCAGCTGACGGCGTTCAACGGCCGCCTCGCCAAGGCCGCCGTCAAGGACCCCAAGAGCATTCGGATGCCATCTGGTCCGCTGTCTGCCAGCGTCATCATCCCTTCTTACCCCGGATACGGTCTGTGCTCTGATCCCGATGTCCGCATCGACCACTGGCAGCGCGACCCGCTGTACAACCACTACGTGCGTCTCGGCCTCATCGAACAGCTCGGTATCGGCGAGATGTACAACATCATGAATGCCCATGAGTTCGATGCCCCGACCCTCATCATGCACGGGGAGAACGATGGCCTCGTCCCCAGCTACTTCGACGTGAACTGGTACAACGCCATCACCTCGAAGGACAAGAAGATCATCCAGTGGCACGGCCTCATGCACGAGCTGTTCAATGAGCCCACCAAGGATCAGGTCATCAAGACCGCGATCGACTGGATCGACGCCCACAACAAGTGAGCTTGATTCAAGCTACGACCTGACACACAGGCTGCGTCTCCTGCACCTCGCGGGAACGCAGCCTGTGTCGCGTCTGGATGCGCCGTGGACCTCCCTCTCACATGCTCCAGCTTGTCAGACCACCGTCAGGCCGGCCCCAGGTCACGAAGAACCATGCCCACGACCCATCCCATCCCTACAACACGAAACCACTGATCGGACTTGGGTCACCCGGTAAAATACAACTGTGCCCGGGGCTGATCAGCGGTCCTGGGACTGACGAAAGGAGCCACTCGTGGGCCTCAGCGACAAGATCAAGAGTAAGAGCGACGAGCTCGTCGGTGCCGCCAAGGAGAAGATCGGGGATGCGACCGACAACGCCGATCTCCAGAGCGAGGGCGCCGATCAGAAAGCCAGCGGCAAGGTGGACCAGAAGGTCGAGGACGTCAAGGACAAGGCGACTGACCTCAAGCACAACGTTCAGGCTGCTGCTGACAAGCTGACGGACTGACAACAACAGGGCCGGGCACACGAAAGGTGCCCGGCCCTTCATCATGTCCTCATGACGATCGCAGCAAGCCGTCGCCTCAACAGCCCCATCGGGATGCTGACGCTCACCGCGACCCCGCAAGGGCTGGCCCAGGTTGTGTTCGATGAAGAACCGACACCATGGACCGACCACGAATCGTCCGACCACCACATCTGCGGCCAGATCCTCGACGACGCGGCCCGCCAGATCAGCGAGTACCTGTCTGGCTCGCGCACAGCTTTCAGCCTCCCCCTCGACATGTCGACAGCGACTCCCTTCCGCCGCGACGTCCTCAATGGGCTACTCACGATTCCCTACGCACACACCATCACCTACTGCGACCTGGCTACCCTCATCGGGCGTCTGCAGGCATGGCGAGCCGTCGGTAACACGTGTGCCAACAATCCGTTGCCGATCGTCATCCCGTGCCACCGCGTCGTGCGGAGTGACGGCGAGCTTGGTGGATACCGTGGGGGCCGCGCCACGAAGCGTTTCCTGGTGGACATGGAAAAGGGTCATGGCGACGTCACCTCCGGTCTGCCGCCAGTGTGACTGACCACGTGCCATCGAGGCAGCAGGCCGCCATGCCGAGTTGCTCAAGAACGGTCAAGGCAGCGGAGCACTGCGCCACCGGCACTCCCGCCGACGCGGACAACTCGTCCAGCCCACACGATCCATGAGCCGGGAGCGCCTCGTGTACGGCCAACTCCGTGGCATCCAAGACATCCGTGGGAAGACTGCGACCCTCCGGTCTTTCAGGTTCGGGGGCAAGTTCAGCGACAATCCCGCCGACATCGTCGGCGTCGCGCACCAAGATCGCCTCGCCGTCACGGATGAGCTTGTTCGTACCAGTCGACCTGCTCGAGGTCACGGGCCCGGGAACAGCCATGACCGCCCGGCCCAGTTCATTCGCCCACGACACGGTGTTGATCGCTCCTGATCGCCACCCGGCCTCGACGATGACGGTCCCTGCCGCCAGGGCCGCAATGAGACGATTCCTGGCCAAGAACCCCGGACGTGTGGGATGTCGTCCCGGTGACATTTCCGAGACCAAGGCACCCGTTTCGGCAATTCTCTCCAGCACCGCGGCATTGCCCTTGGGGTACAAGACGTCAAGCCCGCACGCCAGGACACTGATCGTCGTCCCATTGGCAGCCAAGGCGCCTCGATGCGCAGCCACGTCAATCCCGAATGCGCCACCAGAGACGATGGCGTGACGTCCGGTTCCGTCACAGTGTTCCCGAGCAAGATGATGGGCCATCTCCACCGCAACATCCTGACCATAGCTCGTCGCAGCTCGGCAGCCGACGATGGCGACCGACGGCTCGAAAGCCTGGCTGACTCGTGCCGGGCCACGAACCCACAAACCGATGGGGGCCCCGCCCATGGCCGACTTCTCCACCCACGAGAGGTCATCGAGTCCAGCGGGCCATTCCTCGTCCCCGGGAATGAGGAACCTCATCATGGCCTTCTGGGAGGAAGCTATGACCTGGTCGACATCGGTACTTCTGGCACGTTCATGCCATCTCTCATCGGCATCCCTCAGCAGGTGATGCCACACGTCCTCGGCTGTCATGTCCGCCAGCCGCCGTGCCGTGACGCTGTTGCCAGGCTCGACAACAGCTGTCAGGGCAGCCCGTGCCACCCGTTCCTCGTCCCATGTCATCGCAGTCGTCCTCGTCTCATCCCCATCGCCTCGGCCACACATGCCTTGTCCACCTCGTCCTTGCCCTCCAGATCAGCCACGGTCCATGCGATTCGCAGCACCTTGTCCACGCCCCGCGCTGTCAGCCGACCGGTCGTCAAGGCGTCTTCGATGATGCGGGTGGCGTCATTGCCCGGCAGCATCTGGCGAAGCGTCTTACCCGGCACCTCGGCATTGCATCCCCACGGTGTCCCCTTCCAGCGATGCGCAGCCCTCAGCCGGGCCTCTGCCACCCGGTCGCCCACGACGGCGCTGGACTCCCCCGCCGGCAAGGTCGAGGCGTCGAGCAGATGGGCCGAGGTCAACGGGCGCATACGCACGGTGACATCGACCCGGTCGAGGATCGGCCCCGACAGCCGCCCTGAATACCGTCGGACCTGCTGAGGGGTGCAGGTGCACCGACCCGACGGATCGTCAGCCATTCCGCACGGGCACGGATTGAGTGCCATGACAAGCTGAAATCGCGCCGGAAACGTCGTCGTGGCCTGAGAACGACCGATCACGATCTGTCCGGTTTCCAAAGGGCCACGCAGGGAATCGAGGACCTTGGGAGCGAATTCCGGGGCTTCATCGAGGAAGAGGACGCCCCGATGAGCCAGGGAGATGGCACCTGGCTGGGCAATCCGTGCTCCCCCACCCACCATGGCTGCCATCGACACGGAATGGTGTGGTTGGGCCAACGGCGGCCTGGTCATGAGACCTCCACCCTCTCGACCCGCCAACGAATGCAGAGCAGTCACTTCGAGGGCATCACGGTGGTCCAGGCGAGGAAGGATTCCGGGCAACCGTCTGGCCAGCATCGACTTGCCGCACCCTGGCGCCCCTCGTAACACGATGTGGTGACGCCCGGCGGCAGCCACTTCGAGGGCGCGACGTGCTTCCTGTTGGCCGATGACCTCGGCCAGATCTCCTGATCCGGGGTCATCCTCGGCCGTCTCGGCCACCGATTCGTCATTTGGCAACACGGGCCGACCGTGCAAGACGTCGACGACATCGCGGAGGTGGTTGACCGGCCAAATCGTCAGGCCCTCAACCAGACTCGCCTCACTTCGTTGGCGTGCTGGCACCACGGCACGCTCGAACCCTGCCTCGCGGGCAGCCAACAACGCCGGAAGGACCCCGCGCACTGGACGCACTCGCCCGTCAAGACCCAGTTCGCCCATGAAAACCGTCGACCCGAGCAGGGTCTGCGGGATCTTCCCGTCCGCGGCCAGGGTCGCAGCAGCAATGGCAAGATCGAAATGGGTTCCAGCTTTCGGCAGGCCCGCAGGGGTGAGGTTGATCGTCAGGACATTGCTCGGCCAGGACATGCCGGTGGCACCGACAGCAGCTCGACATCGATCCCGCGCCTCGTGGAGCGCCGCATCTGGCAGGCCGACGAGAACCATACGAGGTAGTCCCGACGAGATGGCCGCCTCGACCTCGACCATGGAGCCTTCCATCCCCACGAGGGCAACCGACCATGCGCTTGCCCCGGTCACCGGATGCCCCGCACATGTGTGATCGTCGGTTGTTCGCCCGGGCGCATCATGACCCCGATGGCGTCAATGCGTACCGAGCCGACCACCTCATGCTGGTCGACCAACCAGGCCAATGCGAGCTCGTGGAGCTTGCGAATCTTGGTCGTCGTGATGGATTCCAGCGGATTGCCGAACCCGGTGCCTGATCGCGTCTTGACCTCGACGAAGATGATCGTCCGACCGTCCTGTGCGATGAGATCGATTTCCCCCACTTCGCACGCCCAATTTCGGGCAAGGACCGTCCACCCGAGGGATTCCACGTACTGGGCTGCAACATCCTCACCCCACGCACCGAACGCAGGTCTTGCCCCACGACGCCCACGCAAGGCTGCTCCACGAGGGGTCGTCAGTTCTGCCGACAACGGCTTGGGTGTCATCATGCACCACCTCCGACAACAGTTGTCGTCGCAGGGACGCCGATTATTCAGTTATCCACAGACAAACTGGGGCGGCCACGAACTCCACGAGTTGTCCACAACCTGCGCGGTCGTTTACGTGGCCGGAACCTCATCGAAGTCCGGATGCACGATCTCCTCGATCGACACATCGCGGAAGGTGAGGATCTTCGCGCTCTTGATGAACCGGGACGGCCGGTACATGTCCCACACCCAGGCATCCGCCATGGACACCTCGTAGTAGACGTCACCGCCCTCAGTACGCACCTTGAGGTCAACGACGTTGCACAGGTAGAACCGTCTCTCGGTCTCCACGGCATATGTGAAGATGCCGACGACGTCCTTGTACTCGCGATAGAGCTCAAGCTCCATGCGGTTCTCGTACTCTTCCAGATCTTCGGCACTCATGATGAATGCAGCCTAGCCGCTCGTTGCACGTTGTTGTAGCTCATCCGATGCTGAGATGATGGCCCCAACTCCTCCAGATGCCGCTGGTGCAAGGCCGTCGCGTACCCCTTGTGCACTGCGAAGTCGTAGCCGGGGATCTCTTCGTCCATGGCAATCATGATGCGGTCCCTGACGACCTTCGCCACGATCGATGCCGCTGCCACGCAGGCGCACACCGCGTCGCCCTTCCACATTCCCAGGTCCGGAACGGTCAGTCCGTCCACGGGAAACCCGTCCGACAACACGTACCCCGGTTCGACATCCAGCCGTGCGACAGCGCGTCGCAGCCCGGCGATGTCGGCTTCGTGCATGCCCAACCGGTCGCACTCAGCGGCCTCCACGCGGACCCATGACACGGCCAGGGCTTTGGCCATGATGACGTCGAACAGGCGCTCTCGTGCGGCGGCTGACAGGGTCTTGGAGTCAGCGAGCCCGTCGATGCGTGCTGACCTGCGATCATCGAGGATCACAGCAGCGGCCACCAATGGTCCGGCGCAGGCTCCCCGGCCAGCCTCGTCACATCCGGCGACTGGGCCCAGACCTGCTCTCGTCAGGGCCCTTTCATGGCCCATGGGTCCAGGTCCGACGCGCACGGTCACCGTCATGGCGTCGTCACCGGGGCGAGCACTCGTCGCCGACGCAGATGCGCGCCTTATCAGGGGCTGAGGCCGATCGATCAGGAATGTCCTTGAACGTGTCGGGCATCCCCAGCCCGTGAATGCGGTTGAAAGGCATGAGGATGGCTTTTGCCGGCCCGACGACGTTGTCGAGGGGAATGAACCCGGGCGCACCCGTGTACTCGTCAGGATCAAGGTCCTGGATGTGATAGCGCGAATCACCCGATGCGTTGCGGTGATCCCCCATGACGAACATCCGATCCTTGGGAACGGTGACCCGGAACTTCATCGCCGACGGCTCAACCATCTGACCATTCTCCGAGTACAGGTAGGAGCGCTCGTCCAGGGCCTTCCCGTTCACCGTCATCTGACCCTTGGTATTGCAGCAGGCAACGGTGTCTCCCGGCATTCCTATGACACGTTTGATGAGGTAGTTGGAACTCGTGTTGGGCAACAGACCCACGAATTCCAGCGCCTTACCCGGAGCAGAGCGACGATCCTGGGCAGCAGGAAGCCAGTGCTCGGTGTCCTTGAACACGACGACATCACCGCGATGGAAGTCGGCCGCCTTGACGGCCACCACGCGATCACCGACCTGCAAGGTGTTCTGCATGGACTTGGAGGGAATGATGAACATCTGGCCGACGAAAGCCCGCAGAACAGCCGAGATGACCAGGGCCCCGACGATGACGAGAACGATCTCAGTCATCGCAGATCGGAACCGCTGCCACCCGCTGGGCTGTTGTGACGCAGTCGTGGCATCTGCGGCGTCCTTGTCGCCGTCGGCACTCCTTCGCGCCTCATAGTCATCCGCCACCGCGAAACCCCTCCCTCTTCCGCCGAGACTTTCCCGTCGGGTGCCACCCCGCAGTGTAACCAACATCGCCAACACATCCCGGATGCCCCCTCGCGCGCCGAGCGACCCGCAGACCGTCGGACACACAAAAACGGGGCCTCGCACCTGCGAAACCCCGTTGCTGTGAGGACGACGTCAGCGAGCCGCGCCCTTCTCCTTGATCTTGGCAGCCTTGCCGCGCAGACCACGCAGGTAGTACAGCTTGGCACGACGAACGGCACCGTGGCGATCAACCTCGATCTTCTCGATGATCGGGGAATGCAGCGGGAAGGTACGCTCCACACCGGTTCCGAAGCTCAGCTTGCGGACGGTGAAGGACTCCTGGACGCCACCACCGGTACGCGAGATGACGGTTCCAGCGAAGACCTGCACACGGGTGCGGTTGCCCTCGACGACCTTGACGTGAACCTTCACCGAGTCACCGGGACGGAACTCGGGAATGTCGTCGCGCATCGAAGCCTTGTCGATCTCGTCGATGATGTTGCTCATGGTATTTCCTCGCCGGTGCCACAGGTCACCTGGTGCTCGTGTTCAAAAGATGTGATCCCCATGCCCCGGACGATCCCCCTGTGGCAGGAGCCGGACACGGACAACAGCAGGACATTTTTCCATACCCAAGGGCTTGCCACCAAATCGTTGGCCTCGAGACCGACGACGCCACTTCCCACACAACCGACGAGGCCCCGACACCAGATGGTGCCGGGGCCCGTGTGGTCGACCACGTGGGTCAGAACTCAGTCCTCCTTGCCGTCATGCTTGAACAGCGAGGCGATGAGGTCACGGTTGAGCTGGCTGATGGACTCCAGCGGGATACCCTTCGGGCACACCGAGGCGCACTCACCAATGTTGGTGCAGCCACCGAATCCCTCAGCGTCGTTCTGGGCAGCCATGGCCTTGACACGACGCATCCGCTCCGGCTGACCCTGCGGAAGCATGGCCAGGTGGGTGATCTTCGCCGAGGTGAACAGCATCGAGGAGCCGTTCGGGCAGGCAGCCACACACGCGCCACAGCCGATGCAGGTAGCGGCGTCGAAGGAGCGGTCCGAACGCTTCTTGTTGACCTGGACAGCGTGAGCGTCAGGGGCGGCACCGGTGTTCACCGAGATGTAGCCACCAGCCTGGATGACACGGTCGAGGGCCGTGCGGTCCACGATGAGGTCGCGCAGGATCGGGAAGGCGCCCGACTTCCAGGGCTCAATCGTGATGGTCGAGCCATCAGCGAAGGAGCGCATGTGCAACTGGCAGGTGGTGGTACGCACCGGCTGGGCGACGCCCATGCCACCGTGCGGCACACCGTTGATGACGACGCCACACTGACCGCAGATACCCTCGCGGCAGTCTGAGTCGAACGCCACCGGGTCCTCCCCCTGAGCGGTGAGGTTCTCGTTGAGAAGGTCCAGCATCTCCAGGAAGGACATGTCGCCGGAGACACCGTCCAGGGTGTACTCGACGAGACGGCCCTGATCCTGGGTGTTGCGCTGGCGCCAGATTCGCAGGTTGATCTTCACTTGTAGCTCCTCTGCTTGACCTGGATGGACTTGTAGACCAGCGGCTCCTTGTGCAGGGTCGGCTTGTGACCCTCACCCGTCCACTCCCAGGCAGCGACGTACTGGAACTGGTCGTCGTGGCGCAGAGCCTCACCCTCCTCGGTCTGGGACTCAGCGCGGAAGTGACCGCCACAGGACTCGCGACGATGCAGGGCATCGATGCACATCAGCTCACCGAGCTCCAGGAAGTCGGCGAGACGTCCGGCACGCTCGAGAGTCTGGTTGAGTTCCTCGTTGACGCCGGTCACCTTGACGTTGGTCCAGAACTCGTTGCGCAGGTTACGGATGAGACCAATGGCCTTGATGAGGCCGGCCTCGTTGCGCTCCATGCCGCAGTACTCCCACATGATGTGGCCGAGCTCCTTGTGGATCGAGTCGACGGTACGAGTTCCGTTGATCGTCAGGAGCTTGTTGATGCGGCTCTCGACACCCTGACGGGCCTCGACGGCGGCCGGGTGCTTCTCGTCCACCGGGCCGAACTTCGGGGCGTCAGCCAGGTAGTCGGTGATGGTGTTGGGCAGCACCCAGTAACCATCCGCAAGGCCCTGCATCAGGGCCGAGGCACCGAGTCGGTTGGCCCCGTGGTCGGAGAAGTTGGCCTCGCCGCAGACGAACAGACCCGGGATGGTCGACTGCAGGTCGTAATCGACCCACAGGCCACCCATGGTGTAGTGCACAGCGGGGTAAATACGCATCGGAACCTCGTACGGGTTCTCGTCGGTGATCCGCTGGTACATGTCGAACAGGTTGCCGTACTTCTTCTCGACGGCGTCCTTGCCCATGCGCTGGATGGCCTCGGAGAAGTCGAGGTACACACCACGGGCGCGCATGTGCTCGGTGCCGTCCGAGTCGATCTCGCGGACCTTCGGGCCCACGCCGCGACCCTCGTCACAGCGGTACTTGGCCTGACGGGAGGCGATGTCACGAGGAACCAGGTTGCCGAAGGACGGGTAGATACGCTCCAAGTAGTAGTCGCGATCTTCCTCGGGGATGTCACGGGGGTCCTTCTCGCAATCCTCGGCACGCTTGGGCACCCAGATGCGACCGTCGTTACGCAGCGACTCCGACATCAAGGTCAGCTTCGACTGGTTCTCGCCGTGAACCGGGATGCAGGTCGGGTGGATCTGCGTGTAGCACGGGTTACCGAAGTAGGCGCCCTTGCGGTGGGCGCGCCACGAAGCAGTGACGTTGCAGCCCATGGCGTTGGTCGACAGGAAGAAGACGTTGCCGTAACCGCCGGTGGCCAGGACGACGGCGTCGCCGAACCACTCCTCGATCTTGCCGGTCACCATGTCACGGGTCACGATGCCGCGAGCACGACCATCGGCCACGATGAGCTCGACCATCTCGTGACGGGTATGCATGTGGACGGTTCCGGCGTGGACCTGACGCTCAAGGGCCTGGTAGGCACCGATGAGCAGCTGCTGACCCGTCTGTCCACGAGCATAGAAGGTGCGCTGCACCTGGACGCCGCCGAAGGAGCGGTTGTCGAGCAGGCCGCCGTACTCACGGGCGAACGGAACACCCTGGGCGACGCACTGGTCGATGATGTTGGCGCTCACCGCGGCCAGACGGTAGACGTTCGTCTCGCGAGAGCGGTAGTCGCCGCCCTTCACGGTGTCGTAGAACAGGCGGTAGACCGAGTCACCGTCGTTCTTGTAGTTCTTCGCGGCGTTGATACCACCCTGGGCGGCGATGGAGTGGGCACGGCGCGGAGAGTCCTGGTAGCAGAAGTTCTCGACGCGGTAACCAGCCTCACCAAGGGTGGCAGCAGCGGCGCCACCAGCCAGACCGGTGCCCACGATGATGACGGTCATCTTGCGGCGGTTGGCCGGGTTGACCAGGCGAGAGGTGAACTGACGATCAGTCCAGATCTTGTCGATCGGAAGGTCGTGGTTGGCCTTGGTGTCATGAATCTCGTCGCCGGTCGTCCAGTACTGGTCGGCCAGAGCGGCGTTGTTGTTCGACGAAACAGTTGCAGTCATCAGGAGATCACCCCGAACAGGATCAGGAAGGGAGGAACCATGAAGCCCACGAGGATCACGATGGCGACGATCCAGGAGCACACGCGCAGCACAGCGCGAGCAGTACCGGAGACGTTGACACCGAGGGTCGCGAAGGCGCTCCAGAAACCGTGGGAAACGTGCATGCACACCGCGATGATGGCGATGAGGTAGATGAGCACGAACCACCAGTGGCCGAAGGCCGTGAGCACCATGCCTGCACGCCCGGCCGCGTCAGTCGGCGGGTTGTTCAACAGATCAGGGCTGATGGTGAACTGCAGCAGGTGAAGGATGAGGAACAGGAAGATGATCCACCCGCCCCAGTACATCGTGCGGGCCGCGTAGGTGTTCTCCGGGGAGAGGTTCTTCTTCACGGAGTAACGTCCGGCGCCACCGGTGCCGATACGGCGCTGCTTGGTCACGCGAGCCGCCGACCAAATGTGCAGCACAATCGCCAGCAACATGAAGATCCGGAAGATCCACAGGAACGACTCCCCCGGAAGGATCGGGTTGAGAATCGTACGCAGGAAGCTGGCGTAGTCGTTGAACTCCTGGTTGCTAGCGAGCAACTTCAAGTTGCCGAACATGTGCATGAGCAGGAAGAGGATCAAGATGATGCCGGTGACAGCCATGAGGGCCTTCGCCGCGACAGTTGATCGCACTGCTCTCTGATGAGTAGTAAGTGTTGTAGTCGCCACGCAGCAAAGACTATCCAAGTAACGGCCCCTTTGCGCCACCACCCCCAGCGTTTTCAAAATCCGTTGACAACTGCGCTCTGACTAGGTGTTTTGCTCTCGATTAACGCAACATTATTGGTTCGAATTTATGGTGTTATCGACTTCCAATAGATCATCTCCCTGAATCCTCGTCAGTCAGGTCCGGACGACGCTGCCGAGTCAGCCGCAACGACTCCTCCCGTCTCCACTCAGCGATACGGCCGTGATGCCCGCTCATGAGAACCTCGGGTACGTCCATCCCCCGCCATGACACCGGTCGGGTGAACACCGGGTACTCCAGGAGTCCTTCCTGGCCCGGGGAGAACGACTCCTCCGCCAGGGACTCGGGATTGCCCATGAATCCGGGGATCAGACGGACGACGGCCTCCGTGATGGCCAGAGCAGCAACCTCTCCCCCATTGACGACGTAGTCACCCAGGCTCAATTCATGGACGGTCCACAGCTTTCGTGCGTAGTCGATGACCCGGTGGTCGATCCCCTCGTAACGCCCACAGCAAAAGACGATCCGGGTGACCGTCGACAGTTCCTGGGCTGCCGGCTGGGTGAAAGGGACGCCGGAAGGGGTCGGGAAGATGACGTGGACCGATGGATCGGGCTGGGTACCGATGATCTCGTCGAAGGCCTCACCCCACGGATCAGGCTTCATCACCATGCCGGCGCCACCGCCGCACGGGGTGTCATCGGCGCTGCGATGACGATCATGGGTCCAGTCACGCAGGTCATGGGCGTGGACCTCGACCATGCCATTGTCGGCCGCCTTACCCACCAAGGAGATGCCGAGGACGTCGAAGTATCCGGGGAAGATCGACAGATAGTCCAGCCTCATCGTCACCTCGCCTCCTCGGCGTCGTCGTCGAGAAGCCCTGGGACACTAGTGACGACGACATGACCGGCAGCAAGGTCGACGGTGGGAACGAGCTGACTGACGAACGGCACCAGATGTTGCTCACCGTCGACATCAATGACGAGCACATCCTGAGCCGGCATGTGAAGAACATCCTTGACGGACCCCCGCCTCTGACCGGCCTGGTCAACCACGACCAGCCCGCGCAACTGGCGATCCCAGAACTCATCTGGATCATCAGGTTCCTCATCGGCCACGACGTCGACCACCAGCACTGAACCGCGCAACTCCTCGGCGCCATTGCGATCGGCCACCTGCGTGAACGCGACGATGAGGCTGTTCTTGGCCCAGCGTGACCTGGCAACCGTCAACTCCCGCCGCGTCCCTTCGATGCGCACCGTCGCGCCGACGCCGAACCTCTCGTCGGGCTCGTCGGTACGCACCTCGACGACGACGTCTCCTCGCAGGCCGTGGGCGCGCCCCACCCGGCCAACGACAGCCTCCACCGTTGCCTGCTGCTGCACTGTGACTCCTCAAACTCATGGGTGGTGCCGCTTGTGCGGCTGGACAAAGTGTCGAACACGACAATGGACCGCAGCCCCGCCCAAGCGGGACCACGGCCCATGGTGCCAATGGATTGGCGTGTCAGAGAATTGGCGACTCAGTGACGCCGGCCACGGTGATCGGAACGGCGTCCCGAACCACGGCGATCGACGTCGACGAAGTCGATCCTGATCTGCTCGTCCCCGGCCAGGGCATCGATGACCGTGCGCAGCGAGGAAGCCGTACGGCCCTGACGACCGATGACCTTGCCGATGTCGGAAGGGTTGACGCGCACCTCGAGCATCCGGCCGCGTCGCAGATCCTTCTCACGAACCCGGACGTCGTCAGGATTGGCGACGATACCGGAGACGAGATGTTCCAGAGCATCGGCGAGCACGATCAGGCCTCAGCCTTCTCGTCGGAGTTCTCCTCGGCGGCCGGCTCAGCAGCCTCGTCGGCGGTGTCCTCGGCAGTGGTCTCGTCGGCCTTCTTGGTGATGGCCTCGCGAGCGGGCTCGTCAGCCTCGGCCAGGGCGGCGTTGAACAGGTCGTCCTTGTTGGGACGCTCCGCCTGCGGGGTCACGCCGGAGTCGGTGGTGTCCCCGGTGAACTTCTGCCAGTCACCGGTGCGCTTGAGCAGGGCGACGACGGCCTCGGTCGGCTGGGCGCCGACACCGAGCCAGTACTGGACGCGCTCAGAGTCGATCTCGATGACCGAGGGGTCATTCTTCGGGTGGTACTGGCCGATCTCCTCGATGGCACGACCGTCGCGCTTGGTGCGCGAGTCCATGACGACGACACGGTAGTGCGGGGTACGGATCTTGCCGAGACGCTTCAGACGAATCTTGGTAGCCACGTGTGTGGTATCTCCTGTGGTGAGACACCCGGGATGAAACCCGGGAAGTTAACGGGTGAGGACGGATCGCGACATGGGGACACCGCGACCGAACTCGGGTGGAACCGTCCGCCGGTTAGAGAGGGCACCGAACGGACAGAAGCTCTCGACATTGTGCCACATCCCGGCCAGCAACGCGAGTCCGGGGCCTGGTGTCCCTCGCCTCGTCACCGAATGACGACCCGACCCCTCAGCACGATGTGCGTGGGTGATTCCAGCACTCGGACGTCGACCCTCGGGTCGCGATCGAGGACGAGCAGGTCAGCGGAGGCACCAATGTCCAGTTGTTCGCCCCCCAGCCAGGCACGGGCCCGCCAGGATGCTGCCCCAAGTGCCATCTCCGCTCCCCCGACTGCAGCCAGCAGCCTCACCTCCGAGGCGATCAGGCCGTGTGCGATGGTGCCGCCGGCGTCGGTACCCGCGTAGATCGGCACCCCGGCATCGACGGCCTTGCCGACGGTTTCCATCCGATGAGCATGGAGATGACGCATGTGGGCCGCGTACGTGGGGAACTTCGCGTCGGCCTGGGCTGCGATCGACGGGAAGGTCTCGATGTTGATGAGGGTCGGGACGAGTCCGACTCCGCGCTGCGCCATGGTGGCGATGGTCTGGTCAGTCAGGCCAGTGCCGTGCTCAATGCAATCAATTCCGGCGTCGACAAGCTGGGCCGGAGCTTCCTCACTGAAGCAATGCGCCGTGACCCGAGCACCCAGTTCGTGAGCACGATCGATGGCCTGCTTCGCAATGTCGGCAGGCCACAGCGGTGCCAGATCTCCCTGGCTCCGGTCGATCCAGTCGCCGACGAGCTTGACCCATCCATCGCCTGCTCGGGCTTGGCGATCCACCTCGGCCACGAGGTCGTCCGGATCAACCTCGGCCGCGTAGTTGCGGATGTAGCGCTTGGGGCGAGCGATGTGACGTCCGGCACGGATGACTCGAGGGAGGTCGTCACGATCATCAACCCAATGGGTGTCACTCGGGGATCCAGCGTCGCGAATGAGAAGGGTGCCAGCCTTCGTCTCGGTACGCGCCTGCTCCTCAGCCGTCTGTTTGTCGACCGCCCCGTGGCCGTCCAGCCCGATGTGGTTGTGGGCGTCAACCAGACCCGGAATGATCCAACAGCCGTCAGCGAGGGTACGAGCACCCGGCAACGGTCCCTCAACGAGAACACCCTCGTGAACCCACAGTTCACGCTCCTGCCCCTCGGGCAGGACAACTCCGCGGATTCGCAGATCCTCGGCAGGAGCCGTCTGAGCCTCAGGAGAGACGTGGGTGTGCGTCCACCCGTCGTGGGTATGGGTGTGGAACAGCGGCTGGGCGTCGGCGGTCATGACCCCATCGTGGCACGAGGCCACAAGAGACGAGACGTCACACCCGCGAACACGCGAGATGTCACGAATGCCAGATCAGCGTGGACCCTTGTTGGCCTGGTTGAACATCTGCTGCATCGACGGGGGCATCGTGAATTCGCTCATCGCCTTCTGCAGGTCTTCCTGGCTCGGCTGCTGCCCCTGAAGGCCGAATGCCTCGCCGCTATTGCGCTGCGGCTTCTCGGTAGCCTGCCGGGCCTGGGCCGCGCGCTTGGCCGGGTTGCCAGAACCCTTACGGTTCTTCTGCTTCTTCTTGGACGGCTTGGAGCCGCGCTTGGCCATCGATCCCATCATGCGACCGGCGCCCGGCCCCATCATCTGGCCCATCCGACCCATCATCTTACGAGCCTCGACGAAGCGGTTGACGAGATTGTTGACGTCGCGGACCTCGACGCCCGAACCCTTGGCGATACGGGCACGACGTGAACCGTTGAGGATCGAGACATCGGCACGCTCTGCCGGAGTCATGGCGCAGATGATGGCCTCGATACGGTCGATCTCACGCTCGTCGATGTTGTCGATCTGGTCCTTGATCTGCCCCACACCGGGCAGCATCCCCATGATCTTGGACATCGGCCCCATGCGGCGCATCTGGCGCATGAGACCGAGGAAGTCGTCGAGTCCGAACTCCCCCTTGCCAGCCATGAGTTTGGCGGCAGCGGCCTGGGACTGCTCCTGGTCGAAGGCCTTCTCCGCCTGCTCGATGAGGGTGAGCATGTCGCCCATGTCGAGGATGCGCGAGGCCATCCGGTCGGGATGGAAGACGTCGAAGTCCTTGAGCCCCTCACCCGAGGATGCGAACATGATCGGCTTGCCGACAACGCGAGCGATGGACAGGGCGGCGCCACCACGGGCGTCACCGTCGAGCTTGGTGAGGACGACTCCGTCGAAGCCCACACCCTCCTGGAAGGCCACTGCGGTGTTGACGGCGTCCTGACCGATCATGGCGTCGACGACGAACAGGGTCTCGTCGGGGTTGGTGGCGGCCTTGATGTCGGCAGCCTGGGCCATCATCTCGGCATCGACGCCCAGACGCCCAGCGGTGTCGATGATGACGACGTCGTACAGCTTGCGTTGGGCCTCGACGACGGCATCACGAGCCACCTGAACCGGATCACCGACACCGTTACCGGGCTCAGGGGCGAAGACATGCACACCGGCACGCTCACCGACGACCTGCAACTGCGTGACCGCGTTGGGACGCTGCAGGTCACAGGCAGCCAGCAGCGGAGAGTGCCCCTCCTCCTTGAACCACCGAGCAAGTTTGCCAGCCAGGGTTGTCTTACCGGCACCCTGCAGACCGGCAAGCATGACGACGGTCGGCGGGGTCTTGGCGAACCGGACCGTGCGGGTCTGACCGCCAAGGATCTCGACAAGTTCCTCGTTGACGATCTTGACGATCTGCTGAGTGGGGTTGAGCGCCTTCGACAGTTCCTCACCGTGGCAGCGTTCCTTGATCGCAGCGACGAATTCCTTGACGACGGTCAGATTGACGTCGGCCTCGAGGAGGGCGATGCGGATCTGACGAGTCGTGGCGTCGATGTCGGCATCAGTGAGACGCCCCTTGCCGCGCAGCCCCTTGAAGGTTGCTGCGAGACGGTCTTGGAGAGTGTCGAACACGGTTGTCCTTCAGCGCGGTAGTTCCTTACCGGGACAGCCTACCGTCCCCGGCTGACATGATGATTCGACGCGAGGTCACAGACCAAACTGGCCGAGCCATTCCAGACACTGCTGGACGTAGGGCATGTACACGGCGCCGCGGTGTCCGCCTCCGTTCAACACGATGAAAGGGAACTGCTTACGACCGTTGGCGAGTCGATAGAACTGCCCAGCGTCGGGTCCAATCTGACCATTACTGATCACGGTTCCCTTTTCCGGACCCCAACTTTGCACATCACTGCGGTTGAGAACAGACAGGAACCGAACACTGCGGTCGATTCTGTTGTCGTGCACCCGGCGCATGACTGAGTTGGCGTCGATAAGTGGCTGAGACACGCTGGCGAGAATCTGCCCTTCGAAGGTGGGGTGGTAGTACCCGCCGATTCCAATTCCAGCGTTGAAAGACTTCGGGTACTTGGTGGCGAGGTTGACCGAGCAATATCCGCCAGAACTCCAGCCACCGATGAATCGCGATCCTCGCTCGTGTCCCACGCGGTAACGCGACTCGATACGAGGCAAGACCGTCTTCATGATCCATGACTCGTGACGGACCGGCCCGACGTCGAGGCACTCGCTGTCAATGCCGCGGCGGATTCGGCCGGGTAGGAAGACGATGGCGAAAGGATTGATCTTCCGACTCGTCACCAGGTCCTGAGCCGGTGTGATGAGATCCATCGAGACGTTGGCGTGGTCACCGGTGTCGTTGAGTCCCCCGATGTAATACAGCACCGGGAATCGGGTGCCTTGCGCAGATTTCTCAAAGTACTGCGGCGGTAACCAGACCGGGACGTGACCGTACTGAGGGTCCGTGCCCGGCATCGTCAACCCCGTCAGGTACCCATTGGGATGAGGATTGTCCTTGCTGATGGGTATGTCCTTGACCTTGGTGCGACGAATCGGGACGAGGTCGTGAATCGGAGCTGCCGGATCAGCCTCGACAAACAGGTCTGACCAACTCGCGAAGAACCCGTATTCCCGGTTCATGCCGAGGAACACCCCGACGATCAATAGCGCCTGGGCCACGACGATGACCAGGTAATGGCCCACACCGCTCAGGACCTTGCGCCACCAACTCCCCGCGCTGTGGACGGCCCGCCATATGGCGAATGCCAGTGGCAGCGCAAAAGCCGCGATGAGGACAGCAGTGCACAGCTCAGGACTGAGAATACTGACCATCATCGCGGCATCATGCGATGACAACGCACCGGTCAACTGCAGGCTCTTCGTCAGTGTCCAGCAGGCTCGTCACCCATGAGGCCTGTGACGAAGTCCTCGGCATCGAACGGAGCCAGGTCGTCGGGGCCCTCTCCCAGTCCGATGAGCTTGACCGGGACACCCAACTCGCGCTGCACCTGCACAACGATGCCTCCCTTGGCGGAGCCATCGAGCTTGGACAACACGATTCCGGAGACGTCAACGACCTCGGAGAAGATACGAGCCTGAGTCAGACCGTTCTGGCCGGTGGTGGCGTCGAGAACGAGCAGGACCTCGCTGAGGGGAGTCAGCTTCTCGATGACGCGCTTGACCTTGCCCAGCTCATCCATGAGACCGGCCTTGGTGTGAAGACGGCCAGCGGTATCGACGAGTACGACGTCGACGCCGTCGTCGATACCGGCCTGAACAGCCTCATAGGCCACCGAGGCAGGGTCAGCCCCCTCGTCCTTACGAACAGTCCGCACGCCGACGCGCTCGCCCCAGGTTTCCAGTTGCTCCCCAGCGGCAGCTCGGAAGGTGTCCGCGGCACCAAGAAGAACCGTCTTGCCCTCGGCGACGAGTACGCGGGCCAGCTTGCCACAGGTCGTCGTCTTACCAGTGCCGTTGACGCCAACCATGAGGATGACGGCTGGCTTACCCTCGGGATGGTCGAGGTTGAGGGTGCGATCCATGGTCGGACCAACGAGGTCGACGAGCTCACGATGCAGCACATCGCGGGCATGGGCCGGGTCGGAGACACCGTCGATCGCCAGTTCGGAGCGCAGCTTCTCGACCAGTTCGGTGGTCGGACCAACACCAAGATCGGAGGTGATGAGGGTCGTTTCGAAGTCATCCCAGGTGTCGTCGTCGAGCTTGTCGGCACTCAGCAGCTCCGCGAGTCCACGGGCCAGGGCATTGTTGCTGTTGGCGAGACGGCGGCGCAGGCGCGCCATCCGCGAACCGGCAGCTTCCGGGGTCTCAGCCTTCGGTTCGGCCGGAGCCTCAGCCTTAGGTTCTTCCGGGGCCTCAGCCTGCTCCTCGCCAACGGCTTCGGGTTCGGTGGTCGGGGTCTGCTCAATCTCCGCAGGTTTGGAACCCTCGCGAAGGGCCTTGCGTCGTGAGACACCAGCGGTGATGGCGGCAGCCACCGTCGCGAGGATGAGGATGCCGAGGATGATCCAAATCAGGTAAGTCAGGTCCACGTCCGCCGATACTAGTCCTCACGTCACAGCGTCACGGATGCACATCGCCTCAACGGCGTCGCTCACCATTGAGATCCTCCCCGACCCGAGTGGCTGTATGACGCCAGAAACTCGCATCGGGATCGTCTCCAGGATGGCGCAAACCAAACATCACCACGGCGCAGACGGCCAGCGCGACCGCCAGGATGAGAATCATCGCGATGATGAAAACGACCATCCGAGCACGACCTTTCCGTCAACTGGGTACCACGTGCAGGGTACCTGATGGGAGGGGACTGTCAGGCGTGCTGATGAGCCTTGGACGAGTCGTCGGCGTCAAGAATCTCCGGAGAGACAGCAGGGGCGACCATCGGAACCTCGCCACAGTGCTTGACCGCCCGGAACGTCCATAGTTTGTTGACGACAAAGTTGATGGGCATGGTCACGATGATGGCGAAGATCTGCGACCAGTACTCGCGCGAGTGAAGCCCCTTGTTCTCGTGGAACCACGGTTCGGGAAGATAGATCGGCGAGGTGGGATTGGTGAACGCAATCTTGATGAACATGCCGATGATGGCTGCCACAGACCCCACCGCGAAGAAGGGCAAGAACTCGCGCCACCAAGAGCGGCGGTGTTCCCGCTTGAAGGTCCAGGAACGGTTGAGCTGGAAGTTCGTGACGTTGGCCACCACGAAGCCCGTCAGCCAGACGAGGCTGGTGAAACGGAAGTTCCACCGAGTTCCTGCCAGGTTGAACAGGATGTCCTGGGCATGCTCGGTGCCACCATTCAGCTTGTTCATGATGATGGCGACGACAATATTGACCAGGAATCCGGAGCCACCCACGATGCCGAATTTCACGAATTCGATGATGTGGCGCTTCTTGATGCGTCGTCTCGCGGGCATGGATGGCTCAGTGGTCACTCCCACCATGATATGCCGAACACGCGTCAAACCAAGAAGTCGGCTGGCAACGTCGGCATGGTCGAGGCCGATTCTGTTGCTGTGCGTCCTGTCGGTTCTGTTCTTGCCTCAGCCTGTGATCGCGTTGATTGTGGCTAGTTGTAGTTGCGCATGACGTTGCTGACGCTTGTGGGGAGTCGTGATGCGGGTGGCTGGTCTCGGCAGGCGGTGTGGGGTCGATGATAGTTGTCGTGGATGTTCCAGACAGCGACGGCCTGGGCTCGTTCGGCTTGTGACCGGTAAGGACGGGCGTAGAGGAGTTCTTCGGCCAGGATCCGGTTGTAGCGCTCGACCTTCCCGTTGTGGCGGGGTGTGTAGGGGGCGGATCCGCTGATGCTTAATGGCCTCGGCGAGGAGCTGGCGGGTGAGCAACACGCTGGTGTCACACGGCCCATTGTCAGTGATTACCCGGCTGATGGTGGTGATGCCGTGAGCGGTGAACCAGAGGCGGGCTCTGAGCCAGAACGCGATCAGGGTGGTGGCCCTCTCGTCAGGCAACGGCTCGGTATAGGCCAGCCGAGAGAACCCGTCAACAGCGGAGCCAGCGTCCGACAGTGGCCACACAGATCTCGACTCCTGCGTCGGTGAGTTCGATCCAGATCAACCGTGCCGACCACGTCCGTTCCCGCCGCAGCTTCACGATCTCGGCGACGACCTCGCACAGACCTGCCGTGGCCAGTGGCCAGGACGGCTTGTGCGGTCGTGCAGGCCCGCCTCGCCCTCACGGCGGTAACGGTTGACCCATGTGGATGCCGTCGCCCGGCTGATCCCCATCCCGGCGGCGAGGTGGGCGATCAGACGGGCTGACAGCGCTGGACCACACGTCAACGCCCCTCAACCGACAGGGGTCCGTGAGCATGAGTACTCAAGGGCACACTCCTTCGAAGGCTGGATGATTTCGCAACTCCCATCCTGACGAGGACCTGCCCCCTACGTCATCTCCCCGCCGTCAACAACCTCATGCGCCGCAACACTTAGGTCCAAAGATAGATCCCCAGAGAAGCTAGGAGGATCACTCCCATTGCTGCGGCCATAACAATCAGAGCCTTATTCGTTGGCTGTCGCTTATCGATCGCCAAAGACCAGGCGCAGGCCAGTACCAGGAAGACCACTCCCGTCACCAGGTATGCGTACCAAGGAAAAGTACTGGCAAACATGAAAAAGGAAAGAGTTATCCATCCTGTCAGGGCAAGGATCGTGGGCTGCGTATCTCTACTGTCCTTTTGGTTAGGAGACTTGTCGTTCACTTTAGTATCAGCAAGAGTGCGCAGTTGTTAGAGCACCACCAGCAGCCGAGCACGCAGCCTCAGTCACGGCTCCAGCGATGGGCGTAGCTACTCCACTAACGCCTGCACTCAGAGGCAGACATACTAGCCCACCCCATGCAATGTTCCATGCCCACCCAATCCACTTCGGAATACACCCAGTCGCCGCACGGTTGCTACTGAGCATAAGTGATTCCACAGGAGCGATACGATGAGTTGCAGGATCATAAGCGAACGTGACGTCCTTTTCGTCCTGCGAAGTCAGCGTAATCTGCGCGACTACGGAACCGGAGGAGTCTTTCCACATTGCCAGCCCCTGATCGATGGAGATGGAGTCTCCTTCTCGCGTTCCGAGCTCGAGACCCCGCCCTTCGACTTGTTTGATTGAGCGTTGCGCATCAGGAGATGTCACCATATGCGTGTCGGTAGCAGTGGCACCCTGGACTGAGGAAGAAGAAAACACGTGAGCTGGTTGAGCGCCAAACGCGGCAGTGGGAACCAGCAGGGAAGCTGCCGTCACAGTGGCAGGACGATTCGTGTTGCGAACATGGTGGTACCTTTCTGATCAACTTGACACCGGTGTTCAAGTATCACTCAGACCTTCGCGTACAGCGCTCTGGGTGGTACGTCGCCAATGGTACATCAACCATCTGAGGTGTGCACAGTTTTTAGGCATGGTGTCTAGACAGTATGGGTGACCCTCGGCTTACCGGTGGGGCGTCCATCCTCACCCAGCGCGCGCACCATCACCTTGCTCTCAGGGGTCAGATACGCGAGGAACTTGCGAGCCCCGAAACTGAGCGCGCGCGTACCACGCTCATCAAGACCACCATCGACGTCAAATAATGAACGAAACGGTCACCAGCAATATAACCAGCGCCCACCATTAACCAGTTTTCCTTTGACACCGCCCCACGTGGCTTCGCCGGCGCATCAATCGCGGTCAACTCGGCGGCCGAAAGAAGCGCCTGCGACTCAGCCGAGGCATCGTCGACATACCCCTTGGTGTCGTCAGTGAACGGAAGACGTCGCTGCATGACTCGACCATACGGACGTCAACGAATCACTTAAATGCTAAAGAAAAGACAGCCGCAGTCACGCCTCGCGAGTCATCGCGTCAAGGGTGGCGCGGACATCGTCGTAGATTTCGCGCGGCACTTGGCTCCACGGAACGTACTCGATGTGCTGGAGCGAGTCTGGCACCGGGCGGTTGGGGGCGACGCCGTAGTCGAGGTCATCGGGGTTGTGCTGGCCGCGCAGCACGTAGACCGCGCTCACGTCCTGCGGAAGGAGCGACGCGGGCGGCTCCTCGAGGCCGGGCTCAAAGTCGATCATCGCCATGAGGTCGAAGCGGGGATGGTACTTCCAGACGAACGCGTACTCATCGGCATCCTGCAGCGGGCCCCGCTGCCAGTGGTACTGGGCGAAGGCTCGGGCGAGCGCCTCACCGGGCAGTTGGGCCGGAGGTAGGTCACCGAGCATGAGAGCGTCGTGCATGAAACCACTCTACGAATGTCTCGGCTCCTCGGTAAAGCACTCACGCGAGGGCGTGCCCGAATGCCGAAATCAGCAGAAGGCGCCGCATGGCCTCAACGTCGCCAGCCACCATCGGATCAGCGAGGTCCGCAACCAACGAGGAGCCTGCCTCACGTGCCCTCGATGCGAAGCCAACGACCACCTGGGAATCACGTTGTATTCGCTCGTCACGGTGTCCCTCCGGGGAAGTCAGCCTAGCCGAGCATGCCCCGCGTCACCGCTACGCTGATGCCTGCCAGCCGATCCATGGCTGGCGTCTAGGCTGGGATTCCATGGGACACCTGCACTGGCGCTTGATGGAAAACTCAGAGGAATTGGTCACATCGCGCCTCCGGCTGACGCGCCCTCAATTGGGCGACGTCGACGCGGTGTACCGCATCCATTCAGACCCGCGCACCTACTCCCACCGGCCCAACCTGGTGATGACGTCTCGACGGGAGGCTGAGGAGCTTCTGGACTCCTGGTGTCAGGACTGGAACCGCGATGGCATCGGCTACTTCGTGGTTTTCGACCCACGAGGGTGCCACCATCGGATTCACCGGCGTGCGCATCAAGACCCTCAATGGCAAACACGTTCTCAACCTCTACTACCGCTTCGCTCCCGAGGCCCAGGGCCATGGCTCCGCCAAAGAGGCTGCCAGCGCCGTCATCACCAGAGCACGTCAGCTGCGCCCCGATCTTCAGATCGTTGCCATCATCGACCCAATCAACTCCGCCTCCATTCGGCTGGCGGAAGCGCTCGGTCTGAGCCTGGAGTCCACCGACGATGAAGCCGGCGAGGCCATCTACCAGCTGCCAAACACCCCCTAGATGTACTGCAAAATGCCCCTGGAGGACCTGCAAAATGCCCCCTAAGGTTGTCATGAGCGCCGTGAGTGGGCGGATGCTATTCCTATTGAGACCCCAACGGACACGAGATCGACGCCGCGATCACTCGTAGCGCGTGTACATTCTCAGCACATGGACAACGTGGTCGTCACCGAGGACCTCGTAGACCAGCCGGTGCTGGATGTTGATGCGTCGTGAGTAGCAGCCCGACAGATCGCCAACGAGTTTCTCGAACCGCGGCGGGGACGCGAACGGATCCTGGACGATGAGCTCCAGCAGCGCCGACGCCTTGGGCTTCAGACCTGCGGCCGCCAACTTCTTGGCGTCTTTCTGAGCCTGCCGGGAATAGACCAGCCGCCAGGGGTCAGCTACCACGGCAACTCATCCGATCCAGCCTCGACACCCTCGGCGCGGGCTTCGCGGATGGATGCAGTCACGCCCGGGATCGACTCCAAGAACAGGGTCTCCTGGATCGCCCGCCAGTCGTCCTCCCCCACCAGCACGGCGTTACCCCGCTGGCCTGTGATGGTCAGCGGCGCAGACTCCTCGTTGACCTGATCAATCAGGCGGTAGAGGTTCGCACGCGCAGTGGTGGCAGAAATGGCGGTCATACATCAACCGTACGCGATCACGTACGCTTGCACAACGCTGCAGTGCTCTGGCGTGGCAAGATCACTGCCGTCGCCCCCATGTGCAATGCCCTGAACCCAGCGCTCGCCCCGTCGTGAACGACATCCTCCCCCGGCCCATGTCCGACAAGACACCGGGACCTGACGGCAGACAACTCTGATCAGCGCAGCCGCTGGCACCTCGGGCAGAACGTGGAGCTGCGGTTGGTGAACTGGATCCGTCGCATTGGGGTCCCACATCGCTTGCACGGCTCGCCTTCGCGACCATAGGCATCGAGTGATCTGTCGAAGTACCCCGATTCCCCATTGACGTTGACGTATAGGGCATCGAAAGACGTCCCGCCCTGGGCAATCGCCTCCCTCATGACTTCACGCGCCGTCTCCAACAACTCCACGGCCTTGCGCTGAGTCAGGCGCGAGCAGGGAGTCTCGGGGTGACGTCGAGCCCACCACAGGGTTTCGTCGGCATAAATGTTGCCGATACCAGAGACGAGCGTCTGATCGAGCAGACTCCTCTTGACAGTCGACCGGCGTGCCCGCAACCGGCGGGCAACCTCGTCAATGTCGCAGGAATCCTCGAAAAGATCAGGGGCAATGTGGGCGATTGGCCCGGGTACACCGTCAATCAGTGGGGCCAAGGTCAGCCCGCCGAAGGTGCGCTGGTCCAGGAACCGTAGATCGCGACCATCGTCGAGGCCAATGACAACACGGGTATGGCGATGCCGTGGGGCGTGCCTGTCGACGACACGAAACTGTCCGCTCATCCCCAGGTGGGCCAGCATCGCCATGGCGTCGTCGAGGACGAACCACAGGTACTTGCCCCGGCGATTGGCGGCGATGAGGTGACGTCCAGTCAGAGTCATCTCGAATGAGGCTGCCTCTCCCGGGCCACCTGTAGGGCGCAAACCACGGACATCCACCACGTCGACGCGCTCGACGCCCGACGGGATGATGAGGTTCGCAAGTCCGGCTCGTACCGTCTCGACCTCAGGAAGCTCAGGCACCGCTGCGGGGAGGGATCAGTGCGGCAACCGCACGCTGGGCTGCCCCCTGCTCGGCCTCCTTCTTGTTGTGGCCGGTGTAGGCAGCGTGCAGCTTGCCATCCACATTTGCCCTGGCGCAGTAGCGACGATTGTGGTCCGGGCCTGACCCGACGATCTCGTATCGCGGAGCGTCAAAACCGTGCTCGGCACAATACTCCTGAAGGACTGTTTTCCAGTCGGTGCCAGCTCCCGAACGGTCCGCCTCATCCACGAGGGGATCAAAGAGATGGTGCACGAGACGCAGGGCATCGGACAGTCCCGCCGACAGCTCGACGGCACCCAGCAGGGCCTCGGTGGTGTCGGCGAGGATGGAGGTCTTGTCATGGCCGCCAGTGCGTTCCTCGCCCTTGCCCAGCTTGATATGAGGCCCGATGTCGAGACGACGAGCCAGCCGCCCCAAGGACACCGTGCTGACGACCGCCGACCTCAGCTTGGCGAGCTGCCCTTCCGGCTTGTCCGGGAAGGCGCGGTAAAGGTAATCCGTGACGCCAACCTCAAGGACGGCGTCACCGAGGAACTCCAGCCTCTCGTTGGTGGGAATGCCACCGTTCTCAAAGGCGTAGGAGCGGTGTGTGAGCGCGAGATCGAGGAGTTGGGGGTCACATCTGATCCCCAACTCCTCGAGAAGACTCAGGAAAGGCCACTGCCCGTACTCGGGTGCACTGACGTTGTGGTCCTTTCGTGCGCTCACGGTGCCGATCTCAGACCTCGGCAACCTGACGGCTCTCGCCACGCGGGCCGTACTGGCCGCACGAGGGGCATGCGGTGTGAGGCAGGTGCTTCTCACCGCACGCCGGGTTGGCGCAGGTGACGAGCTGAGTAGCGACCGTCTTCCACTGCGAACGACGGTGGCGGGTGTTGCTGCGGGACATCTTCCGCTTCGGGACGGCCACGATCTTCTCCTTGGTGTGCTTCAGGTGTGGCATCCGCACGACACGGACACCGTTGGGGGGCGTTTCAGGACTTGTCCGAATCATCCTCGCTGACCAGCCCTTGCAGAGCCGCCCAGCGCGGATCGATCCGATCCGGATGGTCATGGTCCGGGTCGTCGTTGAGGTTGGCGCCGCAGTCTGGACACAGCCCCTGGCAGTCGTCGCGACACAGCGGGTTGAACGGCAGGTTCAGCACCACGGCGGCACGCACGACAGGGTCAAGGTCGATCGTTTCCTCGGCACTGACCCGACTGGCGTCCTCCTCAACCTCCTTGTCCGGGTAGAAGTACAGCTCCTGGATGTCGAGGACGAGATCCTCCTCGATGGGATCCAAGCAGCGGGAGCACTCCCCCTCCAAGGTGGCTTCGACGGTCCCGGTGACGAGAACTCCTTCACCCACCGATTCCAACCGAAGGTCGAGATCGAAAGGAGAGTCCTCAGGAACGCCGATCATGTCGACACCGAGATCCGCCGGAGCGGGAACCGTCCGTTGAACCCGGATCATCTGACCCACTTGCCGACGCAGTGAATGGGTCTCGATGACGAGATCCGGGGATGCGTCGGGGTGGCGATGGGTGGTATTCATCGCAAAGATCCCTTCGACCGGTGGAACACGACGAGGTCATGACCGGCTGTCCAGTCTACAACGCTGGCTAGTGCCGGACCAAAACTGTGTGTCAGCTTGACTGTTGACTCCGTTTCGGGCACTCTGAACTAAAGCGTATTAGTTCGCTGGGATCCGGCACCGGCGTTGGGGTCGGATTCATGTGGGGACCCCCTTCAAGGAAGAAGTAGAGAACATGGCAAATCTCACCATCGGCCGACGTCAACTCCTCGGTGGTACGGCCGCGCTGGCGACCGTCCTGGCTGCCAGCGCCTGCGGCATGAGCGGATCCGAGGACAAGCCGTCAGACCAGACATCCGTCGACACCTCCGCCAAGCTCGAGGGCAGCATCCAGTTCCAGACCTGGTCGCTCAAGAATGAGAAGTTCACCCCGTACTTCGAGAAGCTCATCAAGGACTTCGAGAAGGAGCATCCTGGTACCACCATCAAGTGGCTCGACCAGCCGGGCGAGGGCTACGAGGAGAAGATCCAGCAGCAGGCCACCGCAGGTCAGTTGCCCGACGTCATCAACATTCCCCAGACCTACGCCTGGCAGCTCCTCAAGGCCAACAAGGTCATGGACCTCAAGAAGGCTGACCCCAAGGCCATCGACATCTACACCAAGGGCGGCATCGACGCCTACACCTTCGATGGTCACGACGGGGTCTATGGCTACCCGTGGTACCTCGGCTCTGACCTCAACTGGTGGAACACCGAGGCCTTCGAGAAGTACGGCCTCGACCCGAAGAAACTGCCGACCACCCGCGACGAACTCTACGAGCAGGCCATCACCATGGCCGAGAAGTCCGGCGGCAAGATGCCCCTCATCTCCGTCGCTCCGGACCTCGGTGTTTTCGTCGACGAGGGCATCGAGGTCTTCAAGGACGGCAAGTTCACCTTCAACACCGACGAGGCCGTCAAGATCATCGACAAGTACGCCGAGCTCTACGCCAAGAAGGCCATCCCACCCGAGGTGCTGCAGAACAACTACTTCGGAAACTCCAAGCTCTTCATCCAGGGCAAGGTCGCCTGGACCACCGGCTCGGCCTCCTTCCCGGTCGATGTCAAGAAGGACGCCCCGAAGCTCGCTCCGAAGATCGCGATGACCAAGCGCATCGGCGTTCCGCCGCTGTTCGTCCAGGGTCTCTGCGTCTCGGCTGATTCCAAGAACCCGAACCTGGCGGTGGCTTTCGCCCAGTACGTCACCAACAACACCAATCAGGTCGAGTTCGTGAAACTGGCCCAGGGCTTCCTGCCCGGCACCAAGGAGGCCAACGACAAGCCGGAATCCTTCACCTCGGTTATCGAGGATCCTCAGATGAAGAAGGCTGCCGAACTCCTCGCGGACGAAATCAAGGATGCGAAGAGCGGTGGACCGCTGGAGTACACCGATGCGATGGGCACCTACTTCGGCCAGCAGGTTGCCTCGGCCATTCGTGGTGACATCACATCAAAGGATGCCCTCGACAAGGCCGTCAAGTACTGCAACGACCACGTGGCCAAGTGATTCCCTGCCGGCCCCGCTCCTGTGCGGGGCCGGCCCCACCTTCTCTACCTGACAGCCCCCTACCTCGCTAAGGACGTGAGCCCATGAACTCCCACCGCTGGTACACCCCATGGTTGTTGGTGGCTCCAGCAGTCGTGTGGACCGTCGTGTTCGCCCTCTACCCCTTCATCAACACGATCATCCTGTCCTTCACGAACGCTCGGCCCCTCGTCGGCGGGCAGTTCATCGGCTTCGACAACTACGTCGAGCTGTGGCATGACGACATGTTCTGGAATGCCATGGAGACAACGTTCATCTACGTCATCGTGTGCATCCCGCTGTTGACGATCCTGCCGTTGCTGCTGGCCCTGCTCGTGGAGAAGAAGATCCCCGGGATCTCCTTCTTCCGCACCGTGGCGTATTTTCCCGTGATCGCCTCGGTCGTCGTCGTGGCCCTCATCTGGAGCTGGATGTTCGACTCCCGCGGTCTCATCAACCAGTCCCTGCAATGGATGGGGCTCACGAACAGCGCCATCCCCTTCCTCGTCGATCGGTGGAAGCTGTTGGGGTGCGCGATCCTGCTGACGGTCTGGAAGGGCCTCGGGTACTACATGATCGTCTACCTCGCGGCCCTCGGAAACGTCGACCATGACCTCCATGAGGCTGCCGCCCTGGACGGTGCCAGTACCTTCCAGCGGTTCCGCAATGTCACAATTCCTGGCATTCGTCCTGCCATGATCCTCATCATCGCCCTCATCGCGGTGTCCGGCATGAGGATCTTCTCCGAGCTCTACGTCCTCACGAATGGAACCGGTGGCCCGGGCGGCGAGGACTCCAGCCTCGTCATGGTCATCAAACAGGTCAGCACTGGCCTGTCCGGACAGCTCGGCTACGCCTCGGCCCTATCAGTCGTGCTGTTCTTCCTCACCCTCATTCCGCTGGCAGTCATCGGTTGGGCCAACAACAAGGACCTGAGGTCCGACCGCAAACCCAAGCAGGCTGGCCGTCGTGCCCGCCGGGCTGCAGCCCTCCAAGCCGCCACGAAGGAGACGATGGCATGAGTACCTCCAGCCCAACTCGTCGAGCCAAGCAGAAGCCGTGGCGTGGCCGGCGGTCCTTCGACCCGACCCGTCCCACCCTTGCCGGGCTCATCGGACGTTACATCCTCCTGATCCTCGTCGTCATCATCTCGGTCGGACCCTTCCTGTGGCAGTTGTCCACCTCCCTCAAGGGCGTCAACGAGGACATCTACTCCTTCCCGCCCCACCTCATCCCGCAGGAGTTCAGCGTCGACGCCTACCGTCGCGTCGCCCATGTCGTCCCGATCTTCAGGTACGCCTGGCATTCACTCATCATCGCTGCGGTGTGCGTCGTCGGCAACGTCGTGCTGTCCTCCTTCGCTGGTTACGCGCTGACCTGCATGAAGTTCCGCGGCAAGAAGGTCGTCATGGGCATCCTGCTGTCGGTCCTCCTGCTCCCCGGTGAGGTCACGCTGACCAGCCAGTACCTCGTCATCAAGGGCATGGGCCTGGCGAACACCCTGGCCGGCGTCGCTATCCCAGGTGTCGTCGGTGCCATCAACGTGCTCCTCATGGCCACCGCATGCCGGGCGGTCCCACCGTCGGTCCTCGACGCGGCGACCGTCGACGGGGCCAACACGTGGGACAAGATCCGACACGTGGTCTGGCCCAACATCCGAGGTATGGCCTCGGTGGTCGCGGTGTTCTCCTTCATCGGCGCCTGGGATGACTTCCTGTGGCCGCTGGTCGTCCTCAACGATCCTGACAAGTACACCCTGACCGTCGGCATGCAGTACCTCAGCTCGACGATGTCGACTGATCCCCGAGAGGTCGCAGCCGGAACGATCATCGCCCTGGTACCGATCATCATCGTCTTCGCGTCGATGCAGAAGGTCTTCTTCCGGGGCGTGGAGAGCGGCGGTGTGAAGGGCTGAACGCTCGGCGTCCGCGAGCTCCACACCCACGATGGGGAAGGGCCGGAACCCTACGGGGTTCCGGCCCTTCCCATTTGTGGACTGTTTGTGGAACCGTTTCGATGTCACACAGGAGATGGGGCGTCAGGGCTGACCTATGGAACCCCGGACGACGAGTTCAGGCGGCTCCTCGGTGATGTCCTCGACGTCATGGCCATCAATGATGCTCATGAGCATCGCGACCGCGTCCCTTCCCAGAATGGACGGATCACGACGCAACGCGGTGATCCCGGGGGGTATCACCCGGCATGTCGGGGAATCCTCGAAGGACACCACCGAGACGTCGTCGGGGACCCGCAGCCGGTGCTGTGTCAAGGAGGTCATGCCCCCCAAGGTCAATACTTCGTTGTCATAGACAATGGCGGTGGGACGGTCCGGCCGGGACACAAGTGCACTGGTTTCCTGCAGCCCGGATTGCTCGGAGTAATCACTGGCTGCTGCCTCGATGACGACGACTCCGCGAGTCTGCGCTTGTTGGGCAAAGACTCGGCGTCGCACCATGCTGTGCTCGAGGCTCGGGTCACCGCCAATATGCGCAATGCGACGGTGACCTCGGTCAGCCAAATGGTTGACGATGCTTCGCGCAGCAGCGGCGTCGTCAGTGTGAACACCCGGCAGTGGGGTGTCCTTGGTTGCTCCGACAACCGTGCACGGCATGGCGATCTGGGACATGAGGGGCCATCGCGGGTCATTGCGTGCCGGATCGACCAGGACGACGCCGTCCACGCGATGCTGGGCCCACCACTGTCGATGGATCTCACACTCCTCCTCGAGGGAGCCGACCAGCTGCAACACCAAGGCAGTTCGCGCGGGAGCGAGAACCTCCTCCATCCCCGCGATGAGGTGCAGGAAGAAGCCTTCCCCGGCAAAACTGCGATCGTCACGGGCAATGACCAGACCGACGGCACCCGCGCGGTTGGCCGACAACGCCTTCGCTGCGACGTTGGGACGCCATCCCATGTCTTTGGCCAACGCCTTGATACGAGCTCGGGTGGCCTCAGAAACACCGGGCTTGTCGTTGAGGGCGAAGGACACCGCACCTGGCGACACACCGGCGATTCTGGCGATGTCCTTGATCGTCGTCCTGCCCATAAGCCACGGTCCTTCCGGAAGCATCAATGCTCTGATGGTCGCAGGGTGATGAGCGACGTCGCCCGGGGCACACGGCCTTCACCCGCGCTACACCATTTTAGGACCATGACAGACGACAGGTAAAACGTTTCAGCGGCGCCGCAAAAATACCCTCCGCAACGACTTCTTGACCATGGGATCGGAGGTCTCCACCTGAGGCAGCGCGCCCGTCACCCTCCCCACGACCGGAACCGCCATCCGGCCACCATCGGCCCGTTCGCCGCCAGGATGCACCGCCCGACCTCACCAAGGTCATCATCCAGGGGCGGTCGGCCCTCTGACTCGCTTGCGAGCCCGACAGACCGCTCACAACTGGTTCCCAACGATTTCCCTAAACCGTATTAGTCGCTAGACTTCAATGTAGAAACTATCCGTTGTCAATGTCGCAACCGCCAGGGACTCCCATGCATGATCACGCCCCCATACTTGACGGCCGGGTGCACCGCCATCTCGCTGAGAAGATCCGCCCCGCCGAAACCACCACGGTGTGCCAACTCGACGTCGAGTGGGCTCCCGTCACTGACACCGCCGAGGGACCGAACTGTCGCCCCGGAATCCGCGGACAGGGAGAGCCCATTTCGATCAGCGCCGGACTGGCCCTCAACTACGAGCCCTTCCGTGTGGGCGACCCGTGGGGACCACCGTGGGGGACGACCTGGCTCCACCTCACCGCGACCGTGCCACCAAAACACCGCGACGATCACCTCGAGATGATCGTCGACCTCGGCGGCGTCTGGGACTCCCCCGGCTTCCAGTCCGAGGGCCTCGTGGTACGTCCGGATGGGTCGGTCATCAAGGCTCTCAACCCGCGCAACACGTGGATTCCCGTCGAGGCTGACGCCGACGGTCACATTGACGTCTACGTCGAGGCAGTTTCCAACCCGATCCTGCTGGCCCAGCCCCCCTTCCAACCCACCGAGGACGGCGACAAACTCACGGCCTCCACCGAGGCCTACTACACCCTCAAGCGAGCCGACCTCGTCGTCGTCCATGACGAGGTCCGTGAACTCATCGCCGACATCGTCACTCTGTCCGGGCTGGCTGCCCAATTGCCGGAGGACTCCGAGCGTCGCTGGGAGATCCGTCGCGCCTTGGACCGTTCCATGGACAGAATCAATCTGGGTGACGTCTCCTCGTCGGCCTCAGCAGCTCGTGCCGAGTTAGCCCCCGCCCTGGCTCGTCGGGCCCACGACTCTGCCCAGACGATGACGGCCATTGGCCACGCTCACATCGACTCAGCCTGGTTGTGGCCGCTACGGGAGACCCGACGCAAGGTCGCCCGAACGATCTCCAATCAGCTCAATCTCATCGAGAACGACCCCACCCATCTCTTCGCCTTCCCGGCTGCTCAGCACTCGGCATGGCTGGAGGAGGACCACCCTGACCTTTTCGCCAGGTTGCGCAAGGCCGTCGCGGACGGCCGGATCATCCCGGTCGGAGGCATGTGGGTGGAGTCTGACGCCAATCTGCCTGGTGGCGAGGCGATGTGCCGTCAGCTGCTGTATGGGCAGCGCTACTTCATGGAGAAGTTCGGCCACCACTGCCCCGAGGTGTGGCTGCCGGACTCCTTCGGGTACTCGGGAGCCCTGCCTCAGCTGGCCAAACTGGCCGGTGCGCGCTGGTTCCTGACCCAGAAGATCTCGTGGAACCAGGTCGACAAGTTCCCCCACCACTCCTTCTGGTGGGAGGGAATCGACGGGACCCGTATCTTCACCCATTTCCCACCCGCCGACACCTACGGTTCCGACCTGTCAGCCCACGACCTTGAGCATGCCCGGTCCAACTTCCAGGACAAGGGGCGTGCCAATTCCTCCTTGGTCCCCTTCGGCTACGGGGATGGTGGCGGCGGCCCCACCCGCGAGATGCTCGCCCAGGCCCGTCGCGTCGCGGATCTCGACGGATCCCCCAAGGTGGCCATCGAGCCCCCCGCCACCTTCTTCACCCGTGCCGAGTCCGAACACGAGGACCCCGGCACCTGGGTCGGAGAGCTCTACCTTGAGTTGCATCGTGGCACCTTCACCAGCCAGTACGAGGTCAAGAAGGGCAACCGTCGCAACGAGCACCTGCTGCGCGACGCCGAGCTGTGGTGCGCCACCGCAGCCGTGCGCGGCCTCATGGACTACCCCGGCCAGAGACTCGCCGAGATCTGGCGGACGATCTGCCTCTACCAGTTCCACGACATTCTGCCCGGATCGGCCATCGCCTGGGTGTATCGCGAGGTCGTCGCCGACCATCGTCGCATCTCCGATGAGCTGACCGAACTCATCCACCATGCCCAGGAACTACTGGCCGGAGACGGTGACGAGGAGGTCGTCTTCGATTCCGCTCCGATGACCCGTCCGTGGGCCTCCACCGTGGCCATGGGGGCCGGGGTCGCTCCGGCCGTCACTGAGGGGGTTCAGGCCGAGCAGACGGCTGATGGATTCGTCGTCGACAACGGCTTGTTGCGCATGACCGTCGACCGTCACGGCCTCATCACCCATCTCGTCGACACTACGTCGGGTCGCGACGCCATCCCGGCGGGTCAACGTGGCAACCTCCTTCAAATTCACCCTGACTTCCCGAACATGTGGGACGCCTGGGACATCGATCCCTTCTATGCCAACAACGTCACCGACCTGGATACCGGCGAGGCCACCATGACCCGCAGCGGTGAGTCGGTGACCATCAGCGTCACGAGAACCTTCGGGGATTCCAGCGCCACCCAGTCCCTGACCGTCAATCCGGGCGACCCGCGCGTCAAGGTGCGCACCCATGTCGACTGGCACGAACGCGACAGCCTGCTCAAGCTGGCCTGGCCCGTCGACGTCCACACCGACCACGCCGACTACGAGATCGAGATGGGGCACATCACCCGCCCCACCCACACCAACACGTCGTGGGATGCCTTCCGCTTCGAGGTCCATGCCCATCGCTGGGTGTACCTCTCCGAGCCCGGTTTCGGTGTGGCCATCGCCAACTCCGGCACCTACGGGTGGAATGTGTCTCGCCATCCCAAGGACAACGGCGGCACATGGTCGGTGGCGCGTGCCTCCCTCCTCAAGGGTGCCCGCTTCCCTGATCCGCGCGCTGACGAGGGAGAACATGACTTCTTCCACACGCTTCACGTGGGAGCCGACCTCACCGACGCCGTGCGTGACGGGTACGCCGCCAACCTGTGCGTGCGTCGTCGTCAAGGGTCGCCGGTCGAACCCTTGGTCAGCGTCGAGGGCATCGCTGTGGAAGCCGTCAAGCTCGCTGAGGACGGCTCGGGCGACGTCATCGTGCGGCTGTATGAACCCTACGGGCGTCACGTTCACACCACGATGAAGCTGGGCTTTGATGCCACATCGGCCATTGAGACGGATCTGCTCGAGGAACCTCTCGATGGCAACCCGCGCGCCCAGGTCGCCGCGTCGGTCATCTCTGCCGACCTTGCTGACGGCGTCGTCGGTCTGTCCATGCGCCCCTTCCAGGTGGCGACCCTGAGGTTGGGACGTGACCGATGAAGATTGGCGTCAATTACACCCCATCCCAGGGATGGTTCCACAGCTGGCTTGACCTCGATCTCGACGCGACCCGGCGAGACTTCGAGGCCATCTCGGGACTCGGTCTCGATCACGTCCGCATCTTTCCTCTCTGGCCGTTGTTGCAGCCCAATCGCGGCCTGGTGCGCCCTCGCGCCCTCGATGACGTCGTTGCCGTCGTGCGGGCGGCCGACGAATTCGGCCTTGAGGTCACCGTCGATGCCCTCAACGGGCACCTGTCCAGCTACGACTTCCTGCCCTCCTGGGTGGTCACCTGGCACGAGTCGAATCTCTTTACTGATCCGCTCGTCAAGGCTGGTCAGACCGACCTCATCAGCCAGCTGGCACGACGCCTGCGCGAGGAGCCGAACGTCACTGGCATGACGGTGGGTAACGAGTTTCCGCAATATGCCGCGCTGGCCCCCGGCCATTGTCATCCGACCCGCAGCGAGTGCACCGTTGACCAGGCACAGACGTGGTTGGAGACGATGCTTGGAACCATGCGGAACCAGTGGCCTGACGGCCGATTCTGGTTCGGATTCGACGACGACCTGTGGTTCGTTGACGACCATCCGTTCACCCCGCGCCACGCAGTGACCCAGGGTTCCTCGACGACCGTCCATTCCTGGGTGTTCGCACAGGTCGGGCCGCGATTCGGACAAGGACATCCCGCTCTGACCTGGTTCCCGCGCTATCTGCTCGAGCTGGCCCGGGCGTGGAGCCCTGATCCCGATCGTCGGCTGTGGCTGCAGGAAGTTGGTGCGCCCCGCACCCACGTCCCCGACGACCAGGCGGCCGACTTCGTGACGTCATCCCTGACCTCGGTGTCCACCACCCCGGGCCTGGAAGCGGTGACGTGGTGGTGTTCTCACGACGTGTCCGACCAGTTGTTGGATTTCCCGGAGCTGGAGTACTCGCTCGGCCTGTTCACCAACGATGGCAGGCCGAAGCCGGAGGCCTGTGCCCTGTCAGACATGCTGCCTGACCTGCGCACCGCTCAACCCCAGGACCAGCCAGATGAGCCGTTGGAGTTCAGCGCGGACTGGGTCACCGGAATGGGGCGCTCAGCGTGCTCGCCGATGGGTAGTCTCTTTGCCAGCTGGGTCGACGAAGCAGTGCGGACCGGGCGGGCTCCCAAGCTCGCGCTGAGCCAGCCTGACCAGTATGCCCACCACGGGCATCAAGTGATGTCCGCCCACTGACCCACGATTCTCAAAGGACGTGCCCATGACCACTCATCCGGTAGACCTTCTTGTTCCCCGACCACAGCACAGCGAGGTTCGTGAGGGATTCCTGTCCCTGGCTGAACCGACAATCGCGACGGTCGCTGACGACGACGAGATCGCCCTTCTCAACCACTGTCTCGGTGCCGCCTGCGGAGTCGTGTTTCATCGGGCCGACAGCGGCCCGGTCCGGGTTGACGTCGATCCCTCCCTGCCTGCCGAGGGGTACCGCCTCGACGTGACCCAGGATTCGTTGACGATCTCGGCCTCTGACATGGAGGGGCTGCGACATGCCGCCCAGACTGTTGTGGGGCTGCTCCCGGTTGAGGCGTGGATGCCGGGGACCATGGCTGGCCCCGTCGAGATTCCGTGCTGCCGAGTCGAGGATGAACCAGCCCTGGCATGGCGAGGAATGCACGTTGACGTGGCCCGGCATTTCCAGCCGCTGCGTTGGCTGTTCGATTTCATCGACGAATTGGCCTGGCACAAGTTCAACATTCTTCACCTGCATCTGACCGACGACCAGGGGTGGAGATTTGAGGTCAAGGCCCTGCCTGAGCTGACAAGAACCGGTTCCTGGCGCGAATCCACCAGCGTGCTGGCCGACCTCGACACCCAGGACGGCACCCCGCATGGCGGCTTCTACACCCAGGACCAGCTTCGAGCCCTGGTCCGCTACGCCCATGGTCGCGGGATCACCATCGTCCCGGAGATCGACGTGCCAGGCCACGTCCGCTCCCTGTTGGCCGCCTACCCGCAGTTCGGGGATGGGCAGAAGCGTCCAGTGGCGACCACCTTCGGTATCTTCGATGAGGTTCTCGAGCTGACAGACGCGACCTTGCACGCCGTCGAGCAGATTTTCACCGAGCTGCTCGACGTGTTCGATTCGCCGTGGATCCACATTGGCGGCGATGAGTGCCCGACCGTCCAGTGGCGCGACAATCCTGCCGCCGATGCCCTGGCCCATGCCCACGGGTTGGAACACGGCGAGCAGATCCAGCGCTGGTTCACCGAGCACCTGCGGGACTGGCTGGAATCCCACGGTCGCATCGCGGTGGCCTGGGATGAGGTCATCGAGCACGGCGAGGTGCCTGGAGCTGTCGTCATGAGCTGGCGTGGCGTCGAACCTGGTCAGCGAGCCATGGCCCAAGGTCACCCCGTCGTCATGAGCCGCAGCGACATGCTCTACTTCGATCACTACCAGTCCGACGATCCCAACGAACCCCACGCCATCGGAGGTCACACCCCGTGGCAGAAGGTGGCCGAGCTCGACCCGTGGGAGGGGGTTGGGGAGGCCAACCGCGCCAACCTTCTCGGCATCCAGGGCCAGTTGTGGAGCGAGTACATCCCTGATCCTCGCCAGATGGAGTACATGGCCTTCCCGCGCGCCAGCGTGCTCGCCGAGGTCGCCTGGCGTGGCAGCGTCGATGACCCCACCTTCGCGGATCGTCTGGCCTGTCATGTGGAACGGCTTCGTGCCGCAGGCGTCAATGCTCGTCCCCTTGACGGCCCGCTGCCCTGGCAACAGGGCGGTAGCGGCGCGCGACGTCGCAACAACTGACGGGCAGCAACAGCGATAATCAACGACGACGACCGGGGCAGGCCATCATGGGTGATGCGCCCGCCCCGGTCGTCTCGTACCCTCACTCGATCAGTGCGTGCCCTCAGGAGCGCGGGAACTTCTCTTTCAAGGCGGCATCGACGATGGCTGGCACGAACTGGGAGACGTTGCCCCCATTGCATGCTGCCGAGCGAATCATGGATGAGCTGATCGTGCCGAATTCGCGTCCGGCCGGCAGCAGGATCGTCTCGATCCCGCTCATGGCCTTGTTGAGGTGTGCCATCTGGAGCTCGTAGTCAAAATCCCCACCAAAGCGCAGCCCACGAATGATCGCGTCAGCCCCCTGCTCGGTGCAGAAGTCGACGAGCAACCCGTCAACGAGGGCGACCTCGACACCGGGGATGTCGGCGACGGCATCCCGCACGAAGGCCACCCGCTCCTCCATGGAGAAAATGCCGTTCTTGGCTGAGTTGACCGCCACCCCGACGACGACCTGGTCAACAAGCTCGGCGGCTCGGGTCACGATGTCGACGTGGCCGAGAGTGATGGGGTCAAAGGATCCTGAGAAAACTGCTTTCACTGCTGCTCCACGGGTTCACGGTTGCGTTGGGCGTAGTAGACGACGGTTTCACCATAACGAGAATCCCACGATTCGAATCCTTCCGGAAACCGGGGGGCTCGACTTCGCCGTGACCTCTCCACCACCACCACGCCGTCATCGGCGAGGGCGCTGTGCGTCGCGGAGGAGATGAGGGAGTCCACGACCTCGTCATCCACGTCGTAGGGAGGGTCGAACCAGACGATGTCAAAGGTCTGCCGAGTCTCGCCCAGAAATGCCGACACCGGTTGGGGGGCTACCTCAATCGCCAGTCGTGTGGCTCGTGAGTTCTCCTTCATGACGGTGCACGCGGCACGATCCCGATCAACGGCGACGACCGGGGAGGCCCCGCGACTGGCGGCTTCGAGAGCCACTGCTCCCGACCCTGCGAACAGGTCGCAAAAAGCCTGCCCGGCAAGCTGATCCTCGGGGGCCTCGTCAGCCGTTGCGTTCCAGGCTGCCAGGGCTGAGAAGACGGCCTCGCGCACCCGATCGGTCGTCGGACGGGTGAGACGTCCTGACGGGGTGGCCAGACGATGCCCGCCCGCACGTCCCGCGATAATCCTGCTCACCCCTCAAGGCTAGCGGTCTGCCTTCCTCGCGCCCATCTCGCGCCGTGCCCTTGTCATCGGCGCCCCGGATTGGCAGGCCACTTGAGGTGGTCATGTGACGACGTATCGTCAACAACCTCGGCAACTTTGTGCCGGTCGACTCCCGAAATGGGCTGTGTTCAGGGAGAATAGGCCCATGATCAATGAGGAGAACCCGATCACCAACGTCCCAGAGGACAGCTGCTGGGGCTACCTGGACACCGCTGAGGTCGGTCGTCTGGCCACCAGTGTCGATAACCAACCTGAGGTATTCCCCGTCAACTACGTCGTCGACGGACAGAGCATCGTCTTCCGCACCGCCGCTGGAAGCAAGCTTGAGGACATCGTCACCAACAATCGTGTTGCCTTCGAGGCTGACGGCTGGACCGAAGAGACCGGCTGGTCGGTCGTGGTGCGTGGCAAGGCCGAGGTCATCACCGACGAGGCCGAGCTTGCCCTGTGCGACAAGATGCCGCTCCTACCGTGGGTGCCGACCGTGAAGCGCAACTACGTGCGTATCCAGGGCGATCAGATCACCGGCCGTACCTTCGCCTTCGGCCCAGAGCCCAAGGACAACTGACACACCATTCTCAAAGGTCCGGGTCGTCATGCAACGATCCGGACCTTTCCCATGCCTGCGGTTCACCCCTGCTCCATGAGATCGCCCTCAGCCAGCATCTCCGTCGCGGTGACGACGTCGAGCAGCCTGGGATCCTCTGGACTCTCCCTGACCCACCGCTCCGCGAGATCCTTGGATGCAGTGACGATCTCGGCGTGGTCCAGCACCCGCAACAACCGCAGCGGCGAGGAATATCCCGACTGAGAGGATCCGAGCACATTGCCCTCATGACGCTGGGCCAGGTCCAATTCGGCCAGCTCGAATCCGTCACGAGATGAGGCCACTGCGGCGAGCCGCTCACGGGCAGTCGACCCGGCCGGGGCCGTCGTCACCAGCAGGCATAGGCCCGGAAGCTTGCCTCGCCCGATTCGTCCGCGCAACTGGTGCAGCTGAGACACGCCGAAGCGATCGGCGTCCATGATGACCATCATGGTCGCGTTGGGGACGTCGACGCCCACCTCAATCACCGTGGTGGAAACAAGGACCTGGGATTCACCGCTGGAGAACCGATCCATGACGGCGGTCTTCTCATCGGAGTCCAGCCGAGAATGAAGGGCGTCAATGCGTAGCCCTGATAGCGGACCGGATGCCAATTGCGGGGCAAGCTCCTCGACCGCAGCCGTCGGGGGACGGTCGCCCTCGGTGTCGTCGGCGTCGTCGCTGCTGATACGCGGACACACCACGAACACCTGGTGGCCAGACTCGCACTCCTCCCGGATGCGCTGCCACGCGCGAGCGAGCCATGAACTGTGGGCTGGCAGATCGACGACGGTGGTCTGGATCTCGGCACGTCCCGACGGCAGCTCTTTCAGGGTCGACACCTCAAGATCACCGAAAACCGTCATGGCAACAGTGCGGGGAATGGGTGTTGCGGTGAGGACGAGCTCGTGAGGTCGAGCGCTGTCCCCACTGGTCAGAATGCTGCGCTGCTCGACGCCGAAGCGGTGCTGCTCATCGACGACGACCAGACCGATGTTGTTGTAGATGACCTTTCCCGACAACAGGGCATGGGTTCCGATGATGATTCCGGCTGCCCCCGAGGCAATATCGGCCAGAGCGGCTCGGGTGCCAGCTGTCTTCATCGAGCCGGTGAGCAAGGCAACCCCCGTGGAGTTCTCCGGGGCGTCCAGACCACCACCGGAGGCCAGCTCTCCCAGCATCCCGGTGATCGTGGCGTGATGCTGCTGGGCAAGAACCTCAGTGGGCGCCAGCAAGACCGCCTGGTACCCAGCGTCGACAACTTGGAGCATGGCTCGCAAGGCCACGAAGGTCTTACCAGAACCCACCTCGCCTTGTAGCAGCCGGTGCATGGGGTGATCGGAGGACAGGTCGGTGTCAATGGTGTGGCTGACTTCGTCCTGACCTGCAGTCGGGGTGAACGGGAGCCTCGCTTCGAAAGCCGCCAGCAGGCCGTCGTCACGACGTCGGCACACCGGCGCATCATGAGTGTCGGCGTGACGTCGACGCACGGCCATCGTCACCTGGGTGGCGATGGCCTCCTCCCAGACCAGTCGCTCGGCACCGCGATGGGCTTCCTCCACCGAGTGAGGGTGGTGGATGGCGTGGTAGGCCTGCCACAGGCTCGGCAGATCAGCCTCCCGGCGCAGCCATTCGGGCAGGGTGTCCTCGAGTTCGGGGGTGGACTCCAGAAGCATCGACTCCACCGAGGCGATCTCCCAGGTGCGCAACTTGGAGGTCTGCGGATACAGACCCAGCAGGCCGTGGCGTTGCACCTGGGCAGCCATGACCTTGCCCTCCTCACGGCCCGCCACGACCTTGCCATTGCGGTCGATCATGACGAAGTCGGGGTGAACAAGTTGGGGATTGCCCCGGAACTGGCCCACCTTGCCCACGAAGATGCCGTGAGTATGGGCAGAGAAAATGCGCTGCCAGTACGAGACGATGTGCGGCTTGCCGAAAAAGGTGACGGGAAGCCGCGCGTTGCCGTCGGAGAGCATGACCTCGAGTCGTTGACGAGGCCGCCTCTCCCGACCTGTGATGGTCTTGTTGGTGTGAACCTCGACGCCGACGACATCAGCCACGACAGCGACCTCGGTGTCAATGACGAGGCTGGACAGATCTGTGGTCTGTGTGCCCGTCAGATAGCGACGTGGCAGGTGACCCAGGGCGTCGCCCACGGTCTCGACGTGCATGGCTGAGAAGGCCTTGGCTGTCTTGGCGCCCACCGCTTCAGCCAACGGACGATGAAGCTCCTGCTGGGTGCGGGTGCGCCACCGGGTCACTGTATTCACGTCGTCACCGTATCGGCAGACAACGACATCCAAACGACAAAGAACCCGCCTTGCGGCGGGTTCCATCGTCGAACGTGCGGCTCAGCGGCTGACTCGGCCAGCCTTGAGGCACGAGGTGCACACGTTCATGCGCTTGTGCGTGCCGTTCTCGACGACACGGACGCGCTGGATGTTCGGGCTCCACCGGCGATTGGTCTTCTTCTTCGACCAGGGGACGTTGTGTCCGAAACCGGGGCGCTTGGCGCAGATGTCACACACAGCAGCCACTGGGAGATCTCCTGTTCAGGGCCGGGCGCATGACGCACCCGACGCAATCGTTGGGTTCGGGGGTTCCTTCAGGAACTGGACAAGACTATACGGTTCACAGCCCAGAACCCAAATCGACAACTCCGTGCGCTCAGATCTTGACGACCACCGGCACGATCATGGGACGACGGCGGAAGGTCTGGGAGACCCACCGTCCAATGGTTCGGCGCACCACCTGCTGCAGCCGGTGAGTGTCGTCCATACCGTCCGACATGGCCTTCTCCAGCTCAGAGACGATCTGATCGGTGACCGCAGCGAAGGCCGAATCGTCCTCGGCGAAGCCGCGTGCCTGGATCGCCGGACGCGACACCACCGAGGCCGAACGGGTGTCGACCACAGTGACCACCGACAAGAATCCCTCCTCGCCAAGGATGCGACGGTCAGTGAGGGTGTCTTCGGTGAGTTCACCGACACCGGAGCCGTCAACGAGGATGTACGACGCATCAACCTTGCCGACGACCCGCGGCACCCCCTCGACCAGGTCGACGACCCCACCATCCTCGACGAGGACAATGTTCTTCTCATCGACTCCGGTGGCCTTGGCCAGGTCGGCGTTGGCGACGAGATGACGCACCTCACCGTGAATCGGCATGACCGCACGCGGACGCACGATGTTGTAGACATACAGCAGCTCGCCGGCCGCCGCGTGCCCGGAGACGTGGACCAGGGCATTGCCCTTGTGGACGACGGTCGCACCGAGCTTCGTCAGACCGTTGATGACACGGTAGACGGCGTTCTCGTTTCCAGGAATGAGGGAGGATGCCAGGAGAACGGTGTCGCCCTCCCCCACCTCGATGTCGCGGTGCTCGCGGTTGGCGATGCGAGCCAGGGCTGACAGCGGCTCCCCCTGGGACCCGGTCGAGATGATGACCACCTCGTCGTCGCGGTAATGATCAAGCTCACGCAGCTCGATGACGGTGTTGTCCGGCACATGGAGGTAACCAAGCTCCTGGGCCACGGCCATGTTTCGGACCATGGAACGACCGACGTAACAGACCTTGCGGTTGTGACGGACGGCCATGTTGAGGACCTGCTGGACGCGATGCACGTGAGAGGCGAAACAGGCGACGATGAGCTTCTTGTTCGCCTTCTCGAACACCCTCTCGATGGCCGGCTCGATCTCGGTCTCGGACTTGACGAAGCCCGGCACCTCGGCATTGGTGGAATCGACCATGAACAGGTCGACGCCTTCTTCCCCGAGACGCACGAAGGCACGCAGGTCGGTGATGCGCCCATCCAGCGGCAACTGGTCCATCTTGAAGTCGCCGGTATTGATGAGGGTTCCCGCGTCGGTGCGCACGCACACCGCCAGGGCATCGGGGATCGAGTGATTGACGGCAATGAACTCCAGGTCGAACTGCTCGCCCACCTCGGCGACGTCGCCCTCGTGGACGACATTGAGCTGGTATCCCTTGATGCGATGCTCACGCAGTTTCGCCTCAACCAGCGCCAAGGTCAGCTTGGACCCGTAGATCGGGATGTCGGGGCGACGCTTCAGCAGATAAGGCACAGCCCCGATGTGGTCCTCGTGGCCGTGAGTGAGTACCAGAGCCTTGACACGGGAGAGCTTGTCCTCATCGAGGTAGTCCAGGCCGGGAAGCAGCAGGTCAACTCCCGGATGGTCGTCCTCGGGGAAGAGCACCCCACAGTCAATGAGGAGCATCTCCCCATTGATCTCGTAGCACGACATATTGCGTCCAACGTCCCCCAGGCCTCCTAGGGGGATGATGCGCAATACGTCAGGTTGCAGGTCCGGGGGTGGCGTCAATCCAGTCTCAGGCACAGCATGAAGCCTATCGGGAGACTCCGACAGATTCGCCCCGATGTGTTCGGGCCGCCTCATCAAGGGCACGGGAGACGAAGTCCTCAGCTCGCTGACGCAGTTCTTCGCGGGCCTGACGGCGCGGCAGGGTCTCCTTGGCGTACATCGCTGGTCCCACCTTGGCTTCCAACTGTGGACGGCGCCACCTGACTCCAAGGTTGCGCCCAGACGGCACCAGGGCCACTGGGACAATCGGGGCGCCGGTACGCACCGCGAGGGCAAAGGCTCCGGGGTGGAAGGTCTCGGTAGAGGTCCCGTAACTGGTGATACGTCCTTCCGGGTAAATGACGACGCACTCACCGTCATCAAGTGCCCGTGCATTGACCGAGAAGAACCTGCCCACCTCAGCAGGGTCAACCGGAATCGTGCCGAAGGCTCGCAGGATGAGCCCGGCCACAGGAATCTCGAAGTTCGACGTTTGAGAATTGAACCTCAGAATGGTCGGCCAGAACACCCGAACCAAGGCCAGGGAGTCGAAATCATGAACGTGATTGCTGACGATGATCGTACCCGGCTCAACATGGTGGTGTCCTCGCCGACGAAAGGCGAAGGTCACCTCGGTGAGAACCACCGAGACCGGCACGATCACCGTCAGATAGGCCAGACGTTGGACCTTGTTCATCCCATCGGCTCCGAGACGGCGTCGTCAAACATCTCGGCCAACAACCGAGCCGATCTGGCCAGGCCGTACTCCTGGCCACAGGTTGCCTGGGCCTGCCCCGCAATCTCACGCTGCTGCGGGTGTTCCAGCCACCAGTCGATCTCGGCAGCCATTTGCACCGGGTCGCGCGGCGGGCACAGACCGTGGTCAGGAACCCGACAGAATTGACTGGTTGCCGACAGCGGACTGTCGACGATGAGACAGGGCAGGCCAACCAGGGACGCCTCCAGAGCTGCCAGGGACTCAATCTCGACGTCTGCTGGGTGGACGTAGAGGTCAGCGGCTCTCAGTTCTGCGATGAGGTCGTCGGGACGGTCATGATGAACGAAGCAGGCGTCAACCCCGGCACGCTCAGCTCGTTTCTGCAACCACTCGCGTTGCGGCCCGCGACCGGCAACGACCAGACGGATTCGATCGCGATGTCGAGACCTGGCAATGGCGTCGACAAGGACCTCGATCCGCTTCTCCGGTGAGAGTCTGCCGACAGTCATGACGGTGGCAGGGCCAGGGCTGTCCAACGTCCACGTCTGGCGTGGTGGGCCGGGGCAGAACTCTGGCGGTGCTCCATTGGAAATGACGTGAAGATGTTGTTGGTACCCGTGACTGCGCAGCTGATCGGCGATGAATTGGCTGGGGGCATGGATGTGGGCAACATCGTGATAAAAGCCCCGCCACAGCATGCGATACATGTGGTCGGCAAGGTGACGAGCGTTGGCCAGGTGCAGGTTGTACGTGATGTTCTCAGGCTGGACGTGGAAACCCGCAGTGACGGGGACACCAGCATGCTGAGCCGCGTGTTTGGCACACACCCCCAACGGCGATGCCATGACGATGTGCACGATGTCAGCCCCGGCGACTGCTGAGGCCACAATTGCCACCTCTGGGCGCGCAAGATCGACATTTTGAAGATCAGCCAGATGAGTGATGATCGGCAGGTTCAGCGCAGGCACACTGACCACGGGAATCTCGCGGGTGTCTGGCATCGACGTCGAACCGACGCTGAGCAGTCGCACCTCGTGACCCAAGGCACGCAACGCGTGGGAAAAGCGGAGGGTGGAGGCCGTCGTCCCATTTCCTGGCCGAAGGGTGTCAACCACAAGAAGGATTCTCATGCGGCAGCACCGCCGCCCGTCATCGCCACTATTGCCTGCCCTCAATGCCATTCGGTCTTGCGTCCCACGATCCTAGTCACAATACGCCCGTGGGGCCCATCCACCCCGGATGGGCCCCACGACACGTGATATCTCAGAACCTTGGGATGTTCCTCATGTTGGACGTAGCCATCGAGACGGCCTCACCGGCACCACGGTTGAGCACGATCTTGCTCATGGCGGTGGCGAACCCAATCATCTGCTCACCCTTGATCTCGGGCGGCAAGGACAGGGCGTTGGGATCAGTGAGCACCTCGACGAGGGCCGGTCCGTCGAAGTCAAGGGCAGTCTTGAGCGCACGGCGCACATCCTTCGGATCATCAACCCGCTCGGCGTGATACCCAATCGCCTTGGCCACGCCAGCGTAGTTCACGTCGTGGACGTCAGTCCCGAAATCAGGCAACCCATTGACAAGCATCTCCAGCTTGACCATCCCAAGTGTGGAGTTGTTGAAAACAACCACCTTGATCGGCAAGTTGAGCATGCGAGCCGTGACGAGCTCGCCGAGCAGCATCGACAGGCCACCATCACCAGACACCGAGATCACCTGGCGACCCGGGTGGGAAGCCTGAGCACCGATGGCATGCGGCAGAGCGTTGGCCATCGATCCATGCAGGAAAGAACCGATGAGACGACGAGTGCCCAACGGATCGATGTAACGGGCGGTCCACACATTGCACATGCCGGTATCAGCGGTGAAAATCGCGTCGCGGTCGGCCAGGTCATTGAGGACGTGGGCGACATACTCGGGATGGATCGGCTTCATGTGCTCGACATTGCGGGTGTACGAACCCACCGGAGCCTTCATGATCTTGGCGTGACGCTTGACCGTGGTCTTGAGGAACTTGTCGTCATGCTGTTTGAGCAGCGGAGTGACAGCGTTGCACAGTGCCTTGACGTCAGCATGGATCGGGAAGGAAACGTCGGTACGACGACCCAACTTCTCCGGACGGTTCTCAACCTGAACGGTCAAGGTGTCCGGCAAGAACTGGTCATAGGGGAAGTCGGTTCCCAACAAGATCAGCACATCGGCGTCATTCATGCCCTCGGCGGCGGCACCATAACCCAACAGGCCAGTCATACCGACATCAAACGGGTTGTCGTACTGAATGAAATCCTTGCCCCGCAAGGAGTGACCAATCGGGGCCTTGAGCTTGTCAGCCAAGGCCAGGACCTCGTCATGGGCACCCTCGACACCGGCACCGGCGAAGATGGCGACCTTGTTGACGTCATTGAGAAGGTTGGCGAGCTGGCGGACGTCCTCGGGATTCGGCTCGATGGAGGGACGACGGCTCGGCACGAAGACCGGGGACGGGGCGGTGGCCTTCTTGTCGCTGATGTCGCCAGGAAGGGTGATGACCGAGACGGTGCTACCCGCGACCGCGTGACGAATGGCCGAGTTGACGACGCGAGGAGCCTGGTCAGGAGTCGAGATCAGCTCGCAGTAGTCGGAGCATTCCACGAAGAGGCGGTCCGGATGGGTCTCCTGGAAGTAGTTCATGCCGATCTGCACGCTGGGGATGTGCGAGGCGATGGCCAGAACCGGAACCTGGGAACGGTAGGCGTCGAACAGGCCGTTGATGAGGTGCAGGTTGCCCGGGCCGCACGATCCTGCACACACAGCCAGCTCACCGGTCAAGGTTGCCTCGGCGGCAGCAGCGAAGGCCGCAGCCTCCTCGTGACGGACGTGGACCCAGTCGATCCCGCCCTTGACAGAACCGCCGGTCTTGCGAACTGCGTCAACGACGGGATTCAGGGAATCACCGACGATGCCGTAGATCCGGCGCACCCCCGCATCGAGGAGCTGTTGGACGAGCTGTTCGGCAACATTCATGAAAAGGACCTCCACGCAACTGACGACATGTGACGATCGGCCGAGCGGCCATCGACCACACTACGACTTCTTGACGTGTCATCAGGCCATCATTCGCGACCAGCAGATCACTTGCCCGTGAGGTCTGACAATTTCACCTCGGTTCCGACAAGGGAAAACGCCAGTCCTTTCGGCGTCGCCTTGAGAGATTCGTAACGCAAATTACCCAAATCCGGGAGGGTGAATCGCTCAGTGATACCTTCCAGAATGGGCTTGAGCAGGATGTCAGGAATCGGGATACCATCCAAACTCGCCGATGGGCTCGTCAACGTCACCCGCCGGGAGGTGGCCTCGATACCGGGGACGGCCGAGATACTGACCTCCACGTTGGCTCCCAGAACCGACATGTCGCGCACAACCGTCACCTTGCCGTTCTCACCGGCGTCGTCCTTGTACGTGATCTTTCCGCCGGCCAACCGAGACAGCTCAGCCCAGTCAAGCCTGCCAGTTGCCGACATGGTCTCGGCCACCGTTTCGGATGCCTTGCGGGCATGACGGATCCCGTTGGCGTGAATGTCGACGTCGCGGAAGGTCACGGTCGTCTCGTCTCGCACGACGGTCGCCGTCGGTATGGTCGCGTCAAGGCCTTGGAGCTCGTCGGTCAGCAAGGCTGCGAGGAAGGGACGATTACGAATCGTGACACCGACGCTCGACTCATCTGCTCCCAATGACTTGGCGATATTGGCCGCGACGTCCTTCTCAGTTCTGGCCCGGAAGGTCTGGTCAGTGATCACGGCCGCAGCCGCGACCACGGCGATGACGACGATGGCGACCAGCCACTTGATGAGGTGGCGGGGACGACGATCACGGTCAACCGTCACCACAGTACTGGGATCAATCTGGGGCCTGGGCACCAGCACCTGAGTCGGTTCAGTTGGCGTCATCAAGAAATCGGGACGCTCATTCAAGTCCAAGCAACCCTTCTATACCGATGGTCAATCCCGGATGATCAAGGACGCCGCGCACACCGGTGAGGACTCCCGACATGAAGGAGACCCGGTCCATCGAGTCGTGGCGGATAGTGAGGGTCTCCCCCTCGGCTCCGAAGAGCACCTCCTGATGGGCAATGAGGCCGCGTAGACGCACACCATGAACGTGAACCCCGTCGACGACAGCACCACGAGCCCCGTCCACTTGGCTCTGGGTGGCGTCCGGGACATCACCCAGTCCGGCCTCCTGACGGGCAGCAGCGATCTTGCTCGCCGTCGTACGGGCGGTACCGGAGGGGGCATCCACCTTGTTGGGGTGGTGAAGTTCGATGATCTCGACCGACTCGTAGAACTTCGCGGCCTGTTGGGCGAAGTGCATCATGAGCACCGCCCCGATGGAGAAATTCGGGGCCACCAGGCAACCGACGTTCGGATGATCGGCGAGGCGATCGCGCAGGGTCTGGTAGCGGTTGTCGTCGAAACCAGTGGTACCGACGACGGTGTGGATGTCATGGTCGATGGCCCAGGCCACGTTGTCCATGACAGCATCGGGGGTAGTGAAATCAACGATGACGTCGGCTCCTTGAGCAGCCGAACGGTCATCACCGCTGTCGATGGCGGCCACCAGCTCGGTGTCCTCGGCCTCCTCGACCGCGTGGCACACCGCAGCCCCCATACGTCCCTTGGCTCCGAAGACGGCAACCTTGATCATCGAGCCCTTCCTTCCTGATGGCGGCACCGGTCCGGGCACCGCGTCCAGATTACCCAGCGGCTGTGACATTGCTGAGAAATGACCCATCCGCGTACAACGAACGGGCTGTCCCGGCCAAAGCGCCAGGACAGCCCGTCGATGTCAGTCACTCACAGGGCGACGACTCCAGGATGATGACTCACTCCTCGGTGTCGTCGTCCTCATGGGAAGCCAGCACCAGGGAGAGCTTGCCTCGGTCGTCGACCTCAGCGATCTCAACCTCAATCTTCTGGCCCACCGACAGCACGTCCTCGACGGCCTCGACACGGTTGCCGTCATTGAGGTCGCGCATCTTGGAAATGTGCAGCAGGCCGTCCTTGCCGGGCAGCAAGGAGACGAAGGCACCGAAGCTCGTCGTCTTGACCACGGTCCCCAGGTAACGCTCGCCGACCTCGGGCATCTGCGGATTGGCGATGGCGTTGATCATCGTGCGCGCGGCCTCGGCGGACTCGCCGTTGTCGGCGCCGATGAAGATGGTGCCGTCATCCTCGATGGAAATGTTGGCGCCGGTGTCCTCCTGGATCTGGTTGATCATCTTGCCCTTGGGCCCGATGACCTCACCGATCTTGTCGACCGGAATATTCACGGTGATGATGCGCGGAGCGGTCGGAGCCATCTCGTCAGGAGAGTCGATCGCATCGTTCATGACCTCGAGAATGGCGGTGCGAGCCTCCTTGGCCTGCTTGAGAGCGCCCGCCAGCACGTCAGCGGGGATACCGTCGAGCTTGGTGTCGAGCTGCAGGGCGGTGACGAACTCGCTGGTACCAGCGACCTTGAAGTCCATGTCGCCGAGGGCGTCCTCAGCACCGAGGATGTCGGTGAGGGCGAGGTACTTGGTCTTGCCGTCCTCGTCGGTCTCGCTCATGAGGCCCATGGCGATGCCAGCGACCGAGGCGCGCAGCGGCACACCGGCATTGAGCAGGGCTAGGGAGGACGCGCAGACCGAACCCATCGAGGTGGAACCGTTCGAGCCGATGGCCTCGGACACCTCGCGGATGGCGTAGGGGAACTCCTCACGGGTCGGCAGCACCGGGATGAGGGCGCGCTCGGCAAGGTTGCCGTGGCCGATCTCGCGACGCTTCGGGGAGCCAACACGGCCGGTCTCACCGGTGGAGTACGGCGGCATGTTGTAGTTGTGCATGTAGCGACGCGTCGTGTCCGGGGAGAGGGTGTCGAGCTTCTGCTCCATGTCGAGCATGTTGAGGGTCGACACACCGAGGATCTGGGTCTCGCCGCGCTGGAACAGAGCGGAACCGTGAACGCGCGGGATGACGCCGACCTCGGCCGACAGGGCGCGGATGTCGCGGGGGCCACGGCCGTCGATACGCACACCCTCGTCGAGGACGCGCTTGCGGACGATCTTCTTCATGACGGCCTTGAAGGCTCCCGAAATCTCGGCCTCGCGCTCCGGGAAGGTCTCGGCGAGCTCGGCCTTGATACGGGTCTTGAGCTCGGACTCGGCCTCCTGACGCTCCAGCTTGGCAGCGATCTGCTCAATGCGGGAGAGCTCGTCGGCAGCCTTCTCCTCAACGGCGGCGTAGACGTCGTCCTCGTAGTCCTTGAAGACCGGGAAGTCGTAGGTCTCCTTGGGCAGCTTGGCGGCCAGGGCAACCTGGGCGTCGCACAGCACCTTGATGAAGGGCTTGGCGGCCTCCAGACCGGTGGCGACGACCTCCTCGGTCGGAGCGGTACGTCCGCCACGCACGAGATCCCAGGTGGCCGGGGTCGACTCGGCCTCGACCATCATGATGGCCACGTCACCGTCGGCCAGCACGCGCCCGGCGACGACCATGTCAAAGGTCGACTCCTTACGCTGATCGACCGACGGGAAGCACACCCACTGGTCGTCGATGAGAGCCATGCGGACGCCACCGATCGGGCCGGAGAACGGCAGACCGGCGAGCTGGGTGGACATCGAGGCAGCGTTGATGGCGATGACGTCGTAGTACACGGCCGGGTTGAGGGCCATGACGGTCACGACGACCTGGACCTCGTTGCGCAGACCCTTGACGAAGGAGGGGCGCAGCGGGCGGTCGATGAGGCGGCAGGCGAGAATCGCACCCTCGGAGGGGCGTCCCTCACGGCGGAAGAACGAGCCGGGAATACGTCCGGCGGCGTACATGCGCTCCTCGACGTCAACCGTCAGCGGGAAGAAGTCGATGGAATCGCGGGGAGTCTTGGCGGCCGTGGTGGCCGACAGCAGCATGGTGTCGCCATCGAGGTAGACTGCGGCGGATCCATCCGCCTGCTGGGCCAGCAGTCCCGCCTCGAAGCGGACGACGTGCTTGCCGAATTTTCCATTGTCAATGATGGCCTCGGTAAATTCGAGTCCGGGTCCCTCCACAGGGATGTCCTTTCGCAGGGCCGACCGCCGCCCGCTGGCGCTACAGAAAGCGCCTCTTGTCAAACCACACCGGTCTTCGATCGAAGCCGCCGGGATCGTGCCCCGGTGGCCACTACCGAGGACCCATGTGTCAAGGGGAGGCAGTCGACGGTTACAGTGATTCTGATTGTGACCTTCAGTCTAAGGCATCTGTGGGCAATCCCACGAATCACGATTTTTCGAGTGTTGTGAATGGGGGTGGCACCGTCATGGCCCGCTCACACGAATCCAGATACACGGATACGGCCACGAGCACAAACACACGAGCACAGGCATGACAACGGGGCGCCCCCGAAGGGACGCCCCGTCCTACGTTCGATCCGTGACGCTCAGCGACGCAGACCCAGACGCGCGATGAGCTCGCGGTAGTGCTCAATGTCGTTCTGAGCGATGTAGTTGAGAAGACGACGACGCTGGCCAACCATGAGCATCAGGCCACGGCGAGAGTGGTGGTCACCCTTGTGAACCTTGAGGTGCTCGGTGAGCTCGGCGATGCGCTTGGTGAGGATGGCAACCTGGACATCCGGGGAACCGGTGTCTCCGGGGTGGGTCGCGTACTCTTCGATGATCTTCTTCTTCTCGGCAGCATCCATCTCGGTGGGTTCCTTCCTGTCCGTTGCGCGGCGTCCCCGATGCTCTTGCTGCAGGGGACTCTTCGGCGGCCGCGGCCGTTCTGACGGCAACTTGGGTACAGTATCAGCTCCTCGCAGCGGACGCGAATCGCCCCGGCGACCCCCACCGTGTCGTCCAGACTCAGGCCAGGATCTTGCGCGCCGCGTTGACGTCGTCGCTCATCTGGGCGATCAGCGGCTCGACACCGTCGAACTTGATCTGCCCGCGCAGTCGCTGGGCGAAACTGACCTTGACGTCAACTCCGTACAGTTCAAGATCATCGCGATCAATGACGTAGGTCTCGACGCGCCGCTCGAGGCCGTCGAAGGTGGGATTGGTTCCCACTGAAATCGCGGAGGGCAGGCGGCGACCGGCGTGGGGACCACTGCCGGGCTCGAGCCATCCGGCATACACCCCGTCAGCAGGCACGGCACGCTGCTGCGGCAGGACGAGGTTGGCCGTCGGGAATCCCAGTTCACGTCCGCGCTGGTCCCCCATGACGACAACTCCGCCGGCCTCGAAGGGACGACCGAGCAGCTCAGCAGCCTCAGCGACCTCACCGGCCCCCACCACCTCGCGCACGCGCGTCGACGACACCGTGACCCCGGAAATGGCGACGAGATCCATCGCATGAACCTCGAAACGGCCACCGCCGATCTCCGAGAGAGCCTGCGGGGTACCCACGGCGTGACGTCCGAAGCGGAAGTTCTGACCGACCAGGACATGCTTGGGCTGCAGAGGGCCAATCATCCGCTCGACAAACGCCGCCGGGGACCAATTCGCGACCTCGGTGGTGAAGTTGACCACCCGCACTTCGCTGGCGCCAGCCTCCTTCAGCCATTCAAGACGTCGCTCCAGCGGGCACAACAGGACCGGCGCCCGGTCGGGGGCCAGGACGGTCAGTGGGTGGGGCCAGAAGGTGACGACAATGACATAGCCGGCTGGATCAAGCCTCTTGGCCTCCTGAACAAGGGCCTGGTGACCGCGGTGCACTCCATCGAAGTTTCCGATGACGACGGTCGACGATTCCTCGGGAACAGACACGCCCGGCAGTCTATGGTGCCAACCGCCCATGCCTCGAATCCGGACGCTTCGCTGTTCATTGGGAGCAGTCACACCAGCACGCAGATTGCCCGACTCCGGCCCTGCTCCCGGTCGTCGGGTCGGTAGAGGGCCAGCAACTCTCCTGTTGGGGCCAGCATGGCGGTGACGTCTGCGGGGACGGTGAGGTCAAGGCTCCTGCCCACCCGGATGGCGGACTCCTGGTCCTGCGTGACCTCGACGACGGGGAAACTCAACTGCGCAGCCTCGGCCATCGTCATCGGTGTGGGCGAGACGGCATCGTCGGCGAAGATGTCCGGGCAAGCCGCGGTGAGATCGAAAGGTCCGATTCGGGTCCGCCGCAGAGCCGTGAGATGACCCCCGACCCCCAGATCCGCCCCGACGTCGCGGGCCAGTGCCCTCACGTAGGTTCCCGAAGAACAGGTGACCGCGACGTCGACGTCGATCACTTCGTCGTGGCGCCGTATCGTCATCGCCTCGAATCGGGAGACGGTCACCGCACGCGGTTTCAGGACGACGTCCTCCCCGGCACGCACCTTGGCGTAAGCGCGCTGACCGTTGACCTTGATCGCACTGACGGCGGTGGGAACCTGCTGAATGTCGCCGGTCTGGCGTGACATTGCGGCGATGATGTCCTCGTCAGCGATCCCAGACGCGTCGGTGGTGGCCGTGACGTCTCCCTCGGCGTCGTCGGTGACGGTGCTCACCCCCAGCCTCATGGTGGCGGTGTAGTCCTTGTCGTGCAGGGACAGATGGCCCAGCAGTCTCGTGGCGCGGTTGACCCCGACGACGAGCACCCCGGTGGCCATGGGGTCCAGGGTCCCGGCATGTCCGACCTTGCGGGTGCCCATGAGGCGACGCACCCGCCCGACGACCTGATGGGAAGTCACTCCGGCTGGTTTGTCGACGACGAGAACACCAGAGGCGACGTCGGGATTGGCCTTCATCGGCCAACCCGGAAATGTGTCGGCGCCACGATCGTCACTCGTCCTCGTCCTCGTCGCGGTGACGGTACGGGTCAGCCTCACCGGCAGGCATGGCACCTTGGGAGCGGCGAGCGATCTCGGCGTCAGATGCGGCAGCTCGTGCCAGGGCGTCCTCGATGGACTTGGCGGTCTCAGGGGTGGCGTCGCGCACGAAGGTCAGGGTCGGGGCGTAGCGCAGCTTGAGTCTCTTGCCGACGGTGGAACGCAACATACCTTTGGCTGACTCGAGGGCCGCTGCCGTCCCGGCGATCTCCTTGTCACTGCCCATCGCGGTCCAGAACAAGGTGGCGTCACGGGAGTCCCCGGTCAGACGCACATCGGTGATCGTCACGAAGCCCAGGCGGGGATCCTTGACGCGGCGCTCAAGGGTCTCGGCCACCACGACTCGGATCTGATCGGCCAGTTTGGCGACACGTGGATTCGGTGTGTTCATGATCTCTCCTCGCCATCGGTGTCCTGAGCGGGTCAACCATCATTGCACACCATCCCCACCGGCGCACACGCCAGCTAGCATCAACGCGGAAGTCCGGGGGTGTGCCACTGCAGCACCAGTCCGACGACGACCAGCACCGCTGAGACTGCCAGGCTCAGAGGGTCCAGAGGGCTCTGGTTCAGCAGCGCCCACCAGTAGGGAGTCGCCGCGGAATTCTTGGTACCCAGGATCCAGCACGACAGGACGAAGATCGTTCCCGGCAGCCATGCCCAGGCCACTGACACTACGACGCTGGCGACCATCGCCATCCCCACCAGCAGGACATGGTTGCGCGCAAACCACAGCACCCACCACAAAGAAGTGGGCTGATCACCGTTGAACAGGACGGCCCATGCCACTGGCCAGATGAGCACGATGGCGGCCCACACCACCCTCATCGCGCGAATGGGACGGTCGGGGAAGGCCTGCTCCCGTTGTGGGTCCGGGGAGGAGAACAATACGGAGGCGAGGATGCCGCTCAGGCTCGAAGGCCCCAGCCCCACGTCAACAGACCTGTTCTCGGCAAACGGGACGGCGACGAGGTCGCCGCCAAGGTAATGGGCGCAGACTGCTCCCACCGTCAGATAGGCCACCACGGCCACCAGACCGCGACTGCGCAGGAACCATCCGAAGCCCGACATCCGACCCGTCATAGACAAGCCCTCACCTGTGACACCATGGATCGCAGCGAGTCCGGGGCGAGGGGCTGGCCATCCATCACCGACACCAGTGCGTCGTCAAAGATCTCGATCGCCCCGTCACACTGTGAGGACGTGGAATCCTCGACACCCAACAGATTGTCACCCAGCAGGGGTGCGGTGAGATCCCCGGCCCATTCTCTCGCCGTGGACGAGGTCGACACGTGCGTCCACACCGGCAGGTAACCGGCCTTCCCCGGCCCTCCCTCGGGGGCGTAGACAATGCGCTCCTGGACCCCGGCGCTCATCAACAGGTCATCGACGCGGCCCATCGCCGTCGCGTACTCCTCCAGCCGCCAGGACAGGTCACCGGAGACGCATGCCATGGATCCGTGCTTGCCGACCTCACGACACCGCCAATCATCCGTGGTTGTCCACACCTCTTCCAACCGAATAGTCGCTGCGGCGTCAACGATGACCACTGCCACCAGAATCGTCGCCGTGAGCCACCGCCACCAAGGCCCACCACCGGGTGTCGTGATCACGGCCACGAGCAGCAAGGAGACGACGATGACGGCACAATCGAGTCCAGCCCACAACGCGATGGCGTGCCAGGTGAGATGCGAAGGGGCGCCGTCGATGGCCGCAGGACCAGACCATCCGATGAGCAGGTCATAGGCCTCAGGAACGGCCCCCGCCACCAAGTAGACCGCGATGGCAGCGACAGCGGCGAGCAGATAGGAACCAGCCGCCACTCCAAGGACGGCCCCTAGGGCCAGGAATGCCGTGGCGGCCATGGCGGTGAGGACCGAACCCATCACGAGTCGCGGATCGGCGTCACCGGAAGCCACCACTGCGAGGATTGCGGTCGTTACCCCCACAGCCAGGAGCAGAACGGCTCCGACACCCACCACCCAGGTGGTGACGATGGCGGCGGTGGCGCTGCGCGGCCAGGCTCGGGATGTACGCGTGACCCCGGCGCGGCGAAGACGGGCACCGTATGCCACCCCGACTCCGCAGCACACTGGAGACAGGATGACCGTGTCCACCGAGACACTCCCCGTCGTCAAGGCGAAGGACTTCCACGCGCGGGGATACATGTGCATCAGGCCAATGCTCGTGGCGACCCACAACACGGCAAGCCCCAGCCCAGACCAAACGGCCTGCCGAAGACAGGCTTTCATCGGTCCCCCTCAGGGAGCTCGGATTCTGCGCGACCTTGCATCAGGTGCAGGTAGCCTCGCTCAGCCACTGACACGTGGTCCTGTGAATCAGATTCTCCTGCTGCAGCCATCAATTCGGGCAGCGTGCCGCTCCAGGTGATGTGTCCCCCATCGACCAGATGCACCTGGTCTGCGGACAGGGCGACGTCATCCATGAGATGGGTGGACAGAACGACGACCCGTGAGGCCGCCTGCTCGACGACGTGGCGGCGAAACGAGATCCGCTCCCCCGGATCCAGGCCCACGGTCGGCTCATCAAGAATGAGCACCTCGGGGTCGTGAACCAGTGCCGCCGCGAGGAAGACCCGACGCTTTTGACCACCCGACAGAGTACCGATGGGCTGGTGGGCGAATTGACCGACGTTCAGATCGGACATGACGCCTTGGCACCTGTGCCTGACCTGCGTGGACGGTACTCGATACATGCGCGCACAGAAGGTGAGAAAGTCTTCGACCGGCCACGACGGTGACCAGGTGCATTCCTGCGGAACGTACCCGATGTGGGCCCGGTATCCAGAGCCCTCCCGTCGTCTCCTCACGGGTTGCCCGTCACGACGTAGCGTCCCGGCCTTCGGTCGTTTGATTCCGGTGAGCACAGCAAGCATCGTCGTCTTGCCCGCACCATTGGGGCCGACAAGGGCACTCACTCCCACCGGAAAGGTGGCCGAAACCGGCCCCAGTTGCCACCCAGACCGGTATCGAACGACCACCTCGTCAAGTTCAATCGTGTCAGAACTCACCAAGTCAATTTACCGCTACGCGGTTCACGTTGAAACACTCGGTACCCGCCCCTCTGTCGGACGGCAAAACGCGAGCGGGGCGTCCACGCTTCCACGTGGACGCCCCGCTCAGGACAGTGATCAGGCTCAGTCTCGAGGCTTCTCGACCATCTCGTAGCACTGGATCTCGTCGCCGACGCGAATGTCGGAGTAATTGGTCAGGGTCAGACCACACTCGTACCCCTCGCGCACCTCGGTGACGGCATCCTTCTCGCGCTGCAGCGTGTTGATCTCGGTCTCCTGGATCACCACGCCGTCGCGGACGAGGCGAGCCTTGGCATGACGACGGATGATGCCGTCGGTGATCATGCAGCCCGCGATCGTTCCAACCTTCGAGGAGCGGAAGATCTGACGGATCTCCGCGGTGCCCATTGCCTTCTCCTCGTAGATCGGCTTGAGCATGCCTCGCAAGGCGGCCTCGATCTCGTCGATGGCGTCGTAGATGACCGAGTAGTAGCGGATGTCGACGTTCTCCTCGTCGGCCATGCGCTGGGCATGGGCGGTCGGACGAACGTTGAAGCCCACGATGACGGCGTTGGAGGCAGCAGCCAGCGAGACGTTGGTCTCGGTGATGGCACCGACGCCACGGTCGATGACACGCAGGTCGACCTCCTCGCCCACGTCGATCTTGGCCAGGGCATCCTCCAGGGCCTCGACCGAGCCGGCACCGTCACCCTTGAGGATGAGCAGCAGCTCCTCGGTCTCGCCCTTCTCGAGCTGCTCGAACAGCTGGTCGAGGGTCTTGCGCCGCGACGACTTGGCCTGCTGGGCGGCGCGCATGCGGGCCTCGCGCTTCTCGGCGATCTGGCGAGCCATCCGGTCGTCGTCGACAACCAGGAAGTTGTCGCCGGCACCCGGCACCGAGGTGAGGCCGAGAACCTGCACAGGCATGGCCGGAGCAGCCTCGTCGACATTCTCGCCCTGATCATTGATCATGGCGCGCACACGTCCGTAGGACGACCCAGCAACGATCGAGTCGCCGATGTGCAAAGTTCCGCGCTGGATGAGAGCGGTGGCCACCGGACCACGCCCCTTGTCGAGGTGGGCCTCAATGGCAACACCCTGAGCCGGCATGTCCGGGTTGGCACGCAGGTCCAGAGCAGCATCAGCGGTGAGGATGATCGCTTCAAGGAGATCGTCAAGACCTTCGTGGGTGCGAGCAGAGACGTTGACGAACATGGTGTCGCCGCCGTACTCCTCAGGAACCAGGCCGTACTCGGTGAGCTGTCCGCGCACCTTGTCCGGGTCGGATTCGGGCTTGTCAATCTTGTTGACGGCCACGACGACCGGCACATCAGCGGCCTTGGCGTGGTTCAACGCCTCGATGGTCTGCGGCATGACACCGTCATCGGCAGCAACAACCAGCACCGCGATGTCGGTGGACTTGGCGCCACGGGCACGCATGGCCGTGAAGGCCTCGTGACCCGGGGTGTCGATGAAAGTGATGGCACGCTCGGCGCCGTCAACCTCAGTCTCGACCTGGTAAGCACCGATGGCCTGGGTGATGCCACCCGCCTCGCCCTGGACGACATCGCTGTGACGCAGGGCGTCCAACAGCTTCGTCTTGCCGTGGTCGACGTGGCCCATGACGGTGACGACCGGCGGACGCGCGACAAGATCCTCCTCATCGCCCTCGTCCTCGCCGAACTCAAGGTCGAAGGACTCCAGCAGCTCGCGATCCTCGTCCTCGGGGGAGACGACCTGAATGGCATAGTTGAGCTCGCCGCCCAGGATCTCGAGGGTGTCGTCGGACACCGACTGGGTGGCCGTGACCATCTCGCCCAGGTTGAACAGCACCTGCACCAGCTGTGCCGGCTCGGCATTGATCTTCTCAGCAAGATCAGTCAGCGAGGCACCACGACGCAGTCGGATGGTCTCGCCATCACCCTTGCGAACGCGCACACCGCCGACCAGCGGCGCCTGCATCTCATCGAACTCTTGCCTGCGCTGCTTGCGTGACTTGCGACCACGACGGGAACCACCGCGACCGAAGGCACCCTGGGTACCACGCCCGCCGCGACCTCCGCGGCCACCGCCGACGGGACCTTGGGGTCCTCCTGCACCGAAACCTGCGCCGAAACCGCCGCCACCACGGGATCCACCACGGCCACGGCCACCGCCGCGTCCACCACGACCATTGTTCGTCTGGCCGATCTGGGAGGACTGATGCTTGGGCATCATGGCCGGGTTCGGACGAGGGATGCCGGACCCGCCACGCAACCCCTGGCTGCCGCCCGGACGCGGCATACGCTCACCCTGGCCTGGACGTGGAGCTCCACCGGAACGCTGTCCACCCTCGGGACGATGACGCGACTGCCCCATTCCCTGGCTGGAGGCGAACGGATTGTTTCCAGGACGCGGGGTGCCAGTGCGACGACCAGCACCCGGACGCGGACCGGGGCGAGCACCCGACGGCAGGCCACCAGACCCACCCGGACGCGGGCCCGGACGGGCACCCGGCTTCTGCGGGCCGGACTTGGCCGGCGCACCCGGCTTGGGACCGGGGGCAGGAGCATGGGGCTTGGCGGCGTTGTGACCAGGCTTGGGAGCCGGCTTGGCGTCACTCCTCGGCGCCGGGGTCTCCTGCTTGGAGCCACCGGAAGGCTTCATGAGACCCGGACGCGGGGTTGCGCTGGTGCGAGCTGCAGAGCTACGACCAGGCTCCGGCCCACCGTTGGGGCCGCGACGAGGGCCAGGTGTCGGCCTTTGCGAAGGGCCCGGCTTGGGGCCAGGAGTCGGCTTCGGCCCGGGGGCCGGCTTGGCTGATGGGGTCTCCTTGCGGGGTTCCTTCGGTGCTGCCTGCGGGGTACGAGCCGCAGGCTTCGCGGGCTTGGTGTCACCAGACGGCTCAGCCGAACCGATCTGGTCACGCAGTCGCCGCACAACTGGTGCCTCAATGGTTGAGGAAGCCGATCGGACGAACTCGCCCATGTCGTTGAGCTTCCCCAGAAGCTGCTTGCTTGACAGTCCGAGCTCCTTCGCGAGCTCATAGACGCGGACCTTGGCCACTACTCTCCTTCGGGCCCGGCCGCGATGGACCTGGGCCTAGTTGTTGTGAATCCTCATTGGTGCGAACTCATCGAGTGTTCATGAGCTTGTGCCCACTTCCTGTTCAGTCCCCTTGAGCCAGAATGACCGACCTGCCAGGGACACGATTCGGTGAGGCCGCCGGACCTCCCGGCGGACATGCGGGGTCAACTTTACCGAAAATGGCCTACTGCGCCCAATTCAGCGCGTTGGTGAGCTGTCTGATTCGCTGCACTCGACCCTGACGCGTTGTCGGAAGGATCGGGCAAATCCTCCAGCCACGGCACGTCTCCAACACTCGTCGTCAGGGTGGACGTGCGCTCCCCTGCCAGCAGCACTGCCAGTCGGGTCGGCCACGACAACCCCATCAACCAGGACGTAACGCCTCATGTGGGCTGGATCGTCGACGCGTCGGCAGCCGACGCAGGTGCGTTGGGGTCGTCTGGTCACTGGCTCACCCTAGGCCAGATGGGGATGAACGCGCGAGGCCCGACCTTTCACGGGGAAGGTCGGGCCTCGTCACGTGTCCCGGGCAGTCTCAGACCTGGTTGTCAGGACGAATGTCGATACGCCATCCCGTGAGGCGAGCCGCCAGCCGAGCGTTCTGGCCCTCGCGTCCGATCGCCAAGGAGAGCTGGTAATCCGGGACGACCGCCCTGGCTGCCTTGGCCTTGAGATCGACGACCGTCACCGACGCCACCTTGGCAGGCGAAAGAGCCGCACCCACGAACTCGGCGGGATCCTCCGACCAGTCGATGATGTCGATCTTCTCTTCCCCCAACTCGTGCATGACAGCACGCACTCGCTGACCCATCGGGCCGATGCAGGCACCCTTGGCCGAGACGTCAGGATTGTGCGAGACGACGGCGATCTTGGAGCGATGACCGGCCTCACGAGCCAACGCCTTGATCTCGACGACACCCTGCTCGATCTCGGGCACCTCCATGGCGAAAAGCTTGCGCACCAGGTTCGGGTGGGTGCGCGAGACGATCACCTGGGGGCCACGAGCCTCCTTGCGCACTGCCACGACGTAGACGCGGATGCGACGGCCATGCGAATAGTCCTCACCGGGAACCTGCTCGGCCGGGGGCATGATGCCCTCGAGGGCACCCAGGTCGACGCGAACCGTACGAGTGTCGCGGTAGGACTGCTGGATGACGCCGGTGATGACGTCGCCCTCGACAGCCACGAAATGGCCGTACTTCTGCTCGTCCTCGGCCTCGCGCAGACGCTGGAATATCACCTGCCGAGCCGTCGCGGCAGCCACCCGACCGAAGTCGTCAGGGGTGCCGTCATACCAACCGATGACCTCCCCTTCCTCGTTCTTCTCCGGGATCATGACGGCGACGTTTCCGGTCTTGCGATCAAGCTCGACCTTGGCCCCCTTCACAGGAGCCTCCGTCTTGTCGTATGCGTTGAGGAGGGCGTCCTCCAAGGTGGTCAGCAAGTACTCGAGCGGGATGTCCTTGTCCCGCTCGATCATGCGCAGGGCCGACAGGTCGATGTCCATCTCAGTTCTCCTCCTCCGACGCCTGCGCGTCGCGACGATTGAGTTCCACCTGGACAACAGCCTTCGCCACGTCGGACAGGTGGATCTCACGGGTGGTGTACACGGGCTTGTGGGGCTTCGAGTTCTCTGCCTCGACCTCGAGGGTGACCTTGTCCTCGGTGGCCTCAGCAATGCGCCCCTCGAAGGTCTCCCCGGATGTGTGACCCTCATCAGGATTGAGGGTGAACCGCACCAAACGTCCGACATTGCGTCGGTAGTGCCGCGGCTGGGTCAACGGGGTCGAGACTCCTCGCGATGACACCTCCAAGGTGTAGGGCGACTCCCCCATGGCCCCGGAATCATCGAGGCGACGGGATATCTCGGCAGTGGCCTCGGAAATCTCGTCCAAGCTGGGTCCGTGGCCGTCGGGGCCATCCCCGTCAACGGTCACTCGCACCACGCGGCGTCGTCCGGCAGACACGGCCTCGACGCGATCCAGTTCGAGCCCGAGCTGGGACACGACCGGTTCCAGCAGGCCGGTGAGCCTCTCTGCATTCATCTGTGTCTCATCCTGTTGTCGTTGCAAATTGTCCGCATCGAGTCTAGCCACTCCGTCTTGCCGCACCGATGTCGGCTCCTCGTCGCTCGGGTCCTCGACGGTGTCACATCGCAGGTACAACTTCAGTATCGATAAGGTGAACCCATGATCGCTCGGAGAACCGTTCTCGCCAGTGGAGCCACTCTCGGTGCCATCGGGCTATCGGGGTGCAGTCACCGGTCCGAGAAGACGACTCCGGTGCACCCAACCGTTGCCGGCACAACACCACGTGTCGACACAGCCGCACAACGTCGCGATGCCGTGTCCCACGAGGCTTTCCTGGCGCAGTTGGCGACGAAAGCCGCGAACAGCGTCAGCGGTGGCCGAAAAGCGACGTACGAGCAGCTCGCCGCTGCTCATCGTCGTCATGAGCAGGTGTTGAGCCAGACTGACCCTTTTTCAGGCAAGACGGACTCCTTGACCCCCTCGGTCTCCCCGACACCGTTGGCAGCCGGGCAAGGATCACCAGATGCCTTGCTGCAGCATCACGAAAAGGCTGCCGCGGCCCGATATCTGTCGAATTGCCGAGCCGCCGGTGACCCCTCGCAATCCCTGTTGTGGGCCAGCCTCTCGGTGTTCTGCTCGGCTTTCGCCCCCGACGCACCTGCACCACGTCCACGTCCGAAGGTGGTCCCGGTCACTGTCGGACAAGAACCTCTCGTCCACGCCCAGCAAGCACTCCTGACCCATCTCAATGCGCTCATGGCAGGCCTGGAATGGGGCATCGGCCGTCTTGAGGAAGACGATCCGCTGCGCACCTGGGGACAGCAGCGACGCGACCAGGTCATCGCCCAGCGCGCCGAGGTACGTCAAGGACTCCGCGAGGCTTCTGCCACCCCGACTCCTGACTTGCCCGGCTACCCCATGCCGACAGCCCCTGCCAATCCAGCGGCGACCCGGTCGTTGTGGTCTGGTCTGGAGGACAATGTGCTGTCTGGCTGGGGACGGGTGGTGGCCGCCAGCCCCTCGTCAGCACGTTCGCACGCCGTTGCCGCGATGATCACCCAGGCTGAGGTCCTTGCCCATCTGGGCACCGGGGTGACGACGTGGCCCGGCTGGGTGTGACCAGGAAGCGCCACCCCGGAGCCACCACGACTCAGATTCCCCAGATCAACTGAACCAGCATCCGTATCGCCAGCACGCTGGTGATGATGAGGAACATCGTCCGGATGAAGGCATTGCCATGTTTCAGGGCAGTTCGAGTGCCGATGAATCCACCGACGACGTTGGCGATGACGAGCGGCCAGGCGACATGCCACCAGACGTGGCCGTGCACGGCCAGCGTGGTGATGGTGACGAGGTTCGTCACGGCGTTGCAGATCTTCGCCATTCCCGAGGCCTTGAGGAAGGAATAGCCACCCACTGCGACGTAGGTGAGAACCCAGAAGGTCCCGACCCCCGGTCCGATGGCTCCGTCGTAGCAACCCAGAACCAGCCCCATCATCGCAACCAGCACCGGATGTCGTCGGCCTTCCCCGTCCGAGTTCACCCCCAGGGCAGGTCGTCTCCACGTGTAAACCCCTATGACCACGAGGATGACGAGCAGGACCGGCGTGTAGACCGCCCGTGACATGTAGGTGACAATCCGAGCACCGATCACCGCTCCGATGGCGGCCAGGCCAACCGCCGAGAGGAACATCGGCCAGTCCGGACGCTGCTTGCGCAGGTACCCGACACCGGCGGTGAGGTTGCCGACGACCTGGGCCACCTTGTTCGTGCCCACCACCGTGGCGATCGGGGTCTCGGTCGGCAGGCCGACCAGCAGTGAGGGCAACATGATGAGACCACCGCCCCCGACGACGGCATTGATCCAGCCCGCAGTAAAGGCGGCGAGAACAAGACCGGCAAAGACCCACGACGTCACGTGTCAACCTTCCCGTGTGACACCAACAATGATGGGTCCCGCCCCTGACAACAGGGCGGGACCCATCACATTATCGAGCTGAAAGTACCTCTCAGGCCCACGGATGGGCCAGCAGCAACTCCGTATTGCGATCGCGAGATTCGCCGAGCCTGCGCTTCATGGTGTGCAGGTCATTCGCGCCGAACTCTCGGTACAGACTGGCCAGACCATCCGGGTCGGTGGTGTCGTAGTCAGCCTGGTAAGGAGCATTTGACTCGACGAGGGTCGTGAAGACGCTCACGGTGCCGTCATGATTGTCGGCAATCTCGATGATGCGGGCCATCTGGGGAAAGTCGACGTGCGAGGCCGTGTTGATCTCCCACCAGCTACGGCGGGGATCAAGGAGGTGCTTGTGAGCGGTGATGTTGTTGGCATGCACATGCCCGTTGACCCAGGCGATCACATTCGGATAGTGCGAAAGCAGGGACACCAATTCCGGGCCGAGGTGACGAATACCGGTGCCGTCACCGGGCAGGACGGCGTTATTCATCGTCTTCGAGTCGTGGTGGCTGAAAAGGACGAACATGGTGTCGCTGACATCGTGCTGCTGGCGCACCCCCAGGTCGTCGTAGTACACGCTGCTGCCAGCGCGCAGCACGGACTTCAGCCACTGCCACTGACGGTCGTCGATGGAGCCATTGGTGTAGCCGGCGCGGTTGGTGGAGTCCATGCTGATGCCGGTGACGCCTTCTGCGATCTGGAAGGTGTAGTAACCGCGGTCCGAGTTGAGGTTGTCCTCGCTGAAGCCGTGACCATGCGGACCGGAACCGTTGATGCCGTCATCCAGGTGGGCCTTGATGAACTCGAACGGGGTGAAGGGCTCGCGGCGCTCATCGGCAGTGACCTGGCGAGTCAGGGAGACAGAGCTGTTGGACAGTTCGATCGGTCCGTCACCCTGGGCTGCCCGCAGGAAGGCCTTGGCGTCCTTGTCACTGGCGAAACCGGTGATCTTGCGATCACTGGTGTACATCGCCTCCAGGAGTTCCCAGTCAGAAGGCAGCGTGCCCTGGACCGAGTCGTCGTGGTTTCCGAACACCGCATACCACGGCACCTTCACGCCAGGAGACGACACCGGAGCCATGACGCGACGGAAGTAGCCGTCGACCTGGGGGAATCCGACACGTTTGTACTTGTCGCTGTGATGGGATTCGGGGTTGTAGAACAGCGGATCCCCGAAGGTCTGCACACTCTCCCAGTGATCATGAGCACCGGTATTCGGGATGATCGTGCCACCCGAGAGCAAGGTGAGGTACCAGTCGAGTTCGACGTGCTCATGATTGTCGGTGTTGTCACCGGTGCTGACGAGAGCGTCGAAAGCCCGTCCGGTGGCCGGGCCACCCTGAAGGGAATTGACCCGACGCACCAAGGATGCCGTGGCAAGCGGACCCAAGGCCTCCTGCGGGCGGAAGGCCGAGCCAGCCAGCGGGTGCAGGAACTCGACCCTCATCGGAGACTGCACATCGGTCACGTGCAGGTCAGTGAGCTGAATGAGGGACGCCAAGCCGTGACGTCGGTCATCACGCCCACTCTTGCCCTTGGCGAGATCCTCGCGTACGACGAGCGGGTAGCCGCTGTGTGCCTTGAGCCTGCGATATCCCTTGCCCGGATCGGGCAGGCCCACCTGCTCAAGTGTGGTTCCGGCCGTGTAGTGGAGACGCTTGGAGGCATGGGCCAAGGCCGGGGTGGTGCCGGTCACAGCCGCAGCAGTAACCAGGGTCATACCGCCGAGAAAGCTTCGTCGTCCCAGCGTATTCCTGGCAGTGTTGGGGTCGGTTCTGGTCAATCCGTCATGGTTCTCTGGCATCAATCTGCCTTTCGCAGGTCGAGGGGGCCGTGCGGCCTGACATACCCACCCATTATCCGGGGGACATGAGGCCACCTCTGTGCCAGATCACCAGAACAGTTGACGCCGATATCGTGAACTGCAGATGTCAGTCAGTTGACCGACCACCGGCCGAAGGTAGCCCTCAGCCGCGCACCTCGGCGAGGACTTCGGCCACAGCGTCAGCCACCGCGACATCGCGCGCATTACCAGAAGCGCGGTCACGAATCTCGATCAATCCGTCCTTGAGTCCACGACCGACGACCACTGAGGTCGGCATACCGAGAATCTCACTGTCAGCAAATTTCACTCCCGGGGACGCCTTGCGGTCATCCAGCAGCACCTCCAGTCCGGCCGCGGCCAGTTCGCTGGCGATCCTGGTCGCCTCCTCGAGGATCTCAGCTCCCTTACCGGTAGCCAGCACCTGCACGTCGAAAGGAGCGACCTCACGGGGCCACGACAGCCCCTTGTCGTCGCATGTCCCCTCGGCGATGGCGGCCACCGCACGCGACACGCCCAGACCGTAGGAACCCATGGTGACGGTCACCAGCTTGCCGTTCTGGTCAAGCACCTTGAGCCCCAGGGCGTCGGCATACTTCGTGCCGAGCTGGAAGATGTGGCCAATTTCGATACCGCGGGACAAGTGCAGTTCGCCACTGCCATCAGGGGCCGGGTCGCCCTCGCGGATCTCGGCGACGTCGATGACTCCGTCGGGGGTGAAGTCACGGCCCACCACGAGGTTGAAGACGTGACGATCCTTCTCATCGGCGCCAGTGATCCACGACGTCCCGGTGACGACGCGAGGATCAACGAGGTAGCGCACCTTGGAGGAGTTCTCCTCACCCAGCGATCCCGGGCCGATGTACCCCTTGACCAACTGCGGGTTGGCGGCGAAGTCCTCTTCGGTGAAGGGTTCGGCAACCGCCGGCTCGAGGGCAGCCTCGAGACGCTTCTCGTCGACCTCGCGATCTCCCGGCAGACCAATGGCCAACGGCTCGCGCTTGCCGTCAGGATGGGTCACCACGAACACGACGTTCTTGAGGGTGTCAGCCCCGGTCCAGGGCCGATCCTCGCGCGGGCGCACCTCGTTGGCCAGCCGAACCAGGGACTCAATGGTGGGCACGTCAGGGGTGTCGACGACCTGCGCCTCGGGCAGCCCTTCGATCGGCAGTGGGTCCGGGGCAGCAATCCGGACGGCCTCGACATTGGCGGCATAGCCACCAGGGGAACGCACAAAGGTGTCCTCACCATTGGCTGCAATGGCCAGGAACTCCTCCGAGCGAGAACCACCCATCGGACCAGACATCGCCTTGACGATGGCGTAGTCGAAACCGAGACGGTTGAAGATACGGATGTAAGCGTCGCGCTGGGTCTGATAGGCCTCGTCGAGTCCCTCCTGGGCGACATCGAAGGAGTAGGCGTCCATCATGACGAACTCGCGGCCACGCAGGATGCCAGCGCGCGGACGGGCCTCGTCACGATACTTGTTCTGGATCTGGTAGAGGCACAGCGGCAGATCCTTGTACGAGGAGTACAGGTCCTTGACCATGAGGGTGAACATCTCCTCATGGGTCGGACCCAGCAGCATGTCGACGCCCTTGCGATCCTTGAGACGGAAGAGGTTGTCGCCGTATTCAACCCAGCGGCCAGTCTCCTTGTAAGGATCAGACGCCAGGAGTGCGGGGAAGCACACCTCCTGAGCTCCGATTCCGGCCATCTCCTCACGGCAGATGGCCTCGATCCTGCGCATCACCCGCAGACCCAGTGGCAGCCATGAGTAGACGCCGGGGGCAGCCCGACGGATGTACCCGGCCCGCACCAACCAACGATGGCTGGGGACCTCGGCGTCAGCCGGATCCTCTCGCAGGGTTCGGACGAACAACTGTGACATGCGCGTCAACACGACGTGTACCTTCCCGGCCGCGCTCGACCCTCCGCCGCCCTTCGGCGCGACCGGCCACGACCATGTTGAATCCTAGCGGCTGGAACCACGGTGGTTGGTGTCGCCAGCCCACCCGTCAGGAAGTATCGCAACCCCGGTGGCCATGAGAACCATTCCCATTATATGGTTGAGCAAAACCATAGGAAGACATTGGAGGCCACCGTGAAACGGTTTGCATCGCTCCTTGCCGTCCTGCTGACATTCCTGACGATCACCCCGTCGTCGGCGAGCGCAGCAGGGCCGGACCGCGAGCTCCTGCACAATGGCCATGTCGCCAGCGACAGGCCCATCGTCAACCCCGACGTCCCCCCGGCACCGAACTCCGCGGAGCGCTCGGCCGCCGGATCGGACACTCCTTCGAACCCGAGTAGCGAACAGCCCATCGTCCTCGACCATGGCCACACCGACATCTTCCGGGTCGGATCAGCCAAGGATGGCGGGATCGATCTCAAGCTCAAGGAGGACGTGACCGGCGAGGGCGTCCTGCGCTCACCGGAGAACGTGCTCCTCAAGGTCAAGGACCCCGCGATCATGGACATCCCGGCAGGAATGCCTGGTGCCCCCAAGGGGTACGTCCTCCCCCTCACCCAGAACCGTGAGGTCCTGTGGCCGGGTTGGGAGACCTTCGACGTCAAGCGCAATGGCTTCAACGAGGTCAAGATCAACATCAGCGATGTCAAGGGACCGGACAAGGTTTACCTGTTCTCGCAGGGATCCTTCGGCGGAATCCAGCCCCTGCTCGACGCCGACTCCACCACCCTGCCGGGTACGATCACGGTCAAGCAGCCGTCCCACGTGCACGCCAACTGGGTGTTCGCCAAGCCGGGCGTCTACACCATGACCGTCCAGGCCTCCTCGGTCAAGGGTGGAAAGAGCTTCCAGACCAAGCCGCACACCTACACCTGGGTGGTTGGTGACGAGACAGCCCTTCCGGCCCCGTGGGGCAAGCCGGCTCCCGCACCGACGCCGTCGGTGACTCCGACCCCGAAGCCCACGCCGACTCCGACGGTCACCCCGACTCCGAAGCCCACGCCATCGGCCACTGTGAAGCCGACACCTGTCCCCAAGCCGACCCCCAAGGTCACCCCGACCCCGAAGCCCACGCCATCGGCCACTGTGAAGCCGACACCTGCTCCCAAGCCGACCCCCAAGGTCACCCCGACCCCCAAGGTCACTGCGAACCCTAAGCCGGCTCCCAAGCCGGCCGTGGACAAGAAGCCCTGCTATCAGAAGCTCGTTCTTGACCACGGCCACTCCGACGTCTTCCGCGTCGGGTCAGCCGCCAATAACGGTCTCAACTTGCAGATCAAGGAGGACGTGACCGGCGAGGGCGTGCTCCACACCCCGGAAAGTGTTGTGCTGGCCGTCAAGGACTCCGCCCTGATTCCCATTCCGAACGGGTACCCCGGTACTCCCAAGGGTTACCTGCTGCCCATCACGCAGAACCAGGATCTGCTGTGGCCAGGTTGGGAGACCTTCGACGTCAAGCGCAATGGCTTCAACGAGGTCAAGATCAACATCCGCAACGTCAAGGGCCCCGGCCAGGTGCACCTGTTCTCGCAGAGTTCCTTCGGTGGGGTCCAGGCCCTGCTCGACGGTGGCTCCAAGACCTTCCCGGGTACCATCACCGTCAAGCAGCCGTCCCACGTGCACGCCAACTGGGTGTTCACCAAGCCTGGCCGCTACGACATGACCGTTGACGCCACCGCTGTTCGCAGCGGTAAGACCGTCAGCACCGGAACCCACACCTACACCTGGGTGGTTGGCTCCAAGGCCATCGCCGCAGCCAACACCTGCCCTGCCGGTCACGGCAGCAAGGGTGGCAACCCGGCTCCCGGCAAGCACAGCACCAAGGGTGGTTCTGACCAGCCCCTCGGCGCTCTCGGCGTCATCGGCGACAAGCCGGCGACCACCGTTGACAACAACTCCGGCTCGGCCGGATCGGCCCAGGGCGCTCCCACCAGCAGCTCGCCCGCCAAGAAGCAGATCTGCCGTCCGGTGAAGATCCGCACCAAGGCTGCCACCACCGCGACGAAGACCACTCAGACGGTGCGCCAGCCTGCGTCCATCGCCACCGAGGGTCACTTCGACTGGGGCGTCCAGTTGCAGTCGGGCAAGCTCATCTCCGCTCTCAAGGACGACCGCTCCGCCCCGGCGAAGTGGGTCACCCCCTCGAGCATCGTGATGGCTGTCGGCGACAAGGCCAACACCACTGCCCCGGCAGGTATGGAGTTCATCGCCAAGGGCGGCACCAAGGTGTGGCTCATCGGCGCGACCCAGGTCCCCGGAGTGCCGTGGCTGGGCGTCAACACCATGCACGACTCCATCGTCAACGGCACCACTGGCCCGGTCGACATGCACCTCGACAGCATCAGTGGCCCCGGCAAGTTGGCCGTGTTCATGTCCGGCACCTTCGGTGGCGGAGTGGGCCAGCGGGTCTTCGACAACGTTGGTGGACCCACCAGCTACACCATCCCGCCCAACACCCACGCTCACCCCAACTGGGTGTTCACCGCTCCTGGTCATTACGCCGTGACTGTCACCCAGTCGGCCACCACCAAGGACGGCAAGAAGGTCAGCGCCACTGGCACCCTCCACTTCGCGGTGGGCATCAATCCCCAGTCGGTCGCTGCCTCCATTGGCACGGTGTCGACCTCCGCTGCTGCCGACCAGAGCACCGAGCCGGGCTACACCATCGTGGGCCGCACCACCGATGGCCAGCCCTGCGACCTCAACGCGATGCCTTCCACCGGTGAGAACGGCACCTTCGGCGACACCGGTATCGTCTCCCCGACCAACCAGGGTCTGATGGAAGGAGCCCTGGTGGTCGTCGGTCTGACTGGCGCTCTCCTCGTGGCGAGGAGACGACGCGGGTGAGAAAACGCCTGTTGTGCGTCGTGGCCGCACTCAGCCTCCTGGCTGGGTGCGGCCACTCGCCCGCTTCCCAGAACGACAAGCTCTCCGTGGTGACGACCACGCCCATCCTCGCTGACCTGACGCGCAACGTCGCCGGCGATCGTGCCACCGTCACCTCGATGGTGCCTTCCGGCGCCGACCCCCACACTTACGAGCCGTCGCTGCGTGACGTGAGGACCGTCGTGTACTCAAAGGTCGCGCTGTCGAACTACCTCATGCTCGAGCCCCATTCGGTCATCAAGACCATCGACGCATCCCTGCCTCCCGAGTCGATCAACGTCTCGCTGGCCGAGGAAGCCCAGAAATACGGCGCCGAGGTCATCCCGCTTGTTGAGAATGCCAACCTGGACACCGTCTGGCTGGGCCTGCGAGTCATCGGCAAGGGCACTGCTCGAGGAGCCAACCGCTCGTCCTCGGTTCACCTCCAGTTGACGTCCGTGGACGGTCCTGGTGACCTCACCGCCTACATCACCGGCACCTTCGGTCGTCCGCAGATCTATTACTCGACCGCTGACGGCGTCGACGAGCGTGACGACGTCGAGCTTCCCGCCGACGCCCATACCCACATGTCGTGGGCTTTCAGCAAGCCTGGCGTCTACAAGGCAACCTTCACGGCCACCCTGTCCACGGACAAGGGCTCTGCCCCCATCGGTACCCAGACCCTGACCATTGCCGTCGGCGCTGATCCGCGCACGATTCCCGAACTCGCTGATCGCACGGTCGTCGACAAGGGTCATGCGGACTTCTCCGCTGACATCGACGAGGGCAAGATGATCCTGCTGTCCGATCCGACCGGTGGCGGTGTGCGCACCCAGAAGCGTCTGGACCCCGACACCTCCGTGGTGTGGGTGCCTCCGAAGGCCCTCACCGAGATCCCGCCGACTCCGGCCTTCCGATTCCTCGGCCACCCTGGTGACTCGATCCACCAGCTACCCCAGGCCGTTCTCGGTGCGCACGTCCACGGTGAGATCGACCCGCACCTGTGGATGAGCATCAAGAACACCAAGGCCTACGTGCAGGTCATTCGTGACGCCTTGGTGAAGGCCGACCCTGACGGAGCCCAGACCTACCGGGCGAATGCCAAGGCCTACATGGCGAAACTCGACGAGACCGCGCACTACGTCGATCGCAAGATCGCCAGCATTCCCAAGGGGCGGCGTCAGCTCATCACCAGTCATGACGCTTACGGGTACCTGGCCCAGGCTCACGGCATGCATGTGGCTGGATTCGTCACCGCCAATCCCGGTGTCGAACCGTCCATGATTCAACGACGCAAACTCAACCAGACCATCGCCGACCTCAAGGTGCCGGCCGTGTTCCTGGAACCCAATGTGCTGCGTGGTTCCTCAGTGCTCGCAGCCATCGCCGCCGAGAATGGTGTCCAGGTCTGCCCGATCTATGGCGACACCTTCGACGACCAAGTCACGAACTACATCGACCTCATGAAATTCGACGCTGATTCCCTGGCCAAGTGCCTGGGATGACGCTCCTGCGGAGGAATCCATGATTACCAAACACCGTCGGGTGGCGGCTCTGTCTGCCATGTTCATCGCGCTCAGCGCTGGCTTCTCGCTCTCCCAGCCAGCCCAGGCCGCCCCGACCCCACCGCCAGATCCTGCCCTCAAGCAGACGGTGACCGACAGCGAGAAAGTGGCCAAGGGACCCGCCGAGATCAAGCGCGGCCACGTCGATGTCGGCCCTCGCCTCATTGACGGCCAGTTCACCCTCATGGCCCGCGACGACAGCGCCAACCCGCCAGTGTGGCGCAGCACCGACGACGCCGTCCTGCGCGTGGTCGATGCGTCCCTGATCGACGTGCCGAACGACGACACCTACTCCTTCCTCGGCGACATGCGTGGCAAGAAGGCCTACGTCATTCCCCAGACCCAGGACCAGAAGGTCGTGTGGCTGGGCTGGAACACCCAGGCCCCCGAGATCGTCAAGAACTTCCCGCGCGGCGCCGATCTCGTCTTCACCGGCCACGAAGGCCCCGGTCAGGCCCACATGTTCATCGAGAACGGTTTCGACGCCCCCATGGCGCTGTATGACTCCACCAAGTCCGGCGAACAGCTGGTGCACATGGAGGCCAACACTCACGTTCACGCCAACTGGGTGTTCTCCGATCCGGGAGCCCAGACCATCTCCGTCGATGTGCGCGGGACTGACGCCAAGGGCACCAAGCACTCCTTCTCGACCAAGATGAGGTTCGTCATCGGTGACAAGGGTTCGGCCGACGAAGCTCGCGCCTTGGGGGCCTCTGCCTCGGCATCGGCCCAGGCATCAGCGGCATCGGATTCCTCAGCGTCTGACAACGCATCGACAAGCGGTTCTGCCGCGACCTCAGCTCCGGCCAAGGCGTCGTCGTCGGCGGCAGCCTCCCCCACGTCCAGCAACGATTCTGACAGCGGCACCTCGCGGGGCATGATCATCGCGATCATCGCCGGAGTCGTCATCGTCGGCATTGTCATCGGCGCCCTGGTCAGCCGCTCCAAGTCGAAGAAGTTGCACGACGAGGTGTGGAAGGACGAGGACAAGGACGCGACGTCAGCCAAGAACTCCAACGACGAAACGAGTTCGCATGAGTGACCTGGGATCCATCGCGATCACTGACGTGGCCGTCAACCTGGGCGGGCGCCAGGTGCTTCACGACGTCAACGTGTCAGCCAGCAGGGGTGACCTGTTGGCTCTCCTGGGGCCCAACGGGGCCGGCAAGACAACCTTGTTGCGCACCATGCTTGGCCTGGTGAAGCCGGCCAAGGGCAGCGTGGAGGTTGCTGGGGCCGCTGCGGGCAAGGGATGGCGTCACATCGGTTACGTCCCCCAGCGTCACGAATTTGCCTGGGACTTCCCCATCAGCGTCGCTGACGTCGTCATGAGCGGACGGACCCGCCACATCGGGTGGCTGCGTCGTCCCGGCAAGGATGACCACGTCGCCGTGCGCGACGCCCTGCGGACCGCCGACATGGCGGACCTGGCAGATCGCACGGTGGGGGAACTGTCTGGTGGTCAGCGTCAGCGTGTTCTCATTGCCCGAGCCCTGGCCACGCGTCCGTCAGTGCTGCTCCTTGACGAGCCGTTCACCGGGGTCGACATGCCGACCCAGGAGATGCTCACCGAGCTGTTCTGCCGCTTGGCTGCCGACGGCACCACCTTGGTCATGACGACCCATGACCTCGCGCAGGCCATGGCCACCGCTGACCGGGTGTGTCTCATCAACCGCACCGTCATTGCCGACTCCACCCCGCAGGAGTTGCGCGATCCGACGATGTGGATGAAGGCCTTTGGGGTCTCCGAGAATTCTCCGCTGCTGACCATGGTCGGGGCTGCCGAACCCGTCCCCACCCCCCTCTGACAAGGAACCATCAATGCTCACTCCCTGGGAGTTCTTCACTGATCTCACCAATCCCCTGCTGGTCTTCTTGCCGAAGGCCTTGCTGGTTGCCGTGGTCTGTTCGATGGTTGCCGGAGTCATCGGTTCCCATGTCGTGCTGCGAGGCATGGCCTTCATCGGAGACGCAGTGGCGCACTCGGTCTTCCCCGGTTTGGCTGTGGCCTTCCTGTTACAGGGGTCGCTGCTGTTGGGTGGCACTGTGGCCGGTCTCGTCACGGCCGTCCTGGTGGCCATCGTCTCCCAGAACCGACGCCTCAAGGAGGACTCGGTCATCGGAATCCTCTTCGCGGGAGCCTTCGCGTTGGGAATCGTCATCATCTCTCGAGCGCCCGGGTATGCGGGTTCCCTGCAGCAGTTCCTCTTCGGATCCATCACCGGCATCACCACTGACGACATTGTCATCGTCTGCGTCGGCGGCGCCTTGATACTGCTGGCGGAACGAGCCCTGCACAAGGAGCTGGTGACCGTCGGCCTGGACCGCGAGACTGCTCGCGCCACCCACATGCCGGTCTTCGCCCTGGACCTGGTTCTCTACGTCCTGGTCACGCTCACCGTCGTCATGTCGGTGCAGGTCATCGGCAACGTTCTGGTGCTGGCTCTGCTGGTCACCCCGGCCTCGACGGCTCGTATGCTCACCAACCGGTTGTCGACGATGATGCTGCTGGCTCCGATCATCGGGGCTGTGTGCGCCCTGGTCGGTCTGTACCTGTCGTGGTCGGTCGACCTGCCGGCCGGCGGAACGATCGTCCTCGTCTCCACCGTGGTCTTCCTGCTGAGTTGGTTGCTTGCTCCCAAGCATGGTCTGCTGGGCGCGTGGCTACGCCGCAGGGCAGCCTGAGGAGTCCCTGCTTCCTGCCCATCTCATGGTCCGGCGCACACCACCCACCATGTTCATGACGAGACCACACGCATCCATGCAACCGGGACGTACTCATGGACGTCCTTGGTGGGTGGCCATGTGCCCTCAGTACAGCACCGTGGCCATCTCTCCGACCTGACGGAAACCCACGGTGCGGTACATGGCCAGGGCGCGGGTGTTGAAGTCATTGACGTAGAGGGAGACCGACTCGTAGCGACGCCGACACAACTGTGCCACGGCCGTCATGGCAGCGTCGGCGAGCCCCTTGCCACGCCACGCCGGGTCAAGCCAGACCCCCTGAATCTGACAGTGCGTGCGCCAGTCGACGCCGATGTCGGACTTCCATCGCACGGTTCCATCATCATCGACGATGTCGAAGCAGTGGCCCTTCTGGACAAGGGTGCGCATGTGACTCATGTACCCGCCGGAGCTTTCGATCGGGCTGACGCCGACCTCCTCGGTGTACATCGCCACCGCAGCCTGGAAATACGCCTGGAAGTGATCCATCGTGGCAGCCTTGACACGAGGATCGGCGCCCACACGGGACGGCTCGTGCAACTCCAACAACGGTTGACAGGCACGAACCTCGCGAGGCCGACCCCAGGCGCGCGGGTAGCGCTGCGACAGGATGCGGTGCAGAGCCATCACTGGCCCGGATCGACCCATCATCGACGAGGAGGTCCGCCACGGACCAACCTTGGAGGACAAGACCTCGATCGTCGACTCGTCAGAGGCCACCGGAACGACGTTGGCCCCCAAGTGAAGCATCCCCTGCAATTCCCCGGAATGCACCACACCGACGACAGGGCACCCCAGCCTGCCGCGATCCAAGCCATTGGCCTGGATGCGCGACAGGAGGAAGAGATTTCCTACCGGGTCCTGCTGCAGGAATTCAGTGACCTGACCAACGTCGGTGTCGTCAAGGACCCTGACCCTGGTGAACACCTCAGGAGACCGCGACTTCCGGTTCCCCGGTCTCGTCCATGGTCTCGGCCATCCGGTTCGCCTCGTCGACGAGGGTCTGGACGATCTCATTCTCGGGAACGGTGCGAATGACCTCGCCGTGCTTGAAGATCTTGCCCTTGCCGTTACCGGCAGCAACACCAAGGTCAGCTTCACGGCCCTCGCCCAGGCCGTTGACGACGCAACCCATGACGGCAACGCGCAGCGGGGCATCAATTCCTTCCAGAGCGTCGGTGACGTCGTTGGCCAAGGACAACACGTCGACCTGACAGCGTCCACAGGACGGGCAGGACACGATCTCCAGACCACGGGGGCGCAGGTTGAGCGACTCCAGGATCTTGATGCCGACCTTGACCTCCTCAACCGGATCGGCCGACAGGGAGACGCGGATGGTGTCGCCGATACCCTCGGAGAGCAGGTGTCCGAAGGCCACCGCGGACTTGATGGTGCCCTGGAAGGCAGGTCCAGCCTCTGTGACGCCCAGGTGGAGGGGGTAATCGCACTGAGCGGCAAGCTGCTCATAGGCGCGGATCATGACAACGGGATCGTGGTGCTTCACCGAGATCTTGAAGTCGCGGAACCCGTACTGCTCGAACAGACTGGCCTCCCACAGCGCCGATTCCACCATGGCCTCGGCGGTCGGGGCACCATACTTGTCGAGCAGACGCTTGTCGAGGGACCCGGCATTGACGCCGATGCGGATACTGGTGCCGTGCTCAGTGGCGGACTTGCAGATCGCCTCGATCTGGTCGTCGAACCTGCGGATGTTGCCAGGGTTGACGCGCACCGCGCCACAGCCGGCCTCGATCGCCTGGAAGACGTACTTCGGCTGGAAGTGGATGTCAGCGATGACCGGGATCTGGGACTGCTTGGCGATGATCGGAAGAGCCTCGGCGTCCTTGTCGGTCGGGCAGGCGACGCGCACGATGTCACAACCGGCTGCGGTCAGGGCGGCGATCTGCTGAAGGGTGGCACCGATGTCGTGGGTCTTGGTTGTCGTCATGGACTGCACCGAGATGGGTGCGTCACCACCGACCAGCACATCTCCCACCTTGATCTGGCGCGTCTTGCGACGCGGCGCCAAGGTCGGAACGGGAGGGGTGGGCATGCCCAGGTTCACGGTCATTGACGTGTCACTCCTGAAATCGCGGATTGTCACTCCCATTGTGTCACCTACGTCCACCGGTGTGGTGACGCTGACAGCGAGCACCCGCCCAACCGAGGTGGCAGGGCGGGTGCTGGGAGGGGTTCGTCAGACTCCGGTGTACGGCAGACCAGGACGAGTTCCCGGCACATAACCGGGGGCCGGGGCGAGCGTCGAGGTGGGGCTCGTGGTCGGGGCCGGGGTGGTGGTCGGCGTCACCGACGGGGTGGTCGTCGGGGTGCTCGACGGGGAAACCGGGGGCGTGGTCGACGGTGAAACGGTGGTCGTCGGCGTCACCGTCGCAGTGGTCGACGGGGAGACGGTGGGCGACGGGGTGGCACTGCCCGTCGGGGAAGGAGTCGGAGTCGGGACCGGAGCCTGCATCGAGAAGCCGACCAGTGCCGGGGAATGATCCGAGGCAGCGAACTGGCTGGTGGTGTGGAAATCGGTCACGTTGTAGTTGCGACGCGAATACTGCATCGCCACCGACTCAGACCCGTTGATGTCCCAGATGCCGGCGCCAGAGATCAGCTCATGGGCCTTGGCATTGGCGAAGATGTGGTCCAAGGAACCGACACGGCCGGAGAACTGGTAGCTGGCGGCACCCGGATCGTGCTCCTCGACGACCTCACTGAACCCGGCGTCCTTGATGGCAAGGATCGGATCCTCCATGGCATAGGCGTTGAAGTCTCCGAGCATGAAGACCGAGTCGTCCTTGAAGGTCGTGTTCACCCAACCCGTCAGGGCCTTGGCCTGGGCGACGCGGCTGGGGTTCGCCTTGCCCTGACCGGTGCCGTCGTCCTCACCTGAGCCCTTGGACTTGAAGTGATTGACGACCGCCACGAAGGTGCGCTTGGACCCCTCCGGCTGGAAGCGCTGAGCCAGCGGTTGACGGGCATTGGCGAAGGCCGGGTCGGCCAGAATCTGTGAGGCCCCCACCGGGGAAACCTTGCCGACCTTGTAAATGAAGGCCGAGCGGATGACGTCCTCGTTGGGAGGAACGACGGTCGGGCTGGCCACGTAGGCCCACACCTTCTTGCCAGCAGCCTTGTTGAGGGCGTCGACGAGGTTTGCCAGGGACGCATCGCGAGATTGTCCCGGACGCCAGGTGATCTGGGCGGAGTTCTCAATCTCCTCGAGGGAGACGACATCGGCATCCAGCCCGTTGATCGCAGTGACGATCTTGGCCTGCTGGTCGGCGAAGGCCTGCGGGGTGTAGGCGCCACGGACCAGGCAGAAGTTGGTCGCGACCGCGTTTCCGTCACGATCGGCATAAGCCTTGCAGTCCGGCTCGTCCTGACCCAGATCGGTGAAGTAGCTCAGCACATTGAAGCTGGCCAGTGTGACATCACCGCCGACAGCCGGCGGAGTGTCCGGGCGGTTGTTCCCAGCCTGGATCGGCGACAGCCGCGAGTCCGAGCCGACGACCTGACCGGTGGGCTGGAAATTCCAACCGAACCGCTGGTCCATGATGACCGGCGAGGTGAACTCGACGTGGGTGCCGGTGCGCATCGGGGTGTTCTGGGACAGATACGGCAGAGGCGAGTTCTTGGCGTCGGCATTGGTCATGAAGTTCCACGAGGAACCGTCGTCAAGATTGATGTACTTGGCCTGGTTGGCAGCCTCGACGGCCTCGGCGTCCTTGCCCGGACGCGCGACCTCGGTGCCCTGGTAGAGGGGCTTGTCACCGTCGGCCAGACCGATCTGGCCGTACTGGTTGAGGCCATAGTTGTTGGTGATGGTGTAGCCGCTGGTGGGCTTGACGAGCATGCCCTCGTAGACCTCCCGCTCGTCGTCAGTGGCCGGCAGGGAGGTCAGCTCGGTGGCCTTGACGGGGGTGCAACCGGAGGTGCGCTCAACTCGGGTCTTACCAGCGATCTCGGTGAGGTCGTGGAACTCAGTGACGGTGCCCTTGACGGTCACACAGTCGCCGACCTTGATGTTGGCGGCAGCCCACTTCGAGTACACGAAGACACCATCCGAGGCGTCGGTGGCCTTCTTCGGGACGCCACCGCTTCCCGGGGTCTGGATGTAGATGCCGTCAAATCCGCCGGTCGGGTAGGCAGCGGTGACGACTCCCACCGTGGTGACGGTCTTGTCGACCAGCGGGCTGGCCGGACCATTGCCCTGGATTGCGGCGATCGGGGTCACACCAGGTTCCGGGGTGGGAGTCGATGTGGGTGACGGGGTGGGTGTGGGCGACGGGGTGGGTGTGGGCGACGGTGCGGAACCTGAATTCGTCGGGGTGGGGTCGCCCACTGTGAAGTCAGCCGAGTTGTCGTCGGTGTCGACGCCATTGCGACGCTCGATCGAGGTGGTGTTCGACGGGGCGGGAGCAGCTTTCTTCTCGGCCACCGATGCGGCGCCATAACCCACCAGGTCAACGGCAGTCCCCGATGCGTCAAGGACACGAACCGAGCCCTTGGTGGCGCTCATGGCTGCCGTGCACTGCGCGTCGGGGGCCGGGAGAAGCTTGCTGCCACCGTCTCCCTTGGCCTCCTGCACCAAGAAGTAGCCACCAGCCTTGACGGTGCCGCTGAGGGTGCAGGTATTGGCCACCTTGCCCTTGGCGGTGAGGTATTCCAGCTTCCAACCCTCGACGGAGACCTCCGCGTCGGTGGGATTGAGCAGTTCGACGAAGTCGTGGGTCCAGGTGGCACCGGAGTTACCGCCACCTCCATAGACCTCATTGATGACGACGTGGCTGGCTGCCACCGAATCAGCATGGGCCGGTTGGACCGCGACGATGGTGGCGGCGCCGCACGACAGGGCCGACAGGCTTGCCAGGATGCGTCTGGACAGTGTGTTCATGGTCAATCCCATCTCGTGACAGGGAGCGTTCGCGCGCCACCTTGCCACGGTGATACGACCCCAAGCACGGTTGTCACCGACAATTCACCAAGTTTTCCTCTGTCGTGGCGTGGCGTGACGACAGCTCAGGCCTCGTTCACACGACGGCGGTCGTCTCAGAAGATCTTGACTGGGGAAATCACGTCAGCGACGACCAAGATCACTCCCATGACAAGCATGAGGACGCCGATCGTCCACGCCACGGGCAGCATCATTGCGGTATCGGCCGGGCCCGGATCAGGCTTGCCCGCGAGCCGGAAAATCCCTCGCTTGCACGCCTCGTAGATGGCTCCGGCGATGTGTCCGCCATCCATCGGTGGCAGGGGTACCACGTTGAACCAGAAGAGGAACAGGTTGAGACCGCCGAGCAGACTCGCCCCGGAGGCAACCTTGTCCCCGACGGTCAGTTGCCCATTGCCAGCGATGTCGCCGGCCACCCGGGAGGCTCCCACAATACTCATGGGGCTGTTGGCGTCACGAGCACGCCCGGTGACCATGTCGGAGGCGACATTCCATGTCAACACGGGGAGTCGGGCCAAAGCGCTCAAGGATTGCTTCGACATCGTCCACATCTGCGAAGCGGTGTCGCCCGGCCCGGAATGAACGATCACCATTGTCGGGCTGAATCCCAGGTATCCCACCGTGACGGTGCGGCCAGGATTGTTGATGTCAGGCACCTGGTTGAGAATGGTCCGCGTCGGGGTGAGATTCACCAGGCGGCCGTCCCGCTCCACGACGAGACGTACCTGCCCTTCCCCGTTGTCACGGATGAGTGGTTGCAACTGGGACCACGACTCGACCCGGACACCGTTGAATGAAACGATCCGGTCCCCCGGTTCCAACCCGGCCTGAGCTGCTGGGGCCGGCGGGTCGTCCGGCGAGCAGTCCCCCTGGCTCTTGGTGAGTTGAACGCACGGGGTCACGGCAGCCACCAGGGTCGTCTCGGCGGGCCGACCGTAGATACCGAACACTCCCCAGAACAGCAGGAAGGCCAGCAGCAGGTTGGTGAGAATGCCACCACTCATGATGACGAGACGCTGCCAGACGGGTTTGTCGCTGAAAAGACGTCCGCGGTCGGCGTCGGTGATCTCCTCGGCCTCGGCTGCCCGGGCCTCGTCGGCCAGCTTCGTCAGCTTGTTAGTATGACGGTGATGCACCTCGGCGGGATACATCCCGACCAGGCGCACATAGCCGCCCAGCGGAATCCACTTGAACCCATACTCGGTCTCCCCGCGTCTGAAGGACCATATCTTGGGCCCGAATCCGGCGAAGAACTCGGTGACCTTGACCCCGAAGATTTTCGCCGGGATGAAGTGGCCACACTCGTGCAACAACACCGACAGGATGATGAGGGCGAAGAAGAGGATTCCCGCCAGAACCTCGATGAGAACGGTCACTGGCCGCGTCCCTGTGCGCACAGCTCGGCGGCGCGGCGCCGACCCCACGAGTCGGCGGCCAGCACGGCGTCGAGGCTGAGGTTTTCGTCACCGATGTGACGAGCGCCAGGCTCGCCATTGCCGTCTTGCGTCAGGTGCTCGTCGAGGACGGTTGCGATGGTGTCGGTGATGTCGAGGAATCCGATGCGGCCCTCGCAGAAGGCGTCGACACACGACTCGTTGGCGGCATTGAACACAGCCGGCGCGGTACCGGCAGCCTTGCCCGCACGTCGAGCCAGCTCCACTGCCCCGAAGGTCTCGTTGTCCAGTGGCTCGAAGGTCCACTGGGTGGCCGTCGACCAGTCGCAACACGCTGCGGCCTCGGGGAGACGATCGGGCCACGACAGCCCCAAGGCGATGGGCAACTTCATGTCGGGAGGGGAGGCCTGGGCAATGGTGGCGCCATCCCAGAACTCCACCATGGAGTGAACGATGGACTGGGGATGGACGACGACGGTGATGTCGTCGAGGTCGACGTCATAGAGCAGGGCGGCCTCGAGCAGCTCCAGCCCCTTGTTGACCAGGGTCGAGGAGTTGATGGTGATGACGCGTCCCATGTTCCAGGTGGGGTGCTTCATGGCGTCGGCAGCGGTGACATCGGCGAGGGACTGCCTGTCACGGCCGCGGAACGGACCACCGGAGGCCGTCAGGACGAGGCGGCGCACCTCATTGCGCCTTCCCCCACGCAGGCACTGGGCGAAGGCGGAGTGCTCGGAGTCGACCGCGACGATTTGTCCGGGAGCGGCTGCCTGGGTGACGAGCTTGCCACCAATGACCAGGGATTCCTTGTTTGCCAGGGCCAAGGTCGTCCCGGCGGCCAGGGTTGCCAGCGTCGGGCGCAGACCAGCAGCTCCGGTGATGGCGTTGCAGACGACGTCAGCGGGCATCCCAGCCAGCTGGGTCGAGGCCTGCGGGCCGGTCAGAATCTGGGGGTTGGGCACCGGAATGTCACGCGACCCAGCCTGGACCGCCAGTGCTCGCAGGAGTTCCTCGGCGGCGTCCTGGCGTGCCAGTGCCACCACGGGGATGGAGAAGTCGAGCACCTGCTGGGCCAGCAGACCCACATCGGAACCACCTGCCGATACGCCGACGACCTCGAAGTGGTCGCGACGTGAGGCAATGACCTCCAGGGTCTGCGTTCCGATCGAGCCGGTGGAGCCGAGAATGATGACCTTCTTCACCCTGCCAGTCTGTCACGACCGTTCCAGGAGGACCGATTCGAGGGAGAATCCGTTCATTCAGCGCCCCGAGGCCCTGGTCACCGGCCCTACAGTGGGCTCATGATCGACAGTGTCCTCGACATCACCGCCGATGCCCTCGAACAGGCCGGAGTCCACCCGCACCGACTCATCGTCCGTCAGCACGGACAGGTCGTCGGTCGACGCCGCTGGGCACCCTGGAGCCCCGAGGTCCCCAGCCTGGTCTATTCCTGCTCGAAGACCTTCACCTCTGCAGCCGTCGGCATCGCGGTGGATCGTGGCGCTTTCGGCTACGACGACACCCTGGCCGATCTGTTGCCTGCCGCCTGCACCGACCAGACCGGCCCGCTGGCAAGGTCCATCACGGTCGGTGATGTCCTGGCGATGGCAACCGGCCACTCCCCCGAACAACTCGCAGAACCTCCTCTGGGTCTGCTGAGGATTCCCGACACCGAAACCGCCAAGCTGTGGCTGGCGACCGAGCCTGCCCGACGTCGTGGGGTCGACTTCGCCTACAACAACCTCGGCACCTGGATGCTGTCTCGGGTCGTGCGCCGACACACCGGGGTCGACGTCGACACCATCATCACCCGAGAAGTGCTGGAGCCGCTGGGCTGCGGGCCGCACGCATGGGTCTGCGACAAGGACGGGATATCGCTGGGATTCAGCGGTCTGCACATCGACGCCGAGGACATGGGCCGATTCGCCCAGCTCCTCCTCGACGACGGCATCCATGACGGCACGCGTCTGCTCCCCCAGGAATGGATCGAACAACACCGGGTCAAACAGGTCGAATCCGATGGGCTCACTGGCCCCGAGTGGGGGCTGGGTTATGGCTGGCAGACCTGGATATCGAGCCACGGTTACCGTCTCGACGGCGCCTTCGGTCAGTTTGCCCTCGTCATCCCCGAGGTTGACGCCGTCGTCGTCATGACCAATGAGGTCGGAGAAGGACCTGGGGACAAGCAGGCCATACTGCAGATCGTCTGGGACCACCTTGTGCCGGCACTGGCAGAGGGGATCGATCCCGAACCCGAGGAGATCGTGCGCATCCTGCCCACGGTGCGCGGCCAGTTTGACCCGACGCGCTCGGTGCAAGGCATCAGCGACGGTTCTCACATCGTCGTCTCCCCTCGCGGTGATGGTGAGGCCTGGGCGATGTCCTGGCGCTTCACCCAACCCCAGTTCGGCATCGTCGATGCCGCCGTGGACATTGTGGTCGGACACGAGGAATGGTTGAGGTCCCACTGTCAGGTCGGTGAGGGCTTCGTCGACATCGCAGCCAGCGGTGGGTGGCAGGGAGACACCTTCGTCGCCAAGCTCGACGTCATCTCCAGCCCTCATGGCCTCACTGTGCGGATGGGACCGGATACCACGACGATCCAATGGGATTGCGACCCCCTTGACCCGCGTGGTCTCTTCGGGTTGGTCCACCCGGAGCCGCGCTGAGGAGGTGACCCCGCCCATCATGGTCGGCAGCCTGTACCACGGCCGAGCCTTGCCGGTGTGGCCACTGCCGGCCACGATGCCGCGAGATCACCTCATCGCCGGTCATCCTCGCCTCCTCGGCCCCGCGCGGAGGCGGTGGACGCAACTCAGACGACACCCATCGCGATGACGGCGTCGGCCACCTTGGTGAATCCGGCAATATTGGCGCCCATGACGTAGTCACCCGGGTGACCGTAGGCCTCGGCGGTCTCGATGCAACGGTCGTGGATGTCGGCCATGATCTGCTGGAGTCGGGCTTCGGTGGCGTCGAAATCCCAGGAGTCGCGGGCAGCATTCTGCTGCATCTCCAGGGCAGAGGTGGCCACACCACCGGCGTTGGAGGCCTTGCCGGGAGCAAAGAGCACACCGGCCTCCTGGAAGGCGCGCACAGCCTCGGGGGTACACGGCATGTTGGCCCCCTCGGCCACGGCAACCACGCCGTTGCGGATCAGCGTGGCGGCCGCCTGACCGTCGAGCTCGTTCTGAGTGGCACAGGGCAGGGCGACGTCAACCGCGGTGTCCCAGATGGAGCCGTCGGTGTGGAAGGTGGCCGAGTCACGACGAGCGGCGTACTCGCAGATACGGGCCCGTTCGACCTCCTTGACCTGCTTGAGCAAGGCGACGTCGATGCCCTTCTCATCAACGACATATCCGCTGGAGTCCGAGCATGCGACAACGGTCGCACCAAGATCTTGGGCCTTCTCGATGGCATAGATGGCGACATTGCCCGATCCGGAGACGGTCACTCGCAACCCGTCCAGCGACTTTCCGCGGGTTGCCAGCATGGACTGGACGAAGAAGACAGTGCCGTAACCGGTGGCCTCGGTGCGCACGAGGGACCCGCCCCAGGTGAGCCCCTTTCCAGTGAGGACCCCCGACTCGTGACGGTTGGTGATCCGCTTGTACTGGCCGAAGAGGAAACCGATCTCACGTCCGCCGACCCCGATGTCGCCGGCAGGCACGTCGGTGTTCTCACCGAGATGACGGTAGAGCTCGGTCATGAATGACTGGCAGAACCTCATGACCTCACCGTCGGAGGCCTCGTGCGGGTCAAAGTCCGAGCCACCCTTGGCCCCACCGATCGGCATTCCGGTCAGCGCGTTCTTGAAGATCTGCTCAAAGCCGAGGAACTTGATGGTTCCCAGGTACACCGAAGGGTGGAATCGCAGTCCGCCCTTGAAGGGGCCCAGCACAGAGGAGTATTCGACACGGAAGCCACGGTTGATGCGCACCTTGCCCTTGTCGTCGAACCACGGGACTCGGAAGATGATCTGACGCTCCGGTTCGCAAATACGCGACAGCACTGCCGCTTCGACGTACTGCGGGTTCTTCTGGAGCACCGGGCCGAGGGACTCGAAGACCTCCCGCACGGCTTGATGGAACTCTGACTCTCCCGGGTTGCGCTTCAGCACCTCTTGGTAGGCGTCCTCCAGCTGGCTGTCCATCCAGCACCCTCCTTCATGTGTAGGCGTTACTCGGATGATTTTCGCACCACTTGCGCCAGCGTCACCCCACTGGGTCACCCAGTGGACTCAGTTTCCCAACCCTTCCGAGCGTCCCACAGCAGCCAACTGCCCGCATGCCCCATCAATGTCGGAACCTCGGGTGTCGCGCACCGTCACCGGAATCTTCCAGCGCTCCAGGGTCTGGACGAAGGCGTCCTGATCCTCCGGACGCGAGGCCGTCCAGCGCGACCCCGGAGTCGGGTTGAGCGGGATGAGGTTGACATGAGCCCACGTCCAGTCGCCGCGACGACGGATCTGGCGAGCCAGCACAGCGGCACGATCAGCTTGGTCGTTGATGTCCTTCATGAGGGCGTACTCGATCGAGACCCGACGCTTGGTTTTCTCGGCGTACTGCCATGCGGCGTCAAGGAGTTCGTCGACCTTCCACCGGCGATTGACCGGGATGAGCTCGTCACGCAGCTCATCGTCGGGGGCATGCAAGGAGACAGCCAGGGTGACCGGTATTGCCTCTTCGGTCAACGCCTTGATACGCGGCACGAGACCGACCGTCGACACCGTCAGGGCACGAGCGCTCATACCCACCCCGTCGGGACCATCAGCGGTCAGGGTGCGAATGGCGGACAACACCGAACGGTAATTGGCCATCGGCTCACCCATTCCCATGAAGACGATGTTGTGCACCCGACCGTTGGCTCCAGGAACCTCGCCGGCCGCGATGAGGCGGTTGGCTGCCAACACCTGACTCACGATCTCAGCGCTGGACATGTTGCGCTGGATACCTCCCTGACCGGTCGCACAGAACGGGCAGGCCATGCCGCAGCCAGCCTGGGAGGAGATGCACAAGGTGGTGCGAGCCGCAGAATGACGGGTCGGGGGATAATGCATGAGAACCGACTCCACCAGCGCACCGCCGTGCAGCCGCCACAGGGTCTTCACGGTCATGCCACGATCACACGACTGCCGGGAGACCTCGGTCAGCAGACTCGGGAACCACGCGTCGGCCACCTGTTGACGAACCGACTTGGGCAGATCAGTCCACTCGGTGGGGTCAACCTCCCAGCGGTCAAAGACGTGGGCGGAAATCTGGCGAGCGCGGAAGGCCGGCAGGCCAAGGTCCTTGACAGCCTGCACCCTCTCCTCGACGCTCAGGTCAATCCAATGCCGAGGCGGCTTGGTGCGCTTCGGGCTCCGAACCACAACAGGGATTTCCTTGTCAGCCAGCGGTGTGGCGGGCAGCACCAGTCCCGACGGCGACACGCTCGAACGGTCGGATTGTGCGTCAGTCACGACATTCCTCTCAGGATCAAGGTCAGCCACCATGGAGTCGTCCACAGTGGCTGCAAGGTTCTCAGGTGCGATCAGATGGCAGGGACAGCCTCGCTCACAGCACCAAGGACATGACGAGCCAGGCGAAGGGTGCCGAGAACAGCACCGAGTCCAGCCGGTCCATGATCCCGCCGTGGCCGGGCAGGAAGTTCGACATGTCCTTGATACCGGCATCGCGTTTGATCATCGACTCGACGAAATCTCCCGCAGTCCCAGTGAACGCGAGAACCACCCCGAGGAGCAAACCGGCCCAGACCGGAGCCGAGAGCAAGCCGCCCAGACAGGCCCAGCCGACCAAGGCCGCCGTGATGACAGATCCGGCGAACCCCTCCCAACTCTTCTTGGGGCTGATCCTGGGGGCCATCTTGTGCTTGCCGAAGAGCACGCCCACGGCGTAGCCGCCAGTGTCGGAGGCAACAATGCACAGAATCCAGGTGGCGATGCGACGGCTACCTCCGTCGTCTCCCATCATGAGTGGGACGAAGCAGCCCAGCAGCGGCAGGTAGGCGATGGTGAACAGGCTTGCCGCGACGTCCTTGACGAATCCTTGGGAACCGCGCGGCAAACGCCACGCCATGGCCGCGACCGTCGTCGCCCCCAATGTGGCGACAAGGAACGTGTTGGGCAGGATGTGAAGGTTCATCGTCGAGGCCGCGTAGGCTCCGATGACCATCACCACGGTGCCGACGCAGATAGGCACCACCGCAGAATTCATCCCCAACCGAGCCATCGCTCGGTGCAACTCAATGGCTCCAGCCACCAGGGCCAGGGCCATGAGCAGGACGAACCCCCAGTGCCACCACCCGACGGTGCCGATAACGGCCCCGCACAACACCAGACCCGTGATGATGGCGGCAGGAAGATCACGGCCAGCACGTGGGGTACGTGTGGCCGTGGCCTTGTTCTGGGAGGTTCCCATCCCGAATCCGATCAGATCTCGAGCAGCTCGCTCTCCTTGGACTTCAAGAGCTCGTCGATCTGCTCGACATATTTGCGGGTCACCTGGTCAAGCTCCTTCTCCAGACGAGTCAACTCGTCCTCGGAGATCTCCTTGTCCTTCTCCTGCTTCTTGACGACATCGTTGCTGGCGCGACGGACGTTGCGCACGGCGATGCGGCCTTCCTCAGCCTTGGTCTTGGCCATCTTGATGTATTCCTTGCGGCGCTCCTCGGTGAGGGCCGGCAGGACACAACGCACGACGTTGCCGTCATTGGAGGGATTGACGCCCAAATCAGAGTCGCGGACGGCCTTCTCGACCTCGTTGACACAGCTCTTGTCAAACGGGGCGATGAGGATGGTACGAGCCTCCGGAACCTGGAAGGTCGCAAGCTGCTGCAGTGGGGTGGGTGTGCCGTAGTACTCGACCATGATCTTGTTGAACATGGCGGGGTTGGCGCGCCCGGTGCGGATGGTCGCGAACTCCTCGCGGGCGTGGTCGACCGCTGACCCCATCTTCTTCTCGGCGTCCTTGATGATGTCGCTCACAGTGATGTCCTTCCTTGGTGTGTCTTCGATGGTTCAGCGATGGACGGTGGTACCGATGTCCTCACCGTTGATGACGCGGGCGATGTTGTCCGGGGTCTCAAGGTTGAAGAAGACCATCGTCAGGTCATTGTCCCTGGCCATGGCGACGGCGGTGGCGTCGGCAACCTTGAGGTCACGCGACAGGAACTCATCGTAGGTCAGTTCGTCAAACTTGTGGGCGTTCGGGTTGGTCTTCGGATCGCAGTCATACACACCGTCCACACCCTGCTTGCCCATGAGCAGCACTTCGGCACCAATCTCAAGGGCGCGCTGTGCGGCGACGGTGTCGGTCGAGAAGTACGGCATACCGGACCCAGCGCCGAAGATGACGACTCGTCCCTTCTCCATGTGACGCTCGGCCTTACGCGGGATGTACGGCTCAGCGACCTGGCCCATCGTGATCGCGGTCTGGACGCGGGTGTCGACCCCGGCCTTCTCGCAAAAATCCTGCAGGGCGAGGCAGTTCATGACAGTTCCGAGCATTCCCATGTAATCGGCGCGATCACGCTGCATGCCGTGTTGCTGAAGCTCAGCGCCACGGAAGAAGTTTCCTCCTCCGACGACGACGGCCACCTGGACGCCGCTGTTGGCGATCTCGGCGATCTCGCGGGCCTTGGCGGCCACGACATCAGCGTCGACACCGACTCCTCCCCCTCCGAAAACCTCTCCGGACAACTTGAGAAGAACTCGGTTGTAGCGCTCTGGCATCATCTCTCCTGGTCAGCGAACCTTGACGCGGGATGCGTCACCCCAGCTTAGCCCGAGGACGGCTAACGCCGCAGTCCGTCATCGTCTCGACCAACAGTCACAACCGAAAACTCTGACGCGACTGGCCCAAGTTCTCTGGTTCTCGGCGAAACCGCGAGTCGGAGAACGACGAACGGTCCCACCATGCGGTGGGACCGTTCGCGGTCAATCATCCCCGGTTCGTACCGGGATGGGGTCACTCTCCAGCGGAGAAGCGCACGAAGCGCTTGATGGTGACTCCGGCGGCCTCGAGGGTCTGGGCGACGGACTTCTTGTCGTCGGAGATGGCCGGCTGGTCGAGCAGGCAATTCTCCTTGTAGAAGCCGTTGAGACGGCCATCGACGATGCGGTCGATGATCTTCTCGGGCTTGCCCTCCTCGCGGGCGATGTCAGCGGCGACGGTGCGCTCGTGCTCGATGACGTCAGCAGGGACCTCGTCGCGAGACAGCCAGCGCGGGCTCATGGCGGCGATCTGCAGGCACACTCCGTGGACGGTCTCCATGTCGTCACCGGCGTACTCGACCATCACGCCGACCTGCGGGGGCAGGTCCTGGGAACGACGGTGCAGGTACACGTGAGCGTTGCCGTCAAAGTGGGCGGCGTTGGCGAGCTCGATCTTCTCACCAATCGTGGCGGCCAGGCCGCCGAGCTTGTCAGCGACGGTGGTGCCGTCAGCCAGAACGGCAGCGTTGGCGGCATCCGTGGAGTCGGCTCCGGCCTTCTCGACGGCCTCGGCGATCTCCTTGGCAGCGGCGATGAACTCCTCGTTCTTGGCGACGAAGTCGGTCTCGGAGCCGATGTGCACCAGGGAGGTGCCGGCAGCGGCGACCAGGCCGTTGCTGGCCTCGCGGTCGGAGCGCTTGGCAGCCTTGGCGGCGCCGGAGACACGCAGGATGTCAACGGCCTTGTCGAAGTCGCCGTCGGCCTCGGTGAGGGCCTTCTTGGCGTCCATCATGCCGGCGCCGGTGGCGTCGCGCAGCTTCTTGACCTCAGCAGCAGTGATAGCCATGGGTAATCTCAGTCCTGTCTAGACGTGGGCGAACTTCAGTTGGACTTCTCGGCCTCATCGGCCTTGTCAGCATCGGCCTTCGGCTCCTCAGCCTCGGCCTCGGTCTTGTTCTCAGCCTTGGCGTCGCCACCCTCGAGGAGCTCGCGCTCCCAATCAGGCATGGGCTCGGCCTCGGCAGCCTGGTCACCGGACTTGCCGGAGGAGCGAGCCATGAGGCCCTCGGCGACGGCGTCGGCGATGATACGGGTCAGCAGGGACACCGAACGGATGGCGTCGTCATTGCCCGGGATCGGGTAGTCAACCTCGTCGGGGTCACAGTTGGTGTCGAGGATGGCGACGACCGGAATCTTGAGCTTGCGAGCCTCGTCAATGGCGAGGTGCTCCTTCTTGGTGTCGACGATCCAGACGGCCTGGGGAACCTTCGGCATGTCGCGGATACCGCCAAGATCCTTGGCCAGCTTGTCCTTCTCACGGGAGAGCATGAGCAGCTCCTTCTTCGTGAGACCGGAGCCGGAAACCTTGTCGAAGTCCATGGCCTCGAGCTCCTTGAGCCGGGCGATGCGCTTCGAGATGGTCTGGAAGTTGGTGAGCATTCCGCCGAGCCAGCGCTGGTTGACGTAGGGCATGCCAACGCGGCTGGCCTGCTCAACGATGGACTCCTGAGCCTGCTTCTTGGTGCCGACGAAGAGAACCTGGCCGCCCTTGGCGACAGTCTCCTTGACGAAGGTGTATGCCTTGTCGATGTAGGTCAGCGACTGGTGCAGGTCGATGATGTAGATGCCGTTGCGCTCGGTGAAGATGAAACGCTTCATCTTCGGGTTCCAACGACGGGTCTGGTGTCCGAAGTGGACGCCGCTCTCGAGGAGCTGGCGAGTGGTGACGACGGCCATGCCGTGCCCTTCCCTCTCTGGGCACATCACGCAGATGTGCCGAACGGTTAAGCGATGACGCGGGATTGCGTCACCTCCTGATGCATCACCGTTCGCCCGCCTGCCGTGGCAGGACCGTGGACGTCCGGTCGTCGGTGACGTCGATGCATGCGAAGTCAGCCCGAAGTGATCCGGACTGCACCGCTAGTCTAGGACCTCGAGCAAGGATTGGGCCAACTCTTGTCGGTATGCCCGTGGAGGATTGCGGTGCTGGGCGACGATCGTCGGTGTTATCGCCCAGCACCACGGCTTCACCGTCACCAACCAGTGTTCGGCAACCTGCTGAGGCGCACCCGTATGGTGTCACCCCCTGGCACACGAGGTCTGGCTGAGCTGTGCGCCCCCGTTGGCACCACAGTGGCGGAAGCAGTTGGCGCCGCTTCACCAGGAGCAACCGGTACTGACGGCACCGCAGCGGTTGGCGTCTGGGCTCCAGAGACCGTCGAGGTCGGCGTGGCCGTTGGCGTCGAGGTCGGCGTGGCCGTTGGCGTCGAGGTCGGCGTGGCCGTTGGCGTCGAGGTCGGTGTGGCCGTTGGCGTCGGTACTGACGGCGAAGGAGCCGGGGCCGCAACAGCCTCCACGACGAGTTCCTGGCTGGCGGTGTTGCCATACAGGTCTGTTGCCTCAATGACGATCTTGTGCGTGCCGGATGTGGCCATGCTTCCCGACACGGTTGCCTGCAAAGGCGTCAGCCCATCCCCCGAGATGTCATTGCGCCATGACAGCCCCTCGGGCAGAGAGTCACGAATTCGCCACGTCAATGGCGCAGCCCCGGTGACCGTCACGGTCACAGGATCAATAGGTTGCCCCACCGTGACTTTCTGAGTGGTCTTCCCCTTCATCATGAACGACGGTTTTTCGGACGGAACCACCACATCATGATCCTTGATGGTGAACCTCTGAACCGTCGTATTCCCGGCATAATCAGTGACCGTCATTACGAGCGTGCCGTCGGCCGCCGGAAAACGGTGGAAAGCTGTCGGATCATCGGTAGTGGGGCTGGCTCCCCAACCACCGCGCACCGAACCGCCACGACGAATCTTGCTGATCGGCGACAATGCGCCATCCTGCCCCTGCCAGGTCAGATCAAGCAGATACCAATCAGGTGAGCTGAGGTTGCGCATGTGGAACCCGGAACGATCCTTGTCAACGACCATGTCGTCTCGGGTCACCGGGGCAGCCCACGAGTCGTGACTGCGGCCTCGATATGACAACCCTTGACCGTCACCGGCTGTGATCGTCAGGTCATAGGGATATCCCTCCCGGACGGGTAACGGCACGGTAGCCGATCCCTTCGAGCAGGGAACGTCCAACTTGTACGGCTGATTGTCGATGTTGTCGTCGGTCACGTCGACGAGACCGACATCGACATGACAGGTGCCCTCAAGGCCATGCGCGTCCCACGTCACATCAAGTGCGCCCGGCTTGGCAGCCTCCGTGAGCAACTTGGAGGCGGTAGCACTCTCAGCCACCTTGATGTGCCGCGGTTGGGCCGAGTAGTCGTAGGCCACAGTCGCAGGCTCGGACATCTGACCATCATGGCCGACAGCACGAACCGTGAACGTCACCTTGCCGCTGGCGTGAGGGACTGTCTTGACGTAGGCCAGATCGGTGTATGCCGAGGTCAGATGGGTTGTCTTACCGTCTGCACCAGACGCCTCCACGACGTAGTGCGACACCTCGTCAAAGGGCTTGGTTTGCCACGACAAGACGGCCTGACCATCGTCATAGACCTTGTCCAACTTGACCTGCTGAGGGGCCTGCGGGGCCTTGGCACCGTCACGCACCGACATCGAACCGAGATTCATCTGGTAACCAGACGCAGGGTCGAATTGAAGACCGATCGTCGTGATGGTTCGCCCGGAGAACTTCCCCAAATCGACCGTGGAGGTGCGCCACTGGCCACGCGCGGCGCTGTCGGGAACGTCGACGGTGACGACGTTCCCAGGGTCGTCAGCAAAGACGAGTGCGACCTTCATGGCGTCTCCACTCGCCGAGCTCTTGCGGAAGGTCAATGGCATGGTGGTTGTCGGACTCACCGACAGCCGGGTCTTGAACAATCTCAGTGTTGCGACGTCAGTCAGATCCCCATGGATCACCAGAGACGAGCCTCCTCGCCAGGCTCCGATCTGCTGATATGGGGTCTTGGTGGGGGCACCGTTGACGTCTTTGCGCTGTTCGGTAGGACCATAATCGAAATCCACCGATGGCCGGGAGCCCTCAGTATCAATCCACCATTGCCAACTGGGCAGGATGGACTGGGAATCCATGTTGGTCCATGATTGCGGGTTGGAGACCTCCCCATCCTGGTACCACTGCATACCGTGGCCGGTGTTGAAATCGGTGTGGAAACGCGACCCCGCGATGACAGATCTAGCTGGGGTGAAGTCGGCCACCCCGACCCAGGAGGAGGAGTCCTTGACACCAACCTCAGGGCGAGAATGTCCGAGGTGGGATCCGGTTTCCTGCGGATTGGAAGTCACCCCGGAGAAATACATCCGTTCCCGTTCAGCAATCATCCATTGGTAGGGATCCTGCTGGAAAACCGGCACATCCTTACCAGCGCCTTGGGGTTTGATGTCGTCTGCAAGTCCGCGTTGGTACATGTCACTGGGGGTGAACAAAGCGATAGAGGCTTTGGGACTGTGATCTGCAGCAGACGTGTAAAGGTTCGGGAGCTGGGATGCCGAACGATGATGGCCACCAAACCCCGCCTGATTGGCCTCAACTCCGAAGAACAGCGCTTTGTAGGGATCATATCCGCTGGCCTTTGCGCTAGCGATCGACCGATCTTGAGACCCCGGCCACGTGTAGTTGAGGAACACTGAATCCATGATCTTGCCGTGATCGAGCCACTTCGATTTGGACTCCGAGAACTCACCTGAGGAATTGGTGTACCACTGGGTGTACAGACCCTTGGAGGTGAGGTAGCTCATGAAAGGCTTGAATCGAGGGTCCGAGAGGTTGCCTTCTTCCTCATTGAGAAAGTAGCCGTCGAAGCCAAAATAGCGTGCCATCTCGACTAGTTTTTCCGCAATGATGTAGCCCTCAGAGTTGGGGTCCTTGTCGAAGGCCTCGTCAAAAGTAAGGCCCGGACGGAAGGCTGGATCAAAGTAGATCGTGGCGATGGATTTGACGCCGTTGCGGTGCGCGGCATTGGTGTAAGCAGGGTTCGGTATGTCGACGATGCCGAACTCGAAGTTACGGGTGCGCCAATCGCTCGTGGCCGGGTCGTAAAGAGCCTCGGGGGTTCGAGGTGTCGCGGCACCGTGCCATGGGCTCCAATAATCTGCGTACTGCCAGAAATTCAAGGTGTTGTTGGCAAATCCGTCGTTGGCACGGAAGTTCCCGAAGAAGGAGTTACCGTAGTCGCCTTGCATGAGCATGACCTCCGCCTTACCGTCGAGGTCGTGACGGGTCTGGGTGTCGGGGTCATGAGCGATACGAGGTTGTAGCGGTATCTGTGCGCGCAGAAATGCGGCATACGGATCGGTTTGCGGGGTCCACGTGCGGATGTCCTGCAGCCGGCGACCGGCGTTACGCGGCTGGGCCGAGGCCAAGGCGTGATCGCCGATGGGTGCGACGCTGTCGTCAGCCTCGGCAGCCGACCCTGCACCGAAAAACCCCGTGAGCCCAACGATGACGGCCAAACCGACAATGAGTGGTCGTTTCATAATGGTCCTTTCAACGGTGAAAGCAGCACTGAACTAAATCGTATTAGTCTTTGTGTCAAGGACAGTATGGCACGGTCTGCGCCTCCGGGGTCCATGTGCACAAAATCTGGTCGAACTCATCGCACATGGACACGCACGAGCTCCATCGCCCCCCGACCTCGTCGGCCACTTGGTCACCATCCGACGACCACACTGCATGTGGTCCACCTCAAACGGCGGTTTCAGCGCTGCTCGGTCGCAGCGACCCCGCTGTGCAATCCCCAACCCCTCCGCGTGTCCGCCCTTCCTGTCGGCGCTCACAGGCCACAGTGGGGGTGATGAAAGACCTCTCCCCGACGCCAGATCGTCCCAACCATCTGCCTGCGGCACTGACGGTGCCCGTCGAGGATTTCTGCGACCACCTGTCGACGCTTCGCCGTTCGCCTCACACGATCCGCGGCTATCGGGCTGATCTCATCGACCTCATGGCACACGCGCACACCCATGGTGACGACACCTTGCCCACGATCGGCACGTCGCAGGTGCGCACCTGGTTGGCCGACACCCGACTGGCAGGCGCCTCACCCGCAACGATGCAACGCCGGTGGTCAGCCGCACGGGTCTTCTTCCGGTGGGCAGTCGACGAGGGACTCATTGACGCCGACCCGTCGGCGAGCCTGTCCTCGGCCACGGTTCCGAAACGTCTGCCAGCGACCCTCGGAGTCGAACAAGCCCGTCACATCCTTGACGACGCCGTCACTCACGCTCGTGGCGACGAGTCTCCCCGAGGCGCTCGCGACGCCGCCATCCTCGAGGTCCTCTACGGAACCGGGCTGCGCGTCGCTGAATTGTGCGGGCTCGACGTGGACGACGTCGACCATTCCCGTCAGACGGTGCGAGTAACCGGCAAGGGAAACAAGGAGCGCACCGTGCCGATAGGACTGCCCGCGCTGCACGCTGTCGACGAATGGCTGAGCCGTCGTCCCGAATGGGTCGGCCCCACCTCACAACGGGCGCTGTTCCTGGGCACCCGCGGTGGTCGAATCGACCAACGAGTGGTGCGACGCATCGTCCACACCCATCTGCGAGCCGAACCGGACTCCCCCGACCTGGGACCCCACGGCCTGCGTCACGCCATGGCGACCCATCTCTTGGAAGGCGGCGCAGACCTGCGCACCGTCCAGGACATATTGGGCCACGAGTCCCTGGCCACCACGCAGATCTACACCCACGTGTCCACGCAGCGATTGCGCACCGCTTTTCGTCAGGCTCACCCCAGGGCATGATGTCGGGTCACGGCGCGAGTCACCTGCTCATCGATGAGGGCCTGACCGTCACGACCAGCCCCCAGCCATGGCGGCATCAACGTGCCCGGCGACCTCGTCCAAGGTCTCGCTCCAGGCAGTGCCAGGGGATGCCAGACACCGCGTCTTCCCGAGGGCACCCGGAGTCGCTCCTGAGTAGGCAACAGGCGCACGTCGACCTCCAACAGTGTCATCGGATTGTCATACTCGGTTCCGTTCTTCAGCCCCCAGTGCAGACAGGTCCGGGCACACGGCGGCCCCATGCCGACCAGCCCAATGACCTGACCAGCACTGACGGCCTCCCCGACCTGGACGGCGGGAACCACCGGCATATGGGTGGTCCGCCGTCCGTCGGGCAACAAGATGCTGACCACTCCGGCGCCCGCGACCTGCCCGGCAAAAACGACGACCCCTGCGGTGACGGTTTCCACGGGCTCACCGGGGGATGCCGCGAACTCAACTCCACGGCTGCCGGGTAACCACGGTTTGGCAGGCGGATCGAACCTTTTGATGACCGGGCCGGGCACGGGCGGATGTCTCCTGGCCGGCAAGCCGCGCTCCCCCATTGGCTGTGGCTGCCGTGGCAGGGTTTGCGCGAGCGGCATAGCAACGCTGCGGGTAGGGGCAGGCAAGACCAACAGGCATGTCCCAACGACGATGATCAACACACTGATACAAGCAGATCTCCTCACGTATTCAGTTATCGTCAGCGCCTGCGACATCCGCCAACATTTTTCCCACCTGTGGACAACTCCATGACATTGGATGTCACTGGTTGTGGACAACTCCACGTCCTGCGCCATCTGGCCTTGTGGAGCGCTCATCCTGAGTAGGCTTCCAACCATGGCCGTCACCCCAGTTCTTGCCTGTCATCGCACCACCGATGCCTCAACGGGAGGCGTCACGGCATGGCGGTTGACCGATGATTCCGACGGGCTCCACACCGAGATCGTCGGCAGTTGTCAACTCGGGGACGCCTCCTGGGCGACGCCGTTGTACAACGTGGTCGCAGTGGTCTGCGAGGGTGACAACACTGTGCGGATCGTCCATCCCGGACGCCAATTCCAGGTCGTCGGAACCGTCGAACTGAAAGGCCAAGGGCCCTGTCATGGCGCCATCGATCCCACCGGTCGACTCATGGCCATCGCCGATTACGCCTCCGGTCAGGTTGAGTTCGTTGATCTGGCAGACCTGACCCGGCCAAGGATTCGGCATGTGCTGGATCTGGGCAAGGACTGCACCTTCCCCGGCCCGGTGGCCAACCGTCAGGAAGGTCCCCATGCCCACCAGGTGACCTGGCTGGACCGCGCACACCTGGCCGTGACCGATCTGGGCGCCGACCAAGTGTGCTTCCTGCGCTGGAGCGAGGCTGGCCCCGAGGTCATTGGTTCGCTCGTAACCCCCGCCGGGATGGGCCCTCGTCATCTCACGCTCACCGAGGATGGCCGCAAGCAAATCCTCACCGTCGCCGGTGAGTTGTCAGGAACGATTGGCACATGGTCTCGTCCCACCGGCCATGACATGTGGGCTCGGGAATGGCGATTCGTGGCCGAGACGGCGTCGTCGCGCTGGTCAAAGGCGGCTTTCCGGGAAGACCCTCACTCTCAAGCACCTGCCCAGCCGTCTTCAATCGTGTTTTCCCGTGATGGCCAACACTTCGTCGCGAACCGCATGGTGGGAAGCATCGGCGTGCTGGAAGGCCGGTTCGGACGCCTCGAACTGGTCGACGAGTTCGACACCACTGGGGCGAATCCTCGCGACATCACCGTCACCACCCAAAACGGCACCCGGGTCTGGGCCGCGCTACCCGACGAGGGCCACATCGCGGTCCATCGGCTCTGCGACCAGACCGGAGAGTGGCAGGTGGAGACCACCATTGAGCAGCCCGGGGTCATGCGGGTGCTCGTCGGCCCGACCATAGGGTGACCACGGACACCTGTCCACTCGTGAGACAATCAGCCCCAGACATTCATCGACGCCAGGAGATCAGCCATGCGCAAGCACACCCCCACCGACGACCCCCGCTGGGAGGATCTGTTCACAGGTGGGTCCCTGCGCCGGGTCACCCGGTGGGGGGAGCCTGTTCTCCACGCCCAGACCCGCCCCGTCACCGAGTTCGACGAGGAGCTGACGACCCTCATTCGTGACATGTTCGCCACGATGGACGCCGCCGACGGTGTGGGCCTTGCCGCCACCCAGGTCGGGGTGGACCTGTCTTTGTTCGTCTACATCTGTCCCGACGCTGACAACGTCGTCCACCACGGTGCCTTCTGCAACCCAGTCGTCACCTTGCCCGAGGGCCGGGAACGCCGCCTCGAGGCCGCAGACGAAGGCTGCTTGTCCTGGCCAGGCGGTTTCCAGTCGTTGGCTCGTCCCGACCTGGCCACCTGCACCGGCCAAGACCCCTGGGGCAATGACATCACGGTCACCGGAACCGGGTTCTTCGCCCGATGCCTGCAGCACGAAACCGACCACTGCAACGGCGTCGTCTTCGGAGACCGGCTCTCCAAGCGTTCCCGTCGCAAGCTCGACGAGCAGCACGAGAAGGTAGCCCACCTCTACCCTGACGACTGGCCGCTCACTCCGAAGGGCTGATAGGTGAGGGGGTGGTCTCCCGTAACTGGTAGCAGGCCACCGCTGCGGCGGCTGCGACGTTGAGGGAGTCAACTCCCCCTGCCATCGGAATACGCACCACGACGTCGGCTTGACTGATCCAGTGAGCCGACAGACCCGCCCCCTCAGTGCCCATGAGGAGGGCCACCTTGCGTGGGTTGACCCGCAGGTTTGCGGAGAACTCGTCCAGGGTGACCGAGTCGTCGCTCAGGGCCATCGCTGCCACCGTGAACCCGTGACTGCGTAACTCGTCGAGCCCACCCGACCAGTCCTCCATCCGGGCCCAGGGCAGCTGGAAGACGGTGCCCATGGACGTCTTGATGGCCCGGCGGTACAGCGGATCGGCCGCGCGAGGGGCCAGCAAGACACCGTCCCATCCAATTCCTGCGGCGCACCGGATGATGGCACCGACATTGGTGTGGTCAACAATGTCCTCGCACACCACCAGACGGCGAGAATCCATGAGATCAGCAGCGCTCCAACGAGTTTGGCGACACATCGACGCCAGCGCACCACGATGAACGTGGAACCCGGTCACGTGCTCGGCCAAGGCCTCGGAGACGACGAAGACCTCCACGTCGAGAGAGTCGAAAAGGTCCCGCAAACCGTCAATCCAGCGAGGAGCCAGCAGGAAGGACCGTGGCGGATAGCCCGCCTCGCAAGCGCGCCGGATGACCTTGGCGCCTTCTGCGATGAACAAGCCATGCTCAGCTTCCAAGGATTTACGCAGGTTGACGTCGCGCAGGCCCACATAATCTGCCAGTCGAGGGTCAGCGGGATCGTCGATATCGATGAACGTTGCCACCCGTCCAACCTACCGGTGGCTATCGTGGACAAGTGGGTTCCGCGAAGCCAGGCCGAAGACTGCCTATCGATGGGTTCGTTCTTGCCATTGTGGCCACGGCAATCGTCGGATCGGTGCTGCCAGCCACAGGCCCGGTCCTCCCCATCGTCACACACGGTGTCACCGTCCTCATCTTCATCCTGTTCTTCCTCTACGGGGCCCGACTGGAACCCCGCGAAACTCTTGACGGTCTCAAGAACTGGAAGTTGCAGGGAACAATCCTGGCCTTTACCTTTGTCGTCTTTCCGCTCATCGGATTGACACTGCGTGGCCTGACACCCTGGGTGATACCGAGAACTCTCTACACCGGGATATTGTGGATTTGCTTGGTGCCATCGACGGTGCAGTCATCGATTAATTTCACCTCGATCGCCCACGGCAACGTCGCAGGCGCCATCGTCGCAGCAACCACGTCGAATCTCGTGGGAACCATCCTCACCCCGGTCTTGGCCCTCCTCTTGATGTCAGCAAGTGGCGGACTCACGATTCAGGCATCGAGTTTCCTTGGCGTCGGCGTTCAATTGCTGCTTCCATTCATACTGGGCCAGCTCTCACGTCGATGGACCGCAGAGTTCGTCACACGGCATCGCAAGCCACTCACACTTGTCGACCAGGGGTCGATCATCCTCGTCGTCTATTCGGCGTTTTCAGAAAGCATGCGCGAACACATGTGGTCTTTGGTGTCACCGGCCTCAATGATGATTCTGACCGTCGTGTGCCTGGCCCTGTTGTTGTTCATGTTGTGGCTGACCTGGGCATGTGCCGGGTGGCTTGGTTTCGATCGCGAGGATCGCATCGCCATCCAATTCTGCGGCACCAAGAAGTCACTGGCCACTGGCCTACCGATGGCTACGGTCCTCTTCGCCGGCCAGCCGGTCGGTCTCATCGTGCTACCCCTCATGATCTTTCATCTGGCCCAGCTCATCGCATGCGGCATACTGGCCACCCGATATGCCAGCCAGTCATCTTGACCCCATGGTCCCAATTCCGCTCGTTGCCGGCCTTCAACGTTGCCGCGTAGGCCTATACGCCATGGTCTCATCGATGCCTACGGGAGAGTAACCCCACTGGGTGTACTGTGTGCGTCATAAGCCCTTGTCATGGATTGGAGATGCCAGCAACGCCACCTGCTGCGTTTCGAGCGAGGTGGCAAAGTGGAGATACCACGTCCCATGTGGAAGGAATGATGCCATGAATACCGTCGCAGCCGGGGTCTGTAGTATGGCTACAAGTGATACCGAAGATCAAATCCCTTCAACAATGCATTCCAGGGATATCTGAGATGACGTACAATATTTTCAAGGACAAGCGGGATCCTCTGGAGAAAATGAAGGATCCCAACTGGCTTTACGCATGGTGGGTTCTCTACGGGCTGGCAACGGCTGCCGGGATTTTTATCTCTGGGTTCACGTCAGTACACGAAAGTATGTCAGGCCGACTAAAGGAAGGACTAGCCCATGTTGGCTTGAACTGGCCGATCCAGTTTTTGGTATTCACTGCGATTATGGCGACCTTGATAATCATAGCCGAGAGAAGAAAGAAGAACAGTTCGTAGCCTCTGAGGGAGCATCACTACACCGTGAGCTTCCGTGTGCACCGAAGACACCCTGTGACCGTCCCCGCTCTTCGGGCCAGCTTCCTGGGACGCCGAATGTCGAATAGGCCGGACCCCGTTGCAGCTTCTTCAGCATGGCCTGCCCTCAAGACGCCCTGTCAGGGCGACAAATTTGTGGGGGCAGCGTCGGCCCACGACCAGTGTCGACCGAGGTCTCATCACCTGTTTTGCGACGTCATTGTGATGACCCATCGTGCTGGGTACATCGCAGTCTTGGGTTTTTGTCAGGTCAGGACCGTGAACGGTTGGTTGCGGCCGGGGCCATCATGGTCCCGGCCGCACTCACATCACTGGTCCTGAGAAGGCCACCGTCGACTGAACGGTTCGTCACCGTGCCGCTGATCTCCGGTGGGTTGGTCCGCCGCAGAGTCGGACTGCGGAGTGCTCCACGGTTCCTGCCTCTTCGCTGTATCTGCCGACTCCCCCTCGGGTTGCCCCTCGATCTGATCGCGGGACAGGGACCGGGCCCCACTCATCTGGTCCGGCTGCTGATGGCGCATGCCGGACAGGCCCGGATTCTCCAACTTGGCAGCTTCTTGGATCGCCTGCTGGACAGTCTCCTCGGAGGCTTTCTTCTCCTCAACCTTCTGAGCCTCAATCTCTGCGAACACGTCGACCTTCTCGGGCGCGGAGAATTGCGACGGATCAGCCGCCGCGAAACCGCCGTGACTTGGCTCGTGCCCGTCCGTACCGGCCAGGGAGCCTAGACCTTTCAGCGCGTCATTGAGCTCAGACGGCACCACCCACACCTTGTTGGAGTCGCCACGGGCCAGAGTCGGCAGCATCTGCATGTACTGGTAGGCCAGCAAGCCCTGATCGGGTTGGCCGGCGTGAATGGCATTGAACACCGTCGTGATGGCCTGAGCCTCGCCTTCAGCGCGCAGCATCTGGGCCTGACGATCAGCCTGGGCTCGCAGCACCGCGGCCTCACGATCGCCCTGGGCGCGCAGGATGGCCGACTCACGGTCGCCACCAGCCGACAGAATCTGGGACTGACGCTCACCTTCGGCCAACAGAATCGCGGCACGCTTGTCGCGCTCGGCGCGGGCGCCCTTCTCCATCGCGTCGCGAATCGTGGGCGGCGGCTCAATGGCCCGCAACTCCACGCGGTTGACCTTGATACCCCATTTCCCGGTGGCCTCATCGAGAACCGCCCGCAGCTTCTGGTTGATCTCCTCGCGGCTGGTCAGAGCCGCCTCCATGTCCATACCACCGATGATGTTACGCAGGGTCGTCATCGTCAGCTGCTCGATCGCGATCTTGTACGACTGCGCCTCATAGGCGGCACGTTCGGGGTCAACGATCTGAAAGTAGATCACCGAATCGATGTTGACCATGAGGTTGTCCTCAGTAATGACTCCCTGCGGCGGGAAAGGAACAACCTGCTCACGCATGTCAAGGTCGTACTGCACCCGATCAATAATCGGCATAAGCAGATGTGGGCCAGGGTTGAGACGTCGATGGAATTTTCCGAGTCGCTCGACGAGACCGATCTTCTGCTGATGAATGATCTTGACGCTCGAGGCCAACACGACGACGACCAGGGCGACAATCACCAGCGTAACGATTAACTGGGGCATGAATACTCCTGAAGTGCTCAGGGTGACGGTCGGAGCCCGGCACCCTGACCATCATCCTAGATCAGGGGAGCACCTGGAGACCTTGGAGCGATGCTTCTGGACACCGGATATACCACGAGGGTCGTACCGTCGACCTCATAGACTTCAACCTTCTGCCCGGCAACGATCGTCAACCCTGGTTCCAACGAGCGTGCCGACCATTCCTCACCGTTGACCTTGACCTGCCCCTCATCGTCGGTGATGGCACGCGTGGCGACGCCGCCAGCACCGACCAAGCTGTCCAAGGATGACCGGTAGCCTGGCGTCTCACGTACCCGGCGCAGCAATGTCGGGCGCAGCAAGGCAAGTGACAGCCCTGCCACCGCTGCCGCGACAAAAACCTGGACCAACCACATACCTGGCACGATGGCCGCAGTCAGCGCTCCTGCCCCCGCACCGGCAGCAAGCATGAGGAGAGTGAAATCCCCGCTGAGCATCTCTGTGCATGCCAGCACGGCAGACACCACAATCCACACCAACCAGCGGTGTTCTGGTTCCCACATAGCGCTATCCCGTCATGAATGAGTGTTAGTGAGCGGCGCGAGCATTCCACCGACCATCAGCATGGCTGACAGTCAACGGCATTCCAAAGGCATCCGAGAAAACGTCGGATGTCAGGGTGGTCTCCACTGGCCCGGCAGCCACGATGTGGCCGTCGGCCATGACCAAGGCGTGCGTGATGCCAGCCGGGATCTCCTCCAGGTGATGGGTGACGAGGACCGAGGCGGGAGCATCAGGATCGGTGAAGATGGACGAGAGCACGTCAACCAACTGCTCACGACCGGCCAGGTCAAGGCCTGCGGCGGGCTCGTCCAGCAGCAGAAGCTCAGGATCGGTCATGAGTGCTCGGGCAATCTCGACCCGCTTGCGCTCTCCCTCGCTGAGGGTGCCCCAAGTGCGATCAACCATACCGGCCAGACCCATGCGCTCGAGCAGTTCGCGGGCGCGGGCAACATCCTGATCGTCGTAGGCCTCATTCCACCGTCCGACAACAGCCCAAGCAGCCGAAACGACGATGTTACCGACCTTCTCCTGATCTGGGATGCGATGCACCAGGGCCGAGGAAGCCATGCCGATACGCGGGCGTAGCTCAAAGACATCGGCGGCACCGAGGATCTCGTCGAGGATTTCGACCAATCCGACGGTGGGGTGCAGCTGGGCTGCCAAGATCTGCAGAAGGGTCGTCTTTCCCGCTCCATTGGGGCCGACCAGCACCCAACGCTGGCCTTCCTCGACGTCGAGGTCGACATTGTCGAGAATCCATCGATCCCCGCGTCGCACTCCCACGCCTGCCAGCTGCGCCACTGCACTCATGGGTATGAACTTACCTTGTGCCAGCGACATACACGGGCTGATGCGGCGAGGTCGGCGTGGTATGGCTGGGAACTGTGGCCTTCGGTGTCATCTCGGGGCGTCTAGTCTGGGCAGGTGCTCGAGATCTGCTGTCGTCTCACCTGCCTGCTCAACGATCTGTGTGCCGGTCGCACCACCGATCCTCATGCCGAGGCCGAGTTGTTGACAATGGCCACGGCCCACCATGTTCAGGACCCTGACGAGGTCCTCTCCCTGTCCGAGCACGATCCGTTGTCGTCGGTGCCGATCCGCATGGCCCTGGCCAGGATTGCCCATGTCCGCCACGATTCCCCGGTGCTGTGGGGGCTCCTGTTGCCTGCACCCGGCCAGCTCGCTGGGCTGCGAGGTCCGGCATCGGTCAACCAGTCCGCCATCGACGCCGGGGCCGTCATCATCTGTCACCAGGGATGCGCTGCCATACCCGCCGGTACGGCGTGGATCCCCCAGCCTGTCGGTTCCGCCATGCAGTGGACGATCAGGCGAGCAGCGGCTCCGCTGCCACCGCCAACTCCGTCCGACGCGACTGTCCTGCTGCGTTCTGCCGTGACGGCCACAGCAGCCCAGCTCAGCGATCTGGGCATGGTCGCTGGGGAACGTCCCGAGATCACTGCCCCTCATCTGACCGGTCACCGTCCCGCCGACCAGCGACTCCTCGACTCTGCCTGGACTGTGCTGACAGCATGTGACGCCGGGCTGGCGTCAACCCACCACATGATCACGGCCCACAGCGCTCACACCAGAGAAGCGGCGCTGCGCACATTACGCAACGCCGCTTCCCAGGCCATCACGGCAGCCACATCGTGGCCGCTGACCTGATCAGGCTCCAGTCGAACCCATGCCGCCGTCGACGTGGATCATCTCGCCGGTGGTGGCGGGGAACCAGTCAGACAGCAGGGCAACGATCCCCTTGGCAGCCGCGGTGGTGTCCTTGGTGTCCCAACCGAGCGGGGCACGCTCCCCCCACAGGTCGTTGAAGGCGTCAGCACCAGGAATGGCCGTCTTGGCCATGGTGTCCAGCGGGCCGGCCGCCACGAGGTTGCAGCGGACGCCCTTGGGACCCATGTAACGGGCCAGGTAGCGGTTGGCCGACTCCAGCCCAGCCTTGGCGACGCCCATCCAGTCGTAGAAAGGCCACGAGACGGTGGCGTCGAAGGTCAGACCGACAACCGAGGCGTTGTCTGCGAGCATGCCGTCGAGGGCGGTGACGAGGGAGACATAGGAATAGGTGGAAGTGTGAACGGCCACCGAGACGTCCTCCCACTCGGTCTCGAGGAACTTACCGCCCAGGGCCGTCTTCGGGTTGGCGAAGGCGATGGCGTGGACGAGTCCGTCGAGCTTGTCCACCCCGAGATCACGCAGTTGCTGCGGCAGGGCTGCGAGTTGGTCGGCGTCGGTGACATCGAGCTCCAGCACCTCGGGCACTGGGTCGAGCTTGCGCACCGCGCGACGAGTCACTCCGACGGCCCGTGGCAGGTTGGAGACGATGACCCGCGCGCCCTGCTCCTGGGCGATCTGAGCCGCCTTGAACGCGATCGAGGTGTGCATCGTCACGCCGGTGACGAGGATGGTGCGTCCTTCAAGAAGTCCCATGGTGATGTCCTTCCGGTCGTTGGGGATGTAGGTGATGTCAGTGGCCCATGCCGAGTCCGCCGTCAACGGGGACCACGGCACCGGAAATGTAGCCGGCCGAGTCGGAGACCAGGAAGCGAACGGCGGCGACGACGTCGTCAACCGTCCCCAGCCGCTTGGCCGGAATGCGCTCCAGGTAGCCCTCGACGACCTTCTCCGGCAGGTCGTCAGTCATGTCGGTGGAAATGAAACCGGGAGCGACGAGGTTGCAGGTGATGCCACGGGAACCGAGCTCGCGGGTCACGGACCGGGCCATACCGACCATGCCGGCCTTCGAGGCGGCGTAGTTGACCTGGCCAGCGGAGCCGAGCAGGCCGACCACCGAGGAGGTCAGGACGATACGTCCGAACCGGGCCCGGGTCATGGACCTGGCAGCACGACGAATGACGCGGTAGGCACCAGTGAGGTTGGTGTCGAGGACGTCGGTGAAGTCCTCCTCCTTCATGCGGGCAAGCAGCCCGTCGCGCGTAATACCGGCGTTGGCAACAAGCACCTCGACGGGACCGAGCTCCTGTTCCACCTGAGCGAATGCCGCGTCGACCGAATCGGCGTCGGTGACGTCGCAGGCGACCGGCAACACCCCCTCAGGTGCGGTGGCCGAACGGCTCGTGGCGGCCACTCGATAACCCTGTGCGTGCAGATCTGCGGCGATCGCGGCACCGATACCGCGCGATCCACCGGTGACAAGGGCGACGCGCCCCGAGGTGTCTGGACTCATGGGATGAACCTATCGCACGCCACCACCAAGAACTGGAAGGATTCAACCTCATCGGCGTCGCGGACCTAGGCTGGACGGGTGAGTGACGCAGCGCATGGTCGGAGGCATCGGCGGCACCGTGGCTCCCGGCACTCCATCACGTCTGCCAAGAGGTCTGCCAGTGAAGACCTCGAGATGCGGCAGCGGCGCTACCTGTGGTCAATGCTGGTGCGGACCTTGTGCTTCATCGGGCTCGTCATCACCCCGAGCCCTTGGCGGTGGAGCTTCCTGCTGGGAGCGGCCGTCATCCCTGCCATCGCCGTCGTGCTGGGCAATGCAGCGGACCGGCGTACCACCGACACCCTGCCGTCCCAGCACGCTGACCAGACCCGCTGCGAGTTGGGGCCGGCCGTGACAATCCAGGGCGAGGTCGACGAGGAGTGATTCCTGGGCATGGGTCACACGCCCAGGACTTGCCGCGGGGCCACGGATGTGGACCGACCAATTAGGCTCGAGGGCGTGAAGAAGCTGTGGGTTCGGTGGGTGGCTATGACTCTCCTGGTCATGGTGCTGGGCCTGGTCATGGTCCGGCTCGGTGAATGGCAGCTGCACCGACTGTCGGGCCGCCGTGAGACCAATGAGATCATCCGCACCAACGAGAACAAACCACCCGTGGAGTGGTCGACTCTCATGGGTGAACATCCGGTGACCTCGCAGGAACAATGGCGGCCGGTCACCATCACGGGTTCTTTCGACACCGCTCACGAGCTTCAGGTGCGTTATCGCAGCAATAGCGACGACGACGGGTCCGAGGTCCTCACCCCCATCGTCACCGAGGATGGCCAGCACGTTCTCATTGATCGCGGTTTTCTCAAACGATCTTCGCGCAACGGCGACGACCAGGCCTTGCCGCCGCCACCTTCTGGAACCGTGACCGTCACCGGACGGGTCAAGGGCAATGAACATGGCAAGGCCACCGCCACCGACCCAGTGCAGGGCAAGGTCCGGCTCATCAACTCCGAGGCCATCGGCAAGGCACAGGGGATCACGTATGTCAACGGCTACATCTCGGCCACCTCGATGGTCCCGGCCCAGACCGGCCTGGTCCCCGAGGAACTACCGCACCTCGATGAAGGCCCGCATCTGTCCTATGCCATCCAATGGTTCTGTTTCACCGCCATTGCTCTGATCGGGCTGTTCGTACTCATTCGCGGTGACGTCAAGGATCGTCAGAAACGCCGAGCCAAGGCCAACCGGTCCAGCACACCGACCGAGACCATCGACGAGCCGGACAGCAGCGCGTCTCCCAAGGAGTCTCAGACCACCGATGCGAGGACGAGCGCCACGTGACTCCAACCTTGTCCCTGGCCTTGCCGTGGCTGGTCTGCCCAACCTGCCAACGCCGTGGCCACGAAGAACCCATGGACCTCGACGGGCGCTCCCTGCGCTGCCCACAGGGTCATTGTCTCGACATCGCCAAGCAGGGCTATGTGACGATGACGACCTCCCCGGCCGGGGCGAATGCTGACACCCCCGCGATGGTCGCGTCACGTCAGCGGGTCCTCGACGCCGGCCTCTTCAGTGACCTCGACCTTCGCCTGGCCGAGAGCCTCGCCGACTGCGGGAATATCGTCGAGGTCGGGGCCGGGACAGGACACCATCTGGCACAGGTTCTCGAAGCTCACGCGAATGCCCACGGTCTGGCCACCGATGTGTCGTCAGCCGCCATCCGCAAGGCGGCGCGGGTCCACCCTCGGATGGCGGCTGTTGTCGCCGACACCTGGGCCGGTTTGCCGATCCGCACCGAGTGCATGGATGCTGTGTTGTGCGTGTTCGCCCCACGCAACCGCGACGAGTTCGCCCGTATTCTGCGCCCTGATGGCCGCCTCGTCGTCGTCACTCCCCTGCCCGACCATCTGCACCAGTTACGCGAGATGACCGGGATGATCGGGATTCAGCCCCACAAGCATGACGAACTCGTGGCAGGTCTGGAATCACGGTTCGAGATTGCCGGACATGAGGAAGTCCGCACCGTCGTGGACCTCGATGGGCCGACAGCCTCGGACGCCGTTGCCATGGGGCCCAGCGCCCACCATGTCCGAGACGTTCATGTGGATGGGGTGGAGGTCACCTCGGCGGTGGAGATCACCACCCTGATCCCGCGGTCATCGCGGTCGGTGTGAACAGCTCTCAGAACTGACGAGGCTCAGCGGCGTGCTCGGCCTCGTCGAGGCGACGACGAGCCTTACGCACCTTGCGATCGGCCTTCTCAGCTTTGGCCCGGTGCTTGTCGAGGGTCGCCTTGGCTTCCTTGCGACGCGACTTCTTGGCTCCCTTGCGACGCAGTTTGCGCAGTGCCTTCTCTGCCTTGCGTGCCTTGCGGTCCGCCTTCTCGGCACGGGCGACGGCGGTTTCAATGGCCAGGCGAAGGGCCTCGACGTCGGGCTGATCTCCTGCGTGGTCCTGGGCCGATTCGGCGGCCTTGTCCTGCTGATCACTCGTCGCCGACGTCTTCAGTGTGGCCTCAACGGGTGATTCCTGCTCGACGGTCTCACGCTCGGCCTTGGTCTGAGGGGATGCCGGGTCGGCGCCACCACGAGGACGGAACTGCACCCCGGCTTCCTGTAAAAGTCTCTGCACCAGCCCGTAGGATCGTCCGGACTCGCGTGCCAAGGACCGAATGGACGCACCTTCGTTGTAGCGACCCGCCAGTTCCTCGGCCATCGCCTGCCTGGCCTGACCAACCAGTCTGGGCGCACGTGTGACCATCAGCCCTCCTTGACAACGTCTTGTGCGCCCTCATGCTACGGCATGTCACGACCATCACGACGGCAATATCAAGCCAAACTGATGAGCTCAGCGTAGTCAGCGCTCCACATGTCCTCGGTGCCGTCGGGCAGCACGAGCACCCGGTCCGGGTCGAGAGCGTGGACGGCTCCCTCGTCGTGAGTGACGAGAACGATCGCTCCACCGAAGTTGCCGATGGCGTCGAGGACCTGTTCCCGGCTGGCCGGGTCGAGGTTGTTGGTCGGCTCGTCAAGCAGCAGCACATTGGCCGAGGAGACGACGAGGGTGGCCAGGGCCAGACGGGTCTTCTCACCGCCGGAGAGCACCCCGGCCGGCTTGTGGACGTCGTCACCGGTGAACAGGAATGATCCCAGCACCTTGCGCATCTCGGTCTCGTTGAGGTCAGCTGCTGCGCTGGCCATGTTCTCCAGCACGGTGCGATCCATGTCCAGCAGGTCATGCTCCTGGGCGAAATACCCCAGCTTGAGACCATGACCGGCGATGACCTCGCCGGTGTCGGGGGTCTCCTTGCCTGCCAGAATCCGTAGCAGGGTGGTCTTACCAGCACCGTTGAGTCCCAGGACGACGACCTGGGATCCTCGGTCGATGGCCAGGTCCACTCCGGTGAAGACTTCCAGGGAACCGTAGGTCTTGGTGAGGTTGCGGGCCATCAGTGGCGTCTTGCCACACGGGGCCGGGTCGGGGAAACGGATGACGGCCACCTTGTCGGCAGCCCTCTCCCCCTCGACCCCGGAGAGCAGCTTCTCGGCGCGTCGGGCCATCTGCTGGGCGGCAACAGCCTTCGTCGCCTTGGCATGGAGCTTGTCAGCCTGGGCCTGCAGGGCAGCAGCCTTACGCTCGGCGTTGATCCGCTCCTTGTGACGACGCTTCTCGTCAGCAGCTCGCTGTTCGAGGTAGAGCTTCCACCCCATGGAGTAGATGTCGAGGGTGGCGCGGTTGGCATCCAGGTGAAAGACCTTGTTGACGGTGGCCTCCACCAGCCCGGTGTCGTGGGAGATCATGAGAACCCCGCCCGAGTAGGACTGCAGGAAACTGCGCAACCAGACGATGGAGTCGGCGTCCAGGTGGTTAGTCGGCTCGTCGAGCAGGAGGGTGTCGGCCCCGGAGAACAGGATGCGCGCCAGCTCGACTCGACGACGTTGACCACCGGAAAGATTCTTGAGGGGCTGGGACAGCACACGATCGTCGAGACCCAGGTTCGACGCGATCCGGGCGGCCTCGGCAGAGGCCCCATAACCGCCTGCAGCGATGAGACGGTCCTCGGCCTTGGAGTACTTGTCCATCGCGACGGCCCGTTCCTCGTCGGAGCCGTGGGCCATTTGATCTTCCAGGATACGCATGCGCTCGAGCATGTGGTCTAGGCCACGAGCCGACAGGATTCGTGCTCGAGCGATGGTCTCCATGTCAGGATCGCGGGGGTCCTGAGGTAGATAGCCGAGTTCCCCGGTTCGCTTCACCGAACCTGCGGCCGGTAGTCCCTCGCCGGCCAGGATGCGCGTCAGGGTGGTCTTGCCGGCACCGTTTCGACCCACCAGGCCGATCTTGTCCCCGGCCGTCACCTGAAAACTCACCGGATTGAGCAGGAGCCTGGCTCCGACCCGCACCTCCACATCCTTGACCTGCAGCACCGGCCCATCTTCCCCCGCTGTGACGACAAGGACCAAATGAAGAGCCCGGAAGGATCAGCGTCTCAAGGTCATGGGGACGTGATCGATACCCGCCTCGTCGAAGTGCGGGCCGGTCACGACGAAACCACAATCGCCGTACCAGCTCTCCAGGTGGGATTGAGCGTGCAGGGTGATCTGTCTGCCGTCAGCGCGCACCAGATCAAGGGCCAGGCCCATCATGCGTCGGCCGATGTGGAGGCCGCGGTGGTCGGCGTCGACGACGACTCGGCCGATCGTGATGTGGTCGTCGTCGTCAAGGATGCGCAGGGTTCCGACTGGATGGCCATCGATTGCGGCCCACACCAGGACAGTGGTGGGTTCGAGTTCGCGTCCGTCCAGGTCGGGTTCCGTGCACTGTTGGTCGCCGTTGAACACTGCGCTGCGCAGCCACAGACACCGGTAGAGGGTGGCGACGTCCATCCGCGTGGCGTGATCGTGATGAAGGGTGACAACCCCTTGTCCAGGTTTTTCCCGGATGCGGTTGGACCCGCCTAGCCACGTGAAAGGAGACATCATGGGTCACATATTGACAGAATGTCAGGCATGAGTACGCCACGCCGAGCAGCACCAGACGATGATGACGACCTGGAAGCCATCTCCCGCTCGTGGCGCCGATACGTGATCCTCGTCATCTCCGGCGTTGTCGTCGCCGTGCTCGGATTGGGGATTTTCGGATACCTCGCGTGGTGGTCGTTGTGCGACCAGGCTGCAGGTGTGTGCCAGCGTGGTGAACCCGTCACCTACTGGTCCTCGGTGGCCGCCCTGAGCGTTCTTGGGCTCATCATTGGCGTCCTGACGCAGATCTGGTTGGAGAAACGGTGGTGGCACCTGTTGGCCATCATCATTCCGGCCGTGCTGGTCATCGCTGGGGTCATCGTCTGGTTCGCCGTCTGAAAAGGATTGTCATGGACTTCAAGGACGACGCAGGTATTGATCCGGGTTCCATTGGCTCGCCCCGTGGCGGTGGTGGTGGCGGACGTATCGCCATCGGAGGAGGGGCCGGGGTCGTCGTCCTGCTCATCGCGGTGTTGCTGGGCGTCAACCCTGGCGATCTGCTCGGCGGCAGCGATGAGCCACAAACCGCCCCAGCCAACTCCACGGCCGCAGTCTCGCACTGCCGCACCGGAGCTGACGTCAAGAGGGATCCCAACTGCCGATGGGCAGCCTATGCCACCAGCATCAACCAGTACTGGGACACCCAGATCGACGGCTACACCAAGGCCAAGACGACCCCGTTCAGCGGGTCGGCGCGCACCGGGTGTGGGTACGCCGATGCTCAGACCGGGCCGTTCTACTGCCCGCCGGACAAGATGGTCTACCTGGACACGGACTTCCTCGGCACACTGTTGCAGCAGCTGGGCACTCAGTCCTCCACTGCCGCCGAGGCCTACATCATGGCCCACGAGTACGGTCACCACGCCCAGGATTTGCTGGGCACCTTGGCCAAGGCGCACGCGTCGGGAAACCAGACTGGCCCCAAGTCGGCGTCAGTGCGCCTGGAGTTGCAGGCTGACTGCTACGCCGGCACCTATCTCAAGTGGACCGCGAAGAACAAGGATGACGTCATCGACAATGTCACTCGTGACGACCTCGCCAAGGTCGTCGAGGCGGCCCGAGCCGTGGGTGACGACCACATCCAGCGTCAGTCCAGTGGCGGAGTGCAGCCCGACAAGTGGACCCACGGCTCCTCTGAAATGCGAGTTCACTGGGCCCAGCGCGGCTTCGACACCGGCGACCCAGCCAAGTGCGACACCTTCTCCACCGATGACCTGGGGTGAGGGCTGATCCGTCGGGTCGTCCAACCTGACCAACAGCCCCCCGACGCAGCATTTTCACCGGATTCGCCCACCCCGTTCGCGTTCAGCGAATACAATGGGGACGCACACGGCATCCATATCGCGTCACCGATGACGCTGGCCGGGGGAGGTTGTTGTGAGCGAGATCCATCGAATTCTGTTCGAGCCGACGACGATCGGCTCCATCCACGTCAAGAACCGCTACGCCATGGGTCCCATGGGCCCACTGGGCATGTCCACTGCTGAAGGCGGGTGGAACCAACGTGGAATCGACTACTACGTGCGGCGTGCTGCCGGCGGTATCGGCCTCATCATCACCGGCGTCTGCCAGGTGACGAACCCGGTCGAGCATCTGCCGGGCGGTACCCTGCCCAACCCGACGCTGTCTCCTGCCTGCTTCCTACGAACGTCGCGAGAACTGACCGAGCGGGTTCATGCCCATGACTCCCGCATCGTTCTTCAGGTCGGTGCTGGTTTCGGACGCGTCATCATGCCCGTGGTCCTGCGTCCTGGTGAGAGGCCAGCAGCTCCCTCGGAAATCCCCTACATGTGGAATCCGGCGATCACCTGCCGCGAGATCACCAAGGACGAGATCCATCAGATCGTCACCCAGTTCCGGATCGCCGCGAAGGTGGCCTATGAGGCCGGTTTCGACGGCATCCAGGTGCACGCATGTCATGAGGGCTACCTCCTTGACCAGTTCGCCATCGAGAAGTTCAACCATCGCAGCGACGAGTATGGCGGTTCGCTGGAGAACAGGCTGCGGTTCCCCCGCGAGATCGTCGAGGCCATCCACGAGACCGTCGGAGATGACTTCCCGGTCCAGATCCGGTTCTCGCCGAAATCGATGATGAAGGACTGGAACGTTGGTGGCCTTCCCGATGAGGAGTTCGAGGAGGTCGGCCGTGACATGCCCGAAGGCATCGAGGCCGCTCGCCTGCTGCACTCCTATGGCTACGAGGCACTCGACATCGATGTGGGCTGCTACGACTCCTGGTTCTGGAACCACCCGCCGATGTACCAGGCAAAGGGGCTGTACCTGCCGTACGCCTCCGATCTCAAGGAGGCGCTGCCGGACATACCGCTCATCGTCGCAGGACGGATGGATGACCCTGACCTTGCTGCCAACGCGGTCGCCGACGGGATCGTCGACATGGTGTCCTTGGCTCGCCCGACCCTGGCGGACCCGGACATCGTCATCAAGTTGCAGACCGACCATCCGGAACGGGTGCGTCCCTGCATCTCGTGTCAAGAGGGATGCCTGGGTCGTCTCGGCAAGTACACCGTGCTCAACTGCTCGGTCAACCCGGAGACCGGACGCGAGGCCGACACCCATCTGCGCCCGGTGCTGCCCCACCACGCCAAGCGGGTTCTCGTCATCGGTGCTGGTCTGGCCGGCATGGAAGCGGCGCGAGTCCTCAGCGAGCGTGGCCACGAGGCCGTCATCGTCGAGGCCAGCGATCACATCGGAGGTGTCGTCCTGGCTGGTGGCCAGCCCTCCTTCAAGGAGGACGACCTGGCCCTGCTCGACTGGTACCGCACGACCTTGGACGAGCTGGGGGTGGAGATCCGTCTCAACACCCCGGCAACTTCCGACCTCATCTCCGCCTTCGGGGCCGATCACATCATCCTGGCCACCGGGTCGACGCCACGTCGTCTCGATCTGGGTGATGACGCCAAGATCATCGACGCCACCGACGCCCTGCTCAACCGAGACTCGCTGGGCACGAAGATCGTCATCATCGGCGGCGGCCTGACGGGCTGCGAACTGGCTCTGGCGATGCGGGAAGCCGAGGCCGAAGTGACCATCGTCGAGGCCGAACCCGACATCCTCACCCGAAATGCCCCGTTGTGCGCTGCCAACGAGGACATGCTGCGTCGCCTGGTTCCTTTCCGTGGCGTCGAGGTGATGGCTGATGCCAAGGCCCTGCACACCACGCCGAGGGGACTGATGGTCGAGGTCGACGGCCGCGAGCAGGAACTGCCAGCCGATTCGATCGTCACCGCCATCGGCTACCTGCCCGAGCAGGACCTACGTGGTGCTGTCGAGGCGACCGGGTTGCCGTTCAACATCATCGGTGACGCCCGCAAGCCCGCCAACATCATGTACGCGATCTGGGACGCCTACGAGGTGGCGGCCAGTATCTGACGACATGACCGGGAGGGGCTGAGGATTATCCCGGCCCCTCCTCCCCTTTCTCCTAGCTGCGCCAGTTGTGTCTCACCTGCGCCAGATTTTCTGGCGCAGGTGAGACACAACTGGCGCAGGTGTGGTGGGGACGGTGTGGCGGCGCAGGTGTGGTGGGGACGGGACAGGTATAGCGGACGGACAAACAGAAGGCCCGGGCTCAGGAAATCCTGACCCCGGGCCCGGCGTCCATCCCACGCAACACGACTCAGACGTTGAAGCCGATCGCCTGGAGCTGTGCTCGGCCGTCGTCGGTGATGCGCTCCAGACCCCACGGCGGCAGCCACACCCAGTTGATCGTCACAGACGTGACGATTCCCTCGAGCACCGTCTGGGTGTCGTACTCCAGACGATCGGTCAGCGGGCAGGTGGGGCTGGTCAGCGTCATGTCGATGGTGACATTGCCCTCGTCGTCGATATTGACCCCGTAAACCAAGCCAAGGTCAACGACATTGACCATGAGTTCGGGGTCGATGACATCCTTCATCGCCTCAATGACGTCATCGACGGTCGGCATGGCCGTCAGCGTCACGTCCTGGGCGGGCACGGCGTTCTCCTCGCTCATCAGCCCTCCTCCTTCGTGTCGTGGTTGTCAGTGTCGGTGTCGGCATCGGCCGAAATCTTCGCCGGGGAGTCCTCAGTCACCTTGAGCAAACCGTCCTCCAGAGCCGACCAGCCGAGCATCGCGCACTTGACTCGCGCCATGAGCTTGGCAACTCCCTCGAAGGCGATGGCGTCCTCGTAGGTGTCCTCGTCGAGCTCGATGGTGCCGCGAGAGCGCATCATCTCGCGGAAACCGTGGTAGAGCTCCTGGGCCTCGTCGATGGTCTTGCCAATGACGAGATCGGTCATGACCGAGGTCGACGCCTGGGAGATGGAGCACCCCACGGCGTCATAGGACACGTCGGTGATGACGTCGCCGTCCAGGTGGACTCGCAGCAGCAGCTCGTCACCACAGGACGGATTGACCTGGGTCACCTCGGCGTCGTAGTCCTCGCGCAGACCGCTGTGATGTTTCTCCCGGTAGTGATCCAGGATGATCTGTTGGTACATCTCCTCGACGTTCATGCCACACCTCCGGCGAAGAAGTTCCGGGCGTACTCGACGGACTCGATGAGGCGATCGACCTCGTCGGTAGTGGAGTACAGGTATGACGACGCACGAAGGGACGACTGTATTCCCAGCCTCTCGTGCAACGGCCTGGCGCAATGGTGTCCACCACGCACCGCGACCCCGCGACCGTCCATGAGGCTCATGGCATCGTGCGGATGCACTCCCGCAACGGTGAAGGACACCGTGCCGGTACGGGCGGTGGCGTCGATCGGTCCGAGGATGCGCACCCCCTTGAGCGACTGCAGGCCATCCAGCATCCGGGCGGCGAGCTCGTGCTCGTGCTCGGCGATGTCCTCCATACCGATGCCATCCAGGTAATCGGCGGCCACTCCAAGAGCGGCGAGCTGAGCGATCGGCGGAGTGCCGGCCTCGAAGCGGTGCGGGGGCTCGGCATAGGTCGATCCCTCCATGTGCACGATCTCGATCATCTCGCCGCCGCCCAGGAAGGGGGGCAGCTCGGCAAGGAGGTCATAGCGTCCCCACAGGATGCCGATCCCGGTCGGGCCGCACATCTTGTGACCGGTGAAGGCCACCAGATCAGCTCCCAGGGCAGACACGTCGACAGGCATCTGCGGGACGGCCTGGGATGCGTCAACCACCATGACAGCCCCCACAGCATGGGCCTGGTCAGCGATCTTCTCGATCGGGTTGATCGTGCCCAGCACATTGGAGGCCAGTGTCAGGGACACGACCTTGGTGTGCTCGTTGATGAGTCCCTCCGCCTCGGCCTTGTCCAGGTCGAGACGACCGTCGTCGGTGATGTCGTACCACCGCAACGTGGCCCCGGTGCGCTGGCAGACCAGCTGCCAAGGCACGAGGTTGGAGTGGTGCTCCATGACCGAGATGACGACCTCGTCGCCGGGTCCAAGACGCTCACCCAAGGTGTAGGCACACAGGTTGAGGGCCTCGGAGGCATTCGACAGGGCCACCACTTCCTCGCGACGAGACGCCCCGATGAACCGCGCGATGCGATCGCGCCCGCCCTCATATGCCTGGGTGGACTCCAACCCGAGCTGGTGCATGGCCCTGGCAACGTTGGCGTTGTGACGGGCGTAGTGCTCAGTCAGGGCGTCGATGACGACCTGCGGTTTCTGGGACGTGTTGGCCGAGTCGAGGTACGTCAGCGGGTACTCCCCCACCCTGGTGGACAGGATGGGGAAATCCTTCCTGATCTTCTCGACGTCGTAGCTCATGATCAGGCGTTGGCCTTCGCGGCAGACACGTACTTCTCGTAGCCCTCGGCCTCGAGCTCCTCGCCCAGCTCGGGACCACCGGTGGCGGCCACCCGGCCATCGACGTAGACGTGCACCTGGGTGGGCTTCACGTAACGCAGGATGCGGGTGTAGTGGGTGATGAGCATGAGTCCGTGCTCCGGGTCGGTCATGTACCGGTTGACGGTGTTGGCGACGACCTTGAGGGCGTCAATGTCCAGGCCGGAGTCGGTCTCGTCGAGGATGGCGAACTTCGGGTGGAGCAGCTCGAGCTGGGCCATTTCGGAGCGCTTCTTCTCGCCGCCGGAGAATCCCTCGTTGACGGAACGCTCGGCGAAGTCGAGGTCGAGTTCCTGACGGGTCAAGGCCTCGTTGACCTCCTTGACCCAGGTGCGCAGCTTCGGGGCCTGGCCGTCGATGGCGGTGCGGGCGGTGCGCAGGAAGTTGGCGACGGAGACGCCGGGCACCTCGACGGGGTACTGCATCGACAGGAACAGACCGGCGCGGGCACGTTCGTCGACGGTCATGGCCAACAGGTCCTCGCCATCGAGAGTGACGGAACCACCGGTGACGGTGTACTTGGGGTGACCGGCGAGGGTGTAAGCCAGGGTCGACTTACCGGAACCGTTGGGGCCCATGATGGCGTGGACCTCTCCGGAGTTGATGGTCAGGTCGACTCCCTTGAGGATCTGCTTGGGACCGGCCTCGGTCTCGACGTCGACGTGAAGGTCATTGATCTGCAGGGTTGCCATGGTGATTCAGGACTCCTTGGTGATGGGATTGGCGACGTCGACAAGGACGTCGTCGCCGTCGATGGTTACGGGATAGACGGGAAGCGGCTCGGTGGCCGGAAGGCTGCGGGGTTCGCCGGTGCGCAGGTCGAAGACGGACCCGTGCATGTAGCACTCGAGGCCGCAGTCCTCGACGTCACCGTCCACCATCGGCACCTGAGCGTGGGTGCAGATGGCTCCGATGGCGTGGACCTCACCCTCGGTGCGGACCAGGACGATCTCGGTGCCGTCGACATCGAACTCCTGCGGGGAGTCCTCCTCGAGGGCCGAGAGACTGGTGACGACGGACATCAGTCCTCCTCCAGCGGGGTGGAGGCGCCCAGGCTTTCGACGAGCTCAGCCTCGATCCGGGCGACGAGCTCCTCGGAGATCTCGGGCACGCCGATCTTGCGGACGATGTCAGTGAAGAATCCGTGCACTACGAGGCGACGGGCCTCGGCCTCCTCGACACCACGCGACTGCAGGTAGAACAGCTGCTCGGCGTCGAAACGTCCGGTGGAGGCGGAGTGTCCGGCGCCACGGATGTCGCCGGTCTGGATCTCCAGGTTCGGCACGGCGTCGGCACGGCAGCCCTCGGTGAGGACGAGGTTCTTGTTGGACTCGTAGGTCTCGATGTCCTTGGCCACCGGGCGGATGAGGACGTCACCGATCCACACCGAGTGCGCGTCCTTGCCCTGCAGGCAGCCGCGGAAGTCCACGTGGGACTCGGTGCTGGGGGCATTGTGGTCGACGAACAGGCGGTGCTCGATGTGCTGTCCGGCGTCGGCGAAGTATGCGCCGAGCTGGGTCAGGTTGCCGCCCGGGCCGTTATAGGAGGCCGTCTGGGAAATGCGCACGGCCTTGCCACCGAAGCTGGCCTGAGCGGTGCGGACGGTGGCGTCACGACCGATCTCGAAGGAGATCTGGGCGCCGTGGATGGCGGTGTCGTCCCACTCCTGGACGAAGACGACGGTCACCTGGGCGCCGTCGCCGATACGGAAGGTCCAATTCTCACCGAGGTGAGCCACGCCACGGTGACGCACGATGACGGTGGCCTGAGCATGATTGCCGATCTCGACGACCACGTTCTGGTGGCAGGAGATCGTGTCGGTGTGACCAGTGATGGTGATCTCGGCCGGGGCCGCGAGTTCGGCCTCGGCCGGGATGACCAGACGGCGGTTGACGGCCTGCGGGTCGGCTGCGGCGAGGGCCGACAGACGATCCTGCGGGGTCTCGGCCAGGCCCTTCAGGTCGCTGGTGGCCAGGTCGGTGACGGTGATGCCGTCAGTCCCCTTGACATCGACGTCGATGGCGCTGGCCTCCTGGCTCGACTCGCCGGCAAGCTCGGAGAGGATCGGGGTGAAGGTCTTGATCGGGGTGAATCGCCAGATCTCCTCACGTCCGGTGGGCATGGGGTGATCGTCGACGACCCACGACGGGGTGGGATGCAGATGGGATTCGACGTCATTCTCGATGGTGACGTTGTGGCCCTTGTGGGGCGCAGCGGCTGGTGCGCTCAACGCGGTGTCTCTCTTTCTGGAAAAGTGTGGTTCGTCGGGGCAGGGTCGGATCAGCCGACCGCACCCTCCATCTGCAGCTCGATGAGCCGGTTGAGCTCCAGGGCGTACTCCATCGGCAGCTCCTTGGCGATCGGCTCGATGAATCCGCGCACGATCATGGCCATGGCCTCTTCCTCGGTGAGACCACGCTGCATGAGGTAGAACAGCTGGTCCTCGCTGACCTTGGAGACGGTGGCCTCGTGGGCCATGGACACCTCGTCGGTACGGATGTCGTTGTAGGGGTAGGTATCCGAGCGGGAGATGTCGTCGACCAGCAGGGCGTCGCAGCGCACTGCCGAGGAGGAGTGGTGAGCATCCTTGCCGACGGCGACGAGGCCGCGGTAGGCAGAGCGTCCGCCACCCTGGGAGATCGACTTGGAGACGATCGTCGAGGAGGTGTACGGGGCGTTGTGGACCATCTTGGCGCCAGTGTCCTGATGCTGACCCTCGGCCGCGAAAGCCACCGAGAGAGCCTCGCCCTTGGCATGTGGACCCATGAGGTAGCAGGCCGGGTACTTCATGTTGGCCTTGGAACCGATGTTGCCGTCGATCCACTCCATCGTGCCGCCCTCCTCGACGTAGGCACGCTGGGTGACGAGGTTGTACACGTTGTTCGACCAGTTCTGGATGGTCGTGTAACGGCAACGAGCGTTCTTCTTGACGATGATCTCGACGACGGCGGCATGTAGGGAGTCCGACTTGTAGATCGGGGCGGTGCAGCCCTCGACGTAGTGCACGTAGGCACCCTCGTCGACGATGATCAGGGTCCGCTCGAACTGGCCGAGGTTTTCGGTGTTCATGCGGAAGTAGGCCTGCAGCGGGATGGTGCAGTGGACGCCCTTGGGGACGTAGATGAAGGAACCACCGGACCACACCGCCGAGTTCAGCGCGGAGAACTTGTTGTCACCGAGCGGGACTGCGCTGGCGAAGTGCTCGCGGAAGAGCTCCGGCTCCTCCTTGAGGGCGGTGTCGGTGTCGAGGAAGATGACTCCCTGCTTGCCGAGCTCCTCGTTGATCTTGTGGTAGACGACCTCGGACTCGTACTGGGCGGCCACGCCGGCGACCAGACGATCCTTCTCGGCCTCTGGGATGCCAAGGCGGTCGTAGGTGTTCTTGATGTCGGCCGGCAGGTCCTCCCAGGACTGGGCCTGACGTTCCTGGGCACGCACGAAGTACTTGATCTGGTCGAAGTCGATCGTGCTGATGTCGACACCCCAGGTCGGCATCGGCTTACGTTCGAAGAGTTTGAGGGCTTTGAGACGCATGTCGAGCATCCACTGCGGCTCATGCTTCATGGCCGAGATACCGCGCACGACATCCTCGGACAACCCGCGCTGGGAGGCTGCTGCGTAGGCGTCCGAATCGTGCCAGCCGTATTTGTAGCCGCTAAGGGCAGCCAGGTGTTCGTCCTGGCTGGCCCCGGTGCCCGGGAGGGTTGTGGGGGTGTCAACCTGGGTCATGAATGATCCTTTCGGATGGATGGACGCTTGGATGGCTCGGAAAGTGCTCGGCGGGTGATCTCGACGTCAACGGGAACGTGGGTGGTGCACACCCCGTCACCGTGGGCGATCGTCGCCAACCGCTGGACGTGCGACCCGAGGAGTTCGGAGAACAGCTGGGTCTCGACCTCGCACAACTGTGGGAAGACCTTGGCCACCTCGGCGACCGGGCAATTGTGTTGGCAGATCTGCTGCCCGGCACCCGCTGGCTGGATGGTGGCCACATATCCGTCTGCTGACAGGGCCTCGGCCAGCAACTGGGCCGGGACTTCGTCGGGACGCTCCTCCCGCAGGGTGCGGTAGCGCGACTCAATGTCGTCGACTCGAGCCTTGGCCACCGCGTCGAGGGCCGACGGTCCTGCGGCGTCGGCGAGTTGCCGAAGGGCCGAGATCGCCAGGTCGTCGTATGCGGTGTAGTAATCGGCCCGCCCGTGGTCGGTGAGGAAGAAGACACGGGAGGGACGACCCCTGCCGCGGGCCCCGAAAACCCTCTTCTCACGGGAGTCAACAAGTCCCTCGTCGACGAGGGAACTGAGATGACGGCGGACTGCCGCCGCTGTCAGTCCAAGACGATCGCCCAGCTCGCTGGCCGTCGACGGGCCATTGTGCAGGATGGACGACATCACACGATCTCTCGTGGAGTTATCCACGCTCCCCTGCTTGTGCTCGCCGACGACGTCGCGACCTGTGGCGGCCACATCGATGTCGGTCGAATTTTTCACAACTCCATTGTTGCTTAAAGCAACCCTGATGCAAGTTAGGCGACCCTACGTAGGCACCAGCTCCGCGACGAACGTCCGGCGCGACCGACCGGGGACGGCACGATTGAGTCCGACACCACACGCGGCCCAGCTCCGTTGACGCGGGACTGGGACACGAGCACGACTGACGAGCAGATCACTGCTCGTCGTGATAGGAACACACGACCAACCGATGCTGAAGGATACTGCCATCCTCGAGGAATAGGTACACGGCACCGTGAGGGACGTCACAGCTGGACACCGTCGGGACGGGGACGTCAGCCATGATGGGGTCTTTCTTCATCGAGTCGACGTCAGCCTGAGTGATGGTGTCAAACTGCATGACCTCGCCGTCATCGTCTCGCCCCGCTGACCGCCACACCCTGACAAGCCGACGACCCCAAACCGCCAAGGCTCACATCAAGGCCACCCTTCTGACCAGTTCACCGACCCCTTCCACGCACGAACACCGCTCAGCGGGTCACATTTTCATTCACGATATTGTTTCCCACATAGACCACAGGGACGACGACATGTGAGCCAGCCGCCGAATCAGATGGAATACTCACCTGTTTCAGACCACCTGTCGCCGCGCTTGTCTCGACCAGAACCCTTCCCCTTTCAGGATCAGACGCAGTGGACATGTTTGGCGACGAATCCTTCCGCATAACCTCATCTTGAGCTGCTTCCAGATCCAATGACGAGAACGGAACCTCAACAAAATAAATAGGAACAGTGGGGTACTTTCGTTTAACCGGATCAGCCAATGAAATAGTCGAAGAATCCTTGATGTAGACCCTCAAACCGGAATAGTCACGACAAAACTCGACCCCGCCCCACACATCGCGATGCTCACTAAAAATACTCGCCAATTCATCACCAGCGTTATTGACTTCCCTGGAAGACGAACCATCCCAGGAAGCATCCCCATTCTCAGACCGAGGACTCTCACAGATGACAGGAGCCAGCTCCTCCTTTTCTGGCAAAGCTTGGGATACCCCCGCCTGAAGAGCACCACAGCAGAGAACTCCACCTAGCGCCAAGGCCAACGATGAATTCTTTTTCATGGCCGCCACCTGTCCTATCGTTCGCAAGGCAACCGAAATAGTTGTTATATTCGCGTGTATCAATGAGAAGCCTCGCTGCGTCCCGTTTATATTGTAGCACTTGAACACACCAACCAAGACCGCGACGAGACTCGCATAAAGTCCCCGGGTAGCCAGGGGCCATGCCTCAAACACTTTTCCCCGTGAAGTGAGTGTCGGCCACGATGGGGTGTGAGCACCAAGAAGTATGCCCGGGCCTACCAGGCCGCTTCGAAGAAGGACAAGGGCCGGATCTGGGATCAGGTCGTGGAGGTGACCAGCTGGAACCGTGGCCCAGCCAGACAGCAGTTGAAGGCCCGTCTGTGCCAGGTCCCAGGCCGTGCCAGCGCCACGGTCGCGGTCATCGACCGACACCACACCAAGGCCTGTCAGCTCAGGTTCTCCCCGCACTCCACGATCCGATGCCACCACACCTGTCCATCGTCAGTCAGTATGTACACCTTGCCTGGCGCGACGTGGCAGTCCGCGTCAGTGGGAACGGGTGTGTCGCCCAGGATTCCGGACTTGCGGATCTCACGCATATCGGCGTCACTGTAAGGGCCTTGTGGCACGACTTCCTCCGCTTGACCTGACGGTGTTACCCAGCACACCCAGGCTTTGTGTCCCTTGATGTGGGCAACATTGGATGTGGTCAGTTCTTGAGCGCGGTCAAGCTGACCCCGGTCTCGGCACATAGCCAGTGCCGCTGATGATGTGGTCGCGACCGGTGATGAGGCCGGGTCGTCGGGCTTCGGGGTCGAGGTGCACGCCGTAGCCATCCCTACGATCACGACGATAGCACCCCACCATGCCGAGCTTCTCTTTACCATCCGACTGAGCTTTTCCATGCGCGAACTCCACTCAATTGCGTGGCGTAGTGGGTGCATCGTTTTTGTGTCCCCGGCTTCCACCACGAGTAACCTCTAACCAGGCCTGCATAGACCATCTTTCCGGACCCATTGTTATAATACATTTCGTGAACTGCGATCCTGCATGGATTGGCCAGTGAAGCGGCCACGCCCATCCCGAAACAGGGCTGCATGAGCAGACAGGGCGCCGCCGCGGCGCCGAGCCCCCATGCCACCGCGGGAACGAAACGCGGTCGTTTCAGCCAGTCAGGATCGGCGACAGCCAGCGCTAGGGCGAAGCCAGTCCCGATGGCGTAATGAGCCGCCCAACCCAGAGCCTTCTCGTACGGGACGGGCTCGGCCGCCATGATCGGGTCGTGCTGGAAGACACCTTCAGGCATGTGCCCGAGCCACCGACCAACCAGGGCGTAGTCCAATGACCTGGTGCCACGCGTACGGCGAAGCACCTCTGCTACTGCGTCCATTACCAGGGTTGCCCCCACCCCGACCACAGCAGCTTGGACAAGTTCTCCGACACCAATACGCATGACCTGCATCTCTCGTAGACAGGTACCCATCACCGCGCACCCATCAAGGTCCTGGCAACTGTTCTTGCTGATTCAGCAAAGCCCAATCAACGTCTCCGGCCAGTACAGCTAGGTCGTGATCGTGACTTCAGGTGACCTCCACCTCCGCGTGCGACAGTCGAGGACCTTGTAGCGCCCATTGACCGTCTCAGCCAAGACATCCTCAAGCCCCTCTTGACTCCGATGAAAGTCTTTGCAAGACTCACCATTGCTTGCAAGAGGACAGCAAAGCCCCGCCTCCCATCGCAAGTTTCCCGCTCGACGACGAGCGTCGAGCAGCCTCGAAAGGTGTGACCCCCATGTCAGACATCACCCGTCGCTCAGTACTCGCAGGAAGCATCGGTGCGGCTGCCGTCGGCATCCTGTCCGCATGTGGCGGCGAGGATTCCCCCTCGTCATCGACCTCTTCAGCCTCCGGTGCCGCATCCTCGCCAGCCGAAGCCGCTGGCTCGATTCTCGTGTGGACCGATTCCAACCGTGAGCCCGTCCTACGCAAGGTCGCCGAACAGTTCAAGAAGGACACCGGCGTTACCGTCAAGCTCGCCGTCAAGGACTTCGCCAAGATCCCTGACGACTTCATCACCCAGGTCCCCACCGGCAAGGGACCCGACGCCGCCATCACCGCCCACGACGCCACCGGACGCATGGTCCACAACGGCGTCGTCGCCCCGCTGGAACTGGGTGACACCTCTGCCTACCAAGATGTCGCCATTCAAGCCTTCACCGTCGAGGGCAAGATCTACGGCGTCCCATACGCCACCGAGAACATTGCTCTGGTTCGTAACACCAAGCTCGTCAAGGAGGCCCCGAAGACCTTCGACGAGATGATCGAGATGGGCAAGAAGTCCGGCGCGAAGCACCCCTTCCTTGTTGGCCTTGATCCCAAGCAGTCCGATCCGTACCACCTGTACCCATTCCAGGCATCCTTCGACGCCCCAGTCTTTGAACTCAAGGACAACGGCTTCAACTCCAGCAAGGTTGCCATGGGCGGGGCCAACGGCGAGAAGTTCGCCGCCTGGATGGCCGCCCAGGGCAAGGCCAAGAACCTCAACCTCAATATCTCCCAGGACATCTCCAAGGACCTGTTCAGCAAGGGCGAAGCCGCTTTCATCCTCACCGGCCCATGGAGCCTCGACGCCTTCAAGAAGGCTGGCATCAGCTACGAGATCAGTGAGATTCCATCGGCCGGCGGCCAGCCCGCAACGCCGTTCGTCGGCGTCCAGGGATTCTGGATGAGCGCCAAGACCAAGAACCCGATCGCCACCCAGAAGTTCCTCGTCGAATACCTCGGCAACGAGAACGTCCAGACCGAGCTATTCAAGGTCGGCAACCGTGCTCCCGCGAACAAGAAGGCCTTTGAGACTGCCAAGTCTGACAAGGACGTCGCCGCATTCGGCGCCGTCGGCGAAAAGTCCGTCCCGATGCCGAACATCCCCGCCATGGGCTCGGTGTGGGCCGACTGGGGCGTGGCCGAGGCCCAGATCATCAGCGGCAAGGCCTCTAATCCCAAGGCCACCTGGGACAAGGCCGTACAGTCCATCAACGACAAGATCAAGAAGGGCTGATTGTCGCTTCCGTGGACGGGGCGCACTATGTCGTGCGCCCCACCTCCCCAACGCATATAACTGCGTTTTCTCACATGACCTGCTGAACCGGAGAACCCCACATCATGTCGCCATCGTCAAGCATCGACCACGAGGCACGGGAAAAGCGTGTCGCCGCAGCCAGCGGCAAGTACTCCGGGTCGCTGTGGGCCTGGATCATCAAGATTGCACTTCTGGGCGTCCTCGACGCGATCGCCGTCTACGGCGTCCTGACCGCCATCGCCCACCAATCCACGGTCATGGCCATCGGCATCGGTGCCATCGCCGTCATCATCACCCTCATCTACCTGCCGCCCAACCGATTGTTGCCGGCCAAGTACCTGGCTCCGGGCCTCATCTTCATGCTCATCTTCTCGGTGGGCGTGATGGCCTACACGATCTACGTGGGCTTCACGAACTACGGCGACGGCCACAACGGCAGTCGCGACGATGCTGTCGCAGCCATCCAACGCAACAACCAAGAGCGCGTCCCAAATGCCCCGGCGTACAGCTCCGCCGTTGCAGACAAGAACGGCACACTTGCCCTCATCGTCATCGACCCCAAGACCAACAAGGTGCAGGCTGGCACCTCCGCCCAAGCCCTAGAACCTGTCGAGGGGGCTGAGCTCAACTCCTTGGGCAACATCAAGACAGCCCCTGGTTACCGCATCCTCTCCTTCTCTGAGGTCTCCCAGCGCAGTGACGACATTTCCAAACTGCAGGTACCCGTTTCGAAGGGCTCGTCCGCACGGTTCATTCGCACCACCACCGGTTCTCAAGCTTTCGAGTTCACCTCGACGATGACCTACGACAAAACCACCGGGACGATGACCGACAAGAAGGGCACCGTCTACAAGGACAACGGCCATGGCAACTTCGTCTCGAAGTCTGGCAAGGCGTTGGAACCCGGTTGGAAGGTCACCGTCGGGTTCGAGAACTTCAAGAGGGCCCTGACCGACCACGACGTGCGCGGGCCGTTCCTACGAGTGACAGCGTGGACCTTCGCCTTTGCCGTGCTGTCGGTGTTCACCACCTTTGCCCTCGGCCTGGCCCTGGCCCTGTTGTTCAACGACACGTCCATGAAGGGCCAGAAGATTTACCGGATCCTCATGCTCTTGCCCTACGCCTTCCCAGGGTTCTTGTCGGCCTTGGTGTGGTCGGGGATGTTCAACCAGGAGTTCGGGTTCATCAACCAGGTGTTGTTGGGTGGAGCATCCATTCCCTGGTTGACAGATCCCTGGATCGCCAAGGCAGCCGTCCTCATCGTCAACCTGTGGCTCGGCTTCCCCTACATGTTCATCGTGTCGACGGGCGCTCTCCAGTCCATCCCGGACGACATCCTGGAAGCTTCTCGCATCGACGGCGCGAGCACCTGGCGGACCTTCACGAAGATCAAGCTGCCACTGCTCATGGTGCCGCTGGCACCACTACTCATCAGCTCCTTCGCCTTCAACTTCAACAACTTCGTCCTCATCTACATGCTGACCCTCGGTGGCCCACGCTTCACCGACACGAGTCTCGATGTCGGCGCTACTGACATCCTCATCTCGATGGTCTACAAGGTCGCCTTCTCCGGTGCCGGACGTGATTACGGTCTGGCCAGCGCCTTCTCCGTCATCATCTTCATCATTGTCGGCGTGATCTCCTGGCTCGGGTTCCGCCAGACCAAGGCCCTTGAGGAGGTCAACTGATGAACACCGCAACACCGTCTGCTGCCGTCAAGGAAGCCAACCGCCCTACCCCGTTCTCCAAGCGCCTCAAATCACAGTGGTGGCGTCATCTACTCGGCATCATCGCTGTCGTCTTCGCGGCCTTCCCGCTGGTCTACGTCCTGTCGGCATCCCTGTCGCCCAGCGGCACCCTGACCGGGTCCAACCAACTGTTCTCGAAGATTGACTTCTCGAACTACACCAAACTCGTGAGCGATCCCGTGCGCCCGTACGGCCAGTGGTATCTCAACACCATCATCATCGCGGCGATCACGGCGATCGCCACGGTCTTCCTGGGAGCCCTGGCCGCCTACAGCTTTTCCCGAATGCGCTTCAAGGGACGTCGTGGCGGTCTGTTGGCACTCATGCTGGTGCAGATGTTCCCCCAGCTGCTGACGGTCGTGGCCATTTTCCTCCTGCTCACCTGGCTCGGTGACGTCTACCCTGTCCTGGGTATCGGATCGCGGTTGGCCCTCATCATGGTGTACCTGGGCGGAGCTCTGGGAGCGAACACGTACCTCATGTACGGATTCTTCAATACCGTGCCACAGTCCCTCGATGAGGCTGCCAGAGTCGACGGCGCCGGACACGCCCGTATCTTCTTCACTCTCATCTTGCCGCTGGTGGCCCCGATTCTGGCGGTCGTTGGTCTGCTGAGCTTCATCGCCTCATTCACCGAGTATGTGGTGGCCTCGGTCGTCCTTGGTGCTGACCCGCACACCTCGACCCTGGCCATTGGTCTTTACCAGTACGTCTCCACCGAGACCAGCTCGAACTGGGGAGTCTTCGCGGCCGGCGCCGTCCTTGCCGCCCTTCCCCCGATGGTGCTGTTCCTCTGGCTGCAGAAGTACATCGTCTCCGGCCTGACCGGTGGCGCAGTGAAGTGACGTGACACACTGCCCGGAGGAGGAAAGATGAACCGACCAACCCTTGCCGAGATCGCCGACCAGGCAGGTGTCAGCCAGGCCACCGTCTCCCGGGTGCTCAATGACAAGGCCGGGGTCTCGGACTCCACCCGGCAGTGTGTGCTCACCGCCCTCGACGTCCTGGGGTATCAGCGCCCCACCCACCTCAAGCCCGTTACCACCGGTCTCGTCGGGCTCATCGTCCCCGAACTCACCAACCCGGTCTTCGCCAGTCATGCCCAGGCCATCGAGACCTTGCTGTCCAAGGAGGGCTATGCCACCGCAGTGTGCACTCAGGCTCCCGGAGGCATGCGCGAGGACGACTACATCCGGGTGCTGAGGTCGCGTCAGGTGTCCGGGATCATCGTCATTTGCGGATCTCACGCCGACACCACGGCGGACATGTCGACCTACCAGGAACTGGTCGACATCGGGCTGCCCCTCGTGCTCGTCAACGGGTACGCCCCTAGTGTGGCAACCCCGCAGATCAGCGACGACGACACGTCAGCCATGGACCAGGCAGTCGCCCACCTCGTCGATTTGGGGCACACACACATCGGCCTTGCGGTGGGCCCGCGTCGATACGTCACCGTGCAGCGCAAGGAACAAAGCCTGCGAGCAGCCATGGATCGTCGTCTGGCCGGGCATGGCAGAGTCGCCGTCAGCAACACCGTGTTCTCCGTTGACGGAGGGGCTCGAGCCGCGGTTGACCTGCTCGACCACGGGGTCAGCGCCATCATCTGTGGCTCCGACCTCATGGCCTTGGGAGCAATCCGGGCCGTCCGTGCACAGGGCCTGTCGGTCCCCCGCGACATCTCCGTCATCGGTAGCGATGACTCAGCCCTGATGCGGTACACCGATCCCCCGCTCACGAGTCTGCATCAGGACGTTGGACTCATCTCGACGATGGCGGTGCAGTCCCTCATCGGTCTGGTGCGCGGTGATGCCGCCTGCATCGGAGAGCGGCTGGTCCGTCCGGAATTGGTCATACGCGCTACCACTGGCCCGGTCCGGACCACGTCAGCAGCCTGAGAACCCGGTTCCCACCTTCACCCGGGCATGCCAGACCGCGCGTCCTCCTTGTGGCAATACTCCTGGCACGCTGCCCCATCCCGGGGCACGCTGGGCCGCGCCGTCCCCATGAGCGATACCAGTCTGACAAGGTGACATTCTGCACATCCTGAGCCCGGCTCCTGACAATGCCACCAACAAGTCATACGCTTGAAGGTAACGCCTGCACTGACGCAGGTGCACGAGAGTTCTCAGGGAAGAGACAGGATCGTGAACACGATGGACAAGGGGATCTGCCCCATGAAACGCGTACTTGGCGGGACACTGACCGTGCTTCTCACCGCCCTCGCCCTAGCCGGATGTGATTCAGGCGGCGGGGAACCGAGGGGAGGAGGTGGCGGTGAGGCCAATCTCAAACTGCCCCCTCTCAATGAGCACGTCGGAAACGTCTCCGGAACCACACTGCTGTGGATCGGACTGGTGATCTGCCTCTTCGGCTTGGTGTTCGGTCTGGTGACGTACTCCAAGTTGCAAAAATTGCCCGTCCACGAGGCGATGCACGAGGTTTCCGAGCTCATCTACGAAACCTGTAAGACCTACCTCAAGCAGCAGGCCAAATTCCTCATGCTGCTGTGGGCCTTCATCGCGGCGGTCATCGTCGTGTACTTCCTGTTCCTGGAGCACATGGGCGCCAAAGTGCTCATCATCCTGCTGTTCAGCCTCATCGGTATGGCGGGATCCTTCGGCGTCGCCTGGTACGGCATTCGTGTCAACACCTTCGCCAACTCCCGTACCGCCCACGCCTCGCTGCGTGGCTCCCCCTGGGAGACCTTCGACATCCCGATGCGTTCGGGCATGAGTATCGGCATGGTCCTTATCAGCGTCGAGCTGACCCTCATGCTGTTCATCATGCTGGTGCTGCCCGGCGATCTCGCCGGCCCCTGCTTCATCGGATTCGCCATTGGTGAATCCCTCGGTGCGGCCTGCCTACGCATCGCCGGCGGTATCTTCACCAAGATCGCTGACGTCGGCGCCGACCTCATGAAGATCGCCTTCCACATCAAGGAGGACGATGCCCGCAACCCCGGCGTCATCGCTGACTGCACCGGCGACAACGCTGGGGACTCGGTGGGCCCCTCCGCCGACGGATTCGAGACCTATGGCGTCACCGGCGTCGCCCTCATCACCTTCGTGCTGGGAGCTGTGCCTGACCAGACCGAGCAGGTTCAACTGCTGGTGTGGATCTTCGTGGTCCGCGTCGTCATGTTGATCGCATCCTTCGTCTCGTACCTCATCAACAACGCGGTCGCCAAGGCCCGTTACGGCAAGGTCACCGAGATGGACTTCGAGAAGCCACTGAGCTCCCTGGTCTGGATCACCTCGGTCATGTCGATCCTGCTGACCGTCCTCACCACCTGGTGGATGCTCGGGTCGATGGGTGACGGGACGATGTGGTGGAAACTGTCCATCATCATCTCCTGCGGCACCCTGGCCGGCGCCCTCATCCCGGAACTGGTCAAGGCATTCACCTCGACGAACTCCCGTCACGTCCGCGAGGTCGTCACCAGTGCTCGCGAAGGTGGTGCTTCTCTGGACATCCTGTCCGGTCTGGTTGCCGGTAACTTCTCCGGATTCTGGCTGGGCATCATCATCGTTGCCCTCATGGGTGTCTCCTTCCTCGTCTCCGGCACCGGTTCCGGCCTGGGCGACATGGGCGCCATGAGCGAGGTCAAGTGGGCTGTCTTCGCCTTCGGCCTGGTGGCCTTCGGGTTCCTCGGCATGGGCGCGGTAACGATCGCCGTCGACTCCTACGGTCCTGTCACTGACAACGCCCAGAGTGTCTACGAGCTGTCGACTATCGAGGAGATCCCGAACGTCTCCGACGAGATCGAGAAACAGTACGGGTTTGCACCCAGGTGGGACGTCGCCAAGCACATCCTGGAGGCCCAGGACGGCGCTGGCAACACATTCAAGGCAACGGCCAAGCCGGTTCTCATCGGTACTGCCGTCGTGGGTGCCACCACGATGATTTTCTCGATCATCATGATGCTCACCGATGGCCTGTCGAATGCCGCTGAGGTCAACAAACTCGGCTTGACCCACGCCCCGTTCCTGCTCGGCCTGATCGCCGGTGGCGCCATCATCTACTGGTTCTCCGGGGCCTCGATGCAGGCTGTGACGACCGGCGCCTATCGAGCTGTCGAGTTCATCAAGAACAACATGCAGCTCGACGAGAACGCCACGAAGGCTTCCACCGAGGATTCCAAGAAGGTCGTCCAGATCTGCACCGAGTACGCCCAGAAGGGCATGCTCAACATCTTCCTGGGTGTGTTCTTCGCGGCCCTGGGATTCGCCTTCGTCGATCCGTACTTCTTCATCGGGTACCTCATCTCGATCGCCATCTTCGGCCTGTACCAAGCCATCTTCATGGCCAACGCCGGTGGCGCCTGGGACAACGCGAAGAAGATCGTCGAGGTCGACCTGGACGCCAAGGGCACCGAGTTGCACGACGCATCAGTGGTTGGTGACACCGTCGGTGACCCGTTCAAGGACACCTCTTCGGTGGCCCTCAACCCGGTCATCAAGTTCACCACCCTCTTCGGTCTGCTGGCCGTCGAGCTGGCGGTGTCGATCGGCGCCGGACCACTCACCTACATCCTGGCTGCGGTGTTCTTCCTCATCGCCTGTTTCTTCGTCTACCGCTCCTTCTACGGCATGAGGATTGACTCGACCGACGCCAACGGCGAGTTCGGCATCGCCTCCACGAAGGCCGGCAGCCAGCCGTGATCGGTAGAAGGGTCTTACACTGGCCGTCGTGCCAGGAACCCCTTTGACTGCTAATGGTGACCCCCGCGACTCGACGCAAGCCCTGCTTCTCGAGGACGTGAGGGTCACCTTTGGTCGTGTCACGGCCCTCGACGGGCTGAGTCTGTCCGCAACCACCGGCGCCATCACCGCTGTACTGGGCCCCAATGGTGCGGGCAAGACGACGATGATGCGCTGCTGTACCTCACTCATCTCTCCCGACTCTGGGACTATTGACGTCCTCGGTCATGCCCCGGGAAGTCCAGAGGCAGCCGCAGCCACTGGTCTCATGCCCCAAAGCGCGGGAGCCTGGAGCGGTATCCGGGCCGGTGAGCTGCTGCACTACATGGCAGGTCTGCACGCCAATCCGATTGACCCGGATATCCTCATCGACGCCTTGGCGATCACACCCTTCGCGCGCACCACCTATCGGCGTCTGTCCGGTGGTCAACAGCAGGCCGTCAACCTCGCTGCCGCCCTGATAGGCCGTCCCCAGCTGGTCTTCCTCGACGAACCGACGTCGGGAATGGATCCCCACGCGCGCCACCACACCTGGGATATCATCGAGCAGATGCGCCACGACGGGGTCTCCGTCGTTCTGACCACCCATGCCATGGACGAAGCCCAGCGGCTGGCCGACCACATCTGGATCGTCGATCAGGGAAAGGTCGCCATCCACGGAACCGTTCCGGAACTCACCGCCGAGGCAAGTCTGGAAGACGTCTTCCTGGCACACACCAGCGACCGTGCAGCAGGGAGGAACTGACGTGACGACCCTCGATCTTCACCCCAACCCACAGGCGGCACCACCTGCGGCGCGGATCCGCAATCATGCCCGCACCGAGATTCGTCTCGTGATGCGCAACGGCGAGCAGTTGCTGTTGGCTCTCGTCATCCCCATCGGGATCCTCGTCGCCGGACGATTCCTCGGCGAGCGGGTCGGACTGACGATGGATCTGCTGGCCCCATCGGTCCTTGCCCTCGCCATCTACTCAACCTGCTTCACGTCCCAGGCCATCATGACCGGGTTTGAGCGCAGGTATGCCGTGTTGGAACGTCTGTCGGCCACTCCCCTGGGACGATCGGGTCTGCTGGCCGGCAAGGCCACGGCCTACTGCGCCATCAGCCTGGCCCAGGTGATACTGCTCGTCATCGTCTCCTTGGCACTGGGATGGCATCCCCACGGGTCAGCTGTGGCCTGGGTGCCAGCCCTCGTGAGCGTCATCCTCGCCATGCTGGCCTTCGGTTTCCTGGCCTTGGCGATGGCTGGTCGTCTCAAGGCCGAGGTCACTCTCGGGGTGGCCAATCTGGTCTACATCGTCGGCGTGGTCGCCGGCGCCATCCTGTGGCCACTGGCCGATTACCCGAAGGCCATTCGCCCCGTCATCGCCATCCTGCCAACGGCTGCGCTCGGGGAGTCCTTGCGAGCTTGGGGGGCCGGACAGACCCTCTGGTGGCCATTGGCAAGTTTGTTCATCTGGGCGATTCTGCTCGGATTGCTGGCACGAAAGGTGTTCAGGTGGATCTCATGACCTCCCACGATCGCCGTTTGTACGGATGGTGCATCGCCGCCCTCATCACCAACATGGGGATCATCGTCACCGGTGCAGTGGTGCGCCTGACCGGTTCAGGGCTGGGGTGTGACACCTGGCCGCGTTGTACCGCCGGGACCTTCACCCCGCATGGGGAGATGGGGATTCACTCCTACGTCGAGTTCGGCAACCGCCTGCTGACCTTCGTCCTCGTCGCGGTGGCGATCGGCCTACTCGTCCGCTGCTACCGAATCCACGTCACGGCCCAACTCATGGCCTTGGCATGGATCAACGCGGTGTCCATTGCTGTGCAGGCCGTCGTCGGTGGGGTCTCGGTACGGCTCGGGCTCAACCCGTTCGTCGTAGCCGTGCACCTCTTGTTATCAGTGGCGATCATCCTCGTCGATGTCAAGGCGATCTGGTTGGCCGGACCCCATACAAGCGATGCTGCCGACGGACTGACGATGGGATTGGTGCGTGCCACCGTCGCGATGATGTGCGTGGTGATGTGGCTGGGAACAGTGGTCACTGGATCGGGTCCCAATGCCGGAGACTCCGGCTCGGCACGCACCGGGTTCGACATCGAGACCGTGGCACGGCTGCATGGCATCTCCGTGTGGATCACCGTCGCCCTAACTCTCGCGTGCCTGGTAATCGCCACTACTCGACACCTGGCCATGATGCGCCGCTGGAGCATGGTTCTCGTGGCCGTCGAGATCTACCAAGCCGTCATCGGATACTCGCAATATTTCGCTCATCTCAATCCGTGGCTGGTCATCTGGCACATGGTTGGCGTCGCGGCGTGCGCAGCAGCGGTGGGAGCCCTGTGGTGCAGCGTGCGCCCGACCCCTTCTCCCATACACAACCAGAAGCCCTGACGATTCCGACGGTGGGCGGGCCAAAGCCAACCGATTTGGCGACGGCGTACGCGAACAAGACGATTCCGACGGTGGGCGGGCCGGGGACTCACTCCCCGGCCCGCCCACCGAGATCTGTGCTGTCGATCAACCCACACGTGCGCCGAGGTCAGTCCTTGCGCACACGGCCACCACTGCGCGGCCTCGTCGGCATCATCGTGGGATCGTAATCCAGGTCACCCGGGTCGATGTTGATTCCGGGCTGGCACAGGGCCGAGACGGTGGCAGCCAGCTCCGTGACGGCGATCTTCTCGCCTGGGCAGCGGTGGCCGGTGGCAACGTCTCCACCGCCTTGCGGGATGAAAGCCTTGATCGCCTCGGCATCCTCAACACCCAGGAAACGCTCCGGCTTAAAGCGCAGCGGCTCCTCCCACTCCCTCGGGTCGGTGTTCGTGCCGAGAATGTCGATGATGACTCGCTGCCCTTTCTTGATCTGCTGGCCTTCCCACTCAAGGTCTTCGCGGGAGAAGGCCGGCAACATCGGCACGAAGGGGCTCAAACGGCGTACCTCCTGAGCGAAGGCAATGGCGTGTTCGTTGTCGACGAGGGTTCCCGATGCCTCCACCTCGCCAGCGATGTCTGCCCGGTACTGGGGGTACAGGACGAGGAAACGGGCCGCGAAGGCGGCGAAACGGCTCACGGCGATGGCGGGACGGGTGGAGTTCTGCAACTCAATACCGGCCAGCTTGGCGTCAAGGAGGTTACCGTCCGGGTCACGGTAGCGAGCCCACTCACACAGGGCCGAGCCCTCAGGAGCAGTGATCTGGCCACTGCGTTGCCTCTCGATGAGACCGGCAGCCCATTTGTCACAACGGGCACGGTTCACCCAGGCCAGCGTGTGCCCGGCCGGCATGTGACCGAATCCCTCGACGATCTGGCCGAGACGCTTGGCCCACGGGTCAAGGTCGGTGTCGCTACCGGGAACCCCAGCCCACTTGAGGACGGCGCGACCGTAGGCCACCACGGTGTCGTCGTAGACGTTGCCCTCGCGACGGCCCCAAGTCTGGACGATCTTGCGCAGCTCGTCGTCAATGATGGGCTTGAACCGCTCGATCTGAGCATCGTCGTAGACCACCTTGACGAAATTGGCCTTACGGGCCAGATGGACCTCATCGTCAGTGCCGTGAACAGCTCCAGCTCCAAAGAGAGGGCCACGCACGGGAAGAGGCATGGCATCCTCACGCATCATGCGCGTGGTGTCGTAAAAGAGGTCGACTCCCTTGCTGCCCCGGACCAAGGTGGCCGGCTTGCCCATGAACGTGAAATCGAGGGGGCATCCGTCTCCGGCCTGACGACCCTTCGACGCCCGCAGCCTCTCCTGGAACAGGTAGCCGTCAGTAAGCAACTTGCCTGCCTGATCGACCTTCGTACCCAGGGCCGATCGAATAGTTGACATGGTGGTCATGAATGCTCCTCGGGTCGCATGTTCACGCGCCGTCACAGCGACGTGACTCAACCCAACGGTATCCAACCCAGGGCCGTGACGATGCCGAAACGTGCTCCTCTCGATGGGGCCAGAACGACCATCAATTTCTGGATGGATGTTGGCCGCCGGTCACACTCCGGCGTGGGACCCAAGCCCGATGTGCATGTTCGGTGAGGACGCCGCCTGCGTCACAGATGAATGAGCGGATCGATCGCGATGGACAGGAAGAGCACGGACAGGTAGGTGTTCGACCAGTGGAACAGCCGCATCGGTTTCAACAAGGCGTCACGCAGACCAGCCTTGGCGCGACGCAACAACTGGATGGCCTCGACGATGAAGACCGCCCCAGCAAGTACTGCGACGACGCCGTAGATCCACCCCATGTGGGCTACCGGCCACAGCACCAAGGAGGTCGCGACGGTGGCGACGGTGTAGACGAGGATCTGTATGGCGACCTCGGGTGCCTCCTTGACGACCGGGAGCATCGGCACGCCGACGGCCTTGTAATCCTCGCGGTAGCGGAAGGACAACGCCCAGGTGTGCGGCGGGGTCCAGAAGAAGATGATGAGGAACAGGACCAGGGGCTCCCAGCCCACATGTCCGGTGACGGCTGTCCATCCAATGAGGGGAGGGAAGCACCCTGCGATACCGCCCCAGATCGTGTTCTGCCAGGTACGACGCTTGAGAAGCATCGAGTACACGAAGACGTAGAAGAGGTTCGCCACGAGGGCCAGAACGGCCGACAACCAGTTCGTGCCGAATCCCAACACAACGGTGGCCACAATGCCGAGCACCACTCCGTAGATCAAGGCGCTGCGACGCGGCACCTGGTGACGCGGTAACGGGCGACGCCGGGTACGGCGCATCTTCTCGTCAATGTCGGCGTCAATGACGCAGTTGAAGACGTTCGCGCTCGCCGCAGCGAGCAAACCACCAAGCATCGTCGCGATGGCCAGGCCCAGCTTGGGCAATCCGTGAGACGCCAGGAACATCACGGGCAGGGTCGTCACCAGAAGCAACTCGATGATGCGAGGCTTGGTCAAGGCGACGTAGGCAGCCACGACGCCACGAGCCGACAGCCGGGGACGTTCCCGGCTCTGCTCCACCGTTGTCGTGACAGGGTCGGGACGCTGCGAGGTTGGCGCCGTCGCCACGTGCGTCGTCTGGTTGCTCACGGTGTCCTTCGAAGTCGGAAGATCTGCGGGGACAGCCTCTGGGCGCAGTACACCCGTATGACAGGAGTGCGCCGCCAAAGGTTGTCCTCACGATTTTAGGCTTTCCTGGCCCGGATGTCCTCATCGTCAAGTTCGGCAGCCGAAGATATCCGTCCGCCTGTCGCTGAACACGGTGCCCAACCCGACCGGTTGACCGACTACCGTTGAGCTGACAGAACCTCAGTTCTGCATCATGACAACCGGTTTGGGAAGGACGGGTGAGGTGACAGGTCGAGACGCTTCAGGAAGCACCGCCAGGGCGACCAATGGGATGCGCGGCGATCGCGTCAATCCGTTACGAGATCCAGCCGACCGCAGATTGCCCCGCGTGGCAGGCCCGTGTGTCCTGGTGATGTTCGGTGTCACCGGAGATCTCTCGCGCAAGAAGCTCATGCCGGCCGTCTACGACCTGGCCAACCGCGGCCTGCTGCCGCCAGGGTTCGGGCTGGTGGGATTTGCTCGGCGGGACTGGGAGGACGAGGACTTCGCCAAGGTCGTCCATGACGCCGTGGCCGAGCACGCTCGCACCCCCTTCCGCGAAGAAGTGTGGGAGCAGCTACTTGAGGGAATCCGGTTCGTCCGCGGCGAATTCGACGACGACGAGGCTTTCGAACGGCTGGCTAACACGATCCGCGAGCTCGATGAGGAACGCGGAACTGGTGGCAACCATGCCTTCTACCTGTCGATCCCGCCGAAATCCTTCGAGTCAGTGGTGCGCCAGCTCAAACGCCACGGCATGACTGATCATGATTCCTCGCACTGGAGCAGGGTCGTCATCGAGAAGCCCTTCGGCCATGATCTGGAAAGTGCGCGAGACCTCGACGAGATCGTCGGGAGCGCCTTCAGCCCGGAGTCGGTCTTTCGTATCGACCACTACCTGGGCAAGGAAACGGTCCAGAACATCATGGCGTTCCGGTTCGCCAACCAGATTTTCGAGCCGATCTGGAACAACCACTACGTCTCCCATGTCCAGATCACCATGGCCGAGGACATCGGCATCGCCGGACGAGCAGGGTACTACGACGGCATCGGGGCAGCCCGTGACGTCATCCAGAATCACCTGCTCCAGCTCATGGCCCTCACCGCCATGGAGGAGCCGACAAGCTTCGACGCCGATCAACTGCGCGCCGAGAAGACCAAGGTCCTGGCCGCCGTCCAGCCCCCTGACGACATGGCGACCCAGACCTGCCGCGGGCAGTACATCGCTGGCCGTCAGGGAGGACAACGGGTACGCGGCTACCTCGAGGAGGACGGCGTCGATCCGCACTCGCGCACCGAGACGTACGCTGCCGTCCGATTGACCATTGACAACCGTCGGTGGGCCGGGGTGCCGTTCTACCTGCGTGCTGCCAAGCGGATGCCCAGACGAGTCACCGAGGTGGCCCTCAACCTGCAGCGAGCCCCGCACCTGCCGTTCTCTGACACTGCAGCCCTGGGCACCAACGCCGTGGTGCTGCGTATTCAACCCGATGAGGGGGTCACCCTTCGCTTCGGCGCGAAGGTACCTGGCACCCAGATGGAGATCCGCGACGTCACGATGGACTTCGCCTACGGATCGTCGTTCACCGAGGCCAGCCCGGAAGCCTACGAGCGGCTCATCCTCGACGTCCTGCTCGGCGATCCGCCGCTGTTCCCCCAACATGAGGAGGTCCAGTTGGCGTGGAAGATCCTCGACCCGGTGCTCGACTTCTGGGCAGCATCCGACGCTGCTCCCTACGACTATCTGTCCGGCAGCTGGGGTCCGTCTGAGGCTGACGAGATGATCGCCCGAGACGGCTTCGTGTGGCGCAGGCCCTGAGGAGGAGACATGATCGTCACGCTCAACGACACCACCGCGTCGAAGATCGGCGCCGCCATCGTGCAGGCCCGTCGCACCGTCGGGTCTGGGTCCGGATTGGTTCACACCCTCATTTGTGTGTGCGATTCCTCCCACTTCGACGCCGCGTTCGACGTCGCACGAGACGCTGCTCGTCAGCACCCGTCGCGCCTGCTCATGGTCGTCATGACCCGTTCCCGTAAGGACAAGCTCGACGCCGAGGTGCACGCCGGTGAGGGAACTCCCGGCGAGGTCATCGTGCTGCGCTTCTCCGGGGCCATGGCCAAGCGGCCGGCTTCGGTCATCCTCCCGCTGTTGCTCCCGGACTCCCCGGTCATCGCATGGTGGCCCTTCACCGGTCCCGATGATCTGGCCGCTGACCCCATCGGCGCGTTGGCTGACCGTCGCATCACTGACTCGGCCGCCGACAAGGACCCCTGCAAGGCGCTGGCGCGACGCGCCGCTCACCTGTCAGAAGGCGACTCCGATCTGTGCTGGGCTCGCACGACGGGGTGGCGGGCGCTGGCTGCTGCCGCATTGGATCAGCATCCCGCCACGGTCAAGGCCGTCCGGGTGGAATCGGCTGCCGGTAACGCCCCGGCCATACTGTTGGCAGCCTGGCTGGGACTGCGGCTCAATGTTGCGGTGGAGAGGGTGACCACCGATTCTCCCGGAATCTCCGCCATCGTCATGTCGACCTCCGGCGGGGACATCGAGATTCGACGCCGCAGCGGTCGATATGCCGTCTACCGGATTCCTGGAGAACCTGCCCGTGGTGTGGCCCTGGACCGCCGTGAGGTCCAGATGCTCATTGGCGAGGAACTTCGCCGACTGGACCGCGATGAGGTCTTCACCGCCGTCATGGCTGAGATTGCCAATGGAGCTGGCCGTGTCTCGACAACCGGTGATGGAGGTCAGTCATGACGAGCCGCCGACTCATGAGGTACCAGTCCGCTCAGGGACTGGCTGAAGGTGTGGCCCACCGCCTCGTCCAGACCATCGTCAAGGCCCAAGCCGAGCAGGAACGCATCGACCTGTGCCTGACCGGGGGCAGGATCGCCAATGCTGTCTATGCCGCGATGGGTGAGGTGGTCGAGTGTGCCGAGATCCATCCGGACCAGTTGCACGTGTGGTGGGGCGACGACCGCTTCGTCCCCACCGGCCATCCCGACCGCAATTCCCTGCAGGCCCTGCCTTTGTTGTCGGCAGCCCTCCGACTGGATCCCTCCCAGACCCACGTCATGCCGGGCGCCGATGGCAAGGCCGATCCCGATGAGGCTGCCTATTCCTACGCTCAGGAACTCGGCGACGTCGTCTTCGACATCTGTCTGCTCGGCATGGGACCAGACGGTCATGTCGCATCCTTGTTCCCGGGCCATCCCTCCTTCAATCCCACGACGACCGCGCTGGCTGTCGGCGTCACGGATGCTCCCAAGCCCCCGCCGGATCGTCTCTCGGTGACGATGCCAGTCATCAACCGATCAAAACGGGTGTGGTTCCTCGTCAGCGGGTCGGAGAAGGCCGACGCCGTCGAGAGGGTGTTCGCTGGGGACGAGTCCCTGCCAGCCACCTGGGCCAACGGCACGATTGAGACGAGCTGGATGGTCGACCACGACGCCTCGATCGGGTTACCGCGGTACAACTGCTCCCTGTGAATCCAGGGCAGTCCTGCGCACAACAGCATCGCCGTGGTCCCCAGAGAGCCACACATCGCTGTCAGGAAACACGATTGAGATGACCACCTGGGCGCTCATAGGATGAAAACCATGAACTCTCAGCCGTCGTCGCGTTCCTCCACGGTGCGTGACTGGGTGGGCTTCGTGGCCCGGATCATCCTCGGTGGCACCCTCTTGGTGGCAGGAATCATCAAGGCCACCGACATTGACTCGACCATCTGGTCGGTACGCACGTACCAGATCGTTCCATGGGATTTCGCTGCTGTCATCGGCTGGGCGATGCCGATTCTGGAAATCATCGTCGGTCTGATGCTCGTCCTGGGCATTGCGACGCGCTGGTCCGGCGTACTCGGAGCCTTGGCCATGGTCGTGTTCATCATCGGTATCTCGTCGGTGTGGGCTCGCCACATTTCCTTGGATTGTGGCTGCTTCGGGAACGGGGGTCCTGTCGGGCGCGACTGGGCCCACACCCAGCGCGCCTATGCCCTGGACATCCTGCGTGATCTCGGCCTTGCGTTGTGCGGTGTCTGGCTGATCGTGCGACCCCGCACCGCCCTGTCCGTGGACCGCTGGATCACCGCCTGAAGTGTCATCCGAATGCCCGGTTTGTTGACCGACCGGCTAGCATCATGAGTGACACATCATCTATTGCATGAGGGGACCTCAACCGATGGCTGACAAAAAGTCCACCGCCAGCACCTCGAAGCGCGCTGCCCTGCGCGCCCAGCAGGAGGCCCAGGAATCAGCGAAGAAGCGTCGCCGGATCATCGGCGTCATTGCTGGAGTCCTCGTCGCGGCGGCCATCGTCGTCTCCGTCGTCTTCGGGCTCAACCGCAAGTCTGACGACGCGCCGACCGGCAGCCAGATCACCCCGCCCTCTGCCACCAAGGATGGCATCTACACCTTGAACAAGGACAAGGTGAAGGACGGTGCCCCCACACTGACGGTGTTCCAGGATTACCAGTGCCCGGCTTGCAAGGCGACCGAGGATCTGTTCGGCAAGTCCCTCAACGATCTGTCAGCCAAGGGTGAGATCAAGCTGCAGTACCACACCCTGACCTTCCTGGACAACAACCTGAAAAACGATTCCTCGACCCGCGCTGCGATGGCGGCGGCTGCCGCCGATGTCGTCGGTCACTACGAGGCCTACCACGACGTGGTCTACTCCCATCAGCCCGAGGAAGAGGGCGCTGGCTACACCGATGAGCAGCTGCGCAAGGAATTCGCCACCGAGGCAGGTATCACCGGCAAGGATCTGACCACCTTCCAGAAGGTCTACGACAGCAAGCGGACCCAAGATTTCGTCGAGAACGGCAATGACAAGGGCCTTCAGGAGCTGCAAAAGTTCGGCAGTGCCGGCACCCCGACCTTCCTCGTCAACGGCAAGCCGTGGGAGGGCTGGCAAAGTTTCAGTGCCGCTCCGTCCGCCGACGACCTCCTCGCAGCCATCAAGAAGGCAGACTGATTTGTGACACCGGCTGGGGTTTTGGCACCGGTTGCTGGCCCTGGCCACCCGCTGATCAACCTTCACCAGGCGAGTGGCGAATGCCGCTCGCCTGGCAACCTGTCCGAGCCGAACACTAGAGTTTGAACCATGACCTCACAGACCTCTGCGCCCTCATCCGCCACGTCCCCCCAGCGCGGCGTCGTACCTGACAAGCCGGCCCTCGAGGGCCTGGAGGCCAAGTGGGGTCAAGTCTGGGAGGATTCTCAGCTCTACGCCTTCGACGCCACCGCAGTGGACTCCCGCGACCAGGTGTTCTCGATCGACACCCCGCCTCCCACCGTCTCCGGACACCTGCACCCGGGCCACGTCTTCTCCTACACCCACACTGACACCGTCGCCCGCTATCAGCGGATGCGCGGCAAGAAGGTCTTCTACCCGATGGGTTGGGACGACAACGGCCTTCCGACCGAGCGTCGCGTGCAGAACTACTACGGCGTGCGCTGCGATCCGTCGCTGCCCTATGACCCAGACTTCACCCCACCGGCCAAGCCCGACCCCAAGCATCAGGTGGCGATCAGCCGTCGCAACTTCGTCGAGCTGTGCGTCGAGCTGACCGCTGTGGACGAGAAGACCTTCCAGGACTTGTGGCGATCGGTCGGTCTGTCGGTGGACTGGAATCAGCTCTACACGACGATCTCGCCGGAGTCCCAGCGGATCGCCCAGCTGGCCTTCCTGCACAACCACGCTCGTGGTGAGGCATACCTGTCAGACGCCCCGACCCTGTGGGACGTCACCTTCTCCACCGCAGTGGCCCAGGCCGAGCTGGAGGCTCGCGACTATCCCGGCGCCTACCACCGTCTCGGTTTCCACCGTCCCGATGGCGAGGATGTCTTCATCGAGACGACCCGCCCTGAACTGCTGGCCGCCTGCTGTGCCCTCATTGCTCATCCCGACGACGAGCGCTACCAGCACCTGTTCGGCACCACTGTCACCACCCCGCTGTACGGGGTCGAGGTTCCAGTACTGGCCCACCCCGCCGCCGAGATGGACAAGGGCGCCGGTACCGCCATGTGCTGTACCTTCGGTGACCTCACAGACGTCGCATGGTGGCGCGAATTGCAGCTGCCGACTCGTACCATCATCGGCCGCGATGGACGCATTCTCGGCGAGACCCCGCAGTGGATCATCGACGCCGGTTCGGCGGAGGCCTACGAGGTCATCGCGGGCAAGACGACCTTCACCGCCCGCAAGCTCGTCGTCGAGGCCCTGACAGCCTCCGGCGAGATGGACGGTGAGCCCAAGCCCACCCAGCGCAAGGCCAACTTCTACGAGAAGGGCGACAAGCCGCTGGAGATCATCGGCACCCGACAGTGGTACATCCGCAACGGTGGACGTGACGCTGACCTGCGCGAGGCTCTGCTGGAGCGTGGCCGGGAACTCGAGTGGGTGCCCGAGCACATGCGTCACCGCTACGAGAACTGGGTCGAGGGCCTCAACGGCGACTGGCTCATCAGCCGTCAGCGCTTCTTCGGCGTTCCCTTCCCGGTCTGGTACCCGCTGGACGCCGAGGGTGAACCGGACTATGACCACCCGCTGCTGCCCGAGGAGTCGGCCCTGCCGGTCGACCCGGCATCCCAGGCCCCGGCTGGCTACGAGGAGTCGCAGCGCGGTGTTGCTGGCGGATTCATCGGCGACCCGGATGTCATGGACACCTGGGCAACCTCGTCCCTGACCCCCCAGATCGTCACCGGCTGGCAGCGCGATGCCGACCTGTTCGCCAAGACCTTCCCGATGGACTTCGCCCCCGAAGCCCACGACATCATCCGTACCTGGGTGTTCTCCCGGATGGTACGTGCACATCTGGAGAACGGCGTGCTGCCGTGGAAACGTGCCGCCATCTCCGGCTTCGTCACCGACCCCGACCGCAAGAAGATGTCGAAGTCGAAGGGCAACACCGTCGTCCCGACCGAGATCATCGACGAGTTCGGTGCCGACGCCGTGCGCTGGCGTGCCGCCATGGCTCGCCCGGGAATGGACTCCCCCTTCGACAAGGCCCAGATGAAGGTCGGTCGCCGTCTGGCCATGAAGATCCTCAACGCCTCGAAGTTCGTCCTCGGATTCGGGGAGGGCGGTCAGGTCGCCGACATCACCAACCCGGCCGACCTGTCGATGCTCGCCGGACTGAGCCAGATCGTCGTCGAGGCCACCGAGGCCTTCGACAAATTCAATTACACCGCCGCTCTGGAGGTGTCCGAGCAGTTCTTCTGGACCTTCTGTGACGACTACCTCGAACTGGTCAAGGAGCGCGCCTACGATTCGGAGGGAACCGACGAGGCCGGTGCTCTGAGCGCCCGGACGGCTCTGCGTCTGGCCCTCGACGTCATGTTGCGTCTATTCGCCCCCTTCCTGCCCTTCGTCACCGAGGAAGTGTGGAGCTGGTGGAAGGACGGATCGGTGCACACATCCTCCTGGCCCAGCGCTGACGAGGTGCCCGCTGACGGTGACTGCGACCTCATGTCCGACGTCTCGGCCGCCTTGGTCGAGTTGCGCGGTGTGAAGTCAACCCACAAGGTGCCGATGCGTACCCCGATCCTCTCGGCCCGGATCAGCGCCCCGGCATCCGTCATCGCCCATCTGCAGTCGGTGGAGTCGGACCTGGCCAAGGTCTCCAAGACCGAGTCGTTCACATGGATCGAGGGCGGCGAGGCCATCACGCTGGAGGCTGAGCTGGGGGAGGCTCCGGCCAAGAAGCGCTGAGGCGCGACCGCCTCGACAGACCGGGGTTGGCGTACCGGGAGACGCCTTACCGGGAGGTCTATGCGGCCCTGGGGGATGCTGTGCACCCCCGGGGTCGTGTCTTTGTGCGGGCGCAGATTTCTGTGATGCCACGCTCGGTGCACGGTCGCGACGAGCTGGTCGCCGGACCACCTCGGGGGCCATCTAGCAGGTCGGGGGTGATATTCGGCACGCGATGTCCACGGATTGACCTGAACACTCACCCTGAGCGAGTTCCACTGCTAATGTACACGTGTTCATAGCATGGTCTTGGACGGTGGAGCAGTGGTGCCCATCGCCGCAAACCAAGGAAGGACAGCGATGTCACAACGAAGGGCAAAGGCGCTCGGGGTAGGGATCGTCACGACCGGCATGCTTGCCGCAACGGTCGTCACGGCCTCGCCTGCCACCGGAGCACCCGCGTACACCCGCATCGACCAAGCCGCGATGACCGCGGTTGCTGCCGACTCGGTCGAGACCAGCGGAGAGGGCCCCAACGGCCCAATCTCGCTCATTCTCGACGGGGACGAATCCACCTACTGGCACACCCAGTGGTCTGGTTCGGTGGCACCGCTACCACACTGGTTCGTCGTCAAGCTCGGCGACCAGCCCGTCGACCTCGGGCGGGTCGATCTGACGCCGCGGCAGTCCTCCAACGGATCGGGACGCGTCCACGAGTACAAGCTGTACGCCGTCAATACCCCGCAGTGCACCAAGGACTCCTTCGGCAGTGCCGCCCCGGTGGCCTCCGGCCAGTTCGACGGCCTCGTCGCCAACAAGGCCCGAGTACGGTCGATCACCCTCGACACCCCCATCAAGGCGACCTGCGTCAAGGTGCAGTACGACTCCAGCTGGGGAGGAGCGAGCGGGTCGGATGACACGTCCCCCGCCGAGCAGGTCGCATCCCTCGCCGAGTTCAACGCCTTCACCGTCTCGACACCCTCGGTGACGCCAACCACCCCCGCAGGCCCACTCGCCCCAGAGGTGCCCGAAGGGGCGCTGTCGATCGGTGACGGCACCCTGTCGGTGCGTCTGCGACCCGACTTCCCGCAGATCATCGACTACAACCTCGCCGGTCGGACCCTCGTCGGCCAGTACGGCAGCGCGCTGTCCTCGATGACCATCGACGGGAAGGTCCAGAAGGTCACTGTCGGCAAGGCCACCGTCGCGGCAGACAAGCGGTCGGTCAGCTACCCGGTCGCGTTCCCGGGGCTGAAGGGCGTCCACCTCACCGCCGTGGTCTCGGTCAACGACGGAACCCTCACGTACAAGCTCACCAACATCGTCGACCCCGACAAGCTGGTGCACCGCATCGCCATCCCGGGCCTCGACCTGGTGAGCCTCACCGGAACCGACGCGAAGTCCCGAATCCTCGCCGCCGGAATCTCGGTGAGCCGCGAGACCTCCGGCGACAAGGTCATTGACGTGGCGAAAGCGAGCCCCGGAAAAGGTAACGCATGGATGGTCACGGCAAACAACTCCACCTTGGCGGCCGGATTCGAGACCAACGCCATCGGAGACAACACCGTCTCCCAGGGCGGCGGCACGACCGCACGCTTCGTCCACACCGTCAAGGACGTCTCCGGCACGACGGTAGGCTCCGTCTCCCCCGCTCAGTGGACCTACCGTTCGGGTGCCGTGACGACATATGACGACGGCTCCGGCATCGGCCCCGACGACGACCCCATGATCCAGGTCCGTATCACCGCCGACGCCAATGCCGACGGGGTCATCGACTGGCAGGACGGAGCCATCGCCACCCGGCACATCCTCACACCGATCGTCGGTGCCGACGAGGTGCGCAACCACGTCATCGCGCACATCCCCTTCAACATCGTGTCCCAGGCGACCCACCCGTTCCTACGGACCCTTGACGACGTCAAGCGGGTCTCCGTGGCCACCGATGGGCTCGGTCAGGAGGTTCTGCTCAAGGGTTACCAGGCCGAGGGACATGACTCGGCCCAGGGTGACTACGCCGGCCACTACAACGACAAGGCCGGTGGCCTGTCCGACCTGCGCACTCTCGTCTCGCAGGGCAAGGAGTGGAACGCCACCTTCGGTATTCACGTCAACGCCACCGAGTCGTACTCCGAGGCCAAGGCCTTCGGACCCGACCTGCTGCAGATGCCTCCGCAGAAGGCCTGGGGCTGGATGAACCAGGCGTACTACATGAACGGCCCCAAGGATCTGGCCACCGGTGCCGTCCTCGAGCGGCTCGCGGCCTTGCGTAAGGACTTCCCGGCCGACAGCAACCTCAACTGGCTGTACTGGGACGTCTACTACCCGCGCGGATGGGAGGGAGACCGGTTCGCAGCCGAGGTGGCCAAGCAAGGGTGGCGTCAGGGCTCCGAGTGGGCCGACGCGATGCCTCGCTCGAGCACCTGGTCACACTGGGCCAATGACGAGAACTACGGCGGATCGAACAACAAGGGCCTCAACTCCCAGCTCATCCGCTTCGTCGAGAACTCCTACCGCGACACGTGGAACCCCGACCCCGTGCTCGGCAACACCAACGTCGTCGAGTTCGAAGGCTGGACGGGCCACAACGACTACAACGCCTTCATCGCCAACGTGTGGCAGCGCAACCTGCCGACAAAGTTCATGCAGCGCTCGCCCATCATGAGCTGGTCCGAGCACGAGGTGAAACTGGCCGACGGCACCGTCGCCACCTCGCCGCTGGCTTCCATCGACGGGCGGACCATACCCACCAACCGCACCATCACGACCGACGGAGCGGTCGTCTACCACGACGGCACCTACCTGCTGCCATGGAAGGATGGCGGCAAGGACCGGCTATACTACTGGAACCCTTCGGGCAAGGCTGCCACCTGGCAGCTCACCAAGGCGTGGGCCTCCCAGTCCAGCCTGACGCTGTTCAAGCTCACCGACACCGGCCGGGTCAAGGTCGCCGACCTGCCCGTCTCGGGCGGCAAGATCGCTCTCCCGGCCACCGAGGCGAACACGGCATACGTCCTCTACCCGACCTCGGCGGTTCCCGCAGCCGCGACCCCGAACTGGGGAGAAGGTAGTCACATCGTCGATCCGGGGTTCTTCTCGGGAACGACGAATGCCTACCGCACGAGCGGCTCGGTCACGGTGACGAAGTCCGCCCGGGGCAATTTCCAGGCCGAGCTCGGGTCGGGGGCCTCCTCCCTGTCCCAACAGCTCGCTCTGCCCGCAGGGACGTGGAGTGCCTGGGCCTGGGTTCAGGTCCAGCCGGGAGCGACCCGCCACGTCGAGGTTGCGGTGTCCGGGTCCGGGGTCTCCCCCGCCGGCCACCAGGCCGGGCGCAAGGGTGAGGCTGTGACCTCGATCGACGCTTCCACGGCTCCCAACGCGACCGCCTCCGATGAGAAGGTCGGCACGTACTTCCAGCGGGTTCCGGTGCGCTTCACCTCGGACGGGTCGGCGGTGACCCTCGCTGTACGAGCCGGGGACGGCTCGGCCATCGTCTCGGTCGACGACCTGCGCATCGTCCCCACGACGACCCCGAACGATTCGGCCTCGACCGAATCCACCATCGTCTACGAGGACTTCGAGCACATTGACGACGGTTACGGGCCATTCGTCACCGGGCAGGCCAATGCCGGCGGCGACGCCCGTACCCAGTTGGCCGAGAAGCACGCCCCCTACTCGCAGTCAGGATGGTACGGCCTGGTCAACGACTCCGACCGTGCTGCCACCAAGGGTCAGAAGTACCTCGACAACGTCCTTGACGGTCAGTGGTCGCTCATGGCCCACCAGGAGAATGGCGGACTCATCCTGCGCACCACCCAGGGGCTCGTCCCCTTGGCCAAGGGGCACACCTACCGGGTGAGCTTCGATTACCAGACCGCCTATGACGACGACTACTCCCTGGTTGTCGGACACGACTCGGCCAGCGGAAAAGCGTGGAAGTCGACCATTGACCGCACTGTGCCGATCGCCCAGGCTCGCGGCGCCGGATGGCACTCCGGCACGACGACCGGCTCGGGCACGAAGGTGTTCAGTACCGAGTTCGCTGCCGGCGAGCACGCCTTTTTCGGAATCGTCAAGCAAGGTGGCAAGGTCCAAGGCGACCTGGTCATCGACCGGTTCAGGGTCGAGGACCTCGGGGCAAAACCGATCCTGTCGGTTGCCTCGAAGGCAGTGACGTCGTCCGATCCGGCCATGCGCGAACTCGCCATCACTGCATCGCTGGCCCTGTCGCAAGGTTCGGCCACCGACGTGAAGCTCTCCCTCACCGGCCCTCAGGGCTGGACGGTGACACCGGTGAGCACAGCGGCCACGAGTGTCTCGGCCGAACGCGACGCCACGGCATCGTGGACGGTCAAGGTGCCTCGCAATGCTGCTGCCGGCAAGCTCGAGGTCAAGGCCACGTGGACCCAGGACGGCAAGGCCGGACAGGGCACCGAGTCGATCCCAGTCGACCCTGGTCACTTCCCGCTCATTGACCCGATCAGCGGGACCGATCTGACGCTCGTCGAGGCGAGCTCGGAGCAGACCGGAGGCGCTGAGCCGGCACCGAACGGTCCGGCCGCAGCCGCCATCGACGGCGACCCGTCGACCTACTGGCACACCCAGTGGCACCCGACCGTCGACAAGTACCCGCATTACATCGTCATCCGGCCGACCGCCTCGCTCACCGAGGGCACGACCTGCCAGATCAAGGGCTTGGAGTACACCGCCCGCCAGAGCGCGGCCAACGGTCGGGCCAAGGGCTACCAGGTGTATGTGTCGACCGACGGCAAGACCTGGGGCGATCCCGTGGCATCGGGTGACTTCGCCGACGTGACGACGCCGCAGGTCATCGAGTTCGCCAAGCCGGTGCCCGGCCCGTTCGTCAAGCTCGTGGAGACCTCCTCGCAGAACGGGGCACAATTTGGCGGGGCCGGGGAGATCCGGTTGTCCGCGAGTTGCTCGGGTTCGGCAGCCCCGACGCCCGCACCGAATCCCACACCGACCACGGTGCCGACCCCGGGAGACACACCCAGTGCCTCCCCGACGCCGAGTCAGCCCGCTGTGCCAGGGCAACCCAGCACCACGCCGAGCCAGCCCGCTGCACCGACGGCTCCGAACCCCTCGGACACGGCCGGACGCCCCAGCACCCCGGCGCAACCCGGCAAGCCCGGCACATCCGGGATCGCATGGAAGCCCGGGAAGCCCAGCGAGCTGCCGCACACTGGCGCTTCCGGTGACGACACGGCGGTCACGTTGACCGTAACGGCCCTGCTGGCCATGGCCGGGATGTCACACCTGCGTCGGCGGTGAGAACACCGACGTCGTGGTGAATGACCGAAGACGGGCGGGGCCGTGTAGTCCCGCCCGTCACGGTGCTTCCCTCTCACCCCAGCTACAATCGCTGCCGGCACGACCCGTGCAGCGACGCGCAGCGCCCGGAGCCACATGGTGGCCCCGGGCGTTGTTGACCAGAAAGGGTCAGTCCTGTCTCGACCCACCGAAGGCCGGGGCGGGAAACTCCGGCGGGGTTGCCGCCGGCTTCTCGTCGAGCTGACGCAGACACTCAGTGATGGCCGCGTCGAGTTGGACGTCCTGCCCGGACTCCCAGTCCTCGGGTGAGACGATGACCTCGATGTCGGGATCGACACCGTGATTCTCAACCCCCCACCCGTAGTTGCCGTACCAGCCGGCATACCTGGGCTGGGTGACACCGGTTCCGTCAACAAGGTCAAAACGGCCGTCAATACCGACGACGCCACCCCACGACCGCTCACCCATGACCTTGGCGTATCCCATGGCCTGGGTGACGGCAGAAACGATGTCTCCGTCGGAACCCGCCCACTGGTTGGTGACCATGACGATCGGTCCACGCACCGCGTTCTGCGGGTAGGTGCCCGGGCTCTGGTACCAGCGGCTGAAGTCCCATCCGACGACCTTGCGAGCCAGCCTCTCGACAACCAGCTGCGAGGTATGGCCACCGTGGTTGAACCTCACGTCAGCAATGACACCCTCATGACTGGTCGCCTCATTGATCTGACGGTGCAGCTCGGCCCAGCCGTCGGACACCATGTCCGGGACGTGCAAGTAGCCGAGTCGACCGCCCGAGTGCTCCTCGACATAGCGGCGACGCGACGCCACCCAGTCGTGGTAGCGCAGCGGGGCCTCGTCAGCCATCGGCACGACGGCCACCTGACGGCGATCCTCACCCCGGCGCACCGTCAGTTCGACGACCCGTCCGGCCGATCCCTCAAGCAGCTCACCGAGGGTGCCGTCGACGCCCACCGTGCGCCCGTCAACCGCGACGACGATGTCGCCGTCAGCCACGGCAACTCCAGCTGCCCGCAACGGAGACCATGCGCGAGGATCCGACGACTCACCAGGAACGACACGGATGAGCGTGGCTCCATCGTCCGCGCTGGCGACGTCAGCCCCGAGCAGACCAGCGCGCATGTCAGGGTCACCCGCAGTCCCCGCGGCAGAGACGTAGGAATGCGAGGTGTTGAGCTCGGCGACGGTCTCCCACAGGATGTCGTGGAGGTCATCGACGACGTGGCACAGGTCAACGAGGGGACGATACCGCGTGAGCACGCCGTCCCAGTCGACCCCGTTCATGTCCTCGCGCCAGTAGTGGCTGGCCATGAGGCGACCATTCTCGTCGAACATCTGATGCCACTCGGCACGCGGGTCGATGGATCGACGCAGCCTCGACAGGTCGACGCTGATGTAGGCCGGGTCGTCGTCATCGACCTTGTGGGAGGAGGGTACGACGATGACATCGTCCTTGTGCCGCACCACAAGACGCTCCCCGTCACCGGAGACCGAGTAGGAGTCGACGGACTTGCAGAGCTTGTCAAGGTGACGGTTGGCGAGGTTGTAGTGCCACAACACGTCACTGGGGGCTTCCTCGCTGACACCAGCACGAGTAGCACCAAGTTCGCCACCACGATCGGCGATCTCGACCCACACCAGGCCATCCTTGACGGCTGCCAGTCCGCGGTAGGAGCCCGAGGGCACCGGGAAGGGCACCATCCTCTCCTCGAAGCCATCGGCGGTGAGGTTGCAGACGACCTCGGGAGTCTTGTCCTCGTCGTCGCTGCCAGCCTCAGCGGTGGCCTTGGCCTTGGCGTCCTGGACCTCGCTGATCTGCCATCCCTGGGAGGACGGACCGAAGGGGGACACGTCGGTGGCACTGAGCGGAACCAACCACGGACGCTGAGTATGTCCGAAGGACAGGTCGAAGGTCTGGCCGTCGTAATTCGGGTCGAAGGTACGCGCCGAGAGCATGACAAGGTACTTGCCGTCGGCAGTGAAAACCGGGCAGGAATCGTCGAAGGTACCACGGGTGAGAGCGAAGGACTCCCCCATGCCCTGTTCGTCCCAGCAACGGATCTGACCGATCATGGCCTCTCCGGAGGCCACTGGGGAGCGCCACACCAGGTAGCGGGAGTCCGGGGACCAGGCCAGACCGCTGGCCTCGCCCTCAGGGGAGGTCGCGACCTGACGGACAGCCCCGTCGGCAACGGTGACGATGAGAATGCGGCCGTCATGGCTGACGAGGGCGACCTTCGTGCCATCAGGGGCTGGTGCCAGGTGCAGCACTCGGCCAATCTGCCCCTGGCCCAGACGACGGGTCTGGCCGGTGCCGTCGAGGTTGGCGATTTCGAGACAGTCCTCCCCCTCGACGTCGCTGGCCCACACTCCCCGACCAGTCTGGCCGAGAACACGCGGCTCACGGATACGGACCCCATCGGCTGCCGACAAGGCTCGCGCCGGACCGGAGCGATGGGTGAGGAAGTAAGCGGCTCCTCGCCACTCGAGCAGGGACCCGTCACCACCGTGGTCGGAGACGACTGCTTCCAGGCGGTCAGTGGGCTCCAGCGGCACACGGCGGGGCGCTCCGATGCCAAGGTCGATCTCGAGACGCTGAGGTTCGGCATCGAGGCCGGCCATCGACCAGAGCGCGCCGTGGGCGTGGTAGACGATCGTCGTGCCATCGGTGCGAGGGTCACGGACGTAGCCCTGGTCCTCGCCGTGATGGGTGTGCTGACGTAGGTCGTGGCCCTGGCCGTCAACTGACCAGATCTGGGCCTGGGCGTGCGGGGAGTCGTCGTCGCTCATGTCCGAGCTGAAGAAGAGTCGACCGTCGACCCAGCCCACCCCGTACCGTCCGGCAGCGGCGTAGCGGCCGTCGTGGTCGTCGTTGCCGTCACGCAGCAGGCGCAGGAATCTGTCGGCTCCGGCAGGGCGCAGCCAGATCTGGCCGGCGGTGCCACCACGGTAGCGCTTCCAACGCGAGCAGTCTCCAGAGTTCGGGGTGACGACGGCGACGGCGCCATCCGAGTTCACGGCCAGGTCCATTCCTGGCCCGTAGCCAAGACGCTCGACGTGGCCATCCAGGGAAACCGTGTACAGCCAGGCCAAACCGATGTCATTGGTCTGATGAGGGGACGAGAACACCACGTGCTCGTCGTCTTGCCATCCCACGACGAGGTTGCGTGCAGCTCCCAGCCAGGTCAGCCGACGCTGGTCGCCAGTGGCCAGGTCGATGACGAAGACTTCGGGCCGTTGCCCCAGGTAGGAGGTCCACGCAATCTTCGTCCCGTTCGGGCTGAAACGGGGATTACGGACCATGACGTGATCGCTGGTGAGCCGACTTGCCCTTCCCCCAGTGACGGGAACCAACCACACGTCGTTGTCAGCAGTGAAAACCACGAGGTCGCCGTGGACATCGGGGTATCGCAGATATCCGGTTGCCATGGGTGTCAGGGTACCGTCTTGTACGGAAACCAACAGGAGGAGTGATCCCATGACCGGTACACGAAAGTCCGCGAAGTCGAAACTCGTCAAGACGGCCATAGCCGCCGCAACGCCGCTGGCCAAGGATCTGTGGGATTCCATCAATACGAACGGCCGTGCTGAGGCATGGGCGAAATCGGGCTATGACAAGGCCCGCAAGTCAGCAGTCTCGAAGACGGCACTGGGACGAGTTCAACTCACCGTGGATCGCGTCCTGGAATATGCCGACCACTCATCCAGCCCCCAGGCCCAGAAATGGCGCGACGAGGCCAACAACATCGCCTCCCGCATTCCACTGGTCAAGGTGCAACGCGGCAAGGAACGCCGCAAGTCCGTCTCACTCCTGCAGAAACAGGCTGACGCACTCCTTGCCGAAGTTCTCGACGAGCACTGAGGTCAGGCCGACAACCGTCCGCGCCCATGAGCCAAGCTCGGTGAGGACAGGTACTGGCACTTTCCTTCCCCGGTGATGGCTTCCCGTGTCACGACGACACGAGCGACGTCATCACGGGAGGGGACGTCGAACATGACGTCCATGAGGGTCTCCTCGATGATGGCCCGCAGACCGCGCGCGCCGGTGCCCCGGGCCACAGCCTTGTCGGCTATGGCTTCCAGAGCGCTGTCGGTGAACGTCAATTCAACACCGTCGAGTTCGAAGAGCTTCTCGAACTGACAGGTCAGGGCGTTGCGTGGTTCGGTGAGGATACGCACCAAGGCGTGGCGATCCAGCGGATGAACAGCCGTGACCATCGGCAGACGACCAATGAACTCTGGAATGAGCCCGAATTCGTGGAGATCCTCGGGGCGGACCAGGCTCAACACCTCGGCCCCTTCGATGGCGTCGCGAACACCCGGGTCGTTGTTGAACCCGAGTGGACGGGTGCCGATCCGCTTCATGATGATGTCTTCCAGACCAGCGAAGGCACCGCCCACGATGAAGAGGATGTTGGTGGTGTCGATCTGGATGAAGTCCTGCTGGGGATGCTTGCGCCCCCCTTGCGGAGGTACCGAGGCGACCGTCCCCTCGAGGATCTTCAGCAAAGCCTGCTGGACTCCCTCACCGGAGACGTCACGGGTGATCGACGGATTCTCCGACTTGCGGGCCACCTTGTCGATCTCGTCGATGTAGATGATTCCCCGCTCGGCGCGCTTGACGTCGAAGTCAGCGGCCTGGAGCAGCTTGAGCAGAATATTCTCGACGTCCTCACCGACGTAGCCGGCCTCGGTCAGAGCCGTGGCATCAGCCATCGCGAAGGGGACGTTGAGTTGACGAGCCATCGTCTGGGCCAGGTAGGTCTTGCCGCAACCCGTCGGCCCGAGCATGAGGATGTTCGACTTGCCGAGCTCCACCCCGTCGTCCTCGGCACGGCGAGCGTGCGGCACATCCACCTCGGACTGAATACGCTTGTAGTGGTTGTAGACAGCCACCGAGAGGGTCCGCTTGGCCTCCTCCTGGCCGATCACCCACGCATCGAGGAACTCATACAGCTCGCGGGGCCGGGGCAGATCGTCGAGGCCACCGATTCCCTCCGAGGAGGAGAACTCCTCCTCGATGATCTCGTTGCACAGATCGATGCACTCGTCACAGATGTAGACCCCGGGGCCAGCGATGAGCTTCTTGACCTGCTTCTGGCTCTTTCCGCAGAAGGAACACTTGAAGAGGTCTCCGCTCTCACCAATCCGCGCCATCCGGCTCTCCTCCTTGTCGGCAGGCCACCATCGTTACCTCTTTCCAGAGGTTCGTCCCCCGAGGTGGGCACCGTCCACCATAGCCGTGGACGACATCTACCCCGTCGTTGTCGTCACCCGTGTTGGGTAGCGGCGCCCAACCCTGTAGTGACCCTCGAGACTCAAGGGCCACCACAGGCTGACGAGAACTCGTCAGGGCCAACCTCACAAACCAACCTCACAAAGAGGTGAGGATGTCGTCGATGAGGCCGTACTCCTTGGCGCCCTGGGCAGTCAGGTACTTGTCGCGGTCAATGTCCTTGGACACCTGCTCGACGGTCTGACCAGTCGCATCAGCCAACATGGTCTCCATGAGCTTGCGGATGCGCTGAATCTCGTCGTCCAAGATCTCAATGTCGGTGGCCTGACCATAGGTGGCCTGACCCATCGCCGGCTGGTGGATGAGGATGGTCGAGTTCGGCAAGGACAGACGCTGCCCCTTCGCTCCAGCCGCCAGCAGCACGGCCGCAGCTGAGGCCGCCATGCCCAGGCAAATCGTCTGGACATCGGGACGCACATAGTTCATGGTGTCGTAAATCGCCGTCATCGCGGTGAAGGAGCCACCCGGTGAGTTGATGTACATGCTGATCTGACGATCGGCATCCATCGACTGCAGGCACAGCAACTGAGCCATCACGGCATTGGCGATGTCGTCGGTCACCGGGGTGCCGAGGAAGATGATGCGATCCTCGAACAACTTGGTGTACGGGTCGACGCGACGTACACCGTAGGAGGTGCGCTCCTCCCACTGCGGGATGTAGTAGTCGTTGCGCGGACCTGCCGGGGCCAGACCACCGGGAGCTGCCTGCTCGGCCTGCTCGGCGTTGAAGGCGGCCAACCGATTCTTGTCAAAGGCGTTGAATCCCATGGTCACCTCACTGATTGGGGGCGTCACCGCGAAGCTGCGACGCGTTGCTGTAGACGTGGTCGATGAGTCCGTACTCCAGGGCTTCCTGAGCGGTGAACCAGTGGTCACGGTCGGAGTCCTCGAGGATCTGCTCCAAGGTGTGGCCGGAGTGATCGGCATTGAGCTGGGAGAGCTCCCGCTTGGTGTCCTTGAGCATCTTGGCGTTGATGGCGATCTCCGTGGCAGTACCGCCGACCCCACCCAACGGCTGATGCATGAGGATCTTGGCGTGCGGCAGGGCATACCTCTTGCCGGGAGTACCGGCGGTCAGCAGGAACTGGCCCATCGAGGCAGCCATACCCATCGTCACCGTGGCAACGTCGTTGGAGATCCACTGCATGGTGTCGTAGATCGCCATTCCGCCGGTGACCGACCCGCCCGGGGAATTGATGTACAGGTAGATGTCCGCGTCGGGATCCTCGGCGTTGAGCAGCAACATCTGGGCGCACAGCGCGTTGGCATTCTCGTCCTTGACCTCGGAACCGAGGAAGACGATGCGGTTGCGCAGCAGCGACTGGTAGACGTTGTCGGTCATCCCGGCACCGCCGGTCTCGGGGCCGGCCATGGCGGGCATGCCCTGGGAAGTAGTCGAAGTGTAGTGGTTCACGACTCTGAACCTACCTCGTGGCACCGACAGTTCCACGAGCGTTCGCGTTCAGCGGTCCGCGACGAGGCCGTCGGGATCTTCATCCGGGTCATCCTCAAGGCCCTCGGTGGGACGGGAAGAGATGAGAGTGTTGAGCCAACGCGCGCCCGGATCGTGGTCGATGAGGGTGGCCTTGACCAGCAGAGAACATGGCAGCGCAATGAGGGTCCCCAGCGCACCGAAGACCCAGCCCCACAACAGCAGGGACACGAACGACATTGTCGGCGTCAGGCCAACGGCGTCACCAGCAAACTTCGGCTGAATGATCGTCTGGATGACGAAGTTGAGCACGGAGTAGGCGATGACCACGGCAATTGCTGCAACCCAGCCGTCATCGAAGAGGGCCAGCAGGGCAGGTGGGATGACACCGATGATGAAGCCGATATTGGGGATGTAGTTCGTCAGGAAGCTGAACAACGCCCACACCCCAGCCAACGGAACACCGATGATGAGCAGGGCTGCCCAGTCGAACAGCGCAACGATGAGACCAAACACCGTCGTGACGAGCCAATACTTACGAATACCGTGGGCGAAGGACTCGAGGGCGATGACAGCGCCCGGTTTTCGCTGACCAGCCATGTGCAGACGATCGTGCATCTGCGGGGTGTCCATGACCATGAAGATCATGCCCGTCAGGATGACGACGATCATCGTCACCACACTCGTGGTGTCTGAGACCAGTGAGGTCACAACCGACATCACCTGCTGAGGATCAATCTTCTTGAGTTTTTGCGTGATGACCTCTTGGGAGTAGCCCAGCCGCGTCGACCACTCCAGCAGTTGGGAGTAAATCTTCTCCATCTGCGGGATGTAGCTCTGCAGCTGACTGATCATGGCTGCAACCGACCACACCATTCCTGCCAAGCCCGCCGCCAACACGATGATGACGACGGTGCCAGCCGACGTGGCGGATATCCATCGGGGACACTTGTGTTTCACGAGCCAGGTGTGAATCGGGTAAGCCGTGATGAGCAGGTTCAGGGCGAAGAACAGCGGCGCAATGACGCTGGACAATTCGTGGAGAAGGCTCAGGCCCAGCCACGCGGCGGCCATGGTGAGCAAAACGATCGTGATCTTGGGCATGCCGTGCCTGCCGGACGTACCACTGGCCTGCTCGTCGTCCGTGGGTTGCGGCTCAAGACCAGATTCGTCGGTCATCACGGTGCTCGTCGCGTCTTGGGTCGGCTGCTCATCGGCCACTATGACGTCGCCACCAACCTCGCCGCGCTCGACTGCACGGGCTACCTCGATGTCGTCGACCACCATCTGGCGCACGTGGCGCAACTGACGGGTAGCAGGGGCAACGGAGATCCGGCGTCGAGGCCGTGGCGTGTGTGAGGGGCGTTTGCTCATCGGACTTCCTCAGGTTGACGTGGAACCGGCGCCGCGCGGACAATCCGCACGACGCCGGTAATCAACGGATCGTGTCGATCCTACGGGACTAGCAGCCCTCGATCCTCACTCGGACTTGTCGTCTTTGGCAGCCGCCTTGGCAGACTTGCTGGCCGACTTCTTGGCCGGGGCCTTCTTGGCAGCAGGCTTGTCGTCATCCTTGGCCTCGTCGGCGGCCTTCTTCGCAGCGGGCTTCTTGGCCGGAGCCTTCTTCGCAGCGGGCTTCTTCTTGGCGGCAGGCTTCTTCTCAGCCTTAGCCTGCTCGGCGGGAGCCTCCTCCTTGGGCTCCTCGGCCTTGTCGGGGCCGTCCTCGACCTTGTCGTCAGCATCCTCGGCATCCTCCGGCTTGTCGCCAATGGTGCCGTCGGGCTGGATGCGATCGAGCTCGAGGACCTCACCCTTCGCGTCCTTGACGGTGGCAGCGCCGACCATGGCAGCCAGAGCCTTGCCACGGCGAATCTCCTGCATCCAGTCGGGCAGGTGGTTGTGCTCCATCATGTGCTGGGCCTCCTGCTCGGGGGAGGTCCCATTCTGCTGAGCCTTGCGGAAGAGCAGTTCGGTCAGTTCATTCTGCTCGACGCCGATCTCGTCATCGTCAGCCATCTTGTCGAGGACGATCTGAGCCTTGAGGGCATCCAGGGAGCGCTTCTCGATCTCAGCCCAGAAATCGTCGGCATTGTCGACCTCTTCCTCGGACTCCTCGAGGTACTCCTCGACGGTCATGCCGGCCCCGGCGAGCTGCTGGCTGACCTGCTGACGGCGGGCCTCGAGTTCGGAGTCGACGAGGTTGGTCGGCAGCTCGATGTCGATCTTGGAGATGACCTCCTCGAGAACCTTGTCGCGAGCGTCGGAGGCCTGGTCCAGACGAGCCATGTTCTCGAGGGCGGTGCGCAGGTCGGCGCGCATCTCGTCGACGGTGTCGAACTGACTGACGAGCTGGGCGAAGTCGTCGTCAACGGCAGGCAACTCCTGCTCGCAGACCTTGGTGACGGTGACCGTGATGTCAGCCTCCTGTCCGCGCAGCGGGCCGCCAACCAGGGTGGAGTGGAAGTCGGCGGACTCGCCGGCCTTCAGACCGGTGACGGCCTCGTCGAGACCCTCGAGCATGCCCTCGGAGCCGACCTTGTAGGTGACGCCGGAAGCGGTGGCGTCCTCCAGGGCCTCACCGTCGCGGGTGCCATTGAGGTCGATGGTGACGAGGTCATTCTTGGCGGCAGCTCGCTCGACCTCAGTGTTGGTGGCGAAACGCTGACGCAGGGTCTCAATGCGCTCGTCAACGTCCTCGTCGGGCACCTCGACAGCGGGCACCTCGACGGAGATGGCGGACAGATCAGGCAGGTCGAACTCAGGACGCACGTCCACCTCGGCGGTGAACTCGACGACCTCGCCATCCTCCAGCTTGGTCACCTCGATGTCGGGCTGACCAAGAGGAACGACCTTGTTCTCCTCGACGGCCTTGCCGTAAGCGCCAGGCAGCGCATCGTTGATGGCCTCCTGAAGGACGACTCCGCGGCCGAAACGCTGGTCGATGACCGGAGCTGGCACCTTTCCCTTGCGGAAGCCGGGAACATTGACCTGGGCGGAAATGTCCTTGTATGCCTTGTCAAGGCTGGGCTTCAGTTCATCGAAGGGCATCTCGATCGTGAGCTTCACACGGTTGGTGCTGAGCTTCTCAAGGGTGCTGGGCACGAAGTCTCTCCTGTGGTTCCGATTCTGTCGTCCCCGTTTCAGGGAACACACATTCCACCCGATTCTAGCGATGTGGTGGCATGGGGGCCAATGAGATACCTGGGAGGTTGATGTCATGGCGCGCGATCCTGGTTTTCCCGGCGTAACCACGACCACGCCGACGATTACTCCCTCGGCCCCGCGCAGATTCTGGGATGATCCCCATGACGATTCGTCCGTGACGCCACCCACATCGAGGAAAGCCGCCGTGACTACTGCATCCATCGAACTCCAGGACGCTCTCGCTGCCCGTTTCCTGCGCTACAGCGCAATCTCCAGCCAGAGTGACGCCTCCGCCACCGTCGTTCCTTCCTCGCAGGGACAGTGGGAGTTTGCGCGGTTGCTGGCCGCAGAACTCGAGGAAGCCAAGGTCGAGGACGTCCATCTCAGTGACACCTGCGTGCTGACCGCGCGGATTCCGTCAACCCTGCCTGATGGCAAGACCGCACCGACCATCGGCTTTTGCACCCACCTCGACACCGCAGACTCAGGTCTGAGCCCAGACGTCCACGCCCGAATCGTCGAGCACACTGGTGGGGACATCCATTTGGGTGGCGACCAGTGGATCCGCCGTGAAGAACACCCAGAGATTGACGCCTACGTGGGACAGCGCATCCTCGTAACCGATGGAACCAGCGTCCTCGGAGCCGACGACAAGGCTGGAGTGGCGTCGGTGATGGAGGCCGTCGTCCGGTTGATGTCCGATCCGCGACCCCATCCTGAGGTGTACCTGTCATTCGTGCCTGACGAGGAAATCGGGCTGCGCGGAGTGCAGACGATGGACCTCGAACGTTTCCCGGTGGACTGGGCATACACCTTGGACTGCTGCGAGCTCGGTGAGGTGGTTGAGGCAACCTTCAACGCGGCCTACGCGACGGTGGTGATCGAGGGAGTTGCGGCCCATCCGATGAGCGCTTATGGCGTCATGGTCAATCCCATCCTCGTTGCCCACGACCTCATCGGGAGGTTCGACCCGACCCAGACTCCGGAGTGCACCAAGGACCGTGAGGGTTACATCTGGGTGGATGCCATCCATGGCGATCAGTCCGTGACAACGATCGACGTGAACATCCGCGATCACGACCGAGGTCGATTCGAACAGCGCAAGGACGAGATTCGCCAGGTCGTCGAGCAGGTTCGCACATCTCATCCGCGTGCCCGCATCGATGTCACCTTCAAGGACGTCTACGCCAATCTGGAGGACTCCAAGACCTCGGACAATGCAGTCGCGACCCAGCGACTCCTGGACGCCATGAGGGCTGTGGGAGTCGAGCCCATCCATCGGTCGATGCGTGGTGGCACCGACGGCTCCTGGCTCTCAACCCAGGGTATCTTCACCCCGAATTTCTTCACCGGTGCCCACAACTTCCATTCTCGGTGTGAGTTCCTGCCGTTGCCGAGCCTGGAGCGCAGCCACAACATCGTCATGGAGTTGATGCGAGGAGTCTCGTCCTAACAAACAAATTCGTCACAAAGCAGCTCATCACAGATGAGGGTGTGGATCGGTAGCCGATCCCTGGGCCTCGATGTGGGTCGAGGTCCTTGGATGATGGAAGTCCCTACACCGCCTCACCAAAGACCTCGACACGGACAACCCAGTAACATAGAGCACTGGAAGCCAGAATAAATGCTGCAGCTCCTAGCATCCATCCGAATACAAAATACTATTTAATAATCCCTTTATCCCGATATTTGCGCTGCGTCCACCGGTTCCAGACGAGCAGTACGCCAGCACCGATAAACGTAATAACAATAATTCCAGAGCATAGAGCTACACGAATCGCGATAGACTCTGCATTAGCGATCGTATCCCATGCCCCCCAAATAATAAGCGGAGAAAAGACAACTGTTAATGCGATTGCAAAAGACCATACATGGTTTTCAATCCAGTTATTCATCTCATCCATCCTTTCCAATCTAGATCTACTCAAGATGCTCGGCACCCAGATAAACCGAGATTGGCTGGGTATGCGTAGAGCCACGGACGCGCCTTGGGACAGCGTCCAACTTTTTTGATAACTTGCTTAGCGACAACCGTTGCTGCCTATACTACTGCACACCCCACAGCATTGACACCAGGAATCGCACAGATTGCAGCCTTAAGTGCAGTTCCCGCAGAGCTCACCATCAAGCTTTGTGCTGCCCGATTAAATCGAACCCACCGTCCTTTTGAATCGGTTCCAGACCAAATCTTCGGATACTACTCGTTACCTCCCGCTCGATCCATATATGGAGAATAGACCGCATCGGAGAGCTCGGCAGCTTAGCTTGATGTCGGATCTGCTTCATAGTAGAATTGCACGACTCCATTATCACCAAAAATTATTTCCGTTACGTACACGTTGCCCCCTTCGTCACTGACAGTGTAAGTAACATCACCCGCAGCAACTTTCGCTTGCATGATTATTCGCAATGCTTCATCGAGGGTCGCAAGATCATTTTCCGCAAGATTCACATCTGAATTCGTGTCATATTCCGCTAGTGGACGAAGAGACAAATCCATATCCGTAGGAACCGAGCGCGTTACTGTTGCAACCGTCTTGATATCATCTAGCGGTTGAGCCAAAGCCAAACCACTAGAACTGAACGCTAGTGAGATGGCCAGTAATCCGAAAGCTGTTGCTTTTCCTATGAGAGCCCTGTTAACCATTTTGATCTCCTTTGACGTCTAACAAGTAACTTCATAGACTCGTCTAGAATATTCAGTCTGCCTCAGGCACGATACCGACGAATGTCGGTCCGCCATACCGACATTCGTCGGCGTTGGCAAGGAGGCGTTCGCCAAGACGTACCAACAGGGCGTCCCAACAGGGCATCTAGTTGTTGCTGTCCATGACGTTATAGACGCGACCGGAGATGCGAGGGGGCAGGTCTTCCCGTCAGGATGAGTGGTCTCTGAGCCATCATCCGAAGAAAGAAAGGCCTAGCCTTGATCACCTACGCTAACTCACCGCTCGGAACACGCCGTCGTCTGGTCGTACGCTGCCAACATCGCCTGATCACTGAGGTCGCCAAGGAAAATGGGCATCTCCCGCGCGTGTGCATGGAAGTGAGTCAACCGTCACCGCAGCTTGGGTGAGTCCGGACTGCTCGACGGCTCGTCGGCCCCGGGAACCACCCCGTTGCGGATACCGACGAGGTGAGAGCATTGGCCTGCCTCCTGCGGCAAGACACGAAATGGTCCGCGTCCCGAACACGATCACAGCCTGCTATCGCGGACACATGATCTACCTGGGTGGGAAGAAAGCCAGCACGACCCCGAGGGCGGCGGCTGACACATCCACGGTCGCGACTCCGGCCAAGCCAGTCGAACCGGGCGAAGAGGGGCCAGAAAGTCGGCTACACCTACGTGCACTCCGCCATCGACGGGTTCAGTTGCCCGGCCCACACCGAAGCCCTGCCCGATAAAAATGCCTCGTGATCGGCTTCTGGCACCGGGCACAGGCTTGGTTCGCGCTCCATGCCATTCGCAATATCACAAGTCTGGTCACTGACAAGAGCCCCCGCGACAAAAAGCCCACACCTTCGAGCGCACGATCCGCAGACAGCTCGCCACACACCACTTCATCCGGGCCTACACGCCCTGCCACAATGACACAGTCGAGCACTACAACCGGATCCTCAACGAAGAGGTCCTCTACGCCGGCAATTACACCTCCGACGCCCAACGCAGCGCCGCTCTGCAAGCCTGGAACGTCCACTACAACCACCACCACCCCACACCGCCTACGGAAACCAGCCACACGCACCCCAACACGCGCCATGAACGTAATGACCCCAAACAACTAGCGACTGGATTGACGAGCCAAAAGCAGTATCCGCACCGCAAACGTAGCTGCATCGAGTGGGTTTGCGACGATACTGCCATCGACGACTACTCTCGGCTGGCCGCTATCAACATCAGCGACACGTTATACCTGGGTTACTTTCCTTGCCCGGGCCGCAACCTGGGTCTAGCCAGCAATTGGGCCTACCCGCGACCGTCGTCTAACAACCAAGCTCGCGCCAACGCCCTCGCCGACCGACCCGACTGCCAACGCGACAAGCAGAGGCCACAGCGCCCCCAAGGGAAAAAGTCCCATTAATCGAGCGCCATGAACCTACGTACTACGAACAGCTAAGCCGGGGTATCATTGTTGATGATGCCTCGCTTCTTGTTCCCTAGCTACACGCGCTCCACATTGGTGCAGCCTCTGGTTGTCGGATTATCGACCCTCTTCCTTATAGTGTCCGATATAACCACGAGTATTTCTAACCAGCACCACGCTTCATTATTTGGCGATTTTTCTTCTCTCATCCTTATAGTATTATTTGTAGCTGGAGGATGGCTAGAAGCGTTCGAGTTCATTTTCGTTGCCTGCTATATAGCTTTTAATGCATTAAACATGAGCCACAGTTTTGATATGATGAGCTTTGGACTCAGTGCGCTCATGGTGCTGTGGTTAGCGCGATCATGGATTGTCCCAACCGTGCTAGTGCTGTTATTAACTGGAATAACAGCCACGGCAGTGAGCACCACACCCAGCGTGTAAGCGTTCAGTTCATTATTCACTGCTGCGCTCGTCATGATTGTCGGCTTAGTGCTCCGCTGGCATAGCGGGCGGCGACTATTGGCTGAACAGGAAAAAGAACTTCTACGCGCCAGCGTCGTGGAAAGCCGCCGCGAGTTGGCTCGCCAACTGCATGATACGACAGCTAAAGATTTGGCTCACGTCGCTGTGCTAGCCCAGGATATCGCGATACGCCACCCTGAGCTGAATGAGGAAATGGATCCACTGGTGAGTGCAGCAACCAGTGCTTCTAGACGTATCCGACCAATGATCCTGGCCATCGACACTTCAGCTACTGAACCTACTTTGCCTGACGTTATTGAGCAGGTAACACGGATGCTGAAAACTAGGAACATCACATTGGATTTGATGGCCTGCGAAGATTTAGATCGTCTGCTTAGCCACCAACAGCGGCGAACGGCAGCGTTAGCGATCCGGGAGTGTTGCTCAAATATCCTGGAGTATGCGCCCAGCGATTCTTTGGCCACGCTCGTGGCGGAGCGGAACGACACGAACGGATTGCTCACTATTTCGCTAAGTAATGAGATTGCCGCCCAGCCCGCAGCGCCAGCTTTGAGCAGCGGATACGGGCTTGAAAACCTGGGGGGAAGAATCCAAAATGAAGGTGGCACCATGGATATCACTAACGCCGGCGGACAATGGCTCACCGTTATCAACCTTCCCGTCGACACACCTCAACCGCAGCACGAAGGCACTTAAGGGGCAGATCATGAGTAGCGCAGACGATATCCGAATCTTGATTGCTGATGACGATCGGATCATTCGCGACGGCCTGGCGAGCCTTCTTAACTCTCAGCAAGGTCTGCAGGTGGTAGCCAAAGCTGCTAATGGCGTGCAAGTCTTTGATCAGCTCGACCTACATCGAGTAGATGTGGCCTTACTAGATGTAGATATGCCCATAGTGATCGGAATTGAAGCAGCCCGCAGGATCAACCGTGAGCATCCGGAAATCACGATAATTATTCTCACTGCTTTTGAGCATGAAGAATCCCTCGGAATGGCTATCGGGGCTGGCGTTCGCGGCTTCCTCACTAAAGACATCCCTGCCCCTGAACTTGCGGAACTGATCCGTAAGGCGAAAGCCGGACAACAAGTTATGTCACCACGCCCCACCGAGATCATTACAGCCGCTTACGCCCAAGCACAGAAAGACCGCGAACAATACGCTGATTTCATCACGACAGTACAAGCATTACCCGATCATTTACGTCCTACGTTCCGCCTGCTATTAAAAGCGTTCGCCAACAAAACCATTGCTCGCCAAACCAAGCTCTCCGAAGCAACCGTGCGGTCCTATGTTTCAGATATCTTAGCCCGCACCGGATGCGCTACCAGAGGTGAATTAGCCATCACCGCAATCAAAGCCGGGATCAGAGAATGATCGAGGATCTCCATACTGCACCTCCTATAACAATCTGCCTTAGAATGCAGTAGTATAAATTGCTATTGTCTTTTCACACACAGGACAAGTTACTGGACGATCAGGGGCAAACGGCCATATAGAAAATATATTCTATATAGAACTACTGCGAGAGCAATGGATTTTCCCAATTGAGGCGTAGGGGGTCGGGGCAGTCTGCACGAGGGTTTCATATACCCAGCAACGCCCATGTCAAACTTGGTCAACACTCATGGGACACTTGCACCACAGCCGCGAGAGACAGCCGCCGATTTACTGTTCGCGACGTTCAGAGAGCGGATGACGGGAATCGAACCCGCGTAGCCAGTTTGGAAGACTGGGGCTCTACCATTGAGCTACATCCGCATGCCCCCGTGGGGACCTCGACAGCATACATGGATTCGCCGTCGGCGTCACATCGACCATGGAGCAGTTCTCAGCGATGGCGCGAACTCGTCGGCTGGGCAAACCGAAGACTCACGTCGGGGCCAGCAGTCACGGGGGATCAGGTACCGGCAGCACACACTGCGTACCGAGAGATCGAACATGTGCGCATGCGTCACTCCAAAGGCCAGGAAGAGACATGGAGCCGTTCCCCATCCCTTCTGAGCCGAGCCATTGTCGAGCCACTGAGGAACCGTGTTCTCCGATAACGACATTCTTACACCGTTTCGACAAGGCATATTTGTTGGTACGAAACATTCGCAGCGAGCAGGAGGTTCACGGCTGGACAGCCCCATGTGGTACAGGAAAAGGACGACGATGATGGCAGCCGAGTGCGCAGTGCTGACGTCCCAGGCCGGACGGTTGTGATGTCCGGGTTGTGTCGCACCCGAGCCGACCATCGCCACGTAAATGCCGGGTGAACGAGACATGAGCGCGGCGGTCGTGGGAGTTGGTTCGGGGTTCATCGAACGCAGTTAGGTTCTCCAGTGACCCCACGTCTCAGGAGGATGAATGCGCTCCCACGACCATGACCACGATCACACTTCGGATGAGGAATACCTCGCCGCCCAAGTTGTCGGCGACATCGAGCTGGCCCGAATGGGCGTCAGCCGCCGTTCAATCATGAAGGCCGGCATTGCTGCGGCCGCTGCCTCCGTCGTCGGTGGCTTCATCGTCAACGGCACCTACGCCTCAGCAAAAACCCCGGACGTCGACGGTGCCGGTGCGGGCAACATCGACCCGGCCAAGCTGCAGTGGCTGGTGGGCGACCACCACGTACACACCCAGTGGAGCCAGGACGCCAAGTACAAGACTGAGCACATGGTCGATGCCGCCGAATACTTCGGCGTCGATTGGATGGTCTTCGCCGAGCACTCCAACTGGCAGCACACCAACCCTGAGCGCATCAGCGACAAGCTGCGCGAGCTGATTGCCGACCCCAACACCGAACAGGCAGACAAGGACGCCTACACCCGGGTGCTCACCATGATCATGCAGAACTCGGCCACAGACGGTGCGGGTGGCTCTCGCGCTGACATCTTGGCCGAGCGCAAGCAGCATCCCAACATGCTGATCTTCCAAGGCCTGGAATGGTATGTCCCCGGTGCGGAGCATGCCACGGTGATTCTGGACGCAGACGATGTGACTGACGTGCTGCGCCAGTTCGAATTCACCTACGACGGCAAGATGAACAAGTGGGAAGACCAGCCCTCCCCCGGCTCTGCCAAGCACAAGGAAGAGATGGAGATCGCCAAGGCGGGTATCGCCTGGCTCGGTGAGCAGAAGAAGGCCGGCAAGGTTCGTGACGCTCTGGTGATGATCGCTCACCCGATGCGTAAAGCCATGTTCCACCCGAACTTCGTGCGAGATTGGCACGACGCCACCCCCGACATCTTGGTGGGTATGGAGGGTGCCCCCGGCGCGCAGGGCTACGCCTATGGCCGCAACGTCGACCCCGGTGACGACCGTGGCGAGTACGGACGGGACCCGTCGGGCTACAAGAACGCCTTCCCCGATTTCGTCACCGAGGACCGCAAGTTCATGTACCTCTACGGCGGCTGGGACTCCATGACCTCCATCGTCGGTGGTTTCTGGGATTCGATGCTGGCTGAGGGTCGACGCTTCTACATCACCGCCAACTCCGATGCCCATCTGTACACCTGGCACACATGGAGCCTGGGCAAGTATCCCTACCAGATCGATCCGAGCAGCGGCGACAAGACCGACTTTTACCAGCGCATCGAGGATGTGGACAACGGGCTGAAGGGCTCCGACGAGCAGGCCGACGGTTGGGAGGAGTCTGCTCGGATGGCCAGCATTGGTGGCCGCCGTCCCAACCCCTACGATGAGCTGCGTAACCGTGAGGCAGGCGACATCCTCGTCAAGGATGCCAGCGGCAAGTGGGTGATTTCCGGCGACCTGATGAGCGACAGCAACGTGGCAAACTTGGTGGATGAGGCCAAGCCCTACGACAAGGCCCAGTCGGGTTCCGATTTCTGGCCTGGCCAGTTCACCCGCGTGCACACTGGTGCCGTCGAACGCAGCTACGCGGCCGTGATGGACGCCCTGCGCAACGGCCGCTCCTGGAGCGACCACGGCCACCTGCTGAAGGGCTTCGTGGTGAAGGCAACGTCGGGCACCAAGAGCGCCACTTTGGGCGAGACCCTCCAGGTGGTCAAGGGTCAGGACATCACCGTCGAGATGACGGTCACCAAGACCGACTACACCGTACGCTACATCGATGCCGAGATCGGCCGCGAGGAGCGCCCCGATCCGCGCAAGCAGTTCGTGGACGTTATCCCGAACCTGGCCTTCGTCGACATCATCGCAGGCCCGATCACCGGGCCAACCGCCGAGAAGGATCGCGCCAGCCATCGCGCTGAGGGCACCAAGGTGGCCCAGATGATCGATGTTGCGGACAAGAAGGGCACCTTCACGATCACCCACACCTTCACCAATGTGCAGTCCGACTTCTACTTCCGGTTCCGAGGTGGGGACGGCAAGAACACCGGGGTTGGGTTCTACGGCAAGGATGTTGACCCGCGCGGCCCGCAGAAGCATGGCGAGGAGATCCGTTCCGGCAATCCTTGGCTGGACACGTGGTTCTACGCCAACCCGATCTTCGTCGAGGTCGTCGATGAGCCCAAGCCGAACCCGACCGGGTCCGCCACGCCAACCGGGTCCGCCACGCCAACCGGGTCCGCCACGCCGAGTGAGTCTGCCACCGCAAGCCCAACCGGGTCCGCCACTGCCAGCGGATCTGCCACCGCAAGCCCAACCGGGTCCGTCAGTGCGAGCCCGACCGGCGGACGCACGCCGCATGGGTCTGTGCATCCGTCCGGGCATGGCACGCCCAGCCAAACGAAAGCGACCAACACCCCGATCACCATCGAGACCAGCAAGCCCAAGAAGACCCAGGCCAAGAAGCTGCCAAACACTGGAGCCTGATGCCTGAGGTGATCTGTTTGTAATCGCGAACCACAGCGGCGGGTGGGTGAGCCAAGCGCATCACCCACCCGCCGCCGTTGTGTCAGTGGCTAATCAACTCGGGGCCGCGGCAAACGCGGCGGAGAAAGGTTCCGATGACGAAACACGCGCGCCGATGATCGGCGTCAATCGCAGCAAATCTGAGCCGCACCCTTCAAGACACTGTTTATCGAAGTGGACGCTATCGCAGTTCTGCGCCTCGGGATGAAAGATTTTCTCCCGTCATCTCCGGTCTCGTCTCGCAACAGCCAGCCATCCCGGCCCCTGGCCTTGTTGCGGAAAACTGATGAATGGAACCTAGAACTGTTTTCCTGTCAGGTCACCCAGCAGCGGGTTAAGGCGTTCTTACATAGGACACGACGCATGCTGAGGTGTCATAAAGTAGCGGGTTTCCCCCGGTTGGTGTGCCAGGGCGCCTCGCCAACCTATTTCTGGGGATTCAGCCTCAGCCCCACTATCGACCATCGCGATCGTCGTGATGAACCACTCGGGGTTCAGCCCAGGACCGTGAAGGTCCTGCAGGAGGGCTGACCCAGCGGAAGACTTGTGTCACTCGGCCAATCGCAGTTGCGCGACTTGAACCTGATGGTCAGCCTCTGGCCATCCAGATCAAAACCCGAGCCTTCTCGCGAGTCAGCCGTCTTGCTCCCGAGTCGAACCCCTTGGGCCACGTCGATCCTCGCGGGACTCTCGGGGTCAAACGTTTGAGCCTTGAACGAGGTCGGTTTGTCGAACACAAACACCACGTACTTGTACGAGATCGGCTCACCGTTCGGCGTATGGCTCTCTCCGGTGAACTGCGCCGCTTCAAGGGCATTCATCACCCGCACCGTGCCCTCGACGGTGTTCATCGGCAGCTTCTTCGACGTCGCCTTCTTTACCTTCTTTGGCTTCTGCGATGTCGGCTTGTGCTTGGGAGTCTTGACTGGCGCTACGGCGACACGGGTCGGGGTTGAGGTTGGAGTGACAGTCGACTCGACCACGCTCGGAGTCGGGCTTGGAGTAGCAGAGCTTTCTTCCGGAGTAGGAATAGGAGTTGGCGAGGTCGTCTCGGATGGGGCCGGTGCAGACGATGTCACCTGGCTTGTCACCGGATTCTCGGCAGCAGTATTCGAGGAATCACTTGAGGAACATCCTGTGACCAGGAGTCCAGCAGCGGCAAGGAGGCTCGTGAGTCGTATCAGGGTTGGCATACGATTCGGCACTGTGCTATCCTTTCAGCTTCGTTATAACCGCGGATAGCCTAGCATCTACGGGATACACATGTATTCTCATTACACAAACCTCGGAACCGATGTTGCGACAGCCCGCACCCGCCGAAACAGCACCGATGAAGACGGCTTGTGAACCGACCATCATTGCTTTGTCAGACCCGACGCCGAGAAACCAATAGCGCTCTTCACCGCACTACGGATAGCCCACGGACACAACCCATACGCGGACACTGATACCACGGCCTAGGGTGTTTTCCCGACAAGGCGTGGGAGATCGTATTCGATGCGTGCGGTGCCGACGATCGGCGCGGCCTGGCCCAGTCGTGGTCATCACTGGGTACATGCGCCAGATGCGACTGCACCCCAGCCGGCACACAACCGCAGGAAGCCAGACGGAGCGGTACGTCGTCGGGGCGCCACGCAGTTGCTGCATGTGACGCACGCACGGTGGCATTGGCGGGCGTCCTCGAAGGCGTGCCCGCCAATGCCAGCCGGCGCTTGTAACTAATGATCCTGCGGTGGCTGCTGCGGACCACCCTGCCACGGCTGTTGCGGGTACTGTTGCGGCTGCTGTGGTTGCTGTGGCGGGTACTGCGGTGGCTGCTGCGGACCACCCTGCCACGGCTGTTGCGGGTACTGCGGATGTGTCCTCTGCTGCGCCTGTTGCGGGTACTGCTGTGGATACTGCTGTGCCCGTTTCTGGGCAGCGGCGTCGTTTCGTCGCCTGCGGAGGATGAGCCACACGATCACCACAACAACGCCGATGAGTGCCAGGACGCCGACGACGAAGCCTACGAACTTTGCGACATCGAAACTGGACTGGTCGTCGTCGGAATCCTTGGTTGAACTGCCGGCGGCAGGCGTCTTCGACACACTCGGACTCGCTTCTATACTGTTTGACTCCCTCTCCGACGGCGAGGGCTCGGCAGTGGACTCCGATGGTTCGGCGCTGGCCAATGGCGTATCTGACGCCTCCGGCGAGTAGCTCGGCGTTACCGTCGACGACGAATCGTTGGGCCGCTCGGGTTCACCGATGTGACCAGTGAGTGCGGTCAGGACACCGGCCTGGATGACCACGTCAGTTCCTCTCGGCGCTTGGCGACCCGAGAACGTGACGGACTTACCGTTCTGTTCCGTGCGACAGATCTTCTTGCCATTGACGGTGCAGTTCACCTGGTCAATCTCCCAGGGCGTCGATACAGTGGCTTCCCAGTGCTTGATCAGCGGGTTGTCTGGCGACAGGTGGCGTCGTGAGAACACCGTCCATGGCTGGTGCTCGGTGAGGGCGTGAGCGAGTGTGTATTCAAGCCGCCACGGCCCGGACTTGATGGGATAGTCCTTGGCCTCGACCGTGTACCTACGGAGGCGCTGACCTTGGTGACCGGCCTCATAGGTGAGGTGAGTCTTGGGCTGTTTCCCATCCGGTCCCACGATGCGTACGCAGCTCAGGTCGTTGCGGCCTGCGACGCCCACCGGCACTGAAAAGTACACGCGATCAACGTTGGTCGTGAATCGCCATGTCACCGTCGACTTCGTGGTCATGCTGCCGTCGGCGTGGATCTCGTAGGTGGTGACGTGGTTGGATAAGTCGCCGATTTCATCGGCTGATGCCGGGACCGTCATCAGACCCAGCATCATCACGATGAGGCCGAGAAATGCCATGGTACGAGCACGCATGTGAAAAACGTTAAAGGAGCGTAGGTCACAGGGGCGTCTTCTCGGATGAAGTGCAGCTGGTCAACCTCGGCCTGGGTGCGACATGCCGTCGTCGGTCAGCACGGCACAACGACACGATAGCGTTTCCCGCGATCGTCACTACGGGTCGAGCTGCCGCGACGGCCACGTCACTTTTTCCAGCGCAGACGGCCATCTTTGGCGACCTTGCACGTCAGCACTGTGCCTTTCTTTGTCACCCCCTGTGAGCCTTCACCTGAGCAGAACGATCCCCCATGCACCGTCTCCCGGCTTGGCTGCTCCCTCTTCGTCGAGCTGGATTCTGTGTGGTGTTTGGCTTTCTTTGTCGACTTTGATTCCGCGTGACGTCTTGTGGACCCACCGGTCGCAGAATGGCGAGTCGTGGGGGCTGTGTGGCGGGGCTTTGCAGCAGGTTTGGCGGCACGGGTCGCGGCAGGCTTGGCCGCACGGGTCACAGCAGGCTTGACAGCATGGGTGCCACCACCATGTCCGAGCACCACCGGGGCCCCGGAACTGGTCGGCAGCTTCTGGGCAGGGCAGCCGTGCAGGATACTCGCGACGGCGTCACGCTCGGGACTGGTCACCCACAGGTGGTACTTCGTCTTCACTGCCACCTGGCGCGCCACGTAGGCGCAACGGAACGGCTTGTTGGGTGGCAGCCACGTAGCAGCGTCACCATCACCCTTGGCCTCATTTGTGGGACCGTCAACGGCCAACAGGTTCAGCGGGTCGTTGGCGAATGCCTCACGGCTGTCTTCTGAGAGCTGTTGGGCTCCGGTCTGCCACGCGTTCGACAGGGCGACCACGTGGTCGATCTGGACTGCGTTGGAGCGTGGGCCGCGCTTGAACGCGATGGTTCGCCCGGTGTAAGGGTCGGGCAGGTCGCCGGATGTCACGGTGCAGTCGCCCGTTCCCGGCTTGTAGGTTTTGTTGACCAGGTCGCGGCGCAGGATGTCGTTTCGGGTGTCACAGCCGTTGCGGTCTACGTCAGCCCACGCCTGGCCGAACTGGTCTCGCGAGTACCCGGTCTTCGGGGCTCGCCCCTTGATAGGCAGCGCGGCAAGGGCGGCCGCAGCAGTGCCCTGCCCGGCCTTCCCCGACGCCTTGGGGCTGTGCGCAACGGTCGCAGTGGGCGTGACGCTGGTCGTCGGCGTGGGCGTCGGCGTGGCCTCGGCCTCCTGCGTCTTTGCCTGTACCGCCTGGGTTGAGGTCTCACTCGGGCTGGCCGTCTTGTCGGCGTCAGTACCTCCCGCGATGGCGGCGATAGCGATGATGACGGCCATCACGATGGCGGCGCAGCCGCAGCCTTTCGCTGTTTTCTTGCCCTTCCCGTTGGCGCTGGGGCTCGGGTCGGGGTGCTCGTTGGACATTCTTACTCCGTTGTCATGCTGCCGCGATGCGGCTCATGTGGTCACGCTCACCGGCAGTGAGGCGTGCTAGTCAGGTGGCGAGGATGGCGTCTGTAACCCACCGGCTCAGGGCGGCATCCTCGGATGTCGAATCTGATATGGCGTCGGACACGGCAGTCAGGTCGGGTAGCAGCCATCGGGCTGTGGCAACCTTGACCCGCTCCTCGCATGCTGGCGGCTGGGGTGTCAAGAGGCCCAGCCGGATGTGGGACCGGGTGCTTCGTCGGCTGCCATGCGACGCAAGGTCTCGTATGTGACGGCCCCCTTGGGTAGATTCGCCGCACGGTACATCGCGATGAGGATTGGGATACTGAGGTCCCGCTGGCGGTTTACGATGAGCCGATCGAGAGCTGCCACGTCATCCATGATCAGGTTCTTGCGTCGTGGCGAACATGTTAGAAGGGTATCGTCTGCACAACTGAGTGCCGCCAGGTGAGGTCGCGAAAACCCAGTCCCACCAGGGACTGCACGCTACTGACTTGCCGGTACGAGCCACGACCACCACGGCCTGTCGCCAGAGCGCGCCGACGACGCTCACTGCCGCAGACAGATCCAGCCGCGGTCACCGGATGCACACAGCAATTCGTATCGCTCAGCGAAATACCGAATGAGCGTTGAGCTTTCGACGAAGGGCATTGCCCGGGTTCCCGGGGATGTCCCGAGGCAGCCCGCAGGGTCGGAGTATCCACCAGAGCATTGCCCGGGTTCCCGGGGATGTCCCGAGGCAGCCCGCAGGGTCGGAGTATCCACCAGAGCATTGCCCGGGTTCCCGGGGATGTCCCACACCCCAGGAGAGCATGACCGCAGGTACGGTTTGGGTACAGATCGTCTGAGACCGTGCAGGCAAAACCCCTAGCCACAGTCGTACCCGGTACAGTCACATAGCGACGCTCAGAGCCACCCCGCACCGCTACCTGCCACATGGCGAGGGCGTAGAAAAAACCACCTGACAAGCGGTAATGCCGTCAAAGTGGCCCTGACTAGGTGGTCGGGGCGACAGGACTCGAACCTGCGATCTCCTGCTCCCAAAGCAGGCGCGCTAGCCACTACGCTACGCCCCGTCTCGTCGCGACGTCCGCGACGAGAACGTCGACAGCTTAGTGGATCACCCCGTCACCGGGCCAATGGGCCACCTCGCCGCCGGGAAATCCCGTCACCGCGTCACCGAACGAATGGCGTCGGCAATAGCCTCAGGACGGTCCAACATCATGAGGTGATGGGAGTTCTCCACGACGAGCAACGTCGCACCGAGCATCGCGGCCAGACGCTCATGGAGGCCCAGATCCTGTTCCTGTCCCGAATAGACCGCCGACAACAACACCGTCGACGTGCCCGGCCACGGATGGTCCGAACGGACGACCATGAGATCCCATGCCTGCCGGTCGTATGCGATCCACTCAGCTACCGCCATCGCCATGGCGTCAGGACTCCCATAGACCCGGTGCAGCCGATGTTCATGAAATTGATGCCACACCGCTTTCCCGGACCTTCGCGTCTGTGCCATCACCCCAATGGCAAAAGCGTTGCGGCCCAACGAGCCCGCCACGGAATCCATCAGCTTGTAGACGGCATTCGGTAGCGCGATGCTGCGTTCGCGTGGCGGATGAATCGGCCATTCCACTGACGGGTCCACGAATACGATTCCGGCGACGGCGTCGGGATGGAGTCGAGCGAAGGCTTCTGCGTGGAAAGCTGCCATGGAGTGGGCAACGAGAACGACTTTCCGCGGCTCCTTGGTGTCCCCATGCCCTTGGATGATCTCGACCAATTCGGTCAGACTGTCGATCTCCTCGCCGAGATCCGGGTAGCGTCCTGGCCACGCTGTTCCGCCCAGGCCAGGCCGGTCATAGGTGACGACGTTGAAGTCCTGCAAGCGATCCACGACCGGTTTCCAGAAATCACTCGATGCTGCGGCGCCAGCCATGAGCACGATGACCGGTTTATCGTCGTTGGCATCGGGTCCTTCCCCGTCGTCGTAGACGACGCGAATTGGCCTTCCACCGAGCTGGCGAACCGACGTCACGGCGCCATGGGATGAGTCAAGAACCTTGTGACCGTTCCCCTCCGATTCGCCGACCTCAGCATCCTCGTTCATGGTCATTCCCTCTCTCACACCACACTTGTCCTGGGCCTCACGACGTGCGCGGACGCACGAGCGGGAAGGCAATCGTCTCGCGAATTGACGTGTTCGTCAGCATCATCACCAACCTGTCCATTCCCATTCCCATTCCCCCCGACGGAGGCATGGCGTATTCCAAAGCCTTCAGGAAGTCCTCGTCCAGCTCCATGGCCTCCGGATCTCCCCCGGCTGCCAGCAACGACTGGGCGGTGAACCGCTCACGCTGGATCACCGGATCGACGAGCTCGGTGTAGGCAGTAGCCACCTCGGAACCAAAGATGATGAGGTCCCACTTCTCGGCTAGGCGCGGATCGTCACGATGCTGGCGGGTCAACGGAGAGACGTCGGTCGGAAAGTCGCAGAAGAAGGTCGGTTCGACGGTGACGTGCTCGCTGAGGTGTTCGTGCAACTCGAGGATGACGTCGCCACGGCTCCACTTCGGCATCGTCGCGATACCAACCTTGTTGGCGTATTCGATGAGTTTGTCCTTGGGGGTGTCGGCGCTGACCTCTTCCCCCAGTCCTCGCGAGATTCCCTCGTTGACGGTCACGACATGCCACTCGCTGGCCAGGTCGATCTCGTGGTCAACTCCCTTGTGGTCACGTCCCCGCACCACGGTGTCACCGATCGCGTTGCGCGCCGCTGCAAGGATCATCTCGCGCGTGAGATGGCGCATCTGCACGTAATCGCCATAGGCCTGGTAAGCCTCCAACATCGTGAACTCAGGATTGTGAGTGGCGTCAGCTCCCTCATTGCGGAAGTTCCTGCCGATCTCGAAAACTCGTCCAACTCCGCCAACCATGAGCCTCTTGAGGTACAACTCCGGGGCAATGCGCAGGTAAAGGTCCAAGTCGTAGGCGTTGATATGTGTGCGGAACGGCCGAGCATTGGCGCCACCGTGGATCGTCTGCAAAATTGGGGTCTCGACCTCGAGGTAATCGTGACTCAGCAAGGTTTCACGCACCGCACGGATGGCGTTCGAGCGAGCCCTCAACTGATGCTGAGCAGCCGGGTTGACGATGAGATCGAGGTAACGCTGTCGCACCTTCGCCTCAGGATCATTGAACCCCGACCGTCTCGATGGCAACGGCCGCAGCGATTTCGCCGCCAACCGCCACGAACTCGTCTCCAAACTCAGTGTTCCATTGCGAGATGCGCCCACTGTCCCGCATGCCACAAGGTGGTCTCCCAGAGACACCACGTGACGGAATTCCCGGAGTCCATCGGCTCCCAGAGACTCCCGCTCCAACACCAACTGGCATGACCCGGTCCAATCGAACAGGTCGACAAAGATGACGCCGCCATGGTCACGGCAGGCGTCGATCCGCCCGGACACCGTCATCTGCTCACCAGTCGCCTCGACCACGACGTCGCCAGGACGGTGATCGGGCTTGCAATCGGGCGGATAGGCCTGGACCCCGGACTCGATGAGTCGTTCACGTGTGGCCATCCGGGTACGAACCTGCTCCGGGAGACGCCGCTGTGGGAGGGCAGGAGTGCGCCTCTCATCCAAGAACTCCGCGATCTCAGGATGACCGCTGATCGAGTAGATCGGTTGCGGCGGGGGCTCCACCGGGTAGAGCCAGCGCGGAATGTCGAGCTGACCCTCGGCAATACCCATCGCCAGACCAACCTGAGCCAGGTCAGAGGTATCGGCGAAGTTGAGGTAGCGGGTCTGCCAGCTCGGCTTGTACTTGACGTTGGATCGATAGAGCTGCTCAATCTGGAACCACTTCGAGGCAACGAGCACGAGCCAGCGGTTGAGACGGCGTACCGGGGATGCGCCGACACGAGCACCTTCCTCGATCGCCTCACGGAACACTGCGAAGTTCATCGACACACGCCTGATGCCGATCTCGGGCCCGGCAGCCATGAGACCGGCAACCATGAGCTCGGTGACCCCGTTGTCGGCCCCGTCCAGGTCACGGCGCATGACGTCAAGGGATAATCCGTCAGCACCCCACGGCGCGAAGGAGAGAATGCCTGCCGTCTGGCCAGCACACGGACCATCGTCGGGGTACAGCGCCTCCACCATGACGCATCGTCCGTCGAGCGGGTCTCCCAGCCGAGAAAGCGCCATCGAGAACCCCCGCTCGTCACCATTCTGGCGCCATTTGTCGGTGAGATCGATGAGACCTTGGAGCTCGTGAGGATTGATGTCCTCATGGCGACGTACTCGGGTGGTGTATCCCATTGCGCGCAGCTTGGTGACAGTGCGGCGCACCGGCTTGAGATCGGGATCATCGAGGCTGAACGTCGCGGGAGAGATGATGGCCTCGTCGCCGATACGCATGGCCTTCAGCCCGGCCTGATTCCATGCCGTCGCGCCTTCCTCGGAGGTGCCGACGACGGCGGGAACCCAACCATAGGTGTGGGCCAGGTCAAGGAATGCCTCGATAGCACCTCGCCACTGATCCGCAGGGCCAACGGGATCTCCCGAGGCCAGTGCGACCCCTGCTTCGGTTCGATAACACACTGCCGCATGGCCGTTTCGCGAGAACACGACCGCCTTGTCACGACGCAGGGCGAAATAGCCGAGAGAATCCGCCGGATTGTCGTCCAGGAGCCGGCGCAACCGCAGTTCGTCGGACAAGCTCATCATGGCGAGGTTGCGCTGAGATCGCAGAGTGACGATCAGGGCAGCGACCAGCACGAGGGCAAGGAGGAAGGAAATCACCTTCTGCACCCAGTACGCAGTGGTGGGGGGCGGTGCAATCTCGGTTCCATTACCGCGAATGATCCGATTGACGATGTACACCAAACGGTTGCGAGGCCGCTCGACACCGCCAGTCAACCAGACCAGCAACCAGCCGATGAGGCCAGTCGCCAACAACCCACCGCCGAGAACGCCGATGGCCTTGCCGAGATTGGCCCGAACCGTGTGCGCCGCAAAGTCCTTACGATGAGTCAGCAGGGCCGTGAGGATCCAGCCGACGGAGAAGACATTGAACAGATAGCCGGCGATATTGAGGTCATTCAGGGTGTCCGTCGGGCTGCCCATGATGACCTCGGCAACAACAACGACGAAAAACGCGGCCGCGACAAGCCACATCAGTCCGAAGACAATAATGCTGACCCACCAGGCGAACCTCTTGCGCCGCGACAGCGCATCCGCTAGCACCAGCAAGACGACAGCGCCCGCCCAGCCAAAGCCATCGATCGGGAAGATGAGCACCGAGAACAGGTTGTTCACGGCTGCGACCCATGCCGTGCGGCTGAAGACCAAACGCAAGACGATGAGCGCAACGGCGATGTTCATCAATCGAGGTACGACGACCACCGGCGTCGACCTCGGATTCGGGGTCGACCTCGGATTCGGGGTCGACGGAGAACCAGACCGCGTTCGGGCTGTCGTTGCCGCTCGCGTATCAGGTGCAGGGTGGGACGAAGTCACGCCCCAACTGTGCCATGTGCCGCGGACACAACCAGAACCCCACCGGAAGAACACCGACTTTGAGGCCCTGTACACGACACAACCGATATACAAACGAGCTTTCTCGGCGGATTCAGCATTGTGGTAGATGGTGGTTCGGCGACATCACCATGTCAGGAGAGCCAGCTCCTCGTCGTCCAAATGCTCACTGACAAGAAGCCGACGCAGCGTGCGCTGACGCAATTCCCCCACCCGCATCGAGCCGAACGAACTGGTCAATTCTTCTGGCCACACTGTCGTCATGGCATGGGCCAGCGCGGCCCGAAGTCTGGATACTCGGTGACCTTGGGCGTAGAGAGGTCCGCCGGGGATGGCGGGCAGGAAAGCTCCCAGTTCCCACACGGCCTCATCGGCCTCTCGACTGGCGCACCTACCGGTCCAAATGGCCCTCTCGGCACGGACCAGCAGATCCTCCCCCTCCCCCGATGCGGCATTGACCCATACATGTCGCGGTGCCAACTCCGCCAGTTCGGCCGAGGCGATACAGCGAGACATGAAGGTTCCGGGTTCGTCCAATGGCAAATCCCATAACCGTCGCACTCCTTCGCCACGCAGTTCAGGATCACCCATGCGATGACCCAATCGGAAGGCCGCACAGCACGTGAGGAGCCGCCCCACGTGACCCTCGGCAGGGCCGAAAGGTCGCGACAAGACGTTCTCGAGGCCCTCGGCAGCCATCTCCAGGCAGGAAAACGGTGCGACCCTCATGTCAACTGCGCTCATGAGGAGCCACATCTGCGGCCCTGTGACGGTACGTGGGTCATAACCGGACATAATCTCGTCAACTCGAGTGCCCACAGCCGTGGCCAGATCGGGTGACCAACCGATCAACACTCGGGTAGCTCCCCTGGACTCATGAATTACCAGGTCGTGCGCGCCGACCGGCAGCGGGCCGATCATCTCGCTGGTGTGTTCATCCCCATCGACGAGAATGCCCGCATCGGGGGTGTGACACATCAACTCTTCGGGCTGATCGACGATGGTCTGGGCTGGCAACCACGCAGGAAGGCTGCTCAGCGCCTCCTCGATGTCGTCGGCGAGCCGACCGCGCCACACAGCCATCCGGACACTGCCGGGACTTAGGACGATCTCGCTTCCGAGTAGGCTGACTCCCGCGTCCGCCGGGTAAGAATCGCCCATGTCCTGGCGCCAAACCATGAGGGCTGGGTGCCTGTCATGGCCTGTTCTGGTGACGACGAGTCCGTGAGCACCAGCCGCCCACACAGCCGCCGGAAACCCATCCTCGAGGACCCAGATCGGACCGGGGACCGTCACGTCTGCGTTGTCGTCACCGGGAGGCATGGTGATTCCGGCAACGAGTTCGACCTCGTCAGATTGGCGCAGCTCGGCAGACAGCACCGCCCCGCACGGGTGGGTCCACATCCACGAGGAATCGTCAGCGGACTCCTGGCACGACACCAGGGTCCATGGCTGGCCGACGCTGATGCGGCTCATCCTGACCTCCAGACCCGACTCAACCGTCAGTGATGCCGACGTTGGCAACGCGGGCACCAGAACAAGTGACGCCCTCCCCGGGTGACCATCTTCACCGGACTGGTGCACACCAGACACGGTTGGTTTTCCCGTCGGTAGACGTAGACCTCTCCGCCGTGGCGATCAACGCGGGGCGCTCTCCCCATCGCCTCCGGGGTGTGCTCTGGCTCGACGGTGTCAATGCGTCCTGCCTCGACCCCGGCGCGCATGAGCATGACCAGATCATTCCACAACGCCAACCATGTCGAGTGGGAAATCTGTTTACCAGGGGTCGCTGGATCGATCCGATGGCGGAAGAGCACTTCGGCCCGGTAAATGTTGCCGACTCCTGCAACGATCTTCTGATCGAGCAGCAGATCGCTGATCTGGCGGGAGGAGCGTCGCACCTTGTGCCACGCAATGTCGGGGTCTGCACCGTCACGAATGGGGTCAGGCCCTATAGTGGCCGCGATTGCCGCCCATTCATCGTCATTGATGAGTTCGCAGGTCTGGGGGCCGCGCAGGTCCGCGGACGTGACGCCGTCGGTAATGCGCAACCTGACCTGCCCTGCGACCGGAACCAACGGTCCCACCCCGAGCTTCCCAATTAACCCCAGGTGGATGTGGAGCAGGTGATCGGCACGATTGTTGTCGAAATCGACGACGAGGTGCTTTCCCCACGCTTGGGCCGACGTCAGCACCGTCCCGTCGAGCATGGCTGCGGACTCGCCGAAGCGGCCTTGTGGCGAGGTGACCTCGACCGGTTCTCCCGCGAAAGCCGTACTGATGGCGTTGGCAAGACGGTGGATGACGTGGCCTTCGGGCACAGATGGTTGTCCTCTCGAGGTTGATGAGATGACGCGGTCATCGCGCATCGATGAGCACGACGGCCAGGACGTGAGGCAGGATAGTCCCATGAATGCCTCTGGCCACGGCAAAAACCGACGCATCCACGCCCACGGACGTGACCGTGGACCCATTCTCGATGGCGACCGCGCCATGAGGGCGCGCGAACTCACTGAACAATCACAGCCCGTTGCTGAGTCCCAGATGCCCGGGCCAGGCCAGGAATGGCCAACCGTACTGGCGGATCTTCGTCGTCGGGCCACCGCCGGCCCGGCCCACGAAACTGATGGGGACCGCTCAGCCCAGTGAGCCCTTATCCTCCCAGGACGCGAGCTTGTCAATGCGCCGCTGGTGACGCTCCTCGTGGGAGAACTCCGTAGTCAGGAAGGTCTCGACGATCTTCCATGCTTCCTCGTGGGTCTGCATCCTGCCACCCAGGGAGACGATGTTGGCATCATTGTGAGCACGAGCCAGCTCGGCAATCTCGACACTGTAAGCCAGCGCGGCACGAATTCCCTTGACCTTGTTGGCCGCGATCTGCTCGCCGTTTCCCGAACCGCCCAGCACAATGCCCAGGGAACCAGGTTCGGCCACCACGGCCTGGGCGCATGGAATGCAGTAGTCCGGGTAGTCGTCGAGGGAATCATAGGTCGACGCACCATGGTCGACGACCTGGTATCCGGCCTCGGTCAGCTTGCCGACGAGGAACTCCTTGAGCTCAAAGGCCGCATGATCGGTACCAATATGAACGTGTGAAGGCTTGAAGGTCATGGCTCAATCATGGCACCAACCTCCAGCAGGTTGGCCCGTCCGGATGGACCAACTCCGCTAGCGTGGAAGGTATGGCTGAAAGCACCTCCCCCGTTCAGGTCCCTGACCCCTACCGCTTGGAGCTCGTCACCAGCGACGGTTCCCGCACTGAAGCGGTCGACAATGTGCAGCGCGCCGTGGCACTGGGTTTCCACCTGGCACAACCATCTGACGCCGTACTCGAGCACTACGCCACCTATGTCGAAGGTGAACGGTTGTGGACGATCCGACAGCCTGACCCCGATCCGGAATTCCCCGGCCTTCCAGTCGCGACGATGGCGGCATACCCCAGCACCATCAACACCGGACATGGGCATCTTGAACCGACCACCTTCATCACTGACGTCACGGTGCGTTCCAGCCACCGCCGCCGCGGACTGCTTCGCACGCTGATGACGAACGCTCTCAACCGCTCCAAGGAGGAGGGCCTGCCCTTCGCTGCACTGACGGCTACCGAGGGAAGCATCTACGGACGGTTTGGCTACGGCATCTCCACTCGGGCTCAGAATGTCGAGATCGTGGCGGACGGCCGGTTCAAGCTCAACCACGAGCCGAGCGGGACCGTCTCGATGGCCGATCCGCTGGCCATCGATGATCTGCGGCTGGAAGTGTTCTCCGCGTTCCACCAGGCCCATCGAGGTTCCCACAACCGCGAGCCCTGGCATGTCGACTTTGCTTCCGGCCGCTGGGACCCCCAGAAGGACGGTCCGAACCGTCGTATCCGTTCGATCGTCCACCACGATGACGACGGAAAACCTGACGGCGTCGTGTCTTACGAGATCGACAAGGATTTCGGGTCCAAGATCACCGTCGTTGACATGGTGGCGACGACCCCGGACGCCGAGGTGGCTCTGTGGGAGTTCTTGGCCTCCATCGACCTCATCGAGACGATCAAGGCGTGGGGGGTCGATCCTGCCACGCCGCTGCCGTGGGCAGTCGAGGATCCTCGAGTGGTCAAGTTCACCCGTCACAGTGATCTGGGATGGCTGCGCATCCTTGACGTTGACCGGGCAATGGCGGTGCGAGGTTGGGATCACCAGGGTTCGGTGACCTTCCACGTCACCGACTCGATGGGCTACGCCGAGGGCACGTGGCGCATCGACGTAGACGCCCCGGGAGCGCCAGCCACTGTGACTCGCGTCTCCGATTCCACCGATGCCGCCACCCTCGATGTGGCCGCCCTCGGGTCGCTGTACTTTGGCGTGGGACGTGGGTTCTCCCTGGCTGCTGCCCACCGCATCACCGGCACTGACGAGCAGATTGCGGCAGTCGACCGAATGTTCTCCACCGTCGACGTGGCTCACAACATTTCTGAGTTCTGAGTCCTCATCACGCCACTGTGGGCCGGGTGGTCGTACCCGGCCCACAGGTGTTCCACCAGCGGTGTCTTGTCCCGCGTGGTGACCCCGTCAGATCAGGTATCAGGCGACAGTTGGAACTCCCTGCGGGCCGTTGTCGAGCAGGTGCCGGAAACCGGCCTCGTCGAGGATCGGGCGGCCCAACTCACGTGCCTTGGTCTCCTTGGACCCGGCGTTGTCCCCCACGACGACATAGTCCGTCTTCTTCGACACCGATCCAGCAGCCTTGCCCCCTCGGGACACAATGGCCTCCTTGGCCTCGTCGCGGGTAAAGCCTTCCAGACTTCCCGTGACGACCACGGTCAGCCCTTCCAATGTCTGCTCAGGTGTCTCATCGCGATCGTCGGCCATTCGCACCCCAGCCGCAGCCCACCGGTTGACGATGTCCTGGTGCCAGTCGACCTCGAACCATTGGTGCACCGACTCTGCGATGATCTGGCCGACCCCATCGACCCCGGCGAGTTCCTCCAGGGACGCTTCTCGGATGGCCGGGATCGAACCGAAGTGGGTGGCCAAAGCCCTGGCCGCCGTCGGGCCGACGTGGCGAATCGACAGCGCCACCAGCACCCGCCACAGGGGCTGTGACTTGGCCTTGGCCAATTCGTCGAACATCTTCGTGGTCGTGGCGGTCGGGACGGATGGCTTCTTGGATGTTGGCTTCGTGAAGAAGTAGGGCTCGAGCTGCCAGGGACCCAACGTGCCGCGCACCTTGCGACGACGCCACACCTTGACCTCGGCCAAGTCGTCGGGCTGCAGGTCGAACAGACCAGCCTCGCTGCGAAGCACCGGAACCTGAGGGTGGGCAAGCCCCTCGCCAATCTCACCTTCGGCGGGGCGCTGGTTCTCCGGGTCAGTCAGAGCGATGGCGGCCCCCCAGCCGAGTGCCTCGATGTCGAGGGCTCCCCGTGAGGCCAACCCAAAAACACGCTCCCGCAGTTGAGAAGGGCATTCCTTCGCGTTGGGGCAACGAAGATCCTTGTCACCGTCCTTCTCGTAGGCCAGCTCAGCCCCACAACTGGGGCAATGGTCGGGCATGACGAATTCCCGCTCGGAACCGTCACGCAGTTCGACCACCGGCCCCAAGATCTCGGGAATGACGTCGCCGGCCTTGCGCAACACCACGGTGTCTCCGATGAGGACTCCCTTGCGCTTGACCTCGAAGGCATTGTGGAGGGTGGCCATCTCGACGGTCGATCCTGCAACACTCACCGGCTCCATGACCCCGTACGGCGTGACACGGCCGGTCCTTCCGACATTGACACGGATGTCGAGGAGCTTGGTATTGACCTCCTCCGGCGGGTACTTGTAGGCGATGGCCCACCGGGGAGCTCGCGAGGTTGCACCCAGCGCGCGCTGCACGGAGACGTCGTCGAGCTTGACCACCACGCCGTCGATCTGGTGTGAAGCCTCGCTCCGCGAGTGGCCCCAGTGGGTGACGTAGTCATGCACCTGGTCGGCAGTCTCGACAATCTCGAAGTAGGGAGAAACCGGCAAGCCCCATTCGGCAAGCTTGTCGTAGGCATGCCCTTGGCTGGGGAACTCGTGTCCTTCAATGGCGCCAATGCCGTGAACAATCATCGCCAGCGGACGTGAGGCCGTAACTCGGGAATCCTTCTGCCGCAGAGACCCCGCAGCCGCGTTACGAGGATTGGCGAAGGGGTTCTTGCCGGCCTCGACAAGGGCGGCGTTGAGATCGGCGAAATCGGCGACCGGGAAGAAGACTTCGCCTCGTACTTCGAGCACACGTGGGACGTCGTCACCACTCAGCTTGTGCGGAATCGCCTTGATGGTGCGAACGTTCGCAGTGACATCCTCCCCCATGCGACCATCGCCACGAGTGGCCCCCGAGACCAGTTCACCATCGCGGTACACCAGATCGACGGCAAGGCCATCAATCTTGAGCTCGCACAGGAAATTCGGGACTTCTCCGACCGACGCCGCAACCCTGGCCATCCAGTCCGAGAGCTCGTCGCGAGTGAAGACGTTGTCCAGGCTCAGCAGACGTTCCAGATGCTCCACGGGGGCGAAGTCGGTCACCCGTTGCGGGGCCCCGACCCGTTGGGTGGGCGAATCGGGAGTCCTCAACTCCGGGTGATCGTCCTCAAGCGTCGTCAGCTCGATCATGAGCTGGTCGTACTCGGCGTCGGAGATCGTCGGGGCGTCATTGGCGTAATAGGCGTCCTGGGCCTTCAGGATGCGCTGGGTCAGCTCAGTCCAGCGATCGCGCGCCTGGAACCCGCCTGCCTCCAAGTCAGCATCTCGGGTGGGATCGTCAACCATGGTCCCATCCTTGCGCAGTTACCCCTCGGGTGCACTCAGGTATCAGCAGAGCGTCCAACAGGTGTGGCAGCCGCGCACGTTGCACGGCTGCCGGTCACCACCATGGAATTTCAGACTCCGGTAGCAGGAAGCGCCCCGGCAAAATCCCTCGGCTTACTCGGCGTCGCGGTCGGCGCGGAGACGGAAGGAGACGTAGGCGACTCGTCACCGGCGGGCTTGACCAACCAACCACCATCAGCGATTGAGGCGCCGGTGAGGCAGTGCTTGAGCTCGTCGACGGTGTAGAAGAAAGAGTTCGCCGTAATCGGACGGCAGCCACGCCCGAAGGTGGCCTGCTGCTCGTTGAGGAGCATCCGGACGACTTTCTGACCTGACGAGGACTCGAAGACGTCCCACTGCACGTTGGAGGCCAGCGGAGCCACCTTGGAACCCCGCCAGTCGGTGGCCTGCCAGAAGTTGGTCTCCTCGGGGCTGATCTGGGTACGGGAACCGGGAGCTCCGATGAGCGCCTCGAAGGGAATGAGGGTCTCCGCGTGGGCGAACCGCAAGGTTGCCGACCCTTCGGGATGGTCCTTGATCTGCTGGTCGATCTGAGCCAAGAAGTCATCGAGAAGGGGACGGGCATTGCGATAGGCGATGTCCGATCCCTTGAATCCAGGCCCTTTCTCCGCGTAGTCCTCAGCATCCAGGGACATTGCAAAGACATTGGCCTGGTCAATCGTGAAGTACTTGGCGAAGTCAACCTTGGTCTCGGCCGCCATCGAGGGGGCGATGATGTACAGGTTGTACAAGTTGAGGGCTGCATCAACCTCGTTCTTGGCCTTCTTGCCCTCGGGTGTGGTGAAGGTCCACTCTCCGGCCGCCAGGCGGTCGACGAAGTCCTTCGTGTAGATCTTTTCCAGAACCTCGCGGGCAGCCTTGCGAACTTCCGGACGCGAATTCACCGCATCGACGTAATCGGACAGTTCCTTGCTGTCCTTGTACTCCTGGTAGGCCTTGTAGTCCGAGTTCGACTTGTCCTTGTGAAAGTACAACGTCTCGGGATGGGCCTTGATGGCACGTGACATGTGCCCCTTCATGTGCGGGGCAGCATGGAGCAATCCGGTGACGAACTCATACCCGGACTCGGCAGCACGCGGTTCTCCCGAGGACTCCACCACGATCGAGTCGTCGTCGCCGTGGAGAGCCTCGGGCATGCGGTGGGCCAGACGCTCACCCAGATGCCGATGCTGTTGGGCACCCAGCTCGGTGAGGTTGCCATACCCCTTCTCGAGCGTGTTGCCCTCGCTGAGTTCAACTCCGTCAGCCTTCATGCGAGACCACGTGTCCTCGTTCCCGAGATTCTCATTGGCCTCGTGAAGCTTCATGGTTTGGGCGTAAACATCGCGTCCAAGAGGAGTCACAGCTCCCAACTCATCGGCCTTTTCCCAGATCGCCATCGTCAGGGCGTCGTACTTGAAGCTCGACAGGCCACGGGAGCCGTGACGGGCAACGACCTGGGTGTTGACGGGGTGGAACCCGGCGGGCGGAGCCTGCACAGCGCCACCGGAATAGCGGTAAGGGGTCTTCGTCGACATCGAATCGTCGGTGTCAGCGTGAGCGGTTGGCGCACAGGTGACGGCCAGGCATGCGACGGTCACGGCGCCAAGAACGCGCAACGGTGTGGAGGTCATGGTGTACTCCCGAGATCATTGATCATTACTGCCCCACTCTCGCGAATTCGGGTGTCACCCCCACGTACGGCAGGTGACGCCCGATCGACGTTTCAATGACCTCCAAGCGATGGCTCCCGAGATGGATCAATCCAGGATAGGTCCGACGGTGCGGGTCCGCTTCAGCTCGAAGAACCCTGGGTAGGCCGTCACCTTCTCAAACCCGTCGAACAGCTCCCCGGCCTGCTCACCCTTGGGAGCCGGGGAAATCACCGGGCCGAAGAGAGCCATGCCATTGATGTGGAGGACCGGGGTACCGACGTCCTGGCCGACCGGATCCATGCCTTCGTGGTGGGAAGCACGCATGGCCTGATCGAAGTCGCCCTTGTCGGCACGCTCCGCTATGGACTCGTCGTATCCACATTCAGCCAGTGCAGCCTTGACAGTCTCGACACTGCGCTCCTCCTTACCAAGGTGGTAGCGGGTTCCCAAGGCGGTGTAGAAGTCGCGGACGGCCTCCTGCCCATGCACCTCGACGACGCCGGTGGCGGCTCGGGCGCCGATCCACGCCTTCTCCATCTCGGCGCGGTAGTCGTCGGGCAGATCACGTCCCTCGTTGAGGACGGCCAGACTCATGACGTGGAAGACGGTGTGGACGTCACGGACCTTCTCCACCTCGAGCATCCAGCGGGACGTCATCCATGCCCACGGACAAGCCGGATCGAACCAAAAATCAACTGTTGTGGTCATGTCACCAGCCAACCGCACGCGCGCACGCAGGCAAAGACCGATGCCGTCATTGTTCGCCTAGGGCGCAGTAATGGCACCACCTACCCTTCTCACTTGACGAGACAGCGAAAGGCAAGAACCAATAGAATTTCGTGCAAATCGTTGGGTAGATTTGTATGCCCTCAACTAACGCATGTTCCACGGAGGCATGATGAGTTCGGTCAACATCACTCGTGAGGAGGCGCAGCAGCGCTCCCAGGTCATCGCGGCGCACAGCTCCAAGGTGCTCGTCGATCTTTCTGGACGTGACCCGAACGGCGATCCGCTCGCCGAGCCGACCGAAACCTTCGTCTCCTCGTCGACCATCGAGTTTTCGTCGGCCGGCGGGCCGAGCCATCTCGACCTCATCGCTGACGGTGTCTATGCCGCAGATCTCGACGGCACCCCGCTAGACCCGGCCGCATTCTCGAACAATCGTTTCCCGTTCACCACGGAATCGGGGATTCACAAGATCACGGTCACGGCACTGTGCCGCTACTCCCATTCAGGTGAAGGACTGCACCGTTTCGTTGACCCAGCCGACGGCAAAGTTTATCTCTACACTCAGTTTGAGATTGCCGATGCCAGGCGCATGTACGCCAATTTCGAGCAGCCTGATCAAAAGATGACATTCGAGCTGCAGGTCATCGCCCCGACTGGCTGGACGGTCGTGTCGAACTCGCCCACCCCAGACCCCACAGAAGGCCCGTGGGAGGGGATGTCGCGGTGGTCCTTTGAACCCACTCTTCCCATTTCGACATATCTGACGGCCCTTGTTGCCGGAGAATACCACGTTGACCACGGAACCATTCACGCATTGTCTGGCGACATGGACGCCGATATCCTGTGCCGTCAGTCGATGAAGGAATACCTCGACGCCGACCGGATCCGCACCACCACCCAGCGTGGATTTGACGTTTACGAATCCGAATTCGGCTACCCGTACCCATTCGGCAAGTACACCCAGTCCTTCGTGCCGGAATTCAACGCCGGAGCCATGGAGAACGCTGCCTGCGTCACTCACCGTGACGACCTACTGTTCCGCTCCCGGGTCACCGCGGCGGCCTATGAGGGCCGCGACAACACCATTCTTCACGAGCTGGCTCACATGTGGTTTGGCGATCTCGTGACCATGAAGTGGTGGGACGACCTGTGGCTCAACGAGTCCTTCGCCGAGTGGGCATCGCATCACTGCCAGGAGAAGATCGTCGAGACTCACGGCGGCATTGACCCGTGGGTATCCTTCGCCAACCAGCGCAAGACGTGGGGTTACACCCAGGATCAGCTGCCGACCACTCACCCGATCGCCGCTGACATGGTCGACCTCGACACCGTCGAGCAGAACTTCGACGGCATCACCTACGCCAAGGGCGCCTCGACCCTCAAGCAGCTGGTGGCGTTCGTCGGGGAGGCCGAGTTCTTGGCCGGCGTGCGCGCGTACTTCGCCCAGAACGCCTTCTCAAACACCGAGCTCAAGGATCTCCTCCATCAGCTCCAGGTGGCGTCGGGACGCGATCTATCGTCCTTCACCGAGCAGTGGCTGAGCACCCCTGGGGTCAACACCGTCCGTCCGGATTACGACGTCGACGAGAACGGAAACTTCACCCGTTTCGACATCGTCCAGACGGCCATCGACACGTACCCGACCCTGAGGACTCATCGTCTGGGCATCGGGATCTACACGCTGACCGACGGCAAGCTCGAGCGAACCGAACGCCTCGACGTTGACATTCATGGCGAGCGCACCCCGATTGCCGCCCTTGTCGGTCATTCCCGCGGTGATCTGGTCCTGCTCAATGACGGTGACCTGACCTACGCGAAGGTTCGCCTCGACGATCACTCGATGGCCACTCTCATCGAGCACATCGGCGGCCTGTCCGATCCGTTGGCCCGCGCGCTGTGCTGGAGCTCGGCTTGGGACATGTGCCGCGACGCCGAGATGAAGGCCCAGGACTACGTCACCCTGGTGGGCAAGGGGCTTCCCACCGAGGCCGACCTGACGGCCGTCACCTCCCTCATTCGCCAGGCCACCACCGCCGCGATCTCCTACACCGCACCCGAGGCCCGTCAGGGTGTCCGTGATCGTCTCACCGCGATCTTGGCGAGTGGCCTTCGTGACGCCGAGCCCGGTTCGGACCACCAAGTTGCCTATGCCAACGGTCTGGCTGCTGCGGCCACAAAGGATGCCGCCGATCTCCTCACGGGGTGGCTCAACGGGGAGGAGGTGCCTGATGGCCTCGACATCGATCAGGGAATGCGTTGGCGTCTCCTCATTGCACTGGCCGGTCTGGGGCGAGTCGGCGAGCCGGAGATCACTGCCGAACTGCAGCGTGACAACACCATCTCCGGATCCGAGCAGGCAACCGGTGCTCGCGCAGCGATGCCGACAGCTGAGGCGAAGCAGGCTGCTTGGCAGCGCGCCACCACCGATGATTCGGTGCCCAACGAGACCTACCGTCAGCTCGTCAGCCAGTTCATTCAGCCTGATCAGGCCGACGTGCTGTCCCAATACGTCGAGCCCTACCTTGAGCTGTGCTCGTCCATCGACTCCCGCGAGGGTCAGTGGGCCAAGGCCGGTCACGCCCAGGTTCAGAACGCCCTCGTGTGGCTCTTCCCGAGCACCGAGGTCATCGACGCAGCTTGGCTCGACGCGCTGGATGCCTGGATGTCGCAGAACAATCCGGGCAGCACTGTGCGACGCGTTCTCTGGGAGCGCGCCGACAATGCTCGCCGCGCCCTGCGTTGTCAAGAGGCCAGTCGTCGCTGACCCCTGAGACATGATTGTGGCCCCGAACCGTGTGGTTCGGGGCCACTGTCGTCTTGGCGATCAGGGTTTACGCTGTGCGACGAGGATCAGTCGGAATCCTTGCTGGCGTGACTCTTCGCAAAATGGATTCCCCAGCCGACAAGGATGAACAGGACAGCCGTGGCGATCGGCCACACGACACACAGCATGAGCAGGTGCACAGAGCTGTAGTCGGCTTCGGGCCAGCCGGGCAGGGTTTTCATGGGCACGAGGGCCAGCGCATCGATCATGGCCTCAGCGTAGCCTCTTGACGCCCTTTGTGGATCGAGCTTGACAGGCTTCACGGGAACTTGGGGTGGCAGACACGGACATACGGACGCTCTTCGACCGCTCTGGAGCCGTGGAGGAATCTTGTTTCCTTGGTTACCACACGAAGTGAGAACGACCCGGCCCCGTGATCCCTCTGACCGTCGTGGGGGATGGACATCCTCAGTGGCGATGCCGTGACTTACCGTCCGCTCGGATTACAGGTCTGTCTTCCGTGAGGTTATCCACAGCCTGCTCGGCGATGCTCTCGACGTTGTCCACAGATCCGAAATTGGCTGACGGATTCCATGGTGTCACGACGATAACTGTTGACGTGAATGAACTTGAACTTGATATGAGAGACAACGGCGGTGTCGTGCGGATCCATCGCTTCAGCCGGACTCGCGGGCAAGCTGACCGCGCTGTGAAAGCCGGACGCGCCACACGTCTGCTACCCGGGATCGTCGCGGATGCTGGTCGGTCTGACGATCCCCGGGTCAAGATGCAGGCGATACACATGTGGCACCGCGACGCGGTCATCATCGGCAAGGCGGCCCTCGTCGCGCAGGGAATGATACCGCCGGGGAGCAGGACGAGAGATTTCAGCGTAGTCCACGAGGTGGAGGCGTTTTCTCGGACTCGAGGCCTCGTGCGAGAGGGAATTCGTGTACACCGATGGCGAGTTCCGCGCCGGTACGTCACCCAGTATCGCGATGTCCCCATGGCGATTCCCGAGGCATCCGTCCTCCTCCTGGCTGTCAGAGGAGAGTGGGAGTGGGTCTGTGAAGCGCTACGGCAAAAGCTCGTCACCCCGCGTTCCTGTCGGGTAGCTCGTTCCTGCCTGTCTTGGAAGTTTGACCGCCATCGCATCTCAGCGGCGTTGGCCGACATTTCCTTCAACCCGTGGTCAGTACCGGAGCTGTGGTTGTCCCGGGCGCTCCGCGCGGTCGGGTTCACCGGGTGGCACGCCAACAGGAAGGTCAGCACAGCCGAAGGGGTGTTCACCCTTGACCAAGCATTCGATGCCGAAAGGGTCGGGGTCGAGGTCGACGGCCGCTGCGTGCACGGCACACCCCAAGGTTACGAAGCGACCATGCTTCGCTCGGCGAGTTTGGACCGCCATGGCTGGCGGATGCTGCACATCACTCCAACGATGCTGCGGCAACGGCCGCGATTCGTGCTGGAGTGGCTGTCTCAGCGGATCCACAAGCGGCATCGACCCAAGTTCATGATGTCAGACCAGGAGCTTTTGCGGATCATGTTTGGTCTGGCTCCAGCCTGATCCTTGCCCCGCCACCTTCATCGAATCTCCCCGACGAGCATCAGCGGGCCTTCGTCACAGTGCCCACCGCCGCTGTGTCTCTGGACGCATGGTGTCATCAGCCCTGGGTTCGGCTCGGCCTGATGTGGCGATCCCGGAAACACCGCAGGGTTGCGCTGCGAAAACCTCCTCAATCACCGTGACCTCACAGCATCTCCACTTCCCCTTACCTGCATCGCATGGAAATGCCTGGAAAGATGGAGGTGAGACATCTAGGAGGAATCGCATGAGTGACACTGCACCGCAGACGGCCGAGGTTGGCGTCATCGGGATGGCCGTGATGGGGTCCAACTTGGCTCGCGGCATGGCCCACAAGGGCTTCCGGGTCGCCATTTACAACCGCACGGCATCACGCACCGACGAGGTCATGGCCGAGCACGGCACCGAGGGTATTTTCCTGCCATTCCACGATCTGGGTGACTTCGTGGCAAGTCTCGAGCGCCCGCGCCGCATCGTCATGATGGTCAAGGCCGGTCGCGGCACGGATGCCGTCATCAAGGAGATCATTCCCCTGCTGCAGCCCGGTGACGTTCTCGTCGACGGCGGCAACGCCTACTTCGGCGATACCCGACGTCGTGAGGAAGAGACCCGCCCGACCGGCATCCACTACGTCGGTACCGGCATTTCTGGTGGCGAGGTCGGCGCATTGGAAGGGCCGTCGATCATGCCAGGTGGCTCCAAGGAATCGTATGCGGCCATCGGCCCGATCCTGGAGAAGATCTCGGCACACGTCGATGGGGAGCCGTGCTGTGCGTGGATGGGCACCGACGGTGCTGGACACTTCGTCAAGATGGTTCACAACGGTATCGAGTACGCCGACATGCAGTTCATCGGAGAAGCCCACGCCCTGTTGCGCGCCGCCGGTCTGACGAACGCTGAGGCCGCCGACGTCTTCGAGTCGTGGAACCATGGTGATCTCGACTCCTACCTGGTCGATATCACCTCCCGGGTGCTGCGAGCGAAGGATCCTCGCAATCCCGCCACTGACCTCCTCGACGTCATTCGCGACGAGGCAGGGATGAAGGGAACGGGCACCTGGACCGTCCAGACGGCTCTTGAGCTCGGAGTTGACGTTTCCACCATCGGTGAGGCTGTCTTCGCCCGCTCGGTCTCCAGCTCCCTGCCACTGCGCGAGGCCGGCCAGCAAGCCCTCGAGGGGCCGGACCGCGCCATCTCGGTCGATGACCGTCAGGCCTTCATTGACGACGTTCGTGACGCGTTGTGGTCGGCCAAGGTCATCGCTTACGCCCAGGGGCTCGACGAGATCCGCACCGCGGCAGCCGAGTACAACTGGCAGGTCGACATGGGCCAGGTGGCCTCCATCTGGCGCGATGGCTGCATCATCCGAGCCCGCCTCCTCCAGCGCATCAAGGACGAATACGCCGCCGGAGACCTCACCAGTCTTCTGGAGGCACCTTCGGTCAAGGCTGAGCTCGCTCGCTGCCAGCAGGGCTGGCGTCGCGTCGTCGCCCGGGCAGTCGAGGCCGGAGTCCCCGTCCCGGGATTCTCCTCAGCCTTGGGCTACTACGACCAGGTGCGCGCCCCACGGCTCAACGCTGCTCTCACCCAGGGCCTGCGGGACCTCTTCGGCGCGCACACCTACCGCCGTGTCGACGACGAGGGTTCCTGGCATGTCAACTGGTCCGGCGACGGTCGCGAGGTTCGCGCCGACTGATCTTCGAGGCCTGACCTTCCAGCAGCTCCACGGCGGCAACCATCCCGTGTCGTCGCCGTGGCTCGAACTTCCCATGACAACCCCCGCAACGTTTCAAGGACTCCCATGACCGCTGTCCCCACGCCCCACGAATGGTGGACCTCTGCCGTTGTCTACCAGGTGTATCCGCGCAGTTTCGCCGACTCGAACGGGGATGGCACCGGCGACATCTGCGGCATCATCGCACACCTTGACCATCTCGTCGCGCTGGGCGTCGATGCCCTCTGGATCTCACCGTGGTATCCCTCCCCGTTGGCCGACGGGGGCTACGACGTCAGCAACTACTGCGACATCAACCCCGACTTCGGCACTCTTGACGACGCCGACGCGCTCGTGGCACGGGCCCACGAACTGGGTCTGCGCGTCATCGTCGATCTCGTCCCGAACCACTCGTCCCAGGAGCACCCGTGGTTCAAGGACGCTCTCGCCGCGCCCCCCGGTTCACCTGAACGCGACCGCTACATCTTTCGGGATGGCCGCGGCAGCCACGGTGAGTTTCCTCCCAACAACTGGCCATCGGTGTTCGGAGGTAGCGCATGGCAACGCGTCATCGAGCCCGACGGCACCCCTGGTCAGTGGTACCTGCACTTGTTCGACATCTCCCAACCCGACTGGAACTGGGAGAACCCCGAAGTCGTCGCGGAGTTTGACCGCGTACTGAGGTTCTGGTTCGACCGTGGTGTCGATGGTTTCCGCATCGATGTCGCCAATTCGATGGTCAAGGAATCCGGCCTGCCTGACCTTCCCGAAAATGCGCAGGTCGGCGAACTCGTCGCGGACAGCCCGATGTGGGACCAGCCTGGGCTGGCGTCCATTCAGCGCCGCTGGCGGGCCATCGCCGACGAATACGCCAACTCCCCTGAGGGTCCGCGAATGTTCGTCGCCGAGGCCTATCTGCCCCATGATCGTCTCGTGCGGTACCTCGAATCGGACCGGCTGCACACCTCGTTCAACTTCGAGTTCCTCCTCTCGGCGTGGTCGGCCCGTTCACTGCGCACCACGATCACCGATTCTTTGGCAGCCCACGAGTCGGTGGGCGCAAGTGCCACGTGGGTGCTGGGCAACCACGACAACTTCCGCCCTGTCTCCCGCTATGGAAAAGAGATCTCAGGTCTGGACTTCTCGGATCCCGCTGCTGGCCATGTCACATTCCACGGCACACCGACCGACGTCGCCCTGGGACGGCGTCGCGCCCGTGCGGCCGTCATGCTCGAACTTGCCCTTCCCGGCTGCGCCTACATCTACCAGGGTGAGGAGCTCGGCCTGCCCGAGGTGGAAGATCTTCCCGACGACGTCCTGCAGGATCCCACATGGGAGCGTTCTGGTCACACTGACCGCGGACGTGACGGCTGCCGCGTCCCGATCCCGTGGCGCGGTTCCGAGCCCCCCTACGGATGGTCGTCGACCAGCGACACCTGGCTTCCGATGCCCCACACCTGGGCTGACTGGACCGTCGAGGCAGAACAGGATGATCCGTCGTCCTTCCTGACCCTCTACCGTGCTCTGCTGGCCGAGCGTCGAAGTAACCCTGCTCTGGGCACCGGGACGATGACGTGGGACGCGTCCAGCGAGGATGTCCTCGATTTCTCCCGCGAGCCTGGCTTCCGTTGCGTCGTGAATTTCGGGGATGACCCTGTGGTGGTGGAGCCAGACAAGATCATCGTCGCCTCAACCTACCTGGAGACCCACGACGGGCGTGCCTGCGTCGGCCGTGACCAGGCCGTGTGGCTACGAGTTTGATCGCCGATCACACCGTGATGAGGTGGGCTGTCAACGCATCTCTGGTCCGGTCGTCGATGGGAACAGAGGCTCCGGTCTCCGGATCGACGCAGACGAGCACCGTTGCGGCGTCGAGGGCCGAACCCTCGTCTGTGGCAATAGACCCAGCGAGGGTCATCGACGAAGTCCCCAGCCGGGTGAGCGCGGTGTGCACCGTGCAGGACCGCTGGGACGGCAAGATCTGGCGTCGATAGCGGATGTCTTGGCGCACGACGACCCACAGGTGGTCACCGGCTCGCCTCATCCCCGGTGACCACGACGTCGTCGCGAGAATCCTGGCCTCCTGCAGGTAACCAGCCATGCTGACGTTGTTGACGTGGCCCTGCCGGTCAACATCAGACCACCGGATAGGCACCTCGACGATGTCACCGACCCCGCACACATCGACGATCGTGATCGGCTTCCACGGGGTCTGTTCGACCTTCATGGCCTGGAAGGCACTGCGTTCTCCGTCGGTGAGCCGACGGGGTCGTCCCGTGTCGAAGTCAAAAGGGCAGATGGTTCCGCGTGCCCGGGCGACCTCCAGGTCGTGATGCCAGGCGCGGTAATCCAGGACGGTTCGCGAGGCGCCGAGCTGGGAGCAACCAACCTCGACTCGCAGCGGGCTCTTGTCCACGGCGAACGGCGCCAAGAACTCGACGTCCTGAGTGACGACGACGATCCCGGTGTCGAGCATTTCCTGGGCACCGCTGGTGTAGAACGCTTGGTGTCGGGATTCCTGAACGAGCTCGCTGATGCGAACGTTGTTGACGTGTCCCTGCGCATCCATGTCGGACCATCGCAGCGGAATGTCGACGACAACGGCTCCGGTCACGACGCGTCGCCGCCCTTGGCCACACTCGGTTGATCATTCTCGTCGGCGAACATCTCATCAATGACGGCGGAGTACCTCTTAGCCACGACGTCGCGCCGAACCTTGAGGCTGGTCGTCACCGAGTGAGAGTCCTCAGTCAACTCGTGGTCGAGAATCGCGAACTTCTTGACGGTCTCCCAGCGCTCAAGTCGGGAGTTTGCGCGATCGACATACCTTTGGATGCTGCGACGCACGTCAGGGTCTGCCGCGAGCTCGGCGTAACTGGCGTCAGGGCGTCCGCGGCGACGTCCCCACTTCATGAGAGCACCCTCGTCAAGGGTGAGGAGGGCCACGACGTACTTGTGTCCCTCGCCCAGAACCACCGCGCTGGACAGGTACGGGCAGTTGGCCATCAGGGTGGCCTCGACCTTCTGGGGGGCGACGTATTTGCCGCCTGAGGTCTTGAACAGGTCCCGCTTGCGGTCGGTGATGCGCAGATAGTTCATCTCGTCGAGTTCGCCAATGTCGCCGGTGTGGAACCAGCCGTCGGTGAAGGCCTCGGCCGTCTTGCCGGGCAGGTTGTGGTAGCCGCGGGCAACGATCGGTCCGGAGACGAGGATCTCGCCATCCTCAGCGATCCGCGCGAGGCATCCAGGGGCGACCGGCCCCACAGTGCCAGGTCGAATGGCGTCAGGTCCACTGAAGAACGCGACTGCCCCGACCTCGGTCGCCCCGTATCCTTCGACGATGGGGATCCCGGCGGAGGAGAACCACTGCTGAACCTGCTCGGACAGTTTGGCACCGCCGCAGATCATGAACTCGATGCCACCAAGCTTGCGACGCAAGGTGGAGAAGACCAGCGCATCAGCGATCTTCCGCTGGGCCGCAAGCATGACCGGTACCCGATCGCCAGCGTTTCGGTAGCGCTGGACGTCACGTCCGGTTGCGAAGGCCCACCGCGAGACACGACTCGCCATTCGTCCTCTCGGATATGCCGTCATGACGCCGGCTCGGATCTTCTCGAAGATGCGCGGCACGCCACACATGACGCGGGGCTTGACCTCGCCGAGGCTGCGGGCCAGCCGTGAAATTCGGGGTTCGACGGCCTGGGTGATCCCGATTTCGACGCAGATGGCGATGAGACACTTCCCGAAGGCGTGGGACAACGGCAACCACAACATGTGGACGTCCCCGCCACGGAACATGTTGAGGCTCTTCCACGCCTGGCCCATGTACGTCCACGCCCGGTGAGTCAGTTCGACTCCCTTGGGCGTGCCGGTGGTGCCCGAGGTGTAGATGAGGGTGCACAGGTCGTCGGGTTCGATGGAGTCGATCATGCGACGCACGAGGTCTGGCTCAGCGGCCAGACGTCGACGTCCCTTCGCAATGATCTCGGCCATGGTGGTCAACCGGTCATCTCGGACGCCGGTGTCCGCGGAATCGTCGACGAAGCTGATGATGTGTCGGACGACCGCATCGACCTCGGGCCTGCCCTGAATCTTGGCAACCTGAGCCGTGGAATCGACGAAAAGAATGGACGACTCGGAGTCCACCAGGATGAAACTGGCCTCTTCTGGCCCCGAATTCGGATAGATCGTCGTTGTGGCTCCACCGGCACAGGAGATGGCCATGTCGGCAACAATCCACTCGGTGCGCGTCCCCGAGAGCACGGCGACGCGTCCCTCCCGAGGAAGCCCCATTTCCATCAGCCCAGCAGCCACCTCGTGGGCCTGACGGCGAAATTCGGCAAAGGTCATGGGGAGCCAGGTGTTGGTCTCGTCGTCGGCGCCGGAAGGAGTGAGGAAGGCGATGCGGTTCGGATGGGCATCTGCCTGTCGATCGAGCATCGCCGCGAAGTTCTTGGCCGAGGCCGCCATGAGCTTGCGCTGCAGGGCAAGGGACTCTTCGTCGCTGGTACACCTCATCAGCTCACCTTCTCATCGACCAAAATGACTTCTGCCACGCTATTGCATGGCGCATTGGCCGGTCCCCACAATTCTTGATGGCACTCATGGGTGGGTGTCCACAGGAGTGCACAGAAGAGCATCCCATCCATCGCAGGTAGGATGTTGATCATGTCACAGGGTGGTTCCGGGCGCAGCGATGATGACGATGCCTCGAACACGCCATCAGCGACGTCTTTTGACGATGTCGGGCCGCAGGTCGAGCGGTCAGCAGCTGCCCCCTGGCTGAGCATCGAGCAGCAACGGGTCTGGCGAGCCTGGCTCCTCGGGGCAGCTCGTATCACTGCGCATCTGTCGCAGGATTTGCGGCAGCATGGTCTCGAGTTGTGCGAGTACGAGATCCTTGTCAGTCTTTCGGAGGCCCCCGATCACGCGGTCCGGATGTCTGTGCTTGCCACCGAGGTGCATCAGTCTCGGTCGCGGCTGACTCACGCCATCGAAAGACTCGAGGCTCGCGGACTCGTCGTGCGTGAGCCTGCTGTGCGGGATCGCCGCGGAGTGGTGGCGAGTCTGAGCTCTGAGGGGATGGACCTGCTGCGACAGGCCGCCCCCGACCATGTCCGTGCCGTCCGTCATATTTTCGTCGATCCCATCGACCCGACGGATTTCGCGGCCTTGGGACGGGCCATGAACGCTGTGCTTTCCGTGTCAGACTGAGCCCATGACGGCCACCACGGACATTCTCCAGGACTTTCGCTCAACCCTGAGGGGCTTGGACGCATCTGCTGTGGACACCCTGGACGATTCCCGGCTGGGTCGCGCCTTGTATTCCTCTGATGCTTCGATTTACCGCGTCGTCCCTACCGCGGTCGCCCATCCGCGAAGTACTGATGAGCTGTGTGCCTTGGTGACGGCCGCCTGTCACGTCGGCCTACCCCTCACGACCCGTGGCGCCGGCACGACATGTGCTGGCAATGCCGTGGGAACCGGCCTCATCATCGACACCTCGAAGCACCTCGACCGCATCCTTTCCCTCGATCCAGAATCAGCTACCGCCGTCGTCGAGCCGGGTGTGGTCCAGAACTGCCTCCAGCAGGCCGGGGCTCCCCATCACCTGCGGTTTGGTCCAGACCCCTCCACGTCGACTCGCTGCACCATCGGCGGGATGATCGGGAACAACGCTTGCGGACCGCGGGCTTTGGGGTACGGACGTACCGGAGACAACATCGTCGACCTCGACCTGCTCACTGCTGACGGACGCATAACGTCCCTGCGCCCAGGTGATCTCACCCCCGCCTTCGCGCAACGCCTCGCCGATCTGGCAGACGCGAACCTTGGAACCATCCGAACCGAATTCGCGACCTTCTCCCGCCAAGTTTCCGGCTATTCCATGGAATGGCTTCTGCCCGAACGTGGTCGCAACCTTCCCTCCTTCATCGCCGGCAGTGAGGCCACCCTCGGCATCGTCACGAGGGCGACGGTCCGGCTCGTCCGCGAGGCTCCCTACGGAGTCACGGTGGCGCTGGGCTACCCATCGATGCCCGAGGCCGCCGACGCCGTCACGGCTTTGCTGCCCTTCTCCCCCGTCGCGTGCGAAGGATTTGGGAGACGGATCGTCGACGTGGTCGCCCGGGCAGGACGACCAGTCCCTGACCTTCCACGTGGCGACGGCTGGATGTTCGTGGAGCTTCGCGGCGATGACGAAGCTGAGGTGGCGTCTCGGGCCAAGGACATGGTCTCTGCCAGCGGATGCCTCGATGGCTGGGTGGTCTGCGATCCAGGTCAGGCCTCAGCCCTGTGGAAGATCCGTGCTGACGGTGCAGGATTGGCCGGTGTCAGCCTCGACAAGCCGGCCTGGGCAGGATGGGAGGATTCGGCCGTTCCCGCCGCCGACCTTGGCGCCTACCTCCGAGACTTCGAGTCCTTACTGGAGGACCACGGCCTTCACGGTCTGCCTTACGGCCACTTCGGCGAAGGGTGCCTGCACTGTCGCATCGACTTCCCCCTCGATCAGCCCGACGGCCCCCAGCGTTACCGCTCCTTCATCACCGAGGCGGCACACCTGGTCGCCCAGCATGGCGGCTCGGTCTCCGGAGAGCACGGTGACGGCCGGGCACGCTCGGCCTTGCTGGAGACGATGTACTCCCGCGAGGCTGTGGATCTCTTCGGCAAGGTCAAGGCCATCCTCGACCCGGACAACATGTTCAACCCGGGGATTCTCGTCAACCCTGCCCCGCTCGAGGCCAGTATCCGAACCCACGAGTCGGCTCTTTCCGCGATCACCATCTCCCATCCCGACTTCGCCAGAGAAGTCCATCGCTGCACCGGGGTCGGCAAATGCATCGCCCACACCGCCTCGGGCGGGCTGATGTGCCCCTCGTATCAGGCTTCCGGGCTCGAGGTGGACTCCACCCGGGGCCGGGCCAGCGTGCTCAAGGAGATGGTCAATGGCACTCTCATTGGCGGTTGGGACTCCCCCGAGGTGGAACGGGCCCTCGACCTGTGCATGGCATGCAAGGGGTGCGCTCGTGACTGCCCTACCGGAATCGACATGGCCAGCTACCGCAGCACGGTGCTCAACGAAAAGTACCGGCACCGGCTTCGTCCCCGCTCTCACGTGACCATGGGCCTGCTTCCCCTCTGGGAGCGCCTGATCAACCACATCCCGGGAGCGCCTGCCCTGGCCAACACAGTGCTGTCGGTCCCGGTTTTCGCTCGTCTCGCCCGGTGGACGGCCGGCATCGACCAACGCCGTCCAATTCCCCGGTTCCAGGCCTCGGCACGATTGGCCAGCGGGAACGCAACATCAGCACAGCGCATCGTGGCGGATCAGGAAACTCCGGCCTCGTCTGCTACCGAAACTCCCTCGTCGGCATCACCCTCGCTGACGCGCCACAAGCCAGACAAGGGGGACGTCGTCATCTGGGTGGATTCCTTCTCCGACATGTTGGAAGGCTCAGACCTCTCTGCGGTCGTCGCGGTGCTGGCCGACGCGGGCTACCACCCCAGGGTCCTGTCCGACAACGTTTGCTGTGGCTTGAGCTGGATCACCACTGGTCAGCTCAACGGTGCCCGTCGTCGGCTCCGAGCCGGAGTGGCGGTGCTGGCTCCTTTGGCCGATGCCAACGTCCCGGTTGTTGGGTTGGAACCGTCCTGCACAACCGTCTGGCGTGACGACGCCCTGCGCCTTCTTCCGGACGATCCACGCGTTGGTCGCGTCGCCCGGAACATGTGCACGGTAGCTGAGCTGCTGGAGGCAGCGAACTGGACCCCGCCTTCCCTGGCTGGCCACACCGTCGTCGCCCAGCCCCACTGCCATCACGCGTCGATCCTTGGCTTCGGCCCGGACAAGCGCTTGCTCGAGGCTGCAGGGGCGAGGGTCACGGTGGTCGGCGGTTGCTGTGGTTACGCAGGAAACTTCGGAGTCGAGAACGGTCATTACGACTTCTCGGTGAAGGTTGCCCAGCATGACCTCCTCCCGGCCATTGACGAAGCCGGGGAACAGGCCATCATCCTTGCCGATGGGTTCTCCTGCCGCCGGCAAATCTCGGACCTGGCAGGACGTCGAGCTCTCACCCTCTCAGAGTTGTTTGCCTCACATCTGCCAGCGCGGACACCACGCTGACGGCAGGCACCACGCTGACAGCACGACGCCGAGAGGACACCACGCGACAGGGCCCACACGGCAGATCAGGTCGGACCACCATTGGCCCGACCTGACCCCGAGGCCTCACGTTAACCTCACGCAAACTTCACGCCGTGATCGCGGCAACCTCAGACTGCTTGTCGCTGGGCACTTGGGCCATGACCGTCTCGGGCAGGTGTGGTGCGGGAGGAAGCTCGACGGTGTTCGCGGACTTGGCGACGAGCTCGGCGACTGTCTGGTCCAGATCGGCGGAGGTCTTGGCGATGCTCGACTGGGCGACCAGGATCGCAGCGACGACCTCCTGGCGAGCCGACTCGCCGTAGCGAACCGCGTCTTGTAGACCGGTGGCCTGCTGATCAAGGGACTCAGCGACGTCGAGGATCGTCTGCGGGTCCAGGGTCGGAGTCTGCATCGTGCGAGAGATCTCACCCACGGTCTGTCCCGAAGCCGCGGCGTAGGCCGACAACACCTCGTTGGCCCCCTCGGCGACGGCCTTCTGCATACCTGTGGCCTGCTGGGCCTCGAGCAGCAACCCCCACTGGGCGATGGTGAGCTTCATCGTCGGGATCGTGAGGTTGACCATGAGGGCCAGACGCTGGCCGAGTCCGTAGTGCAGGGCGCGAATGTTGCGAATCTGCGGGCTGGTGGACCATGCCACGAACAGACGCTGCTGGAACTCGTTGATGCGCGTCTGCATCGCCGTCATGAATTCGGTGATGCGAGCCCTCTCCTCCTGTTTGGCACGGCCATCAGGGGCGGACAGGTCGACGACGATCGCGGCCTGCGCCTTGGCAGCCTCGTCGAGAATGGCCTCCATCACGGCGATGGCGCCGACGAGTTGGGCGATAGAGGCCTCGTTGGCCTGGTAGAGCTCGTCGCACAACACGACGTTGCGACGCAGTTCACGCTGCTTGGTGGCGAGTTGCCCGGCAATGCGGTCGAGCTGCTGGTCGACCGAGCGCGCCTCCTCGAAGAGCATCTCGACGATGTCGCGGCCACGTCGGAAGATTCCCTTGATAGCGTCGGTGAACTTGTCGAATGTCTCTCGAACCTCACGGTTGAGGCTCGGGTCATAGTTGCGGCGGAAGGCGCGCATCCTGTCGTTGATCTCGTTCATGATCGAGGTCAACTCGGGAATTTGCACCGGGCCGACCTCACGGAAGATCCGATTCACCTGGCTGTTGACTGCCGACAGCGCCTGATCGCCGAAGGACCCCAGCGCATCGGTGTCGGCCAGCAGGCGCTGGAACTGCTGCGCAGCCATCTTTCTGGCTGCCTCCTGCTGTTCGGTAGAGAGCATGGCCAGGCACGAGAGGGTGTGACCCGGCTCAGCCCCCTGCGCGGCTTGGACGGCGAGTTCTCCAACAGTGGAGTCGGCCGCCCCCTTGGCAGGGGTCTCGGGTCCGGTCAAGGCATTGAAATCGATCGACATCTCGGACATGGTCAACCTTTCGGTGGTGCTGTTGTGGTGGTTGTGCTCAGGAACACTTCTTGGCGTCAGTGAGGCAGGCCAACAGGGCCGACGTCACGTCGGCGTTGGTGGCGGGAATGGTCCGCACGCGTGAGGCGAGGGGCAAGTCCTTGATAGTTGACGTGGTGTTGATTCCAGCATTCGTCGTGGATCGGAACCCGTACTTCTTCCACGCGATCGTCTGAATCTCATTGTCACGCATGGCGTTGATGAGCTTGCGGCCGTCGGTGTCCAGGGTGATCTGAGTAGATCGTCGGGCTGGGGTACAGCACCGTGACGTCCTTGAGGATCTCCTTCGAGTTCGAGTTGGTGGCTGCCAGCTGGATGATCTGGTTCTCGTACCCGGCGAACAGCGGGCCGCGTACTCACCGCCCTGGGTGAGCCACTGACCGAAGCCATTCTCGGAGCTGGCTGCCTGTAAGCCCGAGGTCTCGTACAGCTGCCTCATCTGGGGCAACACCGCTTTGCTCTGGGCCAAGGTTGGCGAGGAGGTGTTGTCTTTGGTGGCCAGGATCGTCAGTTCGAGCTGCATCATGGTGAACCCAGAGTTGGAGCTTCGAGCATCGGTGCTGCGGATGCGTACCGGGCCGGCCAGATTTCCGGCCTTGAGCTTCTGCCACGTGGTGTCCTTCGTGGCGTGGTCGAGTAGAAAGGTCTTGATGTCGAACTCGTGATGATCGTCGACCTTGGTGACGAGCTTGGCGCGCTGCAACGCGGCCGTTGCCTGCGGACCGGAATAGACCACCTCGGGGGACTGCAGGACCGTCTGGGCACGATATCCGGAGAATTGGCCGCGATGGTCAGCCTCGAAGATCCGCTGTGCTGAAGCGCTGGAGGGCCACAGGCAGTTGAATCCGGCCTTCTTGATGTCATCGGTCGACATCTGGACCTGGGAGTAGGAGCCCATCGGCACGAAGTCAAGTTTGAGGTGGTACTTGTCGGCAAGCACCTTGGTGACTTCCGGGTCAGCCATGAGTTCGGTCTTCTCCGAGCCACCTGCGCACTTGATCTGGGTGACCTCAGACGACGACGTCTTCGCCTTGCCGCCACCGGTAGACGAGGATGAATCCGGTTGCAGATAGAGGTACGACGCTCCCCCGACGACGCACACGAGGAGCAGAATAACGACCCCAATGATGAAACGTGGTTTGGACATCATTTCTCCTCGATGGCGAGAACGGGCATTTCCGGCGGGGCGACAGTCTCAAGATTGGCTCGGTATTCCGCCAGATCTCCCTGGTTGATGAGTCGGATCGAATCGACGGCGAAGTCAAGGAACCGCCGCGTCGCCTGCTCTCCGGCCAACAACACCTCGTCGGGCTGCTTGTAGTAGGTGGGATGTTCCTCGACGTCGCGGTAGGTGTTCACCACCCCTGACAGCGAGCGCAGATGACCTTCCAGTTGGCTGGCCGTGGAATACAAGGCAGATGGCGATGCCTCCTTCACCCGATCCAACAGATCCGGAACAACCTTGGAGATCTGCCTCACCAGTGACTTCATGGACGCCGAGTCCAAGGACCGACCTTGACTGGTGATCTCGTCGACGATCCGATGACACGACCTCACCTTGTCCTCGGCGTCGTCGTTGTAGGAGTCGTCGGTGATTTGAGCGGGGGAACGCCACATGACCAAGCTGACGCCAACTGCGGTGGCGATGGCCAAGCCGGTCGAGATGGCCAGGCGTGGAACCGGCGCGACTGCGTCAAGAATGATCATCATGACGATGAAGACCACGGCGACCGCAGCCAGGACGGCCGCAGATGCGACTGTACGGGCGCGACGTCGACTCACTTGTACCCCGCAGCTTCCCGCAACGCCGACACCATGTCCTCGTTCTTCACGTGGCTACCACCGCTGGCCTTCGCGACCTCTTGGAGCTGCCCGGGTGAAGCTCTCTTGCCGAAGGCGATCGTCACGACGGGGATGTGGGCCTTCTTGAGCTCGTCGATGGACGAGGCTCGGGACTTGTCCTCAGATTGGCCGTCGGACATGACGACGATCAGCTTCTTGCTCACCGAGGACCTCGACAGTTGCTGAACGGCATGGTCGAGGCAGGTGTACATGTCCGTTCCGCCGTAAGGGTCGTACCCGTCAATCTTGTCGCGCAGGTCAGTGAACTTACTGGGGTCGTTTCCGGTGACCGTCCATGGCCCGGCAGCAAGGTTGCTGTTGAAGATCGAGACTGTGGTGACGTCCTTGTTCGCTGTTTGCAACCTGTTGCGCTTGGCTTCGGCGGGATCGAACAATGCCTTCGCTGCGTCCTTGACGCCATCCCAGCCACCGTTGCTGGCCATCGATCCGGACCCGTCCAGGCAGTAGTAGGTATTCACCGGCTTGCGGTAGAGGGAGTGATAATCGTCCAGAGCTTGGTCGATCACCTCGGAACTGGGGAAGGTGACTCCCTGCTCCCTGAGGGTGGTCTTGATCCCCCAATCAGGATTGAAAACCTTGGCGTCGGCATTGCTCATGGACAGGCCGACCCCATTGCCCGGACGTCGTCCGATGGCGGCCAACTTCTTCAGTGCGTCATCGTCCTTGAGTAGATAGTTCTGCAGCTCGTTGAAGACCTTGTGATGCCCCTCGACATCGGCTTGACCATGGTCGACGAATCCGAGCGGAGCATCCGAGATCGCCAGCGCGCCGCGCGGATAGGCGACGTAGAGGGGGTCCTTCCCCTGCCTGACCAACTTCTGATTCTCCTCAATGACGAGGTCCTCATAGGTGAACATCGTCTGACAGAGATTGGGCTCATTGACGCACTGACTGGTCATGGTGCCGGTGGAAGGAGGGGTGCGATCCATGGCATTGAAAAACTTCTTCATGTCGTCGACGACCTTGGGGTCCTTGAGCTGAGCCGCCGTCAAGGCTTGCCCAGGAGGGTTGCCTGCGAAGTGGTTGAGGAAGCTGAACAGGACCGTGGCACCGGAATTCGACTGGGTCGGGTTGGTGGCCCACACCTTCACCTTGCCGGATTCGACGCTGTCGATGATCTGGGCTGCGGTGACGTCCTTCCCGACGAGGCCAAGCTTGTCCATGACCGGCTTGTACCCGGCATAGACGACCGGGGTGAGGAACATCGGTTTGACGTCGCTGAGGACGTGCTTGGTGTTGGCGAGCTGGGAAAACACTGAGGAGGCAAACCAGTAGGCGTCAGCCTCGATCTGCCCGGCTTGGAGGTCACGGGCCTGATCAACCGACCCCTTGAGCTTCCATGTACAGGTGTATCCCTTGTTCTTGCACCAAGGACCGACGATGGTTTCGAGGACCGTCTTCTGCTCCGACCCAGCGACGATACTGAGGGCCGTCGGCCCCGTTGCCTCAGGCGTACTTGGGTCTCGGGACGTCAAGGAGCCCGCTGAGCACCCTGTGACGACCAGGCACACCGCGGAAACAAAAGCGGTGACGACGGTGGGAACAAAATGGCGCCGACCCATACTATGGTTACAGCAGTAGGCCGGCGCCGTTAATAGCGCATTAGGGCGAGTTCATCGACCATTCATCGATACGTCACCACTCAGTCACGCGTGAGCCGGCGATGCTTCGAGGCATGCGGACGAGCCGCCTCCGGCCCGAGGCGCTCGATCTTGTTCTCCTCGTAGTCAGCGAAGTTGCCCTCGAACCAGAACCAGCGCGGCACGCCGTCCTCATCCTCACCTTCCCAAGCCAGGATGTGGGTGGCGACACGGTCAAGGAACCAGCGGTCGTGAGAGACGACCACTGCACATCCTGGGAATTCCAGCAGAGCGTCCTCGAGGCTCGAGAGGGTCTCGACGTCGAGGTCGTTGGTCGGCTCGTCGAGCAGCAGCACGTTGCCGCCCTGCTTGAGGGTCAGGGCCAGGTTCAGCCGGTTCCGCTCACCACCAGAGAGCACACCGGACTTCTTCTGCTGGTCCGGGCCCTTGAAGCCGAAACTGGCCACATAGGCGCGCGAGGGCTCCTCGAAGTTCGCGACCTTGATGTAGTCCAATCCGTCGGAGACGACTTCCCAGACGTTCTTCTCCGGGTCGATGCCGGTACGGTTCTGGTCGACGTAGGAGAAGCTGACCGTCTCGCCGACCTTGAGGGAACCGGAATCGGCCTTCTCCAACCCGACGATGGTCTTGAACAAGGTCGTCTTACCAACACCGTTGGGGCCGATGACGCCGACAATACCGGCCCGAGGCAGAGTGAAGGACAGGTCCTTGATGAGGACCCGGTCGCCAAATCCCTTGGTGAGGTTGTTGGCCTCCAGCACAACATTGCCCAGACGCGGACCCGGCGGGATATTGATCTCGGCGGTGTCGATCTTGCGGTTACGCTCAGCCTCGGCAGCCATCTCCTCGTAACGAGCCAGACGGGCCTTGTTCTTGGCCTGGCGCGCCTTCGGCGAGGAGCGCACCCATTCCAGCTCCTTCTCGAGGATCTTGGCGCGCTTGGCATCTTTCTTGCCCTCGATCTGGAGACGCTTGCGCTTGGTGTCCAGGTAGGTCGAGTAGTTGCCCTCGTAGGGGTGAAGCTGACCGCGATCGACCTCACAGATCCACTCAGCAACGTGGTCAAGGAAGTAGCGGTCGTGGGTGACGGCCAGGACGGCACCCGGGTAGGACTTGAGGTGACCCTCGAGCCAGTTGACCGACTCGGCGTCCAGGTGGTTGGTGGGCTCGTCGAGAAGCAACAGATCAGGCTGCTCGATGAGGAGCTTGCACAAGGCCACGCGACGACGCTCACCACCGGAGAGGACGTTGACCGGAGTGTCACCGGGCGGGCACTGCAAGGCGTCCATCGCCTGTTCCAGACGAGTGTCGATGTCCCACGCGTTGGCGTTGTCGAGCTCGGTCTGCAGCTCGCCCATCTCAGCCATGAGGGCGTCGAAATCGGCATCGGGGTTGGCCATCTCGGCCGAAACCTCCTCGAACCGAGCCAGCTTGGCCTTGATCTCGCCGACGGCCTCCTCGACGTTCTCGCGAACCGTCTTGTCCTCGGTGAGCGGGGGCTCCTGGAGCAGGATTCCGACCGTGGCTCCCTTGGCAAGGTTGGCGTCACCGTTGTTGGGCTTGTCGAGCCCAGCCATCAGCTTGAGCATCGTCGACTTACCAGCACCGTTGGGTCCGACAACACCAATCTTGGCACCCGGGAAGAACGACAGCGTGACATTGTCAAGAATGACCTTGTCACCCACCGCCTTTCGGACGTTGTGCATGGTGTAGATGAACTCGGCCATCGGCACTCCTCCAGAATCCACGGGAACGGGGCGGTCGGCACCTCACCGACCGCTGCCCAGTATGCCAGTCGTCGTAACGACTCCCGTCACCCGCTCATTCCCGACGAGTCCCCTCGAGGCTCAGGAAGCGACCGCATGCACGCCGTCGTCAATCACCTCAGCGTCATCCTCCATCTCATCGCCACTCATGTCGTTTGGTTCCTGACAACTCAGGACGCGATCGTCACCCAGGGGCGCCTCCGCCCGCTTCTCGGGGCGACAACACACCGCCGACACTCGAGACAGATCTGGTCCGACATTGCTTGCGACGACGATGAGTTGCTCGTGGGAGCCCTCGTCGTCAATCCAATTGCGGGTGCGCAATCGCCCACTCACCACGACCGGGTCTCCCTTGCGCAAGGATGCGGCGCAGTTGTCCGCAAGCCGACCGTAGACATGGACCGACAGCCACGTCGTCGTTGCGTCGACCCACTCCCCCTGCCTCATGACCCGCGGAGTATGAGCAACCCGGAATCGGGCTCCCCGCCACCCCTCACCAATCTTCATCTCGACGTCAGTCCCGAGATTTCCGGTAAACGACACGTTTGCGTCCATCTGTGAGCTCCTTTCCACTCACAGACAGTTATCGTCGGGACCGGCGAAATCCGTCAGGCAATCTCAGATCTGTGGACAACTCCAAATCCACCACCGGATCCCCCTGTGGACAACTGTGCGCACGCAGGAGGGATATTTTCCCTCGTCAGGACGCTTTCGACAAGATCTTGACGACCTCGTCGTGGTGATCGAGCTCGGCGTTGACCGGATCAACGACCGATTGCCATGCCACCTCGGTGAGACTGGCCCGCAACTCGGACCTGGCATGATGGGCAGCCGCTCGAGAACCCGCCTGCACACCGATCTGGCACAGCAGTGACACCAAGATCCCCGCGAGGGCGCCCCCCGCCACGATGAGGGGCGGCAGCGGGACGTGATGCCATCTCACCGGCGAGACTCGGAACTGGAAGTAGGCGGCCATGCCATCCACCAGCCACCAAATTGCCCCGGCCACGATGATGACCACGAGAATCCACTGCACCACCGTCACCGCTTTCCACCAGCCGGTAGCGCGATGCACCCCCAGATCCGTGGACGAGACAGCTCGATCAATGTCGTCGGGTAGATCCTTGCGGTTCGACAGTGACGCATCCCGCACCGAGTCGGCCCAAAGTCGCGGCAGCCCCTCGGAAGCTTGCGACGCCAGAGCGCGCACTGCCGTGTCCACCTTGGCCCCCGCAACGCCAACACGTGCCGTCATGGCGCTTCGCTGCACCTCGGTGGGTTCACTCCCGCGCGACAATTCCTTCTTCCGCCTGGTACGCCTCGAACCCAGGTCCAGATGCAGCCGGTGCAACGGATCCGGGCGAAGCTTCGACACCCAGGCCGTCACTGGCCACCCTGTGGCGTAGTGGCCTCTCTTGCGGTACGCATCCCGGGTCGCATCGACGACAGGGTCCACCCCACCTGCAGTGCACAAGGCGTCGATCAATCGGTCGACGGAGTCCTGGCTGACCTGACCTGCCTGGTCACCGGTCACTTCCGACAAGCGCTGGGAAACGCCGTCGAGGTCAGCATGGAGACGTGCTGCCTGCGCCTTCTTGGCACGCACGGCGCGAGCCAATGCGACACGCATGTCGTCCACGCCTTCACCTGTGGTGGCCGACATCGCCATGATCTTGGCCTTGTCCAGGCCTTCGGAGTCCAACAACCGGCGCAGGTCTCGCAGACAGTTCTTGCGTTGCTCCTTGTCGAGGCGATCAACCTGATTGAGAACCACCGTCATGACCTCGGAATGGGTCGCCAGCGGCGCCAGATAACGCGTATGAAGAGCGGCGTCAGCATATTTCTGCGGATCGACGATCCACACGATCATGTCGACCATCTCGACGAGCCGGTCCACCTCGAGTCGATGTTCGGTACGCACCGAGTCGTGGTCGGGTAGATCCAGCAGCACCAGACCGTCGAGAGCATCGTCGCTACCCATGTGGTGGCGACGAGGAACATCGAGCCAGTCCAACAAGGACTCGGCCGACTGGCTTCCCCACACCGCTGCTGTGGCTTTCGAGGTCGTCGGACGCCGCACGCCCGGATCGGACAGTTCCGCGCCGGCCAGTGCATTGAAGGTCGATGATTTTCCCGAGCCAGTGGCACCAGCAAGGGCAATGACGGTGTGGTCACCGCCGATTCGGCAACGTTGGTCAGCACGATCAAGCACAGCGTGGACACGGTCGGCCAGCTCATCGGGGATACGTCCCGTCGACAAATCCACCGCCGTGCTCAGCATCTCAATGCGCTCGGCAAGGTCGACGCGTCGTCTCCTCATCGTTCCTCCCCACGCGGCTCAGGATCCAGGACAACCGATGGTTCGATGATCTCGGCGTCGAGGACGGGCATGTCAACTCTCATGTGTCCAAGCTCAGAAGGTCCGGGCTCCTCCACCTGGCGGGTCTGTGGACGGGTTCGGATCGCCGCCTGGCCATCGCGGGATTCCGGCGCCTCCTGGGCCTGCCGCACCGCCTCGACCGAGGCGCGGATCCGAGCTGGCAGCTCGTGGTCGACCCCCAGTGCGGCGAGCGCGTCGTGGTAGCGCGCAACCTCATTGGCAAGTAGCCCCTCAACCCTGGCGTCAAGCTGTTCCTTGGCAACCTTCGCCAGACGTCGCACCGCGTCGTCGCCGAAGAGAGCCTCGAGAAGACGCTGAGCGACGATGGCCGATCCGCCAGCAATTCCAGCCTCGGCACCGGACAGTCCGCCAGTGTGGGTGAAGACGACGAGCATCAGAGCGACGGAAACCCCGTTGACACCGAAAGCCATGAATCGGGCCTTGGAGCGTTTGTCCATGCCCTCCCCGGCAACCAACTCCATGACGTCACCCTGCCAGTCCCTCACCGTACGAGAGACGGACTGCTCAAAACTGTCCGATGGGCGGGCCAGATCCTCGTCCGCCCGTTCCAGGACACTGCGGCCAGCCGGGTCGGCCTGCCACACGGCCTCAATGCGCTCACACCCGGCCTGGGTTTCCGCGATGATGAGGCTTTCCAAGCCAGATTCGACCGCGACACTGACCTTCTCGACCTCCGGCGGCGCTCCCTTGAACGCCTGGACGACGCGGTCTCGCAACCATGAGACCTTCGCCTCCATGGCCCGCATGAACTCGCCGGTTCCCACGAATTCATGCCACCGTGCCAGTACCTCGCCACGCAGCAAGGTGCCGTCGGCAGACTGCGCGGCGATCGACTGCGCGGCCTCGGCCATGATCGACTGAGCATCCTCGGCCAGCCGGGAGGTGGCGCTTGCTTGAGCCTCCAGGCCGGCGGCAATGTAAGACGACCTCTCACACACCGATCCGATGGCCCCCGACAAGGTGGACGCAATGACCTCACGTCGCTTCTGCTGGTCCTGAGCCAGGCTCGACAGGAAGAAGCGCAGCGGCGCAACCGCCTGGTCAGGAAGCAAGCCATCGGCATCGGTCTTGGTCTCCGGCACGGCAAAGAGCGGGGAATCGGCCAGTCCCCGCGCTGTCATGAGCCGGCCAAGGTCCGCAGGAACATCCCGCATGGCCTCCGGGGGGACGCGGTCGCACACCACCGCCACGGACGCATGTCTCTCCTGGGCCTCGTTGAGGAAGTCCCACGGCACCGCGTCGGCGTAGCGGGCGGCCGAGGTGACGAAGACCCACAGATCGGCTGCTTGCAGCAACTGGGCGGCGAGGTCACGATTTCGCGCCACCACGGAATCGATGTCGGGGGCATCCAAAATGGCCAAGCCCCTCGGGATTCCCGGCTCAGCGACCAGTTGGAGGCTCGATGCGTCATTGCTGGCAACCCGGGAGCGCACCAGTGTGGGCAGAACCCGGTCACCGTCAAACCACACTGAGTCGTCAGGATGGTGGACGAGAACCGGGGAGGTGGTGGTGGGACGGATGACGCCGGGCCGGGTCACCACTCGCCCGACCAGCGAATTGACCAGGGTGGACTTTCCGGCTCCCGTCGACCCACCGACCACGGCCAGCAGCGGTGCGTCAATGGTCTCCAAGCGAGGAAGGACGTAGTCGTTGAGCTGGTTGGTGATGCGACGAGCCAGCCCCGCCTGGGTGATGGCCTCGGGCAGGTCAAGAGGGAACTCAGCCTGACGCAGGTCATGCCGCAGATCAGTCAGAGACAGCAGCATCTGCTCAGTATTCATGGTGATCCTTCCTGGTCACTCGTCAGGCCTGTGGCGGCGCCCACTGCAACTCGTTGGCGATCGGAGCGGCGTGGCGTCTTCGCAGGAATGCGGGCAGTCTCGGTTTGGACAGTTTGGCGCCTCGGGCCACGGTGACAGCGATGGGACGCAGCGCGTTCATGTCGTTGATGAGTTGGATCTGACGGGTACCCGGATCGTCGTCCAATCCACGAACGATTTCGTCGCGCAAGTAAGCCAGATTGGTACCAGTGCGCAAGAACTTCAGGGTGTTCCACCACCGGCGCGGACCCTGGCTCAAAGCGACCATCGCTGCCCACTTCCGCCGCGGCAGGGAGCACAGCGTGTCGGCGTCGGATTCCGGCAGCCATCCAGCCTTGACGTAATCCTCAAGACGATTCCGGATCATCGTGCCTTCCCGCACCATACGAATGATCACGAAGACCACGACGGATGCGACGATCCCGAGAGCGATGTACCAAAGCTTCTTCAACGCTGCAACCGGGAGCACCGAGGAGAATCCGTTGAACAGCATGTGCCCGAGCACTGCCATGACGAACCCTGTCGTCGGGGCCAGAATCCGCACTAGACGACTGCGAGATCGAAGCCCCAGGGCCAGACCGATACCCGTCATGCTGGTGAACAACGGATGCCCGAAAGATGTGTAGACGCCACGCAGCATGACCAGTTCCAGGACGGCCTGCTTGGGATCACCCGCTGCCGCGGTGACGCGAGCGTAGTTGTCGGCCCGTGCGTAATACATGATGTTCTCGACGAAAGCGAAGCCGATGGCGGAAAGCCCGGCCATACTCACCGTCTGAAGCATCGAGGTCATACGTCTGCCCGTGAAAACAGCCAGCCCGAAAAGCACCATGGCCTTGCACGACTCCTCGACAAAGGGAGCCGAATACACCGCTGGGCCCGCACCTGAGGCCGGATCAACCCCGCCTGCCACCGAGAGCATCCCAGCCATCCAGGTATTGACGTGCAGGCTGATCCACGTCGCTATGCATGCTCCCCAGCAGAAGCAGAGGAACCAGATGTGAAGATGCCGGGTTCTGAACCGGTCGACGAGGATGAAGATCACCGACCAGACGGCTGCCGTCGGCCATGCGTAGTGCAGACCAAGCTTGAACGACCGGTTCGTGATGCCCGGGATGACACCCTTTTGACCACCGTCGTCCACCACTGTGTCCGCATGCATGATGTCGTAGGTGTGCACCAGTGAGGCCGCCGACGCCACGACCAGGACAAGCAGCACCCAGAACCACGGGTTACGCAACAGACGTTGCCACCAAGGACGACGCGCAACGGGTGCGGGGGCAACGTAGGACATGGTTGAAGACTACCGGGCACCCGTGACAGTTTCCGACGCGTTTATTCCTCGCCGCGCAGAACACGGAAGAACATGTGGCGGCCCGGGTGGGAATCGAACCCACGCGCGACAGATTAGAAGGCTGCTGCTCTATCCGCTGAGCTACCGGGCCATGCGCGCTATCCTACCGACGTTCGACCACTATGGCCCATTCGGCACCAACCAAGTTGCGAACAAGGCTGCATGCTTCTGATCGACGTCCTAACCTTTTCCCGTGATTGACTCGCCGCGCACCGAGCCCCCCAGACCGTCGGTGAAGTGGTCGTCGATCATCGTCTCCGCCTACCTGCCGACTCTCATGTCGTCGCTGGGTTACGGTGCGGTGATTCCGCTCATTCCACTCAGCGCAGTCCACAACGGTGCATCCGCTGCCCTTGCTGCCGCAATCGCCGCGCTCGTCAGCATCGGCCAGATCATTGGCGATGTCCCTGCCGGATGGCTCGTCACGAAGATCGGCGAGAAGTGGTCGTTGGTCATCGCCATGCTCATCGACGCCGTGGCCCTGGTATCCATGGGGCTCATCCATCATCTTGGCCTGCTCGCCATCGCGGTGCTCGTCAATGGCATGGCCGGAGCTGTCTACGGCATTGCTCGACAGAACTATCTGACGGTCGCCATCCCCTACCGGTACCGGGCCCGCGCCCTGTCCACCCTGGGCGGGGTGTTTCGGGTGGGCTGGTTCGTCGGTCCGATGGCTGGGTCATGGATCCTGCGTGAGTCCTCGATGGCATGGGCATATGGATTCGCATCCATCGCCAGTCTTCTCGCAGCCGCCGTGACCACCGTCATGCCTGACCTGCCACCGGCCGACACCCCAGAGACCGCCAAGGACGACGCTGCCACCAAAATCTCGACCTGGACCATCGCCAAGCAGAACTCGACGGTCCTCTGGACGACGGGTCTGGGAGTGGCGGCACTCATGCTTGTTCGGTCAGCCCGACGCTCGTTGCTGCCGCTGTGGTGCCATGCGAACGGACTTACCCCGGCTACCACGGATCTCATCTACGCCTGGTCGATGGCAGCTGATGTTCTCCTCTTCCTGCCCGGCGGTGCCCTCATGGACAAGTTCGGGCGCTGGTGGGTGGCCGTGCCATCGATCTTCATCCAAGCCATCGCTCTGCTCACTTTGCCGCTGACCCACACCGCGACGACCATTGGCATCGTCGCGCTCATCATCGGGATCGGAAACGGAGTCAGCTCGGGCATCGTCATGACCCTGGGATCCGACGCTTCCCCTGACATTGGACGGCCTCAATTCCTGGCCGCCTGGCGATTGCTCACCGACACCGGCTCGGCAATGGGACCGCTCGTCGTCACCCTCATCACTTTGGCATGGCCGCTGTCGGCAGCCAGCATCGTCATGGCCGTCATTGGACTGGTCGGCAGCTACTGGATGGCGCGCTGGGTACCGCGAGGCACACGGTAGGCGCTCCCCGTGGGCCACCGGCGAGCACACGCCATGTCGTCGCCACCAACTAATCTGTCATGACGTGAAAGACATGTTGGTGTGGATCGATTGCGAAATGACCGGGCTCGACCTGGCCCACGATGGACTCATCGAGGTGGCAGCCCTGGTCACCGATGGACAGCTCAAGGTCCAGGGCGAGGGCGTGGACGTCATCATCAAACCCGAACCCGAGTGGCTCGACCACATGAATGACTTCGTGCGCGACATGCACACCAAGTCCGGGCTCCTCGAGGAGCTCGACAAGGGCCTGACGATGACCGAGGCTCAGGAACGGGTGCTCGATTACATTCGTACCCACGTCCCGCAGGCAGGCAAGGCCCCGTTGGCCGGAAACACCATTGGCACTGACCGGTCCTTCCTGGCCAAGGACATGCCGGAGTTGGAGTCCTACGTGCACTACCGCAACGTTGACGTCTCCTCCATCAAGGAGCTGGCGCGACGCTGGTATCCGCGCGCCTTCGGCCACGCCCCACAAAAGCAGGGCAACCACCGCGCTCTGGCCGACATCCAGGAGTCGATCGAGGAACTCATGTACTGGCGCGAAGCCCTCATGGTTCCTTCCCCCGGCCCAGATGCCCATCGCTGCGACGAGATTGCAACCAAGTACCAGGGCATTCTCACCGGAGCCGGAAAGCACTGACACCGGCGACGCGACGAGAAGCCCAAGTTGCGCCCCTGCTCTCGAACCCGGTACTCTTTCCGGGTTGTCTGATAAAGGCACATGGTGGCTATAGCTCAGTCGGTAGAGCACCTGGTTGTGGTCCAGGGGGTCGCGGGTTCAAGTCCCGTTAGCCACCCCATGTTTCGGAAGGGGAGACGACTCCCCTTGAACCCCTCGAGCGGGTCATGCCAGCGCGAAGGCTTTAGCTCTTCTCCCCATCAAGCCACGGGTCAAGTTATCCTCACACGCTCCGGACGACTCCCCTTGAACCCTTCGAGCGGGTCACGGCGGAGGCCCCAACCTTTCCCAGCTGTAGGCCTCCGCGCGTTCGCCATCACCTACGCAAGGTGTCGAGCAGCTCGTCGATCTCGTCAAAGGTGTCGACCGACGGGGCATCAATGACATTTCCTCTGACGACAACCGTGTCGATTGCCTCGAGTGCCTTGAGATCGTCAAGCGGATTGGATCCCAGAATCAGTAGATCGGCAGACAGCCCCGCCTCCACCGCACCCGTCACGGACTCCAGGCCGAGCATCTTGGCATTGACCCGAGTTACGGACTCGAGGGCACGTGCATGGGACAATCCGGTTCTCGACACCACGAGGTCAAGCTCACGCCACATGGCGTAGTGGGGAGTAAACGTCATCGAGGAATCCAAACCGGATCCGAGCACCACATCGTTCGCAATGGCATCGCGAATCCCCTGGACCATCGAGTCCAGCACGATCTTGGCATTCTCCCTGACGACGTTGTTGATCCCCGTGATCTTGGTATCGATCTCGACCAGCGGGGCAGCGGCCAGCAAAGTCGCATCGAAAGCGGACCATCCGCGCAGAGACCGCGGATTGTCGTGGAACAGTTCGATGATCTCGTCGGTCATGGCCGAGCCATGCTCAATGGTGTCGACGCCAGCCTTGAGTGACCTCAGCACCCCCTCAGGACTCTGAGCATGGGCAGCAACAAGCACCCCAGCCGAGTGAGCTTCCTCGCAGATTGCCGTCATTTCCTCGGTGGTCATCTGCGGACGCCCAGCCTCACCGACGACCTTCGCATCGGTGACCCCGCCCGTCGCGGCGATCTTGATAGATGTGGCGCCCAGCCGCAGGTTTTGACGCACCGCCTTGCGTCCCTCCCACGGAGCATCGACGACCCGGGCGAGACCCAGCTCGGCGCCGTGGCCTCCGGTGATAGCCAGCATCGGACCAGACGCCATAATGCGAGGACCCAGCCACTGCCCCGACTCGCTCTCACGCCCCAGGGACACCGCCTCGTTGTCGTACTCACCGAGGCTGCGGAAAGTCGTCACGCCTGAGTTGAGTTCGGCCTGCGCAAATCCCCGCGCGCGTTCCCGCAGCATGGGCCGTCCCAATGGAGTTTTCCAGAACCCCACGATTCCCCGCGCGAGCGCTGCATTCATCAATGCTTTGGGCAGCGGACGTCCATCAGCCAGAAGGTGAGCGTGAGCATTGATGAGGCCCGGCATGACCCATTTACCCGTACAGTCAATCTGACGCTGAGCCGCCACGGCTCGCTCAGCGAGCTCCTCACGCGACCCGACGGCCTCAATGAAACCGTCTTCGGCAACAAGCACAGTCTGGTCAGACAACACGGAGCCATCACGGTCACACGTCAGGACATTGGCACCGGTGAGAGCAACTCTCGTGGTCATCGTCGTCATCATCTCCTCTCAGAACGACGCTGCCCCCAGCATTATCCGGAATCCTAAGGAACGGACGACAGTTGCAGAATGTGAGATGGCCTCATTGGAGTCGGACTGTTCATGGGATTCGGAGAATCTATCAACACCTCAGGCCCGAGCATCGTGGTTGCCTATCTCGAGATCGGCGCGATGCTCTTCTTGGTCATGGGGCCCTGGATGAACTACTCCTGCACAACCTGCGATGGAAGTCCTTCCAGAATTTCGCCGCCGGGCGTGGGGACCCATGGCGGATTCGCCCCGACGAGCTGGAGCGGGTTCTTCGGCGGCTTCCAGATCGCTGTTTTCGCCAACGGTGGCATCGAGCTGGTCGACACCACCTCCGCCGAGGCCCGTGATCCCCGCAAGACAACACCCAAGGACATCAAGGCCATCTCGGCGCGAGTCTCGGTCTTCCATGTGGTGTCTCTGCTCGCCATGATGTGCGTGACGCCGTCATTGGGGCTGACTCAGCGTGTATCGCCAAATCCTGGCTTAAACTCAGTTGTCACGGCGGGCAACCCGCGAACCGGGAAGCCGACAGCTTCGTCGGTCATGTCATCAGTGAATACGCCGACAGCGGTAACCAGGGTTTCGGGGGTCTCTCGTCATTCGGTAATCGTCGTCCCGGCCACTACAGGCATTGGGGAAGACTATGAAATAATCCGGCCATGAGACGCCGAACAATCATCGCAGCTGGTTTGAGCGCACCATTGGCTGGATGCGTCTCAGAAGCCACTCCCCCAGCCGAATCGCCCTCTCCTGCGCCCGTGGTGTCGTCATCCCCATCTGAGACGCCGACTGCCACAGCCTCCTCAGCCAGTCCTACCACCAGTGCAACCCCCAGTCCGACCACCAGTGCAACCCCCAGCCCTACCCCGTCGTCAGCATCGACGGGCAAAGTGACTCCGGTCCCAATGGATCCGCGGGCCGCCCGCATCACCGCGGACATGTCGGTCGAGGAGCGCGCTGGGCAGTGCATTCTCGTCGGGGTGGTTCCTTCGGACTCCCCCGAGTACATCGCCAATCTCATAGACACCAAGTGCCTTGCCGGGATCTTCATCCTGGGCCACTGGACCAAGAAGTCCAAGCTGGTAGCCATGCTCGACGCCGTCAACAGCGTCAGCCCGCACGGCATCAAGCCCATCGTCGCGACTGATCATGAGGGCGGCGAGATTCAGAACGTCCGGATCCCGGGAGTCGATAGGTTGCCGAGCCAGGAAGCTCTGGCTCGGATGTCCCCGGCGAAGGCTCAGTCAGTGGTGACGGAGGGTGCACGTCAGCTTGCTGACCTCGGCGTCCACATGATCTTTTCCCCCGTCGCTGACGTCATTGACCCTGATCTTGGTGTCAGGAACAAGCCGATCGCCAAGCACCATCGTGGCTTCGGTACCGATCCCCAGACCTGTGGCCGGTATGCGGCTTCCGTCATCGCAGCGCATCGCAAGGCCGGGATCATCTCGACCGCAAAGCATTTCCCTGGAATTGGGCGAATCGTCGAGGACACGGATTTCAAGTCCGCAGGAATTACCGACGACAAGACGACGCGCCATGACCCGTATCTCGAATCGTTCCGAACAGCATTCAACGCTGGGGCCGAAGCCGTCATGATTGCCTCAGCGTACTACTCGAAGATCGATCCAGGAACCCTCGGGTTGTTCTCGTCCAAGATCATGACTGACATGCTTCGCGATGACTTCGGATACCAAGGACTCATTGTGTCCGATGACTTGGGAAGCTCAGTTTCGGTGTTCTCGGTCGATGGTGGACACCGGGCAAGCAAATTCGTGTCCGCTGGCGGTGACTTGGCAATCACAGCCAACCCAGGTCTGGTTCGCCCCATGATCCGGGCGTTGACGTCAATGGCGGCGTCATCGTCGGGCGAGAAACGTCTCAGCGACGCCGCCCGCCATGTCATCAACGTCAAATTGGCGCATTCACTGACGAAGTGAGGAGAGAATGAATCATGGTTGACGATAAGTTTGAGGGGGGCCAGCAACCCGATGACTCATACTCCGACGACAATGACGCCGAACTGATTCCTGATCAGTTCGACCCTGGCCAGCGACAGGATTACGAACCTACTCAGGAACTGCCAGAGGACGTTGACCCGACGCAGCAGTTCTCGATGACCCCTGACAGTTCGCAATTCCTCTACAGAGACCAGCAGTATCCGCAGCAGGGTGACTTCCAGGATGGCCAGTATCCTCAGGATCCGAACCAATACCCGCAAGAGTGGAACCAATACCCGCAAGATCCAAACCAGTACCCGCAAAGCGGCAATGCCTGGACAGATCAGAACGCCGCAGCGCAGTGGACCCCCCAGACAGGTCAATATGACGGCTGGAATGACCAGTACGCGCAACAGGGCTGGGACCAGCAACAGGATTGGAACACCACCCAAAACCCACAGGGCTGGAACCAACAACCCGACCAACAAGCCTGGGACGGAGGCGAACCGACAACAAACTGGAACACCACCCAAAACCCCCAAAGACTGGAACCAACAACCCGACCAACAAGCCTGGGACGGAAGTGAACCCACAACAAACTGGAATAACGCCGGTTTCCAGGACGAGCAACAGCTGGGAGACGCCCAACAGTTTGGCCCTGGGTACGACGATTCTGCTGCACCGGTCGGTGCAGCGACCGATGATCACCCGAACATCAGTGAGCCCGTGGGCGGGATCACCTTCAGCGATGAGCCCCAGCCAAAACGCAAGAAACAGCACTGGATCATTGCCGTCGCCGCAGTTCTCGTCGTCGCGCTAGGGCTTGGTCTCGGCTACTTCTTCATGCCCAAGAATGATGCGACGAAGGCAGCCCCAGCGCCCGCGTCGAAGCCTGCCGCATCAGCGTCCAAGACCCCACATCCCACGGTCACGGCCTCCACGGCAGCGTCCGCTTCATCGGCGCCCACCCCTTCATCGGCGGTCAGCATGTCGCCAGGGGTCACCGTGTCGCCGGTGCCGTCACTGATTCCGACTGTTCCGAACAACGCATCTGTCACCCCGACGCCAGATCTCGTCAGACAGCTGTTCAACAGCCCTGACGCCCAAGTCCAGTGGGTCGCGTTGGCCGCTGACGGTCAAAATGCCGCAGTGGCCTATGCACCTACTTTCAACATCAATGGCAAGTCCGCTGGCCCCAATGGAGGCCACCTCATCATGAGGAAGAACAAAGGGCATTGGGAGCCCCTCCCCCAGGGCGGAGTCATTGTGGACGACAACGACTGCGATGCGATGCTGAAGGTGTTGGGAGACAAGACTGCTGTCGCTACCAGCGAAGTCATGTACAACAAGCAGTGCGATGCGGCAATCGTTTATGACTTGGCGAAGAAGAACCCGATCCGACTCGGAAAGATGGCCGGTGTTGGGCCTCTCAATCTCGACAAGGCGACGTCGGAACTCGCCGCCACGATCCATGTCATCCCTGACGGCGTCAGTGACGGCTGTGTCCGCAATACGCCGCAGTATGCCCGTTACAACGGCTTCCTTGGTGGAGTATGGACCAGCGGAGGCAGCGTTCAGGCGTACCTGTTCGTTGGCGGCAACAACGCGAGCTCGAATGGTGCGCGGATTGGTATCACTGAGGCGCAGCTACGGTCCGACTACTCCAAGCTCACATTGACCGACGTCACCTCGGACTTCGTTGGAATGGGATACCAAAAGGCCCTTGCATTCTCCAACGACGGCAAGGAAGTTGATTATCTGCTCAATGGTGGCCGTGTCGTTGCCTACATGATCAGGAACTCCGGCTTCAGCCCGACCCAGTGCTGACGGTGCTCTCACGCTGACGTGGCCCCTCGGAACACGAGGGGCCACTTGTCTATCCTCGCCTCCCCATTCTGACGCTCTCAACCGACATATCCGGATCCCGGGCTTCTTCCGAATGCCTGAGTTGTGGAGCCTTGTACCGAGAATGGGAAGCCACGTACGGGGTCGATGACAGCAGCAGTGAAAAGGATGGCGGACAGCTGCGTCCAAGGCGAATCCGACGCTATGCGAGACGAAAAAGGCCTGACGAAAGATGCTCGTTGGCGGGTATCAGGACGCGACGACTGTTGTTGGTGGCGGAAATTGAAGAGACCCGGGAAACAACAGCGTCTGTTGTTTCCCGGGTCTTCGGGTTGGGTTTCCGGCGGCGTCCTACTCTCCCACACGATCCCTCGTGCAGTACCATGGGCGCTGGAAGGCTTAACTACCGGGTTCGGTATGGGACCGGGTGTTTCCCTTCCGCTATGGCCACCGGAAAAACAGTGGGCACCCCCTTGCGGGGGTGTGGCTCGTGGCCCCCGTGCTGATGGTGGGGGTTGGGAGCCGTATAGTGGATGCGACGCGATCAGAAAGAATTGTGTGTGCCGGGATTGTGTGTAAGTCCTCGGTCTATTAGTACCAGTCAGCTCCACACCTTACGATGCGTCCACGTCTGGCCTATCAACCCGGTAGTCTACCGGGGACCTTACCAGATTCTTCTGTGGGAACCCTGATCTTGAAGCGTGCTTCCCGCTTAGATGCTTTCAGCGGTTATCACGACCCGACGTAGCCAACCAGCCATGCTCTTGGCAGAACAACTGGCACACCAGAGGTCAGTCCGTCCCGGTCCTCTCGTACTAAGGACAGCCCTTCTCAAGATTCCTACGCGCGCAGCGGATAGGGACCGAACTGTCTCACGACGTTCTGAACCCAGCTCGCGTGCCGCTTTAATGGGCGAACAGCCCAACCCTTGGGACCGACTCCAGCCCCAGGATGCGACGAGCCGACATCGAGGTGCCAAACCATGCCGTCGCTGTGAGCGCTCGGGCAAGATCAGCCTGTTATCCCCGGGGTACCTTTTATCCGTTGAGTGACGGCGCGTCCACAAGCCACCGTCAGATCACTAGTCCCGACTTTCGTCCCTGCTCGACTTGTCAGTCTCACAGTCAAGCCCCCTTGTGCACTTACACTCGACACCTGATTACCAACCAGGATGAGGGAACCTTTGGGCGCCTCCGTTACCTTTTAGGAGGCGACCGCCCCAGTCAAACTACCCATCAGGCACTGTCCCTGAACCGGATCACGGTCCAAGGTGAGATAACCAGAACGACCAGAGTGGTATTTCAACAATGACTCCACAACCACTAGCGTGGCCACTTCACAGTCTCCCACCTATCCTACACAAGTCGTCCCAATCACCAATACCAAACTATAGTAAAGGTCCCGGGGTCTTTCCGTCCTGCTGCGCGTAACGAGCATCTTTACTCGTAATGCAATTTCACCGAGTTCATGGTGGAGACAGTAGGGAAATCGTTACTCCATTCGTGCAGGTCGGAACTTACCCGACAAGGAATTTCGCTACCTTAGGATGGTTATAGTTACCACCGCCGTTTACTGGGGCTTAAGTTCACCGCTTCGCTCACGCTAACAGTTCCCCTTAACCTTCCAGCACCGGGCAGGAGTCAGTCCGTATACATCGTCTTACGACTTCGCACGGACCTGTGTTTTTGGTAAACAGTCGTTTCCCCCTGGTCTCTGCGCCCCTCACTGCCACCAGACCGTACAGGCCCAAGACAGATCAGGTCCCCCTTATCCCGAAGTTACGAGGGCATTTTGCCGAGTTCCTTCACCATGATTCTCTCGATCGCCTCGGTATACTCTACCTATCCACCAGTGTCGGTTTAGGGTACGGGCGGACCAGCCACCTCGCTCACGAAGCTTTTCTCGGCAGTACAGGATCACTCACTCACCCACCCAAAGTGGGCTCGCCATCATGCCTCAACCACAATGCCTGACGGATTTACCTACCAGACGGTCCACACATTTAGCCCCGGACAACCATCGCCGGGGATGAGCTACCTCACTGCGTCCCTCCGCAGCTTGTCTACTACATGATCGGTTCACACACTCACCACACCACCACCCAATCAAAGACCAGGCGACAGCAGGCTCGCACGCTTAGCATCACACACCTCGACACGGACGGTGACAAGCCGGTACCAGAATATCAACTGGTTGTCCATCGACTACGCCTGTCGGCCTCGCCTTAGGTCCCGACTCACCCAGGGCAGATTAACTTGACCCTGGAACCCTTGGATAATCGGCGGACGGGTTTCACACCCGTCATTCGCTACTCATGCCTGCATTCTCACTCCCGCACAATCCACCACACGGTCACCCGGCAGCTTCACCTCGCACAGGACGCTCCCCTACCCACACCCATCAGGGTGTGCCACAGCTTCGGCGGATAACTTGAGCCCCGCTACATTGTCGGCGCGGAATCACTTGACCAGTGAGCTATTACGCACTCTTTCAAGGATGGCTGCTTCCAAGCCAACCTCCTGGTTGTCTACGCAACTCCACATCCTTTTCCACTGAGTTACCACTTAGGGGCCTTAGCTGATGATCTGGGCTGTTTCCCTCTCGACGACGAAGCTTATCCCCCGCCGTCTCACTGCTACGCTCCACTTGCCGGCATTCGGAGTTTGGCTGATTTCGGTAAGCTGATAGGCCCCCTAGACCATCCAGTGCTCTACCTCCGACAAGAACCACGCAACGCTGCACCTAAATGCATTTCGGGGAGAACCAGCTATCACGGTGTTTGATTGGCCTTTCACCCCTATCCACAGCTCATCCCCTCCATTTTCAACTGAAGTGGGTTCGGACCTCCACGACGTCTTACCGACGCTTCATCCTGGCCATGGATAGATCACACCGCTTCGGGTCTAGAACACGCGACTAACGCCCTTATCGGACTCGCTTTCGCTACGACTCCCCCACACAGGTTAACCTCGCCACGCATCACTAACTCGCAGGCTCATTCTTCAAAAGGCACGCCATCACCCCACAAGGCTCTGACGGCTTGTATGCGACCGGTTTCAGGTACTATTTCACTCCCCTCCCGGGGTACTTTTCACCCTTCCCTCACGGTACTGATCCACTATCGGTCACCAAGGAGTATTTAGGCTTGACGGGTGGTCCCGCCAGATTCACGCGAAATTCCACGAGTTCCACGCTACTTGGGGAAACCCTCACCAGTGCCACGCTTACAGCTACGGGACTCTCACCCACTCCGGTACGCCTTCCCAGACGCTTCACCTTCACGCAACATTTATCACTGGCCAATCCTGCGGCAGCAGAACCACGACGGCCCCCACAACCCCGCACATGCAACACCTGCCGGCTTGAACACACACACGGTTTAGCCTCATCCGCTTTCGCTCGCCACTACTCACGGAATCACGGTTGTTTTCTCTTCCTACGGGTACTAAGATGTTTCACTTCCCCGCGTTACCTCCCACACCCCTATACATTCAGGGCAGGGTCACCGGACACTACTCCGGACATTCCAGGTTACCCCATTCGGACATCCCCGGATCACAGCTCGTTAACCAACTCCCCAGGGCTTATCGCAGGTTACAACGTCCTTCATCGGCTCTTGGTGCCAAGGCATCCACCGATCGCACTTAACAACTTGCACACACAGCACAAGACACAAAAACTATAAGATGCTCGCATCCACTATACAGTTCTCAACCACCACACGACACCACCACACAACCAACACACAATGCCAGCTGAACGATGATCCGCACCAGGCCACCACACACGCGTGATACCCCAGAACCCCAACAGCATGCCCCCAACCCCACCACCACACACAGCAGCAGCAGGACGCCAATGTTCCACAAGAAGCACAACACCACCAAGCCACCCCCACAACAGGGGCACACCCAGCGATGCCACGAAAAATACTGCTCCTTAGAAAGGAGGTGATCCAGCCGCACCTTCCGGTACGGCTACCTTGTTACGACTTAGTCCTAATTACCAGTCCCACCTTCGACGGCTCCCCCACAAAGGTTAGGCCACCGGCTTCGGGTGTTACCGACTTTCATGACTTGACGGGCGGTGTGTACAAGCCCCGGGAACGTATTCACCGCAGCGTTGCTGATCTGCGATTACTAGCGACTCCGACTTCATGGGGTCGAGTTGCAGACCCCAATCCGAACTGAGACCGGCTTTCCGAGATTCGCTCACCCTCACAGGCTCGCAACTCTTTGTACCGGCCATTGTAGCATGCGTGAAGCCCTGGACATAAGGGGCATGATGACTTGACGTCATCCCCACCTTCCTCCGAGTTGACCCCGGCGGTCTCCACTGAGTCCCCACCATAACGTGCTGGCAACAGTGAACGAGGGTTGCGCTCGTTGCGGGACTTAACCCAACATCTCACGACACGAGCTGACGACAGCCATGCACCACCTGTGAACCAACCCCACAAGGAGGCGCACCCATCTCTGAGCACTCCTGATCCATGTCAAACCCAGGTAAGGTTCTTCGCGTTGCATCGAATTAATCCGCATGCTCCGCCGCTTGTGCGGGGCCCCGTCAATTCCTTTGAGTTTTAGCCTTGCGGCCGTACTCCCCAGGCGGGGTACTTAATGCGTTAGCTACGGCACGGAATCCGTGGAATGGACCCCACACCTAGTACCCACCGTTTACAGCGTGGACTACCAGGGTATCTAAGCCTGTTCGCTCCCCACGCTTTCGCTCCTCAGCGTCAGGAAAGGTCCAGAGAACCGCCTTCGCCACTGGTGTTCCTCCTGATATCTGCGCATTCCACCGCTCCACCAGGAATTCCATTCTCCCCTACCTTCCTCAAGTCAACCCGTATCGAAAGCACGCTCAGGGTTAAGCCCCAAGTTTTCACTTCCGACGCGATCAACCACCTACGAGCTCTTTACGCCCAATAAATCCGGACAACGCTCGCACCCTACGTATCACCGCGGCTGCTGGCACGTAGTTAGCCGGTGCTTCTTCTCCCACTACCGTCACCACAAGGCTTCGTCATGAGTGAAAGCGGTTTACAACCCGAAGGCCGTCATCCCGCACGCGGCGTTGCTGCATCAGGCTTCCGCCCATTGTGCAATATTCCCCACTGCTGCCTCCCGTAGGAGTCTGGGCCGTATCTCAGTCCCAATGTGGCCGGTCACCCTCTCAGGCCGGCTACCCGTCGAAGCCTTGGTAAGCCACTACCCCACCAACAAGCTGATAAGCCGCGAGCCCATCCCCAACCGCACAAAGCTTTCCAACCCCCACCATGCAGCAAGGATTCCTATCCGGTATTAGCCCCAGTTTCCTGAAGTTATCCCGAAGTCAAGGGCAGGTTACTCACGTGTTACTCACCCGTTCGCCACTCGAGTACCCCCAAAGGGGCCTTTCCGTTCGACTTGCATGTGTTAAGCACGCCGCCAGCGTTCGTCCTGAGCCAGGATCAAACTCTCCAATGAAAAAATATCACCCACCCACACACAAAAAAAGTGCAGGCCACGGTGTCACAAGAGAATCCAAAACACTGACCCCAAACACTAACCAAAAAACAATTTAGTCATGTCCAGAATCACAAAGGAATTCATAAACAAATCCGACACATCCAAAACGATGCATCAAAAAAATCATTGACTATCAAAGACACACTGTTGAGTTCTCAAACATCACACCCACACGAAACAACCCCACCCACAACAGGCAGAACCACCCCGAAGGCGACCCGACCAACCCTACCACACCAACCCCAACCCCACAAAACCGCAGGACCAGAAGCCAACCAGCAGAACCAGCCAAACCACGCCACCACCCACAAAGGCAGCAACCCGATCAACCTTACCGAAACCCACACCCACCGTCAAACCCGACAAGTAGGGATCCAGCATGGATACCATCCAGAAACCACATCACGCAGCCCCCGGCAGCTCGGAAAACATTACACAGAGCCGGACACCCATGCAAATCCAACTGCCTCTGCCACCAAATCCCCTAGTCACAAGCACCTCAACAGAAGTCGCGAGACCTCGTCGGCACCGACAGATCGAGGGCTTCCAACCGATCTGCCTGCAAACTCGTCACTCCCTCGTCGCCTCTTTCCAAGATCCCCCGCACCACCAAAGCCCGCGACGTCCGAGCTACACGTCGGTGATGCTTCCATGCCCCCGGGGTGACGATGACATTGAGCAGGCCAGTTTCGTCTTCCACATTGAGGAAGGTCACTCCCCCAGCTGTTCCAGGTCTTTGTCTGTGGGTAACGACTCCAGCAACTTCTATACGTCGTCCGGCCTCGACGTCACCCAATTGGTCAACTGGCACCACACCTCGTCGATCAAGGATGCTGCGGAGGTGGCGAACGGGATGGTCTGCAGTGCTGATTCCGGTGGCACGGATGTCGTCACCCAGTAACTCCAGCTGAGTGGGTTCGGGGAGCAAAGGGGGCTGGGTAGCCACCTGAACATCAAGCTGTCCCGGTGCCACACCGTCAATCTGACCGATTTGCCACAAAGCACCACGTCTTGAACCTACGAGATCGTCGAAAGCGCCTGCCAGGGCAAGGGCTTCCACCTCTTCCTTGGTCAGTTCAACCCGACGCGCGAGATCGTCAAGACTGGTGAAAGGCTCGCGTTCCCGCTCCGCAACGATCCGGGCGGCTGCCTCGGTGCTGATGCCGGAAACGTCAGAAAGCCCCAGACGCACGGCAAAGTGAGTATCCCGGCGATGGTCACCGTCATCACGATGGGGATCAAAAGGACCGATCTCAGACTCGTCGTGGTCATGAAGGCACTCGTCCATCCCGGTCTCCACGCCGCCGCCCTCACGATCCAGCGGTTCCAGATTTGCCCCCACTGACGACGTCGTCAGATCTGGGCGTCGCGTCACCACGCCATGTCGTCGAGCATCAGCCACCAGAGTCGCCGGAGAATAGAACCCCATCGGCTGACTACGCAGCAAGGCCGCAAGACATGCTGCCGGGTAGTGCAGCTTGACCCAGGCTGAGGCGTAGACCAGTCCGGCGAAGCTCAGCGCATGGGACTCGGCGAATCCAAAATTGGCAAAGGACTCGATGCGGGCATAGATGTCCTGGGCTGTGTCGTCGTCAATCCCATTGGCTGCCATCCCCTCGAAGAGCTTGGCGCGTAGGGAGTCAATGCGCTCGACCCCACGCTTGGACCCCATTGCTCGGCGTAACAGGTCAGCATCAGCGGCCGTGCAGTTGCCGACTGTCGTGGCCATCTGCATGAGCTGCTCCTGAAAGAGCGGGATCCCCAGGGTGCGTTCCAGCACCGGTTCGAGTAACGGGTGCGGATAGGTGATCGGTTCAGCACCAGTGCGCCGTCGGATATAGGGATGCACCGCGCCTCCCTGCACCGGGCCAGGACGGATGAGCCCGATCTCCACGGCCAGGTCATAGAAACAGCGCGGTTTGAGCCGAGGCAGGGTGCCGATCTGGGCCCGACTCTCCACTTGGAAGACACCGATACTGTCACCGCGGCACAACATGTCGTAAACCCCCGGCTCATTGCGCGGGATCGAAGCCAGGCTCAAGGATCGTCCGCAGTGGTGGGAGATGAGGTCGAAGGAGATGCTCAGCGCCGAGAGCATTCCCAACCCGAGTAGGTCGAACTTCACCAATCCCATCCAGGCGCAGTCCTCCTTGTCCCATTGCAGCACCGTGCGACCGGGCATCCGGGCCGGCTCGATCGGACAGATATGCCCCACCGGTTCTCGGGTCAGCACCATTCCGGCCGAATGGATACCCAGGTGACGTGGCAGGCCCATCACCTGTTGGGCAAGAGCGACGACGTCGTCAGGAATCTCGGGGCCGTCAGGATTTTGAGAGTCCGGCACTGCTGATCGTCTCTCCATCTGACCAGACCACGCGTCCTGCTGTCCCTGGGAATAGCCGAGGGCTTTGGCCATGTCGCGAATAGCACTGCGCGGCCGATAGGTGATGACGTCGGCCACTTGGGCGGCGTTGCGGCGTCCGTATTTGGCGTAGACGTATTGGATGACCTCCTCACGACGTCGGGCGTCGAAATCGACGTCAATATCGGGCTCCTCCTCGCGCAGCACCGACAGGAACCGCTCGAAGGGCAAGCCATAGAACACCGGGTCGACGACGGTGATACCCAACACGTAACAGACCGCCGAAGCCGCTGCTGACCCACGTCCTTGACACACGATCCCCTGAGACCGGGCGAACTCCACGATGTCGGAAACGATGAGGAAGTAGCCGGCAAAATCTCGGGCTTCGATGAGGTCAAGTTCAGTTTCCAGTCGGTCCTTGGCCACCGGATCGTCTCCGTAACAGCCCCGACGGCCTTCCTCCACCAGATGACGCAGCCAACTGATGGGCGTCTGGCCCTCGGGCACCTTCTGGTCGGGCAGACGGGGACGCACCGACCTCAGTTGGAAAGCCGTCCTGTCCGCCACAGCCACGGTGTTGTCCACCGCATCCCGGTGACGACTGAACAGGTCTGCCATCTCTACCCCGCTGCGCAACCTCGCCACCGGGCCGGCAGGAAGCCAGCCGTCCATCTCGTCAAGACTGCGTCGGGCCCGCACCGCTGACAGGGCACAGGCCAGCTCGAACTGCTCAGCACCGGCGTAGTGGGCGGCTGTCGTCGCCACCGTTGCCAGACCATGACGACCCGCCAGCTCAGCGAGGATGTCGTTGTCACGGGAATCGGTGGGAGCGCGATGATCGGTCAACTCGACCAGGACGTTGTCAATGCCGAACAAATCAACCAGATGATGAAGTTTGGCCTCAGCCTGCTCCACTCCCCTGGCCAACCCCTGCCTCACCGCTCCTTTACGACACCCAGTGAGGACGGTCCAGTGCCCGTCGGCCACCTCGGCCAGATGGTTGAGATCATGGACCGGATGACCCTTCTGCCCTCCCTCAGCCAGATAGGCATCGGTGAGGGCGCCCGCCAAGCGGCGATACCCCTCCGGACCATTGGCCAACACGAGCAGATGACTGCCCACCGGATCAGCCACCCCGTTCTGCGCATCCGGCGCTCCGATGGACAACTCCGACCCGATGATGGTGGGAAGACCACAGGCTTCAGCCGCTTCAGCCATCCTGACGACCCCGTAGAGGCCGTCATGATCGGTCAGGGCCAGCCCCGACAGCCCCAACTCCACCGCCCGGGTGACGAGATCCTCCGGGCTGGAGGCACCGTCAAGAAAACTGTAGGAGGAGTGGCAGTGCAGCTCGGCATAGGGCACTACAGGCCCTTCGGGCCGGACGGGATGGCGGTCAAAGGGCTTACGGACGCGGCGATACCCAGCCTGGTCGACATGACTGTCCTGATGACCATTGGGAGGACGCCGCCCCGAGATGCGTCTCTCCAGCTCTCGCCACGGAATCGGAGGATTGTGGTAACTCATCCCGATCACGCCTCGTCGTAACGAGCCTCGACCCACCAGCGGTCAGCCGACCCCGCCAGGACCCACGCCTGTTGGTCCTCGGTGACCAACTGCACTCGCTCCACCGAGACCGCCGGGGTACTCCACCACCTCTGGTGCACCGGCCATGGCCCAGCCCATGCGATGACGCGCCGTCGCGAAGTGCCGTCGTGAAACCATCCCGGGCTGATCGTCGGCAGGTCAGACGACGTCGTCAGCGGCATACCGTCCGTTGTCTCCAACCGGGCTGGCAGCGGACGGGAATACACGATCCCGGGGGCAGGACCGTCAAGATGACCTGGCCAAGGGCGATCCACCGGACGCGCATCCTCGGCAACCGTCCCGAAAGGAACCAGTCGCCGTCGGTCCTTGAGCATCCGGCCACCGGCGACTTCCCCCACCAGAACTCCCTCTGGCCCCAGCTTCTCCTGCAACTGAGAGATGACGTGGACAAGATGCTCGGTGGGTCTGGCCCCGAACAATCCCTCGGCCGCCTCCCCCGCACGATGGATGGTGGGAACGATCCGCACCGCCTCAACACCGGACTGGCAGAACTCATCAGCACCGAATTCGTCCACGGTCCTGGGAAGATCATCGAGCTGACGGGACAACCGAGCCACCAGATCGTCACTGCTGAACTGCCAGGGTTGACGCCAAGTGCGCTCAGACAACCCGGTGGTGGCCCGGATGAGAATGCGAGCCTGGGAGCACACCCGACCATTGGCTGCCAGACCTGCCATGAACTCCTCGGCCACAGGACGCACCACGGCCACCACCTGGGCTCCGGAAGGTTCCGGATCGTCAAGGACCACTTCCATGGCATCGTCGTCCTCGAGACGGTGTGCCGACAACACCGTGACGTCCATGCCACGTGCCCAATCGTGGGCGCGCTGCCCAGCCTCCGCGAATCGCTGCACGACATGCTGACGATCCAGGCCGGCGAAGGCACCCAGGGTCGTCAGACCGAGCTGACGCAAGGTCCGCACCAATGACTCGTCAACCCGGCCAGTACGTGCCAGAACCGAAACGTCGTGGGAGGCCAGAAAGGCCGTGGACATCCCGGGGTTGAGGATCTTCGGGGCATGGTCCTGCGAGCTGGCCGCCTCGGACCCGGCCACCTCAGCCGCGAACAACCCGTCGGCCACCGAAATCCCCGCGTCGGTGTATCCGATTCGTGCCAGCACCTCAGACATGCGCTGCGCAGCAGCATGTTCACCACCATAGAAACGAGCAACCCCGCGAGCAGTCACCGCAACCACTCCTGGGCGCACCACGTGGACTGAAGGGGCTACTGATGTCTCGATCTCGCGAACCACCTCGTCAAAGAGGACTTCCTCGGAAGCAGGATCGTGAGGCACGACAACGGCGTCCGGGCACCGTAACTGGGCAGCCCTCACCGACAAGCCTGGGATGACACCTTCCTCAGCGGCTCGGGAACAGCAGTCGACGACGGCCCCACGATCGACAACCAGAAGAGGATCATCCCCCGGCTGACGTCGGGATGCTGCCACAATTCGCCACCTGGGAATGACTGCCATGAGGACCCGAACCGGGGTGGCACTGAGCCGCTCAGCAGGCATCAGCCACCTCCTCGGCAGGGTGCACCCCGGTACCAGTGCGAATGAGCCGCACAGAACGGTTGCGGTGATGCCTCGTCACCGTCACCTCAAGTTCCTGAGCCGACAAACAGCCATGTCCCTGGCCAAGCCCGCGCCACCCCATGGTGCGGACATCGATTCGAGCCGCAGGATTGGACCACGGCCCCAGCACCACCAAGGTCGAGCCGCGAGAACGTAGCCTGGCCGTCAATCGTCTGCTGGCCGCCATCGGCAATGGTGGTGGGGATGCAGCGAGAATGACGTCCAGCCCCTCGATGAGAGTTGCCACCGTCTCGAGCCAGTTCCCTGGATCAGGCACGAGCACCAGCCGTGACAACTCCACTCCCCACTGCCGAGCCGCCTCGACACTGAGCTCAGGCAGACCGACGACCCCACACCAGCCATGGGTGAGCAGCCCCAGACCAACGGATGACGCACCGTCCAGCCGGTACACCGCAGGCATGAGTCCACCAGGGAAAAGAGGCTGGAGCGACGGGTGGATGGCATGCCCGCTGGGAACCTCCAAACCGTCGACACCACGACTCACCAACTCCTCGACGTCGACCATGACACCCCCTTGTCCGGCACTCGTCAACCCCTCGCATCTGACAGGAATTACCGTGACACGCGTGCCCGACAGGTTTCCCGACAATCATCTGGAACAGAGGCGAACAACCTTGTCACCCAGCAGTTTGAGATCACAGACACTCCCCTCGTCACCAGTGAGTGCACCGGGGCCGTCATCCCTTCCTGCCATGATTGGGACCATGACCTCGTCATCTGGAAGACACCGCACCTCCCTGCGGCTGCACCTGGCCCTGCTGGCCGGGCGGACAGCGGCAACAGCCTCCCGCTTGGCAGGGAAGGGCTCGGGAGCGTCAATTCGCGGTCGGGTGACGATGAAATTGGCCCCCAACGCCTTGCCCGAGCTGCTGGCAGACCGTCGTATCGCCAGTGTCACCGGCACCAACGGCAAGACCACCACTACTCATTTCCTCACCGCCGCAGTGCGAGCTGGGACTCCTGACGACCAACGAAACGTCGTCACCAATGCCGATGGGGCCAACCTTCATCACGGTATCGTCTCGGCCCTGGGAGAGGCCCCTGACGCCACCATCGCCGTGTTAGAGACCGATGAGAGGGTTGTCGCCGATGTCGTCGCGATGGGCAACCCAGAAGTACTGGTCCTGCTCAACTTCAGCCGTGACCAGTTGGACCGCAACCACGAGTTGACCTTCCTGGGACGCGACTGGCGTGCTGCCCTGGACAAGGCCGCCGAGCATGGCCCGACAGTGATCGCCAACGCCTGTGACCCACTCATCGTGTGGGTGTGTCAGAAAGCTCGTCATGTCATCTGGGTGAACACCAACCCTCGGTGGACCGCTGACTCGACGCTGTGCCCCAACTGTGGCGCCGTCCTCACCCATGGCGAGGACGGCTGGGATTGCCCTGGATGTGAGCTGCGTCAGCCTGCCGCCGATTGGTGGGTGGAAGGACACGAGGCCGTCGAGGCTTCCGGGAGACGTTTCCCCCTCGACGTCCAGGTGCCCGGTTCCTTCAACCTCGCCAACGCCACCTGCGCCCTTGCCGCGGCCATCCACATGGGCATCCAGCCCGAAGATGCGCTGCGCGGGATCGCCACGGTGGAGTCGCCGGCTGGCCGCTATGCCACCTGCACCATCAGCGGCACCCATTGCCGTCTACTGTTGTCGAAGAATCCTGCCGGCTGGACCGAATCCCTGCCGCTGACGACCTCCGATCCGCTGGTGCTGGCCATCGACGCGGTGGCTGCTGACGGCAAGGACGTCTCCTGGTTGTGGGACGTCGATTACGAGCAGTTGGCCGGGCGGACCGTCATCTGCACCGGCCCGCGCGCACTCGACCTGGCCGTCAGACTGCAATACGCCGGGGTGGAGCACGTCGTCATTGAGGACCTCTCCCAGGCTCTCAGCTCGCCTCTGCTGGCTGGCAAGTGGGACTCTGACCATCCCATCGACGTGCTGTCGACCTACACCCCTTTCCAGAAACTGCGCCGACTCGGAGGACTGGCATGAACACCGACCGTCCCAAGATCGTCCTGCTGTACCAGTCCTTGTTGGGCATCTACGGCGATCATGGCAATGCTGTCGTGCTCACCAAGAGACTGCAATGGCGCGGCATCGACGCCGAGCTCGTCACCGTCGAGCCCGGCCAGAAGGTGCCCACTGACGGGGCCGTCTATCTGCTGGGAGGTGGCGAGGACACCGCCCAGATCACCGCTGTCCAGGAGCTCAAGGCCGATGGCGGATTGTTCACCGCCCTCGACGACGGCGCCATGCTGTTCGCGGTGTGCGCCGGCTATCAGATCTGCGGCAAGTCCTTCACCATCGGAGCTCATGACGAGGTCATCGAGGGACTCGGGCTTCTCGACGCCGAGACCCGACGCGGCCCACAGCGTGCTGTCGGGGAAGTTCTGCACATCTGGACCCAGCCCGACGGGAACACGTGCCCGATCACCGGTTTCGAGAACCACGGTGGCTGGACAGAACTTGGTTCTGACGCCAAACCGCTGGCTGCCGTCGAGGTGGGTTGGGGCAACGGTAACCGTCGCGACGAGGGAGCCGTGCAGGGCCGTGTCATCGGCACCTATCCGCACGGACCAGTTCTTGCACGCAACCCACAGCTGGCCGACCATGTGCTTGACATGGCTCTAGGACGCCATTTGGAGCCCCTCGACATACCCGAGATCACGGCGTTGAGGCAGCGTCGAATCGATGCCGCACGCACCAGTCGGCCATGAATCCGTCACCTCGATTTTGCATCCTGGCCGAAGTCCGCTAATGTTTCTCCTCGCCGGCGCTGCTAGCTCAATTGGCAGAGCAGCTGACTCTTAATCAGCGGGTTCAGGGTTCGAGTCCCTGGCGGCGCACCGGAACGGAAGCCGTTCCATCCTGGAGACAGGGTGGAACGGCTTCCTTCATGTTGCCTCCTACACAGCCCGAGACTCCTACACAGCCCAAGACTTTGCGACCTGTCCTCCCATCGAGGCCCGAGGTCGCCCCGCCTCCCGAACATGGCCATCCTGGTGACACCACTCAGAGGAATCCCTTCTTCCACACTCATTCAGACGGATTCAGCGACATACCAACACCACTGCGACCAGATTGGTGAGAGGAACAACCCCCAATCTCACTTGCTGTGCACGATCATTCACGTTCCTCGCAAAATGACATGCACACATGTCAGGGGGTCGGTGTAAGGTCCTAAGTGAGGTTGTGACCTATCGCACCTGCAGGAAATCGCTGATGCGTCCGTGATGTCGGTGTCGACATCGCCCAGTTCAAGGAGGAAGAAGTCACATGACGCACTACACACATTCCCGTCGGGCCTTCATCCAGGGCTCCGTCGGAGCACTGGCGCTCGGTGCCTTGGCAGCTTGTTCCAACGGGGACTCGAAGGGCTCCGAATCCAACAAGCCCGCCACGGGCGCAGACTTCACCGGAGAAGGCCCCATCAGCTGGGTGCAGGGCAAGGACTTCTCCGGCGGAATGGTCCAGAAGCGCATTGACGAGTGGAACAAGAAGTACCCCAAGGAGAAGGTCACTCTCATTGAGTTGTCCTCGGAGGCCGACCAGCAGCGTCAGTCCCTCATCAACGCCGCTCAGACGAACTCTGCCGCCTACGACGTCATTGGCCTTGACCTGGTGTGGGTTGCCGAGTTCGCGGCCAACCGCTGGATCGTGGAGATCCCGCAGGACATGAAGCCCGACGGCATCATTGACTCGGTGTGGGAGACCGGTTCGTACCGCGACAGGCAGTACGCCGTCCCGTACGCCACGGACGCCCCCATCATGTACTACCGCAAGGACTTCCTCGAGAAGGCCAAGGTCGAGGTTCCCAAGACCTGGGACGACGTCAAGAAGGCCACCGAGGCCGTCCGCAAACTCCCCGGTATGCAGAACATCGGCGGATTCGGTGGCCAGTGGGCCAAGTACGAGGGGCTCACCTGCAACATCTGCGAGTTCATCACCACCTGTGGCGGTGCGATCGTCGATGACTCCGGAAAGGTGGTCGTCGACTCCCCGGAGTCCATCAAGGGCATCCAGACCGCGGTGGACGCCTTCAAGTCCAACCTCATCCCGACTGCCGCCCTGGAGTGGAAGGAGGAGGACAGCCGTAACGGCTTCGAGTCCGGCAAGGTCCTCTTCCTGCGTAACTGGCCTTACCAGTACGGCAACGACGTAAAGGAACTGGGCCCCGACAAGTTCGGCATCGCCCCCCTGCCTTCCATCGACGGCAAGGCGTTCATGGCAACCCTGGGCGGCCACAACTGCGCCATCACCACCAACTGCAAGAACAAGGCGACGGCCCTCAAGTTCGTCAAGTGGTGGACCAACGAGGAGTCCGAACAGTACAACCTCGAGAAGCAGTCCAACGCGCCGATCTACGGTGAGCTGTACACCAAGGACGACAACGTCAAGAACTACCCGTACCTGCCAACCTTGAAGGCCTCCCTGGACAGCGCCAAGGGCCGTCCGCATGCCGTCGCCTACGGTGACGTCACTGCGGCCATCCAGGACGCCATCTACCCGGCTCTGCAGGGCAAGACGGACGCCCAGACCGCAGCCAAGCAGCTGGCCGACAAGCTGAAGACGATCATCAAGAACTGACCGTCACGCAGTATCAGCCACATGGATACGGCGGGGCGGGGCACCCACCCCGCCGTATCCATGACATCGCTCGCACCACCTGGCAGACAGCACCGGGGACAAGGAGCTTCATCATGACCGCCGCAACAGTCGAACCGGCCCGCAAACGGTCTTCGCGGGCCAGAGCCCAGGAACGCCTGGCCCTGGCGCTCATCACACCAACCCTCATCGTCTTGACGATCGTCATCGTCATTCCCGTCATTCAATCGATGAAGCAGGCCCTCTACGGCCAGCCTGGTTTGGATCCTGAAACGGGATTCGTCAACGACACCGAGCCGTTCGTCGGAATGAAGAACTTCACCGACATCTTCACCGGCTCGGGAGATCGATTCTGGAACGCGTTGTGGAACACCACCCTCTTCGGTGTCGTCACGGTCGTGCTCGAAACCGTGCTGGGCGTCATCATGGCGCTGATCATGCACCGGGCGATGGCCGGACGGGGCGTCGTTAGAGCCTCCATCCTCGTCCCTTGGGCCATCCCTACCGCAGTCTCGGCCATCTTGTGGGGCTGGATCTTCAACCAGAACGGTGTGGCCAACGCCATCATCGGCCGGCAGATCATGTGGGCATCAGGCGACTGGACGGCCAAGTGGTCGATCATCATCGCTGACGTCTGGAAGACCGCCCCCTACATCGGTCTGTTGACGCTGGCGGGCCTCCAGGTGATACCCACCGAGGTCTATGAGGCGGCCAAGGTCGATGGTGCCAATGCGTGGAAGAGGTTCGTCTCGATCACCTTGCCACTGGTCAAACCGGCCCTGGTGGTCGCTGTGCTGTTCCGAACCCTTGACGCGCTACGCATGTTCGACCTGCCGTTCATCCTCGTCGGCCCGCGCAGGGAGTCGGTCGAGACCTTGTCGATGTTGGTCCAGGATGAGGCGTCGAACCTGAGGTACGGAGCGGCCGCCGCATACGCCATCATCTTGTTCCTCTACGTGTTCATCATCGCATTCGCCTTCATCAAGATCCTGGGCGCCGACCTCATCGGTGACGAGGGTAAGCGCAACAAGATGAAGGCCACCACCTTCGTCAACGGTGGACGTCCTGGTGGGCGTCGTGGCCGACAGAAGGCGAACGCCGCACAAGCCGCAACAACGAGTGGCAAGGAGGTGTCGGCATGAGCACCGCTACGGCAACCGCACCGGGAGCCATCGACCAGGAAACCCACCACAAGAACAACACCTGGGCCAAGGCGCTGCCGATCATCGGCATCATCCTCATCGTCATCTACTGCTTGGCGCCCTTCTACTGGATGGTCGTGTCCTCGCTGCGCCCTGACGACGAGATCTTCGACAACACGTGGTGGCCAGCTCACCCGTCATTGGAGAACTACCGGGCCGTCTTCCATCCGAGCAACAACTTCCTGCGCGGGCTGGGTAACTCTCTCATCGTCTCGCTGTCGGTGACCATCATTGCCCTGCTCATCGCCACCTTCGCCTCCTACGCCCTTGCGCGTCTGGACTTCCGTGGCAAGGGCGGATTGCTCATCCTCATCATTGCGACGTCGATGTTCCCGCTGGTGGCCATCATCGTCCCGCTGCTGAAGAACTTCTCGGCGTGGCACTGGATCAACACCTACCAGGCCATGATCATCCCCGATCTGTCCTTCTCGCTGCCCTTGGCGGTGTGGAACCTGACGACGTTCTTCAAACAGATGCCCGACGAGCTGGAGCAGGCGGCCATGATCGACGGCTGCTCCCCCGCTCAGGCCTTCCGCAAGGTCATTCTGCCTCTGGCTGCACCCGGCATCTTCACCACGGCGATCATCGTGTTCATCGGGGCGTGGAATGAGTTCCTCGTCGCCGTCACCATGATCAACGATCCGAAAATGGAGCCTGCCACGGTGCTGCTGTCGAAGTTCACCGGCGCTTCCCAGTTCAACACCCCGTTCGGCTCCCAGATGGCTGCCGGGGTCGTCATGACGGTGCCGCTGGTCATCATGGTGTTGATCTTCCAGCGTCGGATCGTCGCCGGCCTGTCTGCCGGCAGCCTCAAGTGATCCCCGCCTGACGACATAGTTCGGCCCCGGTCCGCGCTGGACCGGGGCCGAACTCGTGCTGGATCGGTGTGAGTTGATCAGGTCATGTCGACCCGATCACTCAGGCGACGCCTTCCTCGCGTTCGGCAGCAGCCTGGGAACGCAGCACGGCGGCCTGCTTGAGCATCTTCTCGGCAAGGTTGCTCATCGACGAGTCATCCGTGCTGAGCTTGCCGTACTTCTTGGCGTTCTTCTTACTGAGCTTGGCGTTCTTCTTGGCGGCCTTGGCGTCATCCTTGCGACGCTGCTTGGCCTCCTTGCGAACCCGCTTGGCCTCGGAGAGCTGCAGCTTCTCGAGCTTGCGGCGAGCGGTGGCTCCGGTGGCGCGACCAACGATCGCACGCAGCACGATGATGCTGACGATACCGGCAGCCAGCGCACCCCCAGCGATGGCAATCCGCTGGATGCGCCAACCGTTCTCGTCCTTGACCTGGCCCTTGACCTGGTCGAACTCACCCTGCACGAAATCGCGGGCACGATCAGATGCCTCACGCTTGAGGGTGGCCGGATGCACCTGCTCCACGAGGCTCTCCATCCCGGCCGCCAGACGAGCACGAGTCGCTGCAATGTCCCGCCTGATCTCGTCAGCGGAGCGCTCGTCCTTCGCCTTCGACTTGCTATCAGCCATGTGACCCCTCCTGGTGCCGTGTCTGCGCTTTGCGCCGACGTAGGCTCGGCGCTGGTCTGGCAACAGCCTATATCGTTGAGGGCATGAGTACCCGTCTTCAGCCCGGTAATGAGGCCCCTGATTTCACACTGCCCGCCGCTGACGGCAGTCAGATCACCCTGTCCGACTTCGCTGGCAAGCGAGTCATCGTGTACTTCTACCCTGCGGCCATGACCCCTGGGTGTACCACCCAGGCTGTCGATTTCACGGCTCATCTGGCCGATTTTGAGGGCGCTGGCTACTCGGTGCTGGGCATCTCGCCCGACCCGGTTGCCAAGCTCCAGGCATTCGTCGCCAAGGAGTCGTTGACTCTGACTCTGCTCTCCGACGAGGACAAGGCCGTCATGACGGCTTACGGAACGTACGGCCCCAAGAACGTCTATGGCAAAGAGATCGTCGGCGTGATTCGTTCCACCTTCGTCATTGACGTCGATGAGGACGGTTCGTGCACGATCGTTGAAGCTCAGTACAATGTTCGAGCCAAGGGCCACGTCGACAAGCTCTGCAGGGAACTCAAGATCGGCTGCTGATTCGGGAACACCGAGGGCCTGAGGTTGCCCGGGGCTGCAAGGCCCCGACGCCGGAGTGGTGGAATTGGTAGACACGCAGGATTTAGGTTCCTGTGCCTTGTGGTGTGAGGGTTCGAGTCCCTTCTCCGGCACCGTAGTGACGTGATTCACCCATGTGTGATCGTGGGGATGATTGGCATTGACGGCCGCTTCTCCGCACAGGCTGATCAAGAGGGTCCAAACGGGCCGAGGCGCGGACCAGTCATCACCCTCGTATCGACCTCAGCCGTTTTCCCCGGCGGGTTGCCATGCCAGCGGCAGAGGATGGGCCGGATGCAAGGCCTCGTCGTCCTGGCTAACCGACTTCACCCGACCGATCTGGCTGCCCCGATGCTCAAAACGGCAGGTGACAATGCCGTGGCCCGACCCCCACACCCAGCCGCGGCCATAGTCGTCGTGGATGAGGTCTGCGCCAGGCGGCCAGGTGCGTCCATCGAAGGATCGGCGCCGTCCGAACGGGCCGGGTTGGATAGGAGTGACGTCCTCGGTCACGTCGGGCTCGTCACGCAGATGTCCGTCGTCGTCGGTGGTGAACAGTTCTTCCTGGGCTGAGGTCGTGAAGTTGGACACACCAACCCCCAGCAACCGAACCCCCTCACGCAGGTCAAGAGAGTCGAGCATCTGCACCGCCACATGAGAGATTCGCTCGGGCGAATCGGTGGCTCCAGTCAGGGTCACCGATCGTGACCACACCTGAAAGTCCGCCATCTTGGCCTTGAGGGTCACGGTGCGGGCGAAATGCCCGGCCTTCTTGAGACGCCCACACACCAGCCCCGCATGACGCTCCACGATCTGACGGCACTCTTGCCGGTCGGTGAGATCGTGCTCGAAAGTGTCCTCAACCGAAATCGACTTGGCGATTCGGCTGGCCGCCACAGGGCGGTCGTCCCATGCCCGTGACAAGGCGACAAGGCTCGTGCCTGCTGCCTGGCCCAATTCGTGGACGAGCTCGGACTCCCGAGCGGAACGGACATCAGCAATGGTACGAAGACCCAACTTTTCCAACCGTTGCGCTGTCACGGGACCGACCCCCGGAATAGCCCGCGCCGGCAGGGGCGCAATGGTGTCAGCCTCGGTTCCGGGCGCAACGAGGGCGGTCTGGTCGCTGTAGCCACGCTTGGGCTTGGCCATCTCGGAGGCGACCTTCGCCATGAACTTGCTCGACCCGATCCCCACCGAGCAGCTCAATCCCTCAGTGCGCTCGAAGACTCGGGCGCGAAGATCAGCGGCCACCTGGCGCAAACCCTCCAGGTCATCGACGTCGATCCCGCCAGCCTCCAGATCGACGAAGGCCTCGTCAAGGCTCAACGGCTCCACCAGCGGCGAGACTTCTCGCAGGGTTGCCATGACGACCTTCGACGACTCTCGATACGCCTCAAATCGCCCCGAGAGGAACGCAGCATGGGGAGCCAGGCGGCGAGCCTGCGACCCTGCCATGGCGGAATGGACCCCGAATGCACGAGCTTCGTAGGAGGCGGTGGCCACGACTCCCCTACCACCGACCCCACCGACGATGACGGCCTTGCCGACCAGGGACGGCTTGTCCCGTTGCTCCACCGAGGCGAAGAAGGCATCCATGTCCAGGTGGAGGATCGAGGCCGTCGATCTCATGCCCGACGCCGGTACCCGACGAAGTCGAACCCATCTCGGGGCTCACGTCGGGTCTCAGCCCACACCTGCCGATCAATCTGGGGGAATGTTGCCGAGCCTGCCGGACTCTGGTGGACCTCGGTGATGTCGAGCTCGTCGCACAGGTCGAGGCCATCAGCGTAAATCTGGCCTCCCCCGGCGATGAAACAGATGTCCTCGCCGGCCTGGCGAGCCATCTCCACGGCTTCGCGCGGACTAGCGGCGACGTCAACGCCATCGGCAGACCACTGCCGGTCACGGGTGCAAATGATGTGACGACGCCCCGGAAGTTTGCCGACCTGCTCAAAGGTACGCCGCCCGAACACCAGGGTGTGACCCATCGTCACCTTCTTGAACCGGCGGAAATCCTCGCTGATGTGCCACAGCATGTCCTGCCCGGACCCTATGACACCGTTATCAGCGACGGCGGCGATGGCGACGACCTTCATCGTGTCTCCTGGTACTTCAAATAGTGCGATCCGGCTAGGTTCAGACGGCAATCGGAGCGGGAAGTGCCGGGTACGGGTCATACCCAGTCACGGTGATGTCCGACAGCTCGAATCCGTCAATGTCACGAATGTCTGGATTGACGGTCACCTGAGGCAGCTGACGGGGCTCACGGGTGAGCTGCTCGTGCACCTGATCCAGATGATTGAGGTAGAGATGAGCATCGCCCACGGTATGAACGAACTTCAGCGGCTTCAACCCCGTCACCGATGCCACCAGATGCGTAAGCAAGGCGTACGACGCAATATTGAACGGCACACCGAGGAAGGTGTCACCGGAACGCTGGTAGAGCTGACAGCTCAACCATTCAGGCTTCCCGTCCTCGTCAGGGGTGACATAGAACTGGAACAACGTATGGCAGGGAGGCAGGGCCATCTGGTCGACCTCAGCCACATTCCACGCCGAGACGATGTGACGACGCGACCACGGGTTGGTGCGAATCTGCTCGATAACCCTGGCAATCTGGTCGATCGTGCCGCCGTCGGCGTCAGGCCAGGACCGCCACTGATGGCCGTACACCGGTCCCAGATCGCCATTCTCGTCAGCCCATTCGTCCCAGATATGGATGTTGTTGTCGTGCAGCCAGCCGATATTGGTGTCCCCACGCAAGAACCACAACAGCTCCCCGAACACACTGCGGGTGTAAATCTTCTTCGTCGTCACCAACGGGAAGCCCTCACGCAGATCAAAGGACATCTGGTGACCAAAGACACTCAACGTCCCGGTGCCCGTGCGATCCTCTCGACGCACCCCCTCATCGAGAATCCGCTGCAACAAATCCAGGTAAACCTGCACGTCAACGACCTTCCAGATGAGCGACGACCGCCGGGACGATGGCACGAACGGCCTGCCCCCGGTGGCTGATGGCGTCCTTGACCTCCGCAGACATCTCGGCGCTGGTCAGATCACCGGGCTGGGCGTCAGGCACGAACATCGGATCATAACCAAACCCGTTCTCCCCGCGAGCCTCCGCGATGATCCTGCCCTCCATCGTGGCCACCTTGGTGATCTCGGTGCCATCCGGGTCAACGAAAGCCATCGCACACACGAACCGACCATGACGCCGCTCGTGGGGAAGATCGAAGGTTTGGTCAAGCAACAACTGAAGGTTGCGCTCATCAGTGGCATCCGGCCCCGACCAGCGCGACGAACGAATCCCAGGCATCCGGTTGAGGGCGTCAACCTCGATGCCAGAATCGTCGGCCAGAGCCGGCAAACCCGTGTCGTGGGCGGCGGCTCGGGCCTTGATGAGGGCGTTCTCGACAAAGGTGGTGCCCGTCTCCTCAGGGGCAGGGGCGCCACTGACCTCAGACAGGGCGACGATCTCGACGTCGGTACCGGCCGCCTCGAAGGTACGACGCAGCTCGACCACCTTCTTGGCGTTGTTGGACGCCAACACGATCCTGCTCACACCGACACCCCCAACGCCTCCGACTGGGCAGCCTTGAGACTGGCACACCCGCCGGCAGCCAGGTCGAGCAACTCGTTGAGCAGATCGCGGTTGAAGGGAGCCCCCTCCGCGGTTCCCTGGATCTCCACGAAGTCACCATTGCCGCTCATGACAACATTCATGTCGGTGTCAGCCCGCGAATCCTCCTCATAGGCGAGGTCAAGCATCGGCGTACCGCCGACCACGCCGACCGAGATGGCCTGCACCGAACCAGTGATGGGCTCGCCCACCAATCCGCCACGCTCACGCAACCAGGTGACGGCGTCAACCAGGGCAACATAGGCGCCGGTGATGGAAGCCGTGCGAGTACCGCCGTCGGCCTGCAACACATCACAGTCAAGGATGATGGTGTTCTCCCCCAGCGCCTTGTCATCGACGACAGCGCGCAGCGAGCGCCCCACCAGGCGGGAAATCTCATGGGTCCGTCCACCGATCTTGCCCTTACGGGACTCTCGACCGGAACGCTCATTGGTGGCGCGGGGCAGCATCTCGTACTCGGCAGTCACCCAGCCAAGCCCCGACCCCTTGCGCCAGCGCGGCACCCCCTCAGTGACCGAGGCATTGCACAACACCGTCGTGCGCCCGAAGCTCACCAGCACCGAACCTTCAGCCTGGCTCAACCAGCCGCGTTCGATCCTCACGTCTCGCAACTGGTCCAGGCGGCGTCCATCAATTCGAGAAGTCTCACTCACGCCGTCAAGAGTAGTGGGAGGGGCTGACACGAATCCCGACGCGGCACACCCGCTCAGTTGCGCACCACCGCACGGTCCCCGAAAGAAGGTTGATCGGCGTGCACCGACTGCACGTCATGAACAAAACCCTCCATGAGTCGTCGTCCCAATGTCTCGAAACGCTCAGCATTACCCGTCGTCAGGAAGTAGCGGCTGGATTCCCGAGGCTCGGAGTGCAGCAACCCCGACTCAGCCAGCAAGGAATACGAGGCCCGGGCGCACTGATGGGAGGACGAGATGAGGGTGACGTCGTCGCCCAGCACATAGGAAATGAGCCCAGCCAACAGCGGATAGTGAGTACACCCCAGAATGAGGGTGTCGCAGCCAGCCTCCTGAATCGGCGTGAGGTAATCGCGAGCAATGGCTTCCAGCTCTGCGCCGCTGGTGACCCCCTGCTCGACGTAAGGGACGAACTTCGGACACGCCTGAGTCGTCAAAGTAATGCCAGGCACCGCCGCCAGGGCATCCTCATAAGCCAAGGAGCGGGCCGTGGCCTCGGTGCAAATAACACCGATACGACCATTCCGGGTCGCTGAACTGGCCCGCCGAGCAGCCGGCATGATGACGTCAATCACCGGCACGTCATAGCGTTCCCGAGCATCCCGAAGCACCGCCGACGATGCCGTATTACAGGCGATGAGCAAGGCTTTCACCCCGTGGGCGACGAGCCGGTCGAGGCATTGCAGGGCGTAACGACGCACCTGGGCAATCGTCTTGTCACCATAAGGAGCACGGTCCGTGTCACCCAGATAGACGATGTCCTCATTGGGCATGAGGTCGACGACGGATCGGGCCACCGTCAACCCTCCGAATCCAGAATCGAAGATGCCGATCGGTGAGTCGACAACGTCGAAATCAGATTCGGTCACGGCTGGCAAGACTACCCCGCCCTGGATGGTCTCCGAGGTGACCCTGGGGATGCGCGGGCCGGTGGGCGTCCGAGACGCCGACGCCCTACTCCGACAGCTCCACCTCGACAAGCACCTCGACGACGAAGCCAAGCCACTCGTAAACGCGCTCCTCCTGCGCATCCACGTCCTCCTGGGCGAGACGGGCGACCTCGTCAGCGCTGATCTGGTCGGTAATGCCCAACCTGGTAGCCATCATCACCCGCAAGGCATTGACCGTGCGAAGCCATCTCTGCGTGGTCTGAGGATTCATGGGGATGACGCCAGTTCGCTGCAAGGTGTCCAGATCAGTCCGCAGCGCCTGGGCATCCTGCCAGCGCGCGGCGACCTCCTCGACGTCATGGCGGGCGTGGAACCCGGCGTCGGCAGCGTCATCGCCGCGATAGGCGCTGGGCAGAATGCTCCGACTCACCTCGTCGTCCTGCGGGCCAGAGAACTGGCTCTCCCAGAAGGCGAACGGATCTGCGTCGCGGGTGCGCTGAGCAAGACCGTCGCGCAAACCCGACAACGCCTCGAGGTAATGCCCCAGGGCGATCTCGACGCCGATGATCTCCTCGCTGTCCCAGTACCAGACCCACCGACTCCGGGTGCCCTCAATCCTCATTCCTGCCCGCCCTGTTCGACCGAGGCCTGAAGACCATAACTGTGCATGGCGTGCACCGCGATCTCCATCTCCTCCTTGGAGCCCTCGGCCACCGTCGCCCGACCATTGTTGTGGACCTGGATCATGAGTTGCACGGCTTTCTCACGGGGATAGCCGAAATACCTCATGAACACCATCGTCACGTAGTCCATGAGGTTCACCGGATCGTCCCAGACGACCGTCGTCCACGTCGATTCCTCATCGGTGAGTCGAGCTGTCCGCACAACGGGGTCCACGGTGGGTGCAGTCATGTGCCCATTGTGTCATCACGCGAGGGCACACAGACCTCACCGGCGGACACACCCCGTCGCCCCTAAACTGTGGCCCATGTCGACCGCATTGTTCACCGACCACTACGAGCTGACCATGGTCGAGGCTGCCATGTCATCGGGAACCGCTGACCGCCGCTGCGTCTTCGAATTGTTCCCACGTCGGCTCCCCGAAGGCCGCCGCTACGGCGTCGTCGCCGGCACCGGGCGTGTCCTCGACGCGGTGGAGAACTTCCACTTCACCGATGAAGAAATCTCCTTCTTGGAGAAGAGCGGGGTCGTCGGCCCGCGCATGGCGCAGTGGCTGTCGAACTACCGTTTCACCGGATCCATCCACGGTTACGCCGAGGGCGATCTCTACTTCCCAGGATCGCCGCTACTGACCGTCGAAGGCACCTTTGCCGAGGCCTGCGTCCTCGAGACCCTGCTGCTGAGCATCTACAACCATGATTCCGCGATCGCCTCGGCGGCCTCCCGCATGGTCATGATGGCCGAAGGCCGCTCGATCATCGAGATGGGTTCTCGTCGCACCCACGAGGAGTCCGCAGTCGCCGCCGCCCGTGCTGCCTGGATCGCCGGATTCGGCCCCACCTCCAACCTCGCCGCCGGGATTCGCTACGGCGTCCCCACCTCCGGCACGGCTGCCCACGCCTTCACCCTCCTCCACGACAGCGAGGAGGACGCCTTCCGCGCCCAGCTGGCCGCCTACGGCGAGAAGACCACCCTGCTGGTCGACACCTACAACATCGAGAACGCCGTGCGCACAGCCGTTCGCCTCACCGAGGGACGCCTCGGCGCGGTGCGCATCGACTCCGGAGACCTCTCCATCGTCGCCCGACAGGTCCGCGACCTGCTCGACGACCTCGGCGCCACGACCACCCGCATCATCGTCACCAGCGACCTTGACGAATGGCAGATTGCCGCCCTGCGCGGCGCCCCCGTCGACGGCTTCGGCGTCGGAACCTCCGTCGTGACCGGTTCGGGAGCGCCAACCTGCTCCTTCGTCTACAAGCTCGTCGCCCGCGCACTCTCAGACGACCCGGACGCCGAGCTGCTGCCGGTGGCCAAGAAGTCATCCCACAAGAACACCGTCGGTGGACGCAAGTACGCGGTGCGACGCATCGGTTCGGATGGCGTCGCCACCGCCGAGGTCGTCGGGGTAGGTCAGCAGCCAACCGCCGACGCCGACGACCGCAACCTCATCGTCCCCCTCATCATCGACGGCGACGTCGTGGGCCGTGAACCTGTGGAGGCGGCGCGTCAGCGTCACCGGGACGCCATCACCGAGCTGCCCATCGCTGGACGACGTATTTCGCGAGGCGACCAGGCCATCCCAACCATCATGGTGAAACAGGGAGATGGCGGCGCTGACACCGTCCTCGGCGCATCCTTGTCGTGAGTACGCAGCACTGCCTCACACTGCCGTTCCAGCTCCTCGAAATGTGACAACTGGGTTAACACTGGCCCGAAATGGGTGGAAAACCCGCTATTGAAGCGCATTTGGGCTTGACTGGACACCATCACCCGCTAGTGTCCTTGGTTAGGGAAACGGCAAGACGCCGAAAACCGAACATCGTCCATTTGAGGAGACCCCCATGACCAAGTCCGAGCTCATCAAGGCCGTCGCCAAGCAGGCCTCGCTCACCGAGGCCCAGACCAACGAGGCCGTCAAGGCTCTCACCGACGTCATCACCAGCGCCCTGGCCAAGGGCGAGAAGGTGCAGCTTCCTGGTCTGTTCACCGCCGAGGCCGTCGAGCGCCCCGCTCGCAATGGCCGCAACCCCCGCACCGGCGAGTCCATGACCATCCCCGCTCACAAGGCCGTCAAGATTTCGGCCTCCAGCACCCTCAAGAAGGCGGTTGCTGACTGAGCGACTGAGGCGGGTCATTGCCCCGCAGCTCAACGTTCGGGGTCCGATGCCATCAAGCATCGGACCCCGGTTTCATATCTCCCACAGACCCCGGTTTTCGTCTCTGCCACAAGCGATGGTCAGCCGGTCACTTCTCGTTCATGACCGCAGACAGACGCGCGGCCCTCTCATCGGTGAAGACCTCCTCCAGCCACATCGGTGAGCCGTCCGGATGGCTGAGAGGCACCCGCCAGTTCGGGTACTCATTGGTCGTGCCGGGCAGATTCTGGGTACGGCGATCCCCCACCGCGTCAGTAAGGGTGGCGTTGAGAACCTTCGACGGTGTGCGGGTGAGCATGCGGTGCATGGCCACCACGATCTCCTCCTGCGAGGGATTGTCGGCCTCCAGGACTCCACGCGCCCGCAGGATGGCGATCCACGTTTGCGTCTGGCGAGCTGCCTCGGCTCGCTCGTGCTCCAATGATTCGGTGAGCAGTCCGAGGTTGTGGCGCACCTCGACGTGATCACCAGCCAGATATCCGGTGGTGGGCGGCAGGTCGTGGGTGGTCACCGAACTCATGGCGTATTCGCGCCACTGCTCGGGAGCCAGCGGCTGGCCGTCCTCCCCGTTCTCGAACCACAGCACCGAGGTGCCCATGATCCCCCGCTCACGCAGGTAGGTGCGCACCCACGGCTCCACGGTGCCCAAGTCCTCACCGACGACGAGGGCGCCGGCCCGGTAGGCCTCCAGAGCCACGATGCCGACCATGGCCTCGTGGTCGTAACGGATGTATGTGCCCATGCGCGGACCAAGACCAGCCGGGACCCACCACAGCCGGAACAGGCCCAGGATGTGGTCAATACGAATACCCCCGGCGTGTCGCAGGGCCGCCCGCACCATGTCACGGAAGGGCTGGTAGGCCATGTCAGCCAGAATGTCCGGGCGCATCGGAGGCTGGCCCCACTCCTGGCCAGCCTGGTTGAAAGCATCGGGCGGGGACCCGACGCAGACCCCGTCAGCAAACAGTTCCCCGAGCATCCACGCATCGGCTCCAGCACCCGAGACACCCACGGCCATGTCACAGATGAGACCCAAGGACATCCCCGCGTCGCGTCCCGCCGACTGAGCCGCCGAGAGCTGCTGGTCGGCGATCCACTGCAACCACATGAAGAAGTCCACGCGATCGGCGTGGGCGCGCACAAACTGCGCGACGGCCCGGTTGCTGGGGCGCTGGAGTTCCTCGGGCCATTCATGCCAGTTGTTGCCGTAGACCTCGCTCAGCGCACACCAGGTGGCCAGATCAACCAGACGGGTACCACGCAGCCTGCGGAAAGCCTGGTACGACAGCTCTCGTGACCCTTTCAGGCCGAGCGCGTGAACGGCCTCGAGAACCGGCAGTTTGGCTCCCCAGGAACGGTCGCGGTCAATGGTCTCGGTGGCCGCGGCGGCGTGAGTCTGGGCGCGGCGGGCCTGGGAACGCTCGTCGGGGTCCAGGTCTGCGAACTCGGGAATGATCTCGGGGCGCACGTACAGCGGGTTGAGGAAGAGACGGCTGCACGGCAGATACGGCGAGGGCTCGATCGGAGAGACGACCTGGCTGGCATGCAGAGGATTGACCAGCATGTAGTCCGCGCCCTGAGTCGCCGACCAGGTGCACATATCCGCCAAATCCGCGAAATCGCCCATCCCCCAGGATCTGTGGGACCGCGTCGAGTACAACTGCACCGCATGACCCCACACCCGCGACGAGCCCATCGACCTGGGCAGGCCGAGCCAGTTCGGGGACACCACCACGGTTGACGTGGCACGGTGATCTGCCGTCGTCGCGACGATGGTGTGGTAACCCAGTGGAAGGTCAGCGGGAATACCAAACGTAGCCTCGCCGATCCAACGGCCCTCCACCTGGCGATCCGGATTCCAGTTGTCGACCTGCCAACACTCGCGGCGCTGACCATCCTCACAGACGATGTGGACCTCGACCTGTTCCCCGGCAGTGACATGGACGTCGACACGCCCCTCCTGGCCTTCGCGCAGCACGACGATGCCCGGCAGGACACGACGCCAGGTGCGGTTTTCGACCTCGCGGCACGCCTGCTCGGCCGCATCCGGGGTCGACGCGTCGATTCCGAGCCCGGCCAGGACGGCGATGACGGTCGCCTCCTCAACCTCGGTGTACTGGCCCTTCCAGTCGTGGTACTCACGGGAGATGCCGAAGTGATCGGCCAGGGTCGTCAGGTGGGGATCTGTCACGGGCATGACGGCCTTTCGGTACCCCGCGTCGGGGCAAGATCGATGCGGACGGGATGTGAGGACGAGGTCAGCACCCCTGCTGGACGACAGGTGTGTTCCTGCGTCGAAATCTACTCGGCGTCGGGCTGACGAACCGGACGCACCACCTGGGTGCCGGCAATAGCATCGTGGATGGTCTGACGAGACCGCTGCCACAACGGCATGAGATAGCTGAACGGGGTCAACACCACCAGAACCTGGTTACCGACCTCCACGCAGGCCCAGGCCGTGGCCCGGACCAAGGCACGCCACCACACCAGCCGGCGATGATCCTTGCCCTGGTTGGTGATCACCACGCGCAGACCACACACCAACTGACCCACCGAACCGGCGCAGGACGCCAACATGATGAACTGGTAGATCGCCTGGGCGATGATGACAGCGCCAACGAGAAGCGTCATGTCGTCGACGAACCCTGCCTCGCTCAGCGCTTGCGCGCTCACGACGTCAGACATGCTTGCTCCGGCACTGATCTTGCGCATCGACTCGTCGAGGAACGCCTGGTAGCCCGTCCTGACGCTGGAGACCTTGTCGTGCAAGGTGATTCCGACAACCGCCCACACCACGACAAAATCAATGACGGTGGCCAAGGCCCGCCACCACCACCCGGCCAGGGGAACCCCATCGGCGGTGGTGCCCCACCTACTGCCCTGCGCCACGACATCCCCATCGGGGGATGCGGCCATCCGGCCCGGGGAGGACGACGCCGCTGAGGCCGCAGCCGGCTCCTGGGGCACATGACCGGTGACATGACGCGGTGCAGGTTCAGGGGGATTACGCAGGTTACGGGTCCAGCCTTCGCCGTCCCAATACCGCTCCTGATCACTTCCGGCAGGATCGGGGTACCAGCCCATCGGGGGCGGAGTCGCATTCGTCACCGGCCCATTCTCCCACGATGGGCCCCCAATGCGAATTACGTCCGCTGCCAGCGCGACCAGTCAGCAACGGTGGTCGGACACGACACCGGCCACGTAGACTGGGTCACCATGAGCACACAGGTGGCACCAGGGTCCAGCACAGCAGTCGAGGAGAAGACTCGTCCATCCTTCGACGACGGTGACGCCGAACGCTTCTCGCACTACGTCCCCAAGGCCAAGCTCACCGACGCCATGGTCAACGGCACCCCCGTCGTCGCCCTGTGCGGCAAGGTGTGGGTGCCCTCCCGCAACCCGGACAAGTTCCCCGTCTGCCCGGAGTGCAAGGAAATCTTCGAGTCCATGAAACACTGATCCCGCGCGGGCCGTCGTCAACACCCCAGCGGCGTCGGCGTCACGACGTCGCCAACCAGGCGAGAGCCGCCTCGTAACCTTTCAGCCCCAGACCGGTGATCGTCCCGGTGACGTGTGCCGAGACGACACTGTGGTGACGCAACTCCTCCCGAGCGGCAATGTTGGAGATGTGCACCTCGATGCAGGGAGCCTCCAGCTGGGCAAGGGCGTCAGCGATCGCGATGCTGTAGTGACTCCATGCGGCCGGGTTGATGACGACCGGGGTCCGCTCGTCGGCGGCCTCATGAATCCACCCGATCATCCGCTCCTCGGAGTCAGTCTGACGCACCTCCACGTCGAGCCCGAGCCCTCGGCCATACTCGACCAGCCGAGCTGCCAGATCCGCGTGAGTCGTCGTCCCATAAATCTGTGGCTCGCGACGACCCAATCGCCCCAAGTTCGGCCCGTTGAGCACCACGACGGGTTTGCTCATATCTCATCCTCCGGACGCTTCTCATCGTCCTTGATGCGCCGATCGCCATAGCGGATGTCAGGTTCGAGGAAGAGAGGGCCGACAAGCGGCTCAGCAGCACGGACGGCCACCTCCGCATTGTCGATGATGCGCGCCACCTCGAGGGCGGAGTCGCCTGGGTCGACGGCGATCTTGGCAGCCAGCAGAATGGTGTCGGGGCCCAGGTGGACCGTCTTCATGTAGATGACCGAATCGACACCGTCAGAGTTGCTGAGCGCATCGTGGATGGCCTGGCGAGATTCCGGGGTTGCTGACTCCCCCTCCAGCAGGGATTTCATCTCACGGGAGAGAATGGCTGCGACGACAACCAGGAGCACACCAATACAGGCCGAGCCGATACCGTCGAAGACCGGGTTGTGCGTCAGGACGGTCAGGCCGACGCCAAGGAATGCGAAGATCAGGCCGAGAACAGCGGCTGAATCCTCCATCATGACCACGGGTAGCTCCGGGGCCTTCGCCTTGCGGATGTACTGCAGGACCGTCAGACCATCACGATCTGTCTTGCTCTCCTTGAGAGCAGTGCGCAAGCTGGCGCCCTCGGCGCACGCCGAGATGAGGGTCACGACCAGAGGCACCCACCACCACCGCGAGTCGAGCAACTCGTCAGGCTTGCCAGCAAGGGTGTCGCGAATCTTCTCATACGACGAGTACAGGGCAAACAATCCACCGACACTGAAGATGACCACGGCGACGATGAAACCGGAAAGGTAGCGGACCCTCTCGTAGCCGAACGGGTGGTCCTCGTCAGCCTTCTTGTGGGACACCTTGCCGCCGATCATGAGAACGATCTGGTTGGTGGTGTCGGCCACCGAGTGAATGGCCTCGGCAAGCATTGACGAGGCGCCCGTCAAGAGCCAGGCCAGCGCCTTCGTCACCGCGATCACAAGGTTGGCGGAGGCTGCAGCAATGATCGCCTTGCGGCTTGCGCCCTCCATCTTCGGCTCCTCGGCCCCGTTGGACCCTTCAGCCACGCCAGACTGACTCATGACATCTCCTCCAGACGGTCCAACCCGAGGGCCAAATAGACAGCGGCAAAACCACCCTGCAACAACAGGGCCACGTAGCGGTCCACCGACGAAGACCTCTCATCCACACCCAGCGGCAACGTGACACTGCGCACCGTCACGTCATGGACGGCACACAGGTGCTCCAGCTCTCGACGCGCGGCCTCATGTTCGCTCTCGGCGTCGTCCATGACGACAAGGACCGGCCGACGCGATTCGCCGTCAAGGTCAGGGTCGGCAAAAGGATCCCGTCTGGGAGCAGACTCGATGATGGGCCGCAGCGCAGCGGCATCAGCAGACAACGCGACACGACCCGTGGCCCGGCGCAACCACTCGGCCAGCCGTCGAGAGGCGCGAGCGGCCAACACCGATCCGCCCCAGGTCAGGGGGTCGGCGTCGGCCAAGGCACAGGCCAGGTCCTTGGCCTGGTTGACGGCCAGATCACGGTAGGGCGAGGCCGATTCGGCCACCATGTCCGCCACGAGAGCGACCTGACCGGGATCAACGGCCGGCCCCAGACCGAGATCACCCAGCACCGCCAGCGCCGCGACCGCGGCTGACATGAGATCCTGGGAGGCCATCGAAATGCGGGCGGTCCCGTGGTCGCCGGCAGCACGCCACGACTCGGTGTCCTCGGGGCAGGCCAGGATGATGAGGCTCCCCCGACGACGCGCCTGCGCCACCTGGGCCGCGCATCGTCCGTCTGTGTCGAGGACCACGACGAGATCCAACGGGCCCACCCATGCCGGTAGGTGCTGCAACGGCCACGCCACAAGGGGCACCGGGCACACCGGTTCCAGAACCGAACGCACCAGGCGAGCTTCCGGACCCACGACGAGGACTCCCCTGGGCCGGCCCCACTCACCGACAGTTCGACGCACCTCGTCAAGGCCGGCAGAGTCGCGGCGAATCCGTGCACCGGTGCTCGCCAGATGCCGCAGGACCCCTTCCGTCAGCGGATCCAACGGCGCGTCCAAACGTGAATCGTCGAAGGTCACCGTGGTCCCATCTCATGACGAGCAGTGACATCAAAGGCCTCAGTGTCCTGCGCGTCAGTATCCTGCGCCACACCGCCTCGGCGCGCAGCGTCAAGACGAAGATCAGGCACACCGTCGCGCACCACGAAGACCAGCCCACACGAGGGTGAGGAGCAGACCAGCTCCCCGTGATCGAAGTTGAGTGCGAACCGGGAGTGGCACGCCGGGCAGGCCGCCACCTCCAGGAAGGCCGGGGACAGGTCAAGCGCCTCAGAAGCCAGAGGTAGATCAGGCATAACCGTCATCCTAGTAGTTTCACAGGTCGGGGCTGGCGTCCGTGATCACCGACAGGTGGCCGCGACGACCCAGGACGTGCACCGAGGCCGGATCAGGTTCGGCAACGACCTCATTGTCGAGCATCCCCACTTCACGCACCGCCGCAGCAAGGGCCATGAGGTCGTCGGTCGGAACAGCCGGGGCAGGATCGTCGATGCCCGGCAACCGGATGACCTCCCACCCGACTGGGGCTGAAAGGGCTTCAGCATGCTCAGCGCACATGTCGTAGGCACCGGGTTCACGGCTGGGACCCAAAGGGCCAAGGACCGCAGTGCGCTCGGAGTACACATAGGTCAGCGTCGCGACTGCCGCTCGGCAACATCCGGGTCGAATGCACTCTCTCACTCGGGGCACGCTACGCCACGGTCCTGTTCTCCCGGTGACGCCACGCGGGTACCAGTACATCCGACCGGGCTGGAGGCGAACGTGGAACCAGCGCCGTACCCCTGGACGGGGTTGGCCTCGGATTGGTCCGATCGCACCCTCGGCCCATCCGCAATACAGTGGCGTCATGTCCAAGCGTCGAAACCGTCACGGCCGTGGCCAACGCGGGCCAGTCGTCCTGCCCCGCGCCCACGGCGGGCGAATCGAGCGCATCGACCCCACCAAGGCCGAGTTCTTCATGACCTGTCTGGCCGAAGCCGTCGACCAGGTGCAAGGGTCGTGTCCGGGGATTCTCGACGATGCCGTCATCGGCGCAGAGGACGTCCCCACCATGCCGGACTGGACCCAGGGAAGGGTCCCACTGTCGTCAGCCGTCGATCGCCAAGACGACTCCCCTGCCCGCGTGGTCATGTACCGACGCCCCCTCGAGTTGAGAGCCACCAGCCGTCGGGGCCTTGCCATCCTCGTCCATCGCACCTTGGTCGAGCAGTTGTCGGCGTTGACCGGGCTGCCGGTCGAGAAGATCGACCCCAGCATCGACGAGTGAGGCCAACACGGTTCAGCGCAACTGCGTGTCGACCGTGGCGCGACGTCCATTGGTCGACATGGCGACACCGTCCAAAGGCAGGACGGCCAACCCGGTGTCGGAGACCACCCCGCCGACGAGTGGAGCCGACCCAGCGATGTGCAGGTGACCGGCCCCTGGAACCCGCCCCGACCAGGTGGACCCTGCCGGAACCGTCCCGCTGAGCTCAGTCTTCTCACCGCCGCTGCTCACCAGAGTGCCCGTGAAGGTCACGGCTTCCCCGCCAGGATTCGACAACTCGAGAGTGCCGCCGGCACCAAGGGTCTGCTCAAGGAGCTTGCTGGCTGAACCGGGCCCGGCGAAGGCGTAGTCCGTGGTGCCGCGCTTTCCCTGCACGAACAACCTGGCCACGAGCGGATCGCGGGCCGACAACGTGAGACTGACGGGTTCACCTGCCAACGCCTTCGACAGATCGACCTGAATCGTCGATCGCGGGTCGATGTCGATCTCGTCGGCACCCTCGGGGGTGAACGAGCCGTGTGGGGCCAGCGCCGTCACAGACACCGTCAACCGGGTCGTGCCGGGGTTGGAGACGACCAGGGTCGCGGTGGACACATTGGCCGGCACTGCAGGCAGGTACACGGTCCTGGATGGCTGAGACATCGCGATCGTCTCTCGCCCCTTGGGCGCCCACGTGCGAGCGCCGACGACGACTCGTCCCCCTCTGGCGTCGACGAGGGCGGTGACGGGCGTGGTGTCGTTGTCCCACACCGACAGTGGCAACACTGCGGTCTGCCCGGCAGAAACCCGTATCCCGCGCATACCCGCCGTGTCGATCTCTCCCTTAGCACCCAACAAGGTGACGTCAACCGTGGCCGCCCGCGACACAGCACTGACGACCAGATCAGACACGGAGGGGTTGGTGAGGCTCACCGCACCGCCTGTGGCCGCACGCACGCAGGGAACCCACGTCGTCAACCCCTTCTCGATGGACAGGGCCGATCCGGTCGGGGGACGCTGCCCTGGCAGGGTGCGGACATACCCAGCCCCATTGTCGATCGTCGTCACAGCAGGGGTCGAGGTCTGCGACAACGTCTCGACGGACGTACCGACCTGCACCTTGCCACTCAGGGAGCCAGCCGAGAGTGTGGCCTTCCCCTGCGACGGAGGACAGAGGAGAGTCCGCCCGGACGACACGAGCTGGGCCGCCGGAGCCGTCCGCTGGGACTGCGGGATGGCCGTGGTGGCCAACGACAGTGCCACCGAGGCCACGGCCAGGCTCACCGCCCAGACCGGCCCCTTCCAGCGGGGCCCCTTCGTATCGCCGGCATCCTCGACATCCACCCCTCGTCGAGCAGCCCCAGCCTCGGCATCCACCCCTCGTCGAGCAGCCCCGGCTTCGGCCGGCTCGGCCTCAAGGATCTCCTCGGAATCCTCGTCAACGGAAAGGGCGCGGCGTGGACGGTCGCTCATGATTCCTCCTGACGACGGCTACGGCGCCCCCTACGGCCCCGAGCCGGGACGGACCGACGGGCAGAGACGCGGTGACGCTGAGGGGCCTGGGGGCCGGCGATCACCATCAACACAACCACAGCCCCCACCTCAATCGCGCAGGCCCAGCCCTGGGTGGGCATCGACCAGGTCAACTCACCCCGAGCCGAGCCGACCTGATAGGACTCCCCCACCCCTTGGTGGGAAGCCCGGGCGAGCTGTGTGCCACCCACCTCAACCTTCCAGCGATCGTCACGGGGTTCCAGGATCGTCACGGTGCCCGACGTGGTGACCTTCCCGACGACCGGCTTGTGGTCGCTCCCGGATGCACTGACCACAGCCCTGGACGGCTGCCCCTCCACCGTCCAGACAGTCGTCGTCGGGTCAGTGTTGGCCGCTGTCAGACCAGCCGCATTGCCCACCTGGGCCACGACGTCGGCTCCTGCCCCTCGCAGCCACAGATGGCCGATGCCCAACGCGGACAGTTGGCTCGCGAGGTCGTCAGGGACCGCACCAGTCGCCACGGCCATGGCAAGGTCAGCAGCCTCGTTGGCGATACGACTGTCCGAGGAGATGGCGGGGCGCTCCCCACTACCCCAGCTCGGGTTCTCGGCGTCAACGAGGTTCCTGCGGGCGTCACTGCCATGCACAGTCACCATAAGGGTGCGAGTCTGGCGCGGCGAACCCTCCACCGCAGTGACATAGGCCGGACGCATCTGGTCAGTGGTGGACATCGGGCCACGAGCGCCACCGATCAACCACCACACGCCACCTGCGGCCACAGACACCGCCATCACCCAGGGCAACCACTGGCTGCCCAGACCGACGAGAAGCTCCGCCAGGGTCGGAGATTCGCCAGCGCGATGGTGATCGACCTCAGCCCCCTTGAGCAGGACCGATCGGCGTGCCGCCGCGATGAGCATGAGCAGGGCTCCGACACCGACGAGCTGCCACGGCTCGATGGCCGGATGCACCTGCACTCCCCACACCTCAACGAGGATGCGCGAGCCGATACCGGCTGCGACCAGGCACACCAGATGGACGGCGATGAGGGCCAGCACCCGGCCTCTCGGATGCCCGGTGGAGGCCGACCGGTCGATGACGAGACGCCACACCGCCCACAAAGCGGCGATCCACAACGGGACCATCGCGGTCAAGGCGAACGCCGTCGGGGCGGTGCCCGGGACGATGGATCGTCCGACCAACAACCACAGCCCGGCCCGAGTCTCGACGGCGGGGCTCAGCAGCGGTTCGGCTCCCGTCACCATCCGCGCGGGCTCGCTGACCAGCCGTGGAATCCACGGCGAGATGACCATCAGCGGGCCGACGGCGACGATGGCCGCCAGCAGGCGACGGTGCGGCCGAGTCATGAGGACGACGAGAGCCACCGTCAGCGGGTACAGCCACAACACCGGAACCATGCTGATCGCCAAGGCTGACCACAAGGCCAGGCCACCAGCCGAAGAGACGGCCCCGACCTGGCGATGACCGATTCCGGCAGCACGCAACTCGGCGACGTCAGCAGGTTCACGGTCCACCAGACGCCAGGTGTGCAATGCCATGTGTGGAAGGATGACGCCCAACACCAGGGCCGTCACCGAGCCGCGGGCCAGGCCCCCGGTGAGAATCGGCAGCAGCGCCCAGAAGCTGGACAGCAACACGGTCGTCACGCCGACTCCCATGACGTGACGGAAAAGACGATGTGCCGAGAGCGCGGCCAACAACGGTGCAACGACCACAAGGATGCGGACGAGGATCTCCGGCTCTCCCATCGTCAGGACCGAGCCGAAGGCCGGCCAGGCAAGCCACGGAGCATTAGCCCCCTCCAGCCCCGGCACGGCGACGAGCCAGCGGTGCCACGCGCCGGACAGCCCGTGGGGAGCCGGAGCCAGCCACGTCGAGGTCACACTGCCCGACCCATACAAGCCACGACAGGCGATGAGCCCGCACAGCACCATGAGGCTGACCATGACCGGGTGCGGGTTGACGACGACGCGATGATCACGGGCGGTGAAATCGTCCCCGGTGAGATCGTCGATCGTCGTCGTGTCCTCGTTGCGCCACGGATGCATCCGGTCGGAGAGGTCCCCGACGTGCCGATCGACGGCTCGGGCCCACACACTGCGTCGGGTGGGCAGCAGAAGAGCGGTGTTCTCCAGGTCGTCGGGGTCGCACTGGGCGTGGAAATCCTGAAGCCGCTGTGCCATCTCGCGGGTGAGCCCACGGGTCTTCCACAGTTGCCAACCGGCTCGCCACTCGTCGGCGGCACGGGAAGGAGCCTTGCCGACCAGCAGCACGATGAACCTCCACACACTGGCCAGCAACAAGGAGAAACTGGCGCGGGTGGGATGACCGGAGCGGGCCGCCACCATGCGCATACCGGCGAGACGGTCGGTGACGTCGGGACGAGGGGCCAGGTTCGACTCGCGTTGCCATCCTCGACCAGCCTGACGATGGTGGATGGTGCACGTCGGCGCAGTGCGCACCACCATGCCTGCCTCATTGGCACGCCAACCGAAGTCGACGCCGTCGCGGAAGAGAGGAAGAGCGGGATCACATCCACCCAGACGGCGCCACGCCTCCACCCGAACGAACATTCCAGCCGTCGATCCGCCCAGGACACGGCTGGGATCGGCCTGCTTCTGGTCAATGTCACCACGGTCGATGACGGGGAGAATACGAGTACCGCCCGTACTGACACTCTGGCCCTGCTCGTCAATGAACTCGGGGTAATTGTGGCGTGCCGGCTTGAGGAGAGTCGGGTAGAGCACGTCGGGGTGAGGCTTGCGCGACGCCTCGTGGAGCAGCGAAGTCAAGGAGTCTCGACGGACCTCGACGTCGTCATGGAGGATCCACATGTGGGTGATGTCGTCAGGAAGACGATCAAGGGCGAGGCTGATGCCCTGGCCAGGTGTGGTCTGGGCACTGGCCGTCACACACTCTTCCAACAACCCCTCTCCGACAGCCTCGTCCAGCAACCTGGCTGACTCGTCGGTGGAACCCAGGTCAACCGCGATCTGGACCGCAGCCCTCTCGTCACTGCGACGCAGGGCATTGAGGGTCCGGGGCAACCAGTCGGCGGCCTGGTGAACGAGCAAAATGACGGCGACCTCGTCAGCGGTGATGTCCGGGACGGCGGGTTTGGAGTGCTCATGGGCCCACGCCCACTCCTGCGGATCGGCGCGCATCGACGGGATGACGGGAATCGTCCAGTCCGTGAGCCCATCGGCTGTGCGTGGAGCGTCACCACGGTCAAACCGAGAACCCTCGTGGGGGTCGGTCTGCGCAGAGTACTTCTCGTCACTCACCTGGTAGGTCACCTATTCGTCGACGTCATGGGGCTCAGCGGCACGTCACATGTCCGCGACTGATCATCGCACGGACCAGTCACGCCGACGGCAGCTGCGGTTGGACAGGCCATCCTATCGGGCCGCCATCCCTGCCGCAGCCTGACGGTGATGTGATCAGGCCCGCTTGCGAAGTCGACGCCTCTCCATCTCAGACAACCCGCCCCAGATTCCGAATCTCTCGTCGTTCTCGAGAGCGTACTCCAAGCACTCCTGGCGCACCTCGCAGGACTCGCAGATGCGCTTGGCCTCACGGGTGGATCCACCCTTTTCCGGGAAGAATGCCTCCGGATCGGTCTGGGCACACAAGGCCTTGTCGTGCCACTGCGGCTCGTCGTCACCGCCTCCGGCAAGCACAGTCAGAATCTCGTCCATGGGGGGGAAGCTCCTCGAGATCAGACGCGGCGAGTTCCGCGCCGATGTAAAAACTACACGGGTGGGATTCATTGCGAAACCCCGTCTCGAAAAACCCCACAACTATCGGCGTGTCGCACCGGGAAGTCACGGCGGACGTTCGACGCGCCCCTCAGCGCCAGTCGCCCTCGGGTGACCATTGGTGGCCGCCTCCAGGCTGCTGAGACGTCGAATCGCTCGACCACTTCTGAGCGTTCCCGGTCTGTGCAGGATCCCATGCCGAGGCGCTGGCTCCACTCGCCGCATCACCGGCCCTCGTCCAGACAGCACCGACCCCCTCGGGCCAGGCGACCTCCTCCTGCGCTGGGGTATCAGGCTCCCGAGTGGCCACAACCTCTCCTGCGCCGTCCCGGGTCGAGCCCTCCAGCTCGCGGCCCTCCTCGGCCTCCTCGGCATCGTCAGAACTGGCCGCATCGTCGCATCTGGCTGCATCCTCAGAGGTCACGGCCTCGGGCCGCGTCAACACCAGCAACACCCAGGCAGCAAGGACCTTGACGGCAATGGCCAAGAGGTCACCGATCAGCCCCAGGGAGGCACCCAGAACTCCCCCAGGACCATGAATGGTGGCCAGCAGGGCAAGGACGAAGTCACACCCGGCAGCGACGGCCACGATGAGGGCAGACACCTTCCCGAGCACTTCGGCATGAGGAGTTGCCGGACGAATCAACCGGCACACCAGGACTGCGGCCAGCAGCAACAGGATCATGCCGATGCCCAGCGAGCTCCCCGACAGACTGCGAGCCATGCCGAAAACACCGCTGTGGTCGTGGGTCATCATCGTGACGACCCGCACCAGGAAGGCTACGAGAAAACCGAGGCTGACGGCGATGACGGTCCATGCGATGGGCTCACGGAGTTCTCGGGCGTTCTTCACGCGAACCGTCCTCCCGCCCGGGCGGCCACCTCCGCCACCAGGGCCTTGACCTGCTGGGACTGGGACAGTGGCACCACCAAGGTGGCACGGTCAGTGGTCACCACGGCCATGTTGCGCAGACCTGTCACAGCCAGCACGGCGTCGGAACGGTCGTTGATGAGCAGGTTCCCGCTCGAGTCAAGGGCGACAGCCAGACCCTTCACATGGTTGCCCTCATCGTCATCAAGCAGATGGGGGGCCAAGGCCTCGTAGGAGCCGACGTCGTACCACTGGATCTCCAGCGGAATCGCAGCCACGTGCACTCCGTATCCGCCGTGGGAGGCCGGTTCCATCACCGCGATGTCGACCGAGACCTTCTCCATGAGCGGGTACACCTCGTCAATCCGGGACGGATCGGCGACGAGCTGGTCAACCTGGTGGCGGGTCTCAGGCTTGAGTTGGGCCAGACAGTCAAGCAGGGTCGACGCCCTCCAGACGAACATGCCGGAGTTCCACCAGTACTCGCCCGAATCAAAGTATTGCCGGGCAACCTCCGGGCTGGGCTTCTCGACGAACTCGAGCACCTCGTGGGCATGAGGATCCGACTCCAGCGGGCCACCACGGTGAAGGTACCCAAAACCGGTGTTCGGCTCGGTGGGAACGACGCCAAAGGTCACCAGGGCCCCCGGATCGGCCGTAGCGAGATCGAACCCGTGTTGCAAGGCGGCACGGAAGTCGTCAACAGGACGAATGATGTGGTCGGCGGTGACGACAGCCATGACACCATCAGGATCGCGGTCAGCGATGATGCCAGCCGGCCATGCCACGGCATTGAGGGAGTCACGCCCGACCGGTTCACCGAGGATGTTCTCCCCCGGAATCTCCGGCAACAGCCTGGCCACGGTGTCGGCGTACGCGGCTCCGGTACACACCACGATGTTGGAGTCCGGGACAAGACCGGCCACTCGCTCATAGGCCATCCGCAGCAGGCTCATCCCGTCGATGAGTTCCAACAGCTGCTTGGGCTCTCCCTGATGAGACAACGGCCACAGGCGCGTACCGGATCCACCGGCGAGGATGAGGACGTGTTGCATGCTGACAGCGTATCCGGTCACACCGACGCAAACACCGTCGGCGCACCAGCGCGTTTCATCCTTCACAATGGTTGGCATGGTTTCCCTGAGTCGACCGACCGCCGTCCACAACTCCGACCCGTTGACTGCCCTGTGGAGCCGCAGTCAGGAGGCCGGTGCGCTACCAATTCTGACCTGGTACGACGGCGCAGATCGCAGCGAATTGTCCGCCCGCACTCTCGTGACGTGGGTGACCAAGTCAGTTCACCTGCTCGACTCCGAGGGGATCACTGCAGGAGACGTCGCACGGCTGTCGGTCCTTGCACAGCGTCCCGGCCACTGGACCAGCAGCGTGTGGCTGCTGGCCTCCTGGTGGGCCGGTCTGCAAGTCGATCTCACCGGGCAGGTCGAGGCAGCCGTGGAAGTCATCGGCCCTGACGCCAACCCCATCGACTCCCCCGAGGTCCTCGTCCAGTGCAGCCTCACCCCGCTGGCAACCCCGTGCAAGAACCTCATTGCGGGAGGTATTGACAACGCTGACGTGCTGGCTGGCCCCGATGACCTCGTTCCGCCGCGACCTGCCGCTGCCGGGGCGGTGTGGCTCCGGGGACGCCAGGAATGGACCGGCCAGCAGCTCTGCGACGTCGTGCCATTGAACCGGCCGGTGCTGCTGTCCCCAGAGCGAATCCGTGTGGGCGGTGGGGAGCTTGTCGCCACGACGCTCGTCAGCTGCCTGCTCGGCGGTGGGTCACTCGTGGCGGTCGAATCGGCCGAGGATGTCGCCGCCCTCGCCACCCAGGAGGGGGCCGTCGAGGTGTGAGGTCAGTCCTCGGAACGCTCACCGAGACCGACGAGGAATCCGGCCCCCCAGCTCATGTGCATCACGGCCAGCACCAGCGGCAGACGGGCCCGCACGCCGGGATCCATCTCGCGTTTCATCGCCGCCGACCCCAGTCCGATGATGCCGGCATAGCCCAGCGGGGCCGCCCATCCGATGAGAGGCCAACGCTTCAGCCACGGCTTGCCCTGGGCCGCCCTGACAATTCCGACGATCCCGAATGCTGTTCCCGTCACGATCCCGGTGACGGCAATGGGGGCAGCCAGGTAGCGCAGGCTCACCGAGTCGTGATGACGACGCATGACCTCACGACGCCACTTGCCGGTACGGAAGAACTGCTTGGCCAACGCCGTCACGGTGGAACGGGGTCGGTAGGTCACCCGAAGATTGGGGCTGAACCACACTTGTCGCCCGGACTGGCGCAGCCGGTAATTGAGCTCCCAGTCCTGAGCACGATCGAATTCGGGGCAGAAGCCGCCGACGGCCTCAAGGTCCGCCTTGCGGAACACCCCGAGGAACACCGTCTCGGCTGGCCCTTCAGGGGCATCGCCCTGATGGAAAGCGCTACTGCCCAGACCAAGCTTCGAGGTGTAGGCGACGGCGACAGCCTGCTCGAAGGGGGTACGGCCCTTGGCGTCCATGATCCCACCGACATTGGCCGCCCCCGTTCTCTCCAACAGTTCGACAGCCGTTGTGATGTATTCCGGGCCAAGCTCACCGTGAGCGTCGACGCGCACGATGATGTCGTAGCGAGATGCGGCCACACCGAGGTTGAGGGCCTTGGGGGTGGTGCCGTCGGGATTGTCGATGACACGAATGTGCTCGTGGCGATCCGCCAGCTCCTGGGCGATCTGAGCGGTGCGGTCGGTGCTGGGAGCAATCACGAGGATGATCTCCATCGGCCCTGGGTAGCCCTGGTTGAGCACGCCGTCGACCGATGCCTCGAGATACCGTTCCTCGTTCTTCACCGGTATGACGACACTGACCGGGGGAGCGAGGTATGACGACATGGAGGCCATTGTGCCAGTTCGACAAGGACTGTGAATCCGGCGGCACACGGGACTCGCCCAAGAAAGCTCACGAATCTGGGGTTGACCTGCGGCTACCGTAGAACCCATGCCTCATCGAGACACTGGGCGCGATCCCCGCGACAAGCGATCTCCTCAGTCCGACCTGGACTGGCTGTACGGAGTTGACGACACCGACGCCACCCGTATTGATCCGATACATGCACCTCGGGAGGAATCGGGCCGATCCCACGGTGGTCGCCGTCAACAGCCCCGACCCGATGCTGGCCGATCCGCGCGCCCGTACCCACAATCGGGGTCGTCCCGACGTCCCGCTGATGATGTGTACCGCTCTGGCGGCCGACCAGCCCGCCGACCCCCACGTCAGACCCCTCCGCCTCCTCGCCCGCGACAGCCTGCGAGTCGCCCCACACCACGCCCCCGCAAACGTCGGCACCCCGTCAAAGTCATCATGGCGCTGTTGGTGGCCTGGCTGGTGTGGCTTGTCGCCGTGCCGTCCTACGCGTTGAGTCGCATCGCAACTGTCGACGCCACCCCAGATGGTCCGCGAGGTGCCAGCCATCCCGGAACCCTGGTACTCCTCGTCGGCACCGATGAGAGGCAAAACCTCACGACACAGCAGCAGAAGGAGCTGGGTACCGGCACCGAGAGCGGTCTACGCACCGACACCATGCTGCTGCTCTACATGCCGCCGCACGGAAAGAACGTCCTCATCGCCCTGCCGCGCGACTCGTACCTGCCCATCCCCGGACACCACAAGAACAAGCTCAACGCCGCCTACTCGATCGGGGGCGCCAAACTACTCGTCCAGAGCATCGAAAAGGCCACTGACCTGCGTATCGACGGCTACGTCGAGACGGGTTTCGGTGGCTTCGTCGAGGCGGTTGACGCGGTCGGAGGAGTCGAGGTGACCCTCGACAAGCCGATGGTCGACAAGGATTCCCACACCAACCTTCCTGCCGGCACCCAGACCCTCGACGGGGTTCAAGCCCTGGGATATGTCCGCATGCGCAAGGCTGATCCGGAAGGCGACCTGGGGCGCGTCAAGAGACAACAGCAGGTGGCTTCCCAAGTCGCGAAGAAGGCACTCAGCCCGTGGACCTTCATCAACCCGGTGCGCTACTGGAACCTCAACATGGCGGCATCGAATGCGGTGAAACTCGGCTCCGACACATCGACCTGGACCGCCATCAAGACCGCTCGGGGGCTCATGAAGGTTTCCGGCGACGACGGCATCAAGATGACGGTCCCGGTGTCGACGGCCTCAGCCTCCACCTCGGCAGGCTCCTCGGTGCTGTGGAATGACAAGAAGGCCACCCAACTGTGGGACGAGCTGCGCAGCGGTGACACCTCGCGGGTGAGCGAACTGGCCTGACCCGACGCCCTTTTTGGCCCAGGATGTACACGCTTACATCATGAGGCTCTAAGGTGATGTCCATGGTTGCCAATGCCGACGCCGCCCCAGGGGCCGAGGAAGCCCTGACGAACCTCATCCCATGGCAGGGCCCGATCGCCCCACGAGCGCACCTGCACACCGACGCCCCGACCCTCGACCTGTCTGGAACATGGCGTTTCCGGCTGGTCGACTCCCCTCTTGACGCACCGGAGGGTTTCTTCGACCCCCAGTTCGACGACACCGACTTCGTCGACCTGGCCGTCCCGTCGATGTGGCAGATGACCGACCCGGCGGGCGAGGCCCCGTTCGGACGCCCCGCCTATCTCAACGTCAACTACCCGATCCCGGTCCCGGCATCCGACGAGGACATCGTCGTTCCCGACGAGAACCCGACCGGGTGCTACCGCCACACGTTTGACGTCGATGGGAGGTTTACCGACGCCGAGCGGGTATTACTGCGCTTCGAGGGAGTCGACTCCTTCGCCCGCGTCTGGCTCAACGGAGTCGAGGTGGGCTGGACCAAGGGTTCGCGTCTCACCAGTGAGTTCGACGTCACAGCGCAACTACGCCCCGGCCGCAATGTGCTGGCAGTAGCCGTCAGCCAATGGTGCGACGGCACCTTCCTGGAAGACCAGGACATGTGGCGGATGTCGGGGATTTTCCGTGAGGTCACCCTGTTGGCGCGCCCCCGCGGTGGCATCGACGACCTCTTCGTGCACGCATCCTGGGCAGACGGGGTAGCCACACTCACCATTGACGGACCCGACGGCGCCGCCGTCACCATCCCGGAACTCGACGTCACAACCACCTGCAACACCGAGGTGACCATCCCCGACGCCAAGCCGTGGACCGCCGAAACCCCGAGGCTCTATGACGCCACCGTCGCGACGGACTGCGAGACCGTCTCCTTGAGGATCGGATTCCGCACCGTCGCCATCGAGGGGGACGTCATCACCGTCAACGGACACAAGGTCGTCTTCCGCGGGGTCAACCGTCACGAGTGGGACCCGCGCACCGGACGCACCCTCGACGAAGCAACCATGCGCGCCGACCTCGAGCTCATGAAGCGCCACGGCGTCACTGCGATCCGGACCTCGCACTACCCGCCGAATGCCCGCTTCCTCGACCTGTGTGACGAGTACGGCGTCTGGGTGCTGCTGGAGTGCGACCTGGAGACCCACGGCTTCGAGTGGGGCGACTGGCAGGGCAACCCGACCGGAGACGAGCGCTGGTATGACTGCCTGCTCAACCGCATCCAGCGCACCGTGGAACGTGACAAGAACCATCCCTGCATCATCGGGTGGTCGATGGGCAACGAGTCCCACTGCGGCGAGGGGATTCGCCTCATGAACGACTGGGTCAAGCATCGCGACCCGTCCCGGTTCACCCATTACGAGGGCGACTATGCCCACGCCATCTGCGATGTGTGGTCCACGATGTACCCGGCGATGGAGTGGGTCGAGGCCGTCCGCGACCGCACGGCGTTACCCGGAGCCGAACCCGCCGCCCAGACTAGCCTCGGGCTCGGATTACCCTTCTTCATGTGCGAGTTCGCCCACGCCATGGGCAATGGCCCCGGAGAACTCGCTGACTACGAGGAACGCTGTTTCGACCCGCACTTTGACCGCGACCGCATGCACGGCGGATTCATCTGGGAGTGGATCGACCACGGCATCGACACCGGACGCGGATACGCCTACGGCGGCGACTTCGCAGAGGTGCTGCACGATTCCAACTTCGTGTGCGACGGACTCGTCATGCCCGATCGCACCCCCTCCCCCGGTTTGCTGGAGTTCGCCGCGACGATGGGGGCAGTCCGCATCGAGGTTGACGGGGCCGGTCTGGGTGAGGGTGAGGGCATCACCGTCATCAACCGCCGCGACTTCGCCGACCTGTCCGACCTCCAGTTCGTCTGGCAGCTGGTCGACGACGGGACGGTCATCAAGGAGGGCGTCCTGGACGTTGGCGCCCTGCCCGCCCACCAGACCTGGACCGGCGGTGTGCGGCTTGCCGAGGCGATTTCGGTAACCGAGGAGATTTCCGACCGGATGGTGGTCGTCGTCGAGGCCAGGTTGGCCGAGGACACCATCTGGGCTCAGACGGGTCACGTGGTGGCACGGGCATCGGGTCTGCTGAAACCTGAGCCCCTCCCCCGTCCGTGTCCCCCGGCGTCGTCTGGTCCGCGTCGCGACGGTCATGGTTGGGTTGTCGGACCGGCCCGCTTCGATCGTCGTGGTCGTCTCGTGAAGCTGGGTGAAACGGGGATCGTCGCCCCGGTTCTTGACCTCTTCCGTGCCCTGATCGACAACGACCGGGCCAGCAGCCGGGCTCGTAACAGCATTGGCGGCCCGGCGTTGGCTGCGGGCCTCGACCGGCTCGTCCACACCACGATCTCCGTGCGTGAGGTGGGCGATGACCTGGTCGTCGTCACCCGAAGTTCGGCTGCGGCTGCTCGCGATTTCATGACGTCGACGTGGAGTTGGCGGGCCGTCCACACCGACGATGGCTGCGAAGGCATCCACCTCGGCCTGCACGTCGAGCCGCACGGCCACTGGCCGACCATGCTCGGACGGATCGGCCTGACGATGGGTCTGCCGGGCGAATGGGACACCGTGTCCTGGTTTGGACTCGGCCCGAACGAGAACTACCCGGATTCCCAACGCGCCGCCACCTGGGGTCGTTGGAACTGCGACGTGGCTGGTCTCCAGACGCCCTACGTCATGCCTCAGGAGAATGGGCTGCGACAGGGGGTCCACGAGTTGACGATCGCTGGCCCCAACGGTGGTCTGCGCGTCATCGCTGATGGCGGCTGGCCGGGGTTCGCGGCTCGTCCCTGGACGTCGAAGGCCCTGTTCAAGGCCGCCCACACCTGGGATCTCGAACCTGACGGGCACACCTGGCTGACCCTGGATGCCCTCTCAGCTCCGCTGGGATCGACCTCCTGCGGCCCGATGCCGATCATGTCTCACCGGTTGTATGCGCGACCGGCTGAGTTGTCGGCGACCTTCTCCCTGGTCTGAGGGAAACCTTCCGCCTCGTCTGGGGAAAGTCTGTAACCCGCACCATGGCCCCGGATCAGCGCGGTCCGGGGCATCTGGGCTGTCGGTGACTCGCTCAGGGGCGGGAGTGGGTGCGCACCTTCTCACCCTTGGCGGCCGCCATGTCGTGCAGCTCGGTCTGATACTTGACCATGGCGTCGCACAGCTGCGGGTTCGATGCTGCGAGGATCCTCACGGCCAGCAGGCCGGCGTTCTTGGCATTCCCTACGCCGACCGTCGCCACCGGCACACCGCCGGGCATCTGGACGATGGACAGCAGGGAGTCCATGCCGTCGAGATGAGCCAACGGAACCGGCACCCCGATCACGGGGAGCGGGGTCAGCGCGGCCACCATGCCGGGAAGGTGGGCAGCACCACCGGCACCGGCGATGATGACCTTGACGCCGCGCTCGTGGGCACCGCGGCCGAACTCGACCATGTCCTCAGGCATACGGTGAGCCGAGACGACATCCGCCTCGAATCCCACGTTGAAGTCAGTGAGCACCTGGGCGGCGGGCTCCATCGTCGGCCAGTCGGAGTCCGAACCCATGATGATCGACACCTGCGGGCTCATGGCGTCACCGGCCAGTCGGCGTGCCGCCCCGGCCGCTGTCTCGGTCTTCGTGCCGCGACGTGGCTTGCGGCTGTTGGCGGTGGTTTCAGGCATCGTGTTCTCCCATGAGGTAGGCGGCGGCATGGCGTGCCCGGCGACGCGTCGTCTCGACGTCATCACCAAGGCAGGTGACGTGACCGACCTTGCGGCCCGGTCGCACGGACTTCCCGTACAACTCGACACGCAGTTCCGGGTCACGAGCAAAACAGTGTTGTAGAGCCCCGGTCAGGTCTTCCTCAGAGCCGCCGAGAACATTGGCCATGACGACGACGGGGGCAGTCAGAGCCGGAGAGCCGAGCGGCAGGTCGAGCACGGCCCGCAGATGGTTCTCGAACTGACTGGTCTGGGCACCGTCGATGGTCCAATGGGCGGTGTTGTGAGGACGGGTGGCCAGCTCATTGATGACGACGGAGCCGTCCTCGCGCTCCATGAGCTCCACAGCGAGCACCCCGACGACGTCGAGGCGCCCGGCAATGTCCAGGGCCAAGGTCTGCAACTCCACCTGGCGTTGCGAGGACATGTCGGGTGCCGGACTGATGGTCTCGGCGCACACCCCGTGACGCTGGATGGTCTCGGAGACGGGGTAGGCAGCCCCTTGACCTGATGGGGAGCGGACGACGACGGCGGAGAGCTCACGCCGGAAATCGACGAACTCCTCGGCGAGGATACGAATCGGCTGTTTACCGTCAGCCAGTCCGCCGGCAGCCTCGAAGGGCTCACCAACACCGTCGGGGCCGGCGATCTTGAAGACTCCCTTGCCGTCATATCCACCGCGAGAGGTCTTGGCGATGACGGGCCAGCCATGCTCCTCACCGAAGGCGACAAGATCGGCGGGGGTCTCACAGACCTTCCACGCCGGGTTCGGGAAACCCTCCTTGGCCATGAACTCGCGCATGACGACCTTGTCCTGAGCGTGGACCATAGCGGCGGATCCTGGGCGGATGGCATACCCGGCCTGTTCCATCTCCTCGACCAGAACGGTGGGCACGTGCTCGTGATCGAAGGTGACGACATCGCACCCGGCCGCGAAGTCCATGACGGCATCGTGGTCGAGATGGGAGCCCACGACGACGTCGGACATCACCTGGGCCGCGGATTCGTCAGGGTCGGAGGCCAGCAGGCGGGTACGCACCCCCAGTCCGATCGCAGCCTGATGCATCATGCGAGCCAACTGCCCGCCGCCAATGATTCCGATGGTGTAGGAGGTCACGAGCTTCATCGTAACGGCCGCCGGAGACACCACCGCAGCAGAGCCGTTCTCCCGGATCTGCCACCCGCGAGTTCCCCGGCCACCCACGGGTCCCCTGCCACATCAACTTCACATCGGCGGACCATCCGTGGCCACGCAGGGACCACGGATCACCCGTGGTAAGACCGAAAAGATGAAGGGCAACTGCCACCTCACCTGGCAGACATCACCCGTCTTTCCGGGTTCTCCACAGGCGTTACAGGACACGGATGGCCGACGGCCAGAGCCGACAAGAGCGAGCCCTCAGGAGCGCCGGGTCAGAGCCAGGCAGGCCAGGGCCAGGACGGCGCACGCACACATGACGACGCCCATCGACAAGGCAGCGCTGGACCCAAGTCCGACAAGGGGAGATACCAGGCCGCCGACCAGGAATTGAATGGCTCCCATGACTCCCGAACCGGCGCCGGCAACATCGCCGACCTCTCCCGTCCCGAGGGCCGTCGCGTTACCAAAGATGAGGCCGACACCGAACACCGTGACCGCGAGCATCGGCAAGGTCAGCCACAACCACGGGCCGAACAGGCCATTGAGCACCAGGGCCGTCGTCGTCACGCACATCATGCCAAGAGTCGTGCGCAGGATATTGCGGGGATGGAAACGTCGTATCAACCGCACGTTCACCAAGGACGCGAGGGCAATCATCATCGAATTGATCGCAAACGCCAGGGCGTAGAGCTTGGACGACAACCCGAGTTGCTGCTGCAAGACGTACGGGGAGGCCGAGATGTAGGCGAAGAGAACACCAAAGCCAATCGCCAGGACCAAGGTGTATCCGACGAAGACCCGACGGCGGCAGGCGGTGGCAACGCCGCGCCACAAGGCGGCTAGACCGGCGTTGGATCGCTTCTCCTGCGGCAGGGACTCCGGGACGACGAAGAGCGCAGCCAGCAACATGAGGAGGTTGAAACCAGCGATCACGGCGAAGATGCCCCGCCACCCGATACGCGGTCCGAGCAGGCCACCGAGGATCGGGGCGATGATCGGGGCGAGCCCCTGGATGGCCATCATGATCGAAAAGGCCCGTGCCGCTGCCGCGCCAGTCTCCAAGTCGGAGATGACGGCCCGGGAGCACACTGCCCCGGTTCCGCCCGCGGCACCCATGAGGAGCCGAATGACGATGAGCACCCAGATACTGGTCGCCAACATGGCAGCGACCGACGTCACCAGGAAGACAGCGGCACCGGCCACGAGGACCGGACGGCGTCCCCGCGCATCCGAGAGCGGACCGACGAAGAGCTGACCAACGGCGATGCCGGCCATGAACGACGTCAAGGTGAGCTGAACCGTCGCCGAGTTGGTGGCCAGATCGTGAGTCATCTGGACGAAGGTCGGCAGATACATGTCGGTTCCCAACGGCCCCGCAGCTGACAACAAAGCCAGCGCGACAAGGAGGGAAGTGGAGGCTCTTGACGATGATGTGGACACTCAACAAGACTTTCCGCAGACAGACCGCCCGCCACGAAGAACATGGGACTCGTCGGTATCTTATGCCCGCCAGGCACGTCGCTGGTTCACCGTGCCGGGTCGGCCATACTGGAACCATGGTGCGAGTCGGGCAGCCACTGCGGCGCAATCGTGACGAGACGGTGCTGGTGCACTGCCGCCGTCACGCGAAGGCACTGTTCTGGCCTGTCGTCGTGGGGTTCGTGGCAGTCGTCGGTTCTGCCGCCCTGCTCGGCCTCATGACGGTCGAGATGCGCGCCCAGTACTGGCCGGTCGTCGCAGCGATCGCGGCCGCACTCATCATCGTCGGCACCATCGTCCCGTGGCTGAGGTGGTTCACCACGACGATGACGGTCACCGACCGACGTGTCATCCTGCGTCGAGGCGTCATCATCCGGCGAGGTCACGACATCATGATCGACAGCCTCGTCGACGTGTCCTGGCAAGCCGGCGTCCACGATCGGATGATGGGCTGCGGCAAACTCATCCTCACCAGCCCCTCAGACCAACTGGTCCTCACCGACGTGCCAGGAGTCCGTCGTCTGGCAGATCTCTTCGCAGACCTGGCCGACCAACGTCATGGCGGCGACGAGTACGGCTACGACGACCAGCAGCAACCCTGGCAGGTCACAGCACGGTGACGTCGAGCTCCTCGCGCAGGATTCCCGACGACGTCGGCTCCTCGGATGCGCAGAATCGTGAGACCGAGGCGTCCTCACGCTCGGCCACGGCGTCGCGGAACTCACCGTCGACGAAGTGGATCGCGGCTCCGTCATCGACTGCGTAACCGGCGGGAAGCACACCGTTGGCAACCGCCTGGGCGTAGACCGGGGCACGCTCGGACTCGCCGTCGAAGTGGGGGCAGAACGACCCGTCGAGTAGACCCATGCCGCCTCGCCACGCGCGCAAGTCACCGAAGGCATCGGTGAGGCAGCCCGAGAACCAGCACGCCGCACCGGCGGCGACCCCGGCGAGCACGACATCCTCCGGGGACGACGTCATCTGCCGGATGACGTGATCCACCCCGTGCATGCGCCACAGCGCCATGAGGTTGGCCGCCGAACCAGCGCCCGAGACGATGACGTCGGCTTGGGACAGACGCTCCACCGACTCCGCAGCACCCTGCCACAGGGTCAACACCATGGTCCTCACACCCAGCGCCGAGTAGGCGGCCAGGAAACGGTTGACGTAGACCGGGTCGTCAGCTGCTGCTGTGGGGGCAAAACACACCAGGGGCGAGGGCTTACCGGACAGGTCAAGGATGTGACGGTCGAGGGCAGTGGGTTCACCGCGGTTCGACATCGAGAATCCGCCGCCACCAAGAGCCAGGATGTGGGTCGTCATGGTCAGCAGTCTAGGTGGTGGCGACGATCAGGGTGCCGTGGTGAAAGTCACCCGGTTCGCAGATGGTTGACATCCCCGGCGTTGAAGGTGCGACGTCCTTGCGAGGTTTCCACCACGATGGCTCCGTCGGCATCAACGTCGACACCCACACCTTCAACGGCTTCGTCACCTCCACCGATAGTTTCGGGGTCGAAGGTGAGACGAACCGGAGCTCCGATGGTGTCGCACCGGGCAACGTACTCGTCCCGCACGGTCCCGGTCTCCAGCCACACTCGCAGCAGTGCGTCGAGGTGGACCATCAGGCTGGCCAGCAGCTCATTCTTGTCGTGGTTCAACCTGCACAGTGCCAGGGAGGTTGCCGTCGGGACGGGCAGTTCCTCGGTTGACATCGACACATTGATTCCGATCCCGATGACAGCATGAGGCCCGGCTGGTCCGTCGACGCGCTCGGACAAGATCCCGCACACCTTGCCACCGTGGTCGGTGCCAAGATCGACGAGCACGTCATTGGGCCACTTCAACGTCACTCGGGAGCGGTCCGCCCCGCCGACTTCCTCGATGGCCTTGGTGACCGCGAGCCCGGCCACCATCGAGAGCCAGCCCCAGTCCTGGGCGCGACGGTCATTGGGCACCAGGGCAGAGATCGCCAGACCCGTTCCGGGAACATCGTGCCAACTGCGTGAAAAACGTCCCCGTCCGCCCTCCTGGTGGTCGGCGACCAGCAGACGGAACGAGGTTCCCCCGGCGCGGACGAAGGCGGCCATGTCAGCGTTGGTCGAGCCGGTGGAGTCGACGCAGGCAACCCCTCCGCCATGAGGTCCGGTGAACATGGTGTTCCCGGAAAGTTCGATGACGCGATGAGCAATGGCAGCAGGCGTGGCAGGCACGCGCTCAGACTATCCATAGCGGCCACGGTGAGGTCGTGGCGGTTCCGGGATTCAGAGCCGACCACACCCCCAAGGCCACAATCGGTGTCTGGAACAGGCCTGACGCGACGCGTGTGGGCTGCGACGGATAGTCTCGGCACATGGAGATCGACATTCACACCACGGCAGGAAAGATCGCCGACCTCGGTCGGAGGATCGACGAGGCCGTCAATGCCGCATCCCCCTCGGCCATCGAGAAGCAACATGCCGCCGGAAAGATGACCGCTCGGGAACGCATCCTGCGGCTGCTCGACGAGGACTCCTTCACCGAGCTCGACGAGTTCGCTCGTCACCGCTCGACGAACTTCGGCATGGACCGCAAACGCCCCTACACCGACGGTGTCATCACCGGTGTCGGCGCGATTCATGGCCGTCCGGTCTGTGTGTTCAGCCAGGATGTCACGATCTTCGGTGGCTCCTTGGGCGAGGTCTATGGCGAGAAGATCTGCAAGATCATCGACTTTGCCGTCAAGACCGGTTGCCCCCTCATCGGTATCAACGAGGGCGGCGGCGCCCGTATTCAGGAGGGTGTGGCCTCCCTGGCCCGCTTCGGCGACATTTTCCGTCGCAACACCAGAGCATCGGGTGTCATCCCCCAGATCTCCATCATCATGGGTGCTGCGGCTGGCGGTCACGTCTACTCCCCCGCCCTCACCGACTTCATCGTCATGGTCGACCAGACCTCCCAGATGTTCATCACCGGCCCGGCCGTCGTCAAGCAGGTCACCGGCGAGGATGTCTCCCTCGAGGAATTGGGCGGCGCACGCACCCATTCCACGAAGTCGGGCAACTCCCACTACCTCGCCAATGACGAGGACGACGCCTTGGAGTTCGTCCGTGACCTCGTCAGCTACCTGCCCCAGAACAACCTGGAAGACCCGCCGTTCTACGACGACGGCGAGGTCGACCTGACGATCACCGACCACGACCGCAAGCTCGACGTCCTCATCCCGGACTCGTCGAACCAGCCCTACGACATGCACGAGGTCATCACGACCGTGCTCGACGAGGACACCTTCCTGGAGATCCACGAGCTCTTCGCCCCGAACGTCATCTGCGGATTCGGGCGCATCGAGGGCCGGGTCATCGGCATCGTCGCCAATCAGCCGATGGTCAACGCCGGCACCCTCGACATCAACGCCTCCGAGAAGGCCGCCCGGTTCGTGCGCACCTGCGACTCCTTCAACATCCCGGTGCTCACCTTCGTCGACACCCCCGGGTTCCTGCCCGGTGTTGAGCAGGAGCACGAGGGCATCATCCGACGCGGAGCCAAGCTCATCTACGCCTACGCCGAGGCCACCGTGCCGCTGCTGACCGTCGTCACCCGCAAGGCCTATGGCGGTGCCTACATCGTCATGGGATCCAAGACTCTGGGAGCCGACGTCAACCTCGCCTGGCCCACCGCCCAGATCGCCGTCATGGGTGCCGAGGGGGCCGTCAGCATCCTGCACCGTCGCACCCTGGCCACCGATCCGGATCCCGAGGCCAAGCGCAAGGAGCTCATTGACGAGTACGAGACGACCCTGTCGAACCCGTACCAGGCCGCAGAGCGGGGCTGGATCGACCAGGTCATCCACCCGCACGAGACCCGCGCCTCGGTCATCCGCACTCTGCGTCTGTTGCGCACCAAACGAGAGGCTCTGCCTCCCAAGAAACACGGGAACATACCGCTGTGAGTGAGCACACCATGAACGACGAGACCATCAAGGTCACCAAGGGAAACCTCACCGACGAGGAGCTGGGTGCCCTCATCGCGGTGTTGACCGAGCTCACCCGTCCCGGCCCGCATGCCTACGTGCCCGACGACCGGCCGATCGCCTTCGGGTGGAAGTCTTACTGGCGCACCATCCGTGAACCGTTCATGCCCGGCCAGGCGGCTTGGCGGGGATCTCTGCGACGCTACTGACATGACGACCTGTTTCATCCTCGCGTCACAGTCCCCGGCCCGGCTGCGCATGCTGCGCTCGGCCGGTATCGAACCCATCGTCATCGCCTCGGGAGCCGACGAAAGCCGTATCCCCGGGGAGAACGCGGTCACGATGACGTCCCGGCTGTGTCGCCTCAAGGCCCACTCGGTCATCGACTCGGGGGCCCTCGACGAGCACCCAGCTGACCGGACGATCGTGGTGGCCTGCGACTCCGTCCTCGATCTTGACGGACGTATCCTTGGAAAACCCCACACCGCTGAGCGTGCCCGGCAGTGGTGGCGCCGGATGAGAGGTCACCAAGGGGTCCTCGTGAGTGGACACCACGTCGCCGTCATCGAGGAGGGCCAGATCCGGGAGCAGACCCGCGTCGGCCAGACGGTCGTCACCTTCGCCGACCTCACCGACGCCGAGATCGACGCCTACGTCAGCAGCGGAGAGCCGGCCAAGGTGGCTGGTGCCTTCACCATCGACGGCCTGGGCGGCGCCTTCATCACCCGTATCAACGGCGACCCCCACAATGTCACTGGGATTTCCCTGCCCCTGGTGCGCCAAATGCTCATGGACCTCGACGTCGAGTGGTCCTCGCTGTGGAACGGCCCCAAGGGCGGACACCTGTCCTGAGTCCGTACCTGCGGCGCGGCATCGTCCAGCGCGAAACCAGACTCAGCCGTGCCGCAAACTCAGCCGTGCCGCAGGGTCAGCCCGGCGGCCTCGTCGGAGGATGTGAACGCACCCGTCCACCCCTGGGTGTCGGGTCGGTTCGAGGTGAATGTCAATGACCCGTTGCCATCCCCGGTCACCACGAACCCCGATGCCGCCAAGTTGGCTGCCAGGAAGTCGTGCACCCTTCCCGAGGTGTCGGGCTCGGTGAGCAGGGTGATGTTGTTGGCGTGATCGACACGCATGGTGACGTCCAGTCCCTGGGGCACACGGAAGTTCCGCGGACCATTCTCGAACCCGAGTCCCGCCAAGGTCTGCGCCCCAGCCGGTGCCGGGGTGGGTGAACCGGCATCCGGGGTGGGCACGGCTGCCTGATGCGAGGGAGCGCACCCTGCCACAACGAGCAGGGCCGTCGCTACCAGCACTGCTCTGGACTTCATGCCGGTGATGTTAGCTGATGTCGCCTCACACCTCGTCACGCAGCACCGGGCACGACATGCACCGTGGGCCGCCACGTCCCGACCCCAGCTCCGAGCTCGGAATCGTCAGCACCTCGATGCCGGCGGCCTCCAAACGAGCATTGGTGTTCGTGTTGCGCTCGTAGGCCACCACCACACGCGGGGCCAGGGCCAGGGTGTTGTTGCCGTCATCCCACTGCTCGCGCTCGGCAGTCACGGGGTCAAGACCCGTGTCGATGACGCGCATCCGGTCGATACCCAACGCATCGGCAGCGGCGGTGAGGAATGGTGCCGGCTCACCGATGTGAATGTCGTCGCCGTCAGGAGTGAGCGGAACGGCCATCAAGCTGTCCGCGACCTGCGGGTACATGACGACGGCATCGACGTCGACCATGGTGCACACAGTGTCCAGGTGCATGGTGGCGCGCTGTTGATGGATCGGCACGGCTAGCACAGTGCGGGCCACCCCCAGCTCGAAGGCGCTACGAGCAAGACGCTCGGCCCCCGCGGGGGTGGTGCGCTCCCCCACTCCAATCGCCATCACCTGTGGGCCCAGATGCATGACGTCTCCACCCTCCAGATGCTCCAACCGCCAGCCGTAGCAGTCGCTGTGTCCCCGGAAGCTCGGATGGTGACGGTAAATGAGGTCAGTGAGCTGGGTTTCGCGACGACGGGCCGGCATCGTCAAGGAGGTCACGGCGGGACGGTCTCCCACCCAGACGCTGGAGTCGCGGGTGAAGAGCAGGTTGGGCAGCGGGTCTATGATGAAATCCTCGGCAGCCAGCAGACTCGTCACGAGGCTGCGAGGCGCGGCGGGCTCGACGGCGGCCAATTCACCGTTGGACAGGCCGGCCATGAGCACTTTCGCCAGCATCTGGCTGGACAATTCCGACAGACGCTGGCGCAGGTAGCTGCGCAGCCCGTCGCCGTATCTCAAATCGGTGAGCAGATCGTCAAGGGCCTGGCGCCTGGCAACCTCGTCGTCGAGGGTCTCGCACAGGAGATCTGCGAGCAGGAGGACCTCGACACCCCGTTCTTCCAGGATCGACGCGAAAATGTCGTGGTCACGCTGGGCCTGGTCGACCCACGGCATCGCGTCGAACAGGAGCTTGTCGTTGTTGCGAGGGGTCAGTCTGCGCAATTCGTCGCCGGGCCGATGCAGGATGACTCTGCGCAACCGCCCAACTTCGGATCTGACATCGCACGTGCTTTCTGCCATGACGGTAGCCAACCACACCCCGACGTGGCGTGCTGGCAAGACGGGTACCGTGGCGTCATGAAAACCCCCACAACCTCGAAAACTTCACGTACCGACCACCACACCAAGACAGTCCTTGTGACCGGGGCGACGCGCGGCATCGGACGGGCGATCGCACAGGAGCTGGGACGCGACCACCACATCATCGTGGCGGGACGCCACCGCGAGGCCGTCGAGAAGGTCGTCTCAGAACTGCCTGACGCCTCCCCCTTCGTCGCCGATCTGGCCGACGAGGAGGCCACCGCGGCGGCCGTCTCCCAGCTGGACAGCCTCGACGTCCTCGTCAACAGCGCCGGGGTGAGCGCCGCGTTCCCCGGTGACATCGCATCCCAGACTCGCCAGGAGTGGCGCCGGGTGCTGGAGATCAACGTCGTCGCTGTCGCCGACCTCACTCGTCTCGTGCTACCCCTGCTGAGGGACAGCCACGGCGACATCGTCATGATCAATTCCGGGTCTGGTTTCTTGCGGACGCCGGCTGGTGGTGGGGTCTATGCGGCCTCGAAGTACGCGCTGCGTGCCCTCACCCACGCCCTGCGCGAGGAGGAGCGTGGCGTGGTTCGGGTGACGTCGATCCACCCGGGTCGTGTCGACACCGACATGCAGGTGGAATTGCAAACCCAGGCCGGTCGTCCCTACGACGCCTCGCAGCATCTGCGCCCCGAATCGGTCGCCGTCACCGTTCGTGCCGCTCTGGAGGCCAGCCCGGAGGCCATGATCGAGGAGCTGTCGGTACGCCCGGTATTCCGACACTGACCCGACGCGACCGCCGTGATCATGGCGGACCGGGCAGGACGCGGCCCCGGTTGACATCCGCCGGGGCCACCGTCACTGATCACGCCTGGTAATGACCTTGGTAGACGCAGTCGAACGGGGCGTTGCCGTGCATCCGGTTCTCGATGGCCGAGACGACGACCTGCTTGGCGGTGCGCGCCGCCTCCAGCGGGCTGACCCCCTTGGCCATCTCAGCGGTGATTGCGGCAGCGAGGGTGCAGCCAGCACCAGAGACGCGCTCCTGACCGACGGCGGGAACCTCAAGGACCTCGCAGTCGTGGCCGTCGTAGTAGACGTCCAGGGCGGTGCCGGTGTCCAGCAAGGTGCCGGCCTTGGCGATGACGACCGGAACCCCCTGGTCACCGATCCTCTTGGCAGCATCCTTGAGGGCCTCGACCGAGGTGATCTCGTCAACCCCGGCGAGGGTCTGGGTCTCGAAAAGATTCGGGGTGATGACGTCGGCGTGCGGCAGGATCTGCTCGCGCAGGGCGTTGTCGGTGTCGAGGGCGGCGCCGGCTTCCTGACCCTTGCAGATGAGGACCGGGTCAACGATGACCTTGGGGAAGTTGTATGTCTCCAGGGCCTCGGCGACGATTCCGATGGTCGTCGGGGTGCCGAGCATGCCAATCTTGACGGCGTCGATGTGGCCGTGAACAGCGACGGCGGCCTCGATCTGATCGTGGATGACCTGCGGATCAACCGGCACAAATCGGTGCCCCCAGTCGTTGTTGGGGTCGAAGGAGACGATGCAGGTCAGGGACGTGCATCCGAACACCCCGAGCTGGTGGAAGGTTTTGAGGTCGGTCTGGGCTCCGGCGCCACCGGATGCCTCAGATCCGGCAATGGCTAGTGCAATCTTCGTCACATCAGCCAGTCTAGGAGCCTTGCCCGGTGATGTCGGGAGTTGCCGGGGAGTGACCATGACACCGTCTGAAATTGACGGAACCGCCCATGGCGGCGTCGCCAGGACTCGTCCTTGACCGTCCTCTCAGGTGGGATGAAGTAGTACGCGGCAATCAGCGTGTCGTCTATCCGGCTGGCCGGGACGCGCATGTGGCGGGGAGCGGCCAGATGCTCTATCGACAGTGACCTGGCCGTCGACATGACCTCAACCATGTGCCTCACGTCGGGTTGCCAAGGGGGTCGTCGAGGAAGACGACCTCGGACTGACGGTCCAACTCACCGATTCGGACTGACGAAGCGAAGCACGGCGAGCTTGCAGGCGATCGTGGACGAATCGGCCCGGTGAACGTCGATCCCGTCAACGGCTACCGTCCCGGCCGACGGCTTCTGCAACCGGGCCATGACGGCCAGCAAGGTCGGCTTCCTCGCGTCATTGGGCTCGATGAGGGCGATGACCTTCCCACCTGTCAGGCCGAGTCGCCTCATCGAGGACTTGATTGAGGATTCCCGTGGGAAAGCTCATTACTGAAGCCGACAAGATCCCTTCCGGTTCGTCCACGGTCCTTTGAGTTACATGGGGGCTGCACGTCGGACATTTTGGAACCCGCTCGGTGGGGATTGTTTCCTCTTTCGCGTACGCCGCTTTCTTTTTAGCGCCACCAGTGTTTGGATTTCTGGCCAGCAGGCTCGGAATCTTATGCGCATTGGGGTTAGTGGCCATTTTCCTATTGGTCTCGCTGCCGTTCGCTCGCGCTTTGGACGTGGAATCAGGATGAGTCTCAATTGGCGCTTGGCGCGCCCCTCAACCGGTACGCAGCACCTAGTTGTAACCACCACACAGGTTAGGTACATCGGGCTGGTCAGAGACAGCTCTGGCTGGACACGGGCGAGGGCCTCTGGGTGGAGTGTGTTGCTACCACACAAAGCACGACTTTCAAGAGGCCCTCATGACCCACCGTAATGCCCCGTTGTCCGAAACCGGACGTTTGCGCCTGGCCTGCTGCATCGTCGAGGATGGCTGGCCCCTGCGTCGGGCCGCCGAACGCTTCAACGTCAGCGTCACCACGGCCCAACGCTGGGCACAGCGCTACCGCGCCCACGGGCCGGCCGGAATGCGTGATCACTCCAGCCGACCCCACTACCAGCCCCGACGGGTCTGCCGTCGCACGCAACGACGGGTGGTGGGATTGCGCATCACCCACCAGTGGGGCCCAGCACGCATCGCCTACCACCTACGCCACCAGCACCTCAGCGTCTCGACCGTCGGCAAGATCCTGCAACGCTACGGATGCCCACCCCTGACCTGGATCGACAAGGCCACCGGCGCCCGGCTACGCGCCCAGCCCACACCCGTCCGCTACGAACACGACACCCCCGGTTCGCTGGTCCACGTCGACATCAAGAAACAAGGCCGGATCCCCGACGGCGGCGGCCACCGCATGGTCGGACGCGCCCAAGGAGTACGCAACCGTGGCCGATCCGCCAGCGGGGGTGGGTATCACTACATCCACAACGCCGTCGACGACCACTCCCGCCTGGCCTACGTCGAGGTCCTCAGCGATGAGCGCAAGGACACCGCCGCCGGGTTCTGGACCAGGGCCAAGGCCTGGTTCGCCAGCCAGGGCATCACCGTCAAGCGGGTCCTGACCGACAACGGCTCCTGCTACCGGTCCAAAGCCTTCAACAAGGCACTCAAAGACACCCACATCACGCACAAGTACACCCGGCCCTACACCTACGCCGCTGCTGTCACCGAAGGACTCCGGCGATCCGTCGACGGGGACGCCGGCTACTCCGGGCTCATCACCAAAAATCCCGAGCACCCCGCCTGGGACACTCACTGGATCACCAACCACCTCTACGACCTTGACGAGCTGCACGCCGGCCTCGACGCCCACGGGTTCATGCCGGCCCCTTCATGGCGACGCACCCGCCGGAAAAATCCGGCAGGTCTGGGCCGTAACTGCGCGATCTTCGAGACCGCTCGTGTGTGGGCGTACCAGGAAGCACGACGCATCCGCCTACGCCACGAACACCCCACCCCCGCCGACACCGCCGACCTGGGCCGCGCGATCACCGCCCACGTGGCCGCCCTCAACGCCGACTACACCGAACCGTTGCCCGACTCCGAAGCCGCGTGCATCGCCCGATCCATCACCAGCTGGATCACTACGGAGTCCCGTTTGTGGATCCAATCCAGCACAGCCACACAAGCCACCTTCACCACCATCCAATCCGCCCGCGGCCGCAAAGGAGGCCGCAAAGGAGGCCCCGCAAGCGGGGCTACCCGGCGCCGTATTCGTAACGAGAAGCTGGAGAAGCTATGAGTGACTTCCGTGTACCGCGCAACGGTCGCACGACCAAAGAGGCTGCAGAAATCACCGGCCTCTCAACGCGCAGTATCCAACGATGGACATCCGTGCCGCGTGACCAGTGGCTCCAGGAAAAGGCCGACGAACGTGAAGCCATGCGCGCCTACCACGACGACGAACATCATTCGTGGTCAGAGACCGGCAGGCATTTCGGCATCGACCCATCGACCGCGCGACGACGCGCGTTCCGTGCTCGCAAGGAGCGTGCTCGTGAAGCTGAGGAGGCCGCCAAGGGTCCAACGTTGTTCGACATCGACCTTGATGAAGTGTCATGAGCACGTACGGCGAGCAGAAAAAAGCGTGGACTCGGGAATGGTCTCGTCTCCGTCGCGAGTACCTGAACGGCAAAGTTCTCGACGCGGTGGTTTTACCTTCCGGCGCTGGCGTGCGGTGGGAGTGCCCCATATGTGGCGCCGTCGGCACCGACGTAGCTAACACCAAACTCGCCACGACAGCCGGACGCAACCACGCACAGACCCACATCAGCGCCGACGACCGCGCCGCCCTGGAAGCCCTCAAAGTCACCCACATGCCCGAGGAACTACTAACGCCCTCCCAACGCACCCTCCGCGACCAGATTCAGACACACAACTGACACCCCTTAGGCAATGTGCGCCACGAACCAAGTCAGATAATTCCGGGGTCTGGGGGTCCCCCAGGGGGATCCTTCCGTAGGAGCGAAGCGACTTCCCTTCTTCCACCGCCCCCCTGAGCCCCCGAAACCCCGCACCTGGGCAACAAGTACGCAGAAGTCCCTGCGAGGCGCTGAGAGGGGCACACAGAGACGCAAGCAGCAGGCCAAGGGTCCCTTCCGGGCGTAGAAGCCGCTTTGAGATCCTTTCAGGGGGCGGGGGTACAAATCTTAGCCCCGAACCTGAGATGCGCTGAGAGGGGCCACAGAGAGCCGGTGAGGGGCATTCAGGGGCAAGCGGCCCGGCCGCCGCCATCGATGCCTCATCGGTCCCGTCCGGCCCGTCCGGCCCGGGCGTCGCACTCGAGGCGACCGGGCGTAGGGGGGTACGGGGGGTTAATGATGGTTCTTCCTTGATAAGGGGGTTTGGGGGAAAGTGACACCCGTGTCACAGTGGTCGGACCCCCAGTGTCACCCGTGTCACAGTGGACCCCACTAGGGCAAGCACCATCACCCATCACGATCGACGGGCGGGCATCACCACGCCCATAACGACGCGACACACTATCGGGAACCCGCAGCCGCCAGGACCCTGCTACTGGACCCTGCAGGCCCTAGACTCCTGTCCACCCTGGCAACACTTAAACGAGGAGGTTTACGTTGCTGATTCCAAAGAAGTCTCTGATTGCAACTCTCGCAGTCAGTGTTTGCCTGTCAACGACAGGCGTTCTCAGTGCCCAAGCGCTCGAGCCCGCAAGTAACCCTGTTATCAGTGCTACCTCAGCCGACGGTGAACTTACTCAGAGCGACGTTGACCTCCTGAGTCACATCGCTGCGATTGATGTAGAACACGCTTCGGATGCCGAGCTACGGTTTCTTGGGTTTACTGCAGATCGTGATTCTTCAGGAAATGTTGTGGCTTACCGGATGGATGCTGAAACGCGTGCTCAAATGGAACGCGAGCAGCTACTTATCCAGTCAGAGGATGAGTTGACAAGCATGCATTCAAAAATGCATGGACATGTTGCTCACCCGATGGGTGGTGCTATGAACTGGGTCCAATGTACTGCCCAATTAGGAGCATTCGTAGTAAGCTACGTTATCCCAGCAGGTAGAGCGCGAGCTATCGCCGTTAAAGCCATCGGAATCGTGAAGCGACGTGGTGTTGCCAAGACGATCCAAATCCTCAAGAAGTTCCGCAAATTGAAGGGCGTTGAGGCAAAAGATGCGGCAGACCTGATCGCTGCGGTTGTCGGACTTGATTTCCTGGCACCCTGCAAGGCGGCCATGGGTTTCTAATTAAAAAAGAGATGCAGGAGGTTTGACGTGAAGAGCAAGCTTTATAAGCCGGTTGTGCAGCTGCTGATAGCAATCTCTATTGGAGTTCCCGTTATCGAGTGGCTGACAACGGGAAGAATGATCCAGCTGTCTCGTTGGGAGCATGTGCTGTTGGGGCTTCTAGCGCTTGGTTTCTTGTACGAAGGATGCAAGAACATGAATCATGTTATTTCCGGTTCGCGCGAGCGAGGCGAAAAGAGACTATGAGCTCTGACTAGTAGGATTGAAGAGGCTGATTCACATTAGAATAACCCTATTGAATAGGTGCGTTGTAAGCCGAGGCTTACAACGCACCTATTTCGCCCGGGGCGCATGTTGCGTGTGTGTTGTGATGATGCAGGGCGCTGGTTCGAGTTGGTTGGGCTGGTGTTCGATGACGAGCAAGTGCTAGTCATCCCATGCGATGCGGCGCGCTCGTCCCGGACGCCCTCCAATGGGGAAGGGGCCTTCTCGTACAGTCGCAGTACGACTGGATCCAGAACTAGACGCTGCGCTGATGTCTCGACTGCCGAGAGTAGGCCTCGCGCTACCGAGTCAGATGATCGGGGGTCCCGGGGTGTCCCCGGGAGGGTTCCCGCATGAGCGAAGCCGAAGAATCCGCGTCATGAATGAGACTCCAGAAGAGTTCACTTAAGAGTGACGCTTTTCCCGGTTACAGGAGCCCCTTTATTTCCGGTTATATAAACGGTGCTATTGGGGGGAACATAGCTCTTGGAACACACAGTTTTAGATCCGTTAAGCCAACAGATTTTAGCGTAATATTTGCCGCTATAGAAGGACTGGCGCTGAGGGAAGTATCCTGTAGTAGTGCCCTTGTTGAAGAATGCGAAGTCACCAATCGGGTAACCAGACATCCAGCAAGCGTCACTGGAACCGCAGTTGCCCCTCCTGTAGGCCCTATCCGTTCCTACAATTTGTGTCGAAGAAACCTCATCGCCGGTGTTTACGTCAATAAAGTAGGCGGTATTGGCGTCGGATTTCCCATCGGCAGCCTTAACTTCTCCAGTTTTTACGTCGGCCCTCATCTCAGTCTGTGAACCATTTTCAACCGGGGCAGCATAAGACACCAGGGGGGACATGGAGAGGGCTGCGGAGCCTACAAGAACAAGGACAGGAATAGAAAATACTCTTTTCATGCAGGCAGAATACTACATATTAGGTTCACGGAGCTTTTGCCAGCAGCTTCCAGGGCGGCTGTCTCAGGCTGCATCGCATGGGACACGATCACCTTGTCTCCATCATCCAGCGTATGCGCACCGATTAGGGCTCAGCTGGCTTTGAGGGTCTGGGTGACCTCACGGGTAAGTGCCTGGCGAGTCCACGCGGACACGGTTATGCCCTGCCGGGATGCATCCTGTTCGATCAACCGCCACACGGTGGCACTGACTCGAATCGTGTGAGGCTCCAGGGGTTCGGTCTCGATGTCATCCCAGGGCCGCCCCTCGAATGGCTCGACCTGCAACCCTTCAAACCCCGACTCGGCTTCACTCGCCCACCGGTGCACCATCTCGTTGGTAACTCGAACACCATTGTCGGCCACAAACTCGCTCATCTCGCCCTCCTCATCTGAGCCAGAAAACCCTTCGTCAACCAGTTCGCGTGGATCACGAGCACGGACCCGTCAACACCGCGCACGAACACCAATTCGATTGACCGACCCGCGCCATCGAACCCAATCGTCGCCCACCAAACCGGCTCGGCATCCTCATCACCCCGACGCACTCGAGCACCACCAGAACCCGTCTCGTACGCCTGCCGAATCTGCTCCGCACCCACACCGTGCTTGGTGGCATTCGGATGAATCAGCAACCGCATACACACCAGCATACGTTCATAGAACACACACTGTCATCACCGCTATTGAGGCCGTCAAGAGCGTCTCGGCCCAAAGAATGCACTAGGTGTGTCAGATTTTCTCGGTTGGTGACATGTCCTCATTGTGTGCGGGGGTGAGCACTCGCTTCCGTCGACCTCCACGGTCCGAAGGACAGTGCCCAACAAGCCCAGCTCTGTACCCAGATGCGCGCCAGCATCAGGGCCCCAGTACTCGCCCCTGTGCGGCCCTCTAGAGGGGCTTAGAAGCCCGCACAGCCCCACACGCGAGAAAGGATGACTACCAGACCTCGAAGGGCCTCACAGGGGCGGCAGTGGGCAGGGCAGGGGCGGAGTGAGCTGGCGGTGTAGCGGAAGTCGCTTCGCTCCTACGGAAGGATCCCCCTGGGGGACCCCCAGACCCCGGAACTATCTGACTTGGCTTTCGTGGCGTACATTGCCCATGGTCAGAGATGAAGTTAGAGTGGGATCATGATCGAGGCCGAGGCCACACAATGGGAACAGATGTGGTTGCCGCTGTGGCCGCTCGCTACTGATGACCTAGCGGAGCACTTGGCGGCGACGCAACTCCGGCCCCGCGAACGTGGGGTTTCCAGTGAAGAGTTCGCGTTTTAGGCTGGCGTTGAATGACTCGGTTAGACTGTGTGGTCCGAGTTCGTCCCGACAGCATCCATGAACTGGGCCACACCCAGTGTCCGGCAGAATGTGACGTAGGCCATCGACGTGTCGACTGACCCGTGATCGCTGTGGAGGATCGCGCCACTGATGCTGCCGCGCTCCGCGCAGGCGGCTTTCAGCGCGTCTTCGACCAGTTCGGTGCGCATGTGGTCCGCGACGGTCTAGCCTGCCAGTTTGCGGGGGTAGCAGTCGATGGCAGGGCAGATACGGGTTCCCACCACCGGCCAGCAGCAGGTAAGTGATGTCACCGACGTAGCGCTGGTTCGACGCGGTGGCGGTGAAGTCCCGCATCAACAGATCGCCGAACTGCTCGTCGGCTCCAGCGCTGCTGGCAGGCGGGGGCTGCTTTCTGCCAGGTGTAGAACGCAGAGCGGGACAGCTCCAGCACGTGGCACAACCGCTTCACCGAATTGGGTGGCCTGGTGGTCGGTGACGAACTGGAAGCGGTTCACCAGTTCGTCTCCCCGACGAAATATTTGGCCGCCTTACGCGGGATGTCGCACTCGGTCTCCACCTTGGCCTTGTCAGCGCGCAACCGCGCGTTCTCGGCCTCCAACCGGGCGCGCCGCGCCGCCATCGACTCCCCAGCGACCGCCGCGGCCGTCGCGTTGTTCGTCCGCACCCCGTTGCCCACGTCCTTGACCCACAACGCGAACGTTCCCCGGACGACGCAGGTCAGCGGCGACCTGCTTCAACGTCGCGTCCGGGGTGGTCTCGTACAAGTCAACGGTCGGCTGACGAAAACTTCATCGAGTAGTTCTTCCTGGCCATGGTCCTGATCATCTCGTTTCCTTCAGCCCATGCTGGATTCCACATTCCCACAGCCCGGGGGCATGGCCCGGAGCCAGTTACACCGTTTGTAGGACACTCTGAAACCTGCGGGTTGGGGCGCTTGATGACCGCACCAAGGCGGCCGTGCCACCAACTCGACCAGCGCGGTCATAACACTTGTCGGAAGGCTGCCGTGTGGATGGTGTTGGGGAGCATGGCGGTTGTGGTAGTTCGGTAAGTGCACAGGGTCGCCTTTGGGAAGGTCCATGCGGTGGAAGTTGGATGCGATCGGACCCAGGTGACCAGCTCGTGGGGTTGGAGAATTGGTCCGCGGAAATGGAGCAGTGATGCGTACCAGAGGTCTCGCTGACTGATGGGTCCTTCTCTGTGGGCGTCGGGACCGAGTTCGCGGCCGAGGGTATACGTTCGGAACTGGTCTGCATCCCCGCCGGTCGGATCAAGGACGGCGAGGACGCCACCGGGTGTCAGCACGAGTTGTTCGAGTCTCATGGTGAGGGGAGGGTGCTGGGCACAGGCTCGGTCCAACGCGCGCGCACACCTCATAGCGAGGGGATCTCCAGGTGGTACGGGTCGCCGGTTTTCCAAGGCTCTGATTGTGATGTGTGCGCAACCTTGGGCGCCGCTGCGGAGGTGTGTGGGGCCGGCCAGATCCACCGCTGTCTGGGTCAGGGAGTCCAGTGCCTGACTGGCTTCAGGTGGTGGCATCAGCACGATGCTCAGCGGCCATCGTTCTGCCCCTTGCCGCGGCGAAGGCTCGCTGGTGTGATGCCTGTTCAGCACTGCCTCCTCGCCGAGAGCTTGCAAGACGCGGACATTCACGGCCGGTGGAGTCTCAGTGCTGTCACTGGATGGCTCCAGTGAGTCGGTTGCGCAGGTCGTGGAGGTCGTGGCACACCAGGTCGGCGTCGGTGCGTCCTCCCACGGCCGCGACGACCGTCCCGGCAGCGCGTGCTGCTGCAAGGCCCGGCTCGGAGTCCTCGACGGCCAGAGTCTGGGCAGGAACGGCCCCACAACGCTGGCTGCCCTGGATGTACCCGTCGGGGGCTGGTTTACCGTGCTCGACGTCTTCGAACGCGACCAACAGGGACGGAGCAAAGCCCGCTGCGCCGAGCCGGGCGAGGGCGAGCCGACGGGGAGCGTTGGTGACGACGCCCCATGCCATCGAGCGGCCTTCGAGCCAACCGACAAGCTCGTGGCCTCCAGTGACTGGTCTCACGGTGCCCAGCTGTGTGCATTCGGCATCGAGCTGGTCGGCGACCATCGCCCGGACCTCTTCCTGGCACAGTTGGGGCAGGAAGTGCGTGACCGTTGAGGCCACGTCCCTGCCATGGCAGTAGGCCAACACATCGGCAGGAACGATGCCGTTGCGACGTGACCATGCGGTCCAGATGGACTCCACGGCTTCGGTGGAATCCACCAACGTTCCGTCCATGTCGAGCAGAACCGCCCGGATCCCGGTGAGCAGCGCGTCACGCGCCATGGCCATCCCCTGCCTGACCGTTCAACTGGCGGCACACGCTCGCCGTGACAGTCGTCCCACGTGTGGTGAGTACGGCCCAGATTCGGTTCCACAGATGTGTCATGCCTCCAGCATCTATGATGAAATAATCATGTGCAACGAGTATTTCGTCAGAGAATGATCATCAGGGCGCTGGGCCCGTTCCCGACCTCCGTCGAGTCACTCGTCGAACTCACAGGGGCGTCCCCGGCGACGATCCGGCGCGACCTCACTGACCTGGAAGGCCACGGGCAACTCCGCAAGGTCCACGGTGGGGCCGTGGCGGTGGCATTGCGGGGAGCACCGATGCCGTACTCACTGCGAGCTGCCGAGAACGCGGGGGGCAAGGCTTCCATCGCCCATGCCGTCGCAGATCTGGTTGATGACGACATGGCGGTGGTGATCGACAACGGTTCGACCATGGCGGCCGTGGCCGAGGCCCTGCGAGGCCAACCCGTGACGGCACTGTGTCTCTCGTTGCGTGCAGCCCTGCCCCTCGCCGCTACCGGGACAGCCACGGTCGCCACACCAGGTGGCACAGTCATGGCGGAGAGCCTCCGTTACGAAGCCGCCTCATGCCTTCAGGCCCTGGACGGATTCCGCGCCGATATCGCCGTCGTGGGCGCGTGCTCTGCGGCACCCGGCACTGGCCTCACCGTAACCACCCACCAGGACGCCCAAGTGAAACGAGCCATCCTTCACTCCACGAACCGCACTATCCTGGCCGTCACAGGCGACAAACTGTCCAGAACTTCCAGTTTCCGATTCGGGCAGATCGACGACATCGACGATCTCGTCACCACCCCAGACGCACCTGACGCGGCCCTAGAAGCCTTCCGCGTGGCAGGAGCCACGATCCATATCGCCGCCTGAGACCAGCCCCAGCGAAAGCGCGCTTCTCGGCTAGTTAGAGAATCTCTTACAGGACCCGATCCGGCCAGGTTCTTCGCACCGGCTCGCGATGGTCGGCCAGTTCCAGGGCACGACGCCGGAACTCCGGCGACTTCGCAACAGGCATCACGAGCTCCTTCCCTGAGGCCACCATCACCTCAGAATCAGTGTTCGGAGAACCGGGTCAGGCTCCCTTTGAGTGCACACCGGGTTAGGAATTACCCACTAGTAGCCCTTCATTCTCCGAGACCGTGACAACCACGGGTGCGCGAGGGCCCCGGTCGACCGGGCGACGTCGAGAACCCTGCAGGAGGAGAATATGCAGCCCCGCTGGCCGCTGGCCAGGCATGGGCGGCAGAACCGAGCCGACTGGGAATCAAGCCGTCTTGGATGTCGTTCACCGCACGCTGCGCATAGGCCGCGAGCTTGTCGTCGGCGGCCAGCACGATCTGTCCAGCCGCGGGGTGTCTCACATGTGCCGGTACGGCATGCAGTCTCACCCTAGTTGATGCAATCTAAGGACGAGAGTTCTGCACTGTCAGACGCCTATTGGCCTACTCAGATCCAGTCTTCCTTCCGAAAAACCAGATAGAGCACGACGCTCGACACCACGATGAGCCCGACCGAGATCCACAACCCCAGCGGTCGGCCATCACCCAGGAAGGGGATGTTCTGCCCGAACCACCCCGTGATGAGGGTCGGGACGGCGATGATGGCCGCCCACCCGGCCAGCTTCTTCATGACGGCGTTGAGCTTGGCGTCCTGGATGGACAGATTCGTCTCGAAGATCGTTGCGACGAGGTCTCGCAGGGAATCGGACCATTCCGAGACGCGCATGGAGTGGTCGTACAGATCGTTGAAGTATGGCTCGAGAACTCGGGGAACAGCGACGGCTTCCCTACTCGGACGGCTGATCGTCGAGACGATCTCGCGCATCGGAAGCACGATTCGCCGGAACTGCACCAGCTCCTTGCGCAGCCGGTACACCCGCTTCTGCACTTTCTGGGTGTCGATCGAGTCGTCGAAGAGTTGGTCCTCGACCTGCTCGACGACGTCATCGAAGTGCTGGGCCGTGTCGAAGTGACCATCGACAAGCACGTCGAGAATGGCATGGACGACACCCATCGGGCCGTTCGAGACCAGATCGGGGTTGGCGTCGAGCCGGTTGAGCACTTCCGTGATCTCGGGTAGATCGTCGCGATGGACGCTGATGACACCATGGGCAAATACCCACACCGACACCTGGGAAACGATGAGACGGCTGTTGGGATCATCCGTCTCGCCGATGGTCGCGGCGTAGGTCGTCAGGAACAGATGGTCGGGGTAACGGGTGACCTTGGGACGCTCTCCGGGGGCCTGAGCATCCTCGACGGTGTGGAAGTCCAGATTGAGTTCTTCGGCGAGGGTGTCGATGTCCTCGTGATCGGGATCGGTGAGGTCGTACCAGCTCAGCGTGTGGTTGTCGGCAAGTTCGTTGCTCAGAGTGTCCAAGGGGATCGACTCGGCAACAACCTCCCCGTCCCGCCACACTCGGGAGGACAGTTGAGACAGGCTCATGGGGTTTCCTTGCGGTCGGTGCCGTCGGCATCCGCGTCCGAGCTGAAGATGACGTCATCAGATGGGTGCAATGCGACCTCGATGCAACGGCGATGGCGGGCAGCCATCTCGGGCAGCTCGTCGACATCGAAAAAACCTGTCCGGGTCGATTCATCGTCGCCCACTCGAGGCTCCCCACTGACCCACCGGCACAGGAACTCGTGGTCGAGGAACTGGCAGCGGTCGCCGTTGGGGTAGGTGATGGGGGCGGCGACATTGACACGGACCAGGCGGAGGATCTCTGCCGCAACCCCGGTCTCTTCCTGAATCTCCCGGAGGATGGCCTGGTCAGGCCGCTCTCCCGGTTCGATGATTCCGCAGACCGGTGTCCACGCCCCCGTGTCGGCGCGTTGGACGAGGAGGACCTGGGGTCCGCGTGAGCCCTCACGAAGCACGACGGCGCAACTACCGGACAGCCACAACCGTTCGTGCCCGATGTGACGTCTGAGGTCCACGATGAACTGCGGTGTCGCCATAATCGTCAGGCTAGCGGTTGCCGAGCCACCCTCGCGGAACCACGGCGACCTGGCGGCGTATTCGTGGTGGCGATCCCGGTCATTCAGATGCCAGGAGCCACCACATCGTGCCGTCATCATCGGATCTTCCGCAGGTACCACGCGACCTCGCTGGTGCATCATCGGGTCCGGAAGAGGTGGACCGTGGCCATGCAACGACCGTTGACCCCTTAGACTCGCCATGAGGGGCGCTTGGCCCCGAGATCCGATGGGAGGAACCGTGGACAAGACCATCAAGCGGGTACTGGTCGCCAACCGTGGCGAGATCGCAGTACGCGTCATCCGTGCCGCCAAGGATGCCGGTATCGCGAGCGTGGCTGTCTACGCGGACTCCGACTCCGAGGGATTGTTCGTCAAACTTGCCGACGAGGCCTTCGCCCTCAACGGCGTCATCCCCGCTCAGACCTACCTTGACGGCGAGAAGATCCTCGACATCGCCCGTCGAGCCGAGGTTGACGCGATCCACCCCGGCTACGGGTTCCTCTCCGAGAACGCCGACTTCGCCCAGGCTGTCGTCGACGCCGGGTTCATCTGGATCGGTCCGCCGCCAGAAGCCATCCGGGTCCTCGGGGACAAGGTGCAGGCCCGTCACATCGCCCAGAAGGTCGGCGCCCCGCTCGTTCCCGGTACCGCCGATCCGGTCGACGGCCCCGAGGAGGTCGTCGAGTTCGCCAAGGAACATGGCCTGCCGATCGCCATCAAGGCGGCCTTCGGTGGCGGCGGCCGAGGTCTCAAGGTTGCCCGCTCGATGGACGAGGTCACCCATCTCTACGAGTCGGCCGTCCGCGAGGCCGTCACCGCTTTCGGACGCGGCGAGTGTTTCGTGGAGCGCTACCTCGACAAGCCGCGTCACGTCGAGACCCAGTGCATCGCCGACCAGTACGGCACGGTGCAGATCATCTCGACCCGTGACTGCTCCTTGCAGCGTCGTCACCAAAAACTCGTCGAGGAGGCCCCGGCCCCGTTCCTCAGCGACGAGCAGATGACCCGTCTCTACGAGTCCTCCCGGGCCATCCTCAAGGAGGCCGGATACGTCGGTGCCGGAACCTGCGAGTTCCTCGTCGGCCTGGACGGCACCATCAGCTTCCTGGAGGTCAACACCCGACTGCAGGTGGAGCATCCGGTCTCCGAGGAGGTCGCCGGTGTCGATCTGGTGCAGATGATGTTCCACGTCGCCCAGGGCGGCCACCTCGAGCCTGAGGACCCGAAACTGCGCGGCCACTCCTTCGAGTTCCGCATCAACGCCGAGGATCCCGGCATGGGATTCATGCCCGCCCCCGGCACCCTGACCTCGTGGCAGCCTCCGTGCGGCCCCGGAGTCCGCGTGGACGAGGGCTACCATTCCGGCATGACGGTTCCGGGAGCCTTCGACTCCCTCATCGGCAAGCTCATCGTCACCGGGGATTCCCGCGAGCAGGCTTTGGCCCGCGCCGCCCGGGCCCTCGACGAGATCGTCATCGACGGCATGCCGACGGTCATCCCCTTCCACCGGGCGGTGGTCAACGATCCTGCCTTCACCGCGACTGACGGCCACTTCGGCGTCTTCACCGACTGGATCGAGACCGAGTTCGACAACACGATCGAGCCCTACACCGGGTCCCTGGGAGAATCCGCCGACGTCGAGCCCCCCTACGAGGTCGTCGTGGAGGTCAACGGTAAGCGGGTCGAGGTCAGCATTCCGGGATCCCTGCACGGCGCCCGTCAGGCCCCCAGCACGAAGTCTCGTCGTCCCACCCGCCGCAACCGTGCGGGCCGTCACAGCGCGGCAACCGGAAACTCGGTGGCGTCCCCGATGCAGGGAACCATCGTCAAGGTCAATGTCGTCGAGGGGGAGCAGGTCAACGAGGGAGACCAGATCGTCGTCATGGAGGCCATGAAGATGGAGCAGCCCCTCGCCGCCCACCGCTCTGGCATCATCCGCAACCTCAGTGCCACGGTCGGCTCGACGGTCGCCTCCGGCGAGGTCATCTGCGAAATCGTCGACGAGTGAGGTGGACAGCGTCATGTTTCTTGTGAGTGTCGGTTCCGGAAGGCATTCTGGAGACCATGTCCGGTAACGTCCTGCTCTTCCTGCTGTTCTTCGTGGGACTTGTGGCAACAACCGCATCGCTGATACGTGCCCAGCGTCAGTCCCGCGAGATGGAGGCCCGGCGCGCCCAAGCCATCGAGGCCAAGGTCTCGCAGATGCGCAAGGAGACCGAGGAGGACGTCACCACCTTTGGTGAGGCCCTGCGCGATCTTGACATGGAGATGATCGGCAAGGAGGTCTCGGCCGAGGGACGCAAGGACTGGAACATGGCCTTGGACTGCTACGACCGCGCAAAGACGCTGATGGCCCAGGACAAGGGCACCCGCTCGATCCCGCTCGTCACCGAAACCCTCGAGGAGGGTCGTCACGCCATCGCCTGTGTGCAGGCCCGCGCCAATGGTGAGCCGATTCCCGAGGTGCGCCCGCCGTGTTTCTTCGACCCGGCTCACGGCCCGTCGACCACCGACGTCATGTACTCCCCGGACGGTGGGGTTGCCCGCAAGGTTCCGGCATGCGCTGCCGATGCCCAGCGCATTCAGCAGGGACGCTCCCCGTGGATCCGCACCGTCGACGTCAATGGCGCCCAGCTTCCCTACTGGCAGGCCGGCCCGGACTATGCCCCGTGGGTGCAGGGCTACTACCGGCGTTACGAGTCCGACCCGGTGATCAGTGGGTTGGCCGTCGGCGGGCTGGGCCTGGTTGGTCTGGGCCTGTTCTCGGCTCTCTTCGACGACTTCTGACCCTGCTCGATCCGCGAGAACACACCGGACCCCTGACGATGCGTCGCGGGGTCCTGTGTGTCAGGAGCGCGACCTCACGAGATCATTGCACGAGGTCACATCACGAAAGTCACGTCACGAAAGTCACGCCACGAAGGTCTGCAATCGTCGGGCGGCCTCCGAGACCGATCCCGACAGCGACGGGTAGACGGTGAAGTCGTGTTGGAAGGCGTCGACGGGAATCCGCTCGGCCACCGCGACCGAGATGGGATGGATGAGTTCGCTGGCCCGCGGGGAGACGACCACGCCGCCGATGATGTTGCCAGTGGCAGGACGGCAGAAGAGCTTGACGAAACCGTCGTGGATTCCCTGCATCTTGGCCCTCGGGTTGGTCGACAGGTCGAGCAGGGTGGATCGGGCCTGGACCTTGCCGGAGTCGACGTCGGTCTGGGTCACACCGACCGTGGCGATCTCGGGAGAAGTGAAGACATTCGAGCACACCAAGGACAGGTCCAGGGGCTGGAGGGCCTGCCCCAGGGCGTGCCAGACCGCGATGCGTCCCTGCATGGCTGCCACCGATGCCAGGGCGAAGACCCCGGTGCAGTCCCCGGCGGCATAGATACCCGGCACGGTGGTGCGCGAAACCTTGTCAACGCTGATGTGGCCGCGCGGGCCCACCGCAACACCGACCTCTTCCAGACCGAGATCCGAACTGTTCGGCGTTGCCCCGACGGCCATGAGGACGTGGGACCCACGCACGGTCCGGCCATCCTCGAGACCGACAACGACCCCGTCGCCGTCTCGTACCGCAGACACCGCACGCGAGCGAGACAGGACCTCCATGCCGCGAGACTCGAAGACCTGCTGCAGCACCCGAGCCGCGTCCGGGTCCTCACCCGGAAGCACCTGGTCACGCGAGGACACCAGGGTCACCCGGCATCCCAGGGAGTCATAGGCCGACGCGAACTCCGCGCCGGTGACACCCGAGCCCACCACGATGAGATGCTCGGGGATCTCTTTCAAGGAGTACACTTGTTTCCAGGTGAGGATGCGGTCCCCGTCGCAGCGCGCATCCGGAAGCTCACGCGGGGTCGTACCGGTGGCCAGCAGCACGATGTCGGCGTCGATGGTCTCGCCGTCATTGATGACAACGCGATGCCGGTGACCGGGAGCGCCGGCGGCCAGACGGGCACGACCGCGGATGACGCGCACTCCACTGCGCTCCAAGGCCCGGCCAATGTCGTCGGACTGGGCCTGAGCCAGACGACGTACCCGGGAATTGACGGCGTCCAGATCGACGTCGAAGGCGTCGGTGTGACGAAGACCGAGTTCGGGCGCGCGCCGCAGGGTGGACGTGACCTCGGCAGTGGCGATGAGGGTCTTGGAGGGAACGCAGTCAGTGAGAACGGCAGCCCCGCCCACACCGGTTTCTTCCACGACGGTGACGTCAACGCCACCAGTTGCCGCAACGTTGGCGGCCTCATAGCCTCCCGGACCAGCACCAATGATCACCATGGACGTCATGGCCGCATTCTTTCAGCCGGGAGACGATTTCTGTTGACATCGAGAAAATTTTTCGACCTGGCCTGGCCTCGAGTCGGCACGCCACGTCACGTGCCCCGGCTCGACACGGAAAACATGGCCACCTGAGCCGGGGGTTCACGCGCCCGAACCACGACGAACCTCTAGGGTTGACCCCATGACGACACCGGATTTCACCGACCCCCAGGCCATCGCCCGCGATGCTGCCGATGCCATCCGTTCCCGCCTCGGGCTCACCCGCGTCGACATGGGACTCGTGCTCGGCTCGGGCTGGTCAGCCGGAGTTGATCGCCTCGGCGAGGAGATGGGACGACTTCCGCTCGGCGACCTGCCCGGATTCTCAGCACCCGTCGTGGCCGGACACGGCGGCGACCTCGTTGCTGTCGAGCTTCCCACAAGCAAGACCGCCGTCGTCCTGACCGGACGCACCCACCTTTACGAAGGACGTGGGGTCGAGCCGGTCGTCCACGGTGTGCGCACCGTCGCGGCCCTGGGTGCCCACACGATGATCCTCACCAATGGCTGCGGTGGCCTCGACCCGTCGTGGGGTCCGGGAACCGTCGTCGCCATTCGCGACCACATCAACCTCACCGGCGTCACCCCGCTGCGTGGCGCCACCTTCATCGACATGTCGACGACATGGACCCCGGCCCTGCTCGAGGTCGTCGAGAAGGTCGCCCCGGCCACCCCGACCGGCGTCTACGCCCAGTTCCGCGGCCCGCAGTACGAGACCCCCGCCGAGGTCCGCATGGCTCGCACCATTGGCGCTGACCTCGTCGGTATGTCGACGGCGCTGGAGGCCATCGCCGCCAGGGAAGCCGGACTCGACCTGCTCGGCCTGTCCTTGGTCACCAACCCTGCTGCTGGTGTCACCGATGCCCCGCTCGACCACGCCGAGGTCATCGCCGCTGGCAGGCAGGCCGCTCCCCGCCTGGCAGGTCTGCTCGCTGACATCACGGCTGCCATCTGATCCGCCCCACACCAACGAGGAACCATGACCACCACCCATTCCGAGGGGCTCAGCCCCGAACTCGTCGCCGATGTTCACTCCTGGCTCGACCAGGACCCTGACGAGGCCACTCGTAGCGAATTGTCCAACCTGCTCGGCCGTGCCCAGTCCGGTGACGGCGAGGCCATCCAGGCCGTCGAATCGGCCTTCTCCGGCCCGTTGACCTTCGGTACCGCTGGCCTGCGTGCTGCTCTGGGCCCCGGGCCGTCCCGGATGAACCGGGTTGTCGTCCAGCGTGCGGCTGCCGGATTCGCCGCCTGGCTGCACGCCCATGGCAAGACAGAAGGATCGGTGGTCATCGGTTTCGACGCCCGGCACAACTCCGACGTCTTTGCCCGTGACACTGCCGAGATCATGGCTGGAGCCGGTTTCCACGCGCTGCTGGCCGACTCCCCCATCCCGACCCCCGTGACGGCCTTCGCCATCAAGCATTACGGAGCAGTCGCCGGAGTCATGGTGACGGCGTCGCACAATCCGCCGGCCGACAACGGGTACAAGGTGTACCTGGGTGACGGCTCCCAGATCGTGCCTCCCACCGACGCCGAGATCGCCCACGAGATCGAGGTCGTCGCGGCCAATCCCCTCAGCACGATCCGGCGCGGTGACGACATTGAGCTGTTCGGCGACGACCTCATCGACGCCTACGTCGCTCGCGCTGCCGAGCTGACCACCCCCCACCCTGACGTCACCTGGGTCTACACCGCCATGCACGGTGTGGGAACCCGCGTCGTGCGTCGTCTCGTCGAGAGGGCCGGCCTGCCGGAGTTCGTCGGGGTCAGCGAGCAGCTCGACCCGGACCCGGACTTCCCGACCGTGGCCTTCCCGAACCCCGAGGAGCCGGGCGCCATTGACCTGGCCATCGCCCAGGCACGCAAGCATGACGCCGATGTCGTCATCGCCTCCGACCCGGACGCCGACCGTTGCGCCGTTGCCGCCGTCATGGACGGGGACTGGCGGATGCTCACCGGTGACGAGCTGGGAACCCTGCTCGGTGACGACGCCTTGCGTCGTGGTCTGGACGGGGTCTACGCGAACTCGGTGGTCTCGTCGACCTGCCTGGCCCGGATGGCCACAGCGGCAGGACGCGAACACCGTACGACCCTGACCGGTTTCAAGTGGATTGGCCGTGTTCCGGGCCTCGTCTTCGGCTACGAGGAGGCCATCGGCTACTGCTGTGACCCATCGCACGTCCCGGACAAGGACGGCATCACCGCCCTGGCGACGATCATGCGCCTGGTGGGTGAACTCAAGGACTCCGGAACCACGATCTGCCAGCGGCTCGACGAGATCTGGGCCACCCATGGTCTGCACCGCACCAGCCAGCTCGCAGTGCGCGTCACCGACATGTCGATCATCACCGACGCCATGGACCGTCTGCGCAAACAGCCCCCGACCACCTTGCTCGGCGATCCGGTCGAGGTGCGCGACCTCAACGACCCCAACAACGGGTCCGGGCTGCCCCAACAGAACGCCATCGAGCTGACTGGACCTCGCGTCCACGTCGTCGCTCGCCCCTCCGGCACCGAGCCCAAGCTCAAGTGCTACCTGGAGGTACGGGCCACTCCCGCCGAGTCGGCAGCCAACCTGCCCGCCACCAAGTCCAGGCTGGACGCCGAGATGGTCACCTTGCGTGAGGAGATGGCCACCGCCCTGGGAATCTGACGGCACCGTCACATGGGACGCGTCGCGGGCCAGGTGAAGACCACTTACACTGATGCCATGCGACGCGCCCTATCCGCCGTAATAGCCGCTTTTCTGCTGACTTTTCTTGGCGCTTTGGTTCCCGCTGTTCCAGCCCATGCCAACAACGACGAACACATCACGGACTACACCGTCAGGGCCACCTTCGATCGCGACGGAGATGCCCGGGTCAGCCTTGACTTCACCTACGACTTTGCCGACGAGGACTAACACGGGCCCTATCTGACCTTCGTCACGCAGCAGTCACTGACGGACAATCCTGGCCACGTCCGCCACATCACCTACAGCAACATCCAGGCCTCCAGCCCCTCAGGAGCCCCGCCGACGTCCACCAGGAAAACAGTGGCGCACTCCAACTGAGGATCGGGTCGAAAGACCGCACCGTCACTGGTAAGCAGAAGTACCGAATCACCTACACGGTTCACGGCCTCATCAGTCGCGACAACAAGAAATCACACCTCGACGAGATCAATGGCCGGGCCGGCTTTTTCACAATGTCCCATCGCCAACGGAAACGAAAAACAAACGCCATCGGCGTGGCCCTATCACTCCTGTACGGAGGGCTTATCGTCGGCGCAATGATCGCCGAACTCGGCATGGACATGGACGGAATCTGGTGGCCCTTCACGGTGCCGAGCTTCATGGTGATGCTCTTCCATCTCTCCTGCGCCTTCCTACCCTTCCAAGACCGACCCTCTCGTAGCGCTCTGGGCACGGCGATGGCCGATCGGGTACAAGGATTCCGCGACTACCTGGCCACCATCGAGGCGGACTCGATCCGGGCCGAAGAGGACCTTGGTATCTTCTCGGCCTACCTTCCATGGGCCGCAGCTTTCGATATCACCGATCGCTGGAACTCCGTGTTCCAACAGCTCGAAGCCGAAGGGCGCTGGTCCCCCGACCTGATATCGGACGGGTTGACTGTTCTCACCATCGGCGATGACATCAACCAGTCCTTCGCGTCAACCTTCAACGACATGACTTCATCCATGATGACGTCGATGATGGAGGCCGCCTCCTCGACCTCCTCCGCCTCAGATGTCGGATCCTCCGGCGGCTCCGGCGGCGGAGGCGGCGGAAGCTGGTGAGGCAGCGTCGTCAGTGTCCCCGTCGCGGCATCGACGACGCATGGGTGCCCCGATGACCACGATGGCCCTGCCGATAGACTGATCAGCTGTGGCGCGCACGATCATCCTGTTGGCAGGACCCTCTGGTTCCGGGAAATCCCGTCTGACCCATCTGGCCGGGCTGCCCGAACTGCGCCTCGACGACTTCTACCGCGATCATGACGAACCGGGACTTCCCAGGGTGTGCGGCATGGTCGACTGGGACGACGTCGCCTCCTGGAACCTTCCAGCAGCTGTAGAAGCTCTGGAGGAACTCGCGACCACGGGACACACCGTCGCCCCCTGCTACGACATCTCGAGGTCTCGGGCCGTTGGCACCCACGTCGTCACCGCCGCAGATGCGCCAGCCATCGTCGCCGAGGGGATTTTCGCCCTGGACCTGTTCGACCCGTGTCTTGAGGCCGGCATGGAGGTCTTGCCGATCTGGTTGGATCGTCCGCGCTGTTTCAACTTCGCCCGGCGTCTCGTCCGCGATCTGCGGCAGCATCGCAAGTCCCCGCCCGTGCTCATTCGCCGCGGGCTGGCCCTGTGTCAGGCAGAACCTGCGATGAGGTCCAGAGCCATCGTCATGGGATTCCAGCCCATGAGCATGAGACGTGCCAGTGCCACCGTTGCAGCCCTCATGAACTGATCGTTGTGGGCTGAGCGCCGGAGGGGCAGGATTGGACCCGCGAGACTGGACCAGCGGTATTGGACCAGCAAGAAGAACCACCATCGTTCGTCGGTGTCCGAGCCGAGGAATAGCCTTGTACGAATCGCAGAGACGTGGAAGCAAGGAGAACACGGATGGGTTCCCGGAGGTGGCTCAACACCGTTCGGGCGCAGGTCGACAATGGCCGCGCTGAACACGATCGCCCGGAACACGATCATCCTGCGCGCCACGCTCCTGCCTCCAGCGCTGCCACCCACCAGACCACGACCGGGGCGACACCGACGTATCGCGGTCGCGCCATCTGGGACTGGACGCCCACCGTCGCTGCTCTCAAACGCGACGGCGACTACGACCAAGCCCTCGTCATCGCCACCGGTTGCATGGATGCCATGGTCGAGACGGCCAAAGTACGTCCCACCGATGTCATGGAGTACTACGTCATCGAGGTGGCGAAGATCCAGCACAAGATGAAGGCCTACGCCGACGAGGTGCACACAATCGAGTCATGGTTGGGCCTCGGCCTGGAACCGACTCGTCAGGACCATCGCATCGACCTGCAGAAGCGTCTGGCCAAGGCCAACGAGATGTGGGCCAGGGCGGACGGACGCGACCCCTCTGTCCACCACGAACAGTGGAAACGACTCGTCGAGATCGCCAAACAGGACAAGGCGATCGCGTCGGGTACCCAGCACTCAGCGACAGGGGCTCGCCCGGTGTCATCGGCAGCACTCAATGCTCGGCCCTCCAGACGTGGGGCAAGGCTGATACCCACTGCGGCGCAACTGGCCGATCAGGAGTTCGTGGCCATCGACTTCGAGACGGCCAACCGGATGGGTGGCGTCTCGGCCTGCCAGTTGGCCATGGTGAAGGTGGTCGACGGTCAGGTCATCGACAGATTCAACACCCTTATCCGTCCGCCGCGCGGATGGGACTCCTTCGAGTTCACCTACCTGCACGGGATCTCTGCCGCCGATGTCCGGACCTCGCCGATGTGGCCTTCCGTCGCCGACGATGTCTCCCACTTCGTGGCCGGAGCCACGGTGTACGCACACAACGCCATGTTCGACTCCCGGGTGTGGCGCCAACTCGACGAGTACTTTGGCACCCTCACCCTGCCGTCGCCGTTCTTCTGCTCCTACCGCACGGCCCAGCGCCTCATTCCGGGCCTGCCCAATTACAAGCTTCCGACGGTCCTTCACGCCTGCGATCCGAGTTACCGACTCAATCACCACCGTGCAGACTCCGACGCCGAGGCGTGCGCCCTCATCGTCTGCCAGTTGCAGCGACTGGCCAGCCAACTCTGATCCCCACCCCGACCGAGACCGGCCGGGGCGGCCTCACAGCGTCACTGCGGGTTGACCGGGGCCCACGCCGGACCAGTCTCGGCCAACGTGGCGTCCAGCTTGCGGAAGATCGGACTGGGCTTGGCCAGCGGAGTCCCCACCGCAATCTCACGACGTTGCCAGGACGCCTTCTCGCAGGCGTAGTCACCCATGAGAATGGGGGCATCGCCGTCAGTCTCCACGAGCTCGGGCTGGGCCGCCCACACGCCCTCGCCGCCCATCGCCTCGTAAATCTTCTGGGCCGAGTGCGGCATGAAAGGGGTGAGCATGGTGTTGACGTCGCTGACAACCTGCAGGGCCACGTGCAGCACGGTGTCGCGGCGCTCCGGGTTGTCCTTGAGCTTCCAGGGCTCCTGGGCGGAGATGTAGGCGTTGGCCAGCCCGACGATCCTCATCGCCTCGGTGATGGCGGCCTTGAACTTGGCGTGGGCCAACAGATCCCCCACAGCGTCGAATCCGGCAGCCGATGCCTCCAACAGCTCGCGGTCGGCGTCGGTCAGCTCACCGGCAGCCGGAATCTCGCCACAATTCTTGAAGGCCATCGAGATGGACCGGTTGACGAGGTTGCCCCACTCGTTGGCCAGCTCGAAGTTCACCCGACGGACGAATTCCTCCCAGGTGAAGTCAGTGTCCTGGTTCTCCGGCCCGGCCACCGCGATGAAGTAGCGCAGGGCGTCGGGTCCGAACTCACGCAGGAAATCCCCGACGAAGATCGTGGCGCCACGCGAGTTCGACACCTTCGAGCCGCTCATGGTGAGGAACTCGCTGGAGACGATCTCGGTGGGCAGGTCGAGGATGCCCAGCTCCTCGGAAGGCTCGCCTCCCTTGTCACCGCCTCCATTGGTACCCAGCAGAATCCCGGGCCAGATGACCGAGTGGAAGACGATGTTGTCCTTGCCCATGAAGTAGTAGGACCGGGCCTCCTCGTCATTCCAGAATTGCCGCCAGGCATCGGGCTGGCCGATACGCCGTGCCCACTCGATCGAGGCCGACAGATAGCCGATGACGGCGTCGAACCACACGTAGATGCGCTTCATGGACTCGTTCTCCCAGCCCTCGACCGGCACCTTGATGCCCCAGTCGAGGTCGCGGGTGATGGCGCGCGGGCGCAGCTCCTCCAGGAGGTTGTGGGAGAACTTGAGGACGTTGGGACGCCAGTCGGTGCGAGTGTCGATCCAGGCCGTCAGGGACTCGGCGAGGGCAGGCAGATCCAGGAAGAAATGCTCAGTCTCGCGGAACTCGGGCGTGGCCCCGGTGGTCTTGGAACGAGGATTCAGCAGATCAGCCGGATCGAGCTGACGGCCGCAGTTGTCACACTGGTCACCACGGGCGTCGTCGTAGCCGCAGATCGGGCAGGTCCCCTCGATGTAGCGGTCCGGGAGGGTGCGTCCCGTGGACGGCTCGAAGGCACCCATCTCGGCCTTCTTGAACACGTAGCCGTTCTCGTAGAGCCGGGTGAAGATCTCCTGGGTGACGTGAGCGTGATTGTCGGTCATCGTCGAGGTGTACAGGTCGTAGGACAGACCAAGACCCTGCAGGTCAGAGGCGATGATGCGGTGATACTTCTCGGCGCACTGTTGGGCCGTCAACCCCTCCTGGTCAGCCTTGACCGAGATGGCGGTGCCGTGGCAGTCGGAGCCGGAGACCATGAGAACCCGGTGGCCCGACATTCGCATGTACCGGGCAAAGACGTCAGAAGGGACACCGAATCCGGAAACATGGCCGATATGGCGTGGCCCATTGGCGTAGGGCCACGCGACGGCGGCAAGAATGTTGGCACACATGGGGCCAACTCTATCGGTATGACCCGGCCTCGGTCGCCTCGCCGGCTGCTGTGAACATCCAAGGGTCAGCGCACCGGGGTGATCTGGTGAAATCTGAGCTGCCAACCGTGCTCGGGGTCGCGGTGCCACACGGATACTCGCAGACTCACCCGGGACCCGGCTCGAGTTCGCCACCGCAGCAGGACATCCTGCGGGCCGGTATGCACCATTCCCAGAATCTCGATGCTCGAGCGGACTTGAGGGGCAGGCATGTCAGCCAGGGCCCTGCCCTTGGTCCAGAGCCGACCATTGGCATCATGCTCGACGAAATCGTCGGCTGCGAGTTCCTCGAGGGCGCGACGGTGAGCGATGGCGTCGGTATCCAGCAGGCGACGCTCATTGTCGGTGAGGACGGCGAGAAGCTGCTGGTCGCCGGAGACCGGACGCTCGGGAAGGTCGAACAATCCCTCCTGCTCGGCGCTGTGTCCATCAGCCGGAACGTCCTCATGTGGCTCAGGGTCGCGGGTGACCCCGTCGAACCCCGGGCCATGATCCACCGGGGTACCGTCCCGGAATGCCGTGGCAGCGGCCCGGGCACGCGCGTCCGCCGCCTCGTTCATGGCGTGACCGGCGTGCCCCTTGACCCATTCAAAGGTGATGTCGCGGCCCTCGAGCTCCTCGTCGAGACGCTCCAGCAGGTCCCGGTTGAGAACCGGCTTGCCGTCACGTTTGCGCCACCCCTTGCGCTTCCAACCAGGGATCCACTTGGTGCAGCAGTTGATGGCGTACTGGGAGTCGCACAGGATCGTCAACGGCTCCTCGGCGTCGCGGGTGGCTTGCAGCAGGTCGAGGACGGCCTTGAGTTCGCCCATGTTGTTCGTGCCGCGCGGCCACCCACCCGCAGCCCAGGTGTCGTCGTCGATGTACCAGGCCCAGCCGGCTGGTCCGGGATTGTCGAGGGAGGACCCGTCGGCTGCGGCCACGATCATGACTTCTCCTGCTGGTTGGCTACGCGATCAAGGTCGTCAATGCCGAAGGCCTGCGGCAACACCTCGGCCATCGTCTGCACCCCGGCGGGGGTGTCAATGAGCATCGTCGGACCACCATGTTCCCACAACAACTGACGGCACCGACCACACGGCATGATCGTGGTCCCCGTCGCGTCGACGCAGCAGAAGGCGAGCAGGTGTCCCCCTCCCCCGGCCACCAGGTCACTGATCAACCCGCACTCGGCACACAGGGTGACGCCGTATCCGGCGTTCTCAACATTGCATCCCACGACGATGCGGCCGTCCTCGGCCAGCCCGGCCGCTCCCACTGGGAAGTGGGAGTACGGCGCATAGGCACGCGTGGTCAGTTCACGGGCACGACGGCGCAGTGCTTCCCAGTCGACGTCCACGTCATTCCTTGATGTATGGGGTACCGTCGGCTGCTGGTGCCCGCACCTTGCCCACCAGACCCGCCACGGCGACGATGGTCGCGATGTAGGGCAGGATGAGCAGGAACTGCGAGGGCATCGGGGCGCTGATCGTCGACAGCTCGGTGGACAACTGGGTCACGAAGCTGAAGAACAGCGCCATGACGGCAGCCAGCCCCGGACGCCAACGCCCCATGATGAGGGCGGCCAGGGCGATGAAACCGTTACCGACCGTGATGTCCTTGGAGAAGGAGCCGACGGTGCCGATGGTGAAGTAGGCCCCACCCAGACCGGCGAAGACCCCGCCGACCAGAACGGCCGACCATCGAATCCCGGCAACGGAGATGCCAACAGTGTCGGCAGCCTCGGGGTGCTCACCCACCGAGCGCACCCTCAGACCCCACTTGGTACGCCACAGCAGGAACCACACCAGCGGGATGCACAGGAAGGCGATGTACACCAGGATCGTCTGGTCGAAGAAGATCGGCCCGAAGAATGGGATCTTGGACAGTCCCGGAATCGGCACCGCCTCCATGATCGGAGCGGTGTTGTACTTCTCGGCCTCGGGCGAGAGCAGCTGGGTGTAGAGGAAGCCGGTCAGGCCGGACGCGAAGAGGTTCACCACCACGCCCATGACGACCTGGTCGACGACATATTTGATGGTGAAGACGGCCAACAGGGCGGCAGTCAGCACAGAGGCGACGATCGCGGCGATAATGGCCGCAGACACCGAGTGGCTCATCGACCCGACCAGTGCCGCCGCAAAGGCCGCCGTGAGCATCTGTCCCTCAATGGCCACGTTGACGACGCCGGCGCGCTCACACATGACACCGCACAGGGCGCCGAGGACCAGCGGGGTTGCCACCGACAGGGTGCCCTGCAACTGACCCGCCACCTGGAAGGGCAGATCGCGTCCTGCGGCCGCCCAACTCAGGAAGCCAATGATGATCGCGAGACCGGCGACGACCCCGGCGGTGACGGTCAGGGTGTGACGGCTACGGCCCATGAAGAAGGCACCGGCTGCCAGCACGCATGCGATGGCGCTGACGAGGACGATCGGGAACCCGGAGACGGTCAGGGTCCCCAAGTCCTTGCCGGCCAGGGCGTCGGTGAAGGCGAAGTGGGCCTCACCAGAGGTCTTGGTCAGCAGGAAGAACAGGATCACCGCCATGACGGCGATGAGCACGCCGGTCGACAGGCGGTGAGTGCGCGCCTCGCGGGACTCGACCCGCTCGAACTCCAGCTCCTTGTCGAGGGCTTCGGCAGCCGCAGTGGGCACCTCGACACCGGTCTTGGTGACGTCAGAGTTGGTGGGACGAGGAAAGCGCAATGCCGGGCTCATGCCAGGGCTCCCTTCGTGGTGGTGTCAGCCGAAACCGGACCGCGGTCACCTTTGTCGTGTCGCTGTTCCTTGCGGGTCTTGAGGAAGGGCAGGATCGTCTTGACCAGCATCGGGGCCGCCACGAACATGACGATGACGGCCTGGATCACTCGGACCAGGTCCAGAGAGGTCTGGGTCATGGCCTGCATGCGCAGACCTCCCTGGTTCATGGCTCCCCAGAACAGACCGGCCAGCACGATGCCGAGCGGCTTGGAACGACCCAGCAGGGCCACCGTGATGGCATCGAAGCCGATGGTTCCCACCAGGCCGATGGACAACTGGGTCGGGGTGGCGCCCGAGATCGGGCCCAGGGCCACCTCAACACCGGCCATCCCCGCAAGGCCACCCGAGATGACCATGGTCCAGGCGATGATCGAGTTGGTGTTCATACCGGCCGTCGCCGAGGCACTCGGGTTGGCGCCCACGGCACGGATCTGGAAGCCCAGATGGGTGCGATCCAACAGCCACCAGGTGCCCACGGCCAGCAGCAGGGCCAGGAAGAAGCCCAGGTGCAACTGGGACCCGGCCATGCGCGGGAAGGTCGCGTTCCAGTCGACGATGGGGGCGATCGGGTCGGTACGGCCAGGCATCTGGAAGGCCTTGGTCGTCAGCAACCACGCCAACAAACCGCTGGCGACGTAGTTGAGCATGATCGTCACGATGACCTCATTGGCGCCGGCGCGGGCCTTGAGGACACCAGCGATGGCACCCCAGATGGCTCCGCCGACGAATCCGGCGATGACGGCGAAGAGCAGGTGAATGGGCAGCGGCAGGGAGTGGAAGTTGAATCCGACCCAGGCGGCCAGCGTCGCCCCGGCAATGGCCTGACCTTGACCACCAATGTTGAACAGACCAGCCTTGAAGCCCAGGCCGATGGCCAGACCGGCACAGATGAGCGGAGCGGACTGCGCCGTCGTCGCCGTGATGGCCTGCCAGGATCCGAAGGCTCCCTGGAACAGGGCGGCATACGCCGAGGAGATCTGGGCCCAGGAGTCAGTCAGGGCGTCAGGACGGGAGAAGAGATAGCTCCACTCCTTGTTGATCTTGGGGTCGGCGGCCACCATGACGATGGCCGAGACGATGAAGGCCAACACGAACGCGGCGACCGTCACCCACAGGTCATTCCACGGAAAACGGCGACGCTGCGTGGCCCCCGCCTTGGTGGCAGCGGATGCCGTCGACCCAGTGGTCGGCGTCGGGGTGGGCTGCGGGGATTCGGTACTCATTCCGAGACCTCCTTGTGTCCCTTGGCGACGCTGTCACACGCCTCGTCATAACTGAATCCGGCCATCATGAGGCCCAGGACGTCGCGGGGAGTTCCCCCCGGGGCGATGCCGACGACACGCCCGCGATACATCACCGCGATACGGTCCGACAGGGCCTCGATCTCGTCAAGCTCGGTGGAGACGATGAGCACAGCGGTGCCGTTGTCTCGTTCCTCGACGATGCGCTGGTGCAAGAACTCGATGGCACCAACATCGACACCGCGAGTGGGCTGGGAGGCCACGAGCACACTCAACGGACGCGACAACTCCCGGGCCAGGACGACCTTCTGTTGGTTACCACCCGACAGGGAGGACACCGGAAGCGCAGCCGAGGGGGTACGAATGTCGAACTCGTCGACGCGTTCGCGGGCGTTGTCAGCGATGCGCTTGAGTTGCAGGTTGCCGTGCTTGGAGTAGGCGCCCACCTGGTTGAGGATGAGGTTCTGGGCAATGGAGAACTCGGCGACGAAACCGTCGCGCTGACGATCCTCGGGCACGAATCCCAGACCTGCCTCGATCGTCTTGGCAGGGGCCGCGCCGGTGGTGTCCTTGCCGTCGATACGGATGGATCCCGAGGTGGGTTTGATCAGACCAAGCAGGGACGACGCCAGCTCGGTCTGTCCGTTGCCCTGCACACCGGCGATGCCAAGAATCTCGCCACCGGAAACGGTGAGACTGACGTCGTCGACGACAACCGATCCGAGGTCATCGGCCACGGTGAGGTTCTCGATCTCCAGACGAGGCTTGGTCGGCTTGGCCTCGTCCTTGTCGACGACCAACTTGACAGCTCGTCCCACCATCATCTCGGCCAGCTCGGCCTCGGACTGATCGGCAGAGGCCTGGCCGACGATCTTGCCGCGACGAATCACGGTGATGTCGTCGGCAATGGCGCGGACCTCGCGCAGCTTGTGGGTGATGAAGACGATGGCTCGACCCTCGTCACGCAGGACTTTCATGACGGCCATGAGCTCGTCGATCTCCTGCGGGGTGAGCACGGCAGTGGGCTCGTCGAAGATGAGGTACTTGGCGTCATTGGCCAAGGACTTGAGGATCTCAACACGCTGCTGGACGCCGACCGGCAGGTTCTCGATGACCGAGTCCGGGCTGACGTCGAAGTGGTAGCGATCTGACAACTCGCGCACCTTCGCGCGGGCTCTCCTCATCGACAGCACGCCGGCGGTTGATTCCTCCCTTCCCAGGACGATGTTCTCGGCCACCGTGAAGACGTTGACGAGCATGAAGTGCTGGTGGACCATCCCGATTCCGGCCGCCATCGCCTGCTTGGGGTTGTCGAAATGCTGCTCGGCCCCGTCGATGTAGACCGACCCCTCGTCGGAGGGAAGCAGCCCGTACAGGATGTTCATGAGGGTCGACTTACCGGCACCATTCTCACCGAGGAGGCAATGGATGCGCCCGGGGACGATGTCGAGGTCGATGTGGTCGTTGGCCGTAAGCGTCCCGAACCTCTTGGTGACTCCGCGCAGGCTCAGTCCGTCCTTGACGGGAGCGCGGTCACCCGATGGGGCAACGGTGGTGTTAGTGGTCACGGGGCAGATCCTTCCACGTCTGGTCCCTCATGTCGTGCGAGCCCACGACGACGCGCCGACCTCCCTGGGAGATCGGCGCGTCGTCGGCTCACGTGGTTGGCAGCTCAGCGGCTGCGCGATCCGAGTTCGCGCTGTGGGCTCACTTGGGCTGGGCCTTCGAGGTGATCTTGATCTTGCCGGAGGTGATGTCGGCCTTGATCGTCTTCAGCTCGTCCTTGACGTCGGCAGGGACCTTGGAGTCGAACTCGTGGAACGGGGACAGGCCGGTGCCCTCATCCTCCAGGGAGCCGATGTAGGGCTTGTTGTCGAAGGAACCGTCCTTGGCGGACTTGATGGCGTCGAACACAGCGACATCCATGCCCTTGTACACCGAGGTGATGATGTGGGAGCAGTAGGAAGGCTGGGTCTTGCAGCCGTCGCCGTCAACCCAGATGGCGTTGGCCTTGCCACCGGAGGACTTCACAGCCTGCAGGGCGCCGTTACCAGCGTTACCGGCAACCGGGAGGATGATGTCGGCACCCTGACCGAGCAGGGCCTGAGCGGTCGTCTTGCCACCGGAGACGTTCTGGAACGGGTTGGGCTGCGGGACGAACTGGCCATCCTGCTTCTCGGCGTTCCAGCCGATGACCTGCACCGACTTGTTCTTCTGCTTGTTGTAGTAGTCGACGCCCTGGGCGAAGCCATCCATGAAGATGGTGACGGTCGGGATCTTCATGCCGCCAAAGGTGGCGACCTTGCCGGTCTTGGTCAGCGAGGCGGCCAGGTAACCGGCCTCGAAGGAGGACTGGGCGGTGTTGAAGATCAGCGGCTTGAGGTTCGACGGGGCACCCTTCGGGTTGTCGTCGACGATGGCGAACTTGACGTTCGGGTTGGCAGCCGCAGCGGCCAGGGTGGGCTTTTCGAGCAGGAAGCCGACCGAGACGATGATCGAACACTTGGCGTCGACCATGGACTGCAGGTTGGTGGCGTAGTCCTTGTCATCCTTCGACTCCACCTTGGCGGTCTTGGCGCCGAGGTCGCTGGCGGCCTTGTTGAGGCCCTGCAGCGAGGTCTCGTTGAAGGATTTGTCGTTGAAGCCAGCGGAGTCGGAGACCATGCAGGCCTTGAACTCACCGGAATTGGAGTTGTCGTTGGCCGCCGAGCTGGCGGCGGAGCTCGACGAGGAGCCCGAGGACGCATCCGGAGCCTGCGCGCACGCCGACAGCGACACGGCTGCGGCGGCAAGAACGGCGGGAATGGCGAGGTGTGACTTCTTCACGGACTGCCTCCTGGAGCAGACGATGATACAGCGAATGGGGAGCCCACATGGCGGCTTTCGTCAATCGGGCCATAAAACTGTAACCCCTTCGTGGCGGAATCGACACCTTAACGGTCAAACTGGGCACAAAATGCGCGAAGAGTCCCCTTGGCATCAGCCAACACACCTCATTCGTGGGGTGCTCTCGGGCGACTGATTCCCTCAGGCGACCTGATTCCCTCAGGCGACCTGATTGACGAGGGCCTCGGCCGCGTCAATGATCGACATCGTCTCAGCACCCCAGTTGGCTTCCTGGCTGCGATAGGGCCCGGTCGCAAGAGATATCGCCACTGCGGCGGAGCGCAACCGCAACTCCACTGGATCGACTCGCGAGTCGAAGACCGGCACCCACTGCGCCAAGATCTGTCTCATCCGATCAGCCTGGCACGAAGTCATACGCTGCACTGTCGACAAATGGGCAACCAGGCAGGCCAAGTCGTCAGCGCGACGCCCTGGCCCGATGGTGTCGACGTCGAGGATTCCACAGACCTGACCATTCCAGACATGGATCTGCCCCTCATGGAAGTCACCGTGGGTGGGCTCATTTCCTGGTGGCAAACTCGTCAATCCCTGGGAGATGATGTCCGCCATCCGGTCCAGACGGTCCTGCTGGTCAGGCATGGCGGCAGCAACGATGCGGCAGTAGTGATCCACCGAGTCACTCCACGAGGATCGTCGCGGCAGATCGCACACCTGCGCAGGAAGCTGGTCGAGCAGCCCGATGAGACCCTCAGCGGTGCATGGATTCCCAGGCTCGAAGAGGGCCTTGCTGAGGGGACGCCCTGGCAATTCGGCCAGAAAGAGCAGATTGTCGTCCGTGATCCCGACGACGCGGGGGCTCGGCACCCCCGCGCTGGTGAGCAGGTCATGACGGGCAAGGGTCGCCTGGAAGTTGCCCTCACGCAGCACCTTGACGTAGAAGCGGCGCTGGGCGACCTCCACCGACAACACCGCGCGACGCCTGGGCCGATACCCAATCATGCGGATGGTGATCTCATCGGCGCTGACACGGCCACCGACGAGCCCCAACTGCGACACGATGGCCGCCATCTGCTCGGGATAGGCCGCCCGGGACAACCCTGGCAGGTCAGGATCATCGGGGTATCGCCACACCGCAACCTCCCGAGACCCGTCGACGTAAATGTCGGCGCGCGCATCGGTCTGCGCAGGACCATTGACCCGAGCGCTCATGCCAAAAAGTTCCTGGCGCTCCCCGGTCGGCCATTGCACCCGAGCCTGGTACGTCGCTGTGGTGGACTGGCCAGGATTGGCGTCAACATGGTCGAGATGCCACTCCAGCAAGATCCCGTCGGCGTGCTCGACCGCTGCCTTCAGCAGTTTTCCAGCTTCTGGACCGGTGAGCAGGACTGCCCCATCAGCGTCCTTGCCAGGACCGCCGAGCCACGCGGGTCGTTTCACACACTCACCCCTTCTGGCTCCGGGCGCGAGGCCCCAGAGACTCCTCCTGCCATGATCGGAGCAGCCGGTGCGTCGAGCCTACGAACCCTCAGCCATGCGGCCCGCAGGCCATCGACCTCGGTCACCGTCAGCTCGACATTGGGAGCGGGTTCCTCCTCCTCGTTCTCCTCATCGGCCACGAAACCGACAGGGTGGAGGTGCACGTCAACCTGGGCCCCCTTGACAGGAACCTGCCCGGTCTGGGCCATGAAATAGCCGGCAACAGTGTCGTAGGGGCCATCGGGTAGCACCAGGCCGACCTTCTCGGAGAACTCCTCGATGGTCGTCAGGCCGTCAATGTCACGCTGACGCACGTGGGCCAGATCGGAGGGTTCGACGGTGTCGTACTCGTCGGTGATGTCGCCGACGATCTCCTCGACGAGGTCCTCCAGGGTGACGATGCCGGCCGTGCCCCCGTACTCGTCCAGGACGATGGCCAGATGTGCATGGGTGCGACGCATTTCCGTGAGGGCCTTGAGCACCTTGACGGTGTCGGGCAGGGACACGACGGGGCGCACGAGCTGGGACACCCGGCTGGCACGAATCTGGGGATCGAGTTCGAGCAGGTCACGCACGTGAACGAATCCGAGCACTCGGTCCGCCGAGCCGTCGATGACCGGGTAACGGGAGTGGGATCCGTCGCGGACCACCTGAGCTGCCTGAACGGCCTTCATCGACCCCTGCAGGAAGTCCACCTCGGTTCGGGGAACCATGACCTCGCGCAGGGATTTCTCGCCCACGGCGAAGACCTCGTCGAGGATGGTGCGCTCCTCGTCACCCAAGGTGGCTGAGGAGACGACCATCGAGCGGATCTCCTCGTCGGTGACCTCTTCACGGGCGGCCGCGGGGTCACCACCAAGAATCTTGACGACGAAGTCGGTCGAGATCCCCAGGAACCAGATGATCGGGCGGAACAGGGTCGCAATGCCGTTGACCATCGGGCCCAACACCAAGGAGAAACCCTCGGCTCGCTGCATGGCCAGCCGTTTGGCGACCAGCTCTCCCAGCACGATCGAGAAGTAGGAAATGATGATCGTGATGATGACGAGGGCGACGGTGCCGGCGACAGAGGCCGACATTCCCCAGGACTCAAAAACCGGCGCAAGCCGATTGGCCAAGGTGGCACCGCCGAAGGCCGAGGCCAGGAAGCCTGACAGGGTGACGCCGATCTGAACCGCAGACAGGAAGCGGTTGGGATGGGAGTGCAGTTTCTGGATCGAACGGCCGCGAGATCCGCGGGTGGCCGCCAAGTGCTTGACCTGGGATTCGCGCAGGCTCACCAGCGCCATCTCGGCAGCCGAGAAGACTCCTCCCAGGAGAATGAACAGAAGAATGAGGGCGGCGTTCTCAACGACGTCAGCCACGGACCTTCACCATTCCTCTCGTCACAGAGGCGCAGATGAAGGTCTCGGGACTATCGCCCTCCCGGTCATCGTTGTGCATGGAATCAAGAATAAGGGTTCGATCCGACAAAACTCCACGCATGAGGTGGCGAGCGGGAGGCATCGAGCCACCCACCCGGGAGGACCGACGTCGATGGTGACGACGCACCACCGGCGTCGGCCCGCATGGTCAGGCACAGGCCGGAATCCGGCCAGTGCTCACAGGGAGTCGATGATGGCGTTGAAGGTCACGCTGGGACGCATGGCGTCCTCGACGAGCTCCTCGTCGGGGTGGTAATAACCGCCCATGTCAACCGGATTGCCCTGGACGCCATTGAGCTCGTCGAGAATCTGAGTCTCGCGGGCGGCCAGCTCGGTGGCCACGTCGGAGAACCGGTCGGCGAGTTCGGGGTCGTCCTTCTGGGCGGCCAGTTCACCAGCCCAGTAACGAGCCAGCCAGTAGTGGGAACCACGGTTGTCGATCTGACCCAGCTTGCGAGCCGGGGAACGATCGTTCTCCAGGAAGGCGACAATGGCCTTGTCCAAGGTGGCAGCCAGAACTCCGGCCTTGGTGCCCTCGGTGGTCTGGTCAATGTGCTCCAGGCATGCACCCAAGGCGCAGAACTCCCCCAGGGAATCCCACCGCAGATAATTCTCGGCAACGAACTGGGCGACGTGTTTGGGGGCCGAACCGCCGGCACCGGTCTCGAAGAGGCCACCGCCAGCCAGCAGCGGGACGACCGAGAGCATCTTGGCGCTGGTGCCGATCTCGAGGATGGGGAACAAATCCGTGAGGTAGTCACGCAGCACGTTTCCAGTCACCGAGATGGTGTCCTCGCCGCGCCGGATGCGTGCCAGGGTGAACTTCATGGCCTCGGCCGGGGCGAGGATGCGAATGTCGAGACCCTCGGTGTCGTACTCGGGCAGGTAAGCCTTGACCTTCTCGATGACGCGGGCGTCATGGGCGCGGTTCTCGTCGAGCCAGAAGACTGCCGGGGTGTTGGTGATGCGGGCTCGCTCGACAGCCAGACGCACCCAGTCGCGCACCGGGATGTCACGCACCCGGCTCATGCGCCAGATGTCGCCGCCTTCAACCTGGTGGCTCGCCAGCACCTCATTGCCGGAGCGCACCTCGACACGGCCGTCGCGAGCCACGGTGAAGGTGGTCGGGTGGGAGCCGTACTCTTCACACTTCTGAGCCATCAGGCCGACGTTGGGGGCATCGCCCATGGTGGCAGGGTCAAGGGCACCGTTTTCACGGCAGTCGTCCATGATCGCGGCGTACATCGTCGCGTAGCTGCGATCCGGGATGCAGGCCAGGGTCTCCTGACGCTTACCCTCGGCATTCCACATGCAGCCAGAGTCGCGGATGACCGTCGGCATCGAGGCGTCGATGATGACGAGGTTGCCAGCGTGCAGGTTGGTGATGCCGTTATCCGAATCAACCATGGCCAGGGCTGGCCGGGCCCGGAAGGCCGAATCAATGGCGGCGGTGATCTTGGCGGCGCGGTCGGCCGGGAGATTCTCCAGGCGGGCGTACAGATCACCCAGCCCCAGATCCGCGTTGACCCCCACGGAGGCGAGATCGTCACCATACTTGTCGAAGACGTCAACGAGGAAGGTGCGCACCGCGTGTCCGAACAGGACCGGGTCGGACACCTTCATCATGGTCGCCTTGAGGTGGACCGACCACAGCAGGTCCTCCTCCTTGGCCTGGGCCAGGGTGGCGGCATAGAACTCGTCGAGAGCGTCGACGGACATGAAGGTGGCGTCGACGATCTCGCCATCGAGGGTCTTGATGCCACTGGCAAGGGTGGTCTCGGAACCATCAGCCTCGACGAGCACGATGTCGAGGTCCTGGCCCTGGGAGACGAAGGACTCCTCATGGTCGAAGAAGTCGCCATGATCCATGTAGGCGACACGGGCCTTGACCTGATCGGTCCACGGACCCACGCGGTGCGGGTGGGCCTTGGCGTAGGCCTTGACAGCGGCAGGTGCGCGACGGTCGGAGTTACCCTGCCGCAGCACCGGGTTGACGGCCGAGCCGAGCACCGTGGCGTAGCGGGCGGCGGTCTGCTTCTCCTCGTCGGTGGAGGGCTTGTCCGGGAAGTCCGGCAGGTCGTAACCCTGGGACTGCAACTCAGCGATGGCGGCCTTGAGCTGCGGGATGGATGCGGAGATGTTAGGGAGCTTGATGATGTTGGCGTCCGGGGACCCGGTGAGCTCGCCGAGCTCGGCCAGGTGATCGGCCACCTTCTGATCCTCGCTCAGACGATCCGGGAACTGAGCCAGAATGCGCCCGGCCAAGGAGATGTCCGACGTCGTGATGTCGATACCCGACTCGTCGAGAAATCCCTCCACGATGGGCAGCAAGGAATATGACGCGAGGGCGGGGGCCTCGTCGATCTTGGTCCAGACGATGGTGGGCATGCGCGAACTCCTGTGGTCGAGGGGATCACCGCAAGGCGGCCGACGAAGGCCCGGTGCGGAACTGGTGCTCACAATAGTGGAGGGAGGGTACAAAACAGCCCGAGCAGCAGTGGAACATCGCCCAACATCCCCGAAATGCGCAGCCATCGCTCAATCCCGCTGCCTGGAATGGCCCCCGCCGTGACCCTGGGCCGACTACGGTACCGCTCATGGCGAAACCCCACGAGCTCGTCGTCACCTGGACCAGTCCCGACCAGCCAGGACTCGTCCATGCCGTCACCGGAGCATGCGCTCAGGTTGGCGGCAACCTCACCGAATGCCAACAGTTCACCAGCGCCGACACCGGAAACTTCTTCATCCGGTTGCAGGTCGAGTCGGTCAGCAGCCGAGCTGCTCTGGAATCCGCCGTGACGAAACTGGCACAGCGTCACCATGCGACTTTCCACATCGACGAGCTGGGACGTCCGGTCCGCACCCTCATCCTCGCGTCCAAGGCACCTCACTGTCTGTCGCACCTGTTGTTCAACCGCGACACCGGACGGCTACCCATTGACGTCGTCCAAGTGATGGCCAACCATCCTGATCTCGCCGATCTGGCGCAGTTCCACAAGGTGCCGTTCCGGTGGCAGAAGGTCGACAAGGAGTCCAAGGAGGCCTTTGAACAGGACGTATTGAGCACCGTTGACGCTCTCGACGTCGAACTCGTGGTGCTGGCCCGCTACATGCAAATCCTCTCCCCTGAGCTGTGCGAACAACTGTCGGGACGATGCATCAACATCCACCACTCATTCCTGCCCGGTTTCAAGGGGGCCAACCCTTACCGTCAGGCCCACTCCCGCGGAGTCAAGCTCATTGGTGCGACGGCCCACTTCGTCACCGTTGACCTCGACGAGGGACCCATCATCGAACAGCGAGTCCAGCGAGTCGATCATTCCCAGACTGTCGCTGGCCTCACCGCCGTCGGACAGGACACCGAGTCGGCGACCCTCAACGAGGCTGTGCGTCTCTTCGCCGAACATCGCACCTTTCTGGACGGCATGCGTACCGTCATCCTCAGGTGAGGACCCGCACAACCAACAGCTATTGGTGCGCAATTTCCGGGTGTGCCATGAAAGAATTCTCACCGCAGCCACATGTTCCTGACGAGAATGACTCCCCCGCCCACCTCGCCGACCGGCCACGAGTACGCTCGAGGGTATCCACGTGTCATCGAGGACTTTCAAGGAGAGATTCATGACCCAGACCCCAGTCAAGATTGCCGTCACCGGTGCAGCTGGCCAGATTTGCTACAGCCTGCTGTTCCGCATCGCCTCCGGTTCGCTGCTCGGAGACACTCCCATCGAGCTTCGTCTTCTCGAGATCACCCCGGCCCTCAAGGCCCTCGAGGGAGTCGTCATGGAGCTTGACGACTGCGCCTTCGGCAACCTCGTGAACATCGAGATCGGAGACGACCCGAAGAAGGTCTTCGACGGAGTCAACGCCGCCTTCCTCGTCGGCGCCATGCCCCGCAAGGCCGGTATGGAGCGTTCCGACCTGCTCACCAAGAACGGCGCCATCTTCACCGCCCAGGGCAAGGCCCTCAACGATGTTGCCGCCGACGACGTCCGTATTCTCGTCACCGGCAACCCCGCCAACACCAACGCCCTCATCGCCGCCACCAACGCGGTCGACATCCCGAACGATCACTTCGCCGCCCTGACCCGTCTGGATCACAACCGCGCCAAGACGCAGCTGGCCCGCAAGACCGGCAAGACCGTCAACGACGTGCGTCACATGACCATCTGGGGCAACCACTCCTCCACCCAGTACCCCGACGCCTTCCACGCCGAGGTCGCCGGCCAGAAGGCCACCGATCTGGTGGACGAGGCCTGGATCGAGAATGATTTCATTCCGACCGTCGCCAAGCGCGGCGCCGCCATCATCGACGCTCGTGGCGCCTCCTCGGCTGCTTCGGCCGCCAACGCCACCGTCGAGTGCATGCGCGACTGGATGGGCTCCACCCCCGAGGGTGACTGGGTCTCCATGGCCATCCCGTCCGACGGCTCCTACGGAGTCCCCGAGGGCATCATCTCCTCCTTCCCCGTGACCATCAAGGACGGCAAGGTCGAGATCGTCCAGGGGCTGGAGATCGACGACTTCTCGCGCGCCAAGATCAATGCCTCCGCCAAGGAGCTCTCCGAGGAGCGCGACGCCGTCAAGGAGCTCGGCCTCATCTGATCCCTGATCTCATCTGATCACTGACACCGACCGAACGGGTCCGGAAACGTCGATTTCCGGGCCCGTTCTGTGCGTTCTGACGCCATTGGTCGGCAGTGAGAGCAGGTTGTCGTCCGCGTGGAGAGATGCACCACACTCGTGCACGAACGTGCAGTGATCCAGACCCCTGGAAGGGCTCACAATGACCCTTGTTGTCCCGTCATAACGGGGTTTATTCGCTTCTCCCAGGCAGTGGCAAAGGCCACAAATAGACCATTCATCGAAATGCACATCAGTGCACACACAGGTTTGCCTCATCTGCACCTCGGGCCCGTTCCTGGTTTAGCTCTGGACGAACGAGAATGGCCATTCCTATGGTCGATGCATCAGATGTCCTGATGTCCACCGCAAGGAGGCGGATCTTCCCAGGACTCCACATCCGAAGGAGCCAACAGTCATGACCATCACAGCCGAACGTCGAGTCACCGAAGCCAGCGTCGAGGACCTCGCCGGAGTCTTCAACGACGTCAATGGTGCGGTGGGCGCCGCCCGGAGGGCCTTCGTCGCCTTCTCGGAGTGCTCCATGGCCCAGCGCCGCGCCTTCGTCGATGCTGTCCGCGAGGCCGCGAGCCAGCAGGACCGCCTGGAGTACATGGCCAGCGCAGCCGTCGAGGAAACCGCGATGGGCAATGCCGATCACAAGGTGCTCAAGAATCTCTATGCGGCGACTCGCACCCCCGGGGTGGAGGACCTCGTCATGGAGGCCCGCCAGGGCGACGACGGACTGACCACCCTCGAGTACGCCCCCTATGGAGTCATCGGCGCCATCACCCCGACGACCAACCCGACCGAGACCATCATCTGCAACACCATCGGCATGCTCTCGGCAGGAAACACCGTCGTCTTCAGCCCTCACCCGCGGGCCCGTCACCTCAGTGCCTGGCTGGTCGACGTCCTCAACCGCGCGATGATGGCAGCAGGCGCCCCCGCCAACCTCATCACCCTCGTCGCGAACCCGACTCCCGAGACCACCACTCAGCTCCTCAACCACCCGGACATCGCCATGCTGGTCGCCACTGGAGGCCCACAGATCGTCAACATGGTCCTCTCGAGCGGCAAGAAGGCCATCGGTGCTGGGTCGGGCAACCCACCCGTCGTCGTCGACGAGACCGCCAACATTGCCAAGGCCGCCGCTGACATCGTCCAGGGGGCCAGCTTCGACAACAATCTGCCGTGCACTGCGGAGAAGGAGATGATCGTCGTCGCCGAGGTGCTGCCAGAGTTCATGGCCGAGCTGCAGGCCAACGGCGCTCAGGTCATCAGTGATCGAGACGACCTCGCCAAGTTGCGGTCCTTGCTACTCGACCCCTCAGGCACCAAGCCCGCCACTGCGTGGGTGGGCCAAGATGCTCAGAAGATCCTGCGTGCAGCCGGTATCACGCCCGAGCAGGACACCCGACTCATCACCATGGTCACCGACCCGCTGGACCCCTTCGTCCAGGTCGAAATGCTCATGCCGGTCGTCCCGGTGGTGCCCGCCACCGATTACCTCGCCGCCATCGACCTGGCCGTGGAGGTGGAGCACGGCAATCGCCACACCGCGATCATGCACTCCCAAGACGTCTCTCGCCTCGACCTCATGGCCCGACGCATCCAGACGACGATCTTCGTCAAGAATGGGCCCTCCTTCGCCGGCATCGGGATCAACGGCGAGGGGTTCGTGACCTTCACCATCGCCGGACCGACCGGTGAGGGGTTGACCTCGGCACGCAGCTTCGCCCGTCGGCGTCGTTGCGTGTTGGACCCACACTGAGCGGCACTAGCTACCTGCGCCAGTTGTGTCCCTGTTGCGCCACCATTTTCTGGCGCAACAGGGACACAACTGGCGCAGGTGTATGAAAGCAGGGACGCAGCCGTCACCTCGTCAAGATGACGACGACCATGAGTGTCCCCAGCCCCAGCAGGAGCAGCGAATCAACCCACCGGGCCCGTACCGCCAACAGTCCGGCGAGGTTGTCGGGCAACACCGCCCGCAACACGCCCGCCAGCAGCACCGAGGCCGCGAAGACCATCGCCCCGCGCCGCCATTGGCCGTTGCCCATGACGATTGCGGACACGGCGACTCCGAGCAGGCACACGGTCAGCGCCCACCAGGATTCCAGGTGCTCCTTCGACGCGGCGCAGCGGTCACTGCGTCGCGCTCGTCGGTCAGCACCTTCGGTGGCTGCTTGGGGCCTGTGGTGGCTCATGAAGGATCCGCAGCGAGCCGCTCGGCCCTGTCGACCACGTTGGACAGCAACATGGCGCGGGTCATCGGACCGACTCCACCTGGATTGGGCGAAACCCATGCCGCCTTGTCCCACACATCGGCAGCGAAGTCGCCCTGGATCTTGCCTTGTGCCGACCGCGACACACCGACGTCGACCAGTACGGCCCCTTCGCGAATCATACTCGCGTCAATGAGACCTGGGGAACCAGCCGCACCAACGATGATGTCGGCCTGACGGGTGTGGTCAGCGAGGTTGCGGGTGCCGGTATGACACAGCGTGACGGTGCAGTTCTCGCTGCGACGGGTGAGCAGCAGCCCCAGCGGACGACCAACCGTCGTGCCACGGCCCACCACGCAGACATTGGCTCCCGGCAGCTCGATCCCGTGCCGGGTCAACAACTCGACGATGCCCCGCGGGGTGCACGGCAGCGGGGCCGGTTCGTTGAGCACCAGGCGCCCCAGAGATGCGGGAGTCAGACCGTCGGCGTCCTTGTCGGGATCGATGAGGTTGAGCGCCCAGTTGGTGTCGATGTGTCCGGGCAACGGCAACTGGACGATGTACCCGGTGCAGCGCGGATTGGCGTTGAGCCCACGAATCTCCTGGGCAAGGTCGTCGGCGGAGACGTCGCCAGGCAGATCAACCCGAATCGACTCGATGCCCACCTGAGCGCAGTCGCGATGCTTGCCGGCGACGTACTGGTGCGACGCCGGATCGTCCCCGACCAGCACCGTTCCCAGCCCCGGAACAACTCCCTTGTCGCGTAGGACTGCCACACGTTCGGCAAGCTCGGACTTGATGGCGGCGGCGGTGGCCTTGCCGTCGAGTTTGTGAGCGGTCATGGATCCTCCTTGTGTCACGACCTTGACAGGCCACCATCTTTTCACGACACACGGTTCCTCAGCGCCGGGCACCGGCCTGACATCCCCGGTGCCACCCATCTCGTCACTGCCACGGCATCATGACACATTCACGAGCAATTTCCTTGCTGTTCACCGACGGCCCCCCTGCCCTCCGTCTGAGAGGTATAGACCGAAGGTATGAATACCTTACATTCACGCCTCACCCGGGTGGTGAGTGCCTCAGTTTCCATCGGCATGGCCGCCTTCGGGTTCGTCGCGCCGATGGTCGGCCATGCCCAGCCCGACAGCAAGCCCACCCCTGGCGCATCCGACGGCGCCAAGAAGCACACCACCATCACCTCAACGAACGTTGCCAGCGGCAAGATCAAGCACGTCTGGCTCATCATTCTGGAGAACAAGTCCTACGACGCCACCTTCTCCGGACTCAACCAGAACTCCTACCTGTGGAAGGAACTGCCGAAGCAGGGCGCTCTGCTCCCCTACTACTTCGGCACCGGCCACTACTCCCAGGACAACTACACCTCGATGGTCTCCGGACAGTCCGCCGAGATGGACCTCCAGTCCGACTGCGACGTCGCCAACACCAGCTTCGGCTCGAACTCGTCGATCATCGACACGCACAACGGCAAGGAGTTCGGACGCGACGACAACTACGGTCAGGTCCTCTCCTTGGCCGGCCCGAACGCTGCGGACGGCAAGAACGGCTGCACCTACCCCAAGGACGTCCCCACCCTGTTCAACCAGTTCGACGCCGCCGGTGTCACCTGGAAGGGATACGCCCAGGATCTGCGCAACCATCCCGGTCGCGAGGACGGCCTGGCTGGCTCCCCGGGCACCCTTGACAACACCCCGGACAAGAACCCCAAGTCCATGAAGCCGACCGAGGAGGACAAGGCCAAGGGCATCACCTCCTTCACCGGCGCCCAGGAGGACGACCAGTACGTCGCCAAGCACTTCCCCTTCCCGTGGTTCCACTCCATCATCGGCAACGACGGCACTGGCAAGGACTCCTTGACCACCCCGACCGACGGTGGCACCCCGTCCGATGCGAAGCACATCGCCAACACCGATGACCCCTCCAACGGTCTTCTCGCCGATCTGGCCAAGCCTGCCGATCAGGTGCCCGCTTTCAGCTGGATCACCCCGAACAACTGCTCTGACGCCCACGACGCCACGTGCAAGGGCAACAACCTCTCCGGTCTCTTCGACGCCGACGGCAAGCCGGACTACTCCAAGCCGCTGACCACCCCGCCGAAGAACCACACTGGTGGCCTGTACGCCGCTGATCTGTGGCTGCGCTACTACATCCCGCTCATCGAGAAGTCGGATGCCTTCAAGGACGGTGGTCTCATCGACATCACCTTCGACGAGGCCAACCCGCCCTTCACCAACATGTCGTTCAACAACGCCACCGATGACACTGACGTCGCGAACGCCGCCCGCAAGGAAGAGTTGTACACCTACGAAGCTGAGACCGTGAAGGATCTCGCGGAGGGGTACAAGAAGTACGAGGCCAACACCTTCCCGAAGCCGTCCAAGTTGGCGCAGGGTTACGTCAAGGCCGACCTCGCCGGACAGAACATCGATGGCAAGAACGTCGACTGGGAGCCGACCGGCCCGAACTCGACCCTCGAGACCGACGAGCACGGCAACCAGCTGTTCCCGGGACCGGGCGACAACGGCTACATCACTCGTCCGCCGTCCTGTGAGGAGGACACCGAGCTGGTGAATGCCGACAAGTCCAACTGTGTTCACGGTGCCAAGAACACCGGCGCTGACTTCGGCTACTCCAAGGCCAAGACGATTGACGTCACCAACACTGCTGGCACCTCCAAGCTGAGCGGCAAGGTCACCGTCACCGATCTGGGTCGCAAGGTCACCGGCGAGGGCATCCCCGAGGGTGCTTACGTCGGCAAGGTCGCCAACCAGGGTCCGAACATGGTCGCTGACCCGAAGGACTCCGTGACGAACTCCTCCTTCGTCATCGTCGATTCCAATGACAAGCCGCTCAACACCACCGCTGACGTCACCTCGGTGACCCTGTCGGCAACCGGTGTCCCCGGCCACCTGGCTGAAGGCGAGTCCCCGCTGGCCACCTTCAACGCCCAGGACGCCACTCCTGGCGGCGGCGCCACCGGTTCGGTGCTCATCTCCCCGTACATCAAGCCGGGGACCGTCTCGGACACCTACTACAACCACTTCTCGTGGCTGCGCACCATGGAGGACCTGTTCGAGGTCTCCAAGGGCAAGGACACCCGCGAGCTGGAGGCTGGCACCGTCTCCACCGGTCTCGATGGAGCTGGTCACCTCGGCTTCGCCGCTCAGGCTGGTCTGGGAACCTTCGGCGAGGACATTTTCAACAACCTTCCGGCTGAGTCGAATCCGTCGGAGACCCCGAGCGCCACGGCCGCCCCGAGCGCTTCCGAAACCGCGAGCGCCACGGCCGCCCCGAGCGCTTCGGACTCTGCCAGCCCGTCGGCCTCTGCCAGTGGTTCCACGAGCCCGTCCAGCGCTCCGAGTGCCACCGACACCAAGAGCGCTGCCCCCGGCACTGTTCCTGGCAAGACTGGCACGGGTTCACAGCCCAAGCTGCCGAAAACCGGTAGCGGCGACGTGTCCGACCCGGCTGCCGCAGAGTCGGCCATTGCCGGTCTGGTCGTTGTCGGTGCTGCCGCCGCCTGGGCCATTCGCCGCAAGCGTCACTGAAAGGCAGGGGAATGAGTAATCGTCACGCAATCGCCACGAACCTTCGTAAGGCTGCCATCGTCGGTCTGTGCGCCGGTGTCGCCCTGGTCTCGGGATGCTCAGCATCCGACAACGACACCGTCTCGCCCTCACCGTCGGCTTCCGCCAAGGCTGGCAGCCCTGCCGAACAGCTGGCTGCCCAGTCCATGCCGTCCTGGTTGCCCTCTCCGAGCGCTCCGGCCACCGTCGTCGGAACCATCGAGAAGCCGGCCCTGTCCTACCAGGGAGTTGAGGTCAAGGTGAATCTTGACCGTGGCAACTCGGTGGTCATGAACGTCAACGGCCCCACCGCCCCGCCCGGGACGAAGGTCGGTGCGGAGGAAGCAGACCTCACCTGGACGGTGACGGTGTCCGATGCGACCGGGACGGTTCCTCTGTCGGTCAAGCAGTTCAATGTCCAGGATGAGGCCGGTGAGTACCACTGGACCCATCCGGTGACGGGATCGACGATTCCCGCCAAGATCAGCAAGGGACAGAAGGTGACCTTCAAGATCCACACCGTCGCCACCTCAGGCGAGGGCATGGTTCGCTGGGCACCCGACGGCAAGCATGTCGTCGCCCTGTGGGATTACATCGCTGAGCTCGACTGACCTTCCCGGACGACCACGAAGGGGCCCAGACCGTCACGGTCTGGGCCCCTTCACGTGTCCCTTCACGAGGTCGTCGAACCTCGTCCTCGCCTCGGGAGTGTGCGTCCCGGTGCGAGGAGCCGGGATCAGTGGAAGAAGTGCCTCGTTCCAGTCAGATACAGGGCGACGCCTGCCTTGCGGCATGCCTCGATGGTCTCGTCATCACGAATCGACCCACCCGGCTCGACGATGGCCTTGACCTTGGCGTCGATGAGGACCTGAGGCCCGTCAGCGAAGGGGAAGAAGGCGTCAGAGGCGGCCACTGATCCGGCAGCCCGATCACCCGCCCGCTCCACGGCCAGACGGCACGAGTCGACGCGGTTGACCTGGCCCATGCCGACTCCGACCGAGGCGTTGTCATGGGCCAGCAGAATGGCGTTGGACTTCACCGAGCGGCAGGCCTTCCACGCGAAGAACAGATCGGCGAGGGTGGCGTCGTCGACCGGCTCGCCCGCTGCCAGGGTCCACTGGCTCGGGTCGTCGCCCTCGGCCTGGAAGACGTCGGCCTCCATGGCCAGCAGGCCACCGTCGATCTGGCGCAGCTCCCAACCTGCCACCGTGGGGGCGGAGGCCTCCAGCAGACGGATGTTCTTCTTGCCAGACAAGATCTCCACGGCACCGTCCTCGTAACCGGGAGCGACGACGACCTCGGTGAAGATCTCGGCGACCTGCTTGGCCATGGCGACACTCACCGGACGGTTGGTGGCGATGACGCCCCCGAAGGCGCTCAGCGGATCACAGGCGTGGGCCTTGCGATGGGCCTCGGCAATGTCAGCACCGGTGGCGATGCCGCACGGGTTGGAGTGCTTGATGACGGCGACGCACGGCTCCTCGAAGTCGTAGGCGGCACGACGGGCCGAGTTGGTGTCGACGTAGTTGTTGTAGCTCATGGCCTTGCCGTGAAGCTGACGGGCCCCGGCCAGACCGGGCTCGCCGGGACTCTGGTAGACCGCAGCCCCCTGGTGGGAGTTCTCGCCGTAGCGCAGCGGGTGGATGAGCTCACCCGTCATGCCGACGAAGGCTGGCACCCCCTCGACGCTGACCCCATTGCGGGTGGAGAACCAGGTGGCCACCGCGACGTCGTAGGCAGCGGTGTGGGCGAAGGCCCGGGCCGCCAGAACACGACGCTCCTCGACCGTGTAACCGCCCTCGGACAAGGCCCGGGCGAGGTCGTCGTACTGGTCAGGGCTGGTGACGACAGCGACACTGGCGTGATTCTTGGCAGCCGCGCGAACCATCGACGGGCCGCCGATGTCGATCTTCTCAATGCACTCGTCGAAATCTCCCCCGCCGGCCACGGTCTCAGAGAAGGGATAGAGGTTGCACACCACGAGGTCGAAGGGCTTGACGTCGAGCTCGGAGAGCTGGTCGCGGTGAGACTCCAGACGACGATCGGCAAGGATGCCGGCGTGGATCTTCGGGTGGAGGGTCTTGACGCGACCGTCGAGGCACTCCGGGAACCCGGTGACCTCGCTGACCTCGGTCACCGTCACCCCGTACGATGCCAGCTTCGTGGCGGTCGAGCCGGTGGAGACGACCTCGACCTGAGCTGCGATGAGGGCCTTGGCCAACTGGTCAAGGCCGGACTTGTCGTAGACGGAGACGAGGGCACGACGAATGGGTTGACGTTGACTCACTGTGAATCCTTCCGGGACGGTTCGGTGCCGAGTTCTTGCGTACCGGGGCGAGCCCCGGCAAGTTCTGTGACGACCTCGACGAGCATCTCGCGTTCCTCCACCTTGATGCGTTCGTGGAGAGACTCGACGGTGTCGTCGGTCAGGACGGGCACGGCCCGCTGGGCGAGGATCCGGCCGGTGTCGACCCCGGCGTCGACCATGAAGACGGTGGCGCCGGTGATCTTGACGCCGTAGTCCAAGGCGTCGCGCGGACCGTGGATGCCGGGGAAGGACGGCAGCAATGCCGGGTGGGAGTTGATGGTGCGTCCCCCAAAACGGTCCAGGAAGGTCGTCCCGAGCAGCTTCATGAAGCCAGCGCAGACGACGAGGTCCGGGGCGAATCGGGCGACCTCGTCGGTCAATCGGACATCCCATGCGGCCCTCATGGCAGCCCGCTGGTCGGCGTCGGCCCTGGGCAGGGGTGCGGCGAAGGTGGGGATGCCGGCTTTCTCGGCTCGTTGCAGGGCGAGGGCATCAGGCTGGTCAGAACCAACAGCGACGATGTTCACCGATTCTGGCAGGTTGTCGATGAGGGACTGCAGCAGGGTTCCGGTGCCTGAGACGAGCACGACGACACGAAAAGTCACGACCCCACCCTAGGCCCTCGAGGTCTGTGCCGGGTGCGAGGCAGTCACGGCGGACAGGGTCGAGTAGGTGGCGACGGCGGCTTGGGCTGCCTCATATCCCTTGTCCTCGTGGGATCCTTCCAGCCCAGCACGGTCGAGGGCCTGGGCATCGTCATCGCAGGTGAGAACCCCAAAACCGATGGGGGTTCTGGTGCGCACGGCGACGTCCGTGATGCCCCGGGTGGCGGCGTCGCACACGTAGTCGAAGTGCGGGGTTCCTCCCCTGATGACCACTCCGAGGGCGACAAGGACGTCGAAGTGGTCGGCGAGGGCAGAGCAGGCCACCGGGAGCTCAAAGGACCCCGGCACCCTGACGACGACGGGATCAGCCACCCCGGCATCGGCCAGGCCACGCAGGGCACCGTCGAGCAGGCCATTCATGACTGTGTCATGCCATTGGGAAGCGATGACGGCAACCTCAAGGCCGCGACCGTCAAGGTTGCCGAGGTCGGGGCGAGCGGGGCCGAGGGTGGTACGAGAACTCATGATCATTCTCCTTGCGTGGTCAGGGCTGTGCCGGGGTGATTCGGGCTGGGGTGATTCGAGGTGAACGTGGTGATCTCGGAAATGCTGTGGTCTGCTGCCAGCAGATGTCCCATCCGGTCTCGTTTCGTGCGCAGATACCGCTCGTCCTCGGGACGGGGCGGAATCTCGAGCGGCGACATCGTCACGTCGAGGCCTCCGGCGCGCAGGGCCTCGACCTTGGCGGGATTGTTGGTGAGCAGACGGACCGCAGAAAGACCAGCATGAGCCAGGATGGCCACGGCCGCACCGTATTCGCGAGCGTCGATCGGTAGGCCGAGGTGGGTCTGGGCGTCAACGGTGTCAAGTCCACCATCTTGGGCCTGATAGGCCGCGATCTTGTTGAGCAGACCAGTCGCCCGTCCCTCGTGGCCGCGCAGGAGGATGATGGCCCCGCCATGCTCACTGACGTGGGCCTGGGCGGCTGCCAACTGGTCGCCGCAATCGCAACGCAGAGATCCCAGAGCATCGCCGGTGAGGCATTCCGAGTGCACCCTCACCCAGGCCGGGCCGCCATCATCGGCGTCAATCCCCTTGCCAGACACGAGCAACACGTGCTCGGCCCCAGTGTGGTTGTCCCGGTAACCGGTCATCGCGAATTGGCCGTACCGGGTCGGCAAGTGCGCGCTGGCAAGGGCCGTCACTCTAGGCGCGGAAGGAACCTCAGCAGGGTCATGGGCACGACGCCACTGCGCCAGCTCGTCGATGGTGATGAAGGCCAGACCCTCGGTGCGGGCCAGCGTGGCTATGGCCTCGGTACGTAGACACATGCCGTCATCCCCGACGAGTTCGCCGATGAGGCCCACCGGTTCCAGACCGGCCAGTCGAGCCAGGTCGACGGCAGCCTCGGTGTGACCGCGCCGTTCGAGCACTCCCCCCGTACGGGCCCGCAGCGGCAGCACGTGGCCGGGGCGAATGAGGTCCGCAGGGGTCGAGGTGGCGTTCGCGAGAACTCGCGCGGTGCGGGCCCTCTGGGCGGCGTCAATACCGGTTGTGATCCCGGATGCCGCGTCGACGGAGACGGTGTAGCGGGTGCGCAGCGGGTCCTGGGTGGCCGGCCACATGAGCGGCAGACCGAGTTGGTCGGCGCGCTCATCGGTCATGGGCGCGCACAGGTACCCGGAGGTGTGCCGGACCATCCAACCAACCCAGTGCGGGCCAGCCAGCTGGGCTGCAAGGATGGCGTCTCCCTCGTTCTCCCGGTCAGCGTCGTCGGTGACGAGCACCGGGCGCCCGGCCCGTAGCTCGGCCAGGGCTTCCTCGATGGTGTTCAGCATGGCCTTTCCTTGTTCATGAGTGACTCCAGGTACTTCGCGATGACGTCGACCTCGATGTTCACTGGATCGCCAGGCCCAAGACTGCCGAGGACCGTGGCGGTGAGAGTGGTCGGGATGAGGCTGACCTCGAACCACGCAGAACTGACCTGGCAGACTGTCAGCGATGTGCCGTTGATGGCGATTGACCCCTTCTCGACGACGTACCTGGCCAAGGCGGCGGGGAGGCTGAACCGGAAGATTTCCCAGTGCTCCCCGGCCGTACGGGAGACGAGCTCGGCGACCCCATCGATGTGGCCTTGGACGATGTGTCCCCCAAGGCGTCCCGCCACAGCCACCGGACGCTCCAAATCGACCCTGTCTCCGGGAGCCAGACGGCCCAGAGCGGTGCGAGCGAGCGTCTCGGCCATGACGTCGCAGCTGAAGGTGGTGTCGTCGAGGTCGGTGACCGTCAGGCAGGTGCCGTTGACGGCGATCGAGGACCCGAATCCGGCATCGGAGCAGACGAGTGGTCCGCGGATGGACAGGCGAGCCGAGTCCTGTCGCGTATCGATGGCGACGACCTCGCCCATCTCCTCAATGATTCCGGTGAACATGGTTCTCCTCCCGGTGGTGTGCGCGGATTTGAAGGTCAGGCCCCAGCCGGCACACCTCGTCGATGACGAAGTGATGGGCCAAGGCCAAGGTGGTGACGGTGGGGTCGATGACGGCTGCTCGCCCGTTTCCCAGGACCGTCGGTGCGATGTGGGCGATGACCTCATCAACGAGGTCGGCGGCCAGGAAGGCGCCGGCCAGGCGTGGACCACCCTCGAGCCACACCCGGTGGACGTCGCGATGCCACAACACGTCAAGCACCTCGGCAGGGTCGTGGCTGCGAATATGCAAGGTTTCGGCCGAATCGTCATGGAGATGGCAGTCGGCGGGCAGATCTCTCATCCCCACCACGACGCGCAAGGGCTGACGGGTGACTTCGGGCAGTCGCACGGTCAGTCGCGGATTGTCAGCCAGAGCTGTCCCGGTGCCAACGATGATCGCTCCGCACCGGGAGCGACCGATCTGCACCTGGTGACGCGCCTGTTCCCCGGTGATCCACTGGCTGGTGCCATCGGGGGCGGCGCTGCGTCCATCGAGGGTGGCGGCGTACTTCCAGCACACTCGGGGACGTCGGTGGGTCTGGCTGAAGGTCCAGTCCGCATTGAGATCCGTGGCAGCGTCGGAAAGAACACCCGTGAGAACCTCGACGCCGTTGGTACGCAGGAACTGTTCTCCCCCGGCTGCCACCGGGTTGGGGTCGGACTGGGCTATGACGACGCGGGAAATCCCGGCCTCCCACAGGGCGCGGCTGCACGGACCGGTGCGTCCGCTGTGGTTGCACGGTTCCAGGGTGACGACGGCGGTGGCTCCCCTGGCAGCTTCGCCGGCCTGACGCAGGGCCTCCACCTCAGCGTGTGGGGTTCCCGCCCCGTGGTGCCATCCCCGTCCGACGACCTGGCCCTGGGCGACGATGACACACCCGACACGCGGATTCGGGTCAGGGGATGGTGAGTTCGCTGCCAAGGTCAGGGCAAGCGTCATGGCGTCGTGCCACTGCTGGTCCATATGTCCTCCCGGGCCGTTGCGGCTCCGGGGGTGCGCAAGGACGACACACGGGGCTGACGGGGACGTCAGCCACCTACCGTGCTTCCTCCCATCCGGACTTTCACCGTCGGTACCGGAATTTCACCGGTTCAACCTCACCGTCACGAGGACGGCTCGGGTCGCGGACTGTCACCGCCGGTTCGGACTTTCACCGACCCCGGAGCACGTGTGCTTGCAGACCAGTATGCATCCTCGTGCCACGACGTGCGGCATCACCCCTCAAATTCATGTCGTCAACCGACGCGCCGTCATCTCTGTCGAGGGTCGCACTCGGCTCACGAAGGGCGGGTGGTGGTGTCGTCGGGGTTCTCGCGACCGTTCTGAATCGCGTCGTAGATGTCGTGGCCGATGGCTTCTTGCTCCGACGCGGTGGAGTCGGTGGGTGCGGCTGTGGGACGGGTGATCCTCCTCGACCTGGTGACCTCGTCCAACGCATCGTCCGACACCTCGTGCCCGGCCGAAGTGGCGCCCTCATGCCCCCCAGGCTGGCTGGGGCGGGGCTCCTGCGCATCGTCCGCCTGTGCCGCAGCCTTCTGCTCGGCCTCTTTTGCAGCCTTCTCCTGCTCCCTGGCAGCCTTCTGCTCGGCCTTCTCCTGCTTCCTGGCAGCCCTATTGCGGGCCCTCGCCTCGGACTTGGCCGCCAGAGCTTCCTTGCGCGCCTCGTGACGCTCAGCGCGTCCCTGCCGCGACTCCTCCGATTGCAGGCGTCGCGTCAGTCCGATGACGAATCCACACAGCATCGTCACCAGGGTGAGGATGCCGACCGCGCATCCTGCCATCGCTGGCATGATCGTGCCGACCTCGCTGAGGCGCCCATCGCCCAGACTTCCGTGGCTCAGTAGACCCAGGATGGCCAACACAAGCCCCGAGATCAGTCCAGACAAGGCTCCCAGACTCGCTCCGGTCTCGAACTCGGCCTGCGGCAGAGACTTCATCACGAGGATGCCCCCGATGATTCCGGCAGCCACTGGAACCCCGAACCATGCGCAGGCGGCCGGGCTGAGCGGGCCATTGGATGGCAAGGCTCCCAGCACTGGCAACCCCGGAACGATGCCAAGGTGTGTTCCCAGCGGGGAGACGAAGGTCTGGGTTCCGAAGGCAAACCCCGGACCGAGGGTCCATGCCGTTGCCCACAGAGCCATGGTGGGCAGCCAGCCCAGCTGCGCCAGGATGAGGCAGATTCCTCCCCACCCGGTGGCGCCAATCTGCTGGTGCAGACCGATGACGGTTTTCGCGTGCACGAGCAGGGAGACGGCGAGTGCGGCCGACCCACCGGCCAGACAGACGCCAACCGTTGACCCGACAGCCCTCGGCAACCCGCGGGCCCAGTGGGGCAAGCCGTCGAAGGGATTGACGCGTGCTCCGCGACAAGCCCCGATCAGGCCCGAGCACAGCCCTATGAGGAGGGCACCAATCATGGCCGTCACCCAGCGGGATGTGCCGGCGGCTGCCGTCATGATGATGGCAGCCAGCAACTCGACCGTGGCGTGGAGGGCAATCGCCTCACCGATATGCCGACGTGGCGGGTGGCCGTCGTGGCGATGCCACAAAACGCGGGTGCCATAGCGGCAGGCCTCCTCACCGAGCAGGAGACTGACGCTGGTCAGCCCAAGTGGGATGAGGCCGATATGGATCCCGATGATGTCGATGGGCACACCGTGGCCACTGAGCCACAGACTCGATGCCGCAGCAAGGATGGTCGGGAAGGACCGACCGCTGCTCGACAACCACTCCGGGACGATGATCCCGGCCAGGGCGAGCCATTGGGCCAGAATGGCCACTGTTGCGGCTGCCAGGACGACAACCGGCCAGGGCCACCCGACGCGGGGCTCACGGGGTTGGTCGGTCTGGGAGGACTCAACGACGAACCTCGCCGAGGTCGATGTCGAGCCAGATGTACCCATGTGGGAGTCCTGTTCGGGTCGGGGAAGAAGGTCATCTGGAACCCTACCGTCCACCAGCGACGATTCTGAGTCACCACACCTGTGGCCACGGCACAGCACACACCGTGAGCGCAGCTCAACACACACCGTGAGCGCAGCACAGCACACACCGTGAGCGCACCTCAACGCAGCGAACCCGGCCCCATGTGGGGCCGGGTTCGGTCAGATCACAGGATCAGGGCGTCACTTCTTGAGCGAGTCCATCGCCTCGTGGGCCAGCTTGGCGGTCTCGGTCGGGGTCTTGCCGACGCGAACGCCAACCGCCTCGAGAGCCTCCTTCTTGGCGGCCGCAGTGCCCGAGGAACCGGACACGATGGCTCCGGCGTGGCCCATAGTCTTGCCCTCGGGGGCAGTAAAGCCAGCCACGTAAGCCACAACCGGCTTGGTGATGTGCTCCGAGATGTACTTGGCAGCGCGCTCCTCGGCGTCACCACCGATCTCACCGATCATGACGATGATGTCGGTCTCCGGGTCGTCCTCGAAGGCCTGCAGAGCATCGATGTGGGTGGTGCCGATGATCGGGTCACCGCCGATGCCGATGGCCGTCGAGATGCCCAGGTCGCGCACCTCGTACATCAGCTGGTAGGTCAGGGTGCCGGACTTGGAGACCAGGCCGACGCGTCCCGGGCCGGAGATGTCGGCGGGGATGATGCCCGCGTTGGACTTTCCGGGGCTGATGATGCCGGGGCAGTTCGGGCCGATGATGCGGGTCTTGCCGGAGCGCTGGGCAGCGGTGAAGAACTCCGCGGTGTCCTTGACGGCAACACCCTCGGTGATGCAGACAACCAGCGGAACCTCAGCCTCGATGGCCTCCATGACGGCCGACTTGGTGAACTTGGCGGGAACGAAGATCACCGACACGTTGGCGCCGGTGGCCTCAACGGCCTCCTTGACGCTGCCGTAGACCGGGACGGTGGTGCCACCGTTGAAGGACACGGTGGTGCCGGCCTTGCGGGGGTTGACACCGCCGACGACGGCACTGCCGGAGTCGAGCATGCGCTGGGTGTGCTTCATGCCCTCCGAGCCGGTCATGCCCTGGACGATGATCTTGGAGTTCTGGTCGAGAATGATCGCCATGTCTCAGGCCTCCTTGGATGCGAGCTCGGCGGCCTTGCTGGCGGCCTCGTCCATGGTCGGGACCATGGTCACGAGCGGGTGGTTGAATTCCTCGAGAATCTTGCGGCCCTCGGCCACGGCGTTACCGTCGAGACGGACGACGAGCGGCTTGGTGGCCTTGTCGCCCAGCTTCTCGAGGGCGCCCTTGATTCCCAGCGCCACCTGATCGCAGGCGGTGATGCCGCCAAAGACGTTGACGAACACGGAGCGAACCTGCTCGTCGCTCATGATGAGGTCAAGACCGTTGGCCATGATCTCGGCCGAGGCGCCGCCGCCGATGTCGAGGAAGTTGGCGGGTTTCGGGGATCCAGGGAACTCCTCGCCGGCGTAGGCGACGCAGTCCAGGGTGCTCATGACCAGGCCGGCACCGTTTCCGATGACGCCGACGTTGCCATCCAGCTTGACGTAGTTGAGGCCGAGCTCACCGGCGCGCAGCTCCAGCGGGTCGGTGGCGGCGCGGTCCACCAGGGCCGCATGATCGGGCTGACGGAAGGAGGCGTTGTTGTCGACGGTCATCTTGCCGTCAATGGCGAGGATGCGTCCGTCACCGGTCTTGATCATCGGGTTGACCTCGACGAGGGTGGCGTCCTCATCACGGTAGGTCTCCCACAGCTTGATGACGGCCGGGACGATGGCCTCCTGCTCGTCGGCGGGGAAGCCAGCCTCGGTGAGGATCTCACGTGCCTTGGCCTCGTCAATGCCGTCGATCGGGTCGACCGGCACCTTGGCCAGGGCCTCGGGGCGCTCCTTGGCGAGGGTCTCGATGTCCATGCCACCCTCACGAGAGCACATCGCCAGGTAGCGACGCTCACCGCGGTCGAGCAGGATCGAGAAGTAGTACTCCTCGGCGATGTCAGCACCCTCGGCGATCATCACCTTGTGAACGGTGTGACCCTTGATGTCCATGCCCAGGATGGCGTTGGCGTGCTCGGCGGCCTCCTGAGGGGACTTGGCGATCTTCACACCGCCAGCCTTGCCACGGCCACCCACCTTGACCTGCGCCTTGACGGCAACGACGGGGGTGCCGAGCTTGGCTGCGGCCTCGGACGCCTGATCGGCAGTCTCCGCGACGACGCCGCGAAGCACAGGAACACCATGCTTCTCAAACAAGTCGCGGGCTTGGTATTCGTACAGGTCCACAATCTCTCCACTCTGCGAGTCGACCGGCCGTTGTCGGGCCGGGAACGGGGCTGACGGCACCCTACGACCTCGAACATACAACAATGCTCACGGCGAGGTCGAGACGGTTGGTCATTTGCCCACCGGGAACAGATTAACAACCTCGACGGTCCAGTGCCCACCCAGTAGTGATCTGACGTGGCAGAACTGTCGCCGGCGTCCTCACAGCTTCTCGAGTGGAGCGAATTTCAGCGCCAACCGTTTCAGACCAGCCGACCCGAAATCGACGTCAGCCTTGGCGTTGTCGCCTTGGCCCGAAGTGGCTTTGACGGTACCGAGACCGAACGTGGAATGCAGCACCTTGTCCCCCACCGACAGCGAGGGGGTCGTGGCCCTGGGAGCACTGGCGGGTCCACGCCCGGAACCGAAGGCGGGGGTGTCGTCGTGCAAGGCCCCGCGTGCCGAGCGCGAGCGGCCACTCGCCGCGGTCGACCATCCCACTGACGCCTGGCCGAGTCTCTCCCATTCGATGAGGCGTTCGGGAATCTCCTCGACGAATCGGCTGGGTGGGTTGTACTGGGCCTGTCCCCACATGGTCCGCACTGCGGCCCGGGACACGAACAATTGTTTGCGGGCACGGGTGATGCCCACGTAGGCCAGCCGTCTTTCCTCGGCCAATTCGGTGGCGTCCGCCAAGGACCTCATGTGGGGGAAGACGCCGTCCTCGAATCCGGTGATGAAGACGGTGTCGAACTCCAGCCCCTTGGCGGTGTGCAGGGTCATGAGGGTGACGACCCCCTCGGAACCGGCCGGCAACTGGTCCGAATCGGCAACCAGGGCGATCTGCTCCAAGAAGGCCGGCAGGGAGTCGTCGGCTGCCAATTCGAGATCCTCGACGTCGGCTTCCTGCTGTGCATCGATGTCGACGGCATGGACCCTGGCCACGAATTCCTGGGCCACCGAGACCAGCTCGACAAGGTTTTCCAGCCTCGTCTCGTCCTGGGGGTCCTTGGAGTTCTCCAGCTCGGCGATGTAGCCGGACTCCTTGAGGATGGAGCTGGCGATCTCGTCAGCCCGCTTGCCCGCCTCGACCATCGCGATGTGGTCTTCCATCATGGCGACGAAGGCGCGGATTTGGTTGACCGATCTCGTCGCGAGTCCATCGATCTGGTCGATTCGCTTCAAGGCGTCCCAGAAGCTGATCCGACGGGCGGTGGCGAACATCTCGACGGCGGCCTCGGCCCGGGCTCCGATACCGCGACGCGGAGTGTTGAGAATGCGTCGCAGCGAGACGTCGTCAGAGGGGTTGGCGATGGCGCGCAGGTAACTGACGGCGTCGCGAACCTCCTTGCGCTCGTAAAATTTCACTCCCCCGACAACCCGGTATGGCAGACCGGTACGAATGAAGACATCCTCGAAAGCTCTCGACTGGGCGTTGGTGCGGTAGAACACCGCCACCTGTCCATAGCTGGTGCGCCCCTCATCCACGAGTTCGTCAATGCGCCGCGCCACCCAGGCCGCTTCCTCGTGTTCGGTGTCGGCGACATATCCGACGATCTTGTCCCCGTCACCTTGATCGGTCCACAGGTTCTTGGCGCGACGATTCGGGTTGGCCTTGATGAGATTGTTCGCGGCGGTGAGAATCGTCTGCGTGGAGCGGTAATTCTGCTCCAGCAGAATCGTCCGGGCACCGGGAAAATCTGTTTCAAAATCAAGGATGTTTCGAATCGTTGCGCCGCGGAAGGCATAAATGGACTGGTCAGAATCGCCGACGACCATGAGCTCGGGCGGATCGACGGTGCGCGCCCCGTCAGCCAAGCGGACCGGATCACCCCCACACAGCTCACGAATGAACTGATATTGCGCGGTATTGGTGTCCTGGTACTCGTCGACGAGGACGTGACGAAAACGGCGTCGATACTGCTCCCGCACATCCGGGAACTGTCTCAGTAGAGTGACGGTGCACATGATGAGGTCGTCAAAGTCCAGCGCGTTCGCAGCCCGGAGACGACGCTGATATTCAGCGTACACCTCAGCATTGGTTCGGTCGTTTCCGTTACCGGCACTCTCGAGAGCCTGCTGCGGGGTGATGAGCTCGTTCTTCTGATTCGAGATCCAGTTCATGATCGCCCGCGGCTGGAACTGTTTCGGGTCCAGATTCTGATCGCGGGCCACCAGGGTGACGAGTCGTTTGGCGTCAGTGTCGTCGTAAATGGAGAAATTGCGCGAAATATCGAGACGATCAATATCAGTTCGCAACATTCTCACAGCAGCCGAATGGAAGGTCGAGACCCACATCGGCTTGGCCCGATTACCCACCAGATCGACGACACGCGCCTTCATCTCGGCCGCCGCCTTGTTGGTGAAGGTGATCGCCAGAATGGACCCGGGATGGACTCCTCGCTCACCCACCAGGTGCGCAATACGCCGGGTCAGCACCCGAGTCTTGCCCGAACCCGCTCCGGCCACCACGAGAACCGGGCTCCCCGCATGCAGGACGGCTTCGCGCTGGGGCTCGTTGAGGTCGGTCAACAGGTCGGCGGGTGAGGCTCCCGTCGTCGTCATCGCGGTATGGGCCGGCAGAACCCCCGGTTCGACGGGGTGACGCCTCTCATGGGCCGATTCGAAGAACGAAAACAGATCCGGTGTCGTCATGGCGACTCACAGCTTACGACCCACCGGATCCACCACACGGTGGTGATCCCATGTCCCAGGCAGGCCAATCATGCCCCCTGTTGACAGCGTCGGCTGAATGGCCGTACATTCAAGGAAACCTCGGCCCGATCAGGGCCGCCACGAGATTCAGGAGCACGATCATGACTGCGGCCTTCAGCCACATCGTCGACGCCGACCTTCGCGCGGCCTCGATGATGATGCGCCGCTCGTGCTCCCTGCGAATGCTCGGCACCTGCTGACGACGGCCTCATTCCGTCGGCAGGACTCCCGAACCCTCCTTTTTTCTGGTTCATACCAGTAGTCGATCCATGCCCGCATCTGCGTACCCAGGCAGAGCTACGGGCCATACCCGATCACACCTTTTTGCTCGACACCCCATGACACATCCAGGAGACCCATCATGAGCGCATCCACCCCCTCGACGTCGACCCCCGAAGCCCTCCCCGAAAAGCCCGGAGGCCGCCACACCGGCCTCATCGTCGCCGTCATCGTCGTTGCGCTGGCGATCATCGCCGGCATCATCGTCGCGGTGACCAGGAACAAGGACGACGACTCAACAGCAGGCGGTACGACGACCGTCAAGATCGGTACCACCGAGGCCGCCAACGACTACTGGCAGGTCCTCAAGAAGAAGGCCTCCGCACAGGGCATCACCATCGAGGTCGTCAGTTTCAACGACTACACCCAGCCCAACGTCGCCCTCTCCCAGGGCCAGGTCGACCTCAACGTCTTCCAGCACCTTCTCTTCCTCGCCGACTACAACGTCAAGCACCACGACGACCTCACCCCGATTGCCGCGACCTACATCGTGCCCTTGAACATCTACTCCAAGAAGTACCAGCAAGTCTCCCAGCTACCGGCTGGAGCCACCGTCGCCATCCCCAATGACGCCACCAACCAGGGACGTGCTCTTCTCGTGCTGCAGAAGGCCGGACTGCTCAAGCTGCGTGACGGTGGCTCTGCCCTGTCGACCCCTGCCGACGTCATCGCTGACCAGTCCACGGTGAAGGTCAAGGCCATTGACGCCGCCCAGACGGCTGCATCCCTCGACGGTGTCGACGCCGCAGTCGTCAACAACAACTTCGCCGCCGACGCCGGCCTGGACCGCAACAAGGTCCTCTACAAGGACGACGCCACCGGCAAGTCGGCTGACCCGTACATCAACATCGTCGCCGCCAAGGCCGCTGACAAGGACAACGAGACCTACAAGAAGGTCGCCAAGCTGTGGTCTGACCCGGAGGTCCAGAAGTCGATCATCGAGCAGTCCGGCGGCACCGCCAAAGTCGTTGGTGATCGTCCGCAGGCTGATCTCGACAAGATCCTGGCCGATCTGACCGCCGACATCAAGAAGTCGGATTCCTGATCCGCATCCGTTTTCCAGCGAGGCTCACCATGTCAACAGATGTCGCGCCCATGTCGGCGCCACCGTGTCACGATCACATCGTCTTCGAACACGTCACCAAGGACTTCCAGACCCGCACCGGGTCGGTGAGGGCCCTTGACGACATCACCCTGGCGATCAAGAAAAGTTCCATCTCGGCGGTCATCGGACACTCCGGTGCCGGGAAATCCACCCTGGTACGCCTCGTCAACGGGCTGGAAACCCCCACCAGTGGACGGGTGCTGGTTGACGGCACGGACGTCTCCCAGCTCTCTGACAAGGCGATGCGCCCGCTGCGAGCCGACATCGGGATGATCTTCCAGCAGTTCAACCTGTTCGGGTCCCGGACCATCTACGACAACGTCGCCTACCCGCTCAAGCTGGCTGGTTGGAAGAAGGCCCAGATCAAGGAGCGCGTCACCGAGCTGCTGAGCTTCGTCGGGCTGACGAGCAAGGCCTGGGATCATCCCGACCAGCTCTCCGGCGGGCAGAAACAGCGCGTCGGGATCGCCCGGGCGCTGGCCACCAAACCGTCGATCCTGCTGGCCGACGAATCCACCTCGGCCCTCGACCCGGAGACGACCGCTGACGTCCTCTCCCTGCTCAAGCGAGTCAACGAGGTTCTCGGCGTGACGGTCGTCGTCATCACCCACGAGATGGAGGTCGTCCGTTCCATCGCCCAGCAGGTCTCGGTGCTGGAGGCCGGACACCTCGTCGAGACCGGGAGCGCTCGCCAAGTCTTCGCCCATCCGCAGTCGGAGACCACTCAGCGTTTTCTGTCGACGATCATCGGCCAGCATCCCAGCGCCGAGGAGGAGAACCGGCTGCGCTCGGAGAACCCTGGCGCTCGCCTGGTCAGCGTCAGCTCGGTGTCCAGTGACGCCTTTGGTGACGCGCTGGCTCGTATCGGCGGGACCGGGGCATCCTTCCGGATCGTCCACGGTGGAGTCATCGAGGTCCACGATGGCTCGCTGGGCAATTACACCGTGGCCTTGTCGGGCCCTGACGAGGCCGTCGAGAAAGCTGCCACGGTCCTGACGGCCACCTGCCACACGGCTGCCACCGCTACCACCAGTCAGGAGAACCACCGATGAGTGACTACCTGCGTCCGATATATCTCCAGTCGATCTGGGAAACCCTCTTCATGGCCCTGATCACCTTGGTGATCGGTGGCATCTTCGGACTGGTGTTGGGCATCCTGCTCTACGCCACCCGTCGTGGTGGGCTACTCGCCAACAAGGTCGTCCACACCATCCTCAACGTCATCGTCAACATCATCCGGCCGATCCCCTTCATCATCTTCATGACGGCGATCGCGCCACTGACCCTCAAGGTCATCGGAACGACGATCGGTGTGCGTGCCGCCACCTTCCCGCTGTGCATCGCGGCCACCTTCGCGATCTCGCGCATCGTTGAGCAGAACCTCGTCACCGTCGAGCCCGGTGTCATCGAGGCTGCCCGCGCCATGGGGGCTGGTCCGTGGCGGATCCTCGTCGGGGTCGTGGCCCGCGAGGCCCTGGGTCCGCTCATTCTCGGATACACCTACATCCTCATCGCGATCGTCGACATGACGGCCATCGCCGGTGCCCTGGGCGGTGGCGGGCTGGGCCAGTTCGCCATCACCTACGGTTACCAGCGTTACAACTGGACGGTGACGGCCGTTGCCGTGGTGACGATCATCGTCGTCGTGCAGCTGGCACAGTTCTTGGGCAACTGGCTGGCACGGCGGGCGCTGCGCCGGTGATCACACCCTCATCCGCGGGCAGACACCATCCCGGGCCTCCTCACGCCGGCTGGCTGGCAGTCGGCGTGAGGGGGCCCGGTACTCTGAGCACATGACCCGGCCTCCCCGCCAGAAATTCACCCTCCGTCGCGCCCTGCACTGGGTGGCAGGCGCAACGGTTGCCGCCCAGATGGCCACGATGGCAGGACTCGTCGCCTTCAACAACATCAAGAGACGCGGCCGTCGCCCCTATCGCTTCCCCACTGCTGCGGTGGAATCCCTCGAGGTGGGCGATCACCAGGTCGAGATCTTCACCTTCGGGCGTGACCTGTACGCGGCGATGATCCGCGACATCGAGGCAGCCCAGCACACCGTGTATCTGGAAACCTTCATCTGGAAGAGCGACGAGGTCGGTCGCCAGTTCCGTCAAGCCCTCGTCGACGCCGCTGCCCGTGGCGTCGAGGTGTATGCGATGTGGGACACCTTCGCCAACCTCGTCGTCGATCCGCGTTTCTTCCGCGAACTACACGGCGTCCATGTGCGCGCTCAACCGCTGGTCACCCCGTCGTGGATGCCAACCATTCGCAACATGGGACGAGACCACCGCAAACTTCTCATCGTCGACTCCCATGTCGCCTACATCGGCGGGTACAACATCGGTTCGCTGTATGCCGATCGCTGGCGTGACACCCACGCCCGCATCACCGGTCCGGCGGTTGGCGAGTTGGAGAGCACCTTCGTCGACATGTGGAATCAGCGACCCAAGGGGGCGCTGGTCTCCCGACGCCATCAGCCGGTGTTGCCCTCCCCCGGGGCGCGCTACTGGGACACTCCCTTCGCCGTGCACCGCAATTCCCCACGGATGGGCGTCTACCCCATTCGCAACATGTACCTGGAGGCCATTGACCGCGCCAGTGAGCGGATCTGGATGACTCAGGGCTACCTCATCCCTGACGCCGATGTCGTTGCTGCCCTCCGCCAGGCGACCTTCCGAGGGGTCGACGTGCGCATCGTCATTCCCGCCGAGTCGAACCACGTCGTCGCCGACTGGCTGAGCCGAGGTTACTACGACCAACTCCTTCATCAGGGCGTCCGGCTGTTCCTCTACCAGGGGGCCATGGTGCACGCCAAGACCTGCACCATTGACGGCATCTGGTCGACGATCGGCACGGCCAACCTCGACAGGTTGTCCCTCCAGGGCAACTATGAGGTCAACGTCGCCATCACCGATCCCACCGTCGCGCAGCGGATGGCTGAAATATTCGAGATCGACATGGCGAACTGCGTGGAGCTCACCCTGGGCGAATGGCAGTCCCGATCACACGTCGCGAAATTCACCGAGACGCTGTTGTCACCGTGGCGGCCATTTTTCTGAGATTCCTTCACCAGCGTAAACGATGACGTCTTGCCTAGCCAGAAGCCTATTTCTGGTGGTACCAATGTGGCGTTCCGATGAACTCTTCACCACGGTCCGCGGTCGTTGCTGGACGTTTTGACCCATCGTCGCGGATACTGGATCCATGGGATTTATCGCATGGATTGTTCTCGGACTCGTCGCCGGCGCCATCGCCAAGGCCATCATGCCGGGCAAGCAGGGAGGCGGCTTCCTCGTCACCCTCCTTCTCGGTGTCGTGGGCGCGGTGCTTGGTGGCTGGCTTGGCTCCCTCATCTTCCACAAGCCGCTTCAAGACTTCTGGAGCCCCTGGACCTGGCTCATCTCGATCGTCGGTGCGCTCATCGTCCTGTGGATCTGGGGCGCCATCACCAAGAAGAACCACTGACCTACCCCCACCCCAGCGAGGCCCCGTCACATGACGGGGCCTCGCTGCATGTATTGACACCTCGCGCGCACCAATTCGTGCCACGCCTTTGACAACCGCGTGGCACCATGGATGTAAGCCACTAGTCAGGAGGATGACCCATGGCCACCAAGCTCACCCGCCCCCAGGAAGGCCGCATCATCGGCGGCGTCTGCCAAGGTATTGCCAACGCCCTCGATGTGGACCCGACCATCGTGCGCGTCATCGCTGCACTCTTGGTTCTTGCTGCCGGTTCGGGACCGCTCCTCTACCTTGTGTTGTGGATGATCATCCCGGAGGAGGGCAGCGGCGAGAGCGTGGCTGGTGATCTGGCCCGAAAGGCGCGACAAAAGCAGGCATCGCCTCGCTCGGGAGATGCCTGGAACTTCGACGAGACGACATCTGCGCGACGTCACGACGAGAACTTCAACCCGTACACCGAAGACTGACCACCACATGACAGGGTCCGCACCGATCGATTCGGTGCGGACCCTGTCATGTCAAGAGTTCATCACTCCCACTCGATGGTGGCCGGCGGCTTCGACGTGATGTCGAGCACAACTCGGTTGATCTGCGGACAGGCATTGGTGATCCGCGTCGAGATCTTCTCCAGCACGTCGTAGGGAATACGCGCCCAGTCAGCGGTCATGGCGTCCTCACTGGTCACCGGGCGCAGCACGATCGGGGAACCGTAGGTCCGTCCATCACCCTGCACACCCACCGAGTGGACGTCACCAAGCAGGACCACCGGGCACTGCCAGACCTTGCGATCCAGACCAGCCGCGCTCATCTCCTCGCGGGTGATCGCGTCAGCGGTACGCAACACCTCGAGACGATCCTTGGTCACCTCGCCAATGACGCGAATCCCCAGACCCGGACCGGGGAAGGGCTGACGCCACACGATGTCCTCGGGCAGCCCCAGCTCCAGGCCGACGGCTCGCACCTCGTCCTTGAACAGCGTCCGCAACGGCTCGACCAGGCTGAACTGCAAGTCGTCGGGCAGACCGCCGACATTGTGGTGGCTCTTGATGTTGGCTGCCCCCTCGCCACCGCCGGACTCGACGACGTCGGGGTAGAGGGTGCCCTGCACCAGGAAGTCGATCGTCTGATCGGCGTTGAGCCGCTTGGCGACGTCTTCAAAGGTGCGAATGAACTCGCGGCCAATGATCTTGCGCTTGGCTTCGGGGTCAGTGACTCCAGCCAGGGCGTCGAGGAAGCGCTGGGACTCATCTGCCACCACCAGGTCGGCACCCGTGGCCTCGACGAAATCGTGCTTGACCTGCTCAGCCTCTCCCTGACGCAGCAGACCGTGGTCGACGAAGACGCAGGTGAGCTGGTCCCCGACGGCACGCTGCACCAGAGCAGCAGCAACCGCAGAGTCGACACCTCCAGACAGGCCACAGATGACGCGACGATCGCCAACCTGACCACGGATCTGGGCAATCTGGTCGCCGACGATCGAACTGGCAGTCCAGTCCGGACGGCATCCGGCGAGGTCGAAGAGGAAGTGCTCCAGCACCGTCTGACCCGACTCGGAGTGCTGCACCTCCGGGTGCCACTGCACGCCGACGAGCTTGCGTTCCACATCCTCGAAGGCAGCCACCGGAGCGCCGGCGGTACGGGCCAGGGTCGAGAAACCCTCCGGGGCACGGGACACGGAGTCCCCGTGACTCATCCACACGCTGATGGTGTGAGGAATACGGGACAGGAGCTGTCCGGGGGAGGTGATGCACAGGCTGGTACGTCCATACTCAGAGGCTCCGGTGTGGGCGACCTGGCCGCCGAGAGCCTGGGCCATGGCCTGGAAGCCGTAACAGATACCCATCACCGGCACACCGGCGTTGAACAGGGCCGGGTCAACGCTCGGTGCCCCATCCGCGTAGACCGAGGCCGGACCACCGGAAAGGATGATCGCAGCAGGTTCCTTGGCGAGCATCTCGCGCACTGGCATGGTGTGCGGGACGATCTCGGAGTACACATTCGCCTCACGCACCCGGCGGGCGATGAGCTGGGCGTACTGCGCCCCGAAGTCGACCACCAGAACGACGTCGTGGAGTTGTTCCATGAGGCCGAGTCTATGGCCCAAGGCCCCATGTCGCGCCACTCGCATGGCCCCAGACTGTGCGAACGTCCACAGATGAGTGGCTGGATCCTGCCAGATGAGCAATGAAGTGGAACTTACGTCACCTTTTCCATTGGTCTGCGGGGCTGGGGCCGATATGGTTCATCCACGGGTACCACTCACTGCAGCAGAACTGAGGTCGGCCATGACGACAGAGACGACGGCAATCCTCCGAACCCTCAGGCGATGGAAAGAACGCGCCTTGGAGGACCTCGACGCCGCCATGCGTGAAGACCCAGCCGCCACGTCGAAACTCATGGTCGCCATCGCCTACCAGGGCGTCCACGCCATCTGGGCCCACCGTCTGGCCCATGCCATCTGGGTCAAGCACCCGGCCCTACGCCCGCTGGCCCGTCTACTGTCCCAGTTCTCCCGCCACGTCACCGGAATTGAGATCCATCCGGGAGCGACGATCGGGCGTCGGTTCTTCATCGACCACGGCATGGGGGTGGTCATCGGGGAGACGGCTGTCATTGGTGACGACGTGCTGATGTATCACCAGGTCACCCTCGGTGGACGCGCACGCGGAAACTTCAAACGTCACCCCACGATCGGTAATCGCGTCCTCATCGGAGCTGGCGCCAAGATCATCGGAAACATCACCGTCGGTGACGACTGCAAGATTGGCGCCAATGCGCTTGTCATCAAGGACGTCGCTCCCGGAACGGTCGTCGTCGGTATCCCGTCGCAGGTTCACCAGGGGGACGTCGTCGCCTGAGCGCTCAGTTGTCGGACGCCTGCCAGCTGCACCCATCCGGGGTCGGCCTACCCGCAGTATCGTCCGAGGGTTCGTCAGCAATGGCCTCGTGGTGACGCACGACTTCGGCCATGATGACGGTGATGACCTTCTGGGCGAACTCGGGATCGAGGTTCGACTCGACGGCGAGTTGACGCAACCGTGCAATCTGCTCGGCCTCACGAGCCGGATCTGCCGACGGCAGGCCACGCTCAGCCTTGAAACGGCCCACCTCACGGGTGATCCGGAACCTCTCGGCGAGCAGGTGGATGAGAGCGGCGTCCATGTTGTCAATCGCGCCGCGCAACACGACCAATTCCTCGGGGACTTCGCTCATGTGGGAAGGTTATCCATCCATCCCGCTCGCCGCGACGGTGTCCTGGCTGATGGGACGGTCAGCGAATCGTCAACTCGATGCGCTGGAACTCCTTGACCTCCGAGTACCCGGTGGTGGCCATGGCCTGACGCAACCCACCGACAAGGTTCATGGTGCCGTCCGGCACACGAGAGGGGCCGTTGAGCACCTCAGCGAGGGTGCCCACCGGCTCGAAGCGCACCCGAGCACCACGCGGCAGGTCAGCGTGCCATGCCTCGGGACCCCAGTGCCACCCCTTGCCAGGAGCCTCGGTGGCCCGGGCCAGCGGGGACCCGACCATGACGGCATCCGCACCGCAGGCGATGGCCTTGGCGATGTCGCCGGAACGTCCCACCGAGCCATCAGCAATGACGTGGACGTAGCGTCCTCCCGACTCGTCCATGTAGTCGCGGCGGGCCTCAGCGACATCTGCGATCGCCGACGCCATCGACACCTCGATGCCCAGAACCTGACGGGTGGTGTGCGCCGCTCCCCCGCCGAATCCGACGAGCACACCGGCAGCCCCGGTACGCATGAGGTGCAGGGCCGTCTGGTAGGTCGCGCATCCACCGACGATGACCGGGACGTCAAGGTCGTAGATGAACTTGCGCAGGTCGAGGATGCCGTCGCCAACCCCAACATGTTCGGCCGACACCGTCGTCCCACGGATGACGAAGAAGTCAGCCCCGGTGTTGACGACGGTTTCGGAGAACCGGGACGCGTTGCGTGGCGACAAGGACCCGGCCACCGGCACCTCGGCGGCGCGGATCTCGGCCATCCGGGCGGTGATGAGCTCGGCCTTGATGGGCTCGGAGTAGATCTCCTGCATGCGGCGGGTCGTGGCGACGTCGTCACCCATCTCGGCCAGCTCCTCCAGGTACGGGGTGGGGTCCTCGTATCGGGTCCACAATCCCTCCAGGTTGAGCACGCCGAGCCCACCCAGACGCCCGAACTCGATGGCCGTCGCCGGGCTCATCACGGAGTCCATCGGGGCGGCCATGATCGGGAAGTCGAAGGTGAGTGCGTCGATCCGCCACTCCAGGTTCACCATCTCGGTGCCGCGAGTGCGCCGGGAAGGGATGAGAGCGACGTCATCCAGGCTGTAGGCCCGGGTGGCGCGTTTGCTGCGTCCGATGTCGTACATGATTCCTTTCCTGCCGACGTGGTGACTCGCCGGTCAGTGTGCACAGATCGTCAGTGTGCCGAGTAGTTGGGGGCCTCGACCGTCATCTGGATGTCATGGGGGTGAGACTCTCGCAGCCCGGCCGAGGTGATGCGCACGAAACGACCACGCTCGTGCAGCTCATCAACGGTACGGGCGCCGGTGTAGAACATCGACTGACGCAGACCACCCACCAGCTGGTAGGCCACCGCGCCGAGCGGTCCACGGTAGGCGACCTGTCCCTCGATACCCTCCGGGATGATCTTGTCATTGGTGGTGACGTCGCCCTGGAAGTAGCGGTCCTTGGAGTAGGACAGCTTCTCCCCGCGCGCCGACATGGCACCCATCGACCCCATGCCTCGGTAGGTCTTGAACTGCTTGCCGTTGATGAAGACCAGCTCGCCCGGGGACTCCTCGCAGCCGGCCAGCAGGGACCCGAGCATGACGGAATCGGCGCCGGCGACGATGGCCTTGGCGATGTCGCCGGAGTACTGCAGCCCACCGTCTCCGATGACCGGCACCCCGTACTGGCGAGCGGCCCGGGATGCCTCGAAGATGGCCGTCACCTGGGGGACGCCCACACCGGCAACGACACGGGTGGTGCAGATCGAACCCGGACCAATGCCAACTTTGATGCCGTCGGCCCCGGCCTCACAGAGCGCCTTGGCAGCCTCATAGGTGGCGATATTGCCGCCGACGACGTCGACTCCCTTGGCGGCCGGTTCAGCCTTGAGCTTGGCGATCATGTCGAGGACACCCTGGGTGTGGCCGTGAGCGGTGTCGACGACGATGAGGTCGACCCCCTCCTCCACCAAGGCCATGGCGCGTTCCCAGGAATTACCGAAGAAGCCGATGGCAGCGCCCACCCGCAGACGACCCTGAGGATCCTTGGTGGCGTTGGGGTACTTGTCGGCCTTGACGAAATCCTTGAGGGTGAACAGGCCGCGCAGCTTGCCGTCGGCGTCGACCAGCGGCAACTTCTCGATCTTGTGTGCCGCCAGCAGGGACAGCGCGTCCGAGGGGCTGGTGCCCACGGGTGCAGTGACTAGTGGCGCTGGGGTCATGACCTCGCGGATGGGGCGCTGCGGGTTCTCCTCGAAGCGCATGTCGCGGTTGGTGATAATGCCGACGAGGTTCTCCTTGTCGTCGACAACCGGAACACCGGAGATGTGGTAGGTGTGGCAGAGCTCCTCGGCATCGGCCAAGGTGGCGTCCGGGGAGATGGTGATGGGCTCGTCGACCATGCCGGCCTCGGAACGCTTCACCTGATCGACCATCGCGGCCTGATCCTCGATGGACAGATTGCGGTGCAGGATGCCAAGGCCGCCCTCACGAGCCATGGCCACCGCCATCCGGGTCTCCGTGACAGTGTCCATCGCCGCGCTGACAAGGGGGATGGCGATGTCGATATTGCGAGAAACTTTGGTCGTCGTGTTCACATGGGAGGGAATGACATTGCTCTCAACGGGCTGAAGCAAGACATCGTCGAAGGTGAGGGCCAGCGGTGCCAGCTCCTCAATCGTGGTCGGGCGGGAATCCGAGGTCATGAGCCACCTTTCGCCGGGATGAAGGTCATCTTAACGCTGGGGCGTCAAAGGTACCCAAATGATCGGCTGGCCAAAGGGACGGGTCATCGTCAGGTCGTGGCCGTCACGAAAGCCCACGCCTTCGGAATCCTCCAGACGATGAGATACCCGACGATCACCAGTGGCAGACACACGTAGGGCGACCAGTACCACTGCAGATAGGTCAAGATGACGACGGCGACCACTGCGGCAATGACCACGTCGCGGTGAGTGCGGCGCAGGTGGATCGATGAGACCAGGGCCAGCGGACCGATGAGATACCAGGACTGTAGGGAGGCCCCGAGAACAGCGAAGGCGATCATGACGCCAGCCTGCAAGCGCAACGGATTACCCAGCTGGCCGACGGAGTCGTCGCGGCTGCGCATCGGCGGGACGGGGCCCCACCGGGCCCAGCACCACACCATCGCGACGAGGGTGAGGACGAGACTGACGATGGTGGCCGGGCCGACCAGCTTGTCCAACGGGATGCCGCCGCTTCCTCGCAAGATCTGCACCACCAGGGCGATGGGTGAGTCGCTGGTCACGGCGACCGGACTTCCTGCCGTGGGGTTGAGCCACCCCAGCCCCAACCCGCCGATGGCTGAGATGGCGCCGAAGACCGCCAAGGCCGAGACGGCTCCAACCGCGGTACGAGCGAGAAGACCCGACCAGCAGTGTCGCGTCACCCAGCGGTGACCGCCATGGCGCACCGCATCGACGTGGACCAGCGCGACGACTCCCACCCCAGCCAGGACTCCGGGCTGCTTGATGGTGCCGGCCAGACCGACGATCGCCCCACCAACGACCAATCCCAGCCACCCACGTCCGGACACGGCCAGGCGGTGTGCCACGACCAGGGCCGCAAGGGACAAGCCGACCTGAAGCCCGTCATTGTGCATGCCTCCAATGATGTTCAACGTCGTGAGGGGGCAGCAGACCGCCAGCCAGAGGGCACCATCGGGGTCAGTGCCGGCATGGCGGGCCAGCCGTGGCACCGCCCAGACCATCAGGGCGACACCCACGATGGCAGGCACGCGCATGAGCAGTACCGACCACAGCGGATCGGCGTGGGCAATCGTCACCATCGCCGCCTGGATCCACAACGATCCGGGCGGATACACCGCCGTCGTCCCCCGCCAGGGAGCGTCAACAGCCTGACCGAGCACGCCTGCCGCACCCTGCGGAACCGAGTACGGGTCGAGGCCCTGGGCCAGGACCCATCCCTGAGCAGCATAGGCCCAACCATCCTGACTGAGCAGCGGCGGACCGAACAGCAGCGGCAGTGACCACGTCACAAGGGTTAGGATGCGGGCTCCCACCAGCTTCCGGGAGCGCAACCATGCGATGACCATGGCGCTCAGGCCGACGACGCCGCTGGCAGCCACCGCCACCCCGACCGGACGCACCTGCTTCGGCATTCCAGGATGGGGGGAGCCCCATCCCCACACCACCATCATGATGGCGCCGACGAATCCCATCACGAGCACCTCGACGAGGCGGCGTCGATCAGGATGGGCCGGTGCAGGCCGGGGATCATGAGGAGGGGTGGGCGCGGTCATCAGCATTCAGCGTAGGGGAACCACACATTCATACGCCCAGAGAAACCACCAGTGTCGAGCGGTTCGAGCCAATTGTCACAGCCACCCGCTATCGTGCCCAAGGCGGTTGTCTTCCGCCACGAGCGCGACCCTACCCGCTGACGTGCGGTGTGTGGTGTGGTCGCGCCTGCCGAGTCGCTGGTCCCTGAGCGTGTTGATATCGGTCGGGACGTGACCGATACCGCACTGCGGTGTTGGCGGGCTCGGCGTCCAACGTCGTCAACGAATAGGACCACTCGTGCCGTCTGGCATCATGTCATCGCCCGTTTCCGCAATTCTCGAAACCCACGTTCCAGCTCCTCTGAGCTTGGATCAGGCCATCGACACCTTCGTCTCCCCCATCGCCACCGCCATTTCCGACACCGTGTTCTGGGCCATCCCACTGCCCGGAGGCAATGAATTTCCGCTCATCCTGGCGTGGCTGTTGGCCGCTGGAATCTTCTTCACGATCTACCTGGGTTTCCAGCAATTGCGCCCGGCCTCGATCCGCCATTCCAGCCATGTGGTGCGGGGACATTTCTCCCGTCACACCGATCCCGGTGACGTCACCAGCTTCCAAGCCCTTGCCACCGAGTTGTCAGGCACTGTCGGCCTGGGAAACATCGCCGGCGTCGCCATCGCCATCGCAGCCGGCGGGCCGGGCGCATCGTTCTGGATCGCCATCACCGGCCTGGTCGGCATGAGTGTCAAGATGGCCGAGGCCACCCTCGGCGTGAAGTTTCGGGTCGTCAATGAGGACGGAACCATCTCTGGCGGTCCGATGTACTACTTGCGTGACGGCCTGGCATCGATCGGCAGACCCAAGCTGGGTCGTGTGCTGGCCACCCTGTTCGCCGTCTTCACGGCCTTCGGTGTCATCGGCGGGGGCAACATGTTCCAGTCCAACCAGGCCGCCTACCAGCTGGCGATGCTCGCCGGTGGCAAGGATTCCTGGATCGGCACCCACATGTGGGTCGTGGGGCTGGTGTTCGCGATTCTCGTCGGCATCGTCATCGTCGGCGGTGTCTCCAAGATTGGCGCAGCCACCTCCAAGATCGTCCCCTTCATGGGGATCCTCTACGTCGTCATGTGTCTGGCCGTCATTGGTGCGAACATCACCGGCGTTGGTGACGCCTTCACGGCCATCTGGTCGGGTGCGTTCACGGGCCGCGGCGTGGCAGGGGGCATCGTTGGCGTGCTCATCGTCGGCGTTCAGCGTGCTGCCTTCTCGAACGCGGCCGGCATCGGTACTGCGGGCATCGCCCACTCTGCCGTGAAAACCCGTCGTCCGGCCCAGGAGGGTTTTGTCGCGATGTGGGAGCCGTTCATCGACTCCGTCGTCATCTGCACCATGACCGCCATCACCATCATCATCACCGGGGTTTACAAGGATGCGGACCTCGACGGTGTTCAGATGACCACCCACGCCCTCAAGACGGTTGCCCCGTGGTTCAGCGTCCTTCTCACCCTGGCCATCGTCCTCTTCGCCTTCTCGACGATGCTGTCGTACTCCTTCTACGGAAAGAAAGCCGTCGGCTTCCTGTTCGGCAACTCGGCCACCGCCGAGCGCATCTACAACGGCATCTTCCTGCTCCTGCTGGTCGTCGGTGCGGCCACCAACATGTCCTCGATCCTCGGTATGGCCGACGCGATGCTCTTTCTCATGGCGGTTCCGAACGTGCTGGGGATGTACTTCCTCGCCCGGGTCGTGGCTCGCGAGATCAAGGGTCACCGGGAGCGCCTGGACGCCGGCGTCATTCCTCAGGTACCTCAGGAGGTCCAAGCCGGCATGATGGTCGCCAACGAGGCCACTCCGGAACAGCTTGAGACTGCCGACGCGGAATACGCCCTCCGTGCGGCAGCCATGGACGCTCGCAGTGACGAGCTCGACTTGGGACACACCGCCCCAGACACCGAGCGCGACTACCTGGAGCACCTGCCCGAGGACCATGAGTTGTTCGACACCATGGACCGTGATGGCAAGCCGCTCAAGGACTGACCCCGGTAACACACTGTGAGTGCATGTGGGCCCGGGGAGTGTTCCCCGGGCCTTGCTGCATCGTGAGGGGCCACTCCAGGTCATGTGCCGGGGTGATCGCTGCGACCGCCCCGGCGCCGACACCCGTTTCGTCAGCGACACCGAGGTCGTCGGGGCAGCCCGCCCTGGTTCCTGCAACACCCGTGGTATCCCCTGGACCCATCAGCCCTACGAGCCGGGCCGGTCGCTGGTTCCCGCAACACCCGTGGTATCCCCGGAAAGCCCGTGGGCTGGTGCCACCCCACGTGGCAGCCCTCCCCTGTCTTTTCGGGATCTCCACGCGTACATCGGACCATCGGGCAGATCGCATGCCGCCACCTCTGTGCAACAGCGGCAACCCCCACGACGAGACGCCCAACCCCACGACGAGACGCCCAACCCCACGACGAGACGCCCAACCCCAATGGGCGCAAAGAACGGGCCCCGGAACCGTGAGGTTTCGGGGCCCGCAGTGATCAGCGAGGATCAGTGACTCACTCGTCGTCGTCCTCGTCCTCAGGCTTGTCCACCACGAGGGTCTCGGTGGTGAGCAGCAGAGCGGCGATGGAGGCGGCATTGGCCAGGGCGGAACGGGTCACCTTGACGGGGTCGATGACACCGTCGGCGATGAGGTCCACGTACTGGCCAGTCTTGCCGTTGTAGCCGTGTCCGGGCTCCATCTCGGCGACCTTGGAGACGATGACGTAGCCGGGCTCGCCACCGTTCTCAGCGATCCAGCGCAGCGGCTCGCGAACGGCCTTGGCGACGATCTGGACACCAGCCTTCTCGTCACCCTCAAGGTGAAGGTTCTCGTCGAGCACGTGCGCGGCGTGAATGAGAGCGGAGCCGCCACCGGCGACGATGCCCTCCTCAATGGCTGCACGGGTCGCGGAGACAGCGTCCTCGATGCGGTGCTTCTTCTCGTTGAGCTCGACCTCAGTGGCCGCGCCCACGCGAATGACACACACGCCGCCGGCGAGCTTAGCGATACGCTCCTGGAGCTTCTCGCGGTCCCACTCGGAGTCGGAGTTGTCGTACTCAGCACGCAGCTGGGCAACGCGTCCATCGACGTCAGCCTTGGAACCGGCACCGTCGACGATGGTGGTGTTGTCCTTGGTGACAACAACCTTCTTGGCGCGGCCCAGGACCTCGAGGCCCACCTGGTCGAGCTTGAGCCCAACCTCGGGAGCGACGACCTGACCACCGGTGAGGGTGGCGATGTCCTGCAGCATGGCCTTGCGGCGGTCACCGAAGGCCGGAGCCTTGACGGCCACCGAGTTGAAGGTGCCGCGGATTTTGTTGACCACGAGGGTGCTCAGGGCCTCCCCGTCGACGTCCTCAGCCACGATGAACAGGCTGCCGTGGGCGGCGATGACCTTCTCCAACAGCGGGAGCAGGTCGTTCATCGAGGAGATCTTGCCGGAGTGGATGAGGATGTAAGGATCCTCGATCACGGCCTCCATGCGGTCCTGGTCGGTGACCATGTAGGGCGACAGGTAGCCCTTGTCGAACTGCATGCCCTCGGTGAAGTCGAGCTCAGTGCCGAAGGTCTGGGACTCGTCGACGGTGATGACGCCGTCCTTGCCAACCTTGTCGAAAGCCTCGGCAATGAGGGAGCCGATGTTCTCGTCACGGCTGGAGATGGTGGCGACGCTGGCCATGTCCGAGGTGGTGTCGATGGCGCGCGAGATGGAGCGAAGCTCCTCCACGACGGCGTCGACGGCCTTCTCGATACCGCGCTTGAGGCCAACCGGGTTAGCCCCGGAAGCCACGGCGCGCAGACCCTCGTGGACGAGAGCCTGGGCGAGCACGGTCGCGGTGGTGGTGCCATCACCGGCCACGTCGTTGGTCTTGGTGGCGACCTCCTTGGCGAGCTGGGCGCCGAGGTTCTCGTAAGGATCGGTGAGGTCGACCTCCTTGGCGACGGTCACGCCGTCGTTGGTGATGGTCGGGGCTCCCCACTTCTTGTCGAGAACGACGTAGCGGCCCTTGGGGCCGAGGGTCACCTTGACGGTGTTGGCGAGGGTGTCGACACCGCGCTCGAGGGAGCGACGGGCCTCCTCGTCAAACTGAAGCTGCTTGGCTGCCATGTATCAGCGCCTCACTTCTCGACGACGGCGAGAATGTCGCGGGCGTTGAGGAGCAGGTACTCCTGGCCGTCGTACTTGACCTCGGTGCCGCCGTACTTGGAGAAGATGACGACGTCACCCTCCTTGACGTCCATGGGGACGCGGGTGCCCTTGTCGTCAACGCGACCGGGGCCAGCGGAGATGACCTTGCCCTCCTGCGGCTTTTCCTTGGCGGTGTCCGGAATGACGAGTCCGGAAGCGGTGGTCTGCTCGGCCTCGAGAGGCTGGACGAGGACGCGGTCCTCGAGCGGCTTGATCGTGGTTGCCACGTCAAGACCCCTTTCTACTGAAGACGGATTGTGTCGTTGTCTCTCGCCAGGGGTTGCGAGCCCCGAGCGCGACGAACCCTCGGCGTCGCGGGTGCTTCAGGTCCGTTGGCACACTCACCACGAGAGTGCCAACCACGAAAATACACCCGTGATTGGCACTCAGGCAACGGGAGTGCCAGAAATTGACCCTCAAATCTGGGTAGATGTCAGTTGGGGTCAGGGCTTCTTCCAGAAGTCATCGGGGTGCGAGGGTGGGCGCTGAGCCGGATTGGGGCCGGGTTGAGGAGCTCCGGTGCCATTCCCTGGGGCATGTCCCCACGGCTGACCCGGCTGAGACTGAGGCTGGCCCGGCTGAGCCTGAGACTGACCAGGCTGGGGCTGGCCCGGCTGGCCCGGCTGAGCCTGAGACTGACCAGGCTGGGGCTGGCCCGGCTGACCCGGCTGGGGCTGGTTCGTGTAGGGCTGGGGCTGACCCGGGTTCGGATAGGGCGGCTGCTGCCCCTGGGGGTTGCCCTGATAGGGCTGACCCGGGTGGTTGTTCCACTGCTCCTGCTGACCCTGAGGCTGTCCGGGGTATTGCATCGCCCACGAGGGGTCACCGTTACCGGGCTGGCTCCCCTTGGCGCCCTTTTTCTTCTTGACCACGACAGCCACGACCACTCCGATGATCGCCAATGCTGCTACCGCAACGACGATCCAGACCCACATCGGCACACCGCCGTCGCGCTCGGCGGTGGCGCTGAGACCCTCATCGGAGAACATGTCCTTGGGATCGACCCAGGTGACGGTGCGCCCGTCAACCTTGCTCGACCCCGAGTGGCTCAACACCTTGCCGGGGAAGGTGACGGAAATCTTGAAGTCGGTGAGCATGCTCGCGCTGAGGGACTCGCCCGAGCCAAAGGGATTGTTGGAACCACCTGAGTCACTGAGAGTGCCCGAGTCCATCTTGAATGTCACCTTGTCCTTGTCGAAGGTGATCTCGGTGTCCTCGCTATTCTCGGTGAAATCTGCTGCCGTCCCATCGGCAGAGAAGGTGCAACCGATGTACTTGTCGTCCTCGAACTTCTCAACCTTTGCGTTCGAGGCTCCGCCGCTGCTCTTCGCGAGTTGCCCGCAGTCCGAGAACTCGGACGTGAGGTCCTGCCCGGACATCTCGGCCATCGACTTGGAGACACCGACCGTGACCTTTACGTGGATGTGGTCCTCGTCCTTGATTTCCGTCGCCATGTCTAATTTGACGCAGCCGGCGAGCAACAACAGAGGAGCAAGGAGTAGGACGAGATAGCGTCTCAAATGGCGCGAAGCACTCAGCATGCTCTTATGTAAACACAGCCAGGGGGCATGGCGGTAGGCCCCAGACGAATGCGTAACAACATGAGCCGCACGTGGAGCTCAGGGTATCTTCCTCATCCCGACGAGTGGTCAGTGCGACACCGGGCCGGGTCCACCACCGGGACCTCCGGGCGGTCGATGACCTGCCTGGGTGGGGCCCGGACGTCTATCCGAGAACCCTTGGTGCTGTCCCCCCATGTGGCCGCTCGCGCCTGGCGACTGGGTGGGCCTGCCTGCCTGGTATGGAGCACCGGGCTGCCGACCATCCTTCTTCTTGCTCGTGACCACCGCCGCAATGGCGCCACCAACGGCGACAACCACCACGACGAGGACCATCCATGCCCAGCCGGGGAAGCCACTTCGACGCTCGCCCGATGCCTCCAAGCCCGAGGACGATGAGAGATCCCTGACGTCGGTCCAAGTCACGGTCTTGCCGTCAACCTTGCTCGATCCGGAATGGCTCAAAACCTTGCCGGGGAAGGTCACAGAAATCTTGAAATCAGAAATCCCGGCCGAGCCTGCCAATCCTGAGCTGTCAAAATCGGAAATGATATCCAGGACAGCGGAGCCATCAAGAAGAAAGCGGACTTTATTGCCCTTGAAGGTGATGAAAACTGGACCGTCACCCTCATCGTCTTCTGAACGGGCGGCCGCCGATTCTCCGCTACTCGGGGACGAGGATGGTTGGCCCGTCAGCTCAGAGACCGTCCCCGTGCCCATCATCGTGCAGCCGACATATTTACCATCGTCAAAGCTCTTGACCGTCAGGATTCCGGCAGCGCTCTCCTTGAACTCATCGGTTTTCTCGAGTTCCGAACAATCGATACGGCCGTTGGTAAATATCTCAGCCTCATCTGCCGGGATCTTATCGAGGCTCGACTTCAGCACTCCGATGGTCATGGTCATAGTGACGTGGTCTTCGTCCGTGATGATGAAACCGGCGTTGAATTTTCCGCAACCCGACAGCAGGAGGAGCGGAGCCATCAGTAACGCCACGAGATATCTTGCTGAGCGCCGAACAGCCACCATGGGCGTATTACATCACAGACGGACCAAGGCTGGACCCGCCCTGGAAATCAGCACATCGCTCGCACACCAATACCTTTGCGTTGTTCCTGGTAGGAGTGCATATGACAGTGGCGGAGTGCGGCCCTGAGGGCTTGAGTTGTCGTCTCCACGCAACGGGATCGACGTCAACACCGCGCTTCTTGATCTCGAGGGTTCCGATGTGATGATCCCGCACCCAGGCCCGCAGGGTCTTCACGTCAAAAGGGAGCACTTCCTTGACGGCGAACCACGTCAACCACGCAGATGCCACCGGGACATCCGCGGTGAGGTAGGCAATACCGTCGGATACCGCACGCAGCGAACCGTCAATGGCCGAGAGGCTGCCAGCCCGGATGGCCGCCGGGTGAGGCTCAGCCACGAACGGGCCCAACTCACCAACCACTGGATTGGCCAGTCCGCCGGGCAGTTCGAGCGTGCTCTGCGAGCTGACGAGAACGGCGCGATCGCCTCGCCGATGGCCTGCGAACCCCGACCACAACGTCGCCTCAACCAGATCCCCGCGATGACCCACGTAGGTGACGGGAAGATCGGGCAGTTGGGAGCGATCAATGCCTGGTCCGAGCTTGACGACGGCCGGCATCGACATGATCACTTTCTCAACGAAGGACCATGGCGGCTGCACGTCTTCCAACCGCCAGGTCCTCCCCCGACCGGTGCGGCGAGCAGGATCGAGCATGACGACCGTGGTGTCGGATGCGTCCTTGAGCAAGTCAGCAAAGACCTGCGTCGCGTCAGCCGTCAGTACGCGAGCTCCCGGCAGATTGTGACGAGCCAGTTCGGCTGTCGCCTCATCGATCTCGACGGCCGTCACCCTCAACCCGGCGTCGAGGTAAGCCCGTGAGTCAGCACCGCAAGCGCAACCCAGATCGATGACATCGGTGAAACCTGCCGCGACAAGGCATTGTGCACGCCATCGGGAGACCTCGCCCCGGGTGGCCTGCTCCAGTCCGTCGCGGGTCCACAGCATCTGCGCGCCAACCGGACCAATCTTGCTCACGGCCCGGCGTCTCAGGCTGATCTGGTCGAGGGCTGCAGCGGCCAGATCGGCATCCGTGTGACGCCGCAATCTGGTCGCGGCGGCCAGCGAATCTGGATCGGTCTGCGCAGCGGCGAGATCGAGAACTTCGATTCCTTCATCACTGGCCAGACGACATGCCACGCTGTGCTCCACGCTGCCACCATAGAGGTACTTCCGAACGATTCGAGTACAATCTTCGGTCGAGACATCGCTTTGCACTGTTTCCCGCACGAGGAGTAACTAGTACCGTCGTGGCCATCACCACTTACGAGAACCGATCAAGATTCACCCAGCGCCTACAATCCCGGATGTCGCGGAACGTGACCTCCGAGGAGGATTCTTCGCGCCGTGGTGCAGGGTGGTACATCCATCACTTCATTGGTTCAGCCTTCCAGCTCGCAGCCATGACGACGACGTACTACGCATCTCGCACGGAACCCCTCACCTTGGAGGCCCACACCAATGTCAGCTGGGTGCTCCTTTTCGTCGCAGTCATCGTGATTCCTGGCCTACTGACCTTCGCGGAGTCCTTCGTGAAACCGGACGGTAGCGGGCAGGACGTCGTCACTGCGGTGACCCTGATGCTGGGCCTGTGCGGCATCATCGCCTTCGGAATTCTGGCGGCGACGCCGATCGTGACGACGCCCGTGTCATTCTCGATCCTGATGCCCGTGAGCTTGGCACTGACGGTCATTGCTCCGTACAGCCTGCCGGGGGCCAATCCACGGGCAGACAGCATGTTTGCCGAAACCCATTACGGAGCGTGGAGTTCCCGTTGGTTCGCCCCGATCATCTGCCTGAGCCTGTGGATCGTCGGGCTGGCTGGCTGAATTGTCCCGACGCAGGAGTCGTCACAGGGTCGAGTAGGACCAGCCGGTGGGGCGGCCGTCGGCATACGGCAGGCAGCCGTGGAATTGGGTGATCCCAGCATCAAAGACCAGCGGCAGGAAGTACCGGTCCCCCTCCCACATTGGTAGGTCGTCAAGGGAGTCGATGCGTTCCCAGGTGAGCGGACCTTCCTCGTTGGCCTCGGGGATGGCTACGTCGGTGGGATGCCAGGCATCGATGACGAAGATGAAGCCGAAGTGGTCCTCCCCGTGGCGGCCGAAGCCCGGCCAGGAGACGGTGCCACGCAGGCGCATGGCATCGACCTCGATCGCAGCCTCCTCGCGCAGTTCGCGCTTCATGCCAGCAACGACATCCTCCCCCGGCTCAACCTTGCCTCCCAGCCCGTTGTACTTGCCGAGCTGCTCGTCGCCGGGGCGGGCGATGCGATGCACCATGAGAACGCGGTCGCCGTCGGGATGCATGACGAAGCCAAGGGTGGTGAGGATCGGGGTCATCATGGGGCCATCCTCTCAGAGCTGACAGGCCGGTGACGACAGCGAGGCACGCCTCGGGTTTTGTCGGCGTTCCTGCCGATGCGGGTTTGAGGCGTCTACCCGCGTGCCCCCGACACGCATCAGGATGTCTGGACCTCGCACCCGTGGTACTCCCGGGAAAACAACGTCGGCCTGTCACGCCAGATGGCAGCAGCTACCTGACTTAACGGATTCTGCACGCGCGATGAGGGATCCGACACACAAAGCTGCCCGCCCGCAGATACGCGGACGGGCAGCTTGATGCCTCAGAAGACTCACATCATGTCGTGCTCGGGCAAGACGATCGGCTCCTGGTCACAGGCCTTGGCGATCTCCTCGGAGACCCGGGAGCGCGGCACGATGACGTTGTAGACGTACTCGTCGAACCACGAGTCGTTCATCGTGAAGAATCCCTTCTTGCCGACCTCGTCGCCCCACGAGTTCTCGACCCGCCAGCGCACCGGGACACTGTCAACGAGGTCCACACCGACGAAGGTCATGGCGTGGGTGCCACCAGACTCACGCAGACGCAACCGCTCGGCCTTGGATATCTGCATGTCGACGCCGTACAGAGCCTCGTAGTCATGCAGGTTGGCGTCCCATACACCCAGGTCCTTGTCGAACTGCTTCTTGACGTCGCAGGCGAACCAGACCGGCTCCCCGGCTGCGATGGAGTCGATGACCGCCTTCTTCATGACGTCCAAATCCACCGACAGGTGCCAGTACGGGGTGCCACCTTCCATGTACGGGGTGTGTTCGTGGACGTAGGTACGCCCGACCGGGTGCTCCTCGCGCGGGTCATGGCCGAGGCTGACCCACGGCTCGAAAGCCTGCGGCACGATCTCGTGGGCGAACTCCAGCGGGGTGTAGGTGCCCTTGCGGTGGAAGTTCTTGTCCTTGTCGCGGTACTGCCAGGTGAAGCTGGTGGGTGGGGTGCCAAGATGGATCGCGAGGATCTTCCACACAGCGTCCAAGGCCTCGCTACGGGCGGCCTCCATCTGAGAGGCTCCCTCGTTGAGGTCGGAATTGGTGGCGGCGTCGCGGATTTTTCCGATGGCTCGACGCAACACCGTCGACAGGGCGCGGTTCATCTGCAGGGTGTTGCCAGCCGACTCGGTGTCGGGCATGGCCCAGGAGGGTACTACGCCGTACTTGGCCACCAGATCGGTGAACTGCATCCACCATCCGCCGTCCTCGGCAGGGTAGTTCATGATGGAGCGCACCTCTTCCGCGTCTGCGTCGTGGGACGCCGTGGCGATGGCGCGAGCAAGGGTGTGGTTGGCCTTCTCGAGCTTGTCGAAAAAGGCAATGTAGTTCTGCGAGAACTCGAGGTTGTCGACCTTGAGCTCGTCGATAACCTTGGCGCGCAGAACGTTGAGCCCCGCGAATTCCCAGCACCGCCCGGAGTGCTTCTGGTCGGTGACCTTCCAGGAATCCAATCGCTCGGAGGTCGTCTCGTCGATGCCGTTGACCACGGTGCGATCCAGACTGACGGTGTCGGCTCCGGTTCCGGTCACCGCATTCTGTACCAGCCGCCCGGTGGCGTCATGGGCGAAGGATTCGGCGCGAGATGCGCTGAAACTGGCGTCGAGAACGAAGGGTTCACTCATTCCTCATCCATTCCTGTCGAATACTGATGCCTCACAGGATGACACAGCGAGGCCCATTGCGAGCCGATTGTGACCAGCAGTTCTCCAGCGGCGTCGCGTCCGCACCCCATATGTCGCCTCAGACGAGCACCTTCGCGATGGGCAGCCCAGAGTCAGCGGAGATGTCCATCGACGACGGTGGCAGCCCCGCCTTGACGACCTGCACACCGAGGGCAGCGATCATCGCCCCATTGTCGGTGCACAGCCCCGGACGCGGGCGTCGCAGCTCGACCCCAGCGGCCGCCATCCGCTCAGCGAGCAGGGTGCGCAACCGCGAGTTGGCCGCCACTCCCCCACCGATGAGGAAGTGCTTAAGGTCGTATTCCTGGCACATGTCGACGGCCTTGGCGGTCAGCACATCGGCAACGGCCTCCTGGAAGCTGGCGGCGACGTCGGCCACCCGGAACTCGACCCCGTCGCGCTGCTGGGTCTCGACCCACCGACTCACCGCCGTCTTGAGACCGGAGAAGGAGTAGTCGAAGCGGTGCTTGATCATGTCGTGACGGGCCGTCAGCCCGCGCGGGAAGCGGATGGCCTTGGGATCACCCTCGGCAGCAGCCTTGTCGATGACCGGGCCTCCTGGGTAGGGCAGGCCGAGGACGCGGGCAACCTTGTCGTAGGCCTCACCGGCGGCGTCGTCAATCGTTGAACCGACCTCGACGATGTCGGTCGCGATGTCGTTGACCCGCAGCAGGCTGGTGTGACCGCCCGAGACGAGCAGGGCGCCACAGGGCATCGGCAGGTCGCCGTGCTCAAGCAGATCGACGGCGACATGTCCGGCCAGGTGATTGACGCCGTAGAGCGGCTTGTTGAGCCAGCTGGCCAACGCCTTGGCAGCCGACAAGCCGACGACCAGCGCTCCGGCCAGACCCGGACCGGCGGTCACGGCGATGCCGTCGAGCTCAGACAGGTCCACCCCGGCAGTGGCTGTGGCCTTGTCCAGCACCGGGACGATGGCCTCCAGGTGGGCGCGGGAGGCCACCTCGGGGACGACCCCACCGAAGCGCACGTGCTGCTCCATCGAGGATGCGACCTCGTTGGCGAGCAGGTCGTTGCCACGGACGATGCCGACCCCGGTCTCGTCGCAGGACGACTCGATGCCCAGGATGAGCGGTTCAGACATGGTTCTCCTCGATGGTGGTCGCGGGCAGGTTGACGGACATGATGAGGGCGTCGACCCCGCCGCCGTAGTAGTTGGGGCGCTGGGAAATGGTCTCGAAGCCGAAGCGTTGGTACAGGGAGATGGCCGGGGCATTGTCGCGGCGCACCTCCAGCATCATGGTGCGGCATCCCCGGGAGCGTGCCCAGTCGATGCCACGGGAAAGCAGGTCGGCGGCCAGTCCTTGCCCTCGTGCCACCGGCGTGACCATGATCCGGTCGAGGTCAGCGACGTCGAAACCGTGAAAGGTGGCCACGGCAGCGATCTCGTCATCTCCGGCGACGAGGGTGAGTCGGTGGTCGGCCGGGGAGATCTCCTCGGCCCAGGAGGTCCGCGACCATTGCTGGGACGGGTCGAAGCTGGCCTGCTCGACGGCCATGATGGCGTCGAGATCGGCTGGGCTGGCGGATCTGATCATCGCTTGATGCCGGGCAGGGTGAGCCGAGTTGGGGTCAGGGTGGCTTTGCGGGTCGTCGGGACGGTGGCGTCGGGATCGCGCAGGTAGAGAGGCTCCAAACCGACGTCGGGCATGGTCTGCCACGACGCAGCGAGCACCCCGGCGTCCAGATGCTGCGGGGATCCGAGGGTCGGTGTCAGGCCACGGACCGGGCAGCCCGGGCCGCCCACTGGAAGCCCCTCGGGTAGTTCGTCGGGAGCGGTGACGTTGGGGCCGTCGAGACGGTTACCGGAGGCGTCGTAACGGGCCCAGTACAGCTCGTGACGACGGGCGTCAGTACAGACCACGAACTGCCCGTCGACGCCGTCGTCAGCCCATTGGCGGGCCAGGATGTCGAGGGAGCAGACCGGGTGGGGGGTGAGGTCGGCCAGGTGGGCGATCACTCGTCCGGTAGCCACCCCGACGCGCAGGCCGGTGTAGGGTCCGGGGCCGACTCCGATGGCCACCTCACCGATGTTGGTCAGGGCGATCCCGGCCTGCTCGCAGGCCTGATGAATGAGGGGCATGAGCTGCTCAGCATGGGCGCGCGGATCGTCGTGGTGCAGGCTGACCAGCACCTCGGACCCGCGTGCCAGACCGACGCTGACAGCCGTGGAGGTGTCGATTCCCAGAACGATGGTGTTCATCAGTTGTTGTCTCCGGTCTCCTCTGAGGTGGCATCAAGGGGAAGTACGGACAGCGGCGACAGGTCGACGTCGCGCCAGCGAGGTCCGAAACCTTCCAGGTAGACCACGCGGGTCTCGTCGGCGGGGTCCCCGCTGCGGCGAATGTCAATGTCCAGGTGGGAGCCGGCGAGGTCCTCGGCGATACCGGCTCCCCACTCAATCAAGGTGACGGCCTGGTCCATGGTCTCGTCGAGGTCCAGGTCGACCAGTTCGGCTGCCGAACCGAGGCGGTAGGCGTCGACGTGGACGAGTCCTGGCCGACCGTCGGCCCCAGCATGGCGTCTCGCCAGCACGAAGGTCGGGGAAATGACCGGATCTTCGACGCCCAGACCCAAACCGATCCCCTGGGCCAAGGTCGTCTTGCCAGCTCCCAGGTCTCCGGTGGCCAGCACGATGTCACCGGCGCGGAGCTCGGCGGCCAGGGCGGCACCGAAGGAGTGCATGGCTTGCGTCGTGGGGACGACGACGCGGGTGGGCAGCACGCGCACCCACTCGTCGCCGTCGCTGCGATAGGCGGGGCTGGGAGCTGACGCCACTCCCGAGACGACGAGAATGGGCGATTCCAGGTCGGTGGCGATCTGCTCGGCACCTTGGATGAGGGCTGCGGTGATGTCGGCGTCGGGGGAGGCCAGTATGAGATCAGCGACCTCGGCGTGGCCACGGTCGTTGATGAGATGGGCCAGGCCGACAGTTGCATCGCCGCGACGTGCCGTGATGACGATGCCTTGGGCCAACCAGGTGGACACGGTCGTCTCGTCGAGGTTGAGGGCTCGGGCCAGGTCGGCGGCTTCCTCACCAGTTGCGACCGACAGTTCCGGGGTCACGTCCTGCGGGCGGGTCTGTTCATCCACAAGGGATGAGGATAGTCCCCCGAACCGCGCCCGGTCTTCGTCGTCCCAGCGCCACCACTGATGAGGTGTGGCAGACGTGGTCGCCTCAACCCTTCTGCTGGGTCGGTCGTCGGGAGTAGCGTCAAGCCACCGGTGAAAGAGCGCCGGGTCTCAAGGATGAGAGGGTGATGGCATGGCGACGAGGACACGTCGATGGTGGGCCTGGTTGGTGCTACTTGTCGTCGCGTCGGTGGCCCTCGTCGGCGTGTACCGGCGGGCGGTACCCCATGAGGGGTCGACGGCCTACGGGCAGTCAGCCGAGGTTCTCGGACAGTTGCCCGTCAAGGGACGTGCCCCCATGACGGGGTATTCCCGCGAACAGTTCGGTCAGGCCTGGAGCGACGACTCCGATCCTGTTCTGACTCGCCCGTGGGGACACAACGGATGCGGCACCCGCGACGACGCCCTAACTCGCGACCTGGTGGGGGCGAGATTGAAAGCCGGAAGCCGGTGCCAGGTGATCTCCGGGGAGTTGAACGACCCCTACACGGGCCGGACGATCACCTGGAAACGCGGTCGCGAAACCTCGGCCGTCGTGCAGATCGACCATGTTGTCGCGCTGGGCAACGCATGGGTCACCGGGGCCCAACAGTTACCGATGGACCGACGTCAAGCGCTGGCCAACGACCCCCTCAACCTGCTGGCCGTCGAAGGGCAGGCCAACCAGCAAAAGGGGGCTGGGGATGCGGCAACGTGGCTTCCACCAAACAAGTCATACCGCTGTGACTACGTGTCTCGTCAGATCGCCGTGAAGAAGAAGTACCAGCTCTGGGTCACCCCGGCGGAACGCAACGCGATGGTTCGGGTGCTCTCGACATGCCCGAACCACCCGTTGCCCGCCGGCTGAACCTCACCAGGTGTCGTTGCCCGAGCGACCGTACTTGGACTCGATGTCGCGACGACGTCCATCCTGGCCATGTCCATGACCACGGGACTCATGGTCACGGTCATGGCCGCGGCCACCGCGACGATCCCGGTCGTAGCCTCGCCCGCCACGATTGCGTCCGCCCTTGCCACGGCCCGGCTTGCCGTCCCGGGACTTCTTGCCGCGCTGCTGCTTGGGAGCAACGAGGGCCTCGTAGTCCTTCTCGTCGATCGGGGCGCCCAGGGTCGGGCTGCAACCGGCGACCTCGGCGACGTGATCGTCACCGATCATGACCTGGGCCTCGACCGGCTTCACCCCAGCCTGACGGTACAGACGCGACATGGTGCGACGCTGGTGGGGCAGGATGAGGGAGACGACGGCCCCGTCATGTCCGGCGCGAGCGGTACGACCGGAACGGTGCAGGTAGTCCTTGGAGTTCATCGGCGGGTCAACCTGCAGCACCAAGGTGACGTCGTCGACGTCAATACCGCGAGCAGCAACGTCAGTGGCGACCAGAACCGGCAGGGAGCCGTCCTTGAAGGCCGCCAGCACGCGGGCACGAGCACCCTGGGTCAGTCCACCGTGCAGGGCGCCAGCCATGACACCGGCCTCACGCATCTGATCGGCCATCCGAGAGGCGCCGCGCTGAGTACGGGCAAAGATGATGGTGTGACCGCTGCGGTTGGCGATCTCGCACATGAGCCCGACCTTCTCGTGCGGCTTGATCTGGAAGGCGTGGTGGGTCATTGTCGAGACCGATCCCTTGTCGGAGTCGATCTCGTGAGTGACCGGGTCGTGCATGTAGCCCTTAACCAGCTTGTTGACGGCACCGTCGAGGGTGGCCGAGAAAAGGAGGCGCTGCCCCTCGGCGGGAACGGCGTCGAGGATCGCCCCGACGGCCTCCATGAATCCCAGTTCGGCCATGTGATCGGCCTCGTCGAGGACGGTCACCGCGATGCCGGACAGGTCCGCGTCGCCAGTCTCGAGCAGGTCGACGAGGCGTCCGGGGGTGGCGACGACGAGATCAACACCCTTCTTGAAGGCCTTGGTCTGCGGGCCGTAACTCATGCCACCAGCAATGAGGATGGTCGACAAGCCCATTGACGAGGCCAGCGGGGAGAGCACGTCGGCGATCTGCATGGCCAGCTCGCGGGTGGGAGACAGGATGAGGGCGCGGGGACGTTTGTCCTCGCGCGGCTCAGTCGACAGACGCGACAGCAGCGGAACACCGAAGGCCAGGGTCTTACCCGAACCCGTGGACGCACGACCCAACACGTCACGCCCGGCGATGGCGTCCGGAATCGCGGCGATCTGGATACGGAAGGGATCGGTGATGCCCGTGGCGGCCAGGGCGGCGACGATTTCGTCGGGAACGCCGAGGGCCGAGAACCCGCCCTCGTGGTCGATGCCGGAGACGTCGAGATCGGTCAGCTCCGTGGCCTTCCAATCCATGGTGTCGGCGTCGTCGTGATCGGCGTGCCAGTCGTCATGACGGCGATCCTCGTGGCGGCGATCATCCCGACGCTGTGCCCAGTGATCGTCCCGGCGACGGTCACCATCACGACGGTCACGGCGACGATCATCCCCGCGGTCATCGCGCCAGTCGCGGTTCTTCTGGAAGGTCCGACGATCTCGGTCGCCACGGTAGCCGCGATCATCGCGCTTTCCGTAATCCCCACGGCCCGCACGGCGGCGGTCGTCCCCGCGATCATCGCGCCAGTCATCACGGTCCCACGTCGAGTTGCGACGATCGTCGCGCTTCCAGTCGCGGTTGGCGTGGTTGTTGGGGCGACGCGACGTGTGGGGGCGGAACTCGCCGTCATCGGACCAGCGACGGTCATGACGACGATCATCGCGACGATCCCAACGATCATCACGACGTCGGTCACCATCACGACGGTCATAGCGACGGTCATCCCGACGATCGGACCACTCACCTCGGCCGCGTCGATCCTGGGAGGACCGACGGTCCATGCCAACTCGCCCCTCATCACGGGGGGAGTCCTCACGGGGTGTCCACGCCTCGAAGTTGCGGCCACGAGAATCGGTGTGACCGTTGCGGACCCCTCCCCTGGTGCGGGGCTTGTGGCCGCGGGCTGCGCGCTCAGCGGCGGTCCAGCGACGCTTCGGGGTGCCGTCGGCCTTGAAGGACTTGGGGTTGCGTTTCTTGTTGCTCAATGGGGTCATCCCTCACGATGGGCGGATTCCTCGGGCGCTGACGACCCACGTCACCGCACATGAAGGCGCGGCGTCACTACACGGGGTCGCGGAATCTGACCACGACACACCAGACCCAACGGGTCTCGGTGATGGAATCCTGGATTGCTTGTCTGTCTCGATGGCTGGGCGAATAGCTGCTGTGCAGGTGAATGCAGAAGAACCGAAGCCGGTGGCTCCGTCATGCCCCAGGGGCACATCGAGCAACTGAAACGCATCATGGGCCCGCGCACGTCGGGCCGTTGCCAACATCGACACTCTACCGAACAAGGTCGTATCGACGAAATCGACCGACGTGACCCACGCGAGTCCCCCGGTGACGGCGATCTCGTCACCCCACGTTCACCACCTCGATACCGCGACCCCGCCAAGGTGTCGCGCGCCACAGCTACCATGAAGTTGTGCGTGTTGCGATCATCACGGAGTCATTCCTTCCCCAGGTCAATGGAGTGACGAACTCGGTCCTGCGTGTGCTGGAGCACCTGCGCGACAACGGCCACGAGGCCCTCGTGCTCGCTCCCGGCGATGCCCAGACCCCCCGCGAATACGCCGGATTCCCCGTCATCCCGTTGGCATCCCTGCACTGGCCGGGATACCAAGATGTCCGCGTCTCCACCAGCCCCCAGTGGACCATGGAGCGCTACCTCGCCGAGTTCAAACCGGACGTCGTCCACCTGGCTGCCCCCTTCATGATCGGATACAAGGGCGCACTTGCCGCAGCCTCCCTCTCGATTCCGGCAGTCGCCATCTACCAGACTGACGTCCCCTCCTACGCCGGCCGGTACGGCCTCGGCAAGCTGGAGTTCTACGGCTGGTACCGAGTCCGACAAATCCACTCCCTGGCAGTCGCGACCTACGCGCCGTCCACTTTCTCCCGCGATCAACTCGTCAGCCACGGAGTGCCACGTGTGGGCATCTGGGGTCGCGGCGTCGACAAGGTGCGTTTCAATCCGTCCAAGCGCTCCCAGGAACTCCACGACGAGTGGGCACCCAATGGTGAGGTCGTCGTCGGATACATGGGACGACTTGCCGCCGAGAAGCGTGTCGCTGACATGGCGAACCTGGCGGATATTCCCAACACCAAACTCGTCATCGTCGGAAATGGTCCGGCCCGCGCCGAACTGGAGAAGCAGCTACCCAGTGCGATCTTCACCGGTGGTCTGGGTGGAGAGGACCTTCCCCGCGCGGTCGCCAGCATGGACGTCTTCTGTTCCACCGGAGAGCTCGAGACCTTCTGCCAGGCCGTCCAGGAGGCCAAGGCCTGTGGCATCCCAGTCATCAGCCCCCGCAAGGGCGGTCCGATCGACCTCATCGACCCGTCGCGCACCGGATGGCTCTACGAGCCCGGCGACATGACCGACTTCCGCTCTCGAGTCGTCGACCTTGTTGGCGACGATTACAAACGTCGTGCCATGGGTGCGGCTGCGCGAGCCTCGATCGAGAACCGCACCTGGCAGAACCTGTGCAGCGAACTCGTCGAGCATTATGAGGCAGCGATCCGGCTGGCCGGACGCTCGACGACGATGCGCGCCGCCCTCTGACAACGATCCTGCCCCGGGGAATTGTGCCCTTTCGACGCTTCCGAGAGACCCGTTCGCGCAGCGGGCCTGGTCAGCGGCCCACGACCGTCGTCACGACCCCGGGCAGCAACTCGGCAATCTGGTCAGGAGCGTACGGGCCAGGCATGGACATCGCCGTGGCCGCCTGCATCCCCGCAGCGCACAGAGCCGCGTCAGCAGCATCCAGACCCGCAGCCATGAGAGTGCCGCACATACCAGCCAGCACATCCCCAGACCCCGCCTGAGCCGTCCATGCCGGGCCCGGCAGAGCAGCCCGGACGGTGCCGTCGGGACGTGCCACCCACTGGATCGAACCCTTCACCAGGACCGTGGCGCCAAAGCGCTGAGCTGCACGGACGGCCGCCGACCGTGGGTCGGCTTCCACCTGGCTACGCTCAATCCGCAGCATCTGGGCCAGCTCGCCGGCGTGCGGGGTGAGCAGACATCCGGCTGGCAATTGCGCGGGCAGGAGGCTGAGGGCATCGGCGTCGATGACAAGGGGGACGCCGTCAGAAGCCCGCTGGATGAACCGGTCGGCGTTGTCGTCATGGGAGCCCCAGCCAGAACCCAGCACCCAGGCCTGCACTCGTCCTTCCCCAATGACGACGGAGGGAGCGCGGCTGAGAATGAAGGCCATGATGGCGGATGGTCCGGCGAATCGCACCATTCCAGGGCCGCTGCGCAGTGCTCCGAGGACGCCCAGAATCGCTGCACCGGGGAACTGCTCGGATCCGGTGTCGATACCGACGACTCCGCGGGAGTACTTGTCGTCGAGGGCACCAGGTACCGGCCAGAGCGCGGCCATCTCGGCCAGATCGCAGTAATCGTCGACTCCTTCAGGTGCATCCCCGTCATCGTCGACGAGGTCCAGGCCAATGTCATGAACCTCCAACTGACCGCAGAATCTCGCGGCCGGATGCGCGATATGGCACCACTTGAGACTGGAGAAGGTCAAGGTGTGGGTGGCGTGGATGCAAGACTCGACGTCGCCGGAGTCGGCGTCCAGTCCTGATGGAAGGTCAACTGACAGCACCGGGATCTGACGCTCACGCAGCCAGGCATCGATGCGCTCAAGGGATTGCGGGATGCCGGGGCGTCCGCCAATTCCGAGGACGGCGTCAATGGCGAGGTCGTAGGAGTGCGTGGTGACCTCTCCGAGGGGGATACGAAGACAACCGGCCTCCAACGCCGCAGCCATCCCGGCCTCGTGGGGCTGGCCCATGACCTGGGCCACTTCGACTCGCCAGCCACGCCGGGCCAGGACAGCGGCCGCGAAGAGTCCGTCGCCACCATTGTTTCCCCCGCCCACCAGGACGAGGACACACTGCGTCGCCACCCAGTCCGGCACCACATCACCGACGGCTCCATCCAAAAGCAGTTCCTGGGCCTTGCGAGCCACGGCGTGGGCGGCTACGTCCATGAGGTCGCGTCCGGGGTGGGCGTCGAACCACCTCTGCTCAGCGGCTCGGGTGGCCTCAGCGGTGCAGACAAGTGCCATGACGATACCTCCACCCCGATCGGGGTTCTCACTGCGGATTGACTGTCATTCAACCACGGTGAGAGGAGTGGGTATTCGAGGCGCGACTCATCCCTCGCAAACCACCATGGCCACGGCCACGCCAGCGTCATGACTCAGCGACAGGTGAACCCGAGCCACCCCCAGGTCCAAGACCCGTCGCGCCAACGAGCCGCGCAGTTCAAACCGCGGAAGCCCGCCGTCGGACACCACCTCACAGTCATGCCAGGACAGCCCGTCTCCCCCGCCCAATGCCTTGTACAAGGCTTCCTTGGCGGCAAACCGGGCAGCCTGGGAGCGCGATGGCGTCGCAGCCTCGGCCTCGGTGAGAACCTTGCGGACCATCCCCGGATGACGCGCGGCAGCAGCCTGCCACCTGGAGACATCGCAGACGTCGACCCCGATTCCCATGATCACGACTCAAGGGTATGTGGTGCATCGTGCCCACCGTTGCAGTGCATCTACAAACAACGTGTACAAAAACGTGCGGTAACGCGATGAGTTCGCGTTACCGCACGCCGTAGAAAAGAATATGTCGTGATTACTATAGCGCTACTGACCGAGCATCACAAAGGCTCGTGTCAAGATCACTCCACCGTGACGGACTTCGCGAGATTGCGCGGCTGGTCGACGTCGTGCCCCTTGGCGGTGGCCAATTCACAGGCGAAGGCCTGCAGGGGGACGGCGGCCACCAGCGGCTGCAGCAGGGTCGAGCAGGGCGGCAGGGCGATGAAGGTGTCGGCGTATAGCCTGACGTCCTCGTCCCCCTTCTCGGCCAGCACGATCGTCCTGGCGCCACGGGCACGGATCTCCTGAATGTTGGACACCACCTTGTCGTGAAGCTGGTCGCGGCCCTTGGGTGGGACGACGACGAAGACCGGGGTGCCCTCCTCGATGACGGCGATCGGGCCGTGCTTGAGCTCACCGGCAGCGAAGCCCTCAGCGTGCATGTAGGCGATCTCCTTGAGTTTGAGAGCACCCTCCAGGGCCACCGGGTAACCGACGTGGCGTCCCAGGAAGAAGACCGCTTCCTCCTCCTTGGCCATGACTCGGGCCAGCTCGTAGACCGGCTCGATGTCGTCGAGGACCTCTTGGATCTTGCCCGGCATCTCATCGAGCTCGGACATCACGGCGTGAATCTCGTCGCCGTACTTCATGCCGCGCACCTGGGCCAGGTAGAGGCCCAGGAGGTAGCAGGCGACGACCTGGGTGAGGAATCCCTTGGTCGAGGCGACGCCGATCTCCGGGCCGGCGTGGGTGTAGATGACGGCGTCGGACTCGCGCGGAATCGTCGCACCATTGGTGTTGCAGATGGCGATGACCTTGGCATGCTGCTCACGAGCGTGCCGGATGGCCATGAGGGTGTCAGCGGTCTCACCGGACTGGGAGATCGTCACGACCAGCGTCGTCGGGTCAATGATCGGGTCGCGGTAGCGGAACTCGCTGGCCAGGTCGACCTCGCAGGCCACGCGGGTCCAGTGCTCGATGGCGTACTTGGCGACCATGCCGGCGTAGTAGGACGATCCGCAGGCCACCACGACGATCTTGGTGATGCGTCGCAGGTCCTCCGGGCTGATTCGGATTTCGTCGAGGACCAACTCGCCACGGTCGGACCAGCGACCCAGCAGGGTGTCAGCCACGGCGCGCGGCTGCTCGAAGATTTCCTTGCGCATGAACCAGTCGTGACCCTGTTTCTCGGCCGCCGACAGATCCCAGTCGACGTGGTAGGGGCGAGCCTGGCTGGGGTTGCCGTCAAAATCAGTGACGGTGACGTCGTCAGAGGTCACGACGACGACCTGATCCTGGCCCAGTTCAAGGGCCTCGCGCGTGTGCTCGATGAAGGCCGCGACGTCGGAGGCAAGGAAGTTCTCCCCCTGCCCCAGCCCGACGACCAGCGGCGAATTGCGACGAGCAGCCACGACGGTGTCGGGTGCGTCGGCACTGACGGCCACGAGGGTGAAGGCGCCCTCGAGGCGAGACGCGACAGCACCCATGGCCTCGGCCAGCGAGGAACCCTGCTGCATGTGCAGGGCGAGCATGTGAGCGGCGGTCTCGGTGTCGGTCTCCGAGGTGAAGGTGACGCCTTGGGCCTTGAGCTCGGCGCGCAGGGAGGCGAAGTTTTCAATAATGCCATTGTGGACGACGGCGACCCGGCCGTCGAAGGACAGGTGGGGGTGGGCGTTCTCGTCAGTCGGGGCGCCGTGGGTCGCCCAGCGAGTGTGGCCGATGCCCTGGTTGGACTCCGGCAGGCGATGCGCGGTGAGCTCGTCCTCGAGATTGGTCAACTTGCCTGATTTCTTCGCCCGATGCAGGGTTCCATTCGCCACGACAGCGACTCCCGCTGAGTCATATCCTCGGTACTCGAGACGTCGGAGTCCGTCGATGATGACGCGTTCAGCCTGTCGATGGCCGCAATAACCAACAATTCCACACATGGCAAGAAACGTACACGAATCGTGAGCGTTTGGCGAACCACAACGTCTGCCGATATGACCACACCACTAGGTGGCTCCATGCACGAATAGCCGGTTTTACAGCTGCACAACCGCTCATGCCCCCGCCGATTCATAGGCTCTTGGACATCCTGCACCGACGCACGATTGAGGAAACGCATGAGATCAAAGAAGTTCGCAGCAATCCTGGCCTCCCTGACCACCGTCGCGGCCACCGCCTTCGCAGGCGTGTCAGCCGCCCCGGCCCATGCCGTCGAAGGCGACGCCCCGGTTCCACCCGAGATCACCATGCCCGGCAGCCCGGATGGCATTCCGTCTGCTGGCAACGGACCCCAGAAGCTGTTCACCTACCCCGCATCCCTCTACTCCTTGGCCCACCCCGGTACGAACCCCCAGGGAGCCAACGACTTCGGCTGCAAGCCGCGCGAGGGCGACAATCCCGTCGTCCTGCTTCCCGGCACCAACTCCGACGCCTACGCATCCTGGTCGATGTACTCCCCGAAGCTCACCAAACTCGGGTACTGCGTCTTCTCCCCGAACTTCAACGGGCTGAAAGCACTGCCGAACTTCGCCTACACCGGTGACATCCGAGTCTCCGCCAAGGCCGTCGCCGGGTTCGTCGATCGCATCCTCGAGGCCACCGGGTCTACGAAGGTCGACATCATCGGATGGTCCCAAGGTGGTGGCCCGCTGCCGAACTACTACATCACCAAACTCGGCGGCGACAAGAAGGTCGACAAGCTCATCGCCCTTGCCCCGTCGAACCACGGCGTTGGCCCGAAGGCCGTCTCCGCGTTTGTCAACAAGGCCGTTGACCAGACCAAGCACGAGCAGATCGAGACCGCCTTCGCCAAGGCCAACATCGCCAGCTACGAGCAGCAACTCGGCTCGTCGCGCTTCAACAAGGAGCTGTACGGCAACGGCCCGGTGACCCGTCCCGGCATCAAGTACACAATCATCGAGGGACGCTACGACGACACCGTGGTGCCGTTCACCAACGCCTTCCTGTACGAGCCCGGCGTCACGAACATCCTGGTCCAGAACATCTGCCCCTCTGACCACGCCAGCCACATCAACTTCACCTACGACGTCAACGTGTACCAGATGGCTGTCAACGCCCTGGACCCTGACCAGGCCAAGCCGGTGGTCTGTGCCCCACAGCCCTTCCTCGGCTGATCCTGTCCACTCGCAACACTGACGGCGCAGTCCTGCGGGGCTGCGCCATCAGCACATTCAGCTGCGCATGGCGCCCCGAGATGAGTACAGTCATTCGACGTCATGTACAGCCACGATGAGGTGTCCACCGTGAATCTCACCCCACCTGCTCCCGCAGACGACGACAACACCGAACCCGGTCCGTTCATCGAATTGTCGCGGGAGTCCTGGGCCGCCCTCGCCGATTCCACCGAGATCAACATCGACGAGGCCACCCTGGATCGCATCCGCGGCCTCGGCGACCCCACGAGTCACCGCGACGTCGTCGAGGTGTACCGGCCGCTGACCCAGCTCATCCACCTGTACTGCATGCACACCGGCGCCCTGTTCGACGCCTCCAACAACTTCCTCCAACTCACCCGCCACGGCATGCGACGCACCCCGTTCATCATCGGGATCGCCGGATCGGTGGCGGTCGGTAAGTCCACCGTGGCCCGCCTGCTACAGGAATTGATGGGGCGCTCCCCCCGACGCCCGGTCGTCGATCTGGTGACCACCGATGGGTTCCTCTACCCCAACAAAGTTCTCGAGGAACGCGGCCTGCTGTCGCGAAAAGGCTTCCCGGAGTCCTACAACCGCAAGGCCCTGCTGAAATTCGTCGTCGACGTGAAATCCGGCATGCCCGAGGTCACGGCCCCGGTGTACTCCCACGTCACCTACGACATCGTCCCTGGCCAGCAACTCGTCGTCCGCCAACCCGACGTCCTCATCATCGAGGGACTCAATGTCCTGCAACCACCGCGTCGCCGCAGCAACGGGGCGATGGGGCTGGCACTGAGCGACTTCTTCGACTTCTCGGTGTACGTCGACGCCGAGGAGACCGACATCATTCGGTGGTACATCAACAGATTCCTCACCCTGCGCCAAACCGCGTTCACCGATCCGGACTCCTTCTTCGGCGATTACGCACGCATGCCCGATGACGAGGCCATTTCCGTGGCCACAGAGATCTGGAACACCATCAACGGCCCGAACCTCGTGCAAAACGTGCTGCCCACCCGAGGGCGAGCCACCGCGATCCTCCACAAGGGGCCCGACCACGAGGTCCGCAACGTGTGGATCCGCAAGGTCTGAGCGACGTCGGACGGACCGGGCCGTGGAGGCTGTTCAGCCGATGTGCCAGGCAAAGGGGTCGGCGATCCGCGACGGCGACAAGGCAGAGTCCAGCTCGGGGGCGTGACCGATTGCCGTGACGAGCACCGTGTCTGGGGACTCAATCCCGACGAGGACGTCATGTCCCAATTCATCGACGATGGGCTGACCTGCCCCTGCGGCGAGCGGCCACGAGGACACCAGCCAGGACGACCCGGTGACGGTGACGATGTTGCCCTCGCGGGTGACGCCGAGATCCTCGGCCAATACGGTCGCCAACCGCTGCGAGCCACGACGGTAGGCGGAGTCCAGATCGTCGATCTCGGCCAGGGCAGCGTCGTTGAGAAGCTCGACCTCGTCGTCGAACCACGCCAGGGCAACCACCAGCCCGGGGACCTGGGCGCCCGTCACAGTGGAGATCAAGGGACGCGCGTAATCGAAACTGCGCCCGGCGCGCTCCCGATCCCCCAGTATCTTCACAACGACATGTTCAGCGAGGGTGGCGTCGGTCAGACGGGTCGCCCCCTCGAGGAGGGAACGCACCATGCGCGTGACGAGCTCGTCGACAATGCACTGCCAATCCCGGCGATCATGGCCGTCAAGCTCGGCGGCCACCGGTGCCAACGGGATCTCACCCACAGAGGTGACGGCATGATCGCCTTCGACCTTCGCGTCGATCCCCAAGGCCGCCAGGGACTCCTCGACCATGGCACGCAGCCGGTTCGCCGCCCCAACATCCAGACCCGCGAGATCGGCATCAAGGCGGCGACGAAACAATGCCATGGTCACAGCCTCACAGGGCCAGACAATTCTTGACCGTCTCGGCCAACTCGGAACAGATTCGGTCGGCCTCCTCCTGAGTGGCGGCCTCGACCATGACACGCACGACCGGCTCGGTGCCCGAGGGGCGCAGCACGACACGGCCGGTGTCCCCGAGCTTCTGGTTGGCATCAGCGACGGCCTTGGTGACGTCCGGGTCGATGCCGGCACGCAGCTTGTCGACCCCGCGCACGTTGATGAGGGCCTGAGGCAGGCGAGTCATCACCGCAGCGAGCTCCTTGAGGGTCTTGCCGGTGCGGGCAACGCGGGCCGCCAGATGCAGGCCAGTGAGGACACCATCGCCGGTGGTGGCGAACTCGCTCATGATGACGTGACCGGACTGCTCACCACCGAGGGAGAAACCGTTGGCGTTCATCGACTCGAGCACGTAGCGGTCACCAACCTTGGTCTGGTCGACGTGAATGTCATGCTCGCGCATCGCGATGATGAGACCGAGGTTGCTCATGATCGTCGCCACGACGGTGTTGGAGGCCAGACGATGGTCCTCCTGGAGGGCAAGGGCGAGGATGGCAAGGATGTGGTCCCCGTCGATGATGTTGCCCTCATGGTCCACGGCCAAACAGCGATCGGCATCACCGTCGAAGGCCAGGCCCATGTCGGCTCCGACCTCCACGACCTTGGCCTGCAATTTCTCCGGGTGGGTGGAACCGCAGCCCTCGTTGATGTTGAGGCCGTCCGGCTGGTCGTGGATCGCGATGACATCCGCGCCCTGGGCCTGGAAGGCGGCCGAGGCGGTGTAGTAGGAGGCGCCGTTTGCGGTGTCGAGGACGATCTTGAGCCCCTTGAGGGTGTCCTGCTGACGCAGGGAACGCACCAAGTGGTCGACGTAGGTGTCGACGGCCGTTGGGGTGTAACGGATGCGTCCAACCTTGTCACCGATGGGTCGGGCCCACGGCTCCCCCATGCGCTCCTCGATGGCGTCCTCGAGGTCGTCGGGGAGCTTCACGCCCCCGCGGGAGAAGAACTTGATGCCATTGTCCGGCATGGGATTGTGAGATGCCGACAGCATGACACCGAGGTCGGTGCGGTACTCGTTGACGAGGTAGGCAGCCGCCGGCGTCGGGATGACACCCACGCGCAGGACATCGACACCTGCGCTTGCCAGACCAGCGCATACGGCCGCCTCGAGAAACTCGCCCGAAGCGCGAGGGTCGCGTGCCACCAACGCGGTGGGTTGGCGGTGCCCGAAAGCGCCGGCCTCACCCAGGACGTGGGCGGCCGCGACCGAGAGGTCGAGGGCCAGTTCGGCGGTGAGGTCCTGGTTGGCCACACCGCGCACTCCGTCGGTTCCAAAAAGTCGTGCCACGAGGCGCCACTTTACCCACCGCTCACGCGAGGTGAACGAAACACCCGCTGAGTGCGCCGAAATGGAGGTGGATTTGACACCGGGCGGCAGGAGTGTTTCGGGCACCCGTGGAAATACCGATAAACACCTCGGGTCCTACTACGCCAGGTGGCAGCACACTGTCGATTTCCCGATCAATCCACGGGCGTCCCACAAGCCCCCTCCCGTTCGACTTGTGGAGAGGGATCAAGAAACGCCTCGGGGCGGCCCTCCACCATGGGAGAGCCGCCCCGAGTTCTGGGAAAAAGCCAGATCAACGCTTCGAGTACTGCGGAGCCTTGCGGGCCTTCTTGAGTCCAGCCTTCTTGCGCTCCTTGACGCGGGCGTCACGGGTCAACATGCCGGCCTTCTTGAGAGCCGGGCGGGAGGCCTCGGCATCAACGTTGTTGAGCGCGCGGGCGATGCCCAGACGCAGTGCGCCAGCCTGGCCGGTGACGCCGCCACCACCAATACGGGCAATGACGTCGTAAGCACCCTCGACACCAGCGGTGGCGAAGGGCTCGCTCACGATCTGCTGGTGGACCTTGTTCGGGAAGTAGTCCTCCAAGGTGCGGCCATTGATCTTCCACTGGCCAGAGCCGGGAACGATGCGGACGCGGGCGATGGCCTCCTTACGGCGACCGGTGGCAGCACCAGCGGCGATCATGGCAGGGCGCTTGGAGTCTCCAGCAGCCACGGTCGAGTCGGAGTCGGTGCGGTAGGCAATCTCACGGTCGCCCTCGGTGAACGGGGTGACCTCGGTGTTCTCGAGGTTCTCGAGGTTCTCGGTTGCGGTGTCAGTCACTGTCACAATCCTTCGTGGGCGATCACTGGGCGATCTGGGTGATCTCGTAAGGCTGCGGGTTCTGCGCAGCGTGCGGGTGCTCAGGGCCGCCGTAGACCTTCAGCTTCTTGAGCTGCTGACGCGACAGCTTGTTCTTGGGCATCATGCCCCACACCGCGCGCTCGACGGCGCGACGCGGGTCCTTCTCGAGCATCTCGCCGATGCTGGTGACGCGCAGGCCACCCGGACGACCGGAGTGGTCGTAGCGCAGCGAGTCAGTGGACTTCTTGCCGGTCAGCGCGATCTTGGAAGCGTTGATGACGACGACGAAGTCACCGGTGTCAATGTGGGGGGCGTACTGCGGCTTGTGCTTACCGCGCAGGAGGGTGGCAGCGGTGGTGGCCAGACGACCCAGGACGATGTCCTCGGCATCAATGACGTACCAATTGCGCTGCACCTCGCCGGCCTTGGGGCTGTAGGTGGTCACAGGTACCTTCTCGAACTCGGTCCCATGCGTGAGATCACGCACAGGGATCTTGCAACGTGGTGGTGCTCTGCGGGCGATTCCTCCACTCGACGGCGTGACACGCCGGAGACCGGAACCGCATCACGACATCGCTGTGTCGGACAGACGAAGTGGCCGCGGCGGCCAACTCCCGTTTGCTCGAGGGCAACGGCAGAAGATTACACGCACGGACCACCGAGACTCAAATCGGGGGCGGTGTGGCGTGAGTCCCGCTAGCGGTGTACATGGGGAGCCATACCCACATCTCGCGACTCCCGATACATCCGGATCCAGGCCCCTCGCCTCTTAACCCTACCCGCGAGACCCTACCCACGAGGCATTACCGTGAGGTCGTTGTCGGACTACGACCCCACGTGGCAGGGAGGCATCTGCGCCGAGAGTTGTCCACAGGGTCGTGAAGTGCCCCCACCGTTGTCCACAGATTTCAAAGAAGGTGACGGATTTCAGAGCCTCGGACGAGAACTGGAGGTGTGAACGATCTTGATTTCGAGTGGCGCGCGAACGGCGGGGTGGCCCGCATTCATCGATTCAGCCACCTCCGTGGGCAAGCAGACCGGGCGGTGGCTGCCGGAAAGGCGGTTCGGCTCCTTCCCGGCGTCGTGGCTCCGACATCGCTTGCCAGTGACCCAAGGGTGCGGATCAAAGCGGTGCACATGTGGCACCAGGATGCGGTACTCATCGGCAAGGCAGCACTTGTCATACAGGGGTTGAAACCACCGGGCACGTACATCGACGACCTCGATGCCGTGAAGGAGGTGGAGGCCTATTCACGCACCCGCTCAATTGAGAGGGAGGGAATCCGCGTTCACCGGTGGCGGGTCCCCCGGCGGTACGTGACAGAAAGATATGGCATGTGGGTCGTGGCTCCGGAAGTATCAGTGCTCCTCCTGGCAATTCGCGGGGACTGGGCATGGGTCTGCGAAGCGCTCCGACAGGGCCTGGTGAGCCCGGAATCGTGCCGGGCCTCGCGATCGAGCTTGTCCTGGCGATTCAGCCGAGGCCAAATCAGTTCCGCCCTGGCCGACATCGACCTCAGATCCTGGTCGATTCCGGAACTGGAATTCGGACGGCTGATGCGAGCTGTCGGCATCACCGGCGTGAAGCCAAATCATCGGGTGCGCGCCGGAGACCGCCGATACATCCTTGACAAGGCATTTGAGGCCGAGAAGGTCGCGGTGGAGATTGACGGCCGGATGATCCATGGCACAGTCGACGGCTACGAAAACACAATGATGCGGTCGGCGAATCTCGATCGTTGCGGGTGGAAGATCCTCCACACCACCCCGACCATGATTCGCCAACACCCCCAGTTCGTTCTGGACTGGTTGGCCTCTCACCTCCATCGGCGACACCGCCCACGAACAACCTTCCCGGAACACACCCTGCGCCAGATCATGGCTGGCACCGTTCCTGCCTGAGGGTTTCAACGAGCGCGCTGCTCGGTCCTCTGCCGCTGTCGCGACCCGTGCCGCAGCGACGTGTGCCGCCCGACTCGTGGAATTACCGAAAAGACCGAAGCTCGCTGCCACGCCAGGTGGCACGACCCCTTCAACTTTTCGGTATCTCCACACGACCTCCCACACATGGTGACCCCCGCTTACCCTTCACGACACAGTTCATGTTAGATTAGGCTCGCCTAAGAGGAAGGGATGTGACAATGACTGCCACCGGCAACACCACCGACGACGCGACCTCGGACCCACAGCCATCGGACCGCATCGCAGCGGCCCTGTCACAACGCAGTTCTTCTCTCGCGCGGCGCATCCTTGGCGGCGCCGGAATGGCCACGGTGGTGGCCCACGAGATGATCTCGGCCGACACACACCCCGACATATGGACCTGCGACCTTCAGGCCCACGGAGTCACAGCATCAGGACGGTTCGTCGTCGCAATGCGCCCCCACCCAGCCCAGGCGATCTGTCAGATCCCCGCCGGGATCGCGACCGACGTTCGCATGGAGATCTCCAAGGACTCCCCTGAACCAGGAATCCGACTACTGACGGCAACCCTTCACGTTCTGGGAACCCTCACCTGGCTCAGCGCTGGCCAGATCGACCACCTGCTTGCCACCGACGTATTGCCGAGGGAAGTCTCGATGATCACGGCGTTCGACGATGGACTCGTCGGCGTCATTGAGCCGCGACAAGGCATCCTGCACGACTCCATGGGGAGCACGGAGGTCGACATCCCCACTCTCATCGCCGACACACCACATGACGAGGTATTTCCCACCATCGAGGACGAGTTCTCCGCCCTCGACGTGGTCGCATCCCTGGGCGATTTCCATCTGTCGCAGCTGTGCGACGCAGTGAGACGGGAAACCCTCGCGGGCCACCATTGCTGGTCGCGCACCACCCACCACGCGTGCCCCCACACCGTGGGACGGGTGTTCTGCGCCGACATTGACCGCACGGGGCTGACCCTCATGTACGTCAACCCGGACCAAACGGGTGCGGTGTTCATTCCCTTGGACCAGGACGCAACGTCCCTTTCCGAGCTTGAGGCCGCCGTGGCCCAGCTCCCCTTGAACTCGGGTCCGGTACGCCCTACGCGTGTCTGACAGCCGGATCCGGGACAGCGTGGGCCTCCTCCCCCCCGAGGAGGCCCACGCCTGAACCGCAGCGGCCAGTTGCGTCAGGGGCGCGACAGTTTCACCGAAGAAGACGCCTGTGAGCGCCTCAGCGGGCCTGGTAAGCGGTGCAAGCCGCAGCGTCACTAATGGTGACCTCCTTGGCGGTGCACAGAAGTTTGTCGTTGTGGATGCACTCGATGCGATGGCATGCGCCAACGCGTCCGTCGGCCGACGCGAGGCCGGCGCGGGCATCAAGATGGGCGATCGTTGCACAGGTGGGCTTTCCGGCCGTTCCGCCGACGGTCACCGCGAAGGCAGTGCAGCCCGAATCATTGAAGGCGCAATCAGTGCAGGTGCAGGAGATAACAGGAGTTGCGGTAGACATGTCGAGACCTTTCATAAATGACCACCGCGTGTCTGACATGGTCAATGCTAGACAACGGAAACAGCGTCCACAAGCAAGGCAAGCCTCATCTCATAACACCTTTGACAAGGTCAGACACCCCTCGAATTAGTCAAGTAATCGCTTTTCTATTAACAGAGCGATCGTTCATGCCCCGCATTTTCCGCAATGCAGGCAATTTCAAAACATTACCTTTCGCGAACTCACCCACACCCGGTGTCGGTGCCATCGCCTAGCATGTGTGCCCATGACCGACGACCTCGACGCCACATCCGGCAGCGCCACCCCCACCCCGCTGCCCAACACTGCGGAGTACTCCGACGACCACTCCGCGGGCGCCCACCGCTCGGGGAACCGCGTTCGGCGCGGCGTCGTCTCCTTCGTCCGTCGCTCCCCCCGGATGAACGTCTCCCAGCAGCGAGCCATGGACACCCTGGCCAGCACGTACATGATTGACGTTCCCCGCGACGCCACCAGCACGTCCGTGGCCCCTGACGCCCACCTGGACCTGCCGAAGATCTTCGGACGCACCGCGCCGCTCACCGTCGAGATCGGCACCGGATCTGGTGACGTCCTGGCCGCCCTCGCCGCCGCCCACCCCGAACGCGACTTCATCGGATTCGAGGTCTACCTGCCCTCAGTCGCAAGCGCCATCAACAAACTCCACGCCGCTGGTGCGACGAACGCCCGCATCATCCTCGCCGACGCCGCCGCCGGCCTGGACCATCTCGTCGACCCCGGCCAGGTCGACGAAATCTGGACCTTCTTCGCTGACCCATGGCACAAGAAACGTCACCACAAACGCCGCATCGTCAACTCTGACATGGCCCATCTCGTCGCATCACGACTGCGCCCGGGCGGGCTGTGGCGTCTGGCCACCGACTGGGACGACTATGCCACCTGGATGCTCGAGGTGCTCGGCGCAGAACCGCTCCTCGAGCCTGTCGATGCTGGCCTTGACGGTTTCAGCCCACGCTGGCAGGAGCGTCCGGTGACCCGCTACGAGAAGAAAGGGCTCGCGGCCGGACGGACCGTCCACGACCTCACCTGGCGTCGCGTGGACCAGTCATGACCCGCTGGCGTCTGGACATCGCCTACGACGGGGCGAATTTCTCCGGTTGGGCGGCACAACCGGATCGTCGCACCGTCCAGGGGGAGCTGGAGACGTGGATTCCCCGGGTGCTTCGACTCGACGCGCCAACCCCACTGACGGTGGCCGGGCGAACTGACGCCGGGGTCCATGCGCGCGGCCAAGTCGCCCACATCGATCTTCCCGACGATGTCGACACCTCCTCGATGCTGCGCAGGTTGGCCCGTGTCCTCGATCCCGATGTCGTTGTCAAGTCCATCCGCCCTGTCCCCGACGAGTTCGACGCCCGTTTCTCGGCCCTGTGGCGTCGCTATGTCTACCGGCTGTGGGACGAGTCCTCCCGACCCGATCCACTGACGCGATTCCACGTGGCGCCTGTGCGAGGACACCTCGCCCTTGACCGACTCAACGCGGCCGGAAAATCCCTGCTCGGGCTGCGCGATTTCGCCGCCTTCTGCAAGTACCGCGAGGGGGCGACGACCATCCGCACCCTGCTGGACTGCCACGCCGAGCGACTCGACGACCCGTGCGGAACCGTCGAGGTGACCGTCCGGGCCGACGCTTTCTGTCACTCCATGGTGAGGTCGCTGGTCGGGGCTTTGACGGCCGTGGCCTCGGGACGACGCGACCAGGGCTGGCTTGACGAGGTTGCCGCCAGCACCTCGCGGGCGTCGTCGGTACTCGTCATGCCCGCCTGCGGACTCACCCTGGAGGAGGTCGGCTACCCGGCCGACGAGGATCTTGCCGACCGCGCCGCTCAAGCCCGGTCCCGACGAAGCCACGACGAACTCTGCGACACCTGTTGGGAGGACTGATGAGCCAATCTCGCCGCGACGACCACGCACCCAGTCATTACTTCACAACCCCCGAAGGACCAGTGCAGACCCGCACCATCACCGTCAACGTCTGGGACGATTCCATGACGATGACGACCGCCGGAGGCGTGTTCTCCGGGGCACGGCTCGACCCGGGAACCGCCGTCCTCATGCGCGAGGTCACTCCCCCGCCCTCCGACGGCACCTTCCTCGACCTGGGCTGCGGGTACGGACCCATCGCCTGCGCCCTAGCGCGAGCCTGCGGCGGATCGAAGGTCGTCGCCGTCGACGTCAACGACCTGGCCATCGACCTCACCCGTCGCAACGCCACGGCCCTCGGGGTGGGTGATCGCGTCCACGCCTGCCGGCCCGAGGAAGTCGATGAGGGCCTGCGTTTCGATGAGATCTGGTCCAACCCACCGATCCGCGTCGGCAAGCCGATCCTGCACGAAATGCTGACGACCTGGCTGTCAAGGCTGACCGACGAGGGGGTCGCCCACCTGGTCGTCGGGAAGAACCTCGGCGCAGACTCCCTCACCCGCTGGCTGTGCGAGCAGGGATTCGACGCAGCCCGGGTCGCGTCTGCCAAGGGGTTCAGGGTGATCGATGTCCACGCCTGACCGCGTCGTAAGCTGACGTGGTGCCAACCATAAGACAAGCCATGCCTCACAACGACTGGGACCGGCGCTGAACCGTGTCGAACTGAGCCATGTCGAGATTAGTGACGAGGACGGCCGACCCGGTCGTCGAGAACCCTTCCACGTCCACCCACGGCACCACCCGGACAGTCCACCCATGGTCGTGGTGGGGCTGGGCAGCCGGCTGCGGCATCGCCATCAGCCTCACCAACAATCCCCTTCTCGTCGCCCTCCTCACAGCAGCCGTGGCTCTCGTCGTCGTCCTGCGTCGCACCGACGAACCCTGGGCTCGCTCCGCCGGCGTCTACGCAGGCATGGCCCTGACGATTGTCGTCATCCGTGTGTTCTTCCAGGTCTTGATAGGAGGAGACGGGACGGGAACCGTCCTCTTCCGCCTGCCCGAGGTGTCCCTGCCAGACTGGGCAGCCGGAATCCGACTCGGTGGGCCAGTCACCGCCGAGGGCCTGGCCGCCACTGGCTACGACGCCCTTCGCCTGGCCGGGATGCTGATCTGCTTCGGCGCCGCGAACTCCCTGGCCAACCCACGACGAGTCCTCAAATCCGTTCCGGCCGCCCTCCATGACATCTCGGTGGCCGTCGTCATCGCATTGTCGGTCTTTCCTCAACTCATCGTGTCGGTGCAACGAGTCAGGCGGGCCCGACGGCTGCGCGGTGACACTCGCCAGGGAATAAGAGCCCTCGTCGCGGTGCTCGTCCCCGTCCTGGAGGACTCGGTGGAGATGTCGATGTCCCTGGCCCGCGGAATGGAGTCGCGCGGGTACGGACGCACCCGCGATGACCGTCGGGTCCGCCCCGCCACGCGGATTCTGCTCGTCGTCTCGGTGATGGTGCTGACTCTGGGCTGCTACGGCATTCTCGCCAACCCGACCGGGCCCTTCAGCGCCGACCCGTCGACCTGCGCCCCCGGCAGCCTGTGCTCGTGGCTCCTGGCCGACCGGATGGGCCAACACATCGGCATCGTGCTCATCGTCGTCGGGATCCTCGGGTCGATCATTGGTCTGCGAGTCTCGGGGCGGCGTCTCGGGGTGAGTCGGTACCGCCCCGATCCCTGGACCTGGCATGCAACCGCGTCATGTCTGTGCGGTGCCGCTGCAATGACGGCCATGATGTGGCTGTCCCAGGCCAATCCCAACGCCATCACCGTCTCCACCTCACCGGTGATGTGGCCGCCGCTGGAGCCGGCCATGCTCATCGTCGTCGTGGCGGCCGCCCTTCCCGGAGTGTTCACCCCGGCACCCCAACGATCAACGTCAACCGACCCGCAGGAGGCGGCCCCGTGGAAACCCCGGAAAGATCAGGTGCGCACGTCATGACCAATGTCATCACCCTGTCAAACGTGTCGATTACCCACCCGGGCGCCACAGCTCCAACGCTCAGGGAGATCAACCTCACCGTCGAGGAGGGTGACCTGGCGCTGGTCATCGGGCGAACCGGCACCGGCAAGTCGACCCTGCTCGGCTCGCTGAACGGGATCGTGCCCCATTTCACCGGTGGGCGTCTCGACGGCACCGTGACGGTGGCCGGGCGTGACACCCGCACCCATCGTCCTCGCGACCTGGCCGATGTCGTTGGAGTCGTGGGGCAGAACCCGCTCAACGGATTCGTCACCGACACCGTCGAGGACGAGATCGCTTACGGTATGGAACAGCTCGGCATCTCCCCGTCGGTGATGCGCAAGAGGGTTGAGGAGACCCTGGACCTCATGGGGATCGCCGAGCTACGCCGCCAGGCCCTGTTGAGCTTGTCCGGCGGTCAACAACAGCGAGTGGCCATTGCGGCGGTGCTAGCTGCTCAACCCCGCATTCTCGTCCTCGACGAGCCCACCAGTGCGCTGGACCCCACCGCAGCCCAAGATGTTCTTGCCTCCATCACCACGCTCGTCCATGACGTCGGTCTGACGGTAGTGCTCGCCGAACATCGGCTGGAACGCGTCATGCATGCCGCCGACACCGTCTGGTGGTTGCCGGGCGACGGGTCGGTCGTGCAGGGTCGTCCGGAGGAGGTCTTGGCTCGCGCTGACGTCGTTCCCCCGCTGGCCTCCCTGGGCCGAACGCTGGGATGGCCGACCGTCCCGCTGTCGGTACGCGAGGCCCGTCGTCGCGTCGGCCCGCACCCCGAACTCCCGGATGCGCCACAGCCCTCGGAGGCCATGACCTGGCGGGGCCACGGTGACGAGGTGCTGAGGCTGGAAAAGCTCAGCGTCGATTACGGGAAGGTGCATGCCGTCGACGCCGTGACGACGACCCTGGAGCGCGGAACCGTCACCTGCCTCATGGGACGAAATGGGTCCGGCAAGTCATCGCTGATGTGGGCGATTCAGGGGGCGACGAAATCGTCGGGAAAGGTCCTTGTCAACCACGATGGCTCCTGGACAGACCCACGCAAGGCGAAGGCCGAAACCGCGCGGAGCATGGTGAGCCTGGTGCCCCAATCCGCCGCCGACCTGCTCTATCTGCCCACAGTGGCCGAGGAATGCGCCCAGGCTGACAAGGAGTCCGAAGTTCCCGGGGGAACCACGCGGGCGATCCTCACTCAGTTGGGCGTGGAACTACCGGAAGATCGCAACCCTCGTGACATGTCAGAGGGTCAGCGGCTGGCCCTCGTGCTCGCGATCCAGCTGTCCAGCCGCCCTGACGTCGTTCTCCTCGATGAGCCGACCCGCGGCCTCGACTACGCCATGAAGAACGAGCTGGGGCGGATCGTCAGGGACATCGCCGCCGGGGCCACTGGATCCCCTGCTGCCGTCCTCCTGGCCACCCATGACGTGGAATTCGCCGCCGCAACGACCGACCGCACCATTGTCATGGCGGCCGGCCAAATTGTTGCCGACGGATCCACGCGCTCGGTGTGTACGTCTTCCCCGGCCTTCAGCCCGCAGATCGCCAAGGTCTTCCACCCGGCCGACGTCATGACCGTCGAGGATGTCGAGAAACTCGTGGGGAATCCGGGAAGTGCAGGCCGATGAGCACCCCACGAAAGCAGAACGTCGCCGTCCGAACGTCAACGACCTCACGGGTGTTGCTCGTCGTCACCGCGATCATGGGGTTGCTGGCCTTCTGCTGGCCGCTGTTCCTGAACCCCGGCAGCTCAGCCGACTACGAGACGCGCACCCCCTTCCTGTTCGCGGCGATCCTGCCGGTGGTGCTGGCCGTCGTGGTGTCCCAGCTGAGTTCCGACGGAATCGACGTCAAAGCCCTCGCCATGATCGGCGTCCTCACCGCATGTGGGGCTGCACTACGCGGCCTCAGCCCGTCGATGGCGGGCATCTCCTTCGTCTTCATCCTCATGATTCTCGGCGCGAGGGTGTTCGGCGCCGGGTTTGGGTTCATCCTCGGCACAACGACGATGTTCGCGTCAGCCCTGCTCACGGCTGGTTTCGGCCCGTGGCTGCCGTATCAGATGATCGCCTCGGGGTTCGTCGGGCTGGGAGCGGGTCTCCTCCCCCGCGCCAGGGGAAAAGCTGAACTGGCGTGGCTGTGCGCCTGGGGATTCGTGTCCGCCTTCATGTACGGCTGGCTGATGGATTTCGCCTTCTGGCCGTTCAACCTGGGCACCGACACCCAACTCTCCTTCAACCCGCACGCGTCGGCGTTGTCGAACCTGTGGCACTTCGTGTTGTTCAACCTCGCGACGTCCATGGGCTGGAACCTGGGCCGGGCACTCACCAATGTCGTCTGCCTGGCATTGTTGGGAGGACCGATTCTGCGAGTGCTGCGCCGGGCCGCCCGACGCGCTCAGTTTGGGGACTTGACCCCGCCGCTCACGCGATCGGAGTGATGCGCTTGAGCACCTCGTCCCAGCTACGATCGAGTCGCCGACCGCCCACAATGATGCCGACATGCAGCATCAGGAAGGACCACCCCAACCCGGCGACGAAGGTCAGCCAAATGCTCCACTGAGCGGCGTGTGTCACACCCACGACCACCACGAGCGCAATGATCGGGATAGCGGTGATGAGTCCGGCGACCATACCGATGAACCCGCCCAGGCAACCAGCGCCAGCCGACGACCCGGAGCCCGAGTTGAATCCTCCCCCTTTTCGGCTCTCAGGAACCCGCATCGGACTGACGACGCCTATCCATGAACCGATCCCTATCGACAGCATCAAGGCACCGCACGCTTCAGCGACCACCACCGGCAGGAGCTCCCAGCGGCCAACCCGCCACACCATGGCAACGGCCAGCAGCACACCAATCGGCATGGTGACGACAAGGTAGGCGACCGCACGACCGCGCCGGTCCTGCGCCCCGGTCACCGACGCCTCGATGTGATGCCACAGGGCCGTCCCGTCGTAGCTGATGAGGGAGCCGGCATACAGCGGTATGGCGCACAGCATGGCCATGAAGGGAGCCGCGGTGAAAACGAGAACTGCGTGCGGGTTGCGAATCTCGTCGCCGCCATTGATGAAGGTCGGGATCATTCCGAGGATGGGGATCAGGAAGGTGTTGAGTAGCAAGGACATCATCCGGGGATCACGCTTCATGTAGCGCAGGGTGCGTCCGGCAATCGCCCCCGTCGGAGTGGCCGGGAACATGCGGTCGATCCGGCTTTCGGCCTTGACCTTCTCGGCGCCGCCACCATCTCCGGTTGGCGAGACGAGACGATGATCGACGATCGCCTGCCAGGCCCACACCATGAGCACAAGACCAGCGAGGGCCAGGACGAGCTTGACGATGACGAGCAGCCACAGGCCGCGGGCAGCCTCCCACGGCATCGACCAGGCCCAGCCCAGCGGGGTCCAGCCGATGATCTTCCCGGCGCTGACCGGAACCGCGTTGGTGGTCGCATCGGCCGTTACCCCGAACTGCATTCGGATGCCCACGCCAAAGAACACGAGGACAACGAGCACGGTCATGGCCTCGCGGAATCGACGCTTGGCCATCACCGCCGATATCGCTGCCAGCACCAGATTCGACGCAATCACGGCGCCGGCCCATCCGAGCAGGACACCGACAACGGCTACCGCGATCGTGCCGACGCTGTTCCACACCAGAACGTGCGAAGCCGCTACCAGCAGGGCAATGACTCCTCCCAAGCCCAACAGACTGGTGGTCACGAACGCGGGCATGAGCTCCCGGGCACGCCTCGGGAATATGGCGTATCGGGAAGGGTCGGTGTAGATCGGTTGGGCGCTGAATAGCACCGGCAGCGCGATCCAGAAGACGATGAGAGACGCCCCTGCTGTCGTTACGGTCGCCCCGCGCAGATCGACGCTCAGTTGGCCAGACGACAACACGTAGGCGAAGTAGGTTCCTCCCAGGAACAGGGCCATCAGGAGGATGCCGATCAGCCCGACCCTTTCTGACGCCTTGGCACCTTTCCGGAAGGGGGCCAGGGTGGTTGCCCACTGGTATTTCAGGACGTGCGCAACCACGTGAGCCCCTCCCCGGTATTGGCATTTCCGCCGACAAGCTCGACGAACCTGTCTTGCAGGGACTTACCTTGGCGCACGTCGTCGACCGTTCCTATGGCGTGAAGTTGTCCTTTGGCGATGACGGCCACCGAGTCGCACAGGGATTCGACGAGTTCCATGACGTGACTGGACATGACGACCGTCCCGCCGCCATCGACGAAGTGGCGCAGGATTGCCCGGATTGTCTGCCCGGACACTGGGTCGACAGACTCGAAGGGTTCGTCGAGGACGAGCAGGGCTGGGTCGGCGATGAGGGCGCAGGCCAGACCGATCTTCTTGGTCATACCGGCGGAGTAGTCGCACACCAGGGTGTTGGCGGATTCCCCCAGGCCGAGGGTGTCGAGGAGTCCGTCGGTGCGTTCATTGGTGGTGGCCTCGTCAAGGCGGTGCAGCATCCCGCAGAAGCGAAGCAGCTCTCGGCCTGACAACCGGTCGAAGGTCTTCATCCCGTCGGGCAGGACACCCATGTGAGCTTTGGCCGCAACCGGGTCTGCCCAAACGTCATGGCCCAGCACCTCGATGCGGCCGCTGTCAGGACGCAGCAGTCCGGTGACCATTGACAGGGTCGTCGTCTTGCCGGCTCCGTTGGGTCCGACGAAGCCGAACATGGACCCGCGCGGAACCCACATCGTCAGGTTGTCGACGGCCACCTTGGTGTCGAACCTCTTGGTGAGACCCTCGATCTTGATGGCTGGGACGCTCGCTGGCGGGGCCATCTCCGGAGTGGACATGCCGGTGGGCTCGCTGGGCCAAGATCTGGTGGGGTCAGTCACGCCGTTCATTAAACCACGTTGTCAGGTCACTGATCAGAGGTCGCACCGATCCCGGCAACCGGCGGGGCGTAGGCACCATCCCCGGCAGTTGACGGGCCACCTCGGATCGATTTCCCCGCATTGCCTGCAAACTCTCGCGGTAGTGGGAATGATGGAGACAGTTTCGGTGTTAGACCGAACAACCGGCCTCGCCAGGGCCACGTCATGACGGAGGCCATGACGCATCTCGTTCCGCAGGAGGAAGAATGGCTGTTTACACCCTTCCCGATCTCGACTACGACTACGGCGCACTGGAGCCCCACATCTCGGGCACGATCATGCAGCTCCACCATGACAAGCACCACAACACCTACGTGCAGGGTGCCAACACCGCCCTGGAGAAGCTGGCCGAAGCCCGCGAGAAGGGCGACTTCGGAGCGATCAACAAGCTCGAGAAGGATTTGGCCTTCAACCTCGGTGGTCACATCAACCACTCCGTCTTCTGGAAGAACATGTCCCCCGACGGCGGCGGCCGCCCCGAGGGCAACGAGCTCGCCGCTGCCATTGACGAGTTCTTCGGTTCCTTCGACGGGTTCAAGAAGCAGTTCGAGGAAGCCGCCAAGGGCGTTCAGGGTTCCGGCTGGGGCATGCTCGTCTGGGATGTTCTGGGTCAGCGCCTCAACACCATGCAGTTGTTTGACCAGCAGGGCAACCTGCCGTCGGGCCAGATCCCGATCGTGCAGCTCGACATGTGGGAGCACGCCTACTACCTGCAGTACCAGAACGTGAAGGCTGACTACGTCACCGCCTGGTGGAACGTCGTGAACTGGGCCGACGCCCAGGCTCGCTTCGATCGCGCCCGTTCCCAGACCCCGGGTCTCATCTGAGACACCGTCTGAACTCGCGAGGGGCTCGTCGTCGTGACGAGCCCCTTGTTGCGTCTACGGTGCCCCTCCGCGAGAACGCTCGACCCACCACCTCAACCCACCACCTCAACCCACCACCTCAACCCGCCAACCGGTGGTAATCCCGAAGACTCATGACCCGGCTGCTACGTGAGATGGCAACCCCACTCCATCTTTTCGGAATGTGCACGGGACCTAGGAGTCCCTGCACGGCGGTCGCTCCACAGGTAAGGTTGAAAAAGGGCCGGATACTCAACGATCCGCCCGACAGCCACGAGATGGCGTGTTGAACGGCCGACGCGGCCACTCAGCATCGCCTCGTGGTGTACTGTCCGCCACCGGAAGGGGCTGCCACAATGGCCGCCAACACCCCGCTCACCAGTTCGACGCCCGACACCGAAATAGCGTCAACACACATCTCTCCGGAGTCCAGACGTTTCCTGCGCCGTACCACCGCCGCCACAGCATTCGGAGGAGGACTCGACGGATTCGACCTCGGCATCATCAGCGTCGTGATCCTGCACATCAATCACGACCTGGGACTCACTCCCGCCATGGAAGGCCTCGTCGGGGCTGCAAGCCTGCTCGGTATCTTCATCGGCGCCCCGCTCTTCGGCTACCTCACCGACAAATTCGGTCGCAAGAAAATGTTCTTGGTCGACATCATCTCTTTCATCGTCATCGGCATCGCCCAGGCTTTCGCGATGGGTGGGGTCTCCCTGGCCATCCTCAGACTCCTGCTGGGCATGGCCGTTGGCGCCGAGTACTCGATCGGCGCACCGATGCTCTCGGAATTCGCCCCGGCCCGAGAACGCGGATCGAAATTGGCTTTCCTCGAACTGTGTTGGCGTATCGGCTTCCTCATCGCTGTCCTGCTGGGTTACGCGCTGCTGTGGCTCGGAGTTTCGTGGAAGTGGATCCTGGCCACCTCGGCCATTCCTGCCCTCATCGTCCTGGGTTTGCGGATCGGTCTTCCGGAATCCCCACGCTGGCTGTTACGTCACGGTCACGAGGCTGAAGCCCGCGCAATCGTCGAGAAGTACATGGGACCGGACTACTTCGAAGCCGAAGAGCTGGCCGAGGAGTCAGTCGACAAGGACGGATACCGCAAGCTCTTCCGCAAGGGGCAGCGACGGCGCACCGTCTTCGTGTGCATCTTCTGGACATGCATCGTCACCCCGTACTTCGCCATCTTCACCTACGCTCCGAAGGTCTTGGAGTCTCTCAACGTGAAGTCCCAGGCGGTTGGAACGATCCTGTCGAACACGATCGGCGCAGTCGGTGCCCTCATCGGTCTGCTGGCCATCGACCGGATCGGTCGCCGCCGCATGCTCATTGGCCCATTCTGGCTGCAGACGGCGGTACTGCTGGTCGTCGGTCTATGGACGAACGCGCCGTCGTGGGTGCTGGTCGTCGGTCTGGCGACCTTTGCCCTGGTCAACTCCTACAGCGACATCCTCACGGCGGTGTATCCGTCAGAGATCTTCGACACCGACATCCGCTCCAGCGGAGTCGGGTTTGGGTCGGCGATGAGCCGTATCGGCGCCTTCCTCGGCACCTACCTGTTGCCCATTGGCATCGGGACAATCGGCATCAAGTGGTGCATGGTCATCGCGGCAGGGCTGTGCGTCATTGGCGCGGTGACCGGCCAGTTCATGGCCCCGGAGACCATGAACCGGTCCCTCACCACGACGTCTACTGGCGAACTCATGGACACCTGAGGCCACACTGGCCTGGGCCGGTCCTCAGGCCACCCCTCTTAGGCGGAGACGCCGAATGGCCGGTACACCCACCTCTGGACTCCCGACCTCGTCAGCCACGACTTCCACACATTGGCGACGACGATGGGGGCCAGGGCGACGGTGGTGTCGATGCTGTTGAGCCTGGTGCGGTCCAGGACGTCGGTCAGGGGAACGAAAGCGACGTTCCCGGCGGTATTGCCCGGCCGCGATGCGCAGACGTCGAGTTCCTTGCCGCCGTAGGTGACGCGCAGCCAGTTGTGGCCGGTGTGGTACCAGGGGTGGTGCTCCAACCGGACGCGCGCTGCGTGGACTGGCCGCACTTGGAATCCGAGTTCCTTGAGCACCCGACCCAGGACGATGTTGTACTGCCCGGAGTGCCCGTGCCCGGCTGCGAGAGATTGCTCCGGGCTGAGCCACAGATGCCAGCAGGAGTAATGGGTGTACATCCGGTGGACCAGGTGGGTGGCCTCGTCAACGAGGTCCCAGCCGCTCTTGCCCGTCGCCCGGCACGCCGCGACGACGTCGTCAAAGGTGCGCAGCGGTTTACCGTCGGGTCCATCTGGCAGTCCCGGTTCTGGTTTCGGGGCGGCGACGACGACCGGGACGACGACTGCTGCCACCCCGGCCAGCACGAATGGGATCTTCTTCATCTGCGCTCCTGTGGTTCGTCGTTCTGCCGGGTGTCGGTGTGCTGGGTGTCGGTGTGCGGGGCAAGCGGATCGTCGACGCCGCTACGCGCGTCGTGACGGTCCTTGAGTTTTTGCTTCCAGTAAGGCTTCGTCCCGGGTCGGGCTGCGATCTCGGAGTGGATGGCGAGCATCTTGTCGACGCTGGCATCCCAGGTGAACTGTTCAGCTCGTCGTCGGGCAGCCACGCGCAAATCAGGTCCGAGGCGGGCCATCAGACGCTGGGTGGCGTCGGCCAGACCATCGGCGTCGGGGGTACCGGCCTCACCACTGCTCGTGTCGACGATTTCGTGAGCGCCACCGCTGTTGGCGGTGACCACGGGTGTGCCGCAAGCCAGTGCTTCCAGGGACGCCAACCCGAACGTCTCTGCAGGGCACACCGACATGGCGATGTCTGCTGCCGCGAATCGGCGGGCAACCTCGTCACGTCCGGCGACGAAACCGTTGAAGAAGACGGGGGCGTCACCAGCCTGCTCCTTCATGGCGTCCTCGTCCGGACCGACTCCGTACATGTCCAGGCGTAGCGGGATGCCGCGGCGATGCAACTCGGCTGCGGCTGCGACGGCCATCTGAGGGCTCTTCTCGTGGCTCATCCGGCCGACGTAGCACAGTCTCAGCACGCCGTCGGGATGCGGTGTCGACATGCCGGGTTCTCGTTTGTCCGGGTTGAAGGTCTCCAGGTCGACGCCGAGAGGCACCTTGACCAGATGTGCTCCGGTGTCTGCAAATTCGCCCGCCGAGTAGTCCGAGGTGACGACGACCACGTCGAAGGACTTGGAGAGACGACGATCGAGGGCGCCAACGACGGCAGCGACGCCAAACTGGCGACGAATCCACATTGCCAGCATGTCGTCGAGGCGTTCGTGGCTGAACAGGACTGAACCGATGCCGCGTCGGGCCGCCCAGCCGGCAGCGGGTGTGAGGGTCCACTTGTCGGAGGACTCGATGGATGTGGGGCGGAACCGGTCGAGGATGTCGAGGGCACGCCAGGGCGTGGCGATCATGCGGTAGCTGGCGGAAATTCGTGGGGCGGCGATCTCGACGGTGATACCTGACTCTGACTCGCTGATGCGGTCCTTCGGCCCCGGGATGACGAGGATCCGCTCGTGACCTGCGGCAACGTATCCCTTGCCGAGGGCGTCGATCGCCACCTTCATGCCACCGGACACGGGGCCGACGAAGTTGGCGAGCTGGGCAATGCGAAGGGTCGTCACTTCTCCAGCCTATGTGGTGATGATGGAAGGCAACCTCCGGGGTGCGCAATGAGGTCGCAGAAAAGACAAGCGCCGGCCCCCTGAGGGGTCGGCGCTTGGATGTTGGCAGGAGTGTCAGGCCTCGGTCTTCTCCTCGGCCTTCTCGCCAGCCTCAACGGCGTCCTGCTCTGCGGCCACGGGAGCCTCGGCAGCGGCGTTCTCGGCCAGGGTGTTGTCCTCGATGGCAGCGTCACCGTCCTTGGCCTCGGAGTCCTTGGCGTCAGCCGACTCGGTGGCGGAGTTGATCTGCTCCTTGGCGTCGGCAGCGCTGGCGGGAGCCTTCGGGGTCACCTTCTCGGTGATGATCTCGATGACGGCCATGGGGGCGTTGTCGCCCTTACGGTTGCCGATGCGGGTGATGCGGGTGTAGCCGCCGTCGCGACCCTCCATGAGGGGGCCGATCTCGGTGAAGAGGATGTGCACGACGCCGCGGTCGGTAATCGTGCGGTTGACGATGCGACGGTTGGCGACGGTGTCGGTCTTGGCTCGGTTGATGAGCTTCTCGGCGAGCGGGCGGACGCGCTTGGCCTTGGTGAGAGTGGTCACGACGTGGCCGTGCTCGAAGAGCTGGCTGGCCAGGTTGCGCAGGATGATCCGCTCGTGGGCCGGTGATCCGCCAAGACGGGGACCCTTGGTGGGCTTCGGCATTCTTTTCTCCTTGTGTGTCGGTGTGGCGGGCAGGTGGACCCGCCTCGGTCCGGCTGAGGGAGGACGGTTGTCCTCCCCTCCCCTTCCCCGTCAGGCGACGGGTGGGGGTGTGGCCAGGGTCCACCCCCCTGGCCTCCCCTCCGATGAGAGGAAATCTTTGGTTGTCACGAGCGGCTCGGCTGGAACGGGCCTGCGGTCACGCAGCCCGACCCGCTCGGGGATGCAAGGGGGTCGCCCCCGCAACATGCCCAGCAAACTCAACCCACTACTCAACCACAAACACGTCTGTGATCACGCAGCAAGGCCGACCCGCTCGGGGGTCGCAAGGGGGTCGCCCCCACAACATGCCCAGCAAACTCAACCCACTACTCAACCACAAACACGTCTGTGATCACGCAGCAAGGCCGACCCGCTCGGGGGATGCAAGGGGGTCGCCCCCCTTGCATCAAAAGATCAGTACTGCTCGGTCTCCGCGTAATCGTCGTCGTCACTGGCCTCGTCGTAGGCCTGGGCGGCGGCGAGCGGGTCAAAGCCCGGTGCGGAGTCCTTGAGAGCCAGACCGAGCTCGGTCAGCTTCTCCTTGACCTCGTCGATGGACTTGGATCCGAAGTTGCGGATGGCGAGCAGGTCCTGCTCGGAGCGCGAGACGAGTTCCCCAACGGTGTGGATGCCCTCACGCTTGAGGCAGTTGTACGAACGCACGGTGAGGTTGAGTTCCTCGACCGGGGTTCCGAGGCTCTCGGCGTACTCCTCGTCAACCGGCCCGGACCCGATCTCGATGCCCTCGGCGTCGGCATTGAGCTCGCGGGTCAGACCGAACAGCTCGACGAGGGTCTTGCCGGCAGATGCGACGGCGTCGCGCGGCTGGATGCTCGGCTTAGTCTCGACGTCGACGACGAGCTTGTCGAAGTCGGTGCGCTGCTCGACTCGGGTGGCCTCCACCTTGTAGGTGACCTTGAGCACCGGGGAGTAGATGGAGTCGACGGCGATGCGACCGATCTCGGCGTTCGGGTCGTCGTTGAGGGCGCTGGACACGTAGCCGCGGCCACGCTCGACGATGAGTTCCATCTCGAAGCGACCGTCGTCGTTGAGGGTGGCGATGTGCAGGTCCGGGTTGTGAATGGTCACGCCGGCCGGCGGATTGATGTCGGCTGCGGTGACCTCGCCGGCACCGGACTTGCGCAGGTACATGGCGACGGGCTCGTCCTCCTCGGAGGAGAGCACCAGGCCCTTGAGGTTCAGGATGATCTCGGTGACGTCCTCGACGCAGCCCTCGATGGTGGAGAACTCGTGCTGGACTCCCTCGATCTTGATGCTCGTCACGGAGGCGCCCGGGATGGACGACAGCAGGGTGCGACGCAGCGAGTTGCCGATGGTGTAGCCGAATCCGGGCTCCAGCGGCTCGATGATGAACTTCGAGCGGAACTCGGAGATGGGTTCCTCGGTGAGGGTGGGGCGCTGTGCGATGAGCATGTTTTCTACCTTTCGCGCCGACCGCTATATGAAGGCGCAGAGGGGAACAGGATGACGGGAACTCCCCGCCTGGAGGTTATTCAGTTTTTGTGTGGCGGCTCCCACGGGATCGGGAGCCGCCACAAGTTCGGTACGGGGTCATTCCCCGCAACATCCCCAGCAGACTCAACCCGCTCGGGGGTCGCAAGGGGGTGATCCCCCGCACCCTCCCAAGCAAACGTGAACCGCTCGGGGGTTGCAAGGGGGTGATCCCCCTTGCCATTGATTACTTCGAGTAGAGCTCGACGATGGCCTGCTCGTTGACGTCGATGATGATCTGCTCACGGGTGGGCAGCTGGTGGACCAGGATGCGTCCCTTGTTGGGGCGCACCTCCAGCCAACCCGGGACGTCGCGGGTCTCGAAGGTCTCGCGGGCAACGACGATCGGGTGGAGGTCCTTGGACTTCTCACGAACGTCGATGATGTCGTGGGTGGTCACACGGTAGGAAGGAATGTTGACCTTCTTTCCGTTGACCAGGAAGTGGCCGTGGCTGACCATCTGGCGAGCCTGACGACGGGTGGCAGCAAGTCCGGCGCGGTACACGACATTGTCGAGACGCGACTCGAGGATCTGCAGCAGGACGTCACCAGTCTTACCCTGGGCGCGGTCTGCCTCCTCGTAGTAACGACGGAACTGCTTCTCCAGAACTCCATAGGCGTAACGAGCCTTCTGCTTCTCGCGCAGCTGCTGGGAGTACTCGGAGTCCTTGGTACGACCGCGACCGTGGACACCCGGGGGGTACGGACGACGCTCGAAGGACTTGTCGTTGCCGACAAGGTCAGTCCCGAGGCGGCGGGACTTCTTGGTGAGGGGGCCGGTGTAACGGGCCATTGTGTATCAGTCCTTTGCTCTCGGAGTGGGTCAGACGCGGCGGCGCTTCGGCGGGCGGCATCCGTTGTGCGGAACGGGGGTGACGTCGGAGATCGGGCCGATCTCCAGGCCGACGGCCCCGAGGGAACGGATGGCGGTCTCACGGCCGGAGCCGGGACCCTTGACGAAGACGTCAACCCGCTTCATGCCATGCTCCATGGCGCGACGCCCGGCGGCCTCGGCGGCCATCTGAGCGGCGAACGGGGTGGACTTGCGGGAGCCCTTGAAGCCGACGGTGCCGGCAGAGGCCCACGAGATCACCGCACCGGAAGGATCGGTGATGGCGATGATGGTGTTGTTGAACGTGCTCTTGATGTGCGCCTGTCCGGCGACGACGTTCTTCTTCTCCTTGCGGCGCACCTTGGTCTTGGGTGCAGCCTTGCGGCCTGCAGTAGCCATGTGATGTCTCTCCTGAAATCAGTGTGATCTGCGCATCGATGAAGGTTCGTGAGTGCCCGTTGGGCAGTGACTCACTTGGCCTTCTTCTTGCCGGCGACGGCCTTCTTCTTGCCCTTGCGGGTACGGGCGTTGGTGCGGGTGCGCTGACCACGGACCGGCAGTCCACTGCGGTGACGACGGCCCTGGTAGGTGCCGATCTCGATCTTGCGGCGGATGTCGGCGGCCACCTCACGGCGAAGGTCACCTTCGACGTGGTAGTTGGCCTCGATGTGGTCACGCAGGGCCACCAGCTGATCATCGGTCAGCTCGTGGACGCGCAGGTCACCGCTGATCTCGGTGGCCTTGAGGGTTTCGATGGCGCGGGTGCGGCCGATTCCGTAGATGTAGGTCAGGGCGACCTCGAGGCGCTTGTCGCGCGGCAGGTCGACTCCGATGAGGCGTGCCATGTGGCATCCCTTTCTTGTTCTTTCGACTCGAACGATGTCGGGCCGCGAAGGTGTCCGGCGTGGAGCGTCCTCGTCATTTGTGACAAACGGTGGACGGTGTCTGACCGTCCGACGAGGCCCCGGCCTTCGTCCGGGGGTGGTGGCCCGAATCCGTGCTCGATGGTTTCGAGCGGGGCTCCGGGACGTGCTTCCACGATGTCCCGGGCAGTGCCCGGGAGGTCTGCACCGGCGTGTGCAACCGGTGCGTTTTCTGTTGTGCAGTTAAGTTGTTCACCGCTCCCACCTGGCGGGTGGGCCTGACGGTGGACCTCAGGGGCCGAACCCCTGCATTCCTGCTGACCGTCGCGTGGACGATCTGCGATCCCGTCGCGGCGTGGGCTCAGCCCTGACGCTGCTTGTGGCGCGGGTTGTCGCAGATGACCATCACGCGGCCGTGGCGACGGATGACCTTGCACTTGTCGCAGATCTTCTTGACGCTCGGCTGAACCTTCATGAGATTCTCTTTCGCGTAACGGTCCCCTGACGGGAACCTGGGTGGTGCGCCGTTAAGCGCTTGGCAATGAGCCGCAGCTCACTTGTGGCGGTAGACGATCCGGCCGCGGGTGAGGTCGTAGGGCGACAGCTCGACGACGACACGGTCCGACGGCAGGATTCGGATGTAGTGCTGACGCATCTTGCCGCTGATCGTGGCAAGAACGCGGTGCCCATTCTTGAGTTCGACACGGAACATGGCGTTGGGCAAAGCCTCAACGACAGTTCCCTCCAGTTCGAGTGCTCCCTCTTTCTTGGCCATTACGTCCCATCTGTCCGCTGGCCGCACCCCCTGCGGGCGCGGCTATTGGCTCCGCGCACACGGAGCCAACAGGTAACGATACCCCCTGGGAGCCGTCAGCCCAAAATTGACGACGGAGTCAGAACTGCGGCGTCAGGCCCGTGAACTCGGCGATGAAGGCGAGCTTGTCGGCAGCGGCGTTCACCCTGGATGCTCGCGGACGCCCGGCGCCGTGGCCCACCGACCGGTCGATACGGGTCAGGATCGGGGCGTCCCCGCCCTGGGCTCGCTGCAAGGTGGCGGTGAACTTGTGGCTGTGGGCTGGCACGACGCGGTCGTCGTGGTCTCCGGTCATGACGAGGGTCGCCGGGTAGTGGCGTCCTTCCACCACGTTGTGCAGCGGCGAATAGGCCAACTCGACCTCGAAATCGTGGGCGTCGTCCGGGTTGCCGTAGTCCGACATCCACGCAGCCCCCGAGGAGAACTTGTGGAATCTCAGCAAGTCGAGCACCCCGACCTCAGGAACGGCAGCAGCCAGCAGGTCCGGGCGCTGGGTCAACACGGCGCCGGCCATCAGACCGCCATTGGATCCGCCCGTGATCGCCAGGGTGTCCGGGGTGGCCAGACCTGCGTCAATGAGGGCGAGGAGGACACCGATGTGGTCGTCGAAGACGTGCTGCTTGTTGTCGAGGATGCCGCCGCGGTACCACTGGGCCCCGAACTCGCCACCGCCGCGAGCGTTGACGATGGCCACCGCACCTCCGGCTTCCATCCATGCCTGCCACAGCGGCGAGTGGGTGTTGGTGGTAGTGACGTCGAAACCGCCATATCCGTAGACGATGGTCGGCAGCGGCCCAGTCGCGTCGTTGGTCTCGTCGCGCATGTACCAGTAGGGCACCTGGGTGCCGTCGGCGCTGGTGGCATGGCGCCGCTCCACACGGGCGCAGAACTGGCCGGACTCAGTGGATTGGACCTTCTCCAACCGCCCGGTTGTGGCGTCAAGGTGGTAAATGATGTTCGGGCTACTCGGGCCAGTGGCGTGAATGAACACATCGGGTTGGTGCTCGTCGGCAGCGGTGAGGAGAACAGCACCGGCCTCGACGTCAACGTCACCAAGGAACTTCCCGGAGTTTGACCACCGGCTGATGCGCGGGGAGACGTCAACCATGTGCACAGCGACAACGACATCCTCGGCCAGGACCGCCGTCGACAGCGGGTGCTCGGTGGAGGCAATGACCTCGGTGGGAGTTGGCTTTTCGGCAGACAGGTCAAAACTGACGAGTCGGTACGTCGGGGTGGTGTCGTCGGTGAGGATGAAAAGGGTTGACCCGACAATGCCAATGATCTCGTGGGCCGCGTCAGCCTCGGCTATGCGACGCCCTTCGTCGACGACGGAGTGGCCGTCTTCGAGGTGATGACGGAAAACCGTCAGCCCGTTGTCGTGCGAGGTGCCAATGGCATCACTGACGACGATCCAACCATCTCCGGTGCGCTCGCCGTCCTCGCCGATATCGTGGCTGACCTCACCCCAGTACAAGGTCCCTTCCGGACCTGCCGGAAGCACCTCGGTCTGCTCGCCAGTGTCGGTGCGCACCATGACCAGACGCGGGTCGCCTGCCGCCTTGGTGACCGCGGTCTCGCCAGTCTCCTTGTCCGGGAAGTCCAGGACAAGCAGGCTGACCGAATCGGGGAACCAGATGACGCCGCTGAACTTGGTGCGGATTCCGGGGTCGCGCTCCTGGCCGGAGTCCAGGTCGCGCAGGGTGAAGGAGGTCCAGTCAGAGCCGGCCGCAGAGCTGGCCCATGCGAGGGTCGAGCCGTCAGGGCTGATGGCCGCGGTCTGCAGGGAGGTCGTACCGTCCTTGGACCAGCCGTTGGGGTCGAGGAGAGTGGTGGGGTTGTCGAACAGGTCGCGCCAGTTCTCAGCTGCCTGCACCACCGGCTGGGCTGCGTGGCCGTCGTCGTGCCACATGAGGTAACGACCGCCACAGTGCTTGGCGATGATGTCAACAGGCAGCGAGTACAGCTCAGTGAGGCGGGCGCGGAAGGATTCCCGTGCCGACAGCGTGCCGAGGGCTTCCTCGGTGAAAGATCGCTGACGATCCACCCAGTCGACGGTCTCGGGTGAATCGGCGTCCTCGAGCCAGCGGTACGGGTCCTCGATGGTGTGCCCGTGGAGAGTTTCGACGACGTCGTCGCGGCGAGTCTGTGGGGCGGGGCCTGTGGTGAAGCTCATGACAGACATACAACCACCCTCGTCAACCCCTGTTGTCAGGTTGACAAGGTGACCCCGGCGACCACCACGAGAACTCGCTCTCAGTCGAGAGGCCCGAATGCCACCCCGCGCTTCTCGAGTTCGGCCTTGCCGCCATCGGGTTCCGACAACACCCACAGACCCTCACTGGTCACGGCAACGGTGTTTTCCCAGTGGCTGGCCCACGAGCCGTCCACCGTGACGACCGTCCACTCGTCATCCAGGGTGGCGGTGTCCTCCGTGCCGAGGGTCGCCATCGGCTCGATGCACAACACCATGCCTTCGACGATCTTCGGGCCACGTCCAGCCCGGCCCCAATTGGGGACGTCGGGATCCATGTGCATCTCGGTGCCGATCCCGTGGCCGGTGTACTCACGGATGATCCCGTAGTCACGGTCATGGGACTCCAGGGAGGCCTGCACGGCGGCGGAGATGTCACCGATGCGGGCGCCTGCCGCAACCTTGGCGATGCCAGCCCACATGGACTCGCGAGTCACCTCGGACAGGGTTCGGGCCTCCTGGCTGACATCTCCCACCAGCACCGTCCGGGCAGCATCTCCATGCCACCCGTCGACGATGGCTCCGTAGTCAATGGAGACGATGTCGCCGTCCTTGAGTTCACGATCGCCGGGAATCCCGTGGACGATGGTCTCGTTCGGGCTCACGCATGCCACGCCCGGGTACGGTGGCAGGCCCCAATCCTTCCCGTAGTTGAGGAAGTTTGAGGCTGCGTTGTGACGCTCGAGCATCTCGCGACCGGCCCGGTCGATGTCGGCTGTGGTGGCCCCAGGCACGGCTACCGCGCTCATGGCTTCCAAACCCTCGGCGACGACCAACCCCGCCCGACGCATCGTGCGGATCTGGTCAGGTGTCTTGATCTGGAATCGATTGCGTCCCAACACGTCAGTTCTTCGCATCGAGTGCGGCGAAGATGCGCTGGCGCACCTCGTCGATCTCACCGACGCCGTCAACCGGGACGAGAATGCCAGCCGAACGGTAATGGTCGAGCAGCGGCTCGGTCTGGGAGGAGTAGACCGTCATGCGGTTACGGATGGTCTCCTCGTTGTCGTCGGTACGACCCTCGATCTGGGCGCGCTTGAGCAGACGCTGGGTCAGCAGTTCAGGGTCGACGTCGAGACTGATGACGGCGTCAAGCTGCTGCCCGTGTTCCGTGAGGTAGGCGTCGAGGGCTTCGACCTGATGCATGTTACGGGGGTAGCCGTCGAGCAGGAACCCGTCAGCGGCGTCGTCCTGGTTGAGGCGATCGACGACGATGGCGTCGGTCAGCTCGTCGGGGACGAGGTCGCCGGCGTCCATGATGGCCTTGACCTTGTTGCCCAGCTCGGTGCCGTTCTTGATGTTGGCGCGGAACATGTCGCCGGTGGAAATCGCGGGCACGCGGTAGTGCTCGGCGATGGCGGTGGCCTGAGTTCCTTTGCCTGCGCCCGGGGCGCCCATGATTAGCAGTCTCATGATGACAGGAATCCTTCGTAGTGTCGTTGCTGCAACTTGCTTTCGACCTGTTTGACGGTGTCCAGGGCCACACCCACGATGATGAGGATGCTCGTACCTCCGAACGGGAAGTTCTGGTTCGCGTGCAGGTACACGAACGCCAGCGTCGGGATCATCGAGATGAGACCCAAGTACAAGGACCCAGGTGCCGTCAACCTCGACAGCACATAGGCCAAGTAGTCCTCGGTCGGCTTCCCGGCCCGGATGCCGGGAATGAATCCACCATACTTCTTCATGTTGTCGCTCATCTCGACTGGATCAAAAGTGATGGCGACGTAGAAGTAGCAGAAGAAGATGATCAGCAGGAAGTACACGATGTTGTAAACCGGGTGGCTGCCGGTCTGGAAGTACTGAGTGATCCACCGGGCCGCGCGGGTCTGCGGCCGGAAGGTGGCATACAGCACCGGCAGGTACAGGATCGACGAGGCGAAGATGACCGGGATGACGCCGGACTGGTTCACTTTCAGCGGAATGTAGGTCGTCGAGCCGCCGAACATCCGACGCCCGACCATCCTCTTCGCGTACTGCACCGGAATCCGTCGCTGACCCTGCTCGATGAAGACGACGGCCGCCATGACGAGCAGGCCGATGGCGATCACCATGCTGAACACGAACCAGGCGTGAGCCTGACCGGCGCCGTTGCGTTCGACCTTGATGGCCCACAGCGAGTCGGGGAAGCGCGCGGCGATCTGGGTGAAGATCATGATCGACATACCGTTGCCAATGCCACGATCGGTGATGAGCTCGCCCATCCACATGACGATCGTCGTGCCTGCGGTCATCGTGAGGATCATGACGATGACCTCGAAGATCTCGGTGGAGTACACGACCGGCAGGGCGCAGGTGGTGAACAGACGGCCCGAGGTCGCCAGGGTGACGAAGGCCGTCGCCTGCAGCAGGCCCAGCACCAAGGTGAGGTACCGGGTGTACTGGGTGATCTTGTTCTGGCCCGACGCGCCCTCCTTCTTGAGGGTCTCCAGCTTCGGGATGACGACGGTCAACAGCTGCAGGATGATCGACGCGGTGATGTAGGGCATGATGCCGAGCGCGAAGATCGCCAACTTCAACAGAGCGCCACCGGAGAACAGGCTGATCATCGAGTACAGACCTGCCGAGGAGCCAGAATTGGCCTCAGCGACACATCTGTTGATGTTCGACACGTTGACGTTCGGTACGGGGATGACGGACCCGAGCCTGAACACCGCCAGGATGAAGAGCGTAAACAGGATCTTGTGGCGAAGATCCGGCGTTCTGAAGGCATTGGCGAAGGCGGAAAGCATCCGGGCCCTCTCCCATCTCGTGGACTACTGACTACGCAGATCCAACCCCCATGACGCGCTGCAAGCAAATGTCTGGGAGCATGGACACAGCGGGGGTAGCCTATCAACTCACGAGGGCAATACCCACGTCGCCACCTACTGCTACTCGTCTGACCCCGTCTGGAGCGCCATGAGACCGCCCATCATCATCTCGTCGCATCGAGGACGGATCGGTGTCGGGATTGTCCTGGCTGCGATCGTCGTGCTGACGATTCTTGACCTCATTCGATCTGGTTTGGCTGGGTTGACGAATCTTCCGGTTCTGCTGCTTTTCGTGTGGCTGGTGTGGATCATTTGGGGAGTGGCCGAAATTCGGATCAATGACGACGGGGTGACGGTCGTCAATCAATTCCGGATTTGGGAGGTTCCCTGGGATCGAATCACTGAAGTCACGGGACGATGGGGCCTGTCACTGACGGCTGAGCGCCGTCCTGACGCTGAAGGGGCCCGGAAGCCGCGCACTATCTCGGCATGGGCTGCTCCGGCGCGCGGGACGGCCACTGCGATGAAGGGCACTGCCGATCACCTCCCGCAGGTCATCATCGGCTCCGAGGTACCGATGAGATGGTCCTTGGACTCTCACGCGACTGCTCGCCTCATCGAGACGGAGCGAATCGAGCGTCGTCCCGTGGGCAAGGCGGCTGCTACCCAGGCCAAGCCGGAGTCGACGTCAGATCACCAGAAGTCCACCCGAGCGACGCCTCACGACGCCGAGATCCGGGTGCATCCGAACTGGTTGACGATCTGCGTCACCGTCGTTCTCGTCGCCGCCGCCATCATCATCTGAGAGCCTCTTTCCCCCTGTCGATCAGGGACACCTTGAAGTTCACCTGAGGTGGCAGGTACCGCACCCCCAAGCTCATGGCGTAAAGTACGGGTGGTCCGGGGGGTGTACCCCGGACCGACAACTGTGACGGAGAAGCCGGTGAGAGTCCGGCGCTGTCCCGCAACCGTGATGCCACGTGGCTGAGCCGGATCGCCGAATCAGTTGAGCGTTGATGCCATGTCGTGGGTTGCGTGGCGTGACGACCCTCTCGTTCGTCGCGGTGACCCGCCGAGAGGAGCCTGATGGGTCGCCGCCCACTCACCGTTGCGAGCCTGCTGGCACTCATGTGCGCCACGGGGTCGATGATGGTTGTCCCCTCCCATGCCGAAGGGGCAGGGTTTCACGACGGATGGTGTCAGAAGGACGAAGGGTTCGCCGTCGTTGTGTATTGGCCGGCCAAGCCCGCTGACGTGGAGCCCGAGATCCCGGGGAACCTCGACTCGAAGACTTTGGTGCGCTGCATCATTGGTGCCCACAAGACATCCGGGGATGGCCGAGAGGATGTCCTGAAGCTCGCGGGACTCGGGTATGCCACACAGGGGGACATCGTCACGACGATCAATGGCATCGAGAGCGACGCTTTCGCCGAGATCCCGGCCTACTGGTGGTACCACACCGGCACTCGGGAGGGGGACTCCGGCGGACGGTGGGATCCCAAGAGTAGCTGGACGCAAAGCCTCAACGTCAACGACTTCGGGCTCATCGTCTTCTCCTCTGATTCCGAACAGCTCCCTCCTGTCACCCCGAATTTTGCCAAGGGTGGGGACCACGGCGACGAGCCTGGTCCCGGCCCCGGTCCTGGTCCCGGCCCAGCCCCCGGCCCCGGCCCAGGACCATCGACCGGAGAACCCAGCCACGGACCAACGGGCAAACCCAGCCACGGACCCACCGGCGAGCCCACCCACAAGCCGACCAGTGGCCACGACAAACCAACGGGCAAACCCACTCGCACATCGGGTCACGGCGGCGACAAGCCCTCCCACGAACCCGGTCGCAGCCACGGTGGGGACCATCATGACCGTCCCAATCCGACGGCACCGAACCACGCCGACGGCCCCCGACCGCACAAGAAGCGCGACCGTGCCGACAGCCGCCCCAACACGATTTCCACAGTCACGGCGACGCCTCCTACGCCGAGCCTCCCGACCGTCAGTTCTGCGTCACCCTCCCGACCGCGTCCGTCCTCACCGTCAGCCACCCCGAGTTCACCGACCCCCAGTCCCCGCGCGTCCTCTCCTGCCGCAAGCGCCGGATCCTCACTGGCCCCCCAGTCGTCGTCGCCGGTGTGGGGACGCGAGGACCACACTCGTCGTTCTCCTGACGAGGGCGAACACAAAGGTGCCCCCTGGTGGGTGCCGGTCGGTATAGGAGTCGTCGCTCTCGCGGGCCTGGCCTTGGCGCCCGTCATCCACCGCCGCCATCGTCGCGGGGACCAGGAGGACGAGGAATGAACTGCATCTCCATGATCCGCGCGGCGACACTCGCCCTCCTGACGATCTGTGTCAGCGCCGTGGCAGGGGCAGCTCCCGCCCGCGCCGAGCAGAGTTCCCAGACAACCAGCCTGTGCTCAGGTGCGAAGGTGTGCAGCCTGACCACCGATCGATGGCTGCGAGAAGGGACGACCCCCAGAGTGATCATCCGGGGAAACCCGAATGTGCGAGGCACGGTGCGGATTTTCCGCGCCTCTGTTTCCGACAACGAACTGAGCGGGCTCACGCCGATCGGCAAGGGCGCATCCTTCTACACCGATGCTCACGGCATGGCCCAAGTGTATGTGCCCATTCCCTCCTCGTCGGACATCGGCGAGGGCGGCTGGGCTTTGGTGAGTGTCTCAGACATCGAGGGGCTGGACACCACCCGAATGCCCGGCCAGTTCGTCGCCTTCGGGTCACTCGTGCCGCATCTACTGGGCGATGGCTACTCCGAACGCAAGCCCGCCGGTCAGACCCTCGACATGCAGGCCGTCGGCGCAATTCCCGGTGACACCTACCGGGTCCAGGTCAAGCAGGGCGACACCTGGCACGATGCCACTGCCATCGGCCAGCTTCCTGCAGCAGCTGTGAATCCTTCACAGATCACCCACATCCACTGGACGGTGCCGCGCGGACTGACGGGCACGAAACACGACGTCAGGGTGCAGTCACTCACTGATCCGCGCCGCACGGCGTCATGGGTCCTCATCCCGACCGTCGACGGGGTCAAGGCTGCTCGTAGCCCTTTGTTCACTCCCCCACCGGTCGGCACCAATCTCGGCGTCCCGACGACTGATCGCGGCGCCCATCCCGAGACAGCGGTCAAGGCTGTCAGCGGAACCCTCTTCGGGGTCGGCGTTGTCTCTGCCCTCGTCGTGACCGGCGCGTCCCGGCCCAAGCGCTCCTCCAGCGAGCCCTCAAGAGACAACCGGACGCCGTCATCGCCAGAGGCGAGTGCTTCATGACGACCTCGCGCATTCACACCCCCGCGACCCCAGTCCCCGCCTGGAGTTGGGGGGCTGAGCTCGTCGTCCTGGCCACTATCGCCATCTCGACGACCAATCTGCTACTTCTCGCGGTGATGTGGGTGTGTCTGGTGGTGACCCTCGCGATGCTGGGAAACCATCCGGGAGTGCTGGCCACAACTCGCTGGCTGTCCGGGATCGTCGTCGTGTGGTGGATCATCATGGCTGTCGTCAGCCCTTCAGCGGACTCGGCGATGGGCTCGGTGATGTGGAGGCTACCAACGTGGTCACCTGGTCCAGGAGTTCATCTGGGAGGAGTTATGACGGCCTCGGGCCTCCTGCTCACCATGACGCCCATGATGCGAGCACTCGTTCTGGTGACACTGTTGGGGGTTGGCATGGCAGCGGTGCCACCCACCAGCGCATCTGCCGCGGGACGTCGCCTGCTCGGCTCGTGGTCCCCGGCGTTGGAGTTCTTCGCTGCCCTGCCGCCTGCACTGGACCGCCACGCTGTCTACGCAACGGCGCGTCCTACCGAGATCGCCGCAACCACTCGTGAGGGGGCGTCCGGACTGGCACGTCGACACCGACCGCTGGCTTCTTGGACCGCCTCGGTTCGTGCGCTGATTCTCATCATCTGCATGACTGTTCCATTCGTCGCGCTGACGTCGGGGCATGCATTCCCCGGAGTCGACCAGGCCACGACCACCTTGATGGCCTTCGTCGTGGCGGTTCTCCTCACCGCCTTGTTACCGAACGGGGAGCCGATAGGGACGATCTCGGCACTCAGCCTCGTCGTGGCGATTCTGGCCGTTATCACCCTCGCGCTGTGGGTCATCGGCGTGGACGGATCCGCCGTCACCCCCCACCCAGGGTGGCCGCCGGTTCCGGTCGCCAACCTCATCTGCGTCGTGGCGCTCCCACTGGTCGTCGCTGTCGTCGGCCCGCGTCGCCGTCAGGGGGTGCCGGCGTGATTGTCCTCGATGAGGTGTCGGTGTGGCTGCCCGGCCGTGGCACCGTCGTGAATAATGTCAGCCTCTCACTGCCCACCGGCACCGTGACCTGCCTGGTGGGTCGGCGCGGCGCGGGGACGACGATGGTGCTTCGGCTGCTCGCCGGCCAGTTGCCCGCCGGTGCCCGCGTGCGAGGGAGGGCCTTCATCGACGAGGTCGACGTCATGGATCTGGGGCCGGATCACCTCGCAGAGATGACCCACATCGTCGACACGGACCTGCTGACCTGGGCTGATCTGCGAGATTCTGATCCCGTCGAAGCCGGCCCATGGATCCGTCGGCCTCTCGACACCTGGCCACTTGACGTCCGCGCCCGGCTCGCGACATCGCTCGTCAGCCCCGACGTGGCACGTGGACACAATTACATCCTCGTTGACCATCCGACCTGCGGACTCAACGGTTCCCAGCGCAACAGCCTCACCGCCCGACTACGTGCCCTGGCCGATCATGGCGCAACAGTGTTGTGGGCCGATCATGACCTCGACGCCGTCTGGTCCGGGGCTGACCGCATCGTGGAAATGTCGGCGGGATCCGTCGTGTCGGATTCCCCTGCTGGCACGTGGATCCCCCGAGGCCTTCCTCTGCCTGTCGGTCGCGCACTGGTATCTCTGGCAGGAGTTGAAGGATCTGCCATCTCCGCTGACACCATCCCCAGCGTCTTTCCGGACCTACCACGGCCGCACCACAATCACGCGCACCGCGCCGGGCCTGTCATGACAGTGATCGGCTGCCACGATCTCGGTCTCGAAGGCCCTGACCTGGTCATCCACGATCGTGAGACGCTGGCCATCGTCCGCGCCGAGGACCTTGCGGGAGCGACCGGTCTTGAGCCTCCTCGCGAGGCACAGGATTCTGTCCGGCCGGAATCCGTGGCCTCCCGGTTACTGGGTGCGCTCCCCCGGCCAGGGCGTTGTCTCTCCTCGGCCTCACTACGTCCCAGCCAAGACCTGCACCAGGTTGCAGGAACAACCGAGTTGGCGTCGAGACGACGCCGCGACCTGTCCCGCGGGGAGCGCGCATGGCTGCGCATCCACGGTCACTTGACGACCCCGGAGCCGCTACTCCTGGCCCACGCCGACCACGACCTCGACCCGATCGAGAGGTCACGGGTGTCGCAGAGCCTCTTCGACGAACCAGCGGGCCTACGCATCGTCACGACTCGAGACGTGGAGTTCTTGGTACGCGCCGCCCATCGCGTCATCGTCATCGACGGGCACCGCGTCATCACCGACCGATCCCCACTGGCGCTCGGACTCGCTCCGCTCACGCGGGTCGGAACCTTCACAGGTTCCCGACATCACATGACCCTGGGAGATGTCATCACCTCCCTCGACCTCATGGCGGGGAGGACGTCATGACAACCACCAGGACAACTGCCGCGGCACCCGCTCGCCACCCCATCGGTTGGCAGACGGTCGGGGCGACCTCGGGTGGCCTCAGCCGCACCATTGCCATCGTCCAGGTCTTGCTCGGCATCATCTGGCTGACCTGGCCGGTGTGGGGTTCGCGCACTGCCGCCCTCCAGACCCAGGCTGAGTCAACTGCACCGTGGCTTGTCGCAGCCCAGATCGGTGTCAGTACAGCCCTGGCGGTCATCCTCGTGCGCGAAACCAAGTCCGCCCGTCCCCTCAGCCTCGTTCTGGGCTCATCCGTGATTGCGGCGGGGGTCCGTGCAGCTCTGGCCCCTGGAGTCAGCGGTATCGAGCCAGTCTTCTGGATCCCGCTGCTCGTCGGCGCGGTCCTGGGAGCCCCCGGTGGCGTCCTCGCCGGGACCCTCACCTGTCTGGTCTCGTCGGCGGCCATCGGCACCCTCGCCACCCCGCTCGCCGGGCAGCTCGTCGTCTGGCAGCTGTGGGGATTGGCCGGGTCTGCCATGGTGCGACTGCGCGCCCTCACGACCTGGATCACCGGCGCCCTGTGGTGCCTGATCCTCGGCCCGATCACCGGACTCTTGCTCAACCTCATGGGATGGGCATGGACCCAGGCCGACCCTGGACAATCCTTCCTCGCCGGACTCGGCCCAATCGAGGAGGCTCAACGCCTGTGGGCTTGGACCCGTGCCACCTCACTGGCCTTCGACATGTCCCGGGCGATCACGAACTCCATTGTCTGGCTCATCGTGACTCCGTTCGTCACCCGCGCCCTGCGTCAAGCCCTTGCCCCGGATCGTCGTGCATCGGCACGAGTCAGACCCATCGTCTCGACTGTCGACGACAAAGCCCTGGGCAAACGAAACCTCACCGGCCTCACGAATTCCTTCCCGATCACCACTCACCATTCAGGAGACGACGATGACACACCACGCTGACGCCGACATCCACGAACGTCCCCCACTCGGTGAGCAGGAGCTGAACTGGGCTGCAGATCGGCTCGGTGCTCTGTCGAGCGCGTTCAGCGAGCGGGTCGTGGGGCAGTCCGCCCTGCGTACGAGCCTGCTGGTGGCGATATTGGCCCGAGGACATGTGTTACTCGAATCGGTCCCCGGACTCGCGAAAACACTTGCGGCCTCCACACTGGCCTCGGCCGTCGACGGTTCCTTCACCCGCGTGCAATGCACCCCTGACCTGTTGCCTTCCGACATCATCGGCACTCAGGTCTTCGACCAGTCGACGGCAACCTTCCGCACCGAACTGGGGCCAGTGCACGCCAACATCGTGCTACTCGACGAAATCAACCGGTCCAGCGCGAAGACCCAGTCGGCCATGCTCGAGGCCATGCAGGAGCGTCAGACCTCGATCGGAGGAGTCATCCACCCACTGCCTGACCCTTTCATGGTGTTGGCAACCCAGAACCCCATCGATGAGGAGGGCACCTACGTCCTGCCCCACGCCCAGATGGACCGCTTCCTCCTCAAGGAGGTGCTCGACTACCCCGACGTCTCCGAGGAGCTCGAGGTCCTCAACCGCATCGAGGATGGGTCGATCGACGCCCCGGCAGACCCCGTGGTGAAAACCCATGACATCCTCACCCTTCAGGACCTCGCCCGTCGCGTCGTCGTCGATGAGGCCATCAAGCGTTACATCATCGACCTCGTCGCGTTGACCCGCCACCCTGAGTCCGCCCTGTCGGACTCCGCCGCCCGTGCCATCGAGTACGGCGCGTCCCCGCGTGCCTCGATCGCCTTCATGGCCGTTGCGCGGTCTCTGGCCCTGCTGAATGGCCGCGCCCACGCCATCCCGGAGGACGTCGTCGCCCTCCGCCACGCCGTACTGCGTCACCGTGTGGTCCTCAGCTTTGAGGCCCAGGCCCAGCGAGTACGCCCCACCGACGTCATCGACGCCGTCTTCGAGGCGGTGCCCACCCCGTGACCATGACCCCGACCTCTTCCGCCGACGTCCTCGGCAGCCGGGAGCAGGCTCTCATCCAAGCCGTGCGTTCCCGGTTGCCGCTGGAGTTGCGGCACCGGGTGACGTCCCTCCTCGACGGAGACCACGACTCGGTCCACGTCGGTCGCAGCCTCGATTTCAACGACCTGCGCACCTATGCCACCGGCGATGACGTCAAGGACATCGACTGGAAGGCCACGGCCCGTCGCGGGGAGTTGCTCATCCGTCGTCACGTCGCCCAGCGTCAGGCCACCCTCATGGTTGGGGTGTGCGGCACCCCGGCGATGCGTGGTTGGTGTGACATGAACGTGACGAAGGCCCACATGGCGGCGGTGGTGACGGCAATCATGGCCCAGATCGCCGTGGACCACGGTGATCGAGTCGCAATGGTGTGCGCAGGCCACGGTCAGACCTCCTCGTGGCGTCCGACCGTGCGACTGCCACAGGTGGAACGGATGCTCCACGAGATCATCAGCCTCGAACAGGCCAGTGGTTCCCCGGACCCCCACGTCGAGGAAACCGTGCTCGCGACAGCCACGAACGCCATGCGACGCCCCGGGTTGCTTCTCCTCATCCGCGACGACACGGAGTTCACCTCGGCCCAGGTCAATGCGTTGAGCCGGGCCGCGGTACGCCACGACATCATCGTCGTCACCCTCACCGACATGCTGGCCACCGATCCCAGGCTCGTCGGCCGCGCCATCACGGCCGCCGATGGTGGCCCCTCGGTGATGCAGGAGATCCTTGGCGACCGTCAGCTCCGGGAGGCATCCGAGTCTGCGCAGATCGACCTTGCCCGCCGCAGTGACGCCATGCTCGATGATCTCGGTATCGCCCATGCCCGAGTACAGACCGTCGCTGATGCTCCAGAAGCTCTTGCCCTCGCCCTGTCACGACGCAGGAGGCGATCATGAGCCTCCTCAAGATCAATCCCACAGTTCCCATTCCCTCCCACTGGTGGATTCTCGTCGCTGTCCTTGCTGTAGTTGGCATCGCTGCCCTGGTGGCCGCCGTCGTCATGTCTCGACGTCGTGACCTCAACGAAGAGCCTCGTGACGACGTCGCACAGTTGTCAGCCGAATGTCTCACAGCTCTTGACGAGCTCTCAGCCCGCCTGGGCAAGGATCTGTCCCCGCGCGAGGCGTGCCAGCAGGCCAGCCGCCTCGTGCGTCGCTTCATCGGCCTGGTGAGCACTGAGGACGCCGACTACCTCACAGCCTCCGATCTGTCGCGCGCGGCCCGACGCGAGCCCCGCCTGCAACCGGCCGCCGAGTTCTCCGAACATGCCCGCGACGCCTGCTTCGGCCCACAGCCCAGCGAGTCCAGCGCCCGTCACCTCATCGAATCCGGACAGGAAGTGGTGGCCTCATGGCACTGATGCAATGGCCGTTCGCCGTCGTCGCCGCCATCGCCGTCCTGGCGGTGGTCATCGCCGCATTCCTGCAGCCCCTCAACCGCCGCCGTCGGGTGCAGCACTCCGCGGTTCCGCTGGATCATTTGGACCGACTGCGGGCTCTCCCCCGTTACCAGAACCTCGTTCGTTCCCGGCTTCGGCGCCGCCTCGTCCAGGTGGTGTGCGTTCTCGTCGCTGCCACGTGCCTCGTCGTGCTGGTGGGTCGTCCTGCCAAACCTGACAAGTCCTGGCAACTGCGTCGCAACCATGACGTCGTGCTATGTCTCGACGTCTCCGGGTCGATGTCTGAGGTCGATCATGACGTGACCGAGGCCTACCGCACACTGGCGCAGCGCCTGGGAGGCAACCGGATCGGCCTGGTGGCCTTCGACTCGGCTGCCGTGACGATTTTCCCCCTCACCGACGACGCGGACTACATCGACTCCCAACTCTCCCAGTTCGCCCATGATCTTGATCACGGCCCCGTCCCAGGGTCCAGGGCAGGAACAAGCGGTTCCAGCCTCATTGGTGACGGGTTGGCCTCCTGCCTCCAGCGTTTCGACGGTTCGGACGACCAGCGCGCACGCACCGTGGTACTGGCCACCGACAATCAGCTCTCTGGCACACCGGTCTTCAGCCTCAACGAGGCGATCCGCCAAGCTGCGAAACGCAACGTTCTGGTCCAGGCAGTTGCGCCTTCGGAGGCGGATGCCACCGCAGTGTCGGTCCTCCATGACGCCGTGGCACACACGGGAGGTGAGGTCACCCTGGTCACCGGAACGAGTCTGGAGGACCCGAATCGCATCATCACCGCGGTGACTTCCCAGCAGGCTCGTGTGACCGCCGCCACCGCCCGGTGGACCCAGACCGACGTCGTCTGGCCCTTCGGGGTGCTGGCTCTGGTGTGCCTCGTCACCGCGACTGTCATGGAGATCGCCCCCAAGCGCGGGAAGGAGAACTCATGACCGTCCATCCTGACTGGGTCCTCCTCGTTGTGGCAGTCCTGGCAACACTTGCCCTGGCTGCCATTGCGGTGACGACACGACGGCGTTCTTCCCCCCGATCCACCGCAGCCATGTGGTGCCGGGTCCTGGCTGCCCTGTTGCTGGTGGGGGTGGCCCTGCGCCCTGGGAGCGCCGACATCCCACACAGCGATGAGGCGGCCGGGGCTGAAGTCATCGTCATCGTTGACCGCACCACCTCGATGGGAGCAACCGACCATGACGGCAAGTCACGAATGTCGGGGGTGACCGCCGACCTCGTCTCCCTGGCTGATGCGATGCCGTCGGCACGAGTGACCGTCATCGCCTCGGACAATCAGGCGCGGATCGCGCTGCCACCCAGCACCGACCCGGCGGCTCTGCGCACCCTCGCCGAGACCCTGGGCTGGCGGGAAACGATGAACGCGGCTGGTAGTGACATCGGCATGGCCGAACCGCTCGCTCGCCAGATGCTCGTCAAGGCGCGAGACAGTCGCCCCACCGCCAAGAGATACCTGGTGTACATGGGCGACGGAGAACAGACGGCGTCCTCGGCTCCGCACAGTTTTTCCGACATTTCTGGGCTCATCGACGGCGGGCTGGTCCTCGGCTACGGAACGACCTCGGGAGGAACCATGCCCATCCGTCCCGGTGCGACGGAAAAAGTGACCAGGAATGGCTCTCCTGCGGTGTCTCATGCTGATCCGCAGGCATTGCGGACCATGGCTGAGCAGATGGGCGGACGGTTCCTCCAACGCAACGCCGCCAGCAAGGTGACATGGTGGGAAAACCCGCTTCAACAGCCGGCGGATCCACAGCCGGGTCGCACTCGCCACTGGGCATGGTGGTTTGCCGCAGCCGCGCTGGTCTGTGAGATGGCAGATGCCTGGCTCAGCGTGCGGGCGTGGCGACGGATGCGCAAGGATGTGGCGTGATGGCGAATCTGGAAAGACCGGGACGTCGTGGCATGCACGGTGTGAGAGCACCGTGGACTGTGCGGGTTGGGGCCGGAGTCGTCGCTCTGGTGGCCCTCGCGGCAGCGGCTCTTCCCGCTCGGACGATGATCCTCGTTGATCGCGGACGGGCTGACCTTGACCGAGGAGACGCAGCCAGCGCCGAGCGGAAGTTCACGGCTGCCGAGAGGGCGGCAACCGTCGACAAGTGGATCGCTCCCTATGACGCTGGGGTCGCCCGGTACATCCGAGGCAACTATGACGGGGCCACGGACAAGTTTGAGAAGGCCGCGGGTCTGGCCCCTGACGAGGAACAGTGCCGGATTCGTCTGAACTGGGCATGGTCGTTGGAAGCTTCCGCTGACCGGTACGCCGAGGCCGACAACCGTGACGAAGCCCTCGTGAGATGGCGTCAGGGCAAGGCTGTGCTTGCTGACGCCCATTGCACGTCAGCGGCGCACACGGCTGAGGCGAACAGCACCAGATCTCGCCTTGATCGCAAGCGCCAGAACGGTGGCGGAGGGGACGCCGGCGAGGAAGCGGACTCCTCCGGTCGGCAGAACAAGAAGGACGAGTTGGACGAGAAAGTCAGGAAGGCCCAGGAACAGCGCCAGAAGGCGCTGGACCAGGCCAACACCTCCCAGAAGGACTCGGGTTCGGGCACTGGACGGACGTGGTAGCCCGAAGGTACGCATCGGCCTCCAGATATCGAAGTCGTGGCCGCGAATAGGAGGATTATCTGACGCGACCTGCGCTCGAGACGACACAGGGCTCCACCGCCATGGCGGTGGAGCCCTGCTGTCACTCGGGAATCAGACTCCCGTGGATGGAAGTCCGAGGTGGCGCGTGGGGCTGTCCGGGAGGGACGGATTCACCGGGATATCACCCTGGCGAGGTCCGGGCTTGGCCACAGAGGTGGGAGGAACCGGCGTCGGCGTCACGGTCACAGTCCCGGTCGGCGAAACCGTCGGTGCCACGGACGTCGGTACCGCGGACGAGGTCGGAACGACCGTCGGGGTTACCGTCGGCGTAGGCGTGACAGCAGACGTCTCCGTAGGTGAAGGCGTTACCGTCGGTGCCACGGTCGAGGTCGGAACGACCGTCGGGGTCACCGTCGGGGTCGGCGTCACCGTAGGCGTCACCGTAGGCGTAGGAGTCACACTCGGCGTAGGCGTCGGGGTCACCGTCGGGGTCGGCGTCGGAGTAGGGCTGGGAGTCGACACCGCAGCCGTCACCGGCTGGATCCACGTCCCGGAGAAGTCCTCGGAGTGGCTGGTGGCGTCGTTGTGCGACCACGTCCACTCATACCCTTCATCGCTGGCGGCCGGGTAGGTCACCATGTCACCTGAAGCCACAATTCCCTCAGGCGCCGTGAACTCAACCTTGGACCCATCGGCAGCCTTCGCCACCGGGACCGCAACCTGCTGCTGGGCTGGAACGGCAGAGGCCGTCACCTTCTGCCAGCGGGCGCGAAGACCCATGAATGCGGTGTTCTTGACCCCAGACAACGGTGAGAGGTCAGAGATGTGGTTCGAATTGAGATTTATCTTGGTGAGATTCTTCATCCCGGCCAAGGCGGAGACATCGGAGATCTCATTGTTGTCGAAACCAATTTCGACAAGGTTCGTCAACCCCTGGATCGGAGTCAGGTCGGAGATCTTGTCACCGTTGAGAAACAGCTTCTTCAACGAGGTGGCGCCGGAAATCCCGGAGAGATCAGCCAGGTTGACGTTGTTGTTGGCGACAAGTCGCTCAAGTGCAGGCAGCGAGCCCAGCCCGTCGAGACTGGTCACACCGGGATACTTGTACTTGCCGCGGTTCATCTGGTTGATCGTCAGATCGGTCAAGTTGGTCAGCGACGACAACGGCTGCACCGTGGTGATCGGGTTCTGATCCAAGACCATCGCCTTCATATTCTTCAGACCCGCAAGCGGCGCCACATCCGTGACGTGGTTGTTGGGCAGGTACAGGGTCTCGAGCTTCGTCAGACCTGCAAGCGGCTCGACGCTATCAATCTCGTTGGTCGTCAGGACCAGGCTGTTGACGTTCGTCAGCGCCTCAGCTCCGGTAATGTCCTTGATTCCCTTGTTGATACACGTGACCTCGGTCAACCCAGCAAGATTCTCAGCAGTCAGAGGCGCGCCGTCCTCCAAGGAGTCCTGCAGGCAGGACTTGAAGTTCGGGTCAGGGATCTCGACGAGCTTCGCCGGTTCGGGAGCTGCAACGACGTGGACCGTGATGGACCCGTTGAAGTACATCGAGGCGTCGCGGAACTGCCACACGTAGTCGCCCGCAGAGGGGTACGTGACGTTCTTGCCCTTGATCTTGACGCCTTCAGGAACCTCACGATCAGCCACGAAGGTCGTGCCTTGATGGTCGACGGCGGTCGGGACGGGGGCCTCGACCCCGGCAGTGGCCGACCCACCGTCAACGGTCTGGTAGTTCGAGACGATGTCGGTGTCTCCCAGCCCCTTGATGTCCTTGAGTGGGGACAGATCGCGGATGTGGTTCTTGCCGACGTCCAGATGCGACAGTTTCGTCAACGACCTCAGCGGCGTGACATCGGAGACTCCAATGCTGTTGACATCCAGGCTGAAAATGCCAGTCATGGAGGCCAACGGCTTGAGATCACTGATCTTGTTCTCCGGCAGGAATGCCTTTTCCAATCCGGTCAGCTGATCGATACCGGTAAGGTCCTTGATTCCCCTGTTCCGGCAGCTCAGGCTCGTGACACCGTCGAGTTGTTCCTTGGTGGGAGTGGTGGTACCCACCTTGTCGGTGATGCATTTTTGCAGGGCCTTGTCAGGAATCTCGAAGGAGGCCGCCGGAGTGGTGGGAGCCGGATCGACCTTCGGCTTCCAGGTCGGAGGGACCTCCCATGGGCCGTCGATGAGCATGTAGTGCCATGCCTCGATCGAACCGGGCTCCGGATGGTAATTACTCGCACCGAGCTGCGAGTACTCCCACGTTGTCTCGGTGTTCTTGCCTGCCGGCTTCCCGTGGAAATAGCCCCAGTAAGCGTAGAATTTGTCGGGGTTTTCCGGATAGCCGTTAATCGAATCGATAAACAACCCCAGGTCACCACCGAAATCGGTGTTACCGATGTCGAAACCAGCCGACGTCAAGGCTTCCACACCGTTGGAGAACTTGGTAGCACAACCAGTATCGACATGGCCGTCATCGCGCTCGGCATAGACGAAGACGTGGTTCTCGTTGATGCACTTCTGCGCATCAGAGTCGTAGGACGGCGGTGCCGCAGATGCCGGGCCAAGATGGGTGATGGCAATTGGCAGTGCCACTGCTGCTGCGAGTAGACCAGCCAAACCCCGTAGACGTCTCACTATTCCTGCCTTTCACTGGGTGGACGCTTCTAGGCCATCCAGCGCTGGGCCAGGATCGTCTTTTCCGCTGTCCACGACGGAAACAAGTACGGGACATCTCAACGATGGCGATCCGACTTAGCCGACATTTTTGTCGGTCTACACGGTTGCGGGACAGTCCTGGATTCGCACCAGGTTCTCCATCGGTGAAACCATGTGAAGCCTAACACACAGGTTCGCAGCGCCTAACTAGATGTGGACATGTGATGGGCGCGAGCTTAGACTGACACTGCAACCACGGGGGAATCCGGTGAGAATCCGGAGCTGACCCGCAACCGTGAGGGGCTCGTCCCCAAGTCGGAGTACCTGGGTTGCGCCAAGGAACATCACACCGTCGAGGACTGCGGTGGGTTCAACTCGGGGGGCTTTCCCGTCCTGAGCGCAACGCATCCTCAGGAAGAAGGCCCGCCACATGACCAGGCTCAATCGATGGGTCGCCGGTCTCGCCGCCGGTGCACTCGTCGCATCACCGTTCGTGGTACCGGCGTTCGCTGACCCGCAGCCCGCGCCATCACACGCACCTGTCACCGCCACCATTGATGACGGTTCCGCCCCGTACTGCTTCGATCCGCCGGCCAGCCCGGTCAAGGGTGCCATGTGGGCCGGATCGGTCAACGACACCGCTGCCACCAGTAAGTACGTCGCCGCGGCCGCCGACTGGCTCGCCCAAAAGTGGCAGGAAGACCCGACGACCTACGGACAGGCTGGCGGTGTCGCCGACGGCATCATTGCTCTGGTCGGCTCCGATGCCCATCCTGACGTCGTCAAGGAGATGACTGCGGCCCTCAAGGAAGCAGGCCCGAAATACGTCGAGAACAACCCGGCTGGTCTGGCGAAGGTCATCATGACCGCCGAGATCCTCGGCGAGGATCCGACCTACTTCCTCGGCAAGGAAACTGGAAACCTCTGGGTCAAGCTTGCCGGCTATATCAACGATGAGACCCCGGGTATGCAGAACCGCGTCAACATGTACTGGGGCCCGCACCTCATCACCATTGCGCTGACCCGCGCCAACCGCCCGGTGCCACAGAAGATCATCGACAAGTTGCTGTCGACTCAGGGCACTGACGGCACGGACGCCGGCGCTTTCGGTTACACCAAGCGGAACCAGGACGGCAGCAGTGTCTTCGTCGGCGACCCCGACTACACCGGTATCGCCCTGTCTGACCTGACTCTGCTGCAGCGCAACTCTCATCTCATCCCGGACGGCTACCAGGCCAAGATCGATGCTGCTGCCGCCAACGCCACCACGTGGGCCATGAACACCAAGGAGCACGACGACGGCGACTACTGGGAGACCTACTCCGCCGCCAACTCGACCGGCATGCTCGCCAGTGCTCTGGCCGAGCGTGGCGAGGACATGAAGTCCGTCAAGCAGTGGATGATTCGCCAGCAGCTCCTCACCAACGTCGGTGCGTGGCAGGCCAAGCGCAACTCGAGTGAACCCAACCTCATGGCCACCGATCAGGCGGTCATGGCTGTTTCGGGCCACGGTTACGCCTCGGCATGGTCCGGCAAGGCCCCGGAGGGTGTTCCGTCCTGCAAGACCACCCCGTCCGCGACTCCCACCGCTACCCCGACAGACACTCCCACCCCTACCCCGACAGACACTCCCACCGCCACCCCGACCGGCAAGCCCGGTGACATGAGCGGCGCCCAGCAGTGCATCGCCGTGGGCCACGTCTGGGTGTACGTCGAGCAGGACAACGGCACCTCTAAAGGCGGATGCGCATCGAAGTTCAACGATGGTTTCGAGGCTCTTGAGTCGGCAGGGTTCGCCATCGAGTCCAGCGGTGGGTTCCTCCACAAGATCGACGGTTACCCGAAGGTGTCTAACATCAACGAGGCGTACTGGTCCTACTGGCATGCCACCCCGGCCGGCGCTGACAAGCCGGTGAAGTGGCAGTACTCGATGACCGGTGCTGGTAGCGCCAAGCTCAAGCCTGGTTCCATCGAGGGCTGGTACTTCAAGTCCCTCTCCGCTGACTGGAATACTGGACCGAGCTGGGATGCCCGCCTGACACCATATGCTCCCTCGGCTACCCCGACTCCGAATCCGAGCGTGACCCCGACCCAGACACCGACGATGACCCCGACCGTGACCCCAACCGGAACGGCCACACCGACGCCATCCGCCACCCCAACAGTGACTCCCACGGTCACGCCCACTGTCACTCCGACGATGGCCCCGACCGGATCGGCCACTCCCGCACCATCCGCCACGGCGACCGCCGATGACCCAGTGCAGGTGGCTCCCGTCGGCCCGTCGAACCGTCCTGCGGATCGTCTGCCGGCCCTGCCCCATACTGGCGTCTGAGGACAATCGATACGACGAAATACTCCCTGCTGCGGCATGATCGTCATGTGAGTATTCCCAACATCGAACAGCGGCGAGCACTCCGACCATGGTCGGGTGTGCTCGCCGCTGTCTTGTGTGCAGCCCTGTCCATCGTCTTCCCGCTCTGGGCGCAGGCTGCCCCCTCCCCGAGCGCCGAAACCAGCCAGGCGAAGGCCATTGACGACTGCCTCAACGCCAACAAGGTGTGGGTCTTCGTCATCACCGAGGAGGAAGAGGTGCTGTCGAACCAGTGCGTCGACTCGCCGTCCACCGGCGCCGATGCCCTCAAGAAGGCCGGAATCACCGCCGGTAAGAACAAAACCGGTCTCATCTGCACGATGAATGACCATCCCGCAGTCTGCCCCAAGAAATTCCAGGGCCAGTACTGGGCGTATTACCACGCATCTGGCGCCGGTGCTGCGTGGGATTACTCCAAGAAGGGTGCCGACCAATATCAGCCGGCCGCCGGATCCATCGAAGGCTGGTGCTACAACAAGCCGAAGACCAAGTCCTGCACTCCCCCCACGTTGGCTGCCGGGAGCGCCGAGGGCGCCTCTTTCGAACTGACCCACAACAGCGAGGGGGACGCCCCCTCCTCGTCAGGCCACGGCCCCATGTCCGGGCCTGTTGCCACGGTCGTCGTCATTGCCGTCGTCGCCGTCCTCCTCCTCGCTGCAGTTGTTGTGCGTCGTCGTCAGTCCTGACGCAGACCCCACCAGTCCTGACGCACACCACAACGACGACGGGGCCGGGGAATCATTCCCCGGCCCCGCTTCTCATGGTTGAGAACTCACTTCTGGTAGCCGATGTCCTCGGCGTGCACGCTCTGGAAGGTCGCGGCACCGTAGTTCGCCAGGTTCTTGGGAACCGCGGTGAAGGTGATGCGACGGTACAGCGGAAGGGTCATGACGTTGTCCCAGATCATCTTGTCGGCCTGGTTGGTCAACTCACGACGCTTCGAGACATCCGCCTCGGAGTCAATCTTGGGAATGAGCTTGTTGAGCTCGGGATCAATGAGCTGGGAGAAATTCGACTGTGACGGCTTGTCCGAGCCCTCAGCAGCAGCACCGTAGATCTGGCGGACATTGGCCATCGGGTACGGGGTACCGTTCCAGGCGAAGGCAATGACGTCGAAGGAGTGGCTGCTCAGCGTCTGGGTGAAGGAGTCACTCGGGGTGTTGACGAGGTTGACCTTGACGCCAATCTTCGACATGTCCTGCTTGAACAGCGCGCCCTCGTTCTCAGAGGTCGGCACGCCGGTGAGCTGGGCATAGTTGATCGTCAGGGTCTTGCCGTCCTTGACGCGGTGGTCGCCATCCATCTTCCAGCCGGCATCGTCGAGGCCCTTCTTGGCGGCCTCAGGATCGTACTTGTAGTCGGCGGAATTGTCCTTGTAGCCAGCCTGACCGGGCATGAAGAAGTGGTTGCCAAGCATGAGGGTGTCCGGCTTGACGGGCATGCCGGCGAGGTCGGACTTGGCAATCGCCGGGCGGTTGATGCCCTTGACGATGGCCTGACGCACCTTCTGATCAGACAGGTTGGCCGACTTGGCGTTGAAGGTGAAGTGACGCCACTGCAACGAACCGGCCTGGCGCATCTCAGCGTCATCACGCTTCTTCGCCGTCTGGTAACCGTCCTTGGTGACGATGTTCGATACGGCGTCGATCTCCTTGTTGGCGAACGCCTTGGTCTGGGTGGCGTTGTCCATCGCCTTGAAGGTGACGGTGTCGAGCTTCGACTTCTCGCCCCACCAGTTGTCATTGCGCTTGACGGTGAGGGTCTTCGACGCCTGGTCAGCCTTCGTCGGAATGAACGGTCCAGCGAACCAGTCCGGGTTCAACTGCTTCCATCCCTCATTGAAGGTATCGGCGTCCTTCACCCCCTCCTTCGGCAGAACGGCGCTCAGGGTCGCCGTCCAGTCGGGGTAGGTGCTCTTGTAGGTGATGACGACGTCGGTGTCCTTGTCGCCCTTCTCCACCGAGGTGATCTGGTTGAAACCATCGGTGCTGGACGGCAGGAAGCCGGGCTCGGAACCGTTGTTGGCCTTCCAGGTGGCCTGGTAGTCGGTGTAGTCGATGGTACGGCCGGAGTTCCACTTGGCCTTCGGGTTGAGGTGCAAGGTGACAACCTGCTTGCCGCCCTTGGTCTCCACATCGGTCGAGGAGATGTAGTTCGGATTCGGCTTCGGCGTGCCGTCCTCGGCGATGTCGAAGTTGTTGACGCCGATGAAGGTCCAGATGGTCGTGGAGAGGTCCACGGTGTTCCCATTGACGTTCATAGGGTTCCACCCCGTCGGGAGCTGCTCAATGGCCAGTCGCAGCGTGCCACCGTCCTTGAGCTGGCCCCGGTCAACCACATTGAGCTGAGCCATCGGGGCCGACTCCGACGTCATCCCTGATTGCTTGCTTCCGCCGGACTGATTCTTCTGTCCGCACCCGGTGAGTGCCATGGCCGACACGGCCAGCAGCGCCACAGGGGTCACGATCGCCTTGCGCAAGATGTCCTCCACTGAAGTCAATGGCAGGACGCTCCTGCCACCATCCGGCTTCTTCATCGGAAACCGGACCTCACACCTTACGAAACCACCATGTGAGTCGCCAAACCACCCCCGACCATACGATTCTTCGAAATCGCGTGTGAAAAGCAGAGTGAGGGCCCGGCAACTGCCTGCGCCGGGCCCTTTCCGGGTCAATCACCCATCAGATCACTTGACGTAACCGATGTCCTCGGCGTGAGTGCTCTGGAAGGTCGCAGCACCGAAATTCGCGAGATTCTTCGGAGTAGCGGTGAACATGATGCGACGGTACAGCGGAAGGGTCATGACGTCGTCCCAGATGGCCTTGTCGGCTTGGTTGGTCAGCTCACGACGCTTGTTGACGTCCATCTCGGTACCAATCTGTGGAATGAGCTTCTCGACCTCGGGATCGACGATCTGAGAGAAGTTGGACTCGGAGGGCTTCTTGGATCCCTCAACAGCAGCACCGTAGATCTGGCGCACGTTGTTCATCGGGTACGCAGTGCCCTGCCAGGTGAAGGCGATGATGTCGAAGGAGTGGTTCGACAACACCTTGTTCATGTCGCTGGACGGAGTGTTGACCAGGTTCACCTTGACGCCGATCTTGGCCATGTCCTGCTTGAGCAGTGCGCCCTCATTCTCGGAGGTGGGGACGCCGGTGAGCTGGGCGTAGTTGACGGTCAGGGTCTTGCCGTCCTTGACACGGAAGTCGCCCTGTTTCTTCCAACCAGCATCGTCGAGCTGCTTCTCGGCGGCCTTCGGGTCGTACTTGAAGTCCTCGGAGTTGTCCTTGTAGCCAGGCTGGCCGGGCATGAAGAAGTGGTTGCCCAGCATCACCGAATCAGCCTGGACCGGCAGGCCGGCAAGGTCAGACTTGGCGATGGCGGGGCGGTTGATGCCCTTGACGATGGCCTGGCGCACGTCCTTGTCAGACAGGTTGGCCGACTTGGCGTTGAAGGTGAAGTGGCGCCACTGCAGCGAACCGGCGGCACGCATGTCGACGTCATCGCGCTTCTTGGCGGTCTGGTAGCCGTCCTTGGTGATGATGGTGTCGGCGACGTCAATCTCCTTGTTGGCGAACGCCTTGGTCTTGGCGGCATCCTCCATCTGCTTGAAGGTGACGGTGTCAAGCTTCGACTTCTCGCCCCACCACTTGTCATTGCGCTTGACGGTGAGGGTCTTGGAGGCCTGATCCACCTTGGTGGGGATGAACGGGCCGGTGAACCAGTCGGGGTTGAGATCCTTCCACCCGGTGTTGAACGTGTCGGGGTCGGAGGCACCCTCCTTGGGAAGGACCGTGCCCAAGGGAGCGGTCCAGTCGGGGTAGGTGGTCTTGAAGGTGATGACGACGTCGGTGTCCTTGTCGCCCTTCTCCACCGAGGTGATCTGGTTGAAACCGTCAGTGGTGGCTGGCAGGAACTTGTCGTTCTGACCGTTGGTGGCCTTCCAGGTGGCCTGGTAATCGGTGTAGTCGATGGTGCGGCCGGAGTTCCACTTGGCCTTCGGGTTGAGGTGCAAGGTGACAACCTGCTTGCCGCCCTTGCTGTCAACGTCGGTCGACTCAATGAAATTCGGGTTCGGCTTCGGGGTGCCGTCCTCGGAGATGTCGAAGTTGATGACGCCGATGAAGGGCCAGATGGTCGTGTTGAGGTCAACAGTGTTGTTGTCGACCTGCAACCCGTTCCAGCCGGTTGGAAGGGTACCGATCGCCAGACGGAGAGTGCCACCGTCCTTGATCTGGTCACGGGGCTTGATATTCAGGGCAGCCAGAGGCGCGCTGGCCGACGTGGTCTTGTCACCTTTGTTCTGCTCGCCGCCGGACTTGTTCTTCTGCCCGCAGCCAGTGAGGGCAAGCGAACCCACGGCCAGAGCAGCCACTGCGGTCGTTAGCGTCTTGCGCACGGTAAACCTCCGAAGAGTTGAGGATCCTGAGGTGGATCGGGGTTGGCTTGAGCTTGGCACCCCCGCCCCGGATCAACCACCGCAAACGGCTTCAGAACGCGGTTTCGTTATGAAATCTTGACCTTTCCTTGATCCAACCGTGATGTTGGCCAGTTCACCTCAGCTCGTCGACGCGGTGCCAATGAGACCTCCCGGATCACCCCAAGACACGACGCACGGGGAAACATGACGCATGGGGCAAACACGACGCACGGGCCGACATAACGCATGGGGGTGGCGTCGTCGCAACGACACCACCCCCATGCCAGGGATTTACCGCACCGGCTCAGAACACCCGCGTTTCCTCGGGGAAGTGACACGCCGTGCGTCGGTCAATGTCGGGGTGCGGGTAGAACAGCTCGGGACGCTCCCCCATGCACTTGGCCTGGGAGGTCTCATCGAGCGTCTTGAACTTCGGGCAACGCGTGTGGAACGGGCATCCCGACGGCGGAGCTGCCGGGGAGGGCAGGTCACCCTCCAGCAGGATGCGGTGACGGTTGTGCTCCTTGGCCGGGTCAGGCACCGGGATGGCCGACAGCAAACCCTGGGTGTACGGGTGCATCGGGTGGTCGAAGACCTGCGAGACCTCGCCCAGCTCGACGATACGGCCCAGGTACATGACAGCCACACGGTTGGCGATGTGACGAACCACCGACAGGTCGTGCGCGACAAAGAGATACGACAGCTCCAACTTCTCGCGCAGATCCTCCAGCAGGTTCAGCACGCCGGCCTGAATCGACACGTCCAGGGCCGACACCGGCTCGTCAAGAACCAACAGCTTCGGGTTGAGGGCCAGTGCGCGAGCGATACCGACACGCTGCTTCTGACCACCCGAGAAGTTGCGCGGGTAGCGGTTGGCGTGGGCGGGTTCCAGACCCACCAACGCCATGAGCTCATCGACCCGCTCCGGAATCTTGTTCTTCGGGTAACCGTTGTACTTCAACGGCTCGGCGATGATGTCGGCGATCGGCAGGCGAGGATCCAGGGAGGCCATCGGGTCCTGGAACACCACCTGGAGGTCCTGTCGGGTCTCCTTGCGGGCCTTGGCGTTCATCGTGGCCGCGTCGCGTCCCAGGACGACGACGGTGCCCTCCTCCGGCTTGGCAAGCTCAAGGATCGACATGATCGTCGTCGTCTTGCCGCAGCCCGACTCGCCCACCAGGCCCAGCGTCTCGCCCTTCTTGATGCGGAAGGAGACGCCGTCGACGGCATGAACGGTGCCAACCCGCCTCTTGAAGACCGACCCCTTCATGAGCGGGTAGGTCTTGACGAGGTCCTTGACCTCCAGAACGTCCTCAAGGGCTTCACGATCGGAGGTGCCCAAGGCTATCTTGTAGCGGCTCTTGCGCTCACCGATCTGCGGGTAGATCTGCGAATAGGTGCGGTCGATGAGCTCGGCGTGTCGAATGCAGGCGGCCTCGTGACGGTCAAGGTCGGTGGGCGTCAGATCAGGCTCGGCCTCGCGGCAGGCATCCACGGCCATCGGGCAACGCGGGGCGAAGGGGCATCCCTGCGGGAGGTTGAGCAGGGAGGGCGGATTACCCTCGACCGGGGTCAGCGGCTCGTCCTTGTCAAGGTCAGGGCGAGGCAGGGACCCCAACAGACCAATGGTGTAGGGATGACGGGAGCGGTAGAACAGCTCGTCGACGTCAGCCCGCTCGACGATACGCCCGGCGTACATGACGGCCACCCGGTCGGCCAGACCAGCAACGACGCCAAGGTCGTGAGTGATCATGACCACACCGGCGTGGGTCTCACGCTGGGCGACGCGCAACAGGTCAAGAATCTGCGCCTGAATCGTCACGTCCAGGGCCGTTGTTGGCTCGTCGGCGATGATGAGGTCCGGGTCGTTGGCAATGGCCATGGCGATGACGACGCGCTGACGCATACCGCCGGAGAACTCGTGGGGGAAGGCCTTGGCGCGCACCTCGGGGTTCGGGATGCCAACCATGTCGAGCAGCTCAAGGGCTCGGGCCCAGGCCTCCTTGTCGGACATGTCCGAGTGAATCTGGAGAGCCTCGACGATCTGGTCACCGATCGTGTACACCGGGGTCAGGGCACTCAACGGGTCCTGGAAGATCATGGCGACCTTCTTGCCGCGCACGTTCGACATCCAGTCGTCGTCGCGTCCCAGCAGCTCGGTGCCGTGGACCTTGATCGACCCCTCGACGCGAGCTCCCTCGTCCAGCAGGCCCATCACCGACATCGAGGTGACGGACTTACCCGAGCCGGACTCACCCACCAGACCGACGACCTCTCCCGCATTGACGGTCAGGTTGACCCCACGCACGGCGTGAACGACGCCGTCCTCGGAGGGGAAACGGACGTTGAGGTCCTTGATCTGCAGGACCGGCACACCCTCCTGACGCTCGGGGAGGGCATCAGACAGGTTGGCCGCAGTGGCAGTTTTCTTGCTCATGCCTTACCACCAGACTTGGAAGAGGGATCGACGGCGTCGCGCAGGCCGTCACCGATGAAGTTGACGCTCAGCAACAGAATGACCAGCACGCCGGCCGGGAACATGAACAGCCACGGTGAGGTCGTCACCGCCGTCATGCCGTCGCCCAGCAGGGTACCCAGGGAGGTCTCAGGCTTCTGCACGCCGAAGCCGAAGAAGGACAGCACGGTCTCGCTCATGATGGCCGCGACCACACCAAGGGTCAGGTCGATGATGAGGTAGCTGGCGATGTTGGGAATGACGTGCTTGACGATGATCGTGAACGGCGGCACCGACATGAACCGGGCAGCCGTGACGTAGTCGAGGTTGACCACCGACAGGGTCATGGCGCGCACGACTCGGGCCGACAGCATCCAGCTGAAGGCCGACAGCAGCACGATCAGCAGTGCGGTCGAGGTGCTCTTGCCGGAGGTGTGCTGGCTCAGAATGGCAATGATGAGGAAGGACGGGATCACCAGCAGCAGGTCGATGAACCACAGGATGATCTTCTCCGCCACCTTGCCGAAGTAGGCCGCAGCCGAACCGATGAGAGCGGCCAGGGTCTCGACGATGAGGGCGACGCAGAAACCGATGATGAGGGACTTGCGCAGCCCCTCCACCGTCATGGCGAACAGGTCGAAGCCACCCTGGCTGGTACCGAACCAGTGGTACTGGTCTGGCGGAGTGAGGAATGCGTTGTCATCAACGACCCAGTAGTCCCAGTTGGCGATGTACGGGCCGATGAGAGCCAGCAGGACGATCAGGGCCAGTCCGATGACACCGATCTTGGAGCCAACCGGACGCCAGAACCGGCGCAGGATCAGACGGCCACGCGACAGGTGTTTGCCTTCACGCTCATTGCGTCCTGGCTTGTGCTTTTCGTTGCGCTCAGCGGCACTCACGGCGTCGGGGCCGTTGACGGGAGCACCGGGGCCAGCCTTCGGGGTGTTGAGCTCGACGCTGGAGTTGTTCGTGGGTTCAGACATGACGGCTCCTCCTCATCGAGCCCGGACACGCGGATCGATGACCGCGATGAGGATGTCGGACAGCAGGGCACCAGTCAGCGTGCAGACGCCGGAAAAGGCGACGACGGCGACCGAACCGTTGATGTCGTTCTGCTGAATCGACATCACCGAGTACGAACCAACGCCGTTCCAGGCGTACACCTGCTCGGAGATGGTGGCACCAACGAAGATGTTGGCCACACCGAAGGCGAAGTACGTGGCCATCGGAATGATGGCGTTGCGCAGCGCGTGGTGGCGGATGGCGCGTCCCTTGCGCAGGCCCTTCGCCCGAGCGGTACGCACATAGTCCGCGCCGAGGGTGTCGAGCATGAGGTTGCGCTGGTACCGCGAGTAGCTGGCCAAGCTCAGCGCTGACAGGGAGATCGTCGGCAACAGCAGATGCTGCATACGGCTGAGCAGTTCGGCGCCAAAGTAGTCCCCGTGCGCCCCAACCTCACCGATGAACTGGAAGAACTGCGTGCCCGTTGCCTGGTTGAACTTAATGGCACCAAGCTGCAACAGGACCGCCAACACCATCGTCGGCGTCGAGATGAGCAGCAGGCACAGGAAGGACACAATTCGGTCGGCAACCGAGTACTGGCGCACGGCCGACCATGCACCGACGGCGACACCACCGACCATGCCAATGATCGTTCCGCAAATCACCAAACGGACCGACACACCGATCCGGGTGCCAATCAAGGAATTGATCGCGTCACCATGTGGGGTCCAGCCCCAGTTCCAATGCAGGAAGACCATCTTCAACCATCGCTCGTAGCGCACCCAGATGCTGGTGTCGGGGTTGATGTTGTAGTTGGTCAATGACTGGTTGATCGCCGTCCAGTTGAGCTTCGGATTCGTCTGATCAAAAGCGTTGCGCGGGTCCAGAGCATACGAGGCGAGCAGGTATGCGAAGGACACCGCGATGAACAACAGCACGACGTAGTTGATGAGGCGACGCACCACGTATTTGAGCACGGTCGTCCTTTCTCACGGTGTGCAGTTCCTGCCGTTAGGGCAGGTGGGCCGTCGGCGAGTGTGGCCGCCAGACCCTGACGGCAGGTGTTGCCGCTGCACACGATTCGGCATGGGGTCATCTCGGCACGAGGGCCGCTTGGTGCGTGTGATCTTACACACACTCAACCCCTGAGACAGTCTGATGAGGTCAAACGAGCAAGGCATGTCGTCATCGCTAGTGCGTTGCCCTGACAGATGACACAAGGGACGGGAAACGGTCATGTTTCCCGTCCCTCGTACGTCATGTGGTCGTGTTCACAACCGTATTTGAAGGTTGGCTTCAGCGCTTGGTGACGCTTCCGCCGGCCTTCTCGATCTTCTCCTGGGCCGATTTGGACCAGGCGTCGACAACGAGATCGACCTTGACGGTCAGCTCGCCGGTTCCGAGAACCTTGACGAGCTCGTTGTCACGGACCGCACCGACGGCGACGAGGTCGTCGACGGTGATCTTGCCGCCCTTGGGGAACAGGGCCTCGACCTTGTCCAGGTTCACGACCTGGTACTCGGTGCGGAACGGGTTGTGGAACCCGCCCAGCTTCGGGGCCTGCATGTGAATCGGCATCTGGCCGCCAGCGAAGAACTCGGGCACGTTCTTGCGTGCGCCGGTGCCCTTCGTGCCGCGACCAGCGGTCTTACCCTTGGAGCCCTCACCACGACCGACACGGGTCTTGGCCTTGCGGGCACCAGGAGCGGGTTTGAGATCATGGATTTCAATAGCCACGTCAGTCCACCTCTTCCATGGTGACGAGGTGACGAACGGTCTGGACCATGCCGCGGAACTCCGGGCGGTCCTCCTTGATGACCGTGTCACCGATGCGCTTGAGTCCGAGGCTGCGCAGGGTCTCGCGATGATTCGGCTTCGTGGCGATGCCGGACTTGATCTGGGTGATCTTCAGCTTGCTCATCAGTTGACCCCTGCCTTCTCCTCCATGCGGGCGGCAGCGGCGGCCTCGTCGGCCTCCTTGCGGGCGCGCAGCATGGCTGCCGGGGCGACGTCCTCAACGGACTTGCCGCGGCGACGGGCGACCTCTTCGGGCTCCTCGAGCTGCTGCAGCGCGGCGACAGTGGCGTGAACCACGTTGATCGCGTTGGAGGAGCCGAGGGACTTGGCGAGCACGTCCTGCACGCCGGCGCACTCGAGAACGGCGCGAGCCGAGCCACCGGCGATGACACCGGTACCGGGGGAAGCCGGACGCAGCATGACGACACCGGCAGCCTTCTCACCGATCACCGGGTGGGTGATGGTACGGCCAACCAGCGGCACCTTGAAGAAGTGCTTCTTGGCCTCCTCGACACCCTTGGCGATGGCCGCGGGCACCTCCTTGGCCTTGCCGTAGCCGACGCCCACGGTGCCCTCGCCGTCACCCACGACGACCAGCGCCGTGAAGCTGAAGCGACGGCCACCCTGGACCACCTTGGCGACGCGGTTGATCGCCACGACGCGCTCGAGATATTCGTTCTGGTTGCGGTTGCGATCGTTCTGGCCACGACGGTTGTCACGGCCACGACGCTCACCACCTGCACCGCCACCGCGGCGCTGGGTTCCACTCATCGTTGCTCACTTGCCTTTCGTGGGTCAGAAGTCGAGACCGGCCTCGCGGGCCGCATCGGCCAGCGCGGCGATCCGCCCGTGGTACTTGTTCCCGGCCTTGTCGAAGACGACCTTGTCGATGCCGGCGGCCTTGGCGCGCTCACCGATGATGGTGCCCACGCGGGTGGCCTTGGCGGTCTTGTCTCCAGACATCTCGCGCAGCTCGGCCTCCATGGTGGAAGCCGACACGAGGGTGTTGCCGGCAACATCGTCGATCACCTGGACGAAGAGGTGCTTCGAGGAACGGGTGACGACCATGCGGGGACGCTCGACGGTCCCGAAGATCTTCTTGCGACCACGGGCCTGGCGACGAGCACGTGCCTTGGCGCGGTCGGACAGGCTCTTGCGAACAGTCAGGGTGCTTGCCATGTCACTTACCTGCCTTTCCAACCTTGCGACGGACGTTCTCGCCCTCGTAACGCACGCCCTTGCCCTTGTAAGGCTCCGGCTTGCGGATCTTGCGGATGTTGGCCGCGGTCTCGCCCACGACCTGCTTGTCGATGCCCTGGACCGAGAACTTGGTGGGGTTCTCGACGGCGAAGGTGATTCCCTCCGGGGCGTCGACGATCACCGGGTGGGAGAAACCGAGGTTGAACTCGAGCTGCTTGGGACCCTTCGACAGCACGCGGTAACCCACGCCCTGGATCTCCAGCTTCTTCTCGTAGCCCTCGGTCACACCGATGACCATGTTGTTGATGAGGGTACGGGTGAGGCCGTGCAGCGAGCGGTTCTCACGCTCGTCGTCCGGACGCTCAACGACGATCTGTCCCTCATCGTTCTTGCTCACGGTGATGGGCTCGCGAACGGTGAAGTTCAGGGTTCCCTTCGGACCCTTCACCTCCACGTCCTGCCCATCAAGCTTCACCTCGACACCGGACGGGACGGCGATGGGAAGCCTGCCAATGCGCGACATTGATTACTCCTATCTGTCTCGTCGACGGTCACCACACGTAGGCGAGGACTTCCCCGCCCACGGACTTCTCGTGGGCCTGCTTGTCAGTGAGCAGCCCCTGAGAGGTGGAGATGATGGCGATGCCCAGGCCGCCGAGCACCTTCGGCAGGGCGGTGGACTTGGCGTAAACGCGAAGTCCGGGCTTGCTGATACGGCGGACGCCAGCGATGGAACGCTCACGGTTGTCGCCGTACTTGAGGGTGAGGGTCAGGGTCTTGCCGACCTCACCCTCCTTGGGTTCGTTGACCTTGAAGTCGGCGATGTAGCCCTCGGACTTGAGGATCTCGGCGATTCCGGCCTTGATCTTCGAGTGAGGCATCGACGTCTGGTCGTGGTACGCCTGGTTGGCGTTACGCAGACGGGTCAGCATGTCTGCGATCGGGTCAGTCATGGTCATGGCTGGTTTGGCCTCTTTCTCACAATGGTTTCCCTCCTGCCGCGTCCCGGAGCATCTCGTCCGGGGTTGAGCTGGGGACCTTCTGTGTTGTTCAGGTGTGTGTAGGGCGGGTCACCAACCCGCCGGGGCCCGGCAGGGCCCGTGGATCTGCATCCTTGAGAGACGCAGCCTGGTCACCAGGAAGACTTGGTGACACCCGGGAGCTGACCGGCGTGGGCCATCTCGCGCAGGCAGATTCGGCACAGGCCGAACTTGCGGTACACCGAGTGCGGACGACCGCAGCGCTGGCAACGGGTGTAGCCGCGGACACCGAACTTGGGCTTACGGGCCGCCTTGACCTTCAGAGCTGTCTTGGCCATCAGATCCTCACTTCTTCTTCTTCTTGGCGTAGTAGGCAGGACCGCGCTTGGCCTTGGCCTTCTTCGGATCATCCTTCGCCTTGAACGGGAATCCCAGGTGCTTGAGCAGGGCCTTGCCCTCCTCGTTCGTCTGCGCGGTGGTCACAAACGTGATGTCCATGCCACGGACGCGGTCGATCTTGTCCTGGTCAATCTCGAGGAACATGACCTGCTCGGACAGGCCAAAGGTGTAGTTGCCCTTGCCGTCGAACTGGTTCGAGTTGAGTCCGCGGAAGTCGCGGATACGGGGCAGGGCCAGGGTCAGCAGACGGTCAGCGAACTCCCACATGCGGTCACCACGCAGGGTGACGTGGCAGCCGATGGGCTGTCCCTCACGCAGCTTGAACTGAGCGATGGACTTGCGGGCCTTGGTGACCTGCGGCTTCTGGCCGGTGATGGCGGTGATGTCGCGAACGGCACCGTCCATGACCTTGGAGTCGTGAGCGGCGTCACCAACACCCATGTTCACCACGATCTTCTCGAGACCGGGGATGAGCATCGGGTTCTTGTAACCGAACTCCTCCTGCATGGCAGGACGAATCTGCTCGCGGTACTGCTTCTTCAGACGAGGCATCTCGTGCGCGAAGGTCTCGGTGCTCACTTGGCCTCCTCCTTCTTGAGGTAGCGGACGCTGCGCTGGGCGGCGTACTCGGAACCGTCGGGACGACGCTTGGTGACGTCCTCGCGGCGGTAGCCAACGCGGGTCACGACATCCTTGCCGTCGATCTTGGTCACGAGCTGAACGTTCGAGACGTGGATCGGGGCCTCGGACTGAATGATTCCGCCCTTGGTGGTGCCGCCCTGCGGGGTGGGCATGTCACGACGATGGTGCTTGCGAATGTTCACACCCTCGACGATGACGCGCTCACGGGCCGGATCCACCGACAGAACCTCACCGATGGTGCCCTTGTCGTTGCCGGCGATGACCTTGACGCGGTCACCCTTCTTGATCTTGAGGGACTTCATTCAGATCACCTCCGGGGCGAGCGAGACGATGCGCATGAACTTCTTCTCGCGCAGCTCACGGGCGATGGGGCCGAAGATACGGGTGCCACGGGGCTCCCCGTCGTTCTTGAGAAGCACGGCGGCGTTCTCGTCGAACCTGATGTAGGACCCGTCGGGGCGGCGGTGCGACTTGACGGTACGCACGACGACGGCCTTGACGACCTCGCCCTTCTTCACGTTTCCGCCAGGGATGGCGTCCTTGACGGTGCACACGATGGTGTCACCGAGGTAGGCGTAGCGACGCTTCGATCCACCGAGAACACGGATGCAAAGAAGCTCCTTCGCACCAGTGTTGTCGGCGACCTTGAGTCGCGTCTCCTGCTGGATCATGTCTTCTCCTTCGTCCCACTGGTTCCCTGCCGGGCCTGGTAGGACTGTTGAACACGAACCCCCTGGATTTTGCCAGAGGGCAGCCCGCACCTCAGGGGGTACGCGGCTGTCGTCCGCGAGAGGTCCCAACACCCTCGGGCGGCGCACGGTGACCTCCGTCTGTGTGAAGTCGGGGGTTCCGTACTGTGCTTGAAGGTGGGCACAGTCGCAAGACAACTTGGGTAGTTTAACTCCGTTTGCCCGGGATTGCGAATTGGGGGTGACCTGGTGTAGGTGGGTATGGCGCCGCTCCGCCCTCCCCCAGCTGCGCCAGTTGTGTCCCACCTGCGCCGCCCCCGGAAGTCGCATGGTGGTCGCTTGGCCCAGCTGCGCCAGTTATGCCCCACCTGCGCCGCCCCCGGAAGTCGCATGGTGGTCGCTTGGCCCAGCTGCGCCAGTTGTGTCCCACCTGCGCCATAAGCCTGCGACATCCCCACGCATCAATGAACCGTGGATGCCACTTGCGCCAGTTGTGTCTCACTTGCGCCAGAATTTTTGGCGCAAGTGAGACACAACTGGCGCAGGTAGTTTGGAGGCAGAGGTTCATAGGCCGTCGAGGTGCCCAGACGGCGCGGTCTACTTGACCGTCTGTCGACGCTACCGAAGCGTCACCAGAATCCCGACTGGTCAGGCAATTCTTCGACGCGAAGGACGAGCGAGAGCTGCGAGAATTCGCTGCGCGGACCCGGTCGGCGTCCGTAAATCTTTGACTGTGAACCGCAGGACCGTCCAGCCCTTGTCAATAATTGCCGCCTCGCGCCTTTTCTCAGCGATAATAACTTGACCGATGTCGTCACCAGGTTCGAGCAGCGCTCCGTATTTCGTGCGTCCGTCATATTCGGCAATAACTCCGGCTTCCGGCCACGCAAAGTCGACCCGACCCAAAAATCGTCCCTTCGAATCTCGGACGACCAGCTGCAATATCGGAGCCGGGACTCCCGCGATGTGCCACTTCGCACGTATAAGGGATTCAGCCGGGCTCTCGGCGCAACCGTCTGCCATGGCCACGACCTGACGCGCATGTCCGAGTCCCCGGGGCCTCCCACACGTCTTGACGACGTCAGCCAAGACACTCGCATCTGCGCCTGCGCGCAATGCAGCGTCGGCGACCATCAGGCCAGTTTCAAATCCAAATTCCGACGCCATGTCGACGACGGTTCGCTCTACGCTGGTAAATCGACGAACGCCATCGTCCAGGATGTGTTCGGGCGGAAGAATCCTTCCAATAGTGATGAGCCGGTCCCTCCGATGACCACCACCGTAACGGGGCTGTGTGACCCACAGTTGCTCTGTTCCCACTGGCGGAAGTGGCAGATCATGGAGGGCCGCTGCCGTGACATGGCTAAACACCGTATCCGGCGACAAAAACTGCGACCCAGCGAGCAGATCCAATTGGTGTTGACGAACAGAAGCAGACTCGCCGGTAATGGTCCACGCGCCTCGACGTAACGCCGTGACGTCGGGCGTGCCGACGTGGTTCTCGATAGATCGACGCGACGCGCCCGCTGCTCGCATTGACCGGTACGTCGCTACTCGTCGTAGTTCAGGCATGCGCCCAGTGAAGCGCGAAGGTGGCCCTCCTGGGAAGGGTCCGTGTCAGCATCTGTGGATAACTTTTTGCGCCCTCGGGACGAGAACTGAGTGACGCATCGGTCCATGACCGCAGCCCCAGACGTTGCTGCGCCAGTTGTGTCTCACCTGCGCCAGAATTTTTGGCGCAGGTGGGGCATAACTGGCGCAAGTAGGTCCCTATGCCAACCGAAGTATGGACGCCCTGGAGGCATTCGGCGCAGGTGAGACACAACTGGCGCAGCTGCCCCGCAAGCCCTGGCGCACGTGAGACACAACTGGCGCAGCTGCCCGGAGGCCCAAGGGTTCCCCTACCCCACACACAACAAGGCGACCCACCCTTTCGGATGGGTCGCCTTGCAGCAAACTGTGATGGTCAGCTCACCAATGCGTCACTTGGCCTTCTCGACGATCTCGAGCAGACGCCAGCGCTTGGTGGCAGACAGCGGGCGGGTCTCCATGATCCGCACGCGGTCGCCCATGCCGGCCTCGTTGTTCTCGTCGTGAGCCTTGAGGCGCGAGGACTTGGTCATGACCTTGCCGTACAGCGGGTGCTTGACGCGGTCCTCGACCAGGACGGTGATCGTCTTGTCCATCTTGTCGGACACGACCAGTCCCTCACGGACCTTGCGGCGGGTCGTCCGCTCAGCGGTGTTCTCGCTCATGCTCAGGCCTCCTTGTCGTTGTTGGGATCGGCGGCGTCGGGATCGTCGACGATGTTGAGGTTGCGCTCCTGGAGCACGGTGTAGACGCGAGCGATGTCCTTGCGGACCTCACGCAGGCGAGCCGTGTTCTCGAGCTGGCCGGTGGCTGACTGGAAACGCAGCCCGAACAGCTCCTCCTTGAGTTCGCGAACCTTGTTGCGCAACTCTTCCCCGGAGAGCTGGCGCAGCTCAGCAGCAGAAAGCTTGGGCATCAGTTGTCACCGCCTTCACGGGAGATGAAACGAGCCTTCATCGGCAGCTTGTGGATGGCCAGACGCATGGCCTCGCGAGCCACGTCCTCCGGCACACCCGACAGCTCGAAGAGAACTCGTCCGGGCTTGATGTTGGCGATCCACCACTCAGGGGTACCCTTACCGGAACCCATACGGGACTCGGCGGGGTGCTTGGTCATCGGGCGGTCCGGGTAGACGTTAATCCACACCTTTCCACCACGCTTGATGTAGCGGGTCATGGCGATACGGGCGGCCTCGATCTGACGGTTGGTCAGGTATCCACCCTCGGTGGCCTGGATGCCGTAGTCACCAAAGGCCAGCTGGGTGCCACCCTTGGCAGCGCCGGTCCGCTTGGGATGGTGCTGCTTGCGGTACTTCACTCGACGAGGAATCAACATGTCAGGCTCCTGCGTTCTCGGTCTGCGGGGCCGCGGTCTCGGCGGGCTGCTGCTTGGCGGCCTCAGCGCGACGACGTCCACCACGACGGTCGGGACGATCGCCCCGGCCACGACGGTTGCCGCCGCGTCCACCGCGAGCGTTCTGGGGCGCCTGGCGAGCAGCCTTCTGGGCAGCCCGCTCGGCACGGGTGCCGGTGACGTCGCCCTTGTAGATCCACACCTTGACGCCGATGCGTCCGAAGGTGGTGCGGGCCTCGAAGAAGCCGTAGTCGATGTCAGCGCGCAGGGTGTGCAGCGGCACACGGCCCTCACGGTAACCCTCGGAACGGCTCATCTCGGCGCCGCCCAGACGGCCGGAGCACTTGATGCGGATGCCAAGGGCGCCGGCGTTCATGGCGGACTGCTGGGCCTTGCGCATGGCGCGACGGAAAGCGACACGGGCAGCGAGCTGCTCGGCGATTCCCTGCGCAACCAGCTGGGCATCGGTCTCGGGGTTCTTAACCTCGAGGATGTTGAGCTGAATCTGCTTGCCGGTGAGCTTCTCCAGCTCACCGCGCACGCGCTCGGCCTCGGCACCGTTACGCCCGATGACGATGCCCGGGCGGGCGGCGTAGAGGAAGATGGTCACGCGCTCGGAGCGACGCTCGATCTCGATGGACGAAATACCGGCGCGCTCCAGGTTCTTGTGGAGCCACTCCCGGATCTTGACGTCCTCACCCACGAGCTCGGCGTACTGCTTCTCGGCGTACCAGCGGGTCTTGTGATCGGTCGTCACACCGAGACGGAAACCATGGGGGTTGATTTTCTGGCCCATGTCAGGCTCCCTTCTCGGTCTCGGACTTGGCTGCAGCCGCCGGGCGACCCTTCTTGGCCTTCTTGGGGGCCGGACGGGCGTCCTTGGGCTCGACAACCACGGTGATGTGGGCGGAGCGCTTCAGGATTCGGCTGGCCGATCCCTTGGCGCGGGGGCGAATGCGGCGCATGGTGACGCCCTCGTCGACGAAAGCCTGCGAGATGTACAGGTCTTCGGCGCGCAGACCCTCGGTCTGCTCAGCGTTGGCCATGGCCGAGGCGACGACCTTGCGCACCGGCTCCGCCGCGGCCTGCGGCTGGAACTTCAGCATGGTCACCGCGTCAGCGGCGTCCATCCCGCGAACCAGGTCGACGACGCGACGGCACTTGCTGGCGCTCATCCGGACGTGACGCGCGATGGCGTACGAGCCGGGGCGATCGCCGAGCAGGGCGGCGCGACGGCTGGGCCTCTCAGTGTTGCTCATGAATCAGATCCCTCTCGTCAGCGCCTGCGCGCCTTCTTGTCGTCCTTCACGTGACCCTTGAAGGTCCTGGTCGGGGCGAACTCTCCGAGTTTGTGCCCGACCATCGACTCGGTCACGAAAACCGGGACGTGCTTGCGGCCGTCGTGCACGCCGATGGTGTGCCCGATCATGTCGGGGGTGACCATGGAGCGACGCGACCAGGTCTTGATGACGTTGTGCGTGCCCGCCTCGTTCTGGGCAGTGACCTTCTTGGCCAGATGCTCGTCGACGAAGGGGCCCTTCTTCAGACTGCGTGGCATGTCTCAGACTCCCAATCAGCGCTTCTTGCCGGACTTGCGGCGACGCACGATGAGACGGCTGCTCGCCTTGTTCTTGTTACGGGTGCGACCCTCGGGCTTGCCCCACGGGCTCACCGGGTGACGGCCACCAGAGGTACGACCCTCGCCACCACCGTGGGGGTGGTCGATCGGGTTCATGACCACACCACGGACGGTCGGGCGGATGCCCTTCCAGCGGCTACGACCGGCCTTGCCCCAGTTGATGTTGGCCTGCTCGGCATTGCCGACCTCACCAACGGTGGCGCGGCAGCGAATGTCGACCATGCGCATCTCACCGGAAGGCAGGCGCAGGGTCGCATACTTGCCCTCGCGGGCCACCAGCTGCACGGACGCGCCGGCAGAGCGACCCATCTTGGCGCCACCGCCCGGACGCAGCTCCACGGCGTGAACCGTGGTACCGACCGGGATGTTGCGCAGCGGCAGGTTGTTGCCCGGCTTGATGTCGGCCTCGGGGCCGGACACCAGGACGGTTCCCTGGCTGACTCCCTCGGGGGCGATGATGTAGCGCTTCTCACCGTCGGCGTAGTGGAGCAGGGCGATGCGAGCGGTGCGGTTCGGGTCGTACTCGATGTGAGCGACCTTGGCCGGTACGCCGTCCTTGTCGTAACGCTTGAAGTCGATGATGCGGTAAGCCTGCTTGTGTCCACCGCCGATGTGGCGGGTGGTGATGCGGCCAGTGTTGTTACGTCCACCGGTCTTGGGCTTGGCGACGAGCAGGGACTTCTCAGGGGTCGAGCGGGTGAGCTCGACGAAGTCCGACACGCTCGAGCCGCGACGGCCCGGAGTGGTGGGCTTGTGCTTGCGGATACCCATTGGTACTTCGTTCCTTCTCTCGCGGCTCAGGCGACCGGGCCGGTGAAGATGTCGATGCGATCACCCTCGGCGACGGTCACGATGGCGCGCTTGGTGTCAGGACGCTTGCCCATGCCGAAGCGGGTGCGGCGTGCCTTGCCCTTGCGGTTCATCGTGTTCACCGAGGTGACCTTCACACCGAAGATCTGCTCGATCGCGATCTTGATCTCGGTCTTGTTGGCAGTCGGCTTGACCAGGAACGTGTACGTGTTCTGGTCGAGCAGGCTGTAGCTCTTCTCGGAGACGACCGGGGCGAGGATAATGTCCCGGGGATCTCGGATCTTCAGCTCGCTCACTTGGCGTCCTCCTTGTCGGAGCCGGACTTGACGGCGTTGACGAAGCCAGCAGCCTCAGCAGCCTCGGCGGTGCGGAACCACACCTCGGCGATGGTGCGTCCGTACCACGGAGACGACGGCTCGTGGAACTTCATGGAGTCCTCGTTGCCCTTGATGTCGAATCCGGCCGGCGGATTGTCCCCGCGGAAGGAATCCTCACCGTAGGGGTGCTGGTCGGCAACGTTGGTCTCGGGGACCTCTGGCTCGACGGCCAGGGCCTGAGTGCTGGCGCTGCGAGCACCGACGAAGGCGTCGAGACCGGCCTGGCTGAACACGATGGTCCGGGCGTTGACGACGTCGTAGGTGTTGAGCTGATCGGCGGCCAGGACGTGGACCTCGCTGAGGTTACGCACGCTCAGCCAGGCGATCTCCTCCATGCGGTCCAGGACGACGAGCACCTTGCGCAGCTCAGCGAGACCGGACAGAACGGCCTTGGCCTGCTTGGTCGAGGGCTTGTCACCGTCGATCAGTGAGGTCACGACGAAGATGCGGTTGTCGCGAGCCATGTCGGACAGGGCGCCACGCAGAGCAGCAGCCACCATCTTCTTGGGGGTGCGCTGAGCGTAGGAGCGCGGCTGCGGACCGTGAACGGTGCCGCCACCGACCCACTGCGGCGCACGGGTCGAACCCTGGCGGGCGCGTCCGGTGCCCTTCTGACGCCACGGCTTCTTGCCGCCACCGGAGACCAGGCCGCGAGTCTTCGTGGCGTGGGTTCCCTGACGGGCGGCCGCGAGCTGGGCGACGACGACCTGATGGATCAGCGGAATGTTGGTGTTCGCGTCGAAGACGTCACCGGGAAGCTCAGCCGATCCGGCCTTCTTGCCCTTGACGTCAAGGACGTCGATGGTCTTGGTCTCGTTCATGCGGCATCCCCATTCTTGGCGGCCTTCTTGGCGGCGCTGCGGACGACGAGCAGGGACCCCTTCGGGCCGGGAACGGCGCCGCGGACCAGCATGATCCCGCGCTCGGCGTCGACGGAGTGAACCTGCAGGTTCTGGACAGTCACGCGCTCGGCACCCATGCGGCCAGCCATGCGGAGGCCCTTGATGACCTTGCCTGGCGTCGAGCAGCCACCGATGGAGCCCGGAGAGCGGTGCTTGCGGTGCACACCGTGGGTGGCACGCAGGCCGCCGAAGCCGTGACGCTTCATGACGCCAGCGGTGCCCTTGCCCTTGCTGGTGCCGGTGACGTCGACGACATCGGACGCGGAGAACACGTCGGCGGTGATCTCCTGGCCCAGGGCGTACTCAGAGGCATCGGCGGTGCGTAGCTCGACGAGGTGACGTCGAGGGGTCACGCCGGCCTTCTCGAAGTGGCCAGCCTCCGGCTTGGTGACGTTCTTGGCCTTGACGGCCCCGAAGCCAAGCTGGACGGCGGAGTAGCCATCGGTCTCGGGGGTGCGCACCTGGGTGACGACACATGGCCCGGCCTGGATGACGGTCACGGGAACGAGCTTGTTGTGCTCGTCCCACAGCTGGGTCATGCCGAGCTTGGTGCCCAGCACGCCCTTGACAGTGCGTTCATTGGTCATGGTGCTCAACCTCACGGAAGCTTGATCTCGATGTCGACACCGGCCGGCAGATCGAGACGCATGAGCGAATCGACCGTCTTCGGAGTCGGCTCGAGAATGTCGATGAGCCGCTTGTGGGTGCGCATCTCAAAGTGCTCGCGGCTGTCCTTGTACTTGTGGGGCGAACGGATCACACAGAAAACGTTCTTCTCGGTCGGCAGCGGCACCGGGCCGGCGACCTTGGCGCCCGTACGGGTCACCGTGTCGACGATCTTGCGCGCCGACGAGTCGATGACTTCGTGGTCGTAGGCCCGCAGCCTGATGCGGATCTTTTGTCCCGCCACAGTTGTTCCTTCTACTCGTCTCTGCCGCGTCCAAGATTCCCTGACGTGGGAGTCCGGTACGCCCAGAGGGTTCCGGCGTGAGGAGCGAACTCCTCATTGGTCCCAACCTGACGGTTCTCACTGGCGTAAGAACCGGGAGGTCACATCACTCCTCCCCGACCCACGCGCTCGGGCGTGTCGCGCATCGCAAACCGCACAACACCCACCGCTCACCAGCCGTCGAGGACCCCGTGAACACTGTGGATTTGTCTGCCGGCTTCCGACGCTGACCCGCATGTGTGGGCCCGGCAGCGGACTCACCTTGGTGGTGACACCTCTGCCGTACAAGCTTCAGTGGCCGGGCTCGATCTCAAGGATCATGAGCGTGACGCACTGCAGCCCTGTTCGGAGCAACTTGTACAGTTTGTCATTGATGAGCCACCAAGGCAAATCGGGATGACGACCCTCCCCGTACCCCCAGAAATTGAATGGTGTTCAATAATGGCGGGTTGCCGAGGTTGAGGAGTCATCATGCCCGTTCCAGCGCACAGCTTGCAGGCTGCACCGTGGTGGAGTGTGCGCATGCACGCCACCGGAACACGTGACGACCAGCCCTACCACGTCAGCGGAGCCGAGACGCTGGTGCCCGCCGACATGATCGGGCAGACGGTGGAGGGGCTCACCCATCGCGCACTGTCCCCCGACCACACCGTCAAGGCGCGACAAGTACGACTCAGCGTCGATCAGCTCGACGTCGAGCCCACTGTCGTCCCCGCTCTGCCCACTGACCTCATCGAGTGCCCCGACGTCGACTCGGCACGTCGCCACTTCCGTGAGGTCTTGGCCCGGTTCGTCCCCAACCCCGACGAAATCCTGGGCATCCTCACCGCCGCACCGACGATGCGGGGAGCCGCCATGGTCGAGGTCGGCAGTGGTCGACGGTTGGAGACCGACCCGTTGCGCGGGGTTCGTGTGACCCGATTCGGGGATCTCACCGACTCTGCCCCCGGCACAACCCTGGCCCACAAGAAACACCGCCACGAGGCCGTCCTCCTTGCGAGCAAGGTTGCTGGGGCACCGGGAGTCTGCGCGGAGCTGTGCATCTCTGATGATCCCCACTACACCCGCGGCTATGTCTGCCTTGACGGGGTGTACACGACGGTGACCAACGTCAAGGCCGATGGGGACCCCAACGGGGGCCGCGTCATTCTCGTGGATACCTCGTGTGCAGATCCCGTTTTGATCACGGACTGGTTGGAGAACCACCCCGTTCTCATCGGACCTGCCACGCATCCTTCCCGTACTCGTGTGAACGCATCCTGGCATGATCACATCCACGCCCGTCTCGACTCGTGGCAGGCCTCGGGCCTGGAACGCCATCCGCGCACCTTTGCGTCACCTCAACTGCCTGACGCCGTGACCACCGATGGCCCTACCCTGCTGTTCTCGTCCTCGGATTACCTCGGCATGTCCACCGAGCCGTTGGTCCAGCAGGCCATGATCAACACTGTCGGCCAGCTGGGGTGCAGTTCGGGTGGCTCTCGCCTCACCACGGGCACATCGGTGGCACACCGCCAGGCTGAACACGAGATCGCCACTTGGTTGGGGTATCAGCAGGCGGTCCTCATGGCCAGCGGTTACCAGGCGAATATTGCGATCTTGCAACTGTTGGCAGGCCCCGACGTCACCGTCATCTCCGACGCGGACAACCATGCCAGCCTCATCGACGGGTGCCGGTTGGCTCGCGCTCGCACGGTGATCGTGCCTCATCAGGACATCGAGGCCGTCGATGCTGCTCTTGAAGACGTCACCACCGAAAGAACCATCGTGCTCACCGAGGGGGTCTACTCGATGGGAGGTGACCTCGCTCCTGTCGCCGACCTCGTGAGGATCGCACACCGGCACGGCGCCCTGGCCATCGTTGACGACGCCCACGGGATCGGCACCATCGGGCCCACCGGGCGGGGCGTCACCGAAGGTCTGCCCCAAGACCTGCGACCGGACGTCTTGCTGGGAACTGCCAGCAAGGCCCTGGGGGTCGAGGGCGGATTCGTCTGTGCCGACGACACCTTGGCCACGCTCATCCGGCAGTGTGCGCGAGGCTACGTGTTCTCCAGCGCCCCCTCCCCCGCGATCGCTGCGGGCGTGGCCGCGTCCGTGCATCACCTGCGAACTGATGTGTCTCGGGTGCGTCGGCTCCAGGCCACTGTGGCCCGTGCGCGCCGTGATCTCTACGAGGCGGGACTCATTTCCGCCCCTGCCAGCCATGATCTCGGGCCGATCCTCCGGGTTCCTGTGGGCGCCGAGGAGCGTGCGGTCGAGGCACAGGAGGAACTGGCACGGCGGGGTCTCATCGTCGGCGCGATTCGCTACCCGGCAGTACCCAGGGGAGAGGCAATACTGCGGGTGTGTTTGAACGCCGGACACACCGACGCGCAGATTGACGCCCTGGTTGGCTCACTGCACGAGGTCGTCAACGCCGCCTGAACAACGAATGCCTCCGGGATCACCTCGGACTCCGCCTGGGGTATGGCGTTCACTGGGAATCCAAGTGGGCGCAGAACCTTTCCATGCGACGCAGCGTCGATTCCTTGCCCAGGATCTCCATCGCCTCGAACAGTGGCGGGGACACCCGCGACCCGGTGACGGCGACGCGAATCGGCGCGAAGGCCAGGCGCGGTTTGATGCCCATCTCGTCACACAGTGTGGCGCGCAGTGCGGCCTGGATGGCCTCAGCAGAGAAGTCGTCAAGCTCCTTGAGCACGCCCAGGGCAGCGTGCTGAATGTCGTCGGCACCGGCCTTGAGCTTGGACACGGAGTCCTCGTCGAACACGAGGGCGTCGTCGTCAGTCAGCAGGAAGGCCAGCTTGGGCAGGGCCTCCGACAGCAGCACCAGACGCTCGCGGATGAGAGGCATCGCCGCGTGAATGACACCGCGATCCTCGGCGGTCAGGTCGCGGCCCAGCACGTCGCGGGCCTGGCCGGTGCGGTCGGCGTAGTCAAGCACGCGATCGGTGAGATCGTCGGCGTCGAGACTGCGGATGTACTGGCCGTTGAGCCAGTCGAGCTTGGTGACGTCGAAGACTGGCCCGCCGGTGGAGATGTTCGCCCAGTCAAACCGCGACACGAAGGAGTCGAAGTCCTCCATCTCCTGGCCTTCAGCGATCGTCGGGTAGGCCAGGAGCTGTAGGAAGTTACGCAGCGCCTCAGGTAGATAACCCTGTTCACGGAACCACATCAGACGGGCAGCCGGGTTCTTGCGCTTGGAGATCTTGGACTTGTCGGTGTTGCGCAGCAGTGGCATGTGCGCGAACGCCGGGGCCTCCCAGCCCAGCCACTTGTAGAGCAGCAGGTGTTTGGGGGTCGAGGAGATCCACTCCTCACCACGCACGACGGTGTCGATACCCATGAGGTGATCGTCGACGACGACGGCCATGTGGTAGGTCGGGAACCCGTCGGCCTTGAGGATGACCTGGTCATCGGGGCGTGGGGCACGGACCTTGCCGCGAATGAGGTCGTCGAACTCCAGGTCGACGTCCTCGGGGATGAGCATCCGCACCACGGGGGTGTCGGTGAACCCCGGCAGCTTGGCTCGCTCCTCCTTGGACATCCCCAGACACATGCGGTCATAGCCAGTGTCGGAGGACTTGGCGGCCGCGCGCTCCTCACGCAACTGCTTGAGCCTGTCCTGGGAGCACCAGCAGCGGTAGGCATGGCCCGACTCGATGAGCTTGTCGACGAGGGGTTTGTAGGTGTCGAGACGCTCGGACTGCTTGTAGGGTTCGTACGGTCCACCGATCCGCGGCGACTCGTCGGGAGACAGGCCCAACCAGTCGAGCGTCTGGTAGATCTGTTCCTCAGATCCCTCCACCAGACGGTTACGGTCGGTGTCCTCGATGCGCAGCACGAATTGGCCGCCAGTACGTTGTGCCCACGCCTTGTCGAACAGGGCCATGTAGGCCGTGCCCACGTGAGGGTCTCCGGTGGGCGAGGGGGCGACGCGGGTGCGAGCGGGGTGCAAGTCAGTCATGATGTCCTGGAGTCTATCGGGAAGAACCGACAGACTCCGGTAAGGTTCCCGCCATGGCAGAACCCACAGGTACCCCGGCTTCCGGCTCCGAGTCCAGCTCGGATTTCATTCGTCAAGTCGTTCGCGCGGACAACGAACAGGGCACCTACGGAGGGCGAGTGCAGACCCGGTTCCCTCCCGAGCCCAACGGGTACCTCCACATTGGCCACGCCAAGGCCATCGTCACTGATTTCGGCATCGCCGAGGACTTCGGCGGCATCTGCAACCTGCGTCTCGACGACACCAACCCTGGCACCGAGGACGTCGAGTACGTCGAGTCGATCATCGAGGACATCGAGTGGCTGGGCTACTCCCCCGCCCGCGTCGTCCACGCATCCGACTACTTCGACAAACTCTACGAGTGGGCCCAGTATCTCATTCGCGAGGGCCTGGCCTACGTCGACGACCAGTCCCCCGAGACGATCCGCGAGCAGAAGGGTGGTTACGGCAAACCCGGCATCGAGAGCCCCTACCGTGATCGCCCAGCCGAGGAATCCCTCGACCTGTTGGAGCGGATGCGCAAGGGCGAATTCCCCGACGGCTCTCGCTGTCTGCGCGCCAAGATCGACATGCAGGCCGAGAACATGTGGCTGCGCGACCCCGTCATGTACCGGATCCGTCACCAGGCCCACCACTCCACCGGCACGAAGTGGTGCATCTACCCCACCTATGACTGGGCCCACGGCCAGTCCGACGCCATCGAGGGAGTGACACATTCGCTGTGCTCCCTGGAGTTCAACAGCCACCGCCCGCTCTACGACTGGTTCCTCGCCCATCTGCCACTGGAGGCCCCGGCCCCCAAGCAGCGCGAGTTCGCCCGTCTGGAGCTGACTCACACCATCACCTCGAAGCGTCGTCTCAAGTCCTTGGTGACCGACGGTGTCGTCGAGGGATGGGACGACCCCCGTATGCCCACCCTGCGCGGTATGCGTCGTCGCGGATACCCGGCTGCTGCCATTCGTGCCTTCTGCCAGGCTGTCGGCACCACCAAGAACAACTCGGTCAAGGCCATCGAGGAGTTCGAGTCCTTCGTGCGCCGCGAACTCAACGCGACGGCCCAGCGCCGCATGGCTGTCCTGCACCCCCTCAAGCTGGTGCTCGACGGCTGGCCGACTGACGATAACGGCGAGCCGGTCGTCGAGTGGTTCGAGCTCGTCAACAACCCCGAAAATCCTGATGACGGCACCCGTCGCGTCCCCTTCACCGGACAGTTGTGGATCGAGGCCGACGACTTCCGCGAGGACCCGCCCCGCAAGTTCTTCCGTCTCTCCCCCGGTCGCGAGGTGCGCCTGCGCGGCGCCTACCTGGTGACGGCCACTGACGTCGTCAAGAACCCTGACGGCACCATCGCCGAGGTCCACGCCAGCTACGACCCGCAGTCGCGTGGCGGGACCGCCCCCGACGGACGCAAGGTGAAGTCGACGATGCACTGGGTCTCGGCTGCCCACGCTGTTCCGGTGACCGTCAACCTCTATGAGCGTCTTTTCACCGCCGGCATTCCGGGTTCGCAGACCGGTGAAGCCCTCGACGACCTCAACCCGAATTCGCGGGAAAACCTCACCAATGTCATGGCTGAGCCGGCTCTGGCCGACATCACGGCGGGCGAAGTCGTTCAGTTCGAGAGGCTGGGGTATTTCGCAGGCGACAAGGACACCACCGTCTTTCACCGCACTGTTGGTTTGCGCGACGAATGGGCCCAGCTGCAAAAGCGTCAGGGCTGACCCAGTGAGATTGACGGTGGCAATCCACCGAACTGTCACCCGGGTGTCACTTCCCTCAGCAAGGATGGTGGTGCTTGCCATCCCATTGGAAGGACACCATCCATGCATGACAACCCGTTTGGTACGAACCTGTCACGTCGCGCCGTGCTGGCCGGCACCCTGGGGGCAGGACTGGCGATGAGCGCTGTCGGGAATTCCTTGGCGGCACCGTCAACGTCTGACACTCCCGCCGCCCCGGGGGCGACTGCTGCCACCTCCGCGCTGACCGTGCTGGCCACCACCGACATCCACGGTCACGTCTTCGACTGGGACTACTTCGCTGACGCCCCCTTCCCAGCGTCGGACCAGGGGCGCTCCTCGGCTCCATTGGGTATGAGCCGGGTGGCCACCATCGTCAAGCAGGTCCGCGCCGAGAAGGGTGCCGACTCCGTCGTGATGCTCGACAACGGTGACACCATTCAGGGCACCCCGCTGACCTACCTCGCGGCGAAGCAACCCGAGAAGCTCGGTCGCGACGAGGTCATGGCTCGCGCCTTCAACCTGGTCGGCTACGACGCCGCCAACATCGGCAACCACGAGTTCAACTACGGGCTCAAGGAACTCGACCGGTTCAAGAGTGATCTCGAGGCTCCGCTGCTGTGCGCCAACGTCATCGACCTGACGACCGGCAAGCCGCTCACCCAGGGCACCCTCATGCTCACCAAGACCGTCGATGGCCACCCGGTCAAGGTTGGCGTGGTCGCCGTCACCACCCCCGGCTCGATGGTCTGGGACAAGGCAAATCTGGCCGGCAAGGTTGACATCGCCGATCCGGTCAAGACCGCTGCCAAGTACTCCGTGAAGCTGCGCAAGGACGGGGCTGACGTGGTCGTCGTGCTCATCCACGCCGGCCTCTCGGAGGATCAGGCCTCCCCGATCTACCAGGGCCTGCCCGAGAATGACGCCACCGTCTTGGCCAAGTCTGTTCCCGAGGTCGACCTCGTCGTCATTGGTCACACACACCTCGACGACCCGGTTGAAATCGTGGACGGCATCTCGGGCCACAAGGTCGTCATCACCCAGCCCGATTACTGGGCCCGCTCGGTGTCCCAGGTGACGATTCCGCTGGACTTCTCCGGCGGCAAGGCTGCTGTGGTTCACGATCAGGTCACCGTGACGCCCCGCTACACCCGCGACGTCGAGGAGGACAAGGAGTTCGCCTCCGACGCCGAGTTGCAGGCCGACCACAAGGCCACCGTCACCTACGTCAACTCGGTCGTCGCCACCTCGACGACGACGCTGACGACCGAGCGCTCGATGGTCGAGGACACCCCCATCCTTGACTTCATCGGCAAGGTGCAGGCTGACACCGTCGCCCAGGCCATCAAGGGTGGCAAGTATGACGGCATCCCGGTCATCGCTCAGGTGTCGCCGTTCTCGCGTACCGCCGCCTTCCCGAAGGGCGAAATCAAGATCAAGGACATCGCCGGCCTGTACGTGTTCGACAACACGCTGGCGGGCATCCTGCTCACCGGCACCCAGCTCAAGGATTACCTGGAGTACTCCGCGAAGTACTTCAAGCAGGTCAAGAAGGGCGCCACCGTCAATCCGGCCCCGGCCAGCGAGGGCGGCGACACCCAGGCTGACTACCAGGGCAAGCCGGTCTGGGATTACAACTACGACGCCATCACCGGTGTCAAGTACTCGATCGACATCTCCAAGCCGGTCGGCGAGCGGATTCTGGGTCTGTCGTGGCAGGGTGCGCCGGTCGCCGACGACCAGAAATTCGTTCTGGCCATCAACAACTACCGGATGAGTGGTGGCGGCGGTTACCCGCACGTCACGCAGGCACCGGTCGTGTGGGACGAGATCCTCGAGATCCGTCAGCTTCTCATCGACACCGCCTCGAAGATGAAGACCATCGATCCGAAGGACTTCTTCGATCGCAACTGGTTCGTCACCACGACTGGGGAGACGTGGCCGACCGACGGCAAGCCCGGTGCCAAGCCCGGCGACGGTTCCCAGCCTGCTGACGGCTCTCAGCCTGGTACCAAGCCCGCCGACGGCTCTCAGCCTGGCGCAGGTACCAATCCTGCCAACGGAACCCAGCCCGGACGCGGCTCCCAGCCCGGCAACGGTGATCGCCCGACCGTTCTGCCCAGCACCGGCTTCTGACCGATTTCCACCCACAGCAGTGCCTCGGCTCACCAAGGTGGTGGGCCGAGGCCCTTGTTGTCCTCGCAACGTGGAAGAGTGTGCCATGGTACCTGGCGACGACCGCGGCGCCACCGGCTCTGAAAGGACGCACCGCTGACAACCCAAATCGTCCCACGAGATCCGAAGCGGGGACTCCCGGCTCGGCTGGCCAACCGAGGTTGGCCAGCGAGGGTACTGCGCCGTGCCAGCGTTGCTGGCCTCGTCTTCGGTCTGTTCGGTCTCTGGACGGCTCTGACTCCGTCCTTGGTTCCCCGGACCTGGTCGATGGTGGCGGTCAATGTGTGGCTGTCGACTCTCGTCGCCTACGGGGTCGGCGGATTCATCGGGCGGATTTCCCGCTGGCTGGCCGAAATCACACGGTTGCAGGTGACGGTCTCGACGACTGCCGTGCGCAGCATCAGACGTAGCTGGTACATCCTGCTGGCCCTCATCTCGGGGTGGATGTTCGTGTGGTGCACGAAACAGCAGAAATCGGTGTCGGAGGCAGTCGGGTTGCCTCGGAAGGTCTGGACTGCGCAGACCCTCGGCGTCTTCATAGGGCTCATCCTGTTCACCGCGACCGTACTGCTCATCCGTCTCATCGCTCACGGCATCCGAAACTTGTACACCGGCGTGCACCGTTTCATCGCCCAGCCAGTACTGGCGATCATTGTTGTCGTGCTGAGCGTCTCCCTGTTGCTGTGGGCGACGAACAACGTCATCGTCAGGACGACGGCCAATGGCGTGGCTCACGTCATGGCACGCACCAACGCGCAGACTGCGGCTGGGCGGACTCCCCCGACCTCTCCCCTCCGGTCCGGGTCTCCTGCCTCGTTGCAGAGTTGGGAGAGCTTGGGCAGGCAGGGTAAGGACGTCGTCACCGACGGCCCTGACGCGGCCAAGATCGAGAAGGTCACCGGCCGACCGGCCAAGGAGCCCATCCGGGTGTATGCGGGCCTCAACTCACGTCGCGATTACATTGCCGAGGCCAATGGCGTCCTCGCCGAGCTCATCCGTACGGGGGCCTTCAACCGCAAGGTGCTCGTCGTTCAGAACGGAACGGGCTCTGGCTGGATCGAGGAATGGTCGGTTTCGGCGGTGGAGTACCTCACCGGTGGGGACTGTGCGACGGCGACGATGCAGTACTCCTACCTGGGCAGCGTCGGGGCCTTCCTGCTTGACCGGGAATCTCCCAAGGAGGGCGCCCGAGCCCTCTTCAATGTCATTCACGACTACTGGGCCACCCTCGACCCGCAAACTCGCCCGAAGTTGTACACGAGCGGGGTGTCGTTGGGGTCTTACGGCGGCCAGTCCGCATTTTCATCCATTGACGACATGATCTCCAAGGTTGACGGCGCCGTGTGGGTCGGAACACCGGGGTTCACGCCGATTTGGAAGGGTTTGGAGGCGAACCGGCGAGACGGCTCCCCGGCCATCGTGCCCGTCATCGACAATGGCCGAATCGTGAGGTTCATGGGCAATCCGGACGAGATCCACCACGATCATTGGGGAGCTGCCTATTCGCCTTGGTCAACGCAGACCCGTATCGCCTATGTGCAGCATCCGTCCGATCCGGTGACGTGGTGGTCCCCGGAGATGTTGTGGTCAGAACCCGACTGGATGCGCGAACGCGCTGGGGATGACGTCAATCCCCACATCCGGTGGACGCCGTGGTCAAGTTTCTGGCAGGTCGCCGCCGACATGGCCTTGTCGACGACACCTCCTGGCGGACATGGGCACAACTACCACAGCGAGCTCGTCCCCATCTGGTCGGCGGTGCTGAACATGCCCAGCGATCGTCAGACCATGGACGCCATTGCGAAGGCGATACCGAGTACCTCTGCACCGCGGTGATAGCTGCGGTAGGGGTCCGTTGGTGGCCCCTGCCCTAGTAACCGTCCCTCTCTAACCAGTTGCGCCAGTTGTGTCTCACCTGCGCCAGATTTTCTGGCGCAGGTGAGACACAACTGGCGCAGGTAGGTCTGGGATGGGGAGGAGAAGGAAGCCGACGCCACACATCCGGGCCGGCCGGCTCAGAGGCTGCCCAGACATGCAACAAGGCCCGCCCCCACACAGGGGACGGGCCTTGTCGAAAAGTCAGATCACATCACTTGAGGATCTTGGTGACGCGACCGGCACCGACGGTGCGGCCACCCTCACGGATAGCGAACTTCAGCTGCTCCTCCATGGCGATCGGGTGGATCAGGTGGACGGTCATGTCGGTGTTGTCACCAGGCATAACCATCTCGGTGCCATCGGGCAGCTCAACCGTGCCAGTCACGTCCGTGGTACGGAAGTAGAACTGGGGGCTGTAGTGCGAGAAGAACGGCTTGTGACGGCCACCCTCGTCCTTCTTCAGGACGTAGACCTGGCCCTCGAAGTCGGTGTGCGGGGTGGTGGAACCCGGCTTGCAGAGGACCATGCCGCGCACGACGTCCTCCTTCTTGGTGCCACGGAGCAGAACGCCGACGTTCTCACCAGCGCGACCCTCGTCGAGGATCTTGCGGAACATCTCGACACCGGTGACGGTGGTCTTCTGGGTCTTGTCGTGGATACCGACGATCTCGACCTCTTCGCTGGTCTTGACGACGCCGCGCTCAACACGACCGGTGACAACGGTGCCACGGCCGGTGATGGTGAAGACGTCCTCAATCGGCATGAGGAAGGGCTTGTCGAGGTCACGCTCAGGCTGCGGGATGTACTCGTCAACGGCGTCCATGAGATCGAGGATGGACTGGGTCCACTTCTCGTCACCCTGGAGAGCCTGGAAGGCGGAGATACGGACGACCGGGCAGTCGTCACCGTCGAACTCCTGGGAGCTCAGCAGCTCGCGGACCTCCATCTCGACGAGCTCGATGAGCTCCTCATCGTCGACCATGTCGCACTTGTTGAGGGCGACGACGATGGCCGGCACGCCCACCTGACGGGCGAGCAGGACGTGCTCGCGAGTCTGAGGCATCGGGCCATCGGTGGCGGCGACCACGAGGATGGCGCCGTCCATCTGGGCAGCACCGGTGATCATGTTCTTCACGTAGTCAGCGTGACCAGGGCAGTCAACGTGAGCGTAGTGACGCTTCTCGGTCTGGTACTCGATGTGAGCGATCGAGATCGTGATGCCGCGCTGACGCTCCTCGGGAGCCTTGTCGATCTGGTCGAACGGCGACTCCTCGTTCAGCTCCGGGTACTTGTCGTGCAGCACCTTGGAGATCGCCGCGGTGAGGGTCGTCTTGCCGTGGTCGATGTGTCCGATGGTGCCGATGTTGCAGTGCGGCTTGGTCCGCTCGAACTTGGCCTTTGCCACTGGGGCTCCTTCTGGAATGTCGCCCGCTTGTGCACGGGACGCGTCATGTGGGTATTCCTGGGAGGTTCCCAGGAACGTTTCTGGACGGGCCCCCGACCAGAGGTCAGGGAACTTGTCCCATTGTTCTGCACGAGGTCGTGATAGTCAAACCAAACACGATCCGGCGATCGAATTGCCTCGCCGTATCCAAAACGCCAGCGGTGCGTCGAGCCATCTGACTCGACGCACCGTCGACCGGGACTGCCCCGAAACACCTCACTCGTCGGCTCGGGGCCGGCACCGATCAGTTCAGGTCTGACTCGTTCCACGGACCGCCTTGCGGCCCTTGAGGGCCCCGCGGACCTTGCTGCGGGCCTCGTCCCCCAGGGAACTGACCGTTCTGCCATTGACCGTTGTAACCCTGTTGACCCGGGCCACTATGGCGTTGGCCGGGTTGCTGAGGCTGCCCCTGCCCCGGCTGGGGCTGCCCAGGACCCTGACCCGGATACCCCTGAGGTCCGCGCGGCTGACCAGGCTGCCTACCAGGCTGCTGACCGGGGTATCCCTGTCGACCCGGGCCACCAGGCCGTTGGCCCGGCTGCTGAGGCTGCCCCTGCCCCGGCTGAGGCTGCTGGGGCTGACCAGGACCCTGACCCGGATACCCCTGAGGTCCGCGCGGCTGACCAGGCTGCTGACCGGGGTATCCCTGCCGGCCCGGGCCACCAGGCCGTTGGCCCGGCTGCTGAGGCTGCCCCTGCCCCGGCTGAGGCTGCTGGGGCTGACCAGGACGCGGACCCGGATAACCCTGCTGCCCCGGATAACCCTGTGGACCCGGGTAGCCCTGCTGCCCCGGGTAACCCTGCGGCCCCGGACGTGGACCCGGGTAGCCCTGCTGCCCGCGCTGCTGATTCTGGTACGGGTACTGCTGCTGATATTGCTGCTGAGGATTCGCGGCACCCGCAGCCTCGGCTTGACGATTGATCCATTGCGCGATGGTGGCGCGCTTGATGATCGCCAGGACGATGAGTCCCGCAACCAGGACGAGGACCACCATCAAGACGATGATCGGGGTCCACTTGAGGGTTGTCGCTTCTACGCTGACCCCGTTCCTGGACAAATCCTTCTGTTTCCAGCTTTGCTCCTTGCCACCGTCGACGAACTTGCCGTGGGTGAGGACCACCTTGAAGGTCGCGTTCTGCGGAAGCGAATCGAGCTGGGTCGCGCTGATCGTCCAATGCTTCTTGAACGTCGACTCATCGCCCTCCTCGACATCGATTCCGACGCTTCCGTTGGATACCTTCGAGTAAGCGGCCGTGAACTTCTCTGCAGAATCAGCGCTTGCCGTGTACTTGAGGTGCACGACATTGCCGTCGGTGCTCTCCTCGTCCTTCCATACGGAGAAGCGCTGCTCAAGCAACTTCTTGAGCGCTTTCTTGTGCGGGGCGACAGATGCCTTGTCGAAGTCCCATTGTGCGACATACGACACCTCCCCCTCTGGGTCGACGGTCACCGTCGCCGCACTGCTCTTCGCCGCGAGAGGAAGCATGAATTCACCGATGACGCCATCTGCCCCGGAACTGACGACGACATTCTCCTCGTCGCCTTCATCCTCGCTGTCGCCTGTGCCATCACCCTCGGACCACGAGTCAGGGTAATGAACAATGGTGCGAACCTTCGTCTCGTCGTCGGACTGTGATCCGTCGGCTGTCTGTTTGCGAGCACAAATCGCCGCGCACGTGAGGTTCCCCGTCACCGTCGCATGTGCCAGGAAGTTGTTGTCGCTGTTCTTGGAGGTAGGCCACTCGACGTCACCGATCGCCAGTTTCACGTCAGAGGAGGGATTTCCCAGGGCCTGTGCCAGCCGCTTGTTGAGGGTGTTCAGGTCAGCGGGAGCAATCGTCACCTTCTTGGCATAGGCAAAGTTTCCGGAGACATTCCTGGCCTTTTCAGGAAGGTCGGTATATGAGGCGTCCTCAGCCTTGCCATTGCCATCCTTCGTCGCCTGCTCAAGGAAGGCGTTGATCTTGTCTTCCTTGTCCTTACCGACGACCTTCTCGGAGAGGTACCAGACGACAGCCCCCACGGAGTTGGTGCTCTTGAAGTCCAGGTCGACGATGACGGCGTCAAATCCATTGTCGACAACCTGTTCAACCTCCAACGGAGACGGGGAATTGAGCTTCTGTCCCCCGATCGAGAACTCCACGTTCCCGTCGTCATCGAACACATAGCCGGCATCGCTCTCTGTGATGACGCCATCCTGAACGAACCCGTCTGCCATCCACGCGAGTAGGTCTGACGACTCGAAATTCTCTTTCCCGACGATGCCTTGAACAAGCGGGGTGTTGATTTTCTGGACGTCGGAGGTGGGATTGTCGTTATTGCCCGCAGTCAGGGCCTGAACCTTCGACACGTAGTCGTCGTGGCTGGAGAAATCCAGCTGGAACGTCGCAGTCATGGTATTCCCAGCGACCTGCAAGCCCTTGTACTGAAGCTGTGACGGAATGTGTTTCTTGATGCTGTTGTCGATCGTAGCTGGCGGCGTCGAGAACACTTTCTTCGCCGAGTCGGAGTCGTCGTTGGTGAAAGTCGCAGTCATGACCCGCGATCCCGCACCATCATCGTTGACCGTCATCGTCGTCGTGACAACGGCCCCGCACCCGGTCAATACCAGGGACGCCACCGCGCACAACAACGCGATACATCGTCGGAGCGACCAGCCGACAGTTCTTCCATGCGTCATCTCCATACGCCTTTCACTCATCAGATTCGGTGTCATGCCGACATCCAGATCGCGGCCAGGCACACCTTTGCCAAAACGATCACGAGGACGTACACCCCGCTGAACAACACGTGGGCAACCAGCGGTGACTTGGAAAAGTGCCCGCTGCGGTTGAGGCCGACGTAGAGCATGAGTTCCGCCAGGAAAACCGTCAGGCCGCCAAAGATGAGGAGCAGGTACATTCCGGCGCTGACAAGGAAATTCGAGGGGAAGAGCCAGAGCAGGCCGACAAAAGCGACGACGACGGACACCGAGATCGTCGAGACCGCGACGAGATTGCCCATCGTCAGGAAGGGAACCTGAGAGCCTCGCATGTGATGGATGAAGTAGAGCTCACCGGATCGCACGGCGAAGGCCAGCAGGGCGAAGACGAACGTCAGGAGGAATGCCAGGATCCATACTCCGAAATTGAAGTCCGCCACCGAGGGATTCCTGAGTGCTCCCGCCACTCCGAGCCTGGTGAACAGGTTCCACAAATTGGGATGTTCAATGATGTCGACCGTCTTTCCCATGCGCCAGAGCAGGTTCGCATAGGCGAAGCCGACGGCTCCGGCCTGGGCCAAGGCCGCCCACATCCAGAACATTGGTGTCACAAGACCAAAGGCACTTGAAGGGTTACCGCGCCACGTCGTCTTGAGCACGCGTCCCACCAGGACAAACCAGTTGGGGCCTCGTCCCGCCGTGGCCATGCCACCGGGTCCGCCCTGATTCCAGCCGGGCTGGGGAAACGTCGGCCCTTGGGGTCCAGGCCCCTGAGGCTGCCAGTTTTGAGGACCGGGGCCTGGGCCGTAAGGACCGGCACCACCCTGCCACACGGGTCCGGGCTGGGGAGCTGGCATCGGACCGCCCTGCGGCCTTGGCATCGGGCCGCCCTGGGGGCCAGCTACCGGACCACGCATCGGACCGCCCTGCGGCCCTGGCATCGGGCCACCCTGGGGGCCAGCTACCGGACCACGCATCGGACCACCCTGCGGCCTTGGCATCGGACCACCCTGAGGACCACCCTGCGGCCCGACGGTAGCGGCCGGCTGAGGCGGATAGGGGGTGCCCGGTTGAGGCAACGGGCGAATCACCGTCTGTGACATGTCGATGTCGTCGGGGGACGTATTCTCGTCAGCGGCGTTGCCTTGGAGTTCCCCGTCTGCGGGATCAGAATTGGGTGGCGTATCGGGTTGGGCTGTACCGGAAGATAAGTTGGTCACAGGCTGAGAGGTATCCCCGACATCGTTTGGATTATCGCCCTCAGGTGCCTTGCCATCATCGTCATGCTCACCGGATTGATCGACCATGAGGGCCCCTTCTCGTGGGGACCGAGAGCTGAATTGTTCCGACCATCTCGATCCACAATGTCAATGCCAAGGACAGTGTAGACCCCGCGTAACCGGTAGGGCCACATTGCGACGATGGTTATTCTCCGCCATCCAAGACAATCGGCCCGGCTCCGCACGAGCGGAACCGGGCCGATTCGTCAGTCAGATATGACTGCAGGCTCACTTGCCCCCGTTGGCCTTGGCGATGATCTCGTCAGCAACGGTGGACGGGCACTCACCGTAGGAGTCGAACTCCATGGAGTAGGTCGCCTGTCCGGAGGTCTTCGAGCGCAGGTCGCCGACGTATCCGAACATCTCGGACAGCGGCACCAGGGCGCGCACGACCTTGTTTCCGTGCTCCTCAACCATTTCCTGGATCTGGCCACGACGGGAGTTGAGGTCACCAATGACGGTACCGAGGTAATCCTCGGGGGTGGTCACCTCGACGGCCATCAGCGGCTCGAGCAGGCCCGGGTTGGCCTTACGAGCGGCCTCCTTGAAGGCCATCGACCCGGCGATCTTGAAGGCCATCTCGGAGGAGTCGACCTCGTGGTAGGCGCCGTCGAGCAGGGTGACCTTGAGATCCTCGACCGGGTAGCCGGCGAGAACACCGAACTGCATGGACTCCTGGACACCGGCGTCGACCGAGGGGATGTACTCCTTGGGGACGCGGCCGCCGGTGACGGCGTTGACGAACTCGTAGCCGAAGCCGGGCTCCTGGGGTTCGATCGCGATGATGACGCGAGCGAACTGGCCGGAACCACCGGTCTGCTTCTTGTGGGTGTACTCGTACTTCTCGACCGGCTTGCGCAGGGTCTCGCGGTAGGCGACCTGCGGCTTGCCGATGTTGGCCTCGACGTGGAACTCACGCTTCATGCGGTCGATGAAGACGTCGAGGTGGAGCTCACCCATACCGGCGACGATGGTCTGGCCGGTCTCCTCGTCGGTGTGGACTCGGAAGGTCGGGTCCTCCTCGACGAGACGCTGAATGGCGTTCGAAAGCTTCTCCTGGTCGGCCTTCGACTTCGGCTCGATGGCCTGCTCGATGACGGGGGCCGGGAAGGTCATCGACTCGAGGATGATCGGGTTGCTCGGGTCGCAGAGGGTCTCACCGGTGGTGGTGTCCTTGAGGCCCATGACGGCGCAGATCATGCCGGCGCCAATGCTCTCGATCTCCTCACGCTTGTTGGCGTGCATCTGGTAGATCTTGCCGATGCGCTCCTTCTTGCCCTTGGTGGCGTTGAGCACCTGGTCACCGGCGTGCAGCACACCGGAGTAGACGCGCACGAAGGTCAGCTTGCCCAGGTGGGGATCGGAGGCGATCTTGAAGGCCAGGATGGACAGCGGCTCGTCGTCGGAGGGGTGACGCTCCAGCTCGACGGACTCATCACCAGGCTTGAAGCCGGAGATGGCCGGGACGTCGATCGGGGAGGGCAGGTAGTCGACGATGGCGTCGAGTAGCGGCTGCACACCCTTGTTCTTGAACGAGGTGCCACAGGTGACGGCGGTGAAGGCAGACGCCAGCACGCCGCGACGGATGGCGGCCTTGATCTGGTCGACGGTCACCGAGTCCGGATCCTCGAGGTAGGCCTCCATGAACTCTTCGTCGTTCTCGGCGACGGTCTCGAGCATCTCGGCACGAGCGGCCTCGACGGCATCCTTCATGTCGGCCGGGATGTCCTCGACCTCGTAGTGAGCGCCGAGCTCGGTCTCGCCACGCCAGGTCTTGGCGTTCATCTCGACGAGGTCGACGATGCCGATGAACTGGTCCTCGGCACCGATCGGCAGCTGCAACAGGACCGGGATGGCGTGCAGACGCTCCTTGATGGTCTCGACGCAGTGGTCGAAGGAGGCACCGGTGCGGTCAAGCTTGTTGACGTAGCAGATGCGCGGCACGCCGTACTTGGCGGCCTGACGCCACACGGTCATGGACTGCGGCTCGACACCGGCGACGCCGTCGAACACGGCGACAGCACCGTCGAGAACACGCAGGGAGCGCTCCACCTCAACGGTGAAGTCCACGTGTCCGGGGGTGTCGATGATGTTGATCTGGGTGTCGTGCCAGAAGGTGGTGGTCGCGGCGGAGGTGATGGTGATGCCGCGCTCCTGCTCCTGCTCCATCCAGTCCATGGTGGCGGCGCCGTCGTGGACCTCACCGATCTTGTACGACTTACCGGTGTAGTAGAGGATGCGCTCGGTCGTCGTCGTCTTGCCGGCATCGATGTGGGCCATGATGCCGATGTTGCGAACCTTGCTCAGGTCAATTTTGGCCACTGTTCTTGACCTCGAATCTTGGAGTTAGTGGTCTTCGTATGATGCTCGACGCAGATGAACCTGCGGTAAACCGCAAGGTTTTCTGGGCTGAACGCGATTGTGCCCTCTCCCCGACGGGAAGAGGGCCAACAATCACCAGCGGTAGTGGGCGAAGGCTCGGTTGGCCTCAGCCATCTTGTGGGTGTCCTCACGGCGCTTCACGGAAGCACCGAGGCCATTGGAGGCGTCGAGGATCTCGTTCATGAGACGCTCGGCCATGGTCTTCTCGCGACGCTCACGGGAGAAGGCAACCAGCCAACGCATGGCCAGGGTGGTCTGGCGAGCGGGCTTGACCTCGACCGGCACCTGGTAGGTGGCACCGCCGACGCGGCGGGACTTGACCTCCAGGGAGGGCTTGATGTTGTCGAGCGCGCGCTTGAGGGTCTGCACCGGATCGGTGTTGGTCTTGGCGCGGCAGCCCTCAAGGGCGGTGTAGACGATGTTCTGGGCGACAGTCTTCTTGCCGTCGAGAAGGATCTTGCTCACGAGCTGGGAGACGAGAGGAGATCCGTAGACGGGATCGACCATCACTGGGCGCTTCGGCGCGGGTCCCTTACGAGGCATGGATCACTTCTCCTTCTTGGCACCGTAACGGCTACGGGCCTGCTTGCGACCCTTGACACCCTGGGTGTCGAGGGAGCCGCGGACGATCTTGTAACGCACACCCGGCAGGTCCTTCACACGACCGCCACGCACGAGCACCATGGAGTGCTCCTGGAGGTTGTGTCCGACACCGGGGATGTAGGCCGTGACCTCGATGCCCGTCGAGAGGCGCACACGGGCGACCTTTCGCAGGGCGGAGTTCGGCTTCTTGGGCGTCGTGGTGTACACACGGGTGCACACGCCACGACGCTGCGGCGAGCCCTTGAGGGCAGGCGTCTTGTTCTTGCTGATCTTGTCAGTGCGGCCCTTGCGGACCAGCTGCTGGATTGTAGGCACCGGCTGGTATCTCTTTCCGTCTGGTGGGTTCGGAATTCCCTGGTTTCGCACTTCTCCATCGCTGCGTCGGGATCACCGCTGCCCCTCGCTGCAGACTGGAAGTGCCGTGCGAACTCCGCACGGGCAGACCTTCTCGCAGCAACTCGAGTGGTCGTTTGTCGCCATGCCAGGGCACACACAAGCGTCCGGTCGAACCGGACACGCCGTAACAGCGTATATCCCAGGTTGCGGAGGGTCAAACTCGACGACGATGTGAGGACGGGCACCGCAAAGGCATCATGACGGCCCCGTGGACGATGACTCCACGGCAGACACGACCCTGAGCCACAAATCTCTCAGGCTCTCTCAGACGCCCGTTCGAGGAAGGACCACCGGCCGGGCCGCAGGAGCACCCATTCCACCGGCGACCAAGAAATTGCTGTGGCCACTGCCGTTGGCCTGCCCCTTGACGGTTCCGTTTACACGAATGGTGCCTGAAGCCTGCATGGAGGGGAAGACGATTGGCGGGATGCTGACGACCCCACCCTCAATCTTCGGCAGGACGATGGGGCGCCCACTGACATCGGGAAGGGTGATGGTGCCGCCCTGGATGTCGGGAAGGGTGATCGTCCCGCCCTGGATGGTCGGTAGAACGATGGGGGCCGCGCTGACATCCGGCAGGTGAATCGTGCCGCCGTGAACCTCGGGAGGAACAATGACGTGACGACGGGCTGGCTTGCTGACGTGAACGCTGGCATGAACCGATACGCGGTGGGTCGGGCGGGCGTTTGCCGTGGCCTGCGATGTTGGAGCGGGGAGGGGAGCACTCTGCGCGTGGGCACTGGACGCCGAGGCCAGGACGGTGACCATCGACAAGCACGCCGCGACGGCGCCAGTGAGAACTGCTCGCTTCATTCCCTCATCCCTCACAATACCGGTGGTATTCGTATGCCGACAAGCTTACGTCATCAGGCGGATGGGCAACAATTCGACGCCGCCCCGAACGCGGAAAGCCCCGCGTCCTTAGACGCGGGGCTTCAGTCACACAAGACCGTACAGGCTCTCAGACACCAGTATGGGGCAGAGTGTGCATCCCGGAAGAAACATGCGAGACACCCTCGTCATAGCCACTGGCAGCACCAGTGGTCGTCTTCTCAGTAGCAGCACCAGAACCCGACGTGACGACATGCTTGCCAGAGGTCGCCTTCGAAGCAGACTTGGACTTGGAGGACGTCTTCGAAGCAGACTTCGAACCAGGCTTGGACGACGACTTCGAACCAGGCTTAGCCGGCGACTTCGAACCCGAAGCAGACCCGCTCAGCAGGCGACCCGCCCCATGATCCAGATACACACGAACCGAGCGGACGAAGCCGTCCGAATCAGTCAACTTCAAGGTGTAATTACCCACGGGAACATTGCTCGGGAAAGTGAAGGAGTCAGTCCTCTCATGATTAATGGGCGGCTGACCAATCGTTTGTGAGTTCAGCAAGTCACCGTAATCCTTGGTGTCACCGTCACGCACCAACGACGCCGACAACCTATAGAGCAACCCATCATCGATCATTACCACTTCTTCGCCGGACTTCCACGTCGTGGGATCGAGGGTCGCCTTGGTGCTGTAGGCCTCGAAAGTCTTGCTGCTATTATCCGAAACACGGTTGCCAGCGCTATCAGCGCAGTAGGCCCAAACGGTGTAGTCGCCCGGGGACTTCGGGGTGTACGTGACCCTTTGATCCTCATTCTTCACCGTAGTCCACCTCTCCGGCGGCACATCATTATTCCGAGTGACCCCCCATTTGATCTGGGTCGCGTCGTCCATATCGCAATCCCTAAGACGGATGGCGACCGGCGTGTTTACATCTGCGCCCCTTGCACTATCCGGACTGTCATACGAAGGAAGGGCGTAGGCCGGCACAGAGCCACTCACAAGAGGGGTAAGAGCAAGAGCCAGCCCCGTCAAACTGGCCCCAATGACATGCTTCTTCACGACAGAAATCCTTTCAGTACGCGGCACACCGCACCGCAGACACTCTTATGACAGCCACTTATTCAGTAACTTCACCTGGAATACTGCCCCCCCGGCGATTCTGTCAACACCATGCACGACAGCCAGCCACCAGCAGGTAAAGAACCTCCGCGAACCCCCTAGTCAGCTCAAACAATCCTGGGGCCTCCAGCCACAGATGTGACAAAATGAACAGGTCCGGGCCCCGCGAATGCGGAGACCGGACCTGTCCCTACAGTGATAGCCCTCAGTGGGAGTGACTACGAATACTGCACCTCTCAGACACCCGTATGTGGCAAGGCGCTCGCCTTCACCGCCGGGGCCTGCGATGACGTCACCGAAGGCACATCTGCACCTTGGGTCGGAGTCGGCTGGACGGCACCCTCACCGGCCCCTTCGGAAGCCTGGCTCGTCGGCACCACCGAGGGAGCCTGACTCGGCACCACAGAGGGCTGATCGGTCGGACCTGCAGCCGGGCTGGAGGGAACCGGGCTCGACGGAACCACAGACGCAGCCGGGCTGGACGGAACCGCAGACGGCTGATCGGTCGGACCTGCAGCCGGGCTCGACGGGGCCTCGGACGGAACCGGGTTCGTCGGGGCCACCACAGGCTGATCGTCCTGCTTGTCACCCACGACCCACGTGTACGTCGCCGGCTCGGAGACAACGGCCTTGCCGTCAGTGGCCTTGACCGGGACTCCCTTGAGACGGACCTTCATGGTGTAGGTACCCGGCTTCTCGAACAACCAGTTGGTGTGGACGTGCCCCAGCTTCTTCTGCGAGATGGTCTCCCCCGATGCCAGCACCCAGGACCCGGAGACCAACGGGGAGTGCAGCTTACCGATTCCCTGCTGGTACAGGTAGACCTTTCCCGGCCCCGTCACGTCGACAAACTCGAGATCGACAGCCTCGAAATCAGGAGCAACCCCAAAGGTGTCCCATCCAGGAAACAGCATCTCCTGCTGATGCTCACCATTTTGAGCCAGAACATATCCCTCGGGAGCAAAGCGATCATGCATGGTTTCAGGCAGCTTACGGAAGGCGTTCTCGCCGATCTTCAGCGTCACCGCCTCGGGTGCCCGATAGACAGCGTCGCCATCGCGGTCGTCCTTGATGGCCATCGACAGCATCCCGTCATGGGCCAGACCGGCGAACACGTCCAGGTGACCGTGATCGATCTCGATCTTGGTGGTGTCAATGGTGGGGCCTGCGGTCTCAGTGGGCTCGGGGGTCGGAACCGCCGAAGGAGTATCCGTCGGCGTCGGAGTGGCTGAAGGGGTGACGGTTGGCGTCGGGTCCGCCGTGTCCGCAGGACGAGTGTCATCGTCAGACTTGAGGATGTCCCACGACAGCGTGAAGGGCTGCGACGAAACCTCCGTGCCGTCGGTCTTGGTGCCCACGGCAACCCCACTCATCGTGTACTTGCCGGCGCGAGTGAACAACCAGTGTGCATGCTGGTGGCCCTTGATCGGCAATGACGCACCCTTGACCAACTCATAGGTGCCGTCGGCAAGCCAGGCGCCAAGGGGGCCGTCGTCGTCACCCTCAGGAGAATTACCGGTGAGCAACATCTTGCCCGGACCAGTAACCGTAGTGAAATCGACGCGCAGGGCATCAAAACCATTCTTGGCGAAACGCGGAGCGTTCCAGCCAGGTTCAAACCATATGTCGGCGTCCTCACTGCCGGTGTAATACCCCTCAAGAGGTGACTCACTCACGCCCTTGAGCTCGTACTTTCCGTACGTATCCGGCTGAATCTGAAACTCGACATCATTCGGGTCGTACTTCTGCGAACGGAGCCCATTCTCAACCTGGACGACGGGAACGCCAGTGTCGGTGTCGATGAAGAAAGCGTCTGTGTGGTCCTCGCGTAAGACCACCTTCGCGTCTGCTGCCCATGACATCGGTGCAAACACCGAGGCAAGTAGGGTCATGAGCACGGCCAGCGCCACCGGCCTCACGTGGTTCTTCTTCGTCTGCATATCACTTCTTTCCTACGAGACGGACGGCTCGATTCGAAGGTGGCTCATGGTGTCCCTGTGCACATCCTCGACGGGTGAACCGAAACCATGCTACATGATATTGCGCATCATTCGCAGTAAGGCCACTGGGGTACTCCTCCGAGGTTCGCGGCACCAGGACAAGCCGAAAACGGATCCCCCAACCCACGCAAAAAGCCTCTCCTCCCCACGCGGGGAGGAGAGGCTTTCGCAGCCACGGACCGGACTCAGCCCAGATCACCCAGATCCAGATCGTCGAGCGGAACAGCCGCACCCGATCCTGAACCGAAGTCATAGTCGAACGGGTCGTAGTTCATGGTGAACGCGGCAGCCTTGGCCTCCGCGGTCGGCTCCACCCGAAGATTGCGGTAAATCTCCAGACCCGTACCGGCCGGGATGAGCTTACCGAGGATGACGTTCTCCTTGAGGCCGACCAGAGTGTCCGTCTTGCCGTTGATGGCGGCATCGGTGAGCACCTTCGTCGTCTCCTGGAAGGAAGCAGCCGACAGCCAGGACTCCGTGGCCAACGAGGCCTTCGTGATACCCATGAGCACCGGACGACCCTCAGCCGGACGACCACCCTCGGCGACAGCCTTGCGGTTGGCGTTCTCGTACGAGGTACGGTCCACCAGCTCGCCAGGCATCATCTGGGTGTCACCGGACTCAATGACGGTGATACGGCGCAGCATCTGACGAATGACGATCTCGATGTGCTTCTCGTGAATACCAGCACCCTGGGTGTTGTAGACCTTCTGGACCTCCTTGACGAGGTACTCCTGCACCCGGCGAACACCGGAGATGCGCAGGACGTCCTGCGGGTCGGCGGTACCACCCATGAGCTGCTCACCAGCGGCCACACGCACACCGTCACGGATGACGCGGTGGGTACCGTCAAGGTCGAACTCCAGACGGGCACGACGCGGCACCACGTACTCCACGTCGTCCTCGCCGTCGTCACGGACCAGGATGAGCTTGCGGCGGTTGTCGGACTCCTCGATGCGGATGACACCAGCGGCCTCGGCCAGCGGCGACTTACCCTTCGGGCTACGGGCCTCGAAAAGCTCGACGACACGGGGAAGACCCTGAGTGATGTCGTCACCAGCGACACCACCGGTGTGGAAGGTACGCATCGTCAACTGGGTACCGGGCTCACCGATCGACTGGGCAGCGATGATACCGACGGCCTCGCCGACGTCAACCAGATGGCCGGTCGACAGCGAACGTCCATAGCAACGGGCACAGCAGCCCTGCGCGGCGGTGCAGGTGAGCACCGAACGCACCTTGACCTGCGAGATGCCAGCGGCGATGAGCTTGGAAATCTCCTCGTCACCCAGATCGGAGTTGGCCTCGACCACGACATTGCCATTGGCGTCAACGGCATCGGCAGCCAGGCAGCGGGCATACACCGCAGTGTCCAGGCCCTCGACGCGCACCAAGGCGCCCGTGCCGTCATCAACGGCAATGGTCTTGGGCATGCCACGGGTGGTGCCGCAGTCCTCCTCGCGGACGATGACATCCTGGGACACGTCCACCAGACGACGAGTCAGGTAACCCGAGTCTGCGGTACGCAGAGCGGTGTCAGCCTGTCCCTTACGACCACCGTGGGTGGAGATGAAGTACTCCAGAACCGTCAGGCCCTCACGGAAGTTCGACTTGATCGGGCGCGGAATGATGTCACCCTTCGGGTCAGCCACCAAACCACGCATGGCCGCGATCTGACGCATCTGGGTCATACTGCCTCGAGCACCCGAGTCAACCATCATGTGAATCGGGTTGGTCTGGGTGAAGTTGGCCTCCATGGCGGCGGTCAGCTCGGCAGTGGCCTCGGTCCAGATCTGGATGAGGTCCTGACGACGCTCCTCCTCGGTCACGGCACCACGGTCGTACTCACGGTCAACCTTGGCGGCGCGGGCCTCATACCCGGCCAAAATCTCCGGCTTGGTCGGCGGGGTCTGAACGTCACCGATGGAGACGGTCACGCCAGACAGCGAGCCCCACTTGTAACCGATGTCCTTGAGGCTGTCGAGAACGTGGGCCACCTCAAGCTGGGTCATCCGCTCGGACAGGTCATTGACGATCTTGCCGAGCTGCTTCTTACCGACGAGGTAGTCGACGTACGGGTAGTCAGCGGGCAGCACCTCGTTGAACAGAGCCTGCCCCAACGTGGTGTCGAGGATGACCGAACCGTCAGCGCGCACCGTCTCACCGTGCGGCGGGACGACGCCGTGCAGACGCAGCTTGATCTTGGCGCCGATCTCAAGCTCACCCAGGTCATGAGCCATGATCGCCTCGGCCAGAGAGGCGAAGGCACGTCCCTCACCCTTGAGGCCGTCAAGGGCCATCGTCAGGTAGTAGGCGCCGATGATCATCTCGTGCGAGGGCAGGGCGACCGGGCGGCCGTCAGCCGGCTTGAGGATGTTGTTGGTCGACAGCATGAGAACGCGGGCCTCAGCCTGGGCCTCCGGGCTCAGCGGCAGGTGCACAGCCATCTGGTCACCGTCGAAGTCAGCGTTGAAGGCCGAGCAGACGAGCGGATGCAACTGGATGGCCTTACCCTCGATGAGCTGGGGCTCGAAGGCCTGAATACCCAGACGGTGCAGGGTAGGTGCACGGTTCAACAGAACCGGGTGCTCCTTGATGACCTCCTCGAGGACATCCCACACCACCGGACGCTGGCGCTCGACCATGCGCTTGGCCGACTTGACGTTCTGGGCGTGCTCCAGGTCAGCCAGACGCTTCATGACGAAGGGCTTGAACAGCTCCAGAGCCATCGTCTTGGGCAGACCGCACTGGTGCATCTTGAGCTGCGGGCCGACGACGATGACCGAACGACCCGAGTAGTCGACGCGCTTACCGAGCAGGTTCTGACGGAAACGCCCCTGCTTGCCCTTGAGCATGTCAGACAACGACTTGAGCGGACGGTTACCCGGCCCACTCACCGGACGTCCACGACGACCGTTGTCGAACAAGGAGTCGACGGCCTCCTGGAGCATTCGCTTCTCGTTGTTGACGATGATCTCCGGGGCGCCGAGGTCAACCAGCCTCTTGAGGCGATTGTTTCGGTTGATGACGCGACGGTAGAGGTCGTTGAGGTCCGAGGTGGCGAAGCGGCCACCGTCGAGCTGCACCATCGGGCGCAGGTCCGGCGGGATGACCGGGACGCAGTCCAGGACCATGCCCTCCGGCGAGTTGCCGGACTCGAGGAAGGCCTGCACCACCTTGAGACGCTTGAGGGCGCGGGTCTTCTTCTGGCCACGGCCAGTCTTGATGACCTCGCGCAGATTCTCGGCCTCGGCAGCCAGGTCGAAGTCGTGGAGACGACGCTTGATGGCCTCGGCACCCATCGACCCCTCGAAGTACTTGCCGAAACGCGACTTCATCTCCCGGTACAGGATCTCGTCACCCTCAAGATCCTGGACCTTGAGGTTCTTGAAACGATCCCACACGGCGTCGAGACGATCGATCTGGCGCTGGGCGCGGGTCTCGATGTGCTTGAGCTCCTTCTCGGCGCCGTCCTTGACCTTGCGGCGGATGTCAGCCTTGGCACCGTCGGCCTCGAGCTGAGCCATGTCCTCCTCAAGCTTGACCCGGCGGGCCTCAAGCTCGGAATCACGACGCTGCTCCATGCGGGAGCGCTCGGTCTGTACCTTGGCCTCCAGCGACGGCAGGTCGCGGTGACGAGCCTCCTCGTCGACGGCGGTAATCATGTACGCCGCGAAGTAGATGACCTTCTCCAGATCCTTCGGGGCGATGTCGAGCAGGTAACCCAGACGGGAGGGAACTCCCTTGAAGTACCAGATGTGGGTCACCGGGGCGACCAGCTCAATGTGTCCCATGCGCTCACGACGCACGTTGGAACGGGTCACCTCGACGCCGCAGCGCTCACAGACGATGCCCTTGAAGCGGACGCGCTTGTACTTGCCGCAGTAGCACTCCCAGTCACGGGTCGGGCCGAAGATCTTCTCGCAGAAGAGGCCGTCACGCTCGGGCTTGAGGGTGCGGTAGTTGATGGTCTCAGGCTTCTTGACCTCGCCGTGGCTCCACGCACGGATCTGGTCGGCCGTGGCCAGGCCGATCTGCAACCGATCGTAGTAGTTGGTGTCCAGCACGATTGTTCTCTTTCCCCCACATGGGTGGGCGGTACCCCCTCCTCGTCAGGGAGGGGTTCCAGTCGGGGTGTCTGTGTGGGTCGGGTTGTCCGGGCCCGTCCCCACCCCCGTCAAACGGACTGTGTTCAGGGGGCCGGGGCAACAGCGTCGCCCCGGCATGATGGGCAGGTCAGTCGGCCATGGCGTTGTCGACGCCGGGACGACGCCCGATGTCGATACCCAGACCGGACTGGGAGTCCTCCTCGGAGGTGCGCAGGTCGATCTCCTGGCCTTCCGAGTTGAGCACCTCCACATTCAGGCAGAGAGACTTCATCTCCTTGACGAGCACCTTGAAGGACTCAGGGATGCCCGGCTCCGGGATGTTCTCGCCCTTGACGATCGCCTCGTAGACCTTGACACGGCCCGGAACGTCATCGGACTTGATGGTGAGCAGCTCCTGCAGCGCCCAGGCGGCGCCGTAGGCCTCCATGGCCCACACCTCCATCTCACCGAACCGCTGACCACCGAACTGAGCCTTACCTCCGAGGGGCTGCTGGGTGATCATCGAGTACGGACCAGTGGAACGGGCGTGGATCTTGTCGTCAACCAAGTGGTGCAGCTTGAGCATGTACATGTAGCCCACACCCACCTTGGACGGGAAGGGCTCACCGGTACGGCCGTCGAAGAGGGTGGCCTTGCCGTCAGAGTCAACGAGCATGTCCCCGTCGCGGGTCGGGTGACCGTACTGCAGCAGTCCGGTGATCTCCTCCTCGGTGGCACCGTCGAAGACCGGGGTGGCCAGACGGGACTCCTCGGGAACGTCGATGAGACCGACCTCGCGCAGACGCTCAGCCCAATCGCCCTCGGCCTGGGTGATGTCCCAACCGGAGTGGGCGATCCAGCCCAAGTGCATCTCGAGGACCTGACCGACATTCATTCGAGAAGGCACACCCAGCGGGTTGAGGATGATGTCAACCGGGGTGCCGTCCGGCAGGAACGGCATGTCCTCCACAGGCAGGATCTTCGAGATGACGCCCTTGTTACCGTGGCGTCCGGCGAGCTTGTCACCGATCGAGATCTTGCGCTTCTGAGCGACGTAGACGCGAACCATCTGGTTGACGCCGGGGGCCAGCTCGTCACCGTTCTCGGCGTCGAAGACGCGCACGCCGATGACGGTGCCCTCCTCGCCGTGGGGAACCTTGAGGGAGGTGTCACGGACCTCGCGGGCCTTCTCACCGAAGATGGCGCGCAGCAGACGCTCCTCAGGGGTCAGCTCGGTCTCACCCTTCGGGGTGACCTTGCCGACGAGAATGTCGCCAGTGCCGACCTGGGCGCCAATGCGCACGATGCCGTTCTCGTCCAGGTTGGACAGCATGTCCTCGGAGACGTTCGGGATGTCCCGGGTGATCTCCTCAGCGCCCAGTTTGGTGTCACGGGCGTCGACCTCGTGCTCCTCGATGTGGATCGAGGTGAGGACGTCGTCGGAGACGATGCGCTGGGACAAGATGATGGCGTCCTCATAGTTGAGGCCCTGCCACGGCATGAAGGCAGCCAGCATGTTGCGACCAAGGGCGAGCTCTCCCTTGTCGGTCGATGGGCCGTCAGCCAGCGGGGTACCCACCTCGACGCGCTGGCCCACCGTGACCAACGGGCGCTGGTTGATGCAGGTACCAGCGTTGGAACGGCGGAACTTCTCCAGCTTGTAGGTCTGGTAGGTGCCGTCATCACAGGCGATGTCGATGAGGTCAGCGCTCACCGACAACACCGAACCGGCCTTCTCGGCGAGGGTGACGTCACCGACGTCAACCGCACAGCGGTACTCCATACCAGTTCCGACGAACGGGGCCTCGGTACGCACCAGCGGCACGGCCTGACGCTGCATGTTGGCACCCATGAGGGCTCGCGAAGCATCGTCGTGCTCGAGGAAGGGGATGAGGGCCGACGCCACCGACACCATCTGGCGCGGGGAGACGTCCATGTAGTCAACCTCGGAGTTCGGGACCTCGTCGGCCTCGCCGTGACGCTGACGCACCAGAACACGGTCGTTGACGAAGCGGCCCTCGTCATCGAGCTTGGCATTGGCCTGGGCGATGACGTGACGATCCTCCTCGTCAGCGGTCAGGTAGACAACCTGGTCGGTGACCTGGCCGTCGACGACCTTGCGGTACGGGGTCTCGATGAAACCGAAGGCGTTGACGCGGGCGAAGGAGGCCAGCGAACCGATCAGACCGATGTTCGGACCCTCAGGGGTCTCGATCGGGCACATACGGCCATAGTGAGACGGGTGGACGTCTCGGACCTCCATGCCGGCCCGGTCACGGGACAGACCGCCGGGGCCCAGGGCCGACAGACGACGCTTGTGGGTCATCTCGGCCAGCGGGTTGTTCTGGTCCATGAACTGCGACAACTGGGAGGTTCCGAAGAACTCCTTGATCGCAGCCGTCACCGGACGGATGTTGATGAGGGTCTGCGGGGTGATGGCCTCGATGTCCTGGGTGGTCATGCGGTCACGCACGACGCGCTCCATACGGCCAAGACCGGTACGCAACTGGTTCTGGATGAGCTCACCGACGGTACGCAGGCGACGGTTGCCGAAGTGGTCGATGTCGTCAGCCTCGACGACGACATCCTCACGACCCTCGCGAGGAAGCGTCTCGGTGCCCTCGTGCAGAGCACACACGTAGTGGATCGCAGCGACAATGTCGTCGATCGTCAGCACCTGCTGGTCGAACGGCAGCGACAGGCCCAGCTTCTTGTTGATCTTGTAACGACCAACCTTGGCCAGGTCGTAACGCTTCGGGTTGAAGTAGTAATTCTCCAGCAGCTGCTGGGCGGCGTCACGCGACGGCGGCTCGCCTGGACGCAGCTTCTTGTAGATGTCGAGGAGGGCCTGATCCTGGGTCTCGACGCCGTGATCCTTCTCAAGGGTCTGACGGATCGACTCGTGGTCGCCGAACTCCTCGAGGATACGGTCGGCGGTCCAGCCGAGCGCCTTGAGGAAGACGGTGACGTTCTGCTTGCGCTTGCGGTCCAGACGCACGCCCACGGTGTCGCGCTTGTCGATCTCGAACTCAAGCCAGGCGCCACGAGACGGGATCACCTTGCAGGTGAAGATGTCCTTGTCGGAGGTCTTGTCGGCAGTCTTCTCGAAGTAGACACCGGGAGAACGCACCAACTGGGAGACGACGACACGCTCGGTGCCGTTGATGATGAAGGTGCCCTTGGAGGTCATGAGCGGGAAGTCACCGATGAAGACCGTCTGGGACTTGATCTCCTCGGTCTCATTGTTCATGAACTCCGCGGTCACGAACAGCGGAGCCGCGTAGGTGGTGTCACGATCCTTGCACTCGTCAACGGTGTGCTTCGGATCCTCGAAACGGTGGTCCCGGAAAGACAGGGACATCGTCTCGGAGTAGTCCTCGATCGGGGAGATCTCCTCGAAGATCTCCTCGAGGCCGGACTTGGTGTTGATGTCGGTGCGCCCCTCTGCGAGGGCGGCGTCCACATGGGACTGCCATATCTCATTGCCGACGAGCCAGTTGAACGACTCAACCTGCAGGTCGAGAAGGTTGGGAACCTCCAACGGTTCGTGAATCTTGGCAAATGAGATTCGTCCCGACTGGGGCGAAATGGCGTTGGTGTTCTTCGACGCAGTGCGCGTGGCGGCCAATGTGCGGTCCTTCCGAGAACTCCTACAACCGACCCGTCGGCCGGTCTGGGGGCATGACGAACCGCCCACGTCAAGCATGGGCGATCGCTGGCTATGGTGCAAGGAATGAGTCTACGACATTATCACAGACAATGCAAGCGCACTCAGGGCGACCCAGCCGTCGGGGAAAGACGAGGGCTCACCCGACGAGTTCTCGCCACAGCCCGAGGAGCAACGGATCGACCGGTTTTCCGGCGAAGGGGTGGTACCACCCTTCGACCACATGACCAGCCAAACAGTTCTTCCCGACCTGGCGGGGTGTGTCGTCGCCGGGAGCCCACCACAGGGTCGTTGTCATCGGTGCGCCCCCTCGTTCACGGCGTACCACGACGGCACTGTGATACTCCTGTGCCCCGTCAGCCGGGCGATGTGCCGGCAGCAATGGTCCGTGGTCGATGATGACGAGGTGGTCACCCTCCGCACTGAGATGATGCAAGGAGCGATGAGGACGAGCCGTACTCCCCCACCCAGCAAGGATCTCGGCGTCAGTGACGATGAGAGTCGCACCGGGGTCCAGTTGTGCCCGGCCCTCAGCGGTGGACCTGGCGGTGAGCAGTGCGCAGGTTGGTAGCGCCGGGGCACGAAGGCGACGCAACTGGCCGTTGACGATCTCAGCCACCGGATCACCGGCCACTTCCCCACACAAGATCGTGGCCCCAGACACGTCCTCGGTGACGAAGGTGGGATGGCCGGGGTGGGTCCGACCCAACGTCACGCCATTCCAACCCTCCGGTAGGCCAACGCCCTCGGGAACGCAGTCGACGGCCTCCAGATCAGCGGGGTCCTGCCACCAGTCATCACAGATGCCAGCACATTCGCGCATGACGACACTGCCGCCTCGACGACCGACGACCAGCAGGTATTCTGCCTGGGCCCCTTGCGGAACCGGGATCGGTAGATGGGCACCGGCCCACTCAGGATCCTCGGGAAGGGTGACCGCATCCTGGTTCTCGGGCAGATCCTCGAAGGACTCCTGGCACCACTGGGTCGGCACGGCACGGATGAGGGCTGCCAGTATCTCCGCGAGCTCCCCCTCGGGTTCGACGACCAGCCACGGCAGGGCGGGGCATCCGGACGGTAAGACCCGCACACCAGACTTGTCCCACACCACGAGGATCGGCCCTTCCCCGCCCAGCAGGACTCCTCCACACCCTAGATTTCCGTCGCTGGACCGCCAGTCGTCAAGCAGACCGAGGACGACAAGATCTCGGCCAGCAGCAGTGACCACCCCAATGGGATCAGCCCCACAGACGCCAGACCCGCGCAGCCAGTCAACCTCAGGGCCACCAGCCCAAGGCCATTGCTCAATCCTTGTCCCGGTCATGACGTCACCCCGCAATCGCGATCATTTTCCCGCATCGTGGAATACCGCTTGTGGTGGCAGACACCGCGACATCCAACTAACCATGCGCATCACCGAAGCGCCCTGAGCCGGAGCATCGGTCAGCTTGTCGGGAATACATCCCATCTCGGTTAGGGAGGAGACTAAAATACAATTGCGCCGCCCCACAAGGGGGCGGCGCAAAGTTTTTTCAGTCGCCACTTCGGGCGACCCTCACCAGGTCACTTGAGGGTGACGGTGGCACCGGCAGCCTCGAGAGCCTCCTTGGCCTTCTCGGCGTCCTCCTTCTTGGCCTTCTCGAGGACGGGCTTCGGAGCGCCCTCGACGAGGTCCTTGGCATCCTTCAGGCCCAGGCTGGTGAGGCCACGGACCTCCTTGATGACCTGGATCTTCTTGTCGCCGGCCGACTCGAGGATGACGTCGAACTCGTCCTTCTCGTCCGCAGCGGCAGCGGCCTCGCCACCGGCAGCCGGGGCACCGGCAGCAGCGGCGACAGCCACCGGGGCGGCGGCGGAGACGTCGAAGGTCTCCTCGAACTGCTTCACGAACTCGGAGAGCTCGATGAGGGTCATCTCCTTGAAAGCGTCAAGGAGCTCTTCGTTGCTGAGCTTCGCCATGATGGGCGTCCTTTCACTCGTTGGTGTTGTCCTGGGCGGCGGACGCCTCAGGGGTCTCGGTTGTCTTGGGCTCCTGGTCGGAAGCCTCTCCGGCTCCACCGATCACCGACGGATCGGCGGCAGCCTTCTCCTGCAGGGCGCCAAGGCCGCGAGCAGCCTTGGACGGCAGGGCATTGAAGACCACAGCGGCCTTCGTGAGATTGGCCTTGAGGCCACCGGCGAGCTTGGCGAGGAGGACCTCACGGGACTCGAGATCGGCAAGCTTCTTGACCTGGTCGGCGTCGAGGACGTTGCCGTCCATCACGCCGCCCTTGATGACCAGGAGCGGGTTGTCCTTTGCGAAGTCCTTCAAACCCTTGGCCACGGAGGCCACGTCACCGTTGATGAAGGCGAGGGCGGTGGGGCCGACGAGCTGCTCGTCAAGTCCCTCGATACCCGCCTCCTTGGCGGCGATGCGGGTCAGGGTGTTCTTCGCAACGGCATAGGTGGCGTCACTCCCCAGCGAACGGCGCAGATCCTTGAGCGCCGACACGGAGAGACCGCGGTACTCGGTCAGCACGGTGGCGTCGGCCGAGGAGAACTTCTCCTTCAGCTCGGCGACCGCAGCGACCTTGTCAGGCCTAGCCATTGGGTCTCCTTCCCACTTCTCGTACGTCATGCCAACAGCAGGGCTGCCAGCATCGGAGCCGTAGGGAGGACAAAAGAAAAACCCCGGTGCACAGGCGCACGACGGGGTAGCGAAAGCATCTCGGCGTTCACCTGCGCGGGCCATCCGTCACTCCGGATGCTTGGCGGGACATCCCGACCAGCGGTCTACGGCAACTTGCACAGCATAACTGACCGAGGGTGCAGAACCAAATTGGCCCCCGCAGCGCTCAACGCTGCGGGGGCCGTCGTCATTCAGGTGGTCACTCAGCGACGCGCTCTGCGGCAGGATCGATCTGCACACCAGGACCCATCGTCGAGGAGACGGTCACCTTGCGCAGGTAACGCCCCTTGGCGGAGTTCGGCTTGAGACGCAGGATCTCGTCGAGAGCCGCGTAGTAGTTCTCAGCCAGCTTCTCCGGCCCGAAGGACGCCTTGCCGATGAGGAAGTGAAGGTTGGCGTAACGATCGGTACGGAACTCGATCTTGCCGCCCTTGATGTCGGAGACAGCCTTGGCGACGTCCATGGTGACGGTACCGGTCTTGGGGTTCGGCATCAGGCCACGGGGACCGAGGACACGGCCCAGACGGCCAACCTTGCCCATCATGTCCGGGGTGGCGACCACGGAGTCGAAGTCCAGGTATCCACCCTGAACCTTGGCGATGAGGTCGTCGTCACCGACCTCGTCGGCGCCCGCAGCGCGGGCGGCCTCGGCCTTCTCACCGGTGGCGAAGACGAGGACCCGTGACGTCTTGCCAGTGCCGTTGGGAAGGTTGACGGTACCGCGAACCATCTGGTCGGCCTTCTTGGGGTCGACGCCAAGACGGATGGCCACGTCGACGGTCTCGTCGAACTTGGCCGACGCACCGGACGCGACCAGGGCCAAGGCCTCCTCCGGGGAGTAGAGCTGGTCAGCGTTCACCTTCTCGGCGGCTGCGCGATATGCCTTACTGCGCTTCATGTCTGGTTCCTTTCACCAGGTGTGGTGAGGGCAGCGCGTGCCCCTCCACAAGAATTGTCTGTGGGGTTGTGAGCCTCAGGCCTCGACCTCGACGCCCATGGAGCGGGCGGTGCCGGCCACGATCTTCATGGCGGCCTCGACGTCGTTGGCATTGAGGTCAGGCATCTTGGTCTGGGCGATCTCGCGGACCTGGTCCTTGGTGATCTTGCCGACCTTGTGCGTGAGCGGGTTCTCGGTGCCCTTCTTGATTCCGGCAGCCTTCTTGATGAGCTCGGCGGCCGGCGGGGTCTTGAGGACGAAGCTGAAGGAGCGGTCCTCGTAGATGGTGATCTCGACCGGGACGACGTTTCCGCGCTGTCCCTCAGTCTGAGCGTTGTAGGCCTTGCAGAACTCCATGATGTTGACACCATGGGGACCAAGAGCGGTACCGACTGGCGGGGCCGGGGTGGCCTGTCCAGCCTGGAGAGCGACCTTGACGAGAGCCGCTACTTTCTTCTTAGCAGGCATTGATGGGTCCTTCTTTCAGTGGTGACGGCACCGGTTGATGCCGTCAATGCGAGTCCGGGCGTGACGAGCGTCCGGACACAGACGCACCGGCCAAGTCTAAGCGACTTGGCCGGTGGGTCCAAAATCAGGATCAGATCTTCTCGATCTGGTTGAACTCGAGGTCCACGGGGGTGGAACGTCCGAGGATCTCGACCAGGGCCTTGACGCGCTGGTTGTTGACGTTGATCTCGGTGATCTGGGCCGGGACACCAGCGAATGGACCATCGGTGATCTGCACCGACTCGCCAACCTCGTAATCAACGACCTCAACCTTCGGCTTGGCCTTGGGCGAGGGGGCTTTGTCGGCATTCTCGTGACTGACCTTGGCGACGACCGACGGCGTCAGCATCGTGACGACCTCGTCGAAGGTCAACGGGATCGGGGTGGCCGACTGACCGACGAACCCGGTCACCGACGGGGTGTGGCGCACGATGCCCCACGAGTCATCGGTCAGGTCCATGCGCACCAGCACGTAACCGGGCAGGTACACCCTGGTGATCGTGCGGCGGGTGCCGTTACGAATCTCGACGACCTCCTCGGTGGGCACGACCGTCTCGAAGATGTAGTCCTCCATGTTGAAGTTCTGCACACGAGCGTCGAGGTTCTGCTTCACCTTGTTCTCCATGCCGGAGTAGGTGTGCAGCACGTACCACTCGCCGAACTTCGCCGACAGCTCGTCGCGCAACTGCTCAATGGCGGCGTCAACGGCATCCTGGTTGTCAGCCTCGGACGGCTCGTCCTCCTCGGGTTCCTCCTGCTCCTCGGCGGCCTGGCCGATGCCGAGGTTACGGGCGATGTCGTCATCCGAACTGTTGTCGGACTCGTCGTCACCGAAGTCGAGGTTGATCTCAGGCTCCTTGGCAGAGTCCTCCTCGCCGAGGTCGCCAAGGTCGATCTCGACCTCGTCGTCCTTCTCCTCGGTCTGGTCGGGGGTCAACGCGTCGAGGTTGATCTCGACGTCGTCGTTCTCGCTGAAGTGAGGGCTGTCAGTCACAGGTCAATTCTCCAATGTGATCGTCAGTTGCCAAAGAGCTTGATGATGATCCATCCGAACAGGACGTCCAAGCCACTGACATAAGCGATGATGAGCAGAACGAAAACGAGGACGACGAGGAAGTACTGCCCCAGCTCCTCGCCGGTTGGCCACTTGACCTTGCGCAGCTCACCAACCGACTGCTTGGTGAAGGTCACCGGACCAGTGCGATGGCTGCCCTTGTCGACAGTCTTCTGCGTGCTGCTCTGCTTGCGGACGGGAGCCTTGGTCAGTTCACGCTTCGGCTTGGGGCCGGCGGCCTTGGCATCAGAAGCGGTGTCGGGCTCCTCGTCGCCGTCACGAGTCTCCTCGGTGCCCTTGCGCACCGGCTTGCCACGACGGGCTGGCTTACCAGCAGCGTCCTTCTTGCGCACCGGGCGGCTGGAGCGAGCAGAGGCGGCAACCTTCTCGGCTTCCTCGAGCTGCTCCGGATCGTCGACCACCATGTCCTCGGGATCGGCCTTGCCAAGGGTCTTGTCGACGACATCGTCAGGAGTCGTCAACTCCTCAGCCTCGGGGTCGACGACATCGTACTCCTGCGCCTCCGGAAGGTCGCTGGAGGCCAGGTCCTCCCCCCTCAAAGACAGCTCCCCCTCGACGGAAGGATCTTCTCCGTCACTGAGGTTTCGCTTCTCGTCGGTCACGCTGTTCCTTCGGGTCCTGCCTGATGGATAGTGCCGTGGATCAGGACTTCGCCACGGCTGCGCACCAGGGATACGCCCCGCATATGCGTCTCGCAGGGCACGAGGGACTTGAACCCCCAACCTGCGGTTTTGGAGACCGCTGCTCTGCCAATTGAGCTAGTGCCCTTCGGTGCTACCACAGCGGCAACACCAGCACAGGGAGTATAGGAGAGAATACGGCCTCACGTCGAATCAGAATCGCGAACCGTCTCCACAACCCCCTGCCGACCATCCATCACGCCGGATGTTTGGCCGCGTATTGGTCCATGGTGTCAGTTCGCATCGCTTGTGCCAACTCCTCCATGCCAGCTTCGTCGACGATGTCGTACTGCTGACCGTCCTTCGACGTGCCAAAACCCTTGATCGGAGCCTGCACGGAGACGATGTCAGCCCCCGAGTCGAACTTGAGGCTGGTCGCCAGCTTGCGCACCTCCTTGTTCGTGAGCCCGTCGTCAACCGTCATCGTCGAGCCGGCGTCCGACACCACCTGGGAGAACTTCTTGGGGTTGGTCAGCGTGTCCATCGAGAAAATCTTGTCGATCATCGCAGTGAGAACGGCCCTCTCGTTGGCGGCACGGTCCACGTCGCCACGCTTGAGGGACTTGCGCTCGTGGACGTAGGCCAGGGCACTGTCTCCCTCGAGGGTGACGTTACCCTTGTCGAAATGGTGACCCATGCTGTCGAATTCCTGCGGGTTGTAGACCTGGATGCCGCCAACGTCCCGGCTGAGAGTCTTGAACCCGTTGAAGTCGATGACGACGCCGTGGTCCATCTTGACATCGGTCAGCCCCTCGAGCACCTGGATCGCCAGGGGCATGCCACCCCATGAGTACGCGGCATTGATCTTGGCCTTGGAATCCTTCTTGACGACGTCATTGGCCGGGATCGTCACCCACATGTCACGCAGGAAGCTGATGAGGTAGAGCTTCTCCCGGTTGGCGGGAAGGTAGGCAACCATGAGGGTGTCAGAACGACCACGATCCCATCCGCGGGAGTCCGAACCGACGAGGACGAAGGTCTGCGCACCGGTCTCGACCGAGGGGGGACGGGTACCCTGCACCGCCACCGGGGCGCGATTGACCTTCTCCATGCCGACATTGACCGACCTCAGGTAGTAGGCGACGACGCCGACGACGATGAGCAACAGCGCCAGGACGATCGCCAGGAAAACCTTCGGCCAGCGTCGCTTCCGCTTGACCGCCGTTGCAGATGCCACACTGTCCTCGTCGTCAGGGCGCTCCTCGAAGAGCTCGTCGACGGTCGCATCCTCCGTGTCCGGGTCGTAACCGCGCCGCCCAGCGGTCGGCTCAGCGTCCTCGGCCGGAAGTCCACGCCGAGGTGCGGCGCTGGCGTCAGGGTCGAAACCGTGGTCGCCCTCGACATCATCCGGGTCGTCGAACAGGTTGAGTCCGTCGTCGTCAGCCACGGGCATGCCCCTTCCTGCAACATACAGCAGACTAGTTGGCCTTCAGGATACGCGACGCCACGGCCCCACACACGTCGTGAGATTGTGCGGGGCCTTCCCAGCGGGAGTTCCCAGATCGGGACCAGGCGTGCTCAGGCGGTGAGGAGTTTGTCAGCGGCTGCCAACAGGACACAGGTCGCCACGCCTTCCATGGCCTCACGTAGCTCGTCCATACCGGGGAAGGACGGTGCGAGTCGGATGGTGCGATCGTGGGGGTCATGGCCCAGCGGGTGGGACGCCCCGGCCGGGGTGAGGGAGATGCCGGCCTCTTTGGCCAAGGACACCACACGGGCAGCCGTGCCATCCATGACGTCGAGGGTGACGAAGTAACCGCCGCTCGGGTGAGTCCAGGTGGCGACGCCACGACCGCCCAGACGGTTGGTGAGAATGTCATCGACGAGGGCGAACTTCGGGGCCAGGATCGCCCGGTGAGCACCCATGAGCTTGCGGACACCCTCGGCGTCCCCCAGGTACTTCGCGTGGCGCATCTGATTGACCTTGTCAGGGCCGATCGAGCGGATCCCCGCGTGGTCGAAGTACCAGTCCAGATTGGCCTTCGAGGAGGCCAGGAAGGACACACCGTCGCCGGCGAAGGTGATCTTGGACGTGGATGCCAGCTCGAAGACGCGATCCGGATTGCCAGCCTCCTCGGCCCACTGCAGCACCGGCAGCGGGGCAGGCTCGGCGTCGGTGAGGTGGTGCAGGGCGTAGGCGTTGTCCCACCATATGCGGAAATCGGGGGCAGCAGGCATCGACATCAGGGCGCGGACGGTCTGCTCGTCGTAGATGACGCCGTTGGGGTTGGCGTACATCGGCACCACCCACATGCCCTTGACCGACGGGTCAGCAGCCAACCTGGCGACCTCGTCGACGTTGGGGCCATGCTCTCCCAGTTCCACCGGGATCATCTCGATGCCGAGGTGCTCGCAGATAACGAAGTGGCGGTCATAGCCGGGGACCGGGGCGATGAACTTGACGTTGCGGCCAAACCACGGCTTCTCGCCAGCGATGCCGTGGACGACGGCGTACATCGCGAGATCGTGCATGATCGACAGGCTCGAGTTGTCGGCGGCGATGATGTGGTCGACGTCGACCCCCAGCAGCTCACCGAAGATGCGGCGGATCTCGGGCAGTCCGCGTTTGCCTCCGTAGTTGCGGATGTCCTGTCCATCCTCGGCGTGAGCAGGCACATCCATCGTCAGCAGGTCCGCGTTGAGGTCAAGCTGTGCCGAGGAGGGCTTGCCGCGGGTGATGTCGAGACGGACACCACGGGCGACGAGCTCAGCATGCTCGCTGCTGAGCTGCTCGTGTAGGGCGGACAGGTCATCATGGGACAAGTCGGTCAGCGGAGTCGTCATAGATCAATTCTGACCCTTGGGCCCACCACCACGACAGGCGACCCTCCAAACCACGCCAGGCGCGGTTGGAGGGTCGTCAGTCTGATTGGGTATTCGCCGCCCTCAGATGGTGCACCCGACGAGGCGCGGCTCGGGCACCAGGGTGATGCCGTATGCCTCGCGCACTCCGTCGATGACGGTGCGCGCCAGAGCAGTGAGGTCGTCGGAACTGGCTCCGCCGCGATTGGTCAAGGCCAGAACGTGCTTGGTCGACAGGCTGGCCGGGGCGCCGTGGCGAACCGCGAACCCCTTGCCGAAACCAGCGTGGTCAATGAGCCATGCTGCGCTGGTCTTCACCCGACCATCAGGCTGGGCAAAGGCGGGGGCGCCGTCGGGGACAGCATCGGGGGCCACCAGCGGGTTGGTGAAGAAGGACCCGGCACTCCAGGTGTCGTGGTCGTCAGGATTGAGGACCATACCCTTGCCATTACGCAGCGCCAGGACCGTCCGGCGAACCGTGGATGTGTTGACCCGCTCCCCCGGCTCGACCTCCAGACGGCGCGCCAACTCGGCGTACCGGACCGGCAACGACCGGGTACCGAGGTTGAACTGCATCGTGACGTCCAGGACGACGTAACGGTCTGGCTCCGCCTTGAACCGGCTGGAGCGATACCCGAAGCCGCACTGGTCGGCGGTGAAGGTGCGCTGGGTGTCATCGACGCGGTCCCAGGTTCGCACCCGGGCGATGAACTCGCTGACCTCGACACCATAGGCACCGACGTTCTGGATGGGCGTCGAGCCGACCAGACCGGGGATGCCGGACAGGAACTCCGGGCCTATCCACTCCTGCTCGATGGCATGGACGACGAAATCGTCCCAGACCTGACCGGCGGCAACCGTCGCGAGAGCACCACCGCACGAGGACACCTCGGCAGACAGGCCCGAGGTCGCGACGCGCACGACAGTGCCGTCGAAACCGTCGTCACCGACCAGGACATTGGAACCGCCGCCGAGCACGAGGCAGGGCTCGCCGCGTCGATCACAATCCCGGACGGTCTGCAGCAGTTCGTCATTGGTCGTGGCAATGACGAGGTGACGCGCCGGACCACCAACCTTGAACGTCGTCAGCGGGGCGAGGGGGAGGCCGTCGCCTCCGTTGAGGGTGGGCGTGGCGCCGATCGCCTCATGGTGGATGGTGCTGCAGGCCTCGGTGGGATCGTCGTCCTCGTAGGGGCCGATCACAGTGGTACTCACCGCTCCTCCTGCTTGACGACGACCTCAACTCGTCCGAGCACGGATTGTCCGCCGCACGTGACGTCAACACCGAGGGTCGCGGTGTCGTCGGCAACCTTGCGCACCGTGGCAGCGACCTCGATACACGACCCCTCCTTGGTGTCGGGCACGAGCACCGGGCGGGTGAAGCGAGCTCGCTGGGCCACCACCCGCTCGGGTCCCCCGACCCATTCGATGACGGCTCCCAAGGCTGCCCCCATCGTCCACATGCCGTGAGCGATGACACCGTCCATGCCAGCCTCTCGGGCAGCACGGTCGCTGTGGTGGATCGGGTTGAAATCCCCCGACGCACCGGCATAGCGAACCAAGGTGGTCCGGGTGACGCCGATGGTGCGCGGCCCGAATGTCTGACCCTCGGTCAGGTGCACGCTCATGCAGTGGCCTCCGGGCGGGTGTGCCACAGGGTAGAGGTGGCGTTGCCCAGGTGCTCGCCATTGACATGATCCAAGGAGACGTCAATACCGATGATGTCTGTGTTGCCTCGAGTACGAACTGAGGTGATCTTGAGGGTGGATGTCACCTCGTCTCCCTTGTGGAGCGGGCGAATCCAGTTGAAGGACTGATCGGTGTGGATCATGTGCTCCAGCTCGAGACCAAGCTGCTCGTCATCGAACAAGGCCTCCCACGCCCGGGACGCCAGAACCATGGCGAATGTGGGCGGGGCAATGGGGTCGTCGCCCCGGTAGGCCGGAGCAGTGTCACCCAGAGCAGTGGCAAGCTCCCGAATCTTCTCTGCAGTAACAAGGTAGGGCTCTGTCGTCGGATACGTACGCCCGACGTCATCAGGACTGATCGGCATGTGGTTCAGGCTATCCCAGACCCCCGACGGAACAGAACCCCCGAGAACGAACAACACGACGAGGGGCCACCAACAGGTGACCCCTCGTCAAAGATTGTTGGGTTGACGACCCGACGTCAGCGGGTCTCGCGATGGGCGGTGTGCTTGTGACAACGCGGGCAGAACTTCGCCAGCTCCATGCGATCAGGATTGTTGCGGCGATTCTTCTTGGTTATGTAGTTGCGCTCCTTGCACTCGGTGCAGGCGAGCGTGATCTTCGGGCGAACGTCGCCGGACTTCTTGGCCATCTTTCCTACTTTCGAGCCGTGTGGAGTGTGCGCTCCCGAGTTTTCCCGGTTTGTTTTGGTAGCGGAGGCGGGAATCGAACCCGCGACACAGCGATTATGAGCCGCTTGCTCTACCCCTGAGCTACCCCGCCATGTGATCCTCGACGCCCGTTCAGGCCTTGCCCACCGGGTACGTGGGGCCGATTCACACTCAGAGCCCCCAAGCAGAATCGAACTGCTGACCTTCTCCTTACCATGGAGACGCTCTGCCTACTGAGCTATAGGGGCAACGAATGAGAAAACTACACGAGCTTCGGATCGTTGGCAAATCGTAACCCGACTCTCCTGATTCCCGTGATGACACCCCCGTCGGGGATCGGTTTTCAGGCCAATCGGGCTGTCGCACCTCGGATGTTTCCCTGACCGAACACGTCGATCACGGACCCAGCCGTGGCACAACCAACCCCCAGGTCCATCCGACCCGGGGGTTGTGTGGCAGGTGTTGGATTCGAACCAACGTAGGCGAACCGACGGTTTTACAGACCGCTCCCTTTGGCCACTCGGGCAACCTGCCTCACTGGCGCAAGCCAGCGATCGAAGATCATAGCAGGCATGTCAACGGCGTGACCAATCGAACCTGTCGACCAGCCCGAGAAGGGCCAGCGAGGAGGACTCACACACCGCGACGAGCGACGCCGCAGCCACCGTCACGCCGCCACGTCGTACCCCTGTGACAGACTCTGGCCCATGCGCATCGCCAGCTTCAACGTCAACGGCATCCGAGCCGCCCTGAAACGGGGATTCTCCAACTGGATGGAGGCCCGCGACTGCGACGTCATCGGCCTGCAGGAGGTGCGCTGCCGTCCCGCCGATCTTCCCGAGGGCGCCTTCGGAGATCATCACGTCGCATGGGCGCCAGGTTCATTGGCCGGACGCAATGGCGTCGCCCTGCTCACCCGCACCGCGCCGGCTGAGGTGAGGTCCTGGGGCACCCACCTCGTCATGGCTCGCGGCCAAGCGCCCGATCTTGAACAAGCCCGCACCGGAAACACCGACGGACTTCCCGCCGAGCTGCTTCCCTTCGCTGACGAGGGGAGATATGTCGAAGTCGATCTGGCCGAGGCGCCCCTCACCGTCGCCTGCCTGTACCTGCCCAAGGGAGCCACCCCGGACCCCAAGGACGAGAAGTCGTTGGCGAAGCAGGCCCGCAAGATGACCTTCCTCGCCGGGTTCCGCGAGCACCTGAGCACCCGCCGCCAAGAGTGCGAGGCTCAGGGGCGTCACTTCCTCGTCATGGGCGACTTCAACATCGCCCATGAGAACGCCGACCTCAAGAACTGGAAGTCCAACCAGCGCAACGAGGGATTCCTGCCCGAGGAGAGGCAGTGGTTCGACACCATCGTCTCCCCCGAAACCCTCGTTGACGTCGTGCGAGCCCAGCACCCCGACGCCGACGGCCCCTATTCCTGGTGGAGCTGGCGTGGCCAGGCTTTCGCCAATGACGCCGGCTGGCGTATCGACTATCACCTGGCCTCACCGGGATTGGCGAACAAGGCCGTCGCGGCCACGATCGACCGCGACCCCTCCTACGACCAGCGCACCTCCGACCACGCGGCTGTGGTTGTCGACTACGACCTGTGAGTCACGACGGGTCGAACATGGCCTCGACGCGGCGCACGGGCACGTCAGCCACACTCTTGTGGGACCAGTGCGGGTTGCGGTCCTTGTCGACCAGTTGAGCCCGCACCCCCTCGCAGAAGTCCGAGTCGCGCATGAAGGAGCGCCCCAGGGCGCGGTCGGTCTCCAGCACCTCGGCAAGCCCTGAGGCGTCCTCGGCCTTGATGACGGCTGCCAGGGCGACCCCCACCGACAACGGGCAGCGAGTCGCGATCAGCTCGGCTGCCTGGCGTGCGGCATCTTCCGGGTGATCGGCCAAGCGGCGGCACACCTCGACCGGGTCGTCGGTGTTGTAGCACTCCTGAATCCACACCGCGTCGCAGGCAAGCTGAGACGTCTCGGGATCGACGTTGACGGGGTTGCCGGCAGCGTCGACGACCTCGTCCACCAGACCGGCCCACAGCGCTGAGACCGCGTCGATGGGGGCTCCCGTCATGGCCAGGTGGCGCCCGACAAGGCGCGGAGCGCGCGACAGCTCAAATGACGCCCCGACGTCGGGCCACAGGCCAATTCCCGTCTCCGGCATCGCCAGGACGAGATCCTCGCGCGCCTCAACCCGTTCGAGGCGAAGGGCCAGGCCGAGCCCCCCACCCATGGAGATTCCGTGCAGATGCGCGGTTCCGGTATGGACGTCCGCGATCGCCGCATCGACGTCGTACTCGAGATTCAGCCAGTCGCCGGCGGCGTCGGGATCCTCCAGAGCCAGCGAGCGAAGCTCGCGGATGTCAGCCCCGGAGCAGTAGCCGCGCTCCCCCATACCGGACAGATCAATACTGCGCGGCGAATCCTCGACGGCCTCCTCGATGGCCACCAGCATCTCGCCGGACAGTGAATTGATGGCTCTGGGACGATCCAGGGTGATCGTCACATCGTCACTACCGCTGATCTTCACCTCATTCATGGCCCCAAGCCTGCCACCTTCCCGAGTCATCGCCCACACACGCTGGGCGCGGCATGCGTTGTCCGGCGGCAGCCTTCATGCCGCGTTTCCTGCGCACGTCACAGTGACAGGAGCTCTGGTGAAGATGTACTCTCAACTCGAACTTCGGGCGCCCGAACTTTTGTGTTTCCCCTTACCATGGAGGTCTCCATGCATCGCTCCCCTCGCGCCATCGCCGTCGGCCTCGTCGCGGCAGTCGCGCTCGCCCTGACCGGCTGCGGCTCTGCAAACCCGTCGAAATCCCACGACAAACCGGTCGTCCTCACCACGTTCACCGTGCTGCAGGACATCGCGCAGAACATTGCCGGTGACGACCTGACCGTCGAGTCGATCACCAAACCCGGCGCCGAGATCCACGACTACGAGCCCACCCCCGACGACATCAAGAAGGCCTCGAAGGCCGATCTCATCCTCGACAACGGGATGGGTCTGGAGCGCTGGTTCCAGAAGTTCGTGGAGTCTGCTGACGTCCCGCACGCCGTCGTCTCCGAGGGAGTCGAACCGATGAACATTGCCGAGGACGAGTACGCCGGCAAACCGAACCCGCACGCCTGGATGAGCCCGAAGAACGTGCAGATCTACACCGACAACATCGTCAAGGCCTTCAGCAAGCTCGACCCGGACCATGCCAAGGACTACACCTCCAACGGGGATGCCTACAAGAAGAAGTTGCAGAAGATCACTGACGACATGACCGACCAGTTGTCCGGCCTGCCGCGCAATGAGCGTGCCCTCGTCACCTGCGAGGGTGCCTTCTCCTACCTGGCTCGCGACACCGGCCTGACCGAGAAGTACCTGTGGGCCGTCAATGCCAATCAGGAGGGCACCCCGAAGCAGATCGCCTCGGCAATCGACTTCGTCAAGAAGAACAAGGTGCCTGCGGTGTTCTGCGAGTCCACGGTGTCCCTCAAACCCATGAAGCAGGTCGTCAACTCCACCGGGGCAAAGTTCGGCGGCACCCTCTACGTCGATTCCCTCTCCCAGGCCGACGGACCGGTCCCGACCTACCTCGACCTCATGAGCTACGACGCCCGCACCATCACCACTGCCCTCACCGGAAAGGCGTCATGACCGGAGGCGTCGAGGTCCGCGACCTGTCGGTGCGATACGGGGACGTGGTAGCCCTGTCCGACGTCACGGTTTCCGTCGCACCCGGCAGGGTCACCGGCCTCATCGGGATGAACGGATCGGGCAAGTCCACCCTGTTCAAGGCGATCATGGGGATGGTTCGCCCCGAGCATGGCCAGGTCCTCATCGACGGCGACTCCCCCACCGCAGCTCGCCGTCGCGGCATCGTCGGGTACGTCCCGCAGTCCGAGGACGTCGATTGGTCGTTCCCCGTGTCGGTACGCGATGTCGTCATGATGGGCCGCTACGGCCAGCAAGGGTTCACCAGGCGGCCACGCGCCAAGGATCGCGACGCGGTGGCGGACGCCCTGGAACGGGTTGAGTTGGCCGACCTGGCAGACCGTCAGATCGGCCAGTTGTCGGGGGGCCAGCGCAAACGTGCCTTCGTCGCCCGTGGTATTGCCCAGGGCGCCCGCGTCATGCTCCTCGACGAGCCCTTCGCCGGGGTCGACAAACGCAGCGAGGCGACGATCGTGCGACTCCTGCGCGACCTTGCCGCCCAGGGAAACACCCTCATCGTGTCCACCCACGATCTCCACGCGCTGCCTGACCTCGCCGACGATGCCGTTCTCCTGCTGCGCACCGTCCTGTTCCATGGTCCGGTCGCAGAAGCCCTACGACCAGAAAACCTCGCGTTGACCTTCGGAGTTGACGTCACCGAATCCGAGAGGATGACATGAACGCCTTGGTATGGCTCACTGAACCGTTGAGCTACTCGTTCATGGTGCGAGCACTGACAACCAGCGTCGTCGCGGCCGTCGTGTGCGCCCTGCTGTCATGCTGGCTCGTGCTGGTGGGGTGGTCCCTCATGGGCGACGCCGTCTCTCACGCCGTGCTACCTGGGGTTGCGCTGGCCTACATCTTCGATCTGCCCTTCGCTCTCGGCGCGGTGGTCTTCGGATTCCTCGCCGTCCTCCTCATCGGGGTGGTCCGCGGCACCAGTCGAGTCAAGGAGGACGCCGCCATCGGGATTGTCTTCACGACGATGTTCGCCCTCGGACTCATCCTCATCTCGACGACGCCGAGTCAGACCGACCTCAACCACATCATCGTCGGCAACGTGCTGGGCATCTCACACGGCGACATGATTCAAATCGCCATCCTGGCCGGCATCAGCCTGCTCGTCCTGCTGCTCAAACGCCGGGATCTCACCCTGTATGCCTTCGACCCCGTCCACGCCCACGCCATCGGCTTGTCACCGCGATTCCTCGGGGCTCTCCTGCTCGGGATGCTGGCGCTGACAGCCGTCGTCGCCCTGCAGATCGTCGGGGTTGTGCTCGTCGTGGCGATGCTCATCATTCCGGGAGCGACGGCGTACCTGTTGACCGACCGCTTCTCCCGGATGCTCGTCATCGCGCCGAGCCTGTCAGCGCTGTGCACGGTGGTCGGTATCTATCTCAGCTATTGGTTCGACGTCTCCCCCGGCGGTCTGGTCGTCGTGGTGCAGGGCGTGGCGTTCTTGCTGGTCTACCTTTTCAGCCCGCGCCACGGCATCATCACGCGGGCACGGCACCGCGGTCAGTCTCGTGGCTCGACGCTGACCCAGACGGCGTCAGTGGCCGACCGTCCCAGCGCGATGACCCGATCAGCCACGGTCACCTCGATCGAATCGGAGTAAGGGGCCCCCGGACGCGGCTCCAACACGGTGCCGACGCCGATCCCGCATTCCGCCAGGAATTGCAGCAGACCCGGGTCGCTGTCAGACACCCGCTCGACGCGCACGGCCTCTCCGGGGCCCACGGTCGACAGTTGCATCGCCCCGTCGGGATGTTCAATGTCTCCGGTAGGGCTGGGGATCGGGTCGCCGTGGGGGTCCTTGACAGGGTGGCCGAGCAGTTCGTCGATGCGCTCCACCATGAAGTCTGAGACGACGTGCTCGAGGGCGTCGGCCTCCTCGTGAACCTGGTCCCAGCGATACCCCAGGGTTTCTGCCAGGAAGGTCTCAATGAGACGGTGACGGCGCACCATGGCCACGGCGTGCCGGGCACCTTCGTCGGTCAGGGCGACTGACCCGTATCGGGTGTGCTGGAGCATCCCCTGTTCGGTCAGTTTTCGCACCGCCTCGGAGACGGTCGAGAGACGCACACCCACCTTGCTCGCCAGCATCGAGGTGCTGACAGGGTCGTCAGACCACTCCTGGAGACTCCAGATCGCTTTGAGGTAGGTCTGAGAACTCGCGGTCAGAGTGGTCACAGACATGGCAGTAGGATATCGGTCACAACTCCTCGTGGGCTGTGTGTCGATGTGGAACGTGGACATCCTTGTGCGTCCACCCCTGCCCCAGACTGCGTTCATGCCAGACCAGCCGGGCTGCCAGCACGAGCACGAGGGCGACCCCCAGGGCGACCGCACTGTTGCGCCACGACAGGTTGACCGCGTCGAAGGACAACAGGATGACGGTGGTCCACACCGCCGGACGCACATACCGGGCAGCGTCGTCGATCAAGGGCAGCAACAGCGCCCCCCAGAGCACGTACCAGGAGTGCAGGGCGGGTGCGCACAGTGCGACGACGAGGAATCCCAGTGCCAGGAAGGACAGCGGTTTGCGTGGCAGCAGGCGGATGGCCAGGACGACCAGGAGCACGCCCCCCACCAGCACGCCAATCGCCTGCGCAATGGGAATGACGGCAGCCGCTGCCTGGTGAGCCCCGAAGACCCCCAGAATCATGCGCACCCCCAGGCCGACGAGGGTGAACGGCGAGACCGTCAGCACCATGCCGGGAACATCGACGGCGTGATACCAGCCAAACCCCAGACCTGAAGCCCACGAGATACCCGCGAACACCGCCACCGAGATCCCGAGCGACCCCACCGCTCGTCCCAGAGCTGGGAAGAGGTCGCGGGGACGCCAGGACTCCATGGGATGAGCGATGAATGGCAATGCCACAGCGACCATGAAGGCCGGCTGCTTGACGGCCGCCGCCGCTCCGACGAGGACGGCTCCAATCAGCCACGACCAGCTCGTCATGCACGCCAGCCACAGCCCGATGATGACCAGCCCCATCATGAGGGAGTCATTGTGGGCCCCTCCGATGAAATCGACGACGAGGATCGGGTTGAGGGTGGAGAACCAGGCAGCAAAGTGCGGATCACGACCGATCCTGCGCGCCACCCGCGACATCAACAGGCCAAGGGCGATGACGCCGAGAAGGGCTGGGACCCGCATGAACACCGCAGACCAGTAGGGATTGTCGCCGGTGAGGTGGACGATCAGGTGCTGCACGGCCAGTGCCAGCGGACCGTACGGGGTCTTGGTGTATCGCCATTCCTGGGCCACCTGGTCGGCAAAAGCACCCGGCAGCAGACCTGGGTAACCCTCGTAAGGACTGATGCCGTTCTCCAGCAGCCACCCTTGGGCAGCGTAGGAGTAGGCGTCGTGGCTGAAGATGGGCGGGGCAAGCAGAAAGGGCAGACCCCACACGCCGAGGACGGCCCACGGGTGCAGCCCGGCTCGAATCCCCGGACGAGGCTTGCCATGGCGACGCAAATGTCTGCCACGCGGCTCGGCGGCATGGTCGCTGGGTCCTCGACCGGGACGCAACCGAAGCCAGGAATCCACCACCAGACCGACGCCCACGAGGACGAGCAGGGTTCCGACGATGCGCCAGGTCGGGCCACGCAGCCCAGCTTCATCGAGGCGGGACCACCACGGTGAGTTCAGTGGCAGGTAGGCCGGGGTGAGGGACCCGGCCGTGATGAGAGTCGTCCCGACCAGACCCTCCAGGACCGCCCGGGACCGCCATGCATACAGGTAGGCAAACCACGTGATGCGGATTCTTCGACGACAGCTCACCCCCAACTTCACCGGGCCATCCTACCGGCTGTGGCATCGAGCCAGATCAGCGGAGTGGACAGGCGCTCAACCCGAGACGAGGGCCAACGTCGATGAGCGCATTCGATCCTCAGTTGGGCGATGGTAGCGTTAGAAGCCGGTTCCGAAGCTTCCGGACGCGCATCGCGGTCCACGTGACACGTCCCCAGCGGAGTTCCGCGACGAGAAAAGAGGTCAGAGTGCCTTCCAGCGACACGGCACATCACACCACTGACGAGCGAGAGGTCGAGTCCCTCGACCGAGTCGTCATTCGATTCGCCGGCGACTCCGGCGACGGCATGCAGTTGACCGGTGACCGCTTCACCGCCGAGTCCGCCATTCATGGCAATGACGTCTCGACCCTGCCGAACTTCCCCGCCGAGATTCGTGCCCCCCAAGGCACCATCCCCGGCGTCTCGAGCTTCCAGGTGCATTTCGCCAATTACGACATCGCCACCCCAGGAGACCAGCCTGACGTGCTGGTCGCCATGAACCCGGCTGCCCTGGCCGCCAACCTGCGCGATCTTCGCCGCGGCGGCCTGCTCATCCTCGACTCGGCCGAGTTCACGACGAAGAACCTCAAGAGGGTCGGCTATGACGAGGATCCGCGCAACGACGGCACCCTGGAGTCCTACCAGGTCGTCGAACTGGACCTCACAGGTTTGGCCGTGGCCGCCGTCGAACCCTTCGACCTGGGTCGCAAGAACTCCGAGCGAGCCAAGAACATGTTCGCCCTGGGCCTGTTGACCTGGCTGTACGGACGCCCGCTGAGCCCCTCCGAGAAGTTCCTGGCCAGCAAATTCGCGTCCAAGCCAGAAATTCGCGACGCCAACATCGCCGCTCTCAAGGCCGGGCACGCCTACGGCGAGACCTGCGAGCTGTTCCGGGTCCGCTACGAGGTGGCACCGGCACCGATGCCCAAGGGCACCTACCGTCAGATCACCGGCAACCTCGCCACCGCCTACGGCCTCATCACCGGCGCCAACCGGGCCGGGTTGCAGCTGTTCCTGGGCTCCTATCCGATCACCCCGGCCTCCGACATCCTCCACGAGTTGTCCAAACGCAAGGCCCACAACGTCATCACCTTCCAGGCCGAGGACGAGATCGCCGGGGTCAGCTCCGCCATCGGCGCATCCTTCTCTGGTTCCCTGGGTGTGACGACGACGTCGGGGCCTGGCATGAGCCTCAAGGCCGAGGCCATCGGCCTGGCCGTCATGACCGAGTTGCCGCTCGTTGTTGTCGACGTGCAGCGTGCTGGCCCGTCCACCGGTATGCCGACCAAACCCGAGCAGGCCGATCTGTTGCAGGCATTGTTCGGTCGCAACGGCGAGTCGCCTGTCCCGGTGCTCGCGGCCAAGTCCCCGTCGGACTGCTTCGACACCGCCCTGGAAGCCTGCCGAATTGCCGTGACCTACCGCACCCCGGTCATCATGTTGTCCGACGGCTACCTCGGCAATGGTGCGGAGCCGTGGAAGGTTCCAGACCTCGACGAGATTCCGCGCATTGACCCGAACTTTGCTACCGAGCCCAACGCCACCGCCGCCGACGGCTCGCCGCGGTTCATGCCGTACCTGCGCGATCCGGAGACTCTGGCTCGTCCGTGGGCTCTGCCCGGCACCAAGGGTCTGGAGCATCGCATCGGCGGTCTGGAGAAGTCGGCCCGCACCGGAGCCATCTCCTACGACCCCGCGAACCACGAGGACATGGTCGCCACCCGCGCGGCCAAGGTGAAGGGCATCGCCAAGACGATCCCCCCGACCATCGTTGATGATCCTTCCGGCGACGCCGAGGTTCTGGTGTTGGGGTGGGGGTCCACCTACGGCCCGATCACCGCTGCGGTGCGTCGGGTTCGTGCTCGCGGCCTGTCCATCGCCCAGGCCCACGTGCGTCACCTCAACCCGCTGCCCGAGGATCTGGGCGACGTGCTGCGCCGCTACCGCCATGTCGTCGTCCCCGAGATGAACACCGGCCAGTTCGCCATGCTGCTGCGCTCGACATACCTCGTTGACGTGCACACGATTTCGCGAGTGCGCGGACTGCCGATCTCCCCTGTGGATTTGTGCGAGGAACTGTGCCAGTACTGCAACGACGAGACCAAGGAGGCCTGAGATGACTGACATCACCACCGAGGATCGTCCCGCCGGACTTGCCGGTGTGCCCCTGGCGATCGAGCCGCTGAAACGTCGTGACTTCGCCTCCGATCAGGAGGTCCGTTGGTGCCCCGGCTGCGGCGACTACGCGATCCTGTCGACCTTCCAGGGGGTGCTGCCTGATCTTGGCATCGCCAAGGAGAACGCCGTGGTCATCTCCGGCATTGGCTGTTCCTCGCGTTTCCCGTACTACATGAACACCTACGGCATGCACTCCATCCACGGCCGTGCCCCGGCCATCGCGACGGGAGTGGCGGTGTCGCGCCCGGATCTGGCCGTCTTCGTCATCACTGGTGACGGCGATGCCCTGTCCATCGGCGGAAACCACCTCATCCATGCCATGCGACGCAACGTCAATCTGACGATCCTCATGTTCAACAACCGGATCTACGGCCTGACGAAGGGCCAGTACTCCCCCACCTCGGAGGCTGGGAAGGTCACCAAGTCTTCCCCGATGGGCTCGATCGATGCCCCGTTCAACCCGCTGGCCGTGGCGCTGGGTGCCGGATGCTCCTTCGTGGCCCGCGCCGTCGACTCCGACCGCAAGCATCTGGCCCAGGTGCTCACTGCGGCCGCCAAGCACCGCGGCACGTCGTTTGTCGAGATGTACCAGAACTGCCCGATCTTCAATGACGGGGCCTTCGACGACTACAAGGGGCCTGAGGCCAACGAGCATCTCATCCGTCTGGTTGACGGCGAGCCGGTGCTCCTCGGGGCCGATGGTTCTCGCGGTGTGGTCCGCGACCCGGTCAGTGGCGAGCTGACGGTAGCTGACGTCGCCGAGGTGGGTATGGACCACGTGCTCGTCCACGACTCCCACCGGGCTGACCCGTCGCTGGCCTTCGAGCTGGCTCACTTGGATGACGGCTTCGTCGTCAACCAGACGCCGGTTGGTATCTTCCGTGACGTCGAGCGTCCCACCTATGACGACCAGGCTCGCGCCCAGGTCAAGCTGGCTGCCGGGGACACCACCGACCAGGAGTCCCGCGACGCCGCACTGGCCACCTTGCTGGCCGGAAACGACACCTGGCAGGTCTAGGGCTGCGCACTGACCGGGGACGTTCTCGATGATCTGCGCAACGGACGATGATCCGCTGATATCTCGAGACCTCTGCTGCCGCCAAGCTCATGGTCGCAGAGAGTGAATCAGCTGTCTTGATTGACGAGATCGACCGTTCACGAAGGTGTCCCTGTATCTCATCGAACTAGCGCAGTTCAGGCATGCAGGGCTCCTCGTCGGCCAGAACCTGCGCTCACTGGACGCGTTGCATCTGGCTACTGCCATAGACCTTGGCGTTGTCGCACCCTCGTGAATCCCCAACGGCCGAGACATAGGAGCCGACTCATCATTCCAGTGCGTCTGGAGTAGTGTGTTCGCTGTCAGCTTGGTTGATGGGTTGATGCCTGGGTGGTCTGGGGAAGCCGGTGGGATTCCGGCGCTGTCCCGCAACCGTATCCATGCCGCAAGGTGTGGGAGTCGGAATACCAGCCGCATCGGGGTTTGGTTGTTTGTTCCGTCGTGGATTGCGGATTGATGCCGACGTGTCACGCCTGTGTTGCTCTGTTTCCTCGCCGGAACGTTTCCGCGAAGGAGCGAGACATGACCATACAAACGACGACGAGGCATAGGCGAGTGGTGGGCTCGCTGGTGGCGATTGCGGTGGCGGCTGGCGCGATGGGGGCCCCGGTTTCGGCTCAGGCGGGTGGACCTGGCACCTATACCAGTGAGGCCCAGAAGGCGGCTGGTTACATCGATAGTCACAGTGGTGACCTGACGAAGGGTGATTTGGGTCTGGAGTTGGATGGGGCTCTGGCGTTGATTTCTGCTGGTAAGACTGATTCTCCAACGTTGGCCAAGGTCAAGGATGACATCAAGGCCAAGGGCCCGACGTATTGCACCGATGTGAAGGTGGGTGCGTGTGCGAAGCTGACGATCACCTTGTTGGCGGCTGGCGAGTCGACGACCTATGGCGGGTTCGACTATGCCAATCCAGTGACCTCGGCGACTGAGTTCAAAGAACATCCGATGCATCAGGCGTTGGACATGATTGCGTTTGAGCGGTTGGGTAAGCCGATCCCATACGACTTGTTTAAGTCGGTGATCGATTATGCCTTTCATGGGCTGCCGGAGTATGTCGCAGGGCGTGTTAGTACTGATGGGGTCATGTTGACCGCGTTGTCTCATGTGGTGGCCACGTCGGATCAGCAGAAAACGTTGGCGGCCGCCAAGGCCAGTCTTATGGCACGGTTGGATGCCGCCAAGGTGGGTGATGCTTGGACTTTTTCAGGTGAGGGGAATGTGCGGGCGACCACGCGTGTGGCCCCAGGGCTATATCGGGCTGGTGATGCGGGCCACCAGGATCAGGCGGTCAAGGGTCAGGCGTGGCTTGCCAAGCAGCAGAAGGAGAACGGGTCATTCCCGGGTGCTGTGGTTACCCCTGCTTGGACAATGATGGCGACAGTCCAGGCGGTTCCGGCGTTGTTGGGGCTTCAGTCCTTCGACAATATTGGGGCGTATCCGGCTGGCCCGGTCTCGGTTGACGGCGGGGCGTGGACGCCGCCTCGCCGGTTGATGAAGATGACTGTGCTCGGGGACTCCTACTCGGCAGGTAACGGCACGTTGAAAGATGGGTATCCGGCTGACGGGTCGTATCGCAGCCCTAAAAACTATGGGTTTGTGCTCATGCGGAACTTGAATCGGGAGTTTCAGGCTGACACCACGTTTCAGACGGATGTGCGGGCTTGGAGTGGCGCGCGAATTGCTACCGGAGATCACAATATTGTCGGCCAAGCCGATACCATGGATCCTCACACGAGCGTGGTTCTCATGACCGCTGGAGGCAATGACCTAGATTTCAGCAACGTCGTCGAAAACTGTTTCTTGGAAGCAGCCCATTCGGCAAACCATTGTGGTGACTCGGTTGATGCGGCGCGCAAGAAAATTGATGCCACAATGAAGAACACCACGACGCTGCTGTCGCATGTTCAAAATCGATTAGCCGATCCCGCTGATACACGCGTCATACTGATTGGATACCCCTACCTCATTTCCGCAAACCGTGACACTCCGGGCAGTGACTTACCTTCCACTCGGGTACGCGCCGCCGAGGACGAGTTCACTGCCCGCCAGGCCGCCACGATCAAAGCCTGGAATAAGACCCACGCCCTGAAAGTGATCTACGCCCCCACTACCACACTCTTCAATACCCACGAACCCCGCCCATCCATCGCCTCCATCGGCTCCATCGGCCTGCAGAATGACTACCGATGGATTAACGGCCTTTTCGAAACGGCAGGAAGACTCGGAGACGACGGGAAAACCCACGCAGATCAAGTACCGCCTAGCGACGAGTATAAGCCGAATTTTTATCATCCGAATGTGATTGGTCATGAACAGATTGCTGGGATGGTCCATAATGCGCTCCTCTTCAGGAAGGCCAGGAGTGTGGAAAGCCTGCCAGAGAGCGTTGCGCAATTGGCTGCAGTGCCGGGGGTGCGGATGCGTGCTGCCGTGGTGGGTCAAAGCCGGGTCAGCCAGGGCAGTCGGTTAACGTTAGACGCTTCATCGTCGTACACGGCTTTCGGCCATATCCGGCGCTGGCAATGGGACCTGGATGGCGACGGCCACTACGAAACCACCACCCGCACACCTGAGATTAACCGCACTCTCACCCGATTGGGCAAATATCATGCTCGCCTTCGTATTACTGACGACAGTGGCGCCAGTGACACTCTCACGTTCCCTCTCGAGGTTGTTCGGCGCAGTGAGGATATCCCTGGTACTCGACATACGTGCCCCACGACGGCTAATCACGGTCAATCCAGCCTGACTGATGATGGTTTCGCAGACACCTACAACCCCGACACCACCACGAAGGCACCGCGATGACCACCCACGACAGCACAACCGAAGAGCAATACCGCCGCGCGCCTACTGATGGCCTCGTCATTGGCGCCATTGTCGGAGTACTTTGGGCATTGATAATTCTTGTAGGTCGAATATTTTCATGGGAGAACGAAGAGTTCATTGCCGCCTTGGGCGGGAAGAAGTATGTCTTGGTCACGTCGCTGATATTCCCAGCGATCGGGTGGCTCACTGGACTATGGCAAAAGGCTGCAATATCTCGATACCACGGGGCGCACTATAAACTCAGAGTCAAAGCTATCACCGCTGTCATGGCAATGCTTTGCGGCGTGATCCTGTGTTGCAAAACTATTTATTTTGAAGACTTTGGGGAAGTCAAGGAGGAGATCATCTGGATTTCTGTTGCGGCTGTGGTGTTCTTGTTGGCAGGTTGGATTCTTGGTGCGGCAAGTGTAGCCTGGAGGGGCGATAAGTATTTTCGTGTCGAAATGAGTGTCATCGCAACCATCACCCTATTTACATCTACTATAGCATGGGTTTTTGTAGCCGGCACGATAGATATGATGTTTTTCTTTGAGTTTTGATGAGTGTGGGTATTGCACAACACTGTTGCGATTAGAGCGTAATATTAATATAACGTGATGGAGAATTAATGCCCAGGTGGCCTAGGGAAGCCGGTGGGACTCCGGCACTGTCCCGCAACCGTGACCATGCCGCAAGACGTGGAAGTCGGAATACCAGCCACATCAGGGTGAGGTTTGTGGTTCCGTCGTGGATTGCGGATCAACACCGACGTGCCGCGCCCGTGTTACCCCATTTCCTCACCGGAACGCTTTTCACGAAGGAGCGAGACGTGACCATACAAACGACGACGAGGCATAGGCGAGTGCTGGGCACACATCGAGCCCACCTTCGTGTCACTGATGACAATGACACCAGTGACACTCTCACCTTCCCCCTCAAGGCCACCCACGATGACACAGGACACACCCGCAACCCCCACGCCACCACGAAGGCACCGCGATGACCACCCACGACAGCACAACCGAAGAGCAATACCGCCGCGCGCCTACTGATGGCCTCGTCATTGGCGCCATTGTCGGAGCACTTTGGGCATTGATAATTCTTGCAAGTCGAATATTTTCATGGGATCAATTAGAGCTTATTGCCGCCTTGGGCGGGAAGAAGTATGTCTTGGTCACGTCGCTGATATTCCCAGCGACTGGATGGCTCACTGGACTATGGCAAAAGGCTGCAATATCTCGATACCATGGAACGCACTATAAACTCAGAGTCAAAGCTATTACCGCTGTCATGGCAATGCTTTGCGGCGTGATTCTGTGTTGCAAAACTGATTATTGTGAAGGCTTTGAAGGCTTTCCGGAAGCCAAGGAGGAGATCGTCTACATTTCTGTTGCGGCTGTGGTGTTCTTGTTGGCAGGTTGGATTCTTGGTGCGGCAAGTGTGGCTTGGAGGGGCGATAAATATTTCCGTGTCGAGATGGGTGTCATCGCAACCATCACCCTATTTATATCTACTATAGCATGGTATTTTGTAGCCGGCGCGATAAATTTCGTGTTTTTCTTTGAGTTTTGACGGGTGTGGGTATTGCACGGCGCTGTTGTGATTAGAGCGTATATTCATATGACGTGGTGGGGATTGATGCCCAGGTGGCCTGGGGACGCCGGTGGGATTCCGGCGCTGTCCCGCTGCCGTGTCCATGCCGGAAGGCGTGGACGTCGGAATACCAGCCGCATCGAAGATAGGTTCTTGGTTCCGTCGCGGGATTGCGGATCAACGCCGACATGTCACGCTCGTGTTGCCCCGTTTCCTCGCCGGAACGCTTCCACAGAGGAGCAAGGCAAGGCAGTGGAATCGACCACGACAGTATCGGAGACGCCTGCGACCCCCACACCACCACGAAGGCACCGCGATGCCGCCTCATACAGAAAAGGTCATGACGTCATGGCCCCCGCTATTGTGGGATCATGACGTCAATCTCACTGTTCAGTGACCTCGACCCGAGCATTGCCGCCGGTCAGGACTTCTACCGACATGTCAACGGCACCTGGATCGACCAGGCAGTCATTCCCGACGACCGCGCCGGTGACGGCCCGTTCTACCAGCTCGACGACGAGTCTCGCGAGGCCGTCCACCACATCCTTGAGGACTTGGTGGACGGCAAGGGCGAGGACATCCGCGACAAGGCGACCGAGCACGAGGTGGAGGTCGCCGTCGAGCTCTACCGCCGCTATATGGACGTCGACGCCGTCGAGAAGGCCGGGGCTGAGCCGCTGCGTCCTCTCTTTGCTGAGATCGACGCCATCTCCAGCGTCGTCGACCTGGTGACCTTCCTCGGCAAGGCCGAACGGCGGGGCATCACGGGACTGTTCGACGCTGGCGCCGAGTCCGACCCCGGCGACCCCACCCGCGAGGTGATGTGGATCGCCCAGGCCGGGATCGGTCTGCCTGACGAGGCCTACTACCGCGACGAGGACAAGGCCGAGATTCGCGACGCCTACCTGCGTCACATCCAGGCGTCCTTCGAGCTGGCCGGCTTCCCTGACGCCGAGCAAGCTGCCCGCACCGTCATGGACTTGGAGACCCAGATCGCCTCCCACCACTGGGACCGCGTCCGCTGCCGTGACTTGCAGGCCTCCTACAACCCGACCACCTTCGCCGAGTTCGACGAGGCTCACCCCGGCCTGCACCTGGAGGTCTGGCGCAGCACCGCCGACATGCCGATGACGGTCGTCACGAACCTCATCAACGCTGAGCCGTCCTTCTTCGACGGCGTAGAGACCCTCCTCACCGACGAGCGCATCGACCAATGGCGCACCTGGGCCACGTGGCAGGTCATTCGCTCCTACTCGGAGGTCCTCAGCTCCGACTTCGTCGAGCGCGACTTCGATTTCTACGGCCGCACTCTCAACGGCACCCCGGCCCTGCGTCCGCGCTGGAAGCGGGCTGTCGATTTCGTGCAGTCGGCCATGGGAGAGGCGATCGGCAAGATGTACGTTGCCCGTCACTTCCCGCCGGCCTCCAAACAGCGAATGGACGAGCTCGTCACCAACATCCTGGCCGCCTACCGGGAGTCCATCAGCCAGCTGGACTGGATGGGTGAGGACACCCGCAAGGAGGCTCTGGAAAAGCTGGCGAACTTCCGACCCAAGATCGGCTACCCGGATTCCTGGCGTGACTTCTCCGGCCTGCAGGTCGGCCCGGGCAACCTTGTCGACGCCGTTCAGGATGTCGTCTCCTTCGTCGTGGACCACACCATCGAGAAACTCGGCAAGCCGGTCGACCCCGACGAGTGGATGATGTTCCCCCAGACGGTCAACGCCTACTACCACCCGCTGCGCAACGAGATCGTCTTCCCTGCGGCGATCCTGCAGCCGCCGTTCTTCCATCCGGACGTCGACGACGCCGTCAACTACGGCGGTATCGGCTCTGTCATTGGTCACGAGATCGGTCACGGCTTCGACGACCAGGGCTCGACCTGCGACGGCAAGGGTCTGCTGCGTGACTGGTGGACTGCCGAGGATCGCGCCGCCTTCGAGGAGCGCACCAAGGGTCTGGTCGACCAGTACAACGAGTTGGTGCCCAAGCAGCTGGGCCCCGACGGCCCCCACGTCAACGGCGAGTTGACCATCGGTGAGAACATCGGTGACCTTGGCGGTGCCGGCATCGCCTTCAAGGCCCTTCAGATTTCCTTCGACGGAAATGAGCCAGAACCCATCGACGGCCTGACCTGGCAGCAGAGGTTCTTCCTGTCCTACGCCTCGATCTGGCGCGGGGTTCTGCGCGACGAGGCTGTCCGTCGCCGGATCGCCACCGACCCGCACTCCCCCAGCGAGTTCCGCTGCAACCAGATCGTGCGCAACATCGACGCCTTCCACGAAGCCTTCGGTGTGACCGAAGACGATGAGATGTGGCTGGACCCCGACAAGCGAGTCACCATCTGGTGATGACGAAGCCCCTGGTGAGGGATGCCCCCGAGTTCGGCTGACTCGGGGGCATCCCCCGTCTCCACGTCACTGTGAGCGCAACAGCTCGTAGGGTTTGTGTGATCTCACCGAGGCAACAGTGCGCGGCAGGCACCCCAGAGGCACCCCGACGACAAGGAGAAGCGGGAACCACGCACCCTGCTTCAGCACATCGGGCAATGGCACCAAGGTCATCGCCACCGGCCCCAGGTGCACACCGGCGGCCGTCAATGCCATCGCTGCACCACACAGCACCAGTCCCACAACAACGATGGCCAGCGCCATCACCACGCCCAGCAGAAAAGCCTCCATTTCAAGGCAGCCGAGAATCCACTCTCCGGAACGGCCGAACGCCTTGAACACAGCAATCTGAGAACCGCGCTGGCGAGAAATCGTCGAACCAACACTCACGCCAAGCACCAACGCCGACAAGCAGATGACGACGATGAGGACGATCTGCATCCGCTGAGTATCAGAGGTCATCTGATCGGCATATCCGACCACATCGGCCTGACTGGTTGCAGCAAACCCTGCCTGGCTCAACTGCCGATGGACATCCGCGACGTGGGCACGTGAATCTGCCTCGACATAGGCCCTCGAAACGCCCTGCTTGTCAAAGGCTTGCGGAGACATCCCTGCGTTGGCGGCCTCCCACTTCTTGGCGTCCTCAACATTGATGTAGACCGTGTCGGGACCGTCATTGTTCGGACGGCTGGAGTCATAAAGGCCAACAACCTTGAGTTTCGTCGGGACGGCCTCAGCTTCCGACGCTTTCGTCTTGCGCTGATAGGAGACGTTGATCGTCGTCCCCAACAAGGCTTTGAGGTCACGGCCATTCACAGCGTCGGGAACAATGACCTCCCCGGACCGCAACGGCCTTGTGCGACCGTCAAAGGCCACGGTGACCGGTGGCACGTCGGGGATCTGTGCCGTGGCCCACACGATCTGCGGCAGACCATTGTCGTCATCGCAGAGCAGCCCGGCCTGCGACCACTCGTAAAACCCGGCCACATGGTTCATGGCCATGATCTGCTGACGAGCTGCGGCGTCAATCGGACCGTTGGAACCACGCCCAGAACTGTCGACGACGACGTAGTTGAGCCTCTTGCCGACATCGGCAGCGTCGATCTGGTCACGCACATGTCCTGCGACGATGGTGTTCATCGCCAAGACGCATCCCCCCAACAATGCCAGGATGACGATGAACCAGCGTTGTCGAGGCAGACTGGAGCGTCGTAGAGACACCCAGGCGTGACGCGGCGCTGACATGCTCATCGTGTTGCCTCCACCTCGACGCTCAGGTGTGGCAAGTCAGTCGGTTGGTGCGAGGCCATGATGATGGTTCCTCCGTCGTCCAGATACTTCTGAAGCAGTTGTTCCACGGCCAACCGATTGTCGTCGTCGAGAGATGCCATCGGCTCATCGGCGAGCAGCACTGCGGGTTGGGACGCCAACGCCCGAACCACAGCCACACGCTGCTGCTGTCCGCCGGACAAGGTGTTGGCCTGCTGATCGGACAGGTCTGCCATGCCGCAGGACATGAGTAGCCGGCTCGCCACCTCGGGATCGGCACAGAGCGCAGCATTCTCGAAAACCGTCAGGTACGGCGTGAGGAAAGGGTATTGGAACGCGTATGCCACCAGATCAGCACGTCGGGCGTCGCTGGGGTCCAGGTCATCGCCATCGTGAGTGATGGTGATGTGCCCGCTGGAAACGGGTAGCAGGCCACCAATCATCGCCATCATGGTCGATTTTCCCTGTCCAGATGCTCCCTTGATGAGACACGCCTGGCCTGCCTCGACAGTCGCATCGGCGCAATGAATCGTGCAGCCTCCACGCGCAGAATCCCCCGAGGGGAATGTCTTGGTCACTCCTTGCCACGAAATCGTCATGTCACCACGCCCAATTGCCGGAGTACCTCAGTAGGTAGGCCGATTCGATACTGCACTTGTCCTTGACCGGTTCTCCACCGTATATCGTTGCCGGGCCGAGGTCTTTTCGCGGACATGGTGCACCAGAGAGTCTGTCGCCGATGCGCTGCAAATCAGAGCGAGGCAATGCGGAAACGGTGGTCGCGGCTGACAAGGCCGTCGCGATGGTCGTACTCGGGCCGGTGTAGGTGCCGACATGGCGCAAATACCCGTCCGAGATCGCCTTCCACCCCGATTTCTCGACGTCCTCAGCGTTGACGAACACGTCAGCATTGGCCAGCGCCTGCATCGCCCAGCGAGCGTCCTCGGAGGATGCCGTGTAGTCGGTCACCGTGACCTTCCACGGTGTGAGGCACACCCCTGCGTTGGACAGGCCGATCTCCCGCCTCATCCTCGCGATCGGTAGGTCCGTCTTCACCGTCTTCTTCGTGATGCAGCCCTTCGGCAGGCGAGTGCGCTTGTCGACTTCGGATTTCTCCTTGTCGGACAACGCGTGAAGGGACTTCAGGGATGACGCCGCCATGAGTTGGGTGATGTGGGTCTGCCGGTTGCGTCCGCCTTTGAGCAGGTAGGGGCGCAACGCCGCGACGAGATGATCGTGAGCGTAGCCGTCGTCGTCAGGTAACTCGTGACCATCCATGAGCCGCAGGTACTCATATGTACTCTTGAGCGTCCCATTGGCCGACGCTGCCGCTGGCTCGCGAATGAGAGAGTTAGCGGGGCTGAGGACCGCCCCGAGGTCATCGACAACGGGTGCCTGCGGATCATCGTGCCGAGAGCAGGCAGTAGGCACAAGCAGCATCACCGCTGCCATGCCCGCCAGGAATCGCTGAAAAGACATCGTCTAAAACGATATGCCCCACCAGGCCCACCTTGACAAGGCCCCCGCATGATGGAGAAGGACCGTGACTTTCATAACAGCGGGTACCCGTCATCCACCGGGTCGGGATGCCCACTGGCCCCGCGACGCGATCGCCTCGGCTGCACGAGCCGCCAACATGCGCATCGGAAGGGCGGTCGTCACAGGAGCACGACCCGCACTCCCCCAGCACACCAAGGCCTTCCCCCACCAGGATTAGGACCCGCCCTGCCAGCGCTTTCTATAGTCATTGACGAGGGCATCGTAATCCTTGGCTTTCCGCCCCACTCCATGCCCATCATTGAGCAATGCGGCTAGGTACTGTCTGGCTTGGGCGTGGGTGATGCGACCTTTGATTTCAGCGAAGGCAAGAATGTCCGCCGTCGTGAATACCTTAATCCCTCGCCGTGCGGCTCGGTCCTCGGCATCATGGTCATCAGTCAGAAAAATCGACCTTCCCGCGTGGCCCTCAATATTCGAGAACCTACTCTCAATAATCGCGATGGTCTCAGCCTCTCCCATATGCTTCCGGTGATTGCTCCGCTCCCCTGGCTTTCGCATTCCGTCAGCAATATTGGCGGCATTGATAAGTTCGGCGGGAGTAGGCCGGAGTGGTTCTCCAAAGATGGAACCCCAACTTTTCATCTCCGCCAGCCCTTCATATCTGGCACTTCTACCGCATTCTTGCCAGACCGATTCAGTCCATCGGCCCTGCCCCAGGGTGAACCATTCGACAATGTCGTGACGGCCCAACACGGTGAAGTTGATGAGGACCGTGTTGTCGGGAAATACGAAGGTGGTCATGGCAACTCGCGGAGCAGAACAGTCACATCCTCGTCGCTTGGCCCAGTATTGGGTTCTGCAAGGCCGAGGTCCTCAACAGGAACATCCATCGCCCATGCCAAGGATTCCGCAGGAGCTCGCCCGGTGACGACTGCGTGTTCGAGGTCAGACAGCAAGGTAGCAGGTAGCATCCTGGTTGATGCTGCATCGCGGCGCCGAGTAATCGGATCGGGACTGACATCACAGCCTGCCCAGTGATGGCGCAGAAATGCGAACGTGTTTTCCGTCAGCGCGTTCTCAACCCCACCACAAGGGGTTATGCCCAAAAAACCTAACCTGTTGCTGAGTGCGTCATTCGAGATCCCGAGATCCCACACCAGCTGTGCCACTGTGGACAAATCCACCGTAGCCCAGTCAACTCCTCTGACGACGTCCTCGGGCATGAGTAGCTCGGCAGCAAAAGCGTTGGCGGTTTTCTCCTCCTCGCCGCCCCGGTCGACTTGATGCATGTGTCCCGAGAGGATATGCCCGAGCTCATGGGCTAGCGAAAAGTTCTGGCGGAACCACGACACTGTCCGTTGGACGACGATAACGTCACGTTCTGGCAAATGCAGGGTGTACGCGGCACCGTTGATGTCGAGGACGAGAACGTCGATCCCGAGATTCTCGGTGATGCGTGCGGCCATGTCGTGGCTGTATCCTTCCCCGAGGATCTCACGCACCTGCACCGGGGACATTGCCCTGTGCACCGATGTCACCGGTATGCCTGCCGATAGATCAGGGCGATGTCCTCCAGGACCTGACGGTCCGCATCCATTGCGTCAGAGCTCCACTCCCGGCTTGCAGCGTCATAGCGATGCCGGGCCGCAATGGCCGGGGCGTCTTCTTCGCCAGTCACCAACCAATTCATCGACACACCGAGGGTCTCTGCAAGGTCAGCAACTTCGAGAGCCGAAAACTGGCGATGCCCCGACAAAGATTTCGAAAACTTCGACGGCGACAGCCCAATCGCGTTGGCGACCTCGATTTGGGACCGTCCATCCTGGTCCACGGCCTGGCGGGCTCGCTCACTGATCTCGCTCATACCATGCAGCATACCAGCGTGTTTCGAAAATCGAAACACAGCGAGATTGGCATCACTCCTTCGCCTGGAGCACGTGGCCGGAACCAGCCGCTGAGCACAACCATCCTGTCAGGACGACGAGCTACGCTAGCGCTCCTTGGCGTTCATGAGGTTGAACCCGATCATCGCGCCGATAACCACAGCCCGATGCATCGGAGAGGACCCCGGCGCAAACGTCATGGCATAGTTACCCCGTCTCATCATCAAGTCCTTCGGCGAGCCGCCCCGCTTCACGAAGGCAAGCACGCCGCCCTCACCCTCAACCGTGAATTCAGTCTTCGATCCGTCACCGCGCAGCACCAGACGCTCCCCCGTGACCACCTGTATCTCAATCTTGGGCTTGGACAGCGTGTATATCTGGCTCAGCTCGGCGATCTGGGAACCGTCGGGGCCAAAAATCGACATCCGGTCGCGTCCCAGATTGACCGGGTCCACAACCTTGAGCACCAAGGTGCCGTCCAACTCGCACACATCGAGTTCACGACCGCCCATAAACAGATGTTTGACACCGCTTCCGAGGGTCACCACCCGTCCCACAGGTTGACCGTCCGGAGTCTCGATCGTGAATTCAGTGGTGCGGATAGACTTTAACTGCCGCATGAGAATCTGGTCATAACTGAGCAGGTTCATGGGTCACACGATACCCAACCCTCACCAGCCCCACGTCGCATCCAGCATCATCCCCGCGACGCGATCGCCTCGGCCATCGCCAGTGCGCGTCGGGCAGTCTCGACGTGCAGGTTCTCGATCATCCGACCCCGGTAGGTGACGACCCCGGAACCGTTGCCGTTCTCCCAAGCCTCGATGATGCCGCGGGCCTCCTCGACCTGGCCAGCGTCGGGGGCGAAAACCTCATTCGCCGGGGCCACCTGGCCCGGATGAATGAGAGTCTTGCCATCAAATCCCATGAGCTGAGCCTCGCGGCACTGGGCGGTGAACCCATCAACGTCACGAACGTCGTTGTAGACCCCGTCGAGGATGACAACCCCGGCTGCACGAGCCGCCAGCATGCACATCTGGAGGGCGGTCGTCACAGGGGCACGACCCGGAACGTGGGAAGCGCGCAGCTCCTTGGTGAGGTCATTGGTGCCCATGATGAGCACGGCAAGACGATCGGAGGCCTCGGCGATCTCGAGGCAGTCAAGCACCGCACGCGGGGTCTCGATCATGGCCCACAGCTTGATGTCCTCGCTGGCCCCAGCAGCCTCCATGTCGGCGACGATGGTGCGAACCTGCTCAGCCGAGCCGACCTTGGGGACGGCGATCGCGTCAGGACCAGCGGCGACGGCAGCCTTGATGTCGTCGTGGTACCACTGCGTGTCCATCCCGTTGACGCGGATCGCGACCTCCCGGTACCCGTAGGGGTGCCCCTCGACAACCTCGGCGGCGCGCTGCCGGGCCTCGACCTTGAGGTCGGGTGCCACGGCGTCCTCCAGATCAATGATGATGCCGTCACAGTCAAGGCTGCGGGCCTTCTCCAAAGCCCTGGCGTTGGCTCCGGGCATGAACAGAACGGATCGACGGGGACGCAGTGCACTATCCATGTGCCCCATCCTGCCGCACACACCACGGGTGCAGTCGGTCGGGTCGGCATGTTCAGGTGGAGTCCGCCCCATCTGAGCGTGGTTGAAAGGCGCCTGTCAGCGGCGGCGCAACAGGTAGGTGTCGAAGACCCATCCCAGCCGCTTCTCAGCCTCGGCGCGGGTGGCCAGAATCCCGTCGCGGACCTCGGCCAGGTCGCCACTGATGAGAATCTCGTCGGGTGTGCCGATATAGGCGGCCCAATAAATGTCGATACCGGTCGGGTCGATGAGGCTGAAGGTCTGACGACCATCCAGCATGACGATAACGTCGTCAACCCCCTCGGGCATACCGTCGGCCAGCAGACGAGCCGGGGAAATCTGCAGGGCTCGGCCCTGACGGTTGAGCGGAATCTGGTGGCGGGAGGCCAGGGACAAAGAACTCGAGATACCGGGAATGACGTTGAGCTCGATCGGCACTCCCCCGTCGGCGTCAACAGCCGCGATGAGCTTCTTGACGATGGCCAGGGTCGACTCGAACAGACCTGGATCACCCCACACCAGGAATCCACCACGCTGACCGTCGGCGAGGTTGTCGGCGACGGCGTGGGTCCACTGGTCAAGGCGCTGACGACGCCACAGGGCGACGGCTTCCTTGTAATTCTCGGCGGTCTGCCAGGGGCGCGGCGGGTCCTGAAGCTCGACGATGCGCAGACCGTCGGCGTCGGCCTGCGGACGATGTCGGCGCAACACCTGGCGCCGGAACTCCACGAGGTCGTCGACGTCATGCTCCTTGAGGACGACGAAGAGGACGTCGAGGTGCTGGATGGCGTCGACGGCGGCCAAGGTCAACCAGTCCGGGTTGCCGGGGCCGATGCCGATGAGGTCAAGATGACGTGACACGATGCCTCCTGAAAATGGCGGTTTCGCACGTGCTCCTGGTCAGGACGAACGGGACACGACTTCGTCGCACAGTTCCATGAGGGCCTGCTTGGCCTCCCCGTCAGGAAGCGGTGCCAGATGGGCGCGAGCTCGGTCGGCGCGCCGCTGAATCTCGACGCGGGCCTCCTCGATGACGTGGTTGGCGCGCAATTTCTCGAGCACGTCGGCCAGTATCGCGTCGTCAGACAGGTCGGCGTCAAGCATCCTCTTGAGCTCGGCGTCGGCCGGGTCCTCAGATGCCCGCAGCATGAGGGTCGGCAGGGTCGGGACCTTCTCGCGCAGATCAGTGCCGGGGGTCTTGCCGGTGGCCGTCGAGGTGATGTCGATGAGGTCGTCAGCAAGCTGGAAGACCTCGCCAATGTCCTCGCCAAACCGCTCCAGGGCAGCAATGGTCTCGGGGGAGGCATGGGAGACCATCCCACCGGAGACGGCGGAAGCGGCGATGAGGGAGCCGGTCTTGTCAGCCACGACCTTGAGGTAATGAGCCAGGGGGTCCTCCCCCTCGGAGGGGCCACGGGTCTCGGCGATCTGGCCCTGCACCAGGCGGGAGAAGGTCTTGGCCTGCAGGCGCACGAAGTCGACGCCCAGCCCGGCCACGGCCAGGGATGCGCGGGAGAACAGGTAGTCACCAACCATGATGGCCACGGAGTTGCCCCAGCGCAGGTTCGCAGAAGGAGCACCGCGGCGCTTGGACGCCTCGTCCATGACGTCATCGTGGTACAAGGATGCGACATGGGTCAGCTCCATGACGACAGCGGCGCGCACCAGATCGTCGTCGTCGACCTCGTCACCGAACTGGGAGCACAGCACCACCAACAGCGGACGGAACCGCTTGCCACCTGCGGAAATGATGTGGTTCGCCGCCTCGGTGACAAATGGCGTGTCGGCGCCGGCCTGACGAGTCAGCTCGTCCTCAATGAGGGCAAGTTTCGCGGTCACCAGACCAGTGAACTCGCTGCTGGCGCTGTACGACACGGTTCTCCTCTTCTGACCGGGCCTGTGCTCGGTACTCGTCCGGCCGTCGTCTCTCCATGACACGGCCATACTCCACACTACTGGTTGGACGGGCCTCACGTCTTGCTGAAATGTGGTTGAGACCATCCACAGTTGCGACAAGGCCAGGGTCGCGACCTTTCTGGACGGCGACCCCGGCCCCGTGACTAACTCAGCGCAGGAAAGTGCTCGCCTGGTTGAACAGATCGATGATCGGCTGCGGAGCAACACCCATGACGACGGTACAGACCGCGCACATGATGAGCGTGATCCACCCCGCAACGGACGGATCGGCGACCTCGACGGGATCGTCCTCCTCCTTCGGGTTACCGAAGAACACCACGACGATGATGCGCAGGTAGAAGGCCGCCGCCACGAGGGAGAACAGCACCCCCACAAGCACCAGCCAGGCGTATCCGCCACGCCATCCGGCCAGGAAGACCACCAGCTTGCCGGTGAATCCCGCTGTCAGCGGAATACCAGCGAAGCTCAGCACGAAGATGACGACGAGAACACCGAACCACGGGTACTGACGGCCCAGACCAGCCCAGGAGTCGATCTCGGTCGACTCACCGCCGGCCCGACGCACCATGAGGATGAGCAGCCAGAAGCCGATCGAGGACAAACCGTAGGCCGTCATGTACACCAGCACCGAGGAGACCGAACCGGTCTGTCCCGGGGCCATCCCGGTCTGGATCGTCCAGGCGCCGACAATGCCCACCAGCACGAACCCGGCGTGGGCGATGGCGGAGTAGGCCAACAGACGCTTCATGTCTGTCTGGGCCAGGCCGACGACCGCGCCGACAGCCATGGATGCCACGGAGACCACAGCGAGGATGATCTGCCAGTCCCACCTCATCGCTCCCAGGCCGACGTAGAGCACGCGCATCAAACCGACGAGGGCGACGAGCTTGGTGGCCACCGCCATCCAGCCACTGACCGGAGTCGGGGCACCGGTGTAGACGTCAGGGGTCCAGGATGCGAACGGAACCGCGCCCACCTTGAACAGCAGTCCGACGGAAACCAGCACCATGCCGGCGACCATGAGCTTCGACGAACCCACCTGAGTGACACCCACCGCGGCGATGGCATCCAGCTTGAAACTGCCTGCGCAGCCGTACAGCAGCACAATGCCGTAGAGGAACAGGGCCGAGGACAGCGCACCCAGCAGGAAGTACTTCAGTGCGGCTTCCTGGGACAGGAGTCGACGACGACGCGACATCCCCGACATCAGGTACAGCGGCAAGGAGAAGATCTCCAGGGCGACGAACATCATGATGAGGTCGTCGGCGGCGGCGAAGCACATCATGCCCAGCACCGCAAACATCAACAGCGGGTACACCTCGGTGTGTTCACGATGTTCCTGCTCGGCCTTGGCCTCCAGGGGAGAACCAGGCACCGAGGATGCGCTGGCGACGAACGCGGTCTGGGTGCCACCCGCTCGCTCGGAGAAGAGCACCACGGCGCCAAGGCTGGTCACCAGCAAAAGCACCCAGGTAGCCAGGGTCGGACCATCAAGGGCCAGGGTTGACTGACCGGCGACGATCCGGGTGTCCTTGGCGATCATGGACAGCGTCGAGGCGATGGCCACACCGAGGGTGGCGACCGTCAGGATGATCTGGGTCGGGCGACGAGGCGAGCGGGGCACGAAGGCCTCCACCAGCACCGCCAGGCAGGCGCCAGCCATCAAGGCGAAGACCGGAGTCAGTGGGCCGTACTCGATGTGCGGGGCCGCGACGTCCAGGGGCGCCACAGACCCGAGCGCGGGAATCAACAGGACGGGATTCACTTGAGGCCCTCCTTGACAACGGGTGCCGGATCGGTGGCGTGAACCTGAATCATGGTCGCCGTGGCCGCCGGCTCAATGGCATGCAGCATCGGCCGCGGGAAGAAACCGAAGACCAGCAGCAGGATAATGAGCGGGGCAAGGACCAGCTTCTCCCGACCATCGAGGTCGCTCACCTTCTCGGAAACTCCCTGCACCGGGCCGGTCATCGTGCGCCGGTAGGTCACCAGGACGTAGACCGCAGCCAGCACCATGCCAATGGTGGAGACGGCGACGTACACCGGGTGACGCGACCAGGCACCTGCCAGGGCCATGAACTCGCTGACGAAGTTTCCCGTGCCCGGCAGCGACAGGGTCGCCAGCCCGGCAAAGAGGAAGGTGCCTGCAAGCACCGGGGCGACCTTCTGGACCCCGCCGTAGGCGTCGACCTTCGCCGTCTGGCCGCGACGCACCAGGAATCCGAGCACCAGGAACAGTGCCGCGGTGGAGAAGCCGTGGTTGAACATGTAGAAGATCGAGCCTGTGATCGAGGTCGTCGTCAGGGCGAAGATGCCGATGACCATGAAGCCGAAGTGGCTCACCGAGGTGTAGGAGACGAACCTCATGAGGTCGCTGGAGGTGGCGGCCATCATGGCGCCCCACAGCACCGAGATGATCGCCAGGGTGAGCACGAACGGGGTGGCCCACTCCGAGGCAGCCGGGAACAGGCCGAGACACAGCCTCAGCATTCCGAAGGTGCCGATCTTGTCGAGCAGACCGACGAGCAGAGAGGACGTCCCAGCGGTGGCCTGTTCGGCGGTGTCAGGCAGCCAGGTGTGTACCGGAACCATCGGGGCCTTGATCGCGAAGGCGATGAAGAAGCCGACGAACAGCTCCTTGCCGATGGCCCCGGAGAAGTCCACCGTGGCCAGGTCGCTCAGCAGGAAGGACCCGCCGTGGACACCGACGCCGATGACGGCGAACAGCATCACCAGACCACCAGCCAGGGAGTACAGCAGGAACTTCATGGCGGCACGACCCCGTCGCGGACCTCCCCATCCGGCGATGAGGAAGTACATCGGGATGAGGGTGGCCTCGAACATGAGGTAGAACAGCAGGACGTCGGTGGCGGCGAAACAGTAGATCGCCAGTCCCTCGAGCATGAGGGCCAGGCCGAAGAAGGCTCCGGTTGACCAACGGGCCGTCTCGTCGTCACCCACGTGCCACTCGGCGAGCAACACGACTGGGACGAGGATGACAACCAGCAGGATCATCGTCAGGGACAGCCCGTCGCCACCCAGGGCGTACCAGGCACCGATGGCGCGAATCCAGCGGTGGGTCTCAGCCAGATCAGTGCCATTGACGCCACGGATGAAGGCGTAAACGCCCAACACGAGGGTCGCCAGGGAGAACACCATGCCGGTGGTTCGGGCCGCGGCCCCGCGCATCATCATGGTGATGATGCCGCCGACGATCGGCAGCAGGGCGATCACGGTGAGGATCGGGAAAGACATGTCAGCTCCTCCTGCGCTCAGGCCATCCGGCCCAGGACGACGACGAGTCCGACGACCAGCACGCCGACGACCATCATGAGGCCGTAGCTACGCACGTAACCGTTCTGGACCTTGCGGACGATCTGGGAACAGGCCGTGGTGACCGAGCCTGCGCCGTTGACCAGACCGTCAACGACCGCACGGTCGAAGCCCTTGACCCCACCGGCCAGCCAGCGTCCCGGCTTCACGATGACGACGTCGTTGACATCGTCGCCGAACAGGTCGTGACGACCAGCGATGAGCAGCGGATCGCGGGTGGCAGGCTCCTCGCTCGGCACGTCGTGACGGTTGAGCAGCCAGCCAGCCAGGATGCCGAGGATCACCACGACGAGGGTGATGATGCCGATCACGCCCATGTGCCACATGCCGACGTGCTCGACCTGGGCACCGGTGGCCGGGGCCAACCAGTCACCGATCCAGTTGTTCATGAAGGCACCTGCGAAGATCGACAGGATGGCCAGCACGATGAGCGGGATCGTCATGGTGGCTGGGGACTCGTGCGGGTGGACGTCCTCACGCCACCGCTGGGATCCCAGGAAGGTCAGCACCATGAGGCGGGTCATGTAGTAGGCGGTGATGCCGGCACCGATGAGGGCCAGCACACCGAACACCGCACCCTTGTCGAAGGCGGCCTCGATGATGTGGTCCTTGGAGAAGTATCCCGAGGTGCCGGGGATGCCGATGATCGCGAGGTACCCGCAGGCGAAGGTCCAGAAGGTGACGGGCATGACCTTCGACAGTGCACCGAAGTGGTACATGTCGGTGTCGTCGCCAGTACCGTGCATCACCGAGCCAGCCCCCAGGAACATGTTGGCCTTGAAGAAACCGTGGGTGATGAGGTGGAAGATCGCCAGGGCGGCACCGGCCGGGCCGAGGCCCGCAGCCAGCATCATGTAGCCGATCTGGCTCATCGTCGATCCGGCGAGAACCTTCTTGATGTCCTTCTTGGACGAACCGATCCAGGCACCGAACAGCAGGGTGACGGTACCGACGATCGCGACGGCCAGGGAGGCCGTTCCCGTCTGGGCGTAAATCGCATGGGAGCGCACCACCAGGTAGACGCCAGCGGTGACCATCGTCGCGGCGTGGATGAGGGCCGAGACGGGGGTCGGGCCCTCCATGGCGTCCAGCAGCCACGCCTGCAACGGAACCTGAGCCGACTTGCCACAGGCAGCCAGCAGCAGCATGAAGCCCAGCAGGGTGGCCCAGGTTGACGTCAACCCGGATGCCTGGGCCGAGACATCGACGAAACGCACACTGCCGAACTGGGCCAGCATGGTGAAGATCGCCATCGTCAGACCAAGGTCACCGATGCGGTTCATGATGAAGGCCTTGTTACCTGCCCGGGCAGCGGCCGGACGACCGAACCAGAAGCCGATGAGCAGGTAGGAGGCCAGACCGACTCCCTCCCAGCCGACGAAGAGGATGAGGTAGTTGTCGGCCAGCACCAACGTCAGCATCGCGGCGATGAAGAGGTTGAGGTAGGCGAAGAAACGACGCCGATCAGTGTCGTGGGCCATGTACCCGATCGCGTAGATGTGGATCAGGGAGCCCACGAAGGTGATGAGCAGGACGAACAGGATGGAGAGCTGATCGACCAGCAGGCCCACCCTCAGATCCCACGATCCGACGTCAATGAACTGGTAGACCCCCACCTCGACGGCGCGGGAGGAAGCATCGCGGCCCAGCAGGTCGATGAAGAGGACCAACCCGATGACGAAGGAGACGATCGGGGCCAGGGTGGCCAACAGGTGCCCCCAGGCGTCGCTGCGGCGCCCGAGCACCAGCAGCAGCGCGGCGACGACCAGCGGCACCGCGATCATGAGCCAGGCCACGTTGAACAGGCCAGTTTCCAGGACAGTCACGGTACCTCCCTCAGAACTTCAGCAGGTTGGTGTCGTCGACCGAAGTCGTGCGACGGGAACGGAAAATGGTGACGATGATCGCCAGACCGACGACCACCTCGGCCGCCGCCACGATCATCACGAAGAACGCCCCGACCTGTCCGTCGAGGGAACCGTAAACGTGGGAGAAGGTCACCAGCGCGAGGTTCGCGGCGTTGAGCATCAGCTCCACCGACATGAAGGCCACCAGGGCATTACGCCTGGTCAGGAAGCCCAGAATGCCGATGGCGAAGAGGATCGCCGAGAGCACCAGGTAGTCATTCGGATTCATTCGAGTTCTCCTTGTGCCTCGTGGCGGGCGGCACTGATCGAGGCGAAGGCCCGATGAGTCGGAGCCTTCAACTCCCCGGCGTCGATGATGGCGCCGCGAGTGGCCAGTGTTCCCGAGATCGAATCCTGGGCGACCGTGCCGTCAGGTAGCAGGGCGGGAGCACCGATCTGGTTGGAGCGGGCGTATACGCCGGAGTTCGGGCGAACGCCGGGATGGGCACCGTGCTCGGCGTAGGCAGCCATGCGGTCGGTGAGCCGTTCACGCTGGGACTTCTTCTCGTCAGCCTCACCGTGGGCCAGCACCATGGTGCCGACGGCAGCGGTGATGAGCAGGGCCGAGGTGGCCTCGAAGACGATCACGTACTTGGTGAACACCAGTTCGGCGACGGACTTGACGTTGCCCCCGCCAGCGGCGTTGGCATCGTGCAGCCCGAGCGGCTGATCGGTGCCGAGCACGCCGGTGGTCACCGCATTACCGACAGCCAGGATGAGCAGTGCCAGGAAGGCCAGCGCGGCAATGATGGACGCCACCTTGTGACCCTTGAGGGTCTCCTTGAGGGAATCTGTGGCGTCGACGCCGACGAGCATGACGACGAAGAGGAACAGCATGAGGATGGCGCCGGTGTAGACGATGATCTGCACCACGAAGAGGAATGGCGCCTCCTGACTGGCGTATTGGACGGCCAGACAGATCATGACGACGGCCAGCGACAGGGCCGAGTGAACGGGCTTCTTGGCGAAGACCATCACCAAGGCCGCCAGCACCATGATCGGGGCCAGCAACCAGAACGCCCACTGGGAGGCCGTCACCATCGGGACGAGCCCGCTCGTGGGAGCCGAAAGCAGGAACGCCGTCATCGCCCTGCCCCCTCATCGTCGCGCTGGTCGCGCTGGGCATCGGCGGACGGGCCAGTTCGCACGTCATCCTGACCGGAGGGAGGCAGGCCGTTGAAGTAGTCGTCCTCGTCGTCACCCAGACGGCGCGGATGGGGCGGGGTCTCCATACCCTCCTTGAGCGGGGCAAGCAGCTCATCCTTGGTCCAGATGTGCTTGGCGCGAGTCGTGTTGGCCATCTTGAAGTCGTTGGTCATCGTCAGGGCACGAGTCGGGCAGGCCTCGATGCACATTCCGCACAGAATGCATCGCAGGTAGTTGATCTCGTAGACGCGGCCGTAACGCTCACCGGGCGAGTAACGCTCCTCGTCGGTGTTGTCGGCACCCTCGACGTAGATGGCGTCAGCCGGGCAGGCCCAGGCGCACAGCTCGCAGCCCACGCACTTCTCCAGCCCGTCAGGCCAGCGGTTGAGCTGATGGCGGCCGTGCATGCGCGGCGGCATCGGCTTTTCCTTGCCCTTCTCCGGGTATCCCTGGGTGAAGGGCTTGCGGAACATCGTCTCGAAGGTGATCCCGAATCCTGACCAGGCTCCCATCACAGACCTCCGTTCTCGTCGTGGTCTCGTCGCGCCACCGAGGTGGCCGTCGCGGCCCCCGCCAACGGGGCCTGGACCTGATGTGGCAATGGCGGCACAGGATAACCGCCCGCGAAGGCGTCGAAGGGTTCCTCACTGGCCGCCTCGGACTCGGACTCGTCCTTGCCTCCCGCGAACGCCCAGATGAACAGGGCGACGACGATGACGCCGACGATGACCATGAAGATCGGGTTGCGACCCCAGCCCTGGTTGAGGACGGTTCGCCACGCGGCGACCAGCAGCACCCACCCCAAGGACACCGGGATGAGAACCTTCCAGCCCAGATCCATGAAGTGGTCGTAACGGAACCTCGGGATGGCAGCTCGTACCCACACGAAGAAGAAGATGACGAACTGGGTCTTGAGGAAGAACCACAGCAGACCCCACCATCCGGAATCGATGACACCGAGGTAGTTGAGCGGCCACGGGGCGCGGTAGCCACCCAGGAACAGGGTGGTGCAGACAGCCGACAGGGTGGCCATGTTGATGTACTCAGCCAGGAAGTACATGCCGTAGGGGAATCCGGAGTACTCGGTGATGTAACCACTGACCAGCTCCGACTCGCACTCGGGCAGGTCGAAGGGCAGACGGTTGGACTCACCGAACATCGTGATGACGTAGATGATGAAGCTCGGGATGAGCAGCAGCCAATAATGCCCGGCGATGTGGGTGTCGAATCCGCCGACGACCAGATGGCTGGCCTGGGACTCCACGATCGCAGACGTCGACATGGACCCCGAGAAGATGAACACCGTCACCAAGGACAGGCCCATGGCGACCTCGTAGGAGATCATCTGGGCGCTGGAGCGCAGCGAGCCGAGCAGGGAGTACGTGCCTGCCGACGACCACCCGGCCAGCACGACCCCGTAGATGCCGATGGACGCCACCGCGAGGATGAACAGCACAGCCACCGGCACGTCCGTGATCTGAAGTCTGGTGGTGTGGCCGAACATCGACACCTCACCACCGAGCGGAATGACCGACCAGGACGCGAAGCAGGCGATACCCGCGATCACCGGCGCCAGATTGAAGACGATCTTGTCGGCACCCTTGGGGGTGAGCATCTCCTTGAAGATGAGCTTCAAGCCGTCACCGACGGCCTGGAACACACCACCGGCCCACGCCGAGTTCATGATCGGGCCGATGCGGTTCTGCATCTTGGCCAGCACGCGGCGCTCGAACCACACGTTGAAGATGGTCCAGGCCAGCAGGATCACGAAGAGGATGACAACCTTGACGATGATGAGCCACACCGGGTCGATGGTGGCCTCGAGGGGACTCATGCCACACCTGCCTCTCGGGAAGTATCGGATTCAACGGCACTCAGCGAGACGACGGTTCCGGGAGCGTCGGGGACGGTGGTGCGGGCCTGAGGAGAGGTCGAGTCGCCTCGCAGCGACGGGATCCACACCGCCTCGGCCGACATCGTCGTGTCGATCTTGACCGGAAGTCGCAGGCTGATGGGCCCGGAAACGTCGATGAGCTGTCCGTCGGTCACGCCGAGTTGACTGGCTGTCAGCGGGCTGACGACGGCGACGGGAGCCGGGGCGGTCGCCAGCAGGGCGTCGGCACCGGTCAGGCTCGCCGATCCCTCCAGAAGCTGCCGCCAGGTTTCCACCACACGGCCGACGGAACCCGGCTCGACCATGGGGGTCTGTGGCACGATCGGGGAGGTCGACTCCATCTTCGGGTGCCCGCCCTGCCACTGGCCGAGGTCCCGCCAGGCCTTGTGAGCCTGGGCGACGGTGGCCAGCCCGGAGGCCGATCCCAGTTGCGAACTCAGGGCGTCGAGGACGCGAATCTCGTTCATCGGGGTGGCAGCCTGCTTGTTGACCACGCGCACTCGGCCGGGGCGATGCTCCCAGTTGAGGAAGGTTCCCGAGGTCTCCTCGAGCAGGCACACCGGCAAGACGACGTCGGCGCGTTCGGCAACCTCGGAGAATCGCTGTTCCACCGAGACCACGAAGCCGCAGTTCTCGACGGCTTCACGGGCCCCTGTCGGATCAGGCATGTCAGCCAGTTCCACACCGGAGACGACGAGGGCCGAGAGCTTGCCGTCACGGGCTGCAGCCAGCATTCCAGCGGTGTCGAGGCCGGGTGTGGTCGGCAGGTTGTCGACCCCCCAGGCGGCCGCGATGTCCACGCGAGCCTTGGCGTCGTCGACAAGACGCCCACCGGGCAACAGCTGCGGCAGCAGACCAGCCTCGATGGCGCCGATCTCACCGGCACGGCGAGGCACCCACGCGACGCGCACCGTCGAGTCGAGGGCGGCGATGGCCGAGAGGGTCCCAGGCCGGGTGGCGGCCCTCTCCCCCACCAGCACGATGGTTCCCTCACCGATCATGCCGTCGGCGACCAGTTGTTCCACGACCTGGGGCTCCTGGCCGGGCAGGCAGCGGGCCAACTCGGCCCCCAACTTCGCCGAGCCATTCGACAGGTGAGTGCCGACCACGGTGACGGCAACCTTCTTGCGTCGCCACGCCTTGCGCAGCCGCAGGAAGATCATCGGGCACTCGTCCTCGGGCTCCAGGTCCACCAGGACGACCCGCGAGGCCTTCTCGAGGTCGGCGTAGGTCACCGACTCCTCGAGGCTGCGTCCGGCGACCGTGGCAGCCAGGAAAGCGGCCTCCTCGGCCGAGTGGGGACGGGAACGGAAGTCGACGTTGTTCGTGCCGAGCACGACTCGTGCGAACCGGGACCAGGACAGGCAGGTCTCCACCGGGAGGCGTCCACCGGCCAGGACGCCGACGCTGGTGCCAGCCTCCTTGAGTCCGGCGGCTGCCGCCTGCAGAGCCTCAACCCAGGACGCCTTCTCCAGGACTCCGTTGCGGCGTACCAGCGGGGTCGTCACTCGGTCGTCACCACGGCCGTAGCGGAAGGCGAAGCGGCCCTTGTCGCAGTTCCATTCCTCGTTGACCTCGGGCAGGTTACCGGCGTTGCGACGCTTGACCTCGTAGTGACGATGGTCGGTGCGCAGCTGGCACCCGGCAGCGCAGTGCTCACAGGTCGTCACCGTCGAGACGAGATCGAAGGGACGAGAACGGAAGCGGTACTCGGTGCTGGTGAGAGCTCCCACCGGGCAGATCTGGATGACGTTGCCCGAGAAGTAGGAGTTGAAGTCGTCACCCTCGTAGGCCCCGATCTGGGAGACGGCACCCCGCTCCTGCAGGTTGATGAAGGGATCTCCGGCGATCTGGTCGGCGAACCGGGTGCATCGCTGACACAGCACGCAGCGCTCGCGGTCCAGCAACACCTGGGCCGAGATGTTGATCGGCTTGGGGTAGGTGCGTTTCACCCCGCCGTAGCGGGACTCGCCGCGCCCGTTGGCCATGGCCTGGTTCTGCAGCGGGCACTCGCCGCCCTTGTCGCAGATGGGGCAGTCCAGCGGATGGTTGATGAGGAGGAACTCCAGCATCCCCTCCTGGGCCTTGCGGGCCATCTCGGAGCTGACCTGGGTCTTGACGATCATCCCCTCGGCCACCGGCATGGTGCACGAGGGCTGTGGCTTGGGGAAGCCACGGCCATTTCCGGCGTCGGGGATCTCGACGAGGCACTCGCGGCAGGCACCGGCCGGATCGAGCAGCGGGTGATCGCAGAATCGGGGGATGGCGGTGCCGATGGACTCAGCAGCGCGGATGATGAGGGTTCCCTTGGGGACACTGACCTGCTGACCGTCAATGGTGCAGGTGACGAGTTCGACGGGCTTGTTCTCGCTCATGCTCCGGCCCCCTCCAGGACTCGGCGGTCGGCATCGGTGAAGGTCGAGCTGCGCTCGTAGGGCAGGTACTGCCAGGCGGGGATGCCACGGCAGCCGGCCTCGAACTCCTCGCGGAAGTGGCCGATCGCTCCTCGCAGACAGCCCACGGCACCGTCGGCCAGGGCGCAGAAGGAACGACCGCCGATGTTGTCGGCAATGTCCATGAGCTTGTCGACGTCACCCTCCTGGCCCTCGCCGGCCTCGATGCGACGCAGCATCTGGACGACCCACCAGGTGCCCTCACGGCACGGGGTGCACTTGCCACAGGATTCGTGCTTGTAGAACTCCAGCCACCGCAGCGTGACGCGGACCACCGAGGTCGTCTCGTCAAAGCATTGCAGCGCCTTGGTGCCCAGCATCGACTTGACCCCCATCATTCCCTCGTAGTCGAGCGGGGTGTCGAGGTTGTCCGGGGTGAGAAGCGGGGTCGAGGAACCACCGGGGGTGAAGAACTTCAACTCGTGGCCCTCACGCATGCCGCCGGAGATCTCGAGCAACTGGCGCAAGGTGATGCCCATCGGGGCCTCGTACTGGCCAGGGTGGGCCACATGGCCTGACAGGGAGTACATGGTGAAGCCGTCAGACTTCTCAGTGCCCATCGACTTAAACCATTCCTTGCCATTGCGCAAGATCGACGGCACCGTCGAGATGGACTCGACGTTGTTGATGACCGTCGGGCTGGCGTACAGACCGGCGACAGCAGGGAAGGGAGGACGCAGACGCGGCTGGCCACGGCGTCCCTCCAAGGAGTCCAGCAGTGCCGTCTCCTCACCGCAGATGTAGGCACCGGCACCGGCGTGGACGACGATGTCGAGGTCGTAACCGGAACCGAGGATGTTCTTGCCGATGTATCCGGCCGAGTAGGCCTCGCGCACCGCCTGCTGAACACGGCGGATGACGTGGAGCACCTCGCCTCGGATGTAGATGAAGGCCATCTTCGCCTTGATGGCGTAGGCGGCGATGATGACTCCCTCGACGAGGGTGTGCGGGGATGCCATCATGAGCGGCATGTCCTTGCAGGTGCCCGGCTCGGACTCGTCACCGTTGACGACCAAGTAGGTCGGGTTCGGGTTGTCCTTGGGGACGAAGGACCACTTCATGCCGGTGGGGAATCCGGCGCCACCACGGCCACGCAGGTTGGCGTCCTTGACCAGCGAGACGACCTCGTCTGGCTGCATCGTCAAGGCCTTGCGAAGTCCGGTGTAGCCGCCTTGACGCTCATAGTTGAGCAGCTTCCAGCTACGCTCGTCGTCCCAGTTGGCCGACAGAACCGGAGTCAGCGGATCGGTCACTTCTCCTCCTCCACGGGCTCAGGAGCGGGCAGGTTGTTCGGGTCTGGAGCCTTCCAGCCGTTCTTCTTGGCCAGTCGCACACCCTGCAGGGATGCCTCACCGGCGCTGGGGCCCTCGTCGGCCCGGCCGTCGGGGAAGCCTGCGAGCACTCGCTCGGCCTCACGCCAACTGGTGATTTTCGCACCGCGGGTGGAGTGGACCTCCTCGTCGCGGGCCAGGGCGTCGAGGATCTCCTCGGCGCGGATCGGGGTCATGTTGTCCATGTACTCCCAGTTGACCATCATGATCGGGGCGAAGTCACAGGCGGCGTTGCACTCCAACCGTTCGAGGGAGAACTTGCCGTCGGGAGTCGTCTCACCCTCCTTGATGCCGAGCTTCTTCTCGACTCGGGCGAGCACCTCCTCACCACCCATGACGGCGCACAGCGCGGTGGTGCACACACCAATGTGGTGCTGGCCGGCCGGATGCTTCTTGTACATGGTGTAGAAGGTCGCCACTCCGGAAACTTGGGCGGTGGTGATGCCCAACACCTCGGCTGCGGTCTCGATGCCGACCGGGGAGACACGCCCGTCCACCGACTGCACCAGGTGCAGGATCGGCAGCAGGGCCGAGCGCGCATCGGGATAGCGCGAGGCAATCTGGCGCATCTCCTCGATGGTGTGCTCGTCGATGTTGGTGGAACGGTCCGACTGGTCGACTCCGCCGCTGCCCGAGAAGTCCGAGTGGAAGGACTCGACGTAGGGGTATCCCAGGTTGACGGGTTCGCGATCGCTCATCGGTCGACTCCTCCCATGACGGGGTCCAGGGATGCCAGGGACGGCACCACGTCAGAAAGCATTCCGCCCTCGCACAGGGCGGGCAGGGACTGCACATTGATGAATCCGGGGTCACGCAGGTGAGACCGGTAGGGACGCACGCCGCCGTCCGAGACGAGGTGGCAACCCAGCTCGCCGCCGGCACCTTCGATGGCCTGGTAGACCTGACCAGCGGGCACCCGGAATCCCTCGGTGACGATCTTGAAGTGGTGGATGAGGGCCTCCATCGACTCGCCCATGATGTGGCGAATGTGCTCGTTGGAGTTGCCCTGGCCGTCGGGGCCCAGCGCCAGCTCTGCCGGCCAGGCGATGTGCGGATCCTCCACCATGTGACGATCACCCTGGGTGTCCTCGAGGCGTTTGAGGCACTGCTTGAGGATGCGCACCGACTGGTCCATCTCCTCCAGGCGAATACGGAAGCGTCCGTAACAGTCGCAGGTGTCCCAGGTCGGGACGTCGAAGTCGTAGGTCTCGTAGCCGCAGTAGGGCTGGGTCTTGCGCAGATCCCACGGCAGGCCGGTGGCACGCAAGGCCGGGCCGGTCACGCCGAGAGCCATGCAGGTCGACAGGTCGGCGTAACCGATGCCCTTGGTACGGGCCTTGAAGATCGGGTTCTCGTTGCAGAACAGGCCGATCTCGGGCAGGTACTTCTCCATGCGCTTGATGAGGTCACGCAGCTGGTCCAACCCGGTCTCGGGCAGGTCAGTGGCAACACCGCCAGGACGAATCCAGGCATTGTTCATGCGCAGTCCGGTGACGGCCTGGTTGAACTCCAGGATGATCTCGCGCTCCCTGAGGCCAACCTCGGCCACCGAGGATGCGCCGAGCTCCAGGCCGCCGGTACCCACCGCGATGAGGTGGGAGGACAGGCGGTTGAGCTCGGTGATCATGACCCGCAGAACCTTGGCCCGCTCCGGGACGTCGTCGGTGATACCCAGCAGCTTCTCGACAGCCAGGCAGTACACCAGCTCGTTGAAGAAGTTCGCGACGTAATTGCATCGCGTCATGAAGGTCACACCTTGGGTCCAGGTGCGGAACTCCATGTTCTTCTCGATACCGGTGTGGAGGAATCCGATACCGACGCGAAGGTCAGTCACGGACTCGCCATCGAGCTCGATGATGAGCCGCATGACGCCGTGGGTGGACGGGTGAGACGGCCCGAAGTTCACGACGACGGTCTCGTCGCCCCGCTCGGCAGCCTCGTCGACGATCTGGGCCCAGTCGCCGCCCTGGGACAAGTACTCGTGGTTCTCGCTCATCAGTTGTAGCTCCTGCGCTGGTCCGGCGGTGGCACGACAGCACCCTTGTACTCGATCGGGATGCCACCGAGCGGGTAATCCTTGCGCTGCGGGTGGCCGACCCAGTCGTCGGGCATGAGGATGCGAGTGAGGGCCGGGTGGCCGTCAAAGATGACGCCGAACATGTCCCAGGCCTCGCGTTCCTGGAAGTCCACGTGCGGATAGACCGACACGATGCTGGGGACGTGGGGCAGGGAGTCGACGTCGCTGTGACCGGTACGCACCATATCCTCCTGTCCGGGGTCAGCCAGCGCGACCTCGAGGCGGATGCGACGGTTGTGGGTCATCGACAACAGGTCATAGACGACGTGCATCTCGCGACCGGCCATGTGCGGGTAGTGCACACAGGTCAAACACGAACAGCTCTCGAAGCGCAGGGCCGCGTCGTCACGCAGGGCCTTGACGAGCTCGAGCAGCTTGTCGGGACGCACGAAGAAGGTGATCTCGCCGCGATCAACGAGAGTCAGGCCGTCGGAGAACCCTGGGACGAGCTCCTCCATCCGGTCGGCGACCTCGTCAAACCAGCCACCGTAGGGACGCTCGGAATTGCCCGGCATCTCGACGGTGCGCACGATGCCGCCATAGCCAGAGGTGTCGCCAGGGCCGGAGGTTGCTGCCCACATCCCCTTGCGGGTGTCGATGCGGCGATCCTCCTGGGTCCACTCAGCCCCCTTGGCCGGGGTGTGGGCCTGGTCAGGATTGCCGGCGTCAAGGAAGTTACGCCCGTCGGGAATACGGTCCCCGGAGTCCGAGCCACCGGCGGCACCACGCGGGGTCGGCTTGTCACTCATCGCATGAGCCCCTTCTGCTCGAGGGTGGTCGGGGCCTCGATGGCCCGCTTCTCCTTGGCGGCCTCAACCTCGGACATGTGGCCCATGAGCGGCCAGTGCTGAATCTGCTCACGAATCTTGAACACGGCGTCAATGAGCATGTCGGGGCTGGGTGGGCAGCCTGGCAGGTAGACGTCCACCGGGACGATGTGGTCACAGCCCTGGACGATGGCGTAATTGTTGAAGATGCCGCCCGAGGAAGCGCACGCGCCCATCGAAATGACCCACTTGGGTTCAGGCATTTGGTCGTAGAGCTGACGAACCACCGGAGCCATCTTCTGGCTCAGGCGGCCCGAGACGATCATGAGATCGGCCTGACGGGGAGAGGCACGGAACACCTCGTGACCCCAGCGGGCGGCGTCGGCACGCGGGCCGCCATAGGAGATCATCTCGATGGCGCAGCAGGCCAGGCCCATCGTCAGGGGCCAGAACGAAGTCTTGCGCAGCCATCCGACGATGGCCTCCATCGAGGTCATCACGATTCCAGCTGGGACATCGGCGTCGTACTCAGCCATCTCGTGCGTCCTTCCTTTCAGACGTTGACTGACGCGGCAGCGGGCCGCTCGAACGTTGATGGGGTGCGGCTCACGAGCCGCGACCAGAGATCAGGTCCAGTCCAGGCCACCACGGCGGCGAATGTAGAGGTAAGGGATGAACACCATCACGACGAACAGCACCATCTCGACCAGGGCAAAGACCCCCAGATGGTTGAAATCGACGGCCCACGGGTAGAGGAACATGATGTCGATGTCGAAGACGATGTAGAGCATCGCGACGACGAAGAACTTCACCGGAAACTTTCCGCCACCAGCCGGCTGTGGCGTCGGCTCAATGCCGCACTCATAGATTTCGTGCTTGGCGCGGTTGGGTCGCTTCACCGCAAGAAGGACGTTGACTGTGATCGTCGCGAGCACGAAGATCGCACCCAGGATGATCATCCCCACCAGGGGAGCGTATCCGTTCATCTCACCACCTTTGGTCAGCACCATTGGCTCTGACCCTACGACTCCCGTTTGACAATCGGGTACTTTGGGTACCCTAAGTCTTGATCATGTGTCGTCAGACGGACATCGGCGGCCACTGAGCTCACACTGACGGGGCAATCCTCGTCAGAACGTTGATAATACGATCGTCCACGTCTCCGCCCCGGGAATCTGTGAGATTTGCCAATAATTTGTTGACGAACTTCATGAGTCGACGACGCGGGAGGCCGTAGGTGGTGCAGATCTTCATGACCCGTGGGTCCCCGATGAGCCGCACGAAGATCGTCCCGAGACGGTAGTAGCCACCGAAGCTCTCCTGCAGCGCGCGGGGGTACCCCTGGAGCGCCTTCTCGGCTGCCGGCGTGCCGTGGCCACGGTAGTGAGCCTCCGCAATGGCATCAGCAGCCATCTCGCCAGCCTCCATGGCGTAATCGATGCCCTCCCCGTTGAAGGGGTTGACCATGCCACCGGCGTCACCCACCAGCAACACACCATTGAGGTAATGCGGCTGACGATTGAAAGCCATCGGCAGCGCAGCGCCTCGGATCGGCCCCTCACGGTGCTCCTCGTCGAGGGTCCACTCTGCAGGCATGTGGGACAGCCAGCGCTTCATGAGACGGCGGTAGTCAGTTTTGCCGAAAGCGTCAGAAGAGTTGAGCATTCCCAAACCGATGTTGACCGTCCCGTCCCCCTCGGGGAATGCCCAGCCATATCCGGGCAGCAAGTCCGAGGCATGCGGCGCGCCGTCCCACAGCTCCACCCAACTCTCCAGATGCTGTGACTCCGACAGCGGGGAACGGTAGTAGGCGCGCACCGCCACACCCATCGGACGGTCGTCGCGCTTGCGCAGACCTATGGCCAACCCGAGGCGGGAGGAATTGCCGTCAGCAGCGACGACGACGGGTGCCGAGTACACCCTGTCGTCGTCGGTACGCACCCCGCGGACACGGCCGCGCGGGTCAAGGATCGGCTCGGTGACATTGGCGCCCTCAACCAGGGTGACACCCTGGGACTCGGCGTGGCGAGCCAGCCTCTCGTCGAGGACACTGCGACGACACACCATGCCGAAGTTTGGGTAATCGGAGAGTTCGGGCCACGGAAGGACGAAGGGGGCGATGCGTCCACCATGGATCCGCAGCCCCTCGGTGTGCTTCCATCCGGCTTCCTCGGACACGTCGATGCCCAGTCGGATGAGCTGCTTGACGGCCCGAGGGGTGAGGCCATCACCACAGACCTTGTCACGCGGGAAGGTCGCCTTCTCCAACAAGGTGACGTGCAATCCCCTGCGGGCAAGGTGTGCCGCAGTGGCCGAGCCACCAGGCCCAGCACCGACAACGACGACGTCGGACTCGATCTGGCTCGTCACGTGGGCCCCTCCTATGGAAACCAGGAAATCGCGCCGGGATCCCGGCGATGTGCACCGGTGAGTCTAGACGGTGAAGCTCGCGTGCAGCTCCGCCCAGTCTCCGGAGGCTGACTGGGCGAGGAGAACGTGAGGGCCACCGACGGCGCTGGCGGCTGGTTGGGTCCGCCCCGAGGCCCCACCGGCCGTCCGTTGTCCCTACCGCGAACGCGAAGACCTCCGACCCGCCGTGGACAGCGCACACAACACGGCACGCCCTCAGTTATTCTGCGGAGGTGATCCTCAACCCAGGTTCCACCCGCCTACGCGCTCGCACCGTCTCGATTCCGGACCCCGGACCGCTCGAGACCTACATGACACCCCACGACTCGGTGTGCTTCCTGCACCGCGATTACGGCATGGTCGGCCTGGGAGAGATCACCCGTTTCGAGACCGACTCCCCTACTGCGGCCGACGTCTGGTGGGAGGCCCTGTGCGACGATCTCGAGCACGAGACCGAGATGCCCGGTGCGGAGGCGACGGGCCCGGTTGCCTTCGGGTCCTTCACCTTCGATCCCGACCGCTCATCATCTCGCTCGGTCATGATCGTGCCGCAGACAATCATCGGCCGCTGGCCTGGCTACTCCTGGTTGACCCAGCTGTCCTGGGGATCGGTTGACGAGGACCCGCCTCGCCCGCAGCCCGCGCCGCCGTCCCCCACCGCAGTGACGATGCACGACGGCGTTGTCACTGCGCAGCAATGGCGTCTCATCGCCCAACAGGTCCAAGACATCATGGGCCCTGACGACCTCGAGCAGATCGTCCTCATGCGCGACCTCGAGGCCAAGGCGGCCTCACCCGTCGATCCGCGATGGATCGTCGAGACCCTCCACAGCCGCTTCCCCCATGCGTACACCTACCTCGTCGAGGGTTCTGTGGGCGTCACGTCAAAGCTCACCGTCGGCGTCAGCAAATCCTTGGTCAGTTCCCGAGTTCTGACGCACTCCCCCGCCACCGACGAGAACCACGAGGTTCTTCTCGCCGCCCTGCAAAACGAGGGCCCGTTGGCCGCACACCATGCCGAGATCGTGGAACGCACCTGCGAGAGCCTGGCCCAGTTCTGTGACACCCTCCACATTCCCGACTGTCCGGGGGCGGTGTTCACCGAGCGGTCCAACTACCTCGTCAGCGACGTCACCGGCATCCACTCCCCCGACCAAGGGTCCTGCCTGACCCTCGTCGACGCCCTGTGCCCGCCGGCATTCGTCACCGGTCTGCCACCCCACCGTGCCCAGTTCGTCCTCGCTGAGGTGGAGCACGTTGATCGCGGTCGCGTCTCGGGACCGACCGGATGGGTGGATTCCTTGGGCAATGGTCAATGGGTGACCGATTGTCGGGGCGGTCAGATCGACGGCACCGACCCGTCGGTCGTCCACATCTTCTCCGGCCACCCCATCGGCCATGACGACGACACCGAGATCTTGTCGCGTGCGACCGAGCACAGCATCGATCTGCTACGCGAAATCTTCACGACAACCAGCCAGTCACACTCCTGACGGCGGCGCTGGGGTGGCGAGACGGCGCGTCCCAGCGTGTTCTGCGGGGCCGACGACGAAAACCGTCACCGTCGTCACCGACGTTTACGCTCGATGACCTTCTTCTCGACCTTCTCACCGCGGGCCTCCGCGCGAGCCTCAGCCAGTTGACGCTGGGACTCCTCACGCATCTCCGCCAGGTCCTGCTGGTTCATGCCTCCCATGCGCAGGAACCCGAACACGATGACGGCAATGAACACCGACACCCACGGCGACCATCCGAGCACCACCGGAATCGTGACGAGGGCAACCATGTCGAAGCCACGAATGAGGTTGAACATGAGGCCTGGAGGCATGGCACCGGCCTGGGTGGCAACCATGGGCGAGGAGTAATCAGCCGGCTTGGCGCTCACCCAGCGGATGGCACCGGCCAGGCCAGCGGCAGCCGTCACCAAGCCGTACATGATCGCCTGCCCCCACGGACGAGAGGTCGTCGAGCCAACGCCATGAAAGGCCGGGATGACCGCGATGGCCCAGATGACCGCCGCCACTGCGGGAACCACCGACGCAGCCGAGATGACCTGACTGGTCGTGAACGGAAGGCAGCGCACCAGACCCTTGCTGCGCGTCAGCACACGCAAGCTGGTGAAGAACGGAATAAGGGCAGCGACGAGCACCAGCGCTGACACCGGGACCGTCAACGCCCCGAATCCCAGGGCTGACACGGCGTAGGGCACCACGGCCGTCACGACAAGGGCGAACAGCGGCTTGGGGAAGCGCATGAGGCGCTGCACGTCGCGCCACACCAAGGCGCTGAGCCCTTCCCCGCGTCCACGGGTAGCTCGGACCTGACCGCGCTCAACGGCCTCGCGCTCCTGAAGGATGTCGCGGATGAGGGCGAAGTCAAGGGCGAAGGCCGCACCCTGCATACCCGATGCCAGCGAGCCGCCAGCCATGAGACGAGCTCGTCGGATTCGATTGAGGCGCATCCGGGCGATGACGTAGCAGACGACCAGCAGCACCGCGCCGCCACCGGCGACCGCCCACGCGGATGCCAGGTTGTCATCGGTGGACATCGGCACTGCGTACCAGCCAGACGCCGTCGATATGACTCCCAGCAAGACCGCCAGACCGGCCAGCCCAGCCAGGGCCTCCACGATCTTGACCGGCCAGGTGCGTTCTGCCCCCTGCTCGGCGGCTGCGAAGGAGACAACACCGGCCGCTCCCAGCGCCGTCGCGACGGTCCAGGCAATGACGGCCTTGCCGGAGGCACCAGTCAGAGCGGCCACCAGCGCACCCAGGACCCCACCTCCGATCACCGAGACGAGCACAGCAACACGCAGACGCTTGGCCAGGAATCTCGCCCGGCTGATCGGCGCATCCATGAGCCAGAAACCCTCTGCGGCCGAGGCGAGCACCGGACCGAAGATACGGGCAGCCACGAGGGCGAAGGCCAGGACACCTGACAGTGCCGCCCACGGCAGCAGGCCACGGGCAGTCTGGCATCCCGTCGAGGTACAGCCGGATGCCTGACCCTGGGCCTGCACGATGAGGCTGATGATCATCGCGAGCACGACGACCAGGGAGAAGACGAGCACATAGGCATCCCCCAGGGCCTGCCAGATGTTGCGCGTCGTGCGACCCCTGCGCCAGTCACCCATGAGCAGGGCGAGCTGACGTTCATCGGCTTGGCCGGCGAAGAACTCGTCGGGGCGATGGGTGATGACCAGTTCCGGGTCGGGAACGGCTACCGCCTCCACCGTCGCGGCCTGGGCTGGCTGCGGGTTCTTGGGACGGGGCTTGGAGTGCTTGCTGGTGCGCCGACTCATCCGCGCGGGCCTCCCAGCTCGACGATACGAGCGCCCAGGGCCTCGACGAGGGCCGGCTCGTGGCTGGCCATGATGATCGCCAGGCCGTGTTTCATTTCCTCGCGCAGCCTCTTGCCGAGCCAGGCAACACCCTCGACGTCCAGCCGGGCCTCCGGCTCGTCGAGAACGAGGAGTTTGCGGGGACGCACCAAGGCTGTCGCCAGGCCCAGCCGGCGTCGCTGGCCAGATGACAGGGTGCCGGGCAACTGGCCGGACTGCGGGACGAGCTGGACTTCTTCGAGCACCTCGTCGACGAGGGCGTCGGCGTCAACGAGTCCGTGGGCGCGGGCCAGCAGATCAAGGTGTTCGACCACCGACAGGTCGGGGAAGAAGTCCAGGTCGTCGATGACCGTGGCAACATTGCGACGAAACTCCGGGTTCGTCTCGGACACTCTCTTTCCGAGCACCTCGATCGTGCCCGAGCTGGGACGATCCGCTCCCACCAGCATCCTCAACACCGTCGACTTGCCGGCGCCGTTGCGGCCGGTGAGTGCGACGGCCTCGCCCTCATGGACGGTCAGAGACAGGTGGTCAACGATGGTTCGGTCGCCATAAGACTTCGAGATGTCCTTGACGACGAGGACAGTGGAGCGGGATGCCATGCTGGCCATTCTCCCGCACCGTCGAGGCCGACCCCAAACTGTGTGGAAGACTGGGCGCGTGTTGACGACCCGAGCCACCCTTGACAAGCACCACGCCGATGTCGCTTCCATGTTCGACGGGGTGGCGCAGCGCTATGACCTCATGAACCAGATCATGACGATGGGAGCTGTCGACACTTGGCGCGACCTCGTCGTCGAGGCAGTGGAGCCACAGCCAGGCCAGGTCATCCTCGACCTGGCAGCCGGAACCGGCACCTCGTCGGCCACCTTCGCTGCCCGGGGGGCACAGGTCTACCCCACCGACATCTCCACCGGAATGCTGGCGGTCGGCAAGCAGCGTCAGCCCCATCTGCACTTCGTCGCCGGGGACGCCACCTGCCTGCCCTACGCCGACAATTCCTTCGACGCGGTGACGATCTCCTACGGTCTGCGCAACGTCGAGGACCCACACCAGGCCCTGCGCGAGATGTTGCGTGTCACCAAGCCGGGCGGACGGGTCGTCATCTGCGAGTTCTCCTACCCCACCTGGGCACCGTTTCGCCACGTCTACACCAAGTACTTGCTCGCCGCCATCCCGGCCATGGCGAGGTTGGCCTCCTCGAACCGTGACGCCTACGACTACCTGGCCGAATCGATCCTTGCCTGGCCCGACCAGTCCCATCTGGCCGACATGATGGCCGAGGCCGGCTGGCAGGCCATCGCGTGGCGCAATGTCTGTGGTGGCGTCGTCGCCCTGCATCGTGGGTGGAAGGGCAGTGACCAGAAGGAGGATGTCCTGAGGTGACGGCCTCCTCCCCGATCCTCCTTGATCCTTGGGCGGCGCGTAGCTGCCCGGTCAAGACTCAGAACGCCTACGACCCGGCCCTGTCCCCACCGGTCGGGGATCCGCGCGACGACGAACTCTTCACGGGGGCCGAAACCCATCTGAGGGCCATCGGTGACGCCCTGGCCGCCGTTCCCAACGCCGTCGACCTGCGTTCAGGCGCCGTGAGTGTGGCAGGTCGACGCAGTGCCACCCGCCAAGCCATGGACGCTGGAGCACCCGTCATCGTCGGCCCTGAGTTGCCATCGTCACCCCAGGGTCACCGCACCGGTTCTCCCGACGCCCTGGTGCTGGCTGGGACACGTGCCGACGGTGGGCCTGGTTACCTGCCGGTCATCGTCAAGGACTACCCGGTCCTGGAGAGCCACCACACTCTGGCGGAGTTCACGTGGGTGGCCCCCCTCAACGACCCCGATCCTCGTCACGCCCGGATGTCACTGGAGCAGACTTTCCGCGCCGGTCGGGAGCGCGCCCTCATCCAGGCCGCCCATCACTGGCGGCTGCTGGAGGATCTGGGCCTGGTCGCCACTCCTGACGAGTGCCCGGACCATCGTCGTCTCGTGGGGGTGGTCGGCAACGACGAGATCGGGATTCTCGATGACGCCCTGGCCGTCTCCTGGCTTGATCTTGACCACAAGTTCATTCGCACCTTCTCCCGCTCGGCGGCCTCGAGGTGGCGTCGGCGCAGCGTGCTGGACCGCTATGACCACGAGCACACCTTCCGGGTCTCGGTGGCCGAGCACGCCCTGGCTGGTGGTGAGCCCATGGTCACCCCGATCGTGGTGCGTGAGTGTGAGTCCTGTCAGTGGTGGACCGTCTGCCAGCCGCGTCTTGACGATGCCGATCTGTCCCTACGTATCTCGAAGGCTCCGCTGGATGTCCGGGAGATCTCGACCTTGCGTCGCCTCGGGGTGGCCACCGTCGACGACCTGGCCGACGCCGATCTGGACGAGTTGCTGCCGGCCTACCTGCCAGAAGTGCAGCACCGTCCCCGCCCGGAGCAGCGACTGCGAGCCGCCGCCCGCCGCGCCCGTCTCATCCGTCGAGGTGTGCTGCTGGAACGCAATGACGAGGGCCCCATCGAGGTGGCCTCCTCCCGTCTGGAGATCGACTTCGACATCGAAACCTCCCCTGATGGCAGGGTTTATCTGTGGGGTTTCGAGGTCAGTGATCCTGAGCACCTGCTCGACTCGACGACCGGCGACGAGCCCTATTACGTCGCCTTCAGCGAGTTTGCCGACATGGATGACGATGACGAGAACGAGCTGGCGGCCCGCGCCATCGCCTGGCTCGACGCGGTGGTGTCGGCCCACCCGGAGACGATCGTCGTCCACTACTCCGACTACGAGATCGTCCACCTGCGCCACTTCGGACATGCCTGTCAGGATGAACAGACTCGAGACGCCGTGCGTCGGCTGCTGGACTCGGGATGCTTCGTCGATCTGTTCGCCACCGTCAAGGCCCATTTCTTCGGGGTCGACGGGATCGGGCTGAAGGTCGTTGCCAACGCTGGCGCCGGGTTCACCTGGCGTGACCCGGACCCAGGCGGCCTCAACTCCCAGACCTGGTGGGACCTGGCCGTCCATGACCCCGATCCGCAGGTCCGTCAGTCCTCCAAGACCCGGGTCATGGAGTACAACGAGGACGACGTAAAGGCCACCCTCGCCGTTCGCCGTTGGCTCGTCGAGAAGTTTTCCGGGCAATCCTGACCGCCTGTTCGCGCCACGGCGTCACGACGGTGACGATCGGCATGTGCGGGCAGAGATGATCCCGGTCACACAAAGCGATACCGTTTAGTTGACACGTCCCCGATCATCTCGAAACTCTCGTCTGGAGACCCATGCGTTCTTTGACACGAATCCTTCGATTCACCTCGCAGCTGTGGAAGTTCTACCTCGGGGTCGTCATCTCGGCTGTCATCGTCGCCCTCACCCAGTTGGCAGTCCCCTTCGTCATTGCCCGGGCCACTGATCTCGCCGTGGCGGGCGTGCGCGGCAACGATCATCACATCCGCGACATCATGGTGCTCGCGGTGGTCATTCTCGTCCTCGATGTCGTCAACTCCCTGCTCACCAACGTCAACGGTTGGCTGGGTGACATCATGAGCGCAAAGATGCGCCAGATCCTGTCGACTCGCTACTTCACCAAACTCATGGAGCTGCCGCAATCGTGGTTCGACGAGGAACTCACCGGGTCGATCACCTCCAAGCTCACCCGATCGATCACCAACGTCACCGACTTCGCCAAGGCCTTCTCGAACAATTTCTTCACCCTGCTGTTGACGACGGTCGCCATCCTCATCATTTCGGCCATCTATTACTGGCCGCTGGCCCTGCTGTTGGCCATCGTTTTTCCGATTTACGTCTGGCTGACGGCCTTGACCTCACGCAACTGGCAGACCCACCAGGACGTCATCAACCACCACATCGACACCGCCGGGGGACGATTCCAGGAAGTCGTCTCCCAGATTCGCGTCGTCAAGTCCTACGTCACCGAGGCCAGCGAGCAAAAACAGTTCAATGACCACTATGACGCCACCGTCGAGGCCACTCGACGCCAGTCCAACCACTGGCACTTCATGGACACCGTGCGGCGGGTGGTCCTCAACGTCATCTTCTTTGGTATCTACGCCATCATCTTTGTCCGAACTGCCAAGGGATATTTCAGCGTCGGCGACATGATCCTGCTCATCCAGCTCATGATGCTGGCCCGCCAGCCGGTGCAGATGATGAGCTACATCATTGACGTCGCCCAGCGCGCGGTGGCCGGGTCGAAGGACTACTTCTCAGTCATGGAGACCCGCCCGGCCCACGTGCCGCAGGTCGCGACGACGGCCATCCGTGAGCCCGAACCGGGTATTCCGATGATCTCCTTCGATGACACCGTCTTCAGCTACGACGGCGCCAACCGGGTCATCGACCACGTCACATTCGACGTCAATCCCGGCGAGAAGGTCGCGCTTGTGGGCGAATCTGGGGGTGGAAAGTCCACCCTGGTGAACCTGCTACTCGGCCTCTACCCGGTCACCGAGGGCACCGTCATGGTGGCCGGAAACGACATCTCCCAGGTCGCCCCCGAGGCCCTGCGACGCCGTATCGGCGTGGTCTTTCAAGACCCTGCCCTGTTCTCCGGGTCCATCCGGGAGAACATCGCCTACGGCACCGAGGCCACCGACGAGCAGATCCGCGACGCCGCCCGACGCGCCTACGCCGACCGCTTCATCCAGCGATTCCCTCAGCAGTACGACACCCTCGTCGGGGAGCGCGGCATCAAGCTGTCGGGTGGCCAGAAACAGCGCATCTCGATTGCCCGGGCGCTGCTCAAGGATGCCCCCATCCTCGTCCTCGATGAGGCCACCTCGGCCCTGGACACCAAGTCTGAGCGCTGGGTGCAAGCTGGTCTGGAATCCCTCATGGCCGATCGCACCAGCCTCATCATTGCCCACCGTCTCTCGACGATCTCCAGCGTTGACCGGATCGTCACCCTGGATGCCGGTCGCGTCGACGAGATCGGCACCCCGGCTGAGCTGGCCACATCCGGCGGGATTTACGCCGAATTGCTCGCTCTACAGGCCTCCAGTTCGAAGGCCGACCGCAAGCGGCTGGAGCGCTTCGGCATCAAGCTGTAACTCAGATGAGAGCCGCGACGAACAGACCTATCGAGCCCACCAGCTCGGCCAGGCCAGTGTTCTTGAGAACCGGCACGAGTGCCATTCCGGTTGTCCTGGTGACCATGGCCTTCACCGGGGAGACGAGCAAAGCGATCATGAGCAGCCCCAGCAGGGCCCACCAGGTCGTCAAGGCCGCGACGACGACGACACCGACGCAGGCCAGGAACACCAGAGCGAGGTAGCAGACTCGGGTTCCCTGAGGCCCCAGTTTGGTGGCCAGAGTGCGCTTGCCGCTGATGCGGTCCCCGTCGATGTCACGCAGGTTGTTGGCTACCAGTACCGCGCACGCCAGGAAACCGATGAGGCTGGCCGTCACCCACCCAGCGGCACCAACGTGATCGGTCTGGACGTAGATCGTGCCACCGACGGCCACCAATCCGAAGAAGACGAAGACGAAGACCTCCCCCAGCCCGGCATATCCATAGGGGTGAGATCCTCCGGTGTAGAACCAGGCCGCGAGGATGCACGCCAGGCCCAGGATGAGGAACCACCAGTGCCCGGTGATGATGGTGATGACCAGACCAGCCACCGCCGAGACACCGAAACACCCGAAGGCTGCAGCCTTGACGTGAGAGGGCTCGGCCACCCCGGACCCGACCAGCCGCAGCGGACCGACGCGATCCTCACCGTCGGAGCCGCGAATGCCGTCGGAATAGTCATTGGCGAAGTTCACCCCGATGACCAGCCCCAGGGCCACCACCAGACACAGCGCCGCCAGCCCCCAGCGCGCACCGCCGGTAGCGATGGCGATCGCGGTTCCGGCGAGCACCGGCGCGATCGCGGTGGGAAGGGTGCGCGGACGCGCCCCCTCGAGCCATTGGGCTGGTGTGGCCATGGACAACTCCTAAAGTGGACGGTGAGGACGTGACCGTGACGTCATGACGGCGCTGCACCGCAGACGCCCCGGAGCATGCGCCACCCGCGACGATATCGCCGCTGCACGTTCAACCTCACATCAGCAGGAATTACGGAAACGGTACATACTTTCTGGTATCCCCACACATCCCATCGACCTTGGCAGGAGCCTCTTCCGTGAGAACCATGTTCGCCAGCCTGGCGGTTCCGAACTATCGGATCTACTTCTCAGGCTCCCTCATGACGAACATGGGACAGTGGATGGCCCGTACCGCCCAGTCGTGGCTGGTGCTGGTCATCCTCACCCACGGCAACGCAGCCATGCTGGGCTGGGTGATGGCGGTGAACTTCGCCCCCATCCTCCTCATCACCCCGTGGGCCGGGGCCCTGGCTGACCGGATGTCCAAGCGCCGCATCATGGTGGCCGCCCAGATCGTCCTGGCCATTGACGCCGCGATCCTGTCGGCCCTCGTGCTCACCGGGGCCGTCAAACTATGGATGGTCTTCGTCCTGTCAGTCATGGACGGTATCGCCGGGGCCTTCTACAGCCCTGCTGCTCAGGCCTTCGTCTCCGAGCTCGTGCCACGAAAGAACCTGCCCAACGCGGTGAGCCTCAACTCGGCCTCCTTCAACGGGGCCCGCCTGCTCGGACCTGGCCTGGGTGGACTACTCATCGCCGCCGTCGGCGTCGGCTGGGTCATGGCCATCGACGTCGTCTGCTTCATCGGGTTCATCACCACCCTGCTGTTCATCAAGGCTGAGCGTCTCTACACCTCCCCACCACCGGCGGAGAAGGCCCGAGTGCGCGACGGTGTCCGCTACGTCAGGCGTCGCCCCGACCTCGTCATCCTGCTGGCCATCGGGTTCATGATGGGAACCTTCGGCTTCAACTTCAACATCTCCGATGCCGTCATGGCGACTCAGGCCTTCGGCAAGGGGTCTGGCGAGTACGGTCTGCTCGGGTCCCTCATGGGTATCGGCTCGATGGCTGCCGCCCTGGGATCGGCTCGACGCAGGCCCCGGCTGCGTTGGGTCGAGCTCGCCTTGCTGGTTTACAGCGTCAGCATGGGTCTGTCGGCCCTGGCCCCGAACTACGCCACCTTCGCCGTCCTCAAGATCTTCGTCGGCTGGGGGGCCATCTCGACCCTCATCACCGCCAACGCCATGGTGCAGACCTCGGTCACCCCGCAGATGCGCGGGCGCGTCATGAGCCTGTGGGCGACCCTCGTGATGGGCGGCACCCCGTTCGTCTCCCCCATCGTCGGATGGATCGGCAACGCCGTCGGTCCGCGCGCCACGGTCGCATGGGGAGCGATCAGCCTGGGCATCACCTTCATCGTCATCACCGCCGTCATCATGCACAACGACAAGATCCGGGTCGTGTTTGATCCCTCCAAGCGGGCACCGTGGCTGCGTCAGGTACGTGGCAAGGTGACGATCGACTACGTTCAGCAGACGAAGTGAGCTATTGACTCGTCCAACACCACGTGAACACAGTCCACCATTTACCCAAACCCGTCTGGAAAACCGTGGTCAAGATGGTTCACTGGGTGCCATGAAGAAACTCATCAATGCTGTTGAGGATGTCGTCGTTGATTCCCTGCGTGGCGTGGCGGCCGCCCATTCTGATTGTCTGAAAGTCGATCTCGAACACCGCATCGTGCTGCGCGCCGGCGGCCCGGTCAGCGGGAAGGTTGGCCTGGTCTCCGGTGGCGGGTCCGGCCACGAGCCGATGCACTCGGGCTATGTCGGTCGCGGAATGCTCGACGCTGCGTGCTGCGGCGAGGTGTTCACCTCCCCGGTTCCTGACCAGATTACCGAGGCCACCAAGGCCGTTGACGGTGGTGCTGGCGTGCTTCACATCGTCAAGAACTACACCGGCGACGTCATGAACTTCGACATGGCCGCCGAGATGGCCTCGATGGAGGCCGGCACCCGCGTCGAGTCCGTCGTCATTGCTGACGACGTTGCCGTGCAGGACTCCCTGTACACCGCCGGTCGCCGTGGTGTCGGCCTGACGGTCCTGGCTGAGAAGATCCTTGGTGCCGCAGCCGAGGAGAAGCGCGACCTCGACGCCCTGCTCGAGTTGGCCAGGCGGATCAATGACGGTGGCCGCTCCTTCGGCGTCGCCCTCACCTCCTGCACCGTCCCGGCCGCCGGCAAGCCCACCTTCGACCTCGGCGCCGACGAGATGGAGTCCGGCGTCGGTATCCACGGTGAGCCCGGCCGCGAAACCGTCAAGTTGGGGACGGCCGCCGAGGTGGCTGCCCAGATCGTCGAGCCCATCCTCGCTGACCGCGATTTCACTGGGTCCCCCGTGATCGCCATGCTCAACGGAATGGGTGGAACCCCGCTCATCGAGCAATACCTGGTGTGGGGAGAGGTCGCCAAGATCCTCGAGGGCAAGGGCGTCACGGTAGCCCGCACCCTGGTCGGCAACCACATCACGAGCCTGGAGATGGCAGGATGTTCCTTGACCTTGCTCTCCGCTGACGACGATCTCCTGACGTTGTGGGATGCCCCGGTGGAGACTCCTGGACTTCGATGGGGATGCTGATGCCTGAAATTACTGCCGCGACCGTGTCCGAGTGGCTCAAGGACTACTCGGCGGTCATCTCGGAGCACGCGAATGAGCTCACTGACCTGGATCGCCAGATCGGTGACGCCGACCACGGTTCGAACATGGCCCGCGGAATGAACGCAGTTGCCGCTCTCGACCCGCAGTCGTTCAGCAGCGCCTCCGAGTTGCTCAAGAAGGCGGGAATGACGCTGGTGAGCACCGTCGGTGGTGCTTCCGGTCCGCTGTACGGCACGTTCTTCCTGCGTCTGTCGACGGTCATCAAGACCGACGGCGAGCCCACGGCTCAGCTGCTTGCCGATGCCCTCGATTCGGGTCTGGCCGGCATCGTGGCGCGCGGCAAGGCTGAGGTGGGCGACAAGACCCTGGTTGATGCGCTGTCTCCCGCCGTTGATGCCGCCAAGCAGGTCGCCGCAGACGGTGGCTCTGTCGCCGACGCCCTTGCCAAGGCGTCCACGGCTGCCGATGAGGGCCGTGATTCGACCATCGAGATGGTGGCTCGTCGCGGCAGGGCGTCCTACCTGGGAGAACGAAGCAAGGGACACCAGGATCCCGGAGCCACGTCGATGGCCCTGCTCGTGGAGTCCGCTGCACGCTGCCTGTCAGGAGGTCAGTCATGAGCGAGCCGAACCAGGGAGTGGGCATCGTCATCGTCTCCCACAGTCGGGCGCTGGGACGAGCCGCAGCCGACCTGGCTTCCCAGATGCTGCCCGGCCCGGAGACTCCGCCCATCGAGGTTGCCGCAGGCCTCGACGAGACCACCCTGGGCACCGACGCGGCTGCCGTGAGCGCCGCCATCGAGAAGATGGGTAGTTGTGACGGAATCCTCGTGCTGGTGGATCTTGGATCAGCGATTCTGTCGGCTGAGATGGCCCTGGAGTTCCTCGATCCGACGATCGCCAGCAAGGTGACGATTTCCACCGCCCCGCTGGTCGAGGGGGCTGTCGTCGCCGCTGTCATGGCGTCGACGGGAGCCGAGTTGGAGGTCGTCGCCGCCGAGGCGGAAAAGGCTCTGGAACCGAAAATCTCCCAGCTTTCCAACGACTGAGCGCGTACTCAAACGTAACGGTGGTGTCCGGGTTTTCTGGACACCACCGTTTCCATGATGTGAACGCAGCCGAGGGCTGTGGGGCCGCACACCGTCACAACTGCCAGTCGACCAGCCCGTCCGCGTCGAACTCGCCGGCAGGCCACACCGCCCTCACCACGCCGGCAGCCGCGAGCGCCTTGCGGCATCCCGGGCAGGGCTTGTCGGTGACGTAGGCCGTCGCCCCGACGGTGTCTCGGGTGGCGAAGAGTAGGGCATTGACCTCGGCGTGGATGGCGATGCAAAACCCTGGCGAACCGGGAACGTCGTAGTCGGAGAAGGCTGGCACCTCGCCATATCCCAGCCGACCGCGCGGGCAGGCTCCCTCCAAACAGTCCGGACGACCGGGAGCGGCACCGTTGTAGCCTGTGGCGATGATGCGGTGCTCGTGGACGAGGAGGGCACCGACGCGACGGCGGGTGCATTTGGCCCGGGCCGCGACGGCCTCAGCTATACCCAGGAAGTACTCGTCCCAATCAGGCACCGTCACAACCTCGCCGTTGACCTCAGCCATGGGGGCTCCTCTCGCTCGTCGATCATCGTGGGTCTGCCAGAGATGTGTGTTCGACCATGACTGACCCTAGACCAGCCGTCCACGGACTCAGACGTCCATGTCCTCATAGGACCGGGGGTCCTCGATCGGCTCCAAGTGGCCACTCACCCGCATTTCAGGCCATTCGGCGAGGATGTCGTCAATGAGATCCTCCATGGCGTCATGGCCCTGCTTGACCGTCCAGGACCCCGGCACGAGCATGTGGAACTCGAGGAAGCGTCGGTACCCGGCCTCCCGAGTGCGCACCGCGTGGAATTTGATGTGGTCGTTGGAACGGGCGTCCAGGAAATCCCGAATCGCCTGGTTGTCCTCCTTGGGCAAGGAGACGTCGAGCAGGGCCGTGCCGGACTGGCCGACGAGCCTGGCGCCGGTCACGAGGATGTTCACGCCCACCCCGAAAGCGACGATCGGGTCCAGGCGTTGCCAACCGGTCAGCCAGACCAGAGCGACCCCGACCAGAACCCCAACCGAGGTCCACACGTCGGTCAGTAGGTGCTTCCCATCGGCGATGAGGGTCATGGAGCGACGCTGCCGACCATTCTTGAGCAGCACCCACGCGACCACCCCATTGACCAGCGAGGCCACCACCGAGACCAGCAAGCCGATCCCGGCGTCCTCGATGGGCTGGGGGTGGAGGAATCGCTGAATCGCGGTGTAGATGATGACCGCAGCCGCGATGAAGATCATCATCCCCTCGGCACCGGCGGAGAAATACTCGGCCTTCGAGTGCCCGAAGTGGTGATTCTTGTCCGGCGGACGGATCGAGACCTTGAGAGCGATCAGGGCGATGATGGCGGCGACGAGGTTGACGAGGGATTCCGCAGCATCCGAGAGCAGCCCCACCGATCCAGTGATGCGCCAGGCGAGGGTCTTCAGCAGGATCGTCACAGCGGCCGCAGCGATCGACAGCCATGCGAAACGACTGAGGTCTTCTGGTGGCTGGTGTCGCGGGGGCGCCTCGGGGATGTCGGGAATTGTCGTCACCCACGCATTCTGACAGCCCACACGGTGTTCTTGACAAAGGACGGTCAACGGCGAGATGCCACGTCGATGAATCGGTCAAGGTGCATCATGGATGGACACCACGAGGACGATCTAAGGAGTTCACAATGCCGATCAAGCCGCACAAGTTGGGGATCATCGGAGTCGGTCGAGTTGGAGAAGCGGTGCTCTTCGATGCCATGGCAAGTGGGATCTTCGCCCGCATCGTCCTCATCGACACCAAGGAGGGGCTGCCTGAAGGCCAGGCACTCGATCAGCATCACGCGACTGCCGTTCCCAATATGCCCAACACCACGGTGATTGCCGGCGACTACGACGACCTGACCGACGCCGACGTCATCGTCATCGCCGCTGGGCCGTCCATTGATCCGGCCAAGGGTCCGGCCACGGGCGCCGATCGCCGAGAACTGGCAGCCACGAATGGCCGGATCATGCGCGAGGTCATGACCGAGATCACCAAGCGCAACCATGACGCCGCCATCATCATCTGCTCCAACCCGCTGGACGCCAACGTCCACATCGCCAGCACTGAGTTCGACCACCCGCAGGGGCTCGTCATGGGCACCGGCACCCTCTTGGACTCGGCGCGGATGTGCCGAATCATCGCAGACCACGTCGGGGTGAACCCAGAATTCGTGCGCGGCTACATGATCGGCGAGCACGGCCCGTCGGGATTCCCCCACATCAGCGGGGTCAACGTTGGTGGGGTCAGTTTCGAGGGCCTTCCGAGGGTTTTCGGCGTCGATCCGCTGGACCCCGACGACATCGCCACCCGCACCAACAATGGCGGAACGGATGTGTTCAACCTCAAGGGCTGGACGAACGCCGGGGTTGGGCAGGCCGCGATGACGATCGCGCGAGCCATCGTGCGTGACGAGCGGTCTCTCTACCCGGTCTGCACCACCCTGCACGGCCAGTACGGCCACGACGGCGACGTCTCCATGAGCACACCGTGCATCATCGGGGCCCGCGGCGTCGAGCAGATCGTCGAGGTACCCCTGAGCGAGTGGGAGCAAGGGCACCTGGCGACGACCATCCAGGCCATTCAGGACACCGTGGCTATCGCGTCTTGACGCTGCTGGAACAGCGCACAGAGCCACTGCAGTCGTCGCGACGGGACAGGCCGTCACGAAATTGAAACATCCCCGGTAGATGATGGACGCCGTTGGTGCGTAGTGCACCAGTCGACGACTGCAGGAGGTCCCCATGCCCATCAAGCCGCACAAGCTCGCGATCGTCGGGGTTGGTCGCGTCGGTGACGCCGTGCTCTCAGATGCCATGATGAGCGGCCTTTTCGGTGAGATTTGTGTCATCGACGTCAACGAGGACATGGCTGCCGGTCAGGCTCTCGACCAGCACCACGCCACCGCGCTGCCGAACGTCGCCAACGTCAACGTCTACGCCGGCAACTACGACGACGTGTCCGACGCCGACATCATCATCGTCACGGCTGGTCCCTCCATCACTGCTGGCAAGAACGGTGCAACCGGTGCCGCGCGCCGTGAACTGGCCGCCACCAACGGCACGATCATCCGGGCCACCATGGCGCAGATCACCAGCCGTAACCACGACGCGGCCATCATTATCTGCTCCAACCCGCTGGATGCCGTGGTTCACATCGCCAGCACCGAGTTCGACCATCCTCAGGGGCTGGTTCTGGGCACCGGGACGATCCTTGACTCGGCTCGAATGTGTCGCGTCATCGCCGACCATCTCGGGGTTGATCCGGACTATGTGCGCGGATACATGATCGGCGAGCATGGCCCCTCTGGTTTCCCGATGTTCAGCGGAGTCAACGTCGGCGGTGTCGGCTTCGACGGGCTGGCAGAACTGTTCGACGTCCCTCCGCTGGACCGCGACGACCTCACCGAGCGCATCAACCACGCCGGCATCGCCGTGTTCAACCTCAAGGGCTGGACGAGCGCCGGCATCGGACACTCGGCCCTGACGATCGCTCGGTCCATCCTCCTCGACGATCATGCCGTCTACCCGGTCTGCACCACCCTGCGCGGCCAGTACGGCCATGACGGCGACGTGTCCATGGGCGTGCCCTGCGTCATCGGGGCCAAGGGGGTCGAGAGAATCCTCGAGGTGCCGCTGGATGGCTGGGAGCGGGAGCACCTGGACACCACGATCAAGGCCATCCAGGAGACCATCGCGGCTGCCTCCTGACAGGGCCCATCACGCCATGAGGGTTGACTACGGCCCGTAGGATCGAGGCATGGAACTCCCCTCATGGCTCGGCATTCCCACCCTCCCCTTCGGACTCGGAAGCCGGACTCCCCAACAGGGGCTCGTCCTTGCCGGAGGCGGGTCCAGAGCCTCCTTCCAGATGGGGGCACTGCGACACCTCTATGACGTCGTCGGCATTGCTCCGACCGTCATGGTGGCGACCTCGGCCGGGTCAATCGTGGCCTGCACGCTGGCCCAGTGGACCGATCCGGACCAACAGGCGGCTGCACTGCGTCGATTGGAGACGATGTGGCTGGAGATGACCGACCAGACCGACATGTTCACCCCACGCGCATGGTTTTCCCGGTTGTTGGAGAAGGGTCCGGAATGGATGTCCCTGCTCAACCGAGAGGCCGCCAAACCCAAGAGTCCACGCCCGTGGATGAGCCTGCCCTTCCACCACGGCGAGGAGGAGACGAAGGTCCCCGACCCGGCAGAACCGGTCGCCGGCCGTGACGACGACCGCCTCACCGGCCAGGCGTGGACCCTGGAGATCGCCACCCGTGACGACCCGATTCCCACCGATTCCTGGACGCCGGGCGTCGTCTTGCAGGTGTTGTCCGCCCTGTCGCGGTTGAGTCTGGATGGCGGCGACATTTCCACCATCGTGCGTGGCGCCGAGGCCTCGGGATCGACCTACCGTGCCGGCCCCATTCTGGCCAAGCTCCTGGATCGCAACTTCTTCAAGTCGGAGTTGCTGGCCACCTCCGGGATGTCGATCCGTCTTGCCACGGTGGCCCTGGAGTCCGGGGAGCTGCGCTACGTGACCGAGTCCGGCGAGCTCGTCGACCGGGACAACAACCCCATCGGCTCCTCGACCTTTGACGTCTCCCGTGGGGTGCTCGCATCGTGCTCGATTCCTGGGGTGTTTCGTCCGGTCGACCTTGACGGGGAGCACTATGTTGACGGCGGCCTGCGCGAGAACGTGCCCGCGGAGATGGCCATCGGTCACCTTGGCGTCACGAACCCCTACGTCATCACCTGTTCACCGCAGGGAGCCAGCAGGGAGTCTGATTTCGGGTCGCGCAACATGCTTGACCTGGTGACCAGATCGGTGTCGATCCTCACCGACGAGACCGAGCGCGATGAGGTCGCCTATGCCCGCAACGCCGGTGCGGTTGTCATCGGCCCGGAAATCTCGGTCCATGACTCCATGACGGTTGATCCCGGTCTGCTGCGCATCAATCGCGACTACGGCTGGATGTGCTCGGCCGAGACTCACGTCAAGGCCAGCTCGCAGGACCACGAACTGGTCAAGAATGCGGTTCGCACTCGAGTGCGTGGCTGGGAGTTGGAGCAGGCCTGGCTCAAGGAGGAGGCCACCCGCGACGAGATGACCCAGATGCAGCACGTCAAGGATCATCTGCGCGAGGTCGCGGCTCGAATGCCCGCTGACCTGGCTCCTGAGGGGATTGAGACCTGGGGGTACGTCCTCGAGGGACACGGGCACCCGGCAGCTCCCGAGGACGTCGTCATCCCCTGGCAGGTGTGAGGGGATGACGCGACGACGGCGGCTCCTCAGCGCGCCGCCGTCGCAGTGTCAGATGACCACTCAGATGAGCTCGTGAAGGTCCGCCACCGAGTCCAGAATGATGTTCGGACGGTAGGGGAACTGGTCGACGTCCTCACGCTTGGTGATGCCTGACAGCACCAGGACGGTCAACAGGCCTGCCTCCATTCCGGCAACCATGTCGGTATCCATCCGGTCACCGATCATGGCGGTCGTCTCGGAGTGGGCCTCGATGCGGTTCAAGGCCGAGCGGAACATCATCGGGTTGGGCTTTCCGACGATGTACGGCTTGTGCTTCGAGGCAGCCTCGATCATTGACGCGACGGCACCCGTGGCGGGCAGCGGGCCTTCCTTGCTGGGGCCGGTGGCGTCGGGGTTGGTGCAGATGAACCGTGCGCCGTCGACGATGAACCGGACGGCCTTGGTGATGGCTTCGAAGGAGTAGGTGCGGGTCTCACCGAGGACGACGTAGTCGGGGTCGGTGTCGGTGAGGATGAATCCGGCTGCGTGCAGGGCTGTCGTCAAGCCTGCCTCACCAATGACGTAGAGGCGGGCGCCGGGGTGCTGGTCAGCGAGGAAGTGCGCCGTCGCCAGCGCGGAGGTCCAAATGTTGTCCTCCGGCACCGTCAGGCCCGAAGCCTGCAACCGGGCGGCCAGGTCGCGCGGGGTGAAGATGGAATTGTTGGTCAGGACCAGGAATCGCTTCGAGGTGTCGACCCATCGATTGATGAGATCGCTGGCGCCAGGAACCTCGTGGTTCTCGTGGACGAGCACGCCGTCCATGTCGGTCAGCCAGCACTCGATGTCTGCAGGATCTCTCATGAGGCCAAGGTTACCGAGCGGGAGGCTTGCACAGGACGGATGGGTGACAACACGCACCTCTCTGCACGCGCCGACCGGGTGGCGCGGCACGATGGCCACGGCATGGCGATGATCGGACGGGCTGTGAACGGGTGCCCCCACTGGGACTCGAACCCAGGACCCGCGGATTAAAAGTCCGCTGCTCTAACCAACTGAGCTATGGAGGCCCCCTTAGTGTAGCGAAGGCCCCATGGTGGTGCGAGACTGGCCCGATCCAGCCGATTCCCGAGATTGAGTCCAGCACGCCTCGCACCAGACCTGCCCTCAAAACGTCAACCAGTACTTCAGAGTTGGCAGAAAACTTGAGAGTCCTCATCCCCGACGACGAGGCTCTTCGACGCCCGGACCAGTACCAGCGGAATAACCCCTAGTCAAAGCGCATTTAGGGACCCTCCTCAACGCCAGTGACGCCCAAATGACAACTTTGAGATTCTCAGCCCTTTCTCGGTGTGTCGCGTTGACGTCAGCCGAAAACCCCTTCCCAACAAGTGGACGAATTCACTTTTGCCGCCTTGAATGGCGTTGTCACGAGAGGTGTTCCTGGTTGGGTCGGTGGACGGATCCGGGGAAGAGCCAGGAGCTCCTCGAATGAAGGCGGGTCCACACGCCGAAAGGAGTCAGTCCCATGGGTGTAGTGCGCCCGCTTCGGGCCGGGGTCGCAACCCTGGCCACCGCTGGTCTCGCCGTCGGCGCCAGTCAGATGTTCATTGCCCAAGCAGAAGCCGCCCACAGTTCAGTGGTTGCTCGAGTGTCTGCTCGCACCGCTGTCAACATCAGGTCGCAGGCACGCGCGGGTTCCACGATCCTGGGTGTCCTCGAGAGGGGCCAGCAGCTCAACCAGATCGGCACCCCGGTCAATGGATGGGTGCCCGTCGCCTACCGCGGCCACACTGCCTACGTCGACCACCACTACCTGACCTCGGTGGCATGGCATCAGTCCTCCTCCACTCCCTCTGCATCGACGTCGTCGATCGGCATCGCTCAGGCCACGACCTACGTCAACGTTCGAGCCGGACATTCCGTCCACTCCTCCAAGGTGGGCCTGCTGAGCCCGGGCCAGAAGGTCGGCATCACCGGCCGGACGTCCCAGGGATTCAGCGAGGTCGTCTACAACGGCACCCATCGCTGGGTGGCTTCGCGCTACCTGAGCACCACCGCCAACAAGCCGGCCCCCAAGCCCGCAGCCAAGCCGTCAACATCCACGACGATGTACACCACGGCCAACCTCAACCTACGCAACGGCTCCTCCATGAGCGCCTCGGTCATCACCTCCGTGCCACGCGGCACAGCCCTCACCACCACCGGACACAAGTCTGGAGTGTGGACCCAGGTGACCCACAACGGACGCACCCTGTGGGCCTCCAGCAAGTACCTCACCACCACCGCCGCAGCCAAACCAGCCCCCAAGCCGGCTCCCAAACCCGCAGCCAAGCCGTCAACATCCACGACGATGTACACCACGGCCAACCTCAACCTACGCAACGGCTCCTCCATGAGCGCCTCGGTCATCACCTCCGTGCCACGCGGCACAGCCCTCACCACCACCGGACACAAGTCTGGAGTGTGGACCCAGGTGACCCACAACGGACGCACCCTGTGGGCCTCCAGCAAGTACCTCACCACCACCGCCTCAGCCAAACCAGCCCCCAAGCCGGCGCCCAAACCCGCACCCAACCCTTCAGTTTCGCCCAGTAGTGCCCGGGCCGCCATTGTCAACTTCGCCAAGGCACAGGTGGGTAAGGTCTACATTTGGGGAGGCGAGGGCCCCAACGGCTTCGATTGCTCCGGCTTGGTGATGAGGGCGTACGAGAAGGCTGGAATCAACCTGCCCCACTACTCAGGGTCACAGATCGAGCGTGGTCATCGCATTTCCATGGACGAAATGCAGCCGGGAGACCTCTTCGCCAAACCCGGTGGCGGTCACATCGCCATCTACGTCGGCAACGGGCAGATAGTGGAAGCTGCGAACCCTCGTGCTGGAGTGCGCCTCACCTCCATCCGTTCCTCGTTGTACCCACTTCGCATTAATTCGGACATCCTCAACTGAACCACCACAACGCCGGCAACCCTGAAACGGGGTTGCCGGCGTGTGTCATTTCTTGGGTGCCAGAACCCCGTCGGTCGGCATTTCGCGCCGACGATTTCTCGTCTGTGACGTGCCCCAGATATGATGGCCCAGATCGACAGACGGCCGTCAAGGATGTGCCTTCGTCGAGTCCCGGTCGTCCAGAGGCCTAGGACACCGCCCTTTCAAGGCGGCAACGCGGGTTCGAATCCCGTCCGGGATACCCCCCAAGACCCCGTGTCACCTTCGATACGGGGTCTTTTCCATGCCATGCGGGCCTCATTGTCGCCCCCGCCCTCCTTGTCCTGGCCTGCCATCGCATTGGTCATCGCGAGACCCGAGAACCCTCGACGGAGATGTCGCCGTCAGCCGCGTGGGGTCCACCGCGCACCAGCACCGCCCGAAATCTCCAGCGAGTTCACTCTCGGTGAACACGCCACCCTTCCAGATCAACCCCCAGGGGGCCCGCAAAACACCTAGTCACAGCGATGTTCCAGCCCGCGTTCGCAGTCGATTTCCCTTCTGTCTCGAACTCTTGCTATATTTCTCGAGTTGCCTGAGGCAACGGTCCGGGCTCGAACGAGTCAAGGCCCCGTAGCGCAGTTGGTTAGCGCGCCGCCCTGTCACGGCGGAGGTCGTGGGTTCAAGTCCCATCGGGGTCGCCGAAGCGGTGATGGATTCATCACCGCTTTCGTGTTCATGAACCCTTTCGTGAACACGATGGCCGGGTAGCTCAGTTGGTAGTAGCGTTCGCCTGAAAAGTGAAAGGTCACCGGTTCGACCCCGGTCCCGGCCACTCGCAGAAAACAGTTTCTGCGTTACTGTGAGCCACCGGCCCGCATTTCACCATCAGTAGGCCCGCCAGGTCCTTTGAGTAAAGGGGTGTTAATTGTCCACATCCGAGAACCGCCGCGCAACGAGCAGGCGTACCGTCCTGGCTTCGAGCGCTTGGGCCGCTCCCGCTGTCCTGGCAGCAAACGCCCTCCCCGCATTCGCAGCTAGCAACCCCTCGACCCCTGAGTACTATCTGGGTTCCAGCGGTTCGATGGAGTACAGCTGGGACTCGGCTCAGCACAAACCCACGGCCGTCACTTTTACCAGTAACGTCAGCGCACCGGCAGGCGACGGCTACATCATGCCCCGCGGCTTCAACGTGCTGTACAAGGCAGGTTCCGGTAAATCCACCACCGCAACCCTCACGGGCCCCCTGTACTACTACGTGGCGGTACCCTCCAACCTGGTTTCGAGCTTCCAACTCGTCAACGCGTCCACATCACAGTGGGATGGGCCGGCCCTGGTGAAATCCAGGGTGACCCGATACTCATTCTTCGGCCCCAACAAACCGGTCACCAACCTGGCTAACGGTGCCTACGACGGCCTGTGGAATGTCTACCGCCTCACCTTCAAAGGTTCGAACACGAATACCACTGCGCTCATGACCACAACCTCGGAGCCCTCGTCGTGGCCCGGAAGTACCTTCACTCTCGTCGGGAAAGACGCTCCCGTTGTCGATGACGCTAAAGTCCCCTACTGGTGTGGCGCCGTCGGGTCCTTCACGACTGGAGACGGCGTCTCTGCAACCATGATCGGTAGCGTTATCCCGAAATGGACTAAGCCAGGTCCCTGAGAGGTGGGGTCGATGAGCTGACCCCCCCCCGGATTCCTCTGAAAACACTCAACGAGGGGCAGGCGACAACTCGCCTGCCCCTCGTTGCACCTCTGGGAGATTCGTCAGCGAATCACTTCACCGAACCACTCATGAGACCAGACACGAAGTACTTACCCAAAGCGATGTAAACCAGCAGGGTCGGCAGGCAGGCAACGAGCACACCCGCCATGATCTGCGGATAGTTCGGATTCTGCCCTGACGCCAAGGCGTTGAGGCCGAAGGTGACCGGGCCGTTGTTCTGGTTGGTCAAGAACAGCGCGAACAGGAAGTCATTCCACGCGCTGGTGAACTGCCAGATAAGGGTCACCACGAAGCCAGGAATGGACACCGGCAGCACAATCTTGGCGTAGGTCGAGATCGTGGCAGCACCGTCCACGCGGGCCGCCTCGATGATCTCCGAGGGCACAGCAGTGGCGTAGTAGTTGCGGAAGATCAGCGTGCAGATAGGGATGCCGTAGACCACGTGGCACAAGATCAGGGTAGGAATGCCGGCAAACCACGGGGCTCCCTGCTGAATGTCGAGCATCATGCCCGACAGCGGAATCATGATGGCCTGGTAGGGAATGAACATTCCGAACAGGAACAGCACGAAGATGACGTGCGATCCGGGGAACTTCCACTTAGCGAAGACGTAGCCGTTGAGAGACCCCAGGATGGCCGAGAGGATCGCTGCCAGCACTGCCATGACGAGCGAGCGTCCCATGGCAGGGGCCAGGGCATCCCAGGCGGCCTGCCAGCCTCCCACGGACCACACCCGCGGCAATTTCCATGCCGTCGACTGATCGTAGCCAGACGGCGTTTTGAAGCTCGTCACGAGCAGGGCGTAAGCGGGAGTCAGCACGAGCACTGCGAAGAACACCAGCAGCACGTAGCGGACTGCGCTCCAGGTCTTCTGCGCCGGGGTACGACGGCGACGGCGCTTGGGCAGGTTGGCAAGGTCCTCGCCGGACAACGGCGCGGAGAGAGAGCCCTCGACGGGAACGACGGAGCTGGACATCAGCGTCCTCCCTTCTCGGTGCGGTTGGTGTAGACGAGATACGGGACCACGACGACAGCCACGATGACCAACAAGATCGTCGCGTTGACGGCTGCGGCCGTCGGATTGTTGAGCTGGAACATCTGGGTCCACATCAAGGTGGCCGGCACCTCAGCGGTGTAGGAGCTCTGACCGGCAATGGCGTAAATGAGGTCGAACATCTTCATCGACATGTGGCCGACGATGATGAGGGCGCTCAGTGCGATCGGCGAGAGCTGCGGGAAGAGCACGTTCCAGTACAACTTGAACTCCGAGGCGCCGTCGACGCGAGCAGCCTCACGCTGATCCTCCGAAATCCCCCGGAATCCGGCCAGGAAGAGGGCCATGATGTAGCCCGACAACTGCCAGATCGCAGGGATCGCCATCGCCGCCATGTTGAACTTTCCGGACGAATACCACGACGACTGCAACCCCGGCATCCCCAGATGGACGAAGAGCTGGTTGAGACCAGTGGCCTGACCATCCTTGGCCGGGGACAGCAACCACCGCCAGATGACACCGGCAGCCACGAAGGAGACAGCCATCGGGAACAGGAACACCGAACGGAAGAACCCTTCGCCATTGACCCCGCGCTCCAGCAGGAGTGCCCACAACAGGCCAAAGATCATCGTCCCGGCGACGAAAACCACCGTCAGGACCAAGAGGTTCCACATGGCGTGCTGGTAGCGGTCGTCGGCCAACAACTGGGAGTAGTTCGCCCAGCCACCGGGTGCCTTGATGCGTCCCGACTTGGTCTTGACACGAGCCAGCGACGTGAAAACAGTTTTGCCGATGAAGCCGTAGACGAAGATACCGACGAGAATGATGGACGGTAGTACGAGGAGGAAGCTCGGAAGCCAGCGCTTCACTCTTTTCATCATGAAATCTCCCGATTCTGGGGGTGAAGAGCACGACACAGTGCCCTGACGGTGGGCACGAGCCCCTGGCGCAGTCTCAGTGGCGATGAGGCGTCAGGAGCAGTGCGTCCGGGGCGGTGTGGGGCCCGCGAGCGCGGACCCCACACCGGTCACGCCGACATCGGACGGATCACTTGCCGTACTTGTCGTGGGCGGCCGCCAGCGCGGAGGCCAGGTTGTCGGTGTTCTTGTCCTGGTAGAACTTGCTCATCGCGGTGTTGACCTCCGAGCTCCAGGCCAGGGAGACGGCAGCACCGTGGGCAACCGAGGAGACGATCGGCAGCTCCTTGAAGTCCTTCATGGCGTCCTGCTGGTACTTGCTGAATCCGTCCGGCTTGACGTCGGTACGTGCCGGGATGGACCCCTTGATCTGGTTGAAGGACTCCTGAGCCTCGGCGGAACCGACGAAGCGCAACCAGTCCTTGGTGGCCTCGGGGTTCTTGGTTCCGGTCGGCAGGGTGAAGGAGTCGGCCAGGAAGTCGTAGACGATCTCCTTGCCGGGGACGGCGAAGGCGGTGTAGTCGGTGCCGTACTTCTTGCCCTTCATCTCGAACTCGGCGACGGCCCAGTCGCCCATGACGTTGTAGGCAGCCTGGCCCGAAGCAACCATGTCGGTCGCCGCCGGCCAGTCGTCACCGTCAGATGCGGTGTTGGTGAAGGTGAGGACCTTCTTGTAATCCTCGATGGCCGACTTGACCTCAGGGCTGTCCCACGCCCCTTCCGGGGTGAACAGCTTGTTGTAACCGTCAGCACCCAGATCGGCAGCCAAGATGGACTCGAAAAGTTCGGTCTGGGTCCACGTGCCACCGATGGACAGCGGGGTGGCAACACCGGAGGCCTTGACCTTCTCCATATCGGCGATCCAACCCTTGACGTCGGTCGGGGTCTCGGTGACGCCAGCCTTCTTGAGCAGGGCCGAGTTGGCCCACACGACGTTGGCGCGGTGGATGTCGACCGGCACCGAGTAGATGTGGCCGTCCACGGTCAGACGCTCAGTGAGGGACTTCGGGAAGACCGACTCCCCGCCGAGCTGCTTGATGATCTCGTCAACGGCGTCGATCTGCTCGTTGTCGATGTAGTCGGTCAACTCAGCGCCGGCGTGACCCTGGAAGGAGCCAGGAGGGTTGCCGTTCTTGAGATCAGAGGCCAGCTTGGCCTTGGCGTTCGAGCCAGATCCACCAGCGACGGCCAGGTTCTTGAACGTGTCGTTCGGGTATTTCTCGGCGAACATCTTCTCCAGGGCCTGCAAGCCCTTGGCCTCGGAGCCGTCGGCCCACCAGGTGAACACTCCGACCTCGCCACCGGCACCGCCAGCCTTGGGGGTCGACGAGGACGTCGTCGACTCGTTGCTCTCGCTCTCCTCAGTCGTCGAGCTGCAGCCTGCCAGGACCAGCATTGATGCCATCGCAAGGGCTGCGATCTTCTTCGCGTACATTCCAAACCTCCATGTGGTTCGGTCAGACCCCATCCCCCGGCCTCGGTGCCGCGGTGTTGATCTGCACCTGCTGGGCGACGGTGCCCAGCAGGAAAAGTGTGACACAAAAATGTTAACGGCGCCCAAGAAAGTCGGGATGTGTGCCGTCAGGCCAGATATGCGCCGACCCAACGCTTCATCTCAGCGAAAACACTGGCTCGCACCGAGGGCGCCGACAGCACCAGGTCGTGCAGTCCACCGCGGACACGGACCAGGGTGAGGTGACGTCCCAGATTGACCGAGGCACGTGCCAACCTGTCGACGTCGAGAACGGTGTCAGCCGACGACATGGACGGCTTCCACGTCGTGGACAGATCGCTGCGATCCGAGATGAGTACCAACACCGGGACGTCGATGTGAAGGCCTTGAGCCACCTTCTGGTGACCGTCGAGGATGGCAGCCAGCCAGCCGGCACGAGTCACGAATGGTGCCCATGCCGGATTCTTCATCTCGGGAATGTCCCATTCCCCACCGAACTCGCGACGGATACTGCGGCCAAAGTTGTCCCGCGACGCAAGGGGCAGCACGGTGGTGGGTTCACCGATGCGAACCGTGCGAGCCAGTGGACCAGCCACGGCCCGGGTGAGGAAGGAGCCCTGCAGATCGATCCACGGGGAGTTGAGAATGATCCCGTCGACACGTCCTGGGTGACGTGAGGCCCACAACGGGACGGTAAGCCCTCCCGTGGAGTGACCCATGATCGTCACCGAGTCGTGGTCAGCGCCCAGCAAGGACACCGCCGCGTCGATCTCCTCGTCGTACTCGGCGAGGTCACGCACCCAGCCCGCCATCTGGCCTGCGACAAGATTTCGTCCGTACCGACGCAGGTCGAGCCCCAGGAAGTCATATCCCCAGCTCTCCACCGCCTCGGCAAGGTGGGCTTGGTAGAAGCAGTCTGACCAGCCGTGGACGTAGAGCATTGCGCGACCATGACGTGGCTGGTGACGACGCACCACGCTGGCAGTCAGGAGTCCGTCGGGGTCTCCGACGGCCTTGGCTGCATGTGGCAGCCCGATCCGGGCATATTCGAACCCGTCGATCAGGGGGTCGTTGAGCCACCTCATGGCCGCACGACTGGCTCAGTCGTCCTCGCCGTAGTGGGCGTACTTCTCGGCAAGATCGGCGTACTCGTCAGACAGGCCGTCCTCGTCATGAGGATCCTCCTGCTGCCGATTGTCGCCTCTTAGCTCTCGCTCCAGTGACTCGAGATCCATGTCCACCGAGCGATACTTCAGATCGCGGGCAACCTTGGTCTGTTTCGCCTTTGCACGGCCGCGCCCCATGTGGGTCGACCCCCTCGCTTCTCAATAGCGGCTTTGCCGCCCAAAATCATCAACTGTCGTGGGGCACAGGCTACCCGAGCGAGGACCCTGGTACCAAAGTGGGCCATCGCACGTGTCACATTCGGGTCGACGATTTAGCTGCGAGGATGGCTCGAAACCAGCACCGCCCCAGGGTCGTCGGGTCCGCCACGACGGGAGACATGACCGCATTGCCATGCGGAAAGACCGCGCTCTGCAAGCAGCGCAATAGCCTCAGAGATGTTCGCCTCTGGCATGACGACGACCATTCCGACACCCATGTTGAGGGTCGCCTCGATGTCAGGCTGCGAGACCTCACCCACCTGCTCGACGAGGGTGAAGATCGGGGCCGGGGTCCAGGTGGACCGGTCGACGGTGGCGACGAGATCGTCAGGAAGGACGCGGGCGAGGTTGTTGGCCAGACCGCCACCGGTGACGTGACTCATGGCGTGGACCTCGACCTGACCGATGAGGGCCAGCAGATCAGCCGCGTAGACGGTGGTGGGCTCCAGCAATTCCTCACCGAGGGTGCGCCCCAACTCGTCGACGTGACGGTCAAGGCCCCAGCCGGCGTCGGCCAACAGGACCTTGCGGACCAGGGAGTACCCGTTGGAGTGCAGTCCCGAGGAGGCAACGGCGAGCAGGGCGTCACCCTCCTGGACTCGCTGCGGGCCAAGGATTGCGTCGTACTCGACGGCCCCCGTGGTGGCTCCTGCGACGTCGTACTCGTCGGGAGCCAGCAAGCCGGGATGCTCGGCCGTCTCGCCACCAAGCAGGGAGCAACCGGCCTTGACGCAGGCGGCAGCAATGCCCTTGACGATGGACGCGATCCGGTCAGGGTCGACGTGCCCGCAGGCAATGTAGTCGGTGACGAACCAGGGTTCCGCCCCCACCACGACGAGATCGTCGACGAGCATGCCGACCAGGTCGAACCCGATGGTGTCGTGGACGTCCATGGCCTGGGCGATGGCGACCTTGGTGCCGACACCGTCAGTGGAGGTGGCCAGCACCGGGTGACGGTACTTCCCCAGTGCGGAGGCGTCGAAGAAACCCGCGAAGCCACCCAGGCCGCCGAGAACCTCAGGTCGGCGGGTGGCGGCCACGTGGGCCTTCATGAGGTCGACGGCACGGTCTCCGGCCTCGATGTCGACCCCGGCACGGGCGTAGGCGGACTCGTTGCTCACTGCTTCTCCTCATCGGGATCGGTATGGGTGGCATCGGCGACGACGTCTCGGGCGGACTCGGGCACCTGCACCGGATAGACGCCGTCGAAGCAGGCCCGGCACAGGTTGTCGGCGTCAACATGGGTGGCTCGGATGAGACCCTCCAAGCTGACGTAGCCCAACGAATCAGCACCGATGGATCGGCAGATGTCCTCGACCTCCAGGCCGGGGGCGATGAGCTCGGCGCGGGTGGCGAAGTCGATGCCGTAGAAGCAGGGCCATTCCACCGGCGGGGAGGAGATACGCACATGCACCTCGGCAGCCCCGGCCTCCCGCAACATTCTCACCAGCTGACGCTGCGTGTTGCCGCGCACGATGGAGTCATCGACGACGACGACGCGGCGTCCCTCGATGACGTCGCGCAGCGGGTTGAGCTTGAGACGGATGCCCAGGTTGCGCAAGGTCTGGGAGGGCTGGATGAAGGTCCGGCCGACGTAGGAGTTCTTGACCAGACCCATGCCGTAAGGGATACCGGACTCGTCGGCGTAACCGATGGCAGCCGGGGTGCCGGATTCGGGCACCGGGATGACGAGATCGGCGTCGACGGGGTGTTCCTGGGCCAGGATCTTGCCGATCTTGACGCGGACGTTGTGGATACGTCGTCCGGCAATGACGGTGTCGGGACGGGCCAGGTAGACGTACTCGAAGATGCAGCCCTTGGGGCGGGCCTGACCGAAGCGACTGGTACGGAGGCCGGCAGCGTCGATGGCGATCATCTCGCCGGGCTCGATCTCGCGGACGAAGGTGGCACCGACGATGTCGATGGCGGCGGTCTCCGAGGCGACCACCCACCCGCTGGAGAGGCGCCCCAACACCAGCGGCCTGATGCCCTGCGGGTCGCGGGCGGCGCACAAGGTGTGGTCGTCCATGAAGACGAGACTGAAGGCCCCCTTGAGGTGGGGCAGCACCTGGGCGGCGACCTCTTCGAGGGTGCCGTCGTAGGTCGTCATGAGGGCAGTGACCAGCGAGGTGTCGTTGCTGGAGTCCATCCGGTCCTTGTGAGGGACTTTCGTGTTCGGCGCGCGCTGGGCTATCAGGGCCTCGAGGGCGTCGGTGTTGGTGAGGTTGCCGTTGTGGGCCAGGGCCAGCCCGCCACCACTCTGACGAGAGCGGAAGGTCGGCTGGGCGTTGTCCCAGACGCTGGCACCCGTCGTCGAGTAGCGGGTGTGCCCGACGGCCATGTGTCCCTGCAAGGAGTTGAGGGTGGCCTCGTCAAAGACCTGGGAGACCAGTCCCATGTCCTTGAAGACCATCATTCGGTCCCCGTCCGACACCGCCATGCCAGCGGATTCCTGGCCTCGGTGTTGCAGGGCATACATGCCGAAATAGGTGAGTTTGGACACCTCCTCACCGGGGGCATAGATCCCGATGACGCCACATGCGTCCTGGGGTCCGTGGTCCTGGGGATCGAGGTCTGCGGTAAGCCTTCCGTCTGAGCGTGGCACCAGGCCACGGTACCGCATCGGGGCCCAAGGTGGCTGCCCAACAGGTTTCAGGAGGCTGGCAGACTGCGCTCAGCCCCTGACCGGGGTCACCTTGCGGGCCACCGAGACGGCCAACAGGCTCGCAGCGACACCGACGCCGAAGGTCACCGCGTAGGCCGGGGTGGCACCTCCCCAGTCAGCAAGACGTCCCGCCAGCGTTGTCCCGAGGGCATAACCAAGGCTGGTCATGGACGCCAAGAGGGTCATGACGGTGCCAATCCGTCCAGCAGAAGCCGTGCGTTCTGCAACGCTGTAGAGGGTGATCATGTACGGGGCTGCAGCCATGCCCAGGATGATGAGGACCGGGACCAGCGGCCCGAGGTGATCGACGGCCAGCAGCGGGGCAGCGAACAGCGCCAGGCCCAGGGCGAAGAGTTTCCACCGTGCCACCAGGTCGAGGCGTCGGGCCATCCTCGGCAGGGCCAGACCGGCGGCCGCACTACCGACCGACAGCAGAGCATGAAGGAGACCCGCCATTCCGGGTTGTCCCGCCTGCGTGGCAAGACTGGTCGTACCGGTCTGGACGGACCCGAAAACCATGCCGATGAAGATCATGCCGACGCAGGTGGCCAGCACACCAGCGGTGAGCAGTGGACCGGGGGCACGACGATCCTGCGAAGTCGACTCCCCCGCGCTACCCTTCCCACCGCCATGCCCTTCGACCAGCTGTGAGGTCGGGTCCAGGGCGAACCAGCTGCCCAACACCAGCAACATGACACCAGCGACGACCAGAGCAGGGACGGGACCAGCAAGCACCGCAAGGAGACCGACCAGGGCAGGCCCGATGGCAAAGGATGCCTCGTCAATGGATCCCTCCCAGGCAAACGAGGTCTCCAGCACCCCCGCCTGGATCGTGGGGTTCTCGGCTGCCATGGCGCGCCAGCGGACCCTCGCCATGGTGCCGATCTGGGGCAGGAAGAATCCCGCCACCCCGCCAATGGCGGCCACGATCGGCCATGCGGCTCCCATTGCGCCGGCCCATCCCTCACCGATCAGGGCGAAACCAGCGACGAGGGACTGCACCAACAGCACCGTGCGCTGACCGTGACGGTCAGTCAGGGCACCAAAAATGGGCGAGCCAACGGCAATGGCCAGGGCGACGATCCCTGCAGCTAGACCACCGGGACCCAGACGTCCTGACACGAGTGGGCTGGAGACAAGTAACAGGGTGCCCAGTTGGCTCATGGCCAAGGGCAGGCGGGCCAGGGCGGAGACGGTGACGAAGGTGCCGCCGGGCAAGGCGAACAAAGTTCGGTAGCTCACAGAGCCAGAGAACATGGGCAGACCTCTCGATGACGCGATCACGGGCTGTCCGCGTCTACCCACCCTTCTGACGCGGGCCCCGGTGATCGTCACTGCGACCGGGGATACTCCCGCCGGACGTCCCGGGCCCTGCCTACCGGCACAGCCGATGGCAGGGCCATTCTACGCGGGAACGCCATCGAGTGAAACCGTGCAGGTCACTGAGCCAGGCCGGCGAGCATGAGAGCCTCGGTGACGATGGCCTTGCGGAAGTCACCCAGGTGCAAGGACTCGTCAATACCATGCATGCGCGAATCCGGGTCGGTGACGGCCGTCACCAGGACGGTGGCCTGCGGGAAGGCGTTCTGCAGGTCGGTCACCAGCGGGATGGCACCGCCAGTGCCCATCTCGACAGGCTCGTGACCCCAGGCCAGCTTGAAGGCCTCGTTGGCGACCTCGGCCTTGTCACCGGTGAAGGGGACGATTCCCGGCTGACCGAGCTGGCCGCGGGTCACCGTGACGTGAGCCCCGAAGTCGGCGTGGGACTCCAGGTGTTTGGCGAGGGCCTCCATCGCCTCCCCGGCGTCCTGACCAGGGGCGACGCGCAGACTGATCTTGGCCCGGGCACTGGCCGGCAGGATGTTGATGGCGTCCTTGACCGGGGTGGCGTCGATGGCGACGACGGTGACCGACGGCTTGGTCCACATCTTCTCGACGGCACGCCCCTGGCCAACCCACTGCACCCCGTCGAGGACACCGGTCTCCTCACGCAAGCGATCCTCCGGGTACTCCAACTCGGGGCCCGCGAACCCCTTGAGCCCCTCGACGGTGACCTCGCCGGTCTCGTCGTGCAGGGTGGCGATGAGGCGGCACAGGGTGGTCAGGGCATCCGGGACGATGCCACCGAACTGTCCGGAGTGCAGCGCGTGGTCGAGGGTGGAGACCTCCACAACGCAGTCGACGACGCCGCGCAAGGTGGTCGTCAGGGACGGCACACCCTGGGTCCAGTTCACCGAGTCGGCGATGACGATGACGTCAGCAGCCAACTCCTCCTTGTGGTTGGCGATGATCGCCTCCATGGACGGGGAGCCGACCTCCTCCTCACCTTCGACGAAGAGGGTGACGCCGACCGGGGGCTTGCCGTCGAAGGCCCGGATGGCAGCCAGATGGGCAGCAACGCCACCCTTGTCGTCAGCAGTGCCACGGCCGAAGAGACGCTCACCCTTGGTGGTGGCGACGAAGGGGTCGGTGTGCCACTCGTCAAGATTGCCGGTGGGCTGAACATCACCGTGGGAGTACAGCAGGACGGTGGGCTTGCCCTCGGGGGCAGGCCAGTGGGCGATGACGGCAGGCAGGCCGTCATTCTCGGTGATGACGGTGACGTCGGCGGCGCCAGCCTCCTTGGCGGCCTGTGCGACGAAATCGGCTCCGGACCTCACGTCGTCAGGCTGCTGTGAACTGATCGACTGCACCGCGACGTGACGAGTCAACTGGGCGACGGCATCGTCGAAACCAGCGTCAACCTTGGCGGACAGATCGTTGAGAACATGAGAAAGATCCATGTTCAAAGTCTACGGCTCCCGGCCCGTCCCACCGTCGAATCGTGACGGCAGGACGGCCACGGTCCGGGGTCACTCCCCCATGGCAGTCGGGATCGGCTTGCGCCAGGTGCGCTCGATCTCGTCGAGGGACAGGGTGAACAGCCCGTTGACCTCGAACTCGTTGTGGTCGATGACCTCACCGATGCGAGCGACCGGCACGCCGTGCTCCTGGCACAACTCCTTGAACTCGCCGTACTCGCTGCCGGACAACGAGACGACGGCGCGGGCCGGGGACTCCGAGAAGAGCATCACCGACGGCTCCCCCTCGGGCAGTGTGACCGACACACCGAGTCCGCTCAGCAGGGAGCTCTCCACGAGGGCCTGGGCCAGACCACCGTCGGACAGGTCGTGGGCACTGGACAGCAGACCGCGCTCGGCAGCCGCCACCATCACCGCAGCGAGGGCCTTCTCGGCTTCCATGTCGGGCATCGGGGGCATACCGCCGAGGTGGCCGGCGTGGATGACATCGTCGTAAACCGACCCGCCGAACTCGCACTTGGTGGTACCGAGCAGCACGACGGCGTCGCCACCATGGGCGAAGGCCGAGGGGATGCGGGTGCGAACGTCGTCAATGACACCGAGGACACCAACCAGCGGGGTGGGCCGGATGGACTCCTCACCGGTGCGGTTGTGCAGGGAGACATTGCCACCGGTGACCGGCACACCGAGCTCGCGGCAGCCGTCAACCAGGCCAAGGACCGTCTCGTCAAACTGCCACATGACGTCGGGGTCGTACGGGGAGCCGTAGTTGAGGCAGTCCGTGACGGCCACCGGGGTCGCGCCGCTGACGGCGACGTTGCGGTAGGCCTCGCACAGGGCAAGCTGAGCGCCCAGGTACGGGTTGAGGGTGGTCTGACGACCATTGGCGTCCAGGGACAGCGCGATGCCGAGGTTGGTGTCCTCGTCGACACGGATCATGCCGGCGTCATGGGGCTGGGCCAACACCGTGTTGCCGCGCACGAAGCGGTCGTACTGGTCGGTGATCCAGGAACGATCACACAGGTGGGGAGAACCAACCAGGGCCAACAGGGCACCAGCCAGGCCCTCTCCCGAGTTGTCACGCGGAAGGTCGTTGGCGTCATCCCGATTGATCTCGTCGATCCACCACGGACGGGCGGAGGGCATGTCAAGCACCGGGCCATCGTGGGCGACCGTGCGCGGATCCACGTCGACGATCCGCTCACCATGCCAGTCAATGTGGAGACGCCCGGTGTCGGTGACCTCGCCGATGACGGTGGCGGCCACTCCCCAGCGCTCGCAGATCTCCATGAACGCGTCGAGGCGGTCGGGACGCACCACGGCGGCCATCCGCTCCTGGGACTCGCTCATGAGGATTTCCTCGGGAGCCAGGCTCGGGTCGCGCAGCGGAACGCGGTCAAGTTCGACGTGCATGCCGCCGTCACCGGCACTGGCCAGCTCCGAGGTGGCGCACGAGATACCGGCTGCACCGAAGTCCTGCAGGGCCTCGACGACGCCAGCATTGAACAGATCAAGGGTGCACTCGATGAGCAACTTCTCCATGAAGGGGTCGCCCACCTGGACGCTGGGCCGCTTGGACTCCCCTTCAGCGGCGAAGGACTCGGAGGCCAGGATCGAGGCTCCACCGATGCCGTCACCACCGGTAGCGGCGCCGAAGAGGATGACGAGATTGCCCACACCGGAGGCCTTGGCGAACTGCAGGTCCTCGTGACGCAGCACGCCGACGCACAGCGCATTGACCAGCGGGTTGCCGTAGTAGGTGGGATCGAAGAGGGTCTGGCCGCCGATCGTCGGCAGGCCGAGGCAGTTTCCGTAGTCGGCGATGCCCGAGACGACACCGGGCAGGACGCGGGCGGTGTCGGGGCGGTCGAGAGGCCCGAAGGCCAGCGCATTCATGACGCCGACCGGGCGAGCACCCATGGCCATGATGTCGCGGACGATGCCACCGACTCCGGTAGCCGCACCCTGGTGGGGCTCGACGTAGGACGGGTGGTTGTGGGACTCGGCCTTGAAGGTGACGGCCAACCCATGGCCGATGTCGACGACGCCGGCGTTGTCACCAATACCTGCCAGCAGCGGGCCGAGCGGCGTGCGCTGGGGCAGGTCGCCAAAGCGTCGCAGGTACTTCTTCGACGACTTGTACGAGCAATGCTCCGACCACATCACCGAGTACATGGCGAGTTCGCCACCGGTGGGGCGGCGTCCCAGGATCTCCCGGATGCGCTGGTACTCGTCGACGGACAGCCCCAATTCGGCCCAGGGCTGTTCGACGTCAGGGGTGCGGACGGCGTTCTCAACTGTGTCTGCCACAGGACAAATCTAGCCGCTGTGTGGCGTCAGCGCCGCCCCGGCCACGTATCTCAATGGACTCAACCCCAATCTTGGGCGAGAAGAGTCTTACCATGAGCCGAGTGAGTACCACCCCATCAAGCCCTCGTCGCCGCAGTGCCATGACGTGGGTGGTGTGGATCACCGCAGTCATCGCATACGGATGTGCTGTCATGCAACGCACCTCCTTGGGCGTCATGGGGCTGACGGCAGCCGACCATTTCAACGCCCCCGCATCCGTCGTCGCCACCTTCATGGTGCTGCAGCTCGCGGTCTACGCCGTCCTGCAAGTCCCGGCTGGGGTGGCCGTCGATCGATGGGGGTCACGAGTTGTCATCACTGCCGGATCAGCCCTGATGGCCCTTGGGCAGGTCTCCATGGCTCTGGCCGGGAGCGTCGGTGGGGCCATGATGGCCCGCATCTTGGTGGGATGTGGAGACGCCTTCATCTTCGGCTCTGCCGTGCGTCTGGTGCCTGCCTGGTTTCCGTCTCGTCAGATCCCGTTGATGACGCAGCTCACCGGTCTGTTGGGCCAGTTCGGACAGGTCGTCTCGGCTGTCGGCCTGGTGAGGATGGTGAACAGCCAGGGCTGGCGTCTGACCTATCTGGTCGCGGCGGCAGTGGCGGTAGCGGCCACCGTGCTGGCTGTTCTTCTCATCCGTGACTTCCCACCCGGAGTCGAGCCGGAGCGTACCGACGCCAACTTCAAGCAACTCCCCCGTCAGGTGGCCGAAGTCGTCAGGCATCCCTCGACGAGGTTGGCCTTCTGGGCGCACATGTCATCCAATTTCGCCGGTATCGTCTTCTCGCTGATGTGGGGAATGCCCTACCTCACCCATGCTGAAGGTCGATCAACGGCGACCGCCTCGACCCTCATGACGGTGTACGTCGTCGCGAACGCCGTCTCCGGTCCTCTGGCAGGCATTCTCACCAGCCGCCACCCGATCCGACGCGGCACTCTCATCGAGGGCATGATCGGTATGTCCGCGCTGGCCTGGTTGGTCGTCCTGGTGTGGCCGGGGCATGCACCGCTGTGGCTGCTCTACGTCCTGGTCATCTGTCTGGGCGTTTCCCTGCCCGGTGGAGGTGTCGGGTTCGACGTGGCGCGAACCTTCCAGCCCGGCAACCGTCTGGCGACCGCAACTGGTGTGGCCATCACGGGCGGTTTCCTCTGCGGTCTGCTGGAAATCGAGATCATTGGCCTACTGCTCGACGTGTTGTGCCCCGGCGGCCACTACACCCTCGGCGGCTTCCGTTGGGCCATGGCAACCCAGCTCGTCTTCTTCGCCATCGGTCTGACTGGCTTGCAGGTCAACCAGCGCCGTCTCTACCGGATCATGATCGACCAGGGCGTGACGGTGCCGACGTGGCGCGAGGCCCTGGCGCGACAGTGGCGGGTCGTCCGGCAGCGTCGCCGCTGAACAACCCGCCACGAGCAGGTGCAACCTGGTTGCTTGTCAGGCGTTGTAGTCACGGGCGGTCTCGGCGCGCGAGGCCGTGTCCCGACTCTCCTTGACCATCCGCATCAGGCCACCGGAAGCCGAAGGATGGCTGACCAGCCAGCGATCAGCAGCCGCGGCGACGTCACCGTCGGGGAAGAGCCCGACAACCAGACGCTGGGCCATCTCGATGGGGAACTCCTGCCAGATTTGTTCGAGGTCGTCGAAGTAGGAGCCGTTGAGGCCGGCAAAGGTCTCGGATCCCAGCGGGGTGCGCAGACCGTCGAGGAGGGCCAGGCAGTGCTCGTTGGACAGCTCGCCAGGGGTGCGCAGGCGACGGTAGGCCTCCTGCTTGGCGGCATCGTCGGGACGAGCGGTCAGGGCAGCCATGTGGTGGGCGACGCCGGTCTTGGTGCGGTCGCGTTCCAGCTCGGCATCCAGGTCCTCGACGCTGGCCTGTCCGAGGGCTGCCAGGGCCATCCAGGCCTGCCACCTCAACTCAGGGTCGACAACCAAACCTGTGACGTTGCCGTCCAGGAGTCCACGAACCCGATCGGCCGAGTCCGGGTCGGCTGCCGACAGGGTGAGCGCGTGGCGGGCCCAGATACGCTGCAGGTCGCTGCCGGGCTCGGACCCGTCGAGTCCCTGCCAGGCGCGGGCGGCCTCGGCCCCACGAGCGGTGTCGCGGGCAGAATCGGGAAGGTAGTTCTCGACTGCCATCCGTGTCTGCTGCAAGACGGTGGTGAGGATGGCCGGCTCGGTCTCCTTGGGGCCATGCTGGGCAGCGGCGTCGAGGTAGTCCTGGACCTTGAGCTTGGCGTCACGCACCGCGTTCCACAGCATCGACCAGACCAGGGCGCGGGCCAGCGGGTTCGACAGGCCGGACAGGTGGGCCAGCGCGGTCGCCGTCCCGGTGTCTCCCAGACGCACCTTGGCGTAGGTGAGGTCGTCGTCGTTGATGAGGACGAGATCCGGGGCGGGCTTACCGACGGCCTCACGCACCGGAGTGCGCGGGGAGGACAAGGTGACATCAATGAGGTCGGTGCGCACCAGATCGTCTCCCTGAAGGGAGTACAGGCCGACGCGCAGGGTGTGGGGGCGGTTGACGTCACGACCCGTGCGCACGTCCAGGGAGTCACGCACCACGGTGAGTTCCTGGACGGTCCCGTCGGTGACGGTGAGCTCGGGCAACAGGACGTCGGGGCCGGCAGTCTTGAGCCAGGCATCGACCCAGGAGGTCAGGTCGCGCCCGCAGGCTTTCTCGAGGTGACGGATGAGGTCGTCGAGGGTGGCCGAGGAGAAGGCCAGTTCGCGGAAGTAGTGGCGTGCCGCGCTGAAGAACTTCTCGACGCCGACGTGGGCGACAAGCTGCTTGAGCACCGACGCTCCCTTGGCGTAGGTGATGCCGTCGAAGTTCTGACGGGCCGCCTCCAGATCGACGATGTCAGCGACGATGGGGTGGGTCGTCGACTGCTGGTCGGCGGTGTAGGCCCAGGCCTTGCGACCCACGGCAAAGTTCGTCCAAGCCTCGCGATACTGTGTGGCGTTGACCGAGGCGTGGGCTCCCATGTACTCGGCGAAGGATTCCTTGAGCCACAGATCATCCCACCACTTGGGGGTCACGAGGTCTCCGAACCACATATGAGCCATCTCGTGGAGGATGGTGTTGGTCCGGGCGGCAAGCTCGGAGCGAGTTGCCGGGCCGCGGTGGATGTAGTTCTCGGTGAAGGTCACCAGGCCCGGATTCTCCATGGCGCCCAGGTTGTACTCGGGCACGAAGATCTGGTCGTACTTGCCCCACGGGTAGGGGTAGCCGAAGGCATCGTGGTAGAAAGCCAGGCCCTGCTTGGTGATCTCGAAGATCGCCTCATCGTCGACATACTCGGCCAAGGAGGCACGAGCGAGGATTCCCAGCGGAATGGATTCTGAGCCGTCACGGGAGTGCCATTCGTCCTCGAATCGCACGTACGGGCCAGCGGCGATGGCGGTGAGGTAGGTCGACATCCGCGGGGTCAGGGCGAAGTCGTGCAGGATGCCGTCTTCCTCCTCCCGGGTGTCCTCATGGACCTGGTTGGAGATGACGCGCCATCCCTGCGGTGCGAGGACGTCGAAGTCGACGTGGGCCTTGAGGTCGGGCTGCTCGAAGACCGTGTACATACGGCGTGAGTCGGCGGCCTCGAAGTGGGTGTAGAGGTAGACGTTGCCGTCAGCCGGGTCAACGAAGCGGTGCAGACCCTGGCCGGTGTGCTGGTACGGCAGCTTGGCGGTCACGACGACGAGGTTCTTGCGGCGGGTGTTCAACCCGTGAAGCTGGATACGTGAGCCGTCGTACTCCGGCTCGACCTCCTCATCGTTGACGATGACCGACTCAATCTCGCCGTCGAGCAAGTCCAAGAAGGTGTCGGGCTCCTTGGTCGAGAATCGCACCCTGGTGCTGGAGGTGAAGTGGGTGGCCCCATCAGCGTCAGCACCACGCACGTCGATGCGGACGTGGTATCTCTCGACCGTGATGATCTCAGAGCGGTGACGGGCTTCCTCGCGGGTCAAATTCATCGAACTCACACCACCAGACTAAGACAGTGACACGAGCCGTGAGCATCCAGAGGCAGTATTCGTCTGGATGGAGCGGTTCTTCGCGTTGAGTGCGGCCTGGCGAGTGGAGGCCTCCTGCGATGAGGAACGTGCACCGCTTTTAGCCGGGCACGTCGACGACTGGGCGCACAGGGCAGACAGCACCCACCCCGCGTAGCACAATGAACTACACAGTTATCAGGGGCAGAGGTGACGTCATGGGTTTTTCGATCCGTTTAACCGACCACGAGCGTCGCGTAGCGGACGCCTACGCCCGCCTGCACTCGCAGTCTCTGAGTGAGGCTTTCAAACAAGCTCTGTTCGACCGCATCGCCGACGAGTTCGATCTACAAGTAGCACGCGACGCACTCACTGACTACGCCAACGACAACTACCAGTCTCACCCCATCAGCGAGCTATGGGACGAATGTGACCTATGACCTGGCAGATCGAAACCACCAGCCGGTTCGATAAAGAATTCAAAAGACGGGGTGGTGCGGTGTTCTCATGCTGCGTGACGAACGACCCACAGAACAGCCGACAACCCGTCAACACCGGCGACTCGACCATGATCGTCAACGCACCCAACACAACGACAAAGAGCCGGTACCATTGCGCCACAGGTCAACTGCGAACACAGATCGATCAGGTCAACCGCACCCCTCTTCTTCATTGTTAGGAGGTAGTATTGAGTACGCGTAAATCTGGCATGTTTATTTCTATAGCTGTCATCACCCTTGAACTGATTGGCGGCATGCAAGTCTATCTCAACCAGTTGATTTTGCCCATCCATGCAAAGGATTTGAACAGCCAAAACCTCTACGGCGTGATTCTCGGAGTTTCATCTGTTGCGACTATGGCTGGACTGCCAATAGGCGCCGCTGCGATCAACCGGATGCGGTTGTCCAAGCTTTTGGTGAGCGCCACTCTCGCACTGGTCTTGGGGGCGCTGACGAGTGCCCTTGCGCCGAACATTGTCGTTTTCATGATCGGGTCAGCCATACGAGGCTTAGCTGGTTCCATTCTCGCGATGACGTCGGTCGGCGCAGTAGCACTCGGATTATCGGGACGGGCACGACAGCTTACACTGGCGTTCGCTTCGGCCAGCTGGGTAATCGCCTCTGTGGTTGGCCCAGCCTATGCCGCTTGGGTCACACATCTGTTGTCGTGGCGGTGGGCGATGCTGCTCTACCTGCCCTTGCTCTTGGTCGCCAGATTTGTCATCGCTTTTAACCTGGAGTCCGAGGACAGCAAGAAGGACACTCCAATTTCATACGAGGCCCTCGCTCTCATCGTCGTCGGCGTAACCGCCACCATACTACCCCTGAAGGGGATAGCTAAGGTTATTTTACTCCTCATTGGCATTGCACTTTTGTGGCGAGTTGCTATTTTGCTGATGCCTGAGCACACCTTCTCTCGGAGAACGCCGCGAAGAGCCGCCTTGGCTGGCATGTTTTTCTTAACTGGGAGCTATTTCTCCGCTAATGAACTCGTCGGTTTGACAGCACACGACATTTACCACGCCAATGCCGAGTCGCTCGGCTATATCCTTACAGGAGGTGGCCTCGCATGGGCTTTGCTCGGGTTTTTTGCGGAATGAAGCCCGCGAAAAGCCTGCGTGTCTACCGGAGGAGATCCATCATCGGCTTGACCTTGTTAATAGCCTCTGCTCTCGCGATCAGCTTGCTGACCTTGGACAAATGGCACCTCTCCCACCCGACATTGTATTTCGTAGCGCTGTGGACAGTTGCCGGCATAGGCATGGGACTGACCTACCTTGACACGCTCAACATCTTCTTCGAAGACCCAGATATTCCCGACGGAATCACCATTGAAGAAATGGCCAGCTCGTCAGTTATTGTTGAATCACTGTCTTCAACGATGTTCATCCCACTGACCTCGTCAATTGTCGCAATGGCATTCACCAACAATCAGCTCACATCCAACATTCCTTACGGAGTGTCTTGGTCCATCGTCCTCGTTTTTGGCGGTCGCCGCCTTATATTATCTCAGGCGCGTACGACCTGCGAATCTCACATAAGATTCCCTGATTTTCCGTCAAGACTGCGTGTGATTTGGTCGTTTTTGGCCCATCCCGATCGACAGCGTAATTGGGGTCTAAACCCGCCCGCTTCGAGTAGAAAGCGGGCGATGTCGACCAGACACCTGGGGACGGCTGCACCTCGAACCGATCGGGTGTCTCGTGTTCACGGTTGACGAGTACGAGCCGGCGGCCAAGAAAGCAGCATCACGGCAACTCAGCCAACGATTCCTCGGGGCAGTCAACCTGCTGGACCGTCACCCCATGGGCCACGTCGTAAACCCGACACGCGACCGAGGATGCCGATTTCCCCCGTCAGGTGGCAGAAGAGAGCCTGACTCCACATGCCTGTATAAGTCGACACGAAACCGGGTCCCCTCACGACTACGCACAACCCACCGGTCGACGACGTTAACATCCGGCGGGTTGGTCTCGTTGAACCATGTCTGCGCGGCGTCCGCACGCTCACCGGGCGAGGGAAGCCCCCACGAGTCCAACTCTTTTCGCAGCGCACGGGGCACGGCAACGTCGGCGCTATTTGCTGCTTGCTCATCCGCCTCAGATTGAATCGTGCTGCAACCCGCCACACCGAAACAGAGCAAGACACACGAAGTCATGACGACCACGAACCGAGGACTCCTCATCGGCTCCTCCTCAGTATCGAGCGAGTCAAAGAACATTACCCCTGCCGATTTCTTAGAAGAACACGCTGACCCGGATTTCCCCGTCCGAGGACGTACATATAATCCGCGTCATTTCTATTACCTGGGAAAACACATCACCGTGGCCATCAGAAAAAGAAGCCGACATTCATACCAGCACGCATCGGCATCCATGCGCGCTACGCGAAAAGCGGCTGACCGGGCCGAGCACCGTGACACGATGGCATTAGTCGGCGATGCGATGGGCCACCGACCACCAATCGCGTACACACCGTAAGGAGTACCAGTGTCGAACACAGAGCTCACGGTCGATGTTCTGGTCATCGGATGGGGCAAAGCCGGTAAGACGATCGCCGGACGCCTCGCCGGGGAGGGCCGCAAAGTCGCCCTCGTCGAAAAGTCACCACAGATGTACGGCGGCACCTGCATCAACATCGCCTGCGTACCCACCAAGGACCTCATCGACTCAGTATCCAAGCGCGATGGTCGTGACCCCATCTCCTACTTCGCCTCGGCGGTCGCCGACCGGGACACCCTCATCGCCAGGCTGAACCACGCCATGCTCGAAGACAAGGTGCTCCTCCTTGACGGGGTGGCCAGCTTCACCGGGCCTCACAGCGTGGCAGTCTCTGGTGGCGACGAGGAAATCGCCGTGCACGCCGAGACGATCATCATCAACACTGGAGCCCACCCAGCGACCCTCCCGATTCCCGGCGCCGATGGCCCCCGAGTCCACGACTCCACCACGATCCAGCACGTCGATCCCCTGCCGTCACGGCTCGTCGTCGTGGGTGGTGGCTTCATTGGGCTCGAGTTTGCCCAGATGTTCGCCCGATTCGGCTCCCACGTCACCCTGCTCGAAGCCGGCGAAACCTTCGCCCCGGCTCTGGACTCCGACGTCGCCGACCGCGTTCGCACCATGCTGGACAGCGAAGGGGTCACCATCGTCACGGATGCGCGCGCCACCTCGTTCCACGACACCGGCGACCACGTTGACGTCGTCACAGGCGGCCAAACCTTCACCGCCGATGCTGTGTTGGTCGCAGCAGGCAGGCTCCCCGCCACTGAGGACCTCCACCTTGAGGCCGCCGGAGTGGCCACTGACGAGCGCGGTTACATCACCGTCGACGACCAGCTACGCACCACTGTCGATGGGGTCTACGCAGTCGGTGACGTCAATGGCGGCCCACAGTTCACCTACGTCTCCCTCGACGACAACCGGGTGCTGTGGGACACCCTTCACGACGGTCCGCGTCGTCGCAACGATCGGGTGGCCGTCCCGACGACGACCTTCCTCGACCCGCCGCTGTCCCAGGTGGGCATGACGATGCGCCAAGCCCGACAGTCCGGTCTCAACGTCCTCGTGGCCACCAAGGACGTCGCCACGATCGCCGCCATGCCGCGCCCCAAGATCGTCGGGCAAACCGAGGGCCTCATCCGAGTTCTCGTCAATGCCGACGACCACACCATCCTGGGGGCGACCCTGTGGTGCATTGATTCGCAGGAACTGGTCAACCTCGTCGGTCTGGCCATGCGGCTGGGAGCCCGCTACGAGACGCTGCGTGACGGCATCTGGACCCACCCGTCGTCAACCGAGGCCTTCAACGAAGTGCTCGGGGCACTCGCAACTCTCGACTGAGACACCGGCGACGTTCACTCCCCCCTGGGCCGTGAACTTCCCTGTTCGCCCCTGTTCGCCGTGTTTCGGTCGGACATCGTGATCATCCCGGGTGCTCTGATGGGCACGCGGCGCCCTGTGCCCATACCCTGATGACATGAGTGATGCCGTGCGCAGTGAGTCCTGTCCCGTCCTCGCCGTGGACGCCGGACAGTCCAGTACCCGTGTCCGCTGCGAGCCGGGCCCATGGGGTCCGGGGTGGATGGTCACCTCATCAGGTGTGCGAACCGCCCTCCCCCTCGCCCCGCAGTTCGCGACCGTCATGGCTGACGTCGTGAAGGCCCACCCGCAGGTCATGGGGTCAGACTGCACCGTGGCCATCGGATCGTCGGGAGCCCGCGATGACGAAGACCCCGCTCCTGTCCTGGAGGCCCTCAAACCCTACGGCGTCGCTCGGGTGCTGCTGGCCCATGACTCCATCACCTCCTACCTCGGCGCCCTGGGCGACCAGCTCGGTGTTGTGACGGCAGCGGGAACCGGGGTCATCACGCTGGCCGTCGGCCACCACAATGTCGCCCGTGTCGACGGCTGGGGTTACGTCATTGGCGATGCTGGGTCAGCGTTCTGGCTGGGCCGTCACGCCCTCGATGCCGTCATGCGCGCCCACGACGGCCGTGGCGAACAGACAATCCTCAGCCAGACCATAGGCGGGGACTTCGACGACATCGAGGCCGCTTACCTGGAACTCCACGCCGATCCCCTCATGGTCTCGCGCATCGCCGCCTACTCCGCCAAGGTCACCGCTGCGGCGGAAGAGGGCGATCACGTCGCCCGCGACATTTGCGTGCGCGCGGCTCATGAGTTAGCCCATTCATCGCTGACCGGGCTGCGTCAGACCCATCTGGGTGACGAGGACAGCCCTGCCGTCGGCCTGTTGGGCGGCGTCATGAGGTCTCCCCTCATCCATGCCGCGATCCTCGAGGAAATCTCGGTGGCCATGCCGGGGGCGCGCATCGTCACGCCTCTCGGGGAGGGACTTGACGGGGCAGCAGCCCTGACCAGCGTCAGCCCCGATTCCCCGCTCGGCCAGCGCATCCACGTCGCGCAGTGACGAGACTGTTCGGCGCAGCACAGTTTTGACGACCCTGCTGTGACGACCTTGCCATGACAACACGACGACGGGGTGACCCATGAGGTCCACCCCGTCGCACCACATGCCCGGAAATCCCGGACACCACGTCTTACAGCTGCGCCGACAAGAACGTCAGCAGGGACCGGAAGAATCCCAGCCCATCGGTGCCAGCACCCGTGAGTTCCTCGACGGAATGCTCCGGGTGTGGCATGAGACCGACAACATTGCCCGACTCATTGGTGATGCCGGCGATGTCGTGAACCGAACCATTTGGGTTGGCGGTATAACGGAACACGACCTGATTGTTGGCTTCCATGGCCGCCAAGGTCTCAGCGTCAGCCACATAATTGCCCTCACCGTGCTTGGCTGCGATGCGAATGCGCTGGCTGGGAGAGAAGGCGCAGGTCCACACGGTGTCGACGCTGGCGACCTGCAGTTGCTGCACCGAGCAGTGGAAACGCCGTTTCTCGTTGCGCATGAGGGTGCCAGGCAACAGGTGGGACTCACAGAGCACCTGGAAACCGTTGCAGATGCCGAGCACAGGAAGACCAGCGTCCACCGCACTGCGGATCGACGACATCACAGGCGAAGCTGCAGCCAAGGCTCCCGCTCGCAGGTAGTCACCGTAGGAAAAACCACCCGGAAGGATGACGGCGTCAACCCCGGCCAGATCCGTCGAGGCGTACCACAACGGGACAGGCTGGGCCCCGGCCAGGCGAACGGCCCTAGCGGCATCCTGGTCGTCAAGGGTGCCGGGGAAGGTGACGACTCCGATACGTGCCATCGTCAGTCCTCCACGCGCACGTCGAAGGACTCGATGACGGTGTTGGCCAACAACTCGGAGGCGACCTGACGAATCTCGTCGAGACGGCCCTCCAAGCCCTCACCGGTAATTTCGAAGCGCTTGCCCTGGCGCACGGTCAGGCCATCATGACCGAGTCGGGCGAGGACCGATGTGATGGCCTTGCCCTGGGGATCAAGGATCTCGGGCTTGGGCATGACATCCACCACTACACGTGACATGGCACCAATCTTATCGGCACTACGGCGATCCGGCTCGTCGGGGACGTCGACTGCGCCAGGAACAGTGCCATCGGCAGCGGTCTCATCGTCGGGCATGTGGCCGCCGGTCAGACGCGCCCACGCCTCCTCGTAGCGGCGGCTGGTGGCCTCGACGACCTCCTCGGGCAAGGCTGGAGGCTCCTCGTCGCTGGTGCGATCCCAACCGGACTCCTGGGCCAGCCAGTCCCGCACGTACTGCTTGTCGAAGGAGTCAGCACCCTTGCCAGGCTGCCAGGTCTGCGCGTCCCAGAAACGCGAGGAGTCAGGGGTGAGGACCTCGTCAGCCAGGACGATGGTGCCGTCGGCACGACGACCGAACTCGAACTTGGTGTCAGCGAGGATGATGCCGCGCTGGCGTGCGATCTCCTCGGCGCGCTGGTAGATCCGCAGCGAAAGGTCATGCAACTGGGCGGCGACCTCAGGGCCGACGAGTTTCACCAGATGCAGGTAGTCGATGTTCTCATCGTGCTCGCCCTGGTCAGCCTTGGCAGCCGGGGTGAAGATGGGCTCCTCGAGTCGGGACCCGTCCTGCAGCCCGTCGGGCAAGCTGATTCCACACACTGCACCAGTGCGCTGGTACTCGGCCCAGCCGGAGCCCGTGAGGTAACCCCGCACCACGCATTCGACGGGGAACATCTCGAGTTCCTCGACGACCATGGCCCGTCCGGCGACCTCTGCGGGGACGTCAAGACTGACGAGATGGTTGTCGACGATGTCGGCGAGTTGGTCGAACCACCACAGCGACATGTTCGTCAGGATGGCTCCCTTCCCGGGAACACCCGGGGTCAGGACGTGATCGTAGGCGCTGATCCGGTCAGTGGCGACCATGAGAAGGCGGCCCGGCTGATCGGGGAGGCGGTAGAGGCGACGGACCTTGCCCTCAGCCAACAACGGGAGATCGAGGTGCGGAGTGACCATGGGGGCATCATGCCACGGTTGTGGGCCTTGATGACGCGCAGCGCCCCAATTCTTGCCCGCAATAGGCGTTACCTATAATGAACCCCCTAGCTGATAGGTTCGAGCTATCTTGCCATCGACCAGAGAGGACTGACATGAGTCTCATCAACACCAAGATCCTCCCCTTCACGTCCAACGCCTTCCGCAATGGGGACTTCATTGAGGTCTCCGACGCCGACATCAACGGCAAGTGGGCCATCTTCTTCTTTTACCCCGGTGACTTCACCTTCGTCTGCCCGACCGAGCTGGGTGACCTCGCCGACCACTACGAGGAGTTGCAGGGGCTAGGCGTCGAGGTGTTCTCGGTGTCCACCGACTCGCACTTCGTCCACAAGGCATGGCACGCCGACTCCGAGACCGTCGGCAAGGTCAACTACACGATGATCGGCGACCCGAACCTCCAGCTGACGCGCAACTTCGACGTCGAGCGCGAAGGAGCCGGACAGGCCGACCGAGCCACCTTCCTCGTCGATCCCGACGGCGTCATCCAGTTCTACGAGCTGACCGCCGAGGGCATCGGGCGTAACGCCACCGAGCTCGTCCGCAAGGTCAAGGCTGCCCAGTACATCTACACCCATCCGGGCGAGGTCTGCCCGGCCAAGTGGGAAGAGGGATCCGACACCCTCACCCCGTCAATCGACCTGGTCGGCAAGATCTGATCCGACCCGAGCATCTGTCGCAGGGGCAAACGTCCCTGCGACGGATCCCCGGACCGGCACATTCACGTCCCCCACTTCCCCCATCCAGGAGAACCATGCTTGACAGCGCCCTGACCACCCAGCTCAAGACCTACCTCGAGATGGTGCGCGAGCCCATCATCCTGGTGCCCTCCCCCTACCGGGGAGACGACGCCACGAAGTCGTCGAAGTCAGCTCAGATGGACGAGCTCCTTGCCGAGATCGCCGCCCTTTCGGACAAGGTGAGCGTCGGTGAGCCCGTGGACAATGAGCGCACCCCGTCCTTCGCCATCACCCGACCCGGTTCCCAGATCGATGTCCGCTTCGCTGGTCTGCCGATGGGCCACGAGTTCACCTCTTTGGTGCTGGCTCTGCTCCAGGTCGGCGGCCACCCCGTCAAGGATGAGCAGTCCCTCATTGACGCGGTGCGCGCGGTCAAGGGCGAGCACCATTTCGTCACCTACATGTCGCTGACCTGCCAGAACTGCCCGACGGTGGTGCAGGCCCTCAACGCGATGGCCGTCCTCAACCCGAATATCCACCACACGGCCGTCGAGGGTGGCACCCACACCGACGAGGTCGAGGCCAAGGGAATCGCCTCGGTGCCAGCCATCTACCTTGACGGCGAAGACTGGGGTTCAGGCCGCATGGACATGGCCGAAATCCTCGAACGTCTTGACGCCGACGCGGCTCAGGGAGCCAAGGAAAACCTGTCCGAGCGTGACCCCTACGACGTGCTCGTCGTCGGCGCTGGTCCTGCCGGTGCTGCGGCTGCCGTTTATGCCGCCCGCAAGGGCATTCGCACCGCGATGGTCGGGTCTCGGATCGGCGGTCAGGTGCTCGACACCGAGGCCATCGACAACCTCATCTCGGTGCCTCACACCACTGGCCCGAAACTGGCCGACGCCTTGCGTGCCCACGCCAACGACTACGACATCGACATCGTCGAGCGTCAGACCGCTACTGGCCTCGAAACCGCCGACGGCATGACGACCGTGCATCTGACCGACGGCGACCTGCGCGCCCGCTCGGTTGTCCTCGCGACCGGCGCGCGCTGGCGCAACCTCGGCGTTCCTGGCGAGGAGGAGTACCGCACCAAGGGTGTGACCTACTGCCCACACTGCGACGGGCCGCTGTTCAAGGGCAAGAAGGTCGCCGTCGTCGGTGGCGGAAACTCCGGCATCGAGGCAGCCATCGACCTGGCCGGTGTCGTCGACCACGTCACCGTCGTCGAGTTCCTTGACGTTCTCAAGGCCGACGACGTGCTGCTGCGCACCCTCAAGTCCCTGCCGAACATCGACGTCATCACCTCGGCTCGCACCACCCAGATCGTGGGAGACGGCTCCAAGGTGACCGGACTGGAGTACGAGGACCGCACCAACGGTGAGACCAAGTCCATCGAGCTGTCTGGCGTCTTCGTCCAGATCGGCCTGCTGCCCAACACCGAGTGGCTCGAGGGTGCTGTGGAGCGCACCGGACGCGGTGAGATCGTCGTCGACGAGCGCGGCACCACCTCGGTGCCGGGCGTATTCGCTGCCGGTGACTGCACGACCCAGCCCTACAAGCAGATCATCATCTCGATGGGTGCTGGCGCGACGGCGGCTCTTGGGGCGTTCGATCACCTCATTCGCCAGAACCCCACGCAAAGCTGACCTCGCGTGAACCTTCGTGATCTGAGGTACCTCGTCGCCCTGGCCGAGGAACACCACTTCGGCCGGGCAGCGGCGTCGTGTGGCGTCAGTCAACCGACCCTGTCGACGCAGGTTCATCGGCTCGAGACCGAGCTCGGTGTGCCGCTGGTCGTCAAGGCGGGACGACGCATCGAGATCACGCCGGTGGGCGAGCGTATTGTTCAGACCGCTCGGGAAATGCTGGTGTTGGCTGACGACATTCGGACCTTGGCCTTGGACGAATCGAACCGGGCGACCCACCAGCTTGGGGTTGGGGTTTTCCCCACCCTGGGGCCGTTCCTGCTGCCCCGCGTCATCGCCCGTTTCGACCAGCACGACCCCGGTGTCAACATCCACGTCGTGGAGAAACGCACGGCTCACTTGCTGGAGGCCGTCCACCGAGGGGATCTTGACGTCGCCGTGGTTGCGGCTCCTGTCACCGACGAGACACTGACGGTGATTCCGGTCTTCCGTGAGGAGTTCCTGTTGGTGACAGGTGTTGACGACGAGTTGGCCCATGACGAGGGGCCTATCGATCCCCGTGGCATCCCCACCGATGGACTCATCCTGATGTCGGAGGGGCACTGTTTGCGTGACCAAGTGCTCGAGGTGTGCAGCCCGTCGCATCCAATGCCATCGGATGGTCTGTCGGCAGGGTCGCTATCGACGATCCGCGAGCTGGTGTCAGTGGGGGCCGGACGAACGCTGATGCCACGCAGTGCGGTGTCGGCGCCCAAGCCGAAGGACCCCCGCATCGTCATTCGGGAGTTCACCCCGCCTCGACCCCACCGCGACATCGTCGTGTGCGGCAGGCCTGGGACGATGGCACGTCCATCGGTCCTCGCCCTGGTCAACATCTTGCGGAGTCTGCCCGGCGATATCGTCGAGCCGCTGGGAGTCGATGGGGCGACGCTTTGCTCCCATGGCCTGGGGAACTGAGGGTCCTGGCCTGGTTGCATTCCCCGACCCCGTAGACTTCCCCCGGTCTGATCGCACTCCCCCTTTTCGCACCTGCGCCAGTTGTGCCCCACCTGCGCCAAAAAATCTGGCGCAGGTGGGGCACAACTGGCGCAACTAGGTCAGTGCAGCAGCCGAGGAATGGATGGGCTGCATAGTTTCGGCGCAGGTGGGGCACAACTGGCGCAGGTAATAGGGGTCGGGACCGTCTATAGCAGGGTCGGGACCGTCTATCGCGGGTGAGGGTAGTCGGTCGCGGAGTGGGGATGATCTAGTGAGGATGATCTATAGCGGGCGAGGGCCGTCGGTCGCGGAGTGGGGACCGTCGGCACCGCGACAACGCCCCCATCGTCCTCAGTCTCAGCCCGGACGCGCCCTCACCCCGTGGCCCCGTCCCCAGGCTCGTCCCGGAGCTGGCCGTGGGACAAAGATCGCGGCGGACACGTGGTCCGCCGCGATGCACCGTGTGACCCGAGATCACCCAATCCGCACGGTCACAGCACCAGCCCAGGCAGGTAGCTGGCAGCCTCCGGGTACTCCCGGACGATGTCCTCAACCTTGGCGCACAGCGCCTCGACCTGATCCTGAGCCCCACCGGTGAGATCCAACGGCGAGGAGACGAGACCGCGCAACTGCTCCTTGGTCAGCGGGATCCGCGGGTCGGCAGCCAGACGGGCGAACAGATCGTTCTCGGTCGTGCCGGTCTCACGCATCTCCAGGGCGAGGGCCACGGAGTGTTCCTTGATGGCCTCGTGGGCGTCCTCACGACCGACTCCGGCGCGCACGCACGCCATGAGGACCTTTGTCGTCGTCAGGAAGGGCAGGTAACGCTCCAACTCGGCCTCGATGACGGCCGGGAAGGCCCCGAACTCGCCCAGGATCGTCAGGAAGGTCTCGAAGGCCCCGTCGATGGCATAGAAGGAATCCGGCAGGGCGACACGGCGCACCACAGAGCAGGAGACGTCCCCCTCATTCCACTGCACACCAGCCAGACCCGTGGCCATGGTGAGGTACCCGCGCAACACGACGAGGAAGCCGTTGACTCGCTCACACGAGCGGGCATTCATCTTGTGCGGCATGGCCGAGGACCCGACCTGGCCAGGCTTGAACCCCTCAGTGACGAGCTCGTTGCCAGCCATGAGGCGGATCGACGTCGCCAGGTTCGACGGCCCCGACAGCACCTGTACCAGGGTCGAGATGACCTCAAAGTCCAAGGACCTGGGGTAGATCTGGCCGGTCGAGGTCAGTACCTGGTTGAAGCCGAGGTGATCGGCGACCCGACGCTCCAGCTCGTCAAGCTTGGAGGCGTCCCCGCCGAGCAGGTCGAGCATGTCCTGAGAGGTTCCCATCGGCCCCTTGATCCCGCGAGCCGGGTAGCGCTCGATGAGCTCGTTGACGTGATCCCACGCCACCAGCATCTCGTCGATGGTGGTCGCAAACCTCTTGCCCAGGGTCGTCACCTGGGCGGCAACGTTGTGGGACCGACCAGCGATCGGCTGATCCGAGTACTGGGCAGCCAGTCGGGCCAGCTGGTTGAGGGTGGCGACCATCCTCTCGCGCACCAGCTTCAGCGACTCCAGCACCTGCATCTGTTCGATGTTCTCGGTGAGGTCGCGGCTCGTCATGCCCTTGTGGATGTGCTCATGGCCGGCCAGGGCGTTGAACTCCTCGATCCGCGCCTTGACGTCGTGCCGTGTGATGGCCTCACGCTCGGCGATCGAGTCCAGGTCGACCTTGTCGAGAACAGCCTGGTAGTCGGCCAGCACCTGTTCGGGATCGTCGCCTCCGAAACTGACGCCGAGGTCCGCCTGGGCCTCGAGGACGGCCAGCCACAGCCTGCGCTCGGCACGGATCTTGTTCTCCGGGGTCCAGATGGAACGCATCTGCGAGGACGCGTAACGGGTGGCAAGGATGTTGGGAACGCTCATGAGTTCTCCCCGTCGGTCGGGTTACTGGGATGGGTTGCGGGTTGGGGCGTGAGTCCGTCGGTCATCTCGTCATCGGCCTCGAGCTCAGCTGCGCCAAGGGCAATGTCAGTACGGTGGAATCCGCCGGCCACCTCGAGCTGGTCGACCCTGGTGTAGGCATCGGTTCGGGCTCCGGCAAGGGTCTCCCCGTGACCGAGCACGACGAGGACACGGCCACCGCTGGTGACCAGCCCGTCGCCCTCGATGCGAGTACCGGCGTGCAGGACGTCCTCGTCGTCGACCGGGGCAACGACTCGGCGTCCCTTCACCGGGGATGCAGGATACCCCTCACTCGCCATGACGACACCGACAGCCGCGCCACGACGGAAGCGCAGCCCATCGACTCCCGACAGGTCACCACGGGCGGCCGCCAGCATGATCTGCGCCAGCGGGGACTCCACCATGCTGAGCAGCGGCTCGGTTTCCGGATCACCGAAACGGACGTTGAACTCCACAACCTTCGGACCCTCCGACGTCAGGGCCAGGCCCACGTACAGCAGGCCCATGAACGGGGTGCCGCGATCATTCATGGCTGCCAGCGTCGGGGAAATCACCGTCGTCGCCACCGTCTCGACGAGGTCGTCGGGCGCCCAGGGCAGCGGTGTGTATGCGCCCATACCGCCGGTATTGGGGCCGACCCCGCCATCGCCGACCCGCTTGAAGTCCTGGGCCGGTTGCATGGGAAGGGCGCGCTGCCCGTCGCAGATCGCGAAGAGGCTCACCTCGGGGCCGTCGAGATACTCCTCGACGACCACCTGGTGGCCAGCCTTGAGGCAATGCTCGGCATGAGCCAGGGCCTCGGCACGGTCATCGGTGACGACAACTCCCTTGCCGCCTGCGAGCCCGTCATCCTTGACGACGTGGGGAGCTGCGAATTCGTCGAGGGCTGCCCCCACCGAGTCAAGGTCACCGCAGGATCGAGAGGCGGCAGTGGGAACCCCCGCAGCAGCCATGACCTCCTTGGCGAAAGCCTTCGAGCCCTCCAGTCGAGCAGCTTCGGCGCTGGGACCGAAGCAATCGATCCCGGCGTCACGAAGGGCGTCCGCCACCCCCGCAACCAGTGGGGCCTCCGGGCCGACGACGACAAGATCGGCGCCGACGTCGCGGGCAAGGGCGACGACGGCGCCCTTGTCGCATGGGTCGATCGGATGGTTCGTGGCGAAGGATGCCGTCCCGGGGTTACCGGGAGCGACATGGACGGCAGCAACCTGTGGGTCACGGCGGCACGCCAGGGCGAGGGCGTGCTCGCGACCACCAGACCCGAGGACGAGAACAGTCATGCTGGACACAACCACAAGCGTAGAGGGTCACCACGACAGGTTGACGCCGCCACCGCCCCGGCACGCAAGACGGACGCAGAACCGCCCGTCAGTGGCCCAGAGCGTTGAGCATGTCCTCGAACTCCTCGACAGGGCCGAGGCCATCGTCGAGGTCGGTGTGAGAGGACTGGCCTGGGACGGGTTCCTCGTTGCCGCTGTCACCCTCGTCGCGTCCCGGAGTGTTGGTCCCACCGACGAGCAGTCGGGTGAAGGCCCGGGCTGCCCGGTCGATGCGTCGGTCCAAGGCTGACGGGTTTCCCCAGTCCTCCGTGGCGGCGAACACCGACACGGGCGAGACGAGGGCGTGGTGGTAGTGCAGTGAGGCGACGACGTCGCGGTCCATGACGAGGCTGTGACGGGCTGTCCCTCCGGTGGCCCCCACGAGCATCGGCTTACCCTCCAAGACCCCCTCATCGAGGACTTCGAAGAACAGATGGAACACCGCGGCGGCATGAGCGTTGTACACCGGGGTCACGACCACCAGCCCGTCAGCACCGCTGATGGATTCCTGAGCCTTCGTGACGCTGGCTGATCGCACCCCGGTGAATTCGGCGTTGAGAAGGTCGTGGCCCAGATCACGCACCTCAATGACCTCAACCTCAGCATCGGAAACCTGCTGAGTGATCTGGGAGACCAGACGGTCAACCAGCATTCGGGTCGAGGAGGGCTGTCCCAGTCCTGCACTGATGGCAACAATCTTCATGTCAGTTCCTGTCCGAGGTTCCCGTCACCGCGTCGCCAGGGGTGAAACGGTACTCGTCGCTGTGCTTGCCCTGAGCCGCCACGAGGGACTCATGGGTGGGGGCATCCGGGATGTCAGCGGGGCGACCCTCCGCGAACCCCTTGCGCAGCTCCGGAAGGATCTCGCCCAGCATGTCCATCTGCTCCAGCACCGTCTTGAGCGGCAGACCCGCGTGATCGATGAGGAACAGCTGACGCTGGTAGTGACCGACGTGATCCTTGAACGACAACGTCCTCTCGAGGACCTGCTGGGGCGACCCGACGGTCAACGGGGTGGCCGAGGTGAACTCCTCCAGGCTGGGGCCGTGGCCGTAGACCGGGGCGTTGTCGAAGTAGGGACGGAACTCGCGCACGGCATCCTGGGAGTTCTTTCGCATGAAGAACTGGCCTCCCAGTCCGACGATGGCGTCTTCAGGACGGCCGTGACCGTAGTGGGCGTAGCGAGCCCGGTATCGCTCGATCATGCGCTGCGTGTGGTCCATCGTCCAGAAAATGTTGTTGTGGAAGAACCCGTCACCGTAGTAGGCGGCCTGTTCGGGGATCTCTGGGGAACGAATTGAGCCGTGCCAGACGAAGGGGGCCACGTCGTCGAGGGGACGCGGGGTCGACGTGAACGACTGCAACGGAGTGCGGAAGTTCCCGCTCCAGTTCACGATGTCGTTGCGCCACAGCTGATGGAGCAGGTCGTAGTTTTCCAGGGTGAGCTTGATGCCGTCGCGGATGTCACGGCCAAACCAGGGGTAGACCGGGCCGGTGTTGCCCCTGCCCAGCATGAGATCGACACGCCCGTCAGCGAGGTGCTGGGCATAGGCGTAGTCCTCGGCCAGACGCACCGGGTCGTTGGTGGTGATGAGGGTGGTCGCCGTCGACAGGATGATCCGCTTGGTCATCGCAGCGAGGTGGGCCATGAGGATCGGCGGATTGGCGGGAGCCACGAATGGCGGGTTGTGATGCTCACCGGTGGCGAAGACGTCCAAGCCGATGTCCTCGGCCTTGCGGGCAATGGTGACGGTGTTCTTGATGCGTTCGTGCTCGGTGGGGGTCTGGCCTGTCGTGGGATCGGTCGTCACGTCCCCGATGCTGAAGACGCCAATCTGGACGGGAACCCGATCGGCAGGGGCGGGGGTGTGTTCGGCGTGAGGCTGGGCGTCTGTGCTCATGAGGGAACTCCTATCGACTCAGGTAGTTGACATGACACCTACCATAACGTCACATCTCCCCCGTGTGTTCCCGTCAACGGGAAAAATCAGTCAATGAGGTCGTTGATGAGGATCGACTCGTCGCGTCCTGCCCCCACGCCAATACCGGAAATCCGAGTACCGACCAGCTCCTCGAGACGACGCACGTACGCCTGACAGTTGCGCGGCAGATCATCGAAGGAACGAGCCGTGGAAATGTCCTCACTCCACCCGTCCATGAACTCATAGACAGGCTTGGCGTGGTGCACATCAGACTGGGTGACAGGCATGACGTCAGTGCGTTCGCCGTCGATGTCGTAGGCCACGCAGACCGGGATGCGATCCCAGCCAGACAGCACGTCGAGCTTGGTCAGGAACAGATCAGTGACCGAGTTGATCATGACAGCCTGCTGCACCAGAAGGGCGTCGAACCAGCCACAGCGACGCGGACGCTTGGTGGTGACGCCGTATTCGCCACCGTCACTGCGCAGTCGCTCACCATCCTCGTCGAACAGCTCCGTCGGGAACGGGCCTTCACCGACACGGGTGGTGTAGGCCTTGGCAATGCCGACAATGCGGTCGATACGGGTCGGCCCGACACCGGAGCCGGTACAGGCACCCGCCGCGATCGGATTGGACGAGGTGACATAGGGGTACGTGCCGAAATCGACATCGAGATGATGAGCCTGGGCGCCCTCGAAGAGCACGACCTTGCCGTCGTCGAGGCCCTTGTTGAGGACCCGGGCGACGTCGACGACGTAGGGACGGATGCGCTCGGCGTGGGCGAGCAGATCGTCGGCAACACGCTGCGGATCAATGGAGCGACGGTTGTAGATCTTGACCAGGATCTGGTTCTTCTGGTCCAGGGAGGCCTCGACCTTCTGACGCAGGATCGACTCGTCGAAGAGATCCTGGACGCGAATACCCAGGCGATTGATCTTGTCGGAGTAGGCCGGCCCAATACCGCGGCCAGTCGTGCCGATACGACGTTTCCCGAGGAAGCGCTCGGTGACCTTGTCGAGAGTCTGGTGGTACGGGGTGATGATGTGCGCATTGGCGCTGATGAGCGGATGGGGAATCTCAACGCCGCGCCCTCGCAAGGCGTCAATCTCATCGGCGAGCACGTCAAGATCGATCACGACTCCATTGCCGAGCACGGCCGTGGAGTTCGGGTTCAGCACTCCGGAGGGAAGCAGATGCATGAAGAACTTCTCGCCGCCGACGACGACGGTGTGTCCAGCGTTGTTACCCCCTGAGTACCGCACGCAGTAGTCGACGCGCTCGGACATCTGGTCGGTGGCCTTGCCCTTGCCCTCGTCACCCCACTGGGTACCCATGACGACGATTCCAGGCATCTGTTCCTCCTTATTCCTCGCACCAGTGTGCGGGTTGCCTCCGGTTGCGCGGGCACATGCCGATGCACAACCTGGCACATTTTACGTGGTCGCTACGACAATGACGGCGCCGGACCGGGCAGCGGAAGGTTTCCCCACGTCGGGTGGGCGTGCGTCGTCATGACGTCGATCAGGCCTCGGCCGCCCCGCCCTCACTCGTGGTCCGTTCATCGACATCGTCACCCTCAGAGGGCAGGACCGGGATCTCCAGCAGAATGAGACTTGCCCCTTCGAGAGGCAGACGCGAGGACAGCGGCCCGAAGTGCGGATCGCTGCGGTGCCCGTCAAAATTGACGCGCTTGTAACCGGCATCCTCGGCCCAACTGATGACTGCCGACATTGCCGAGGCGACGGCAGCGTCGCCGTCGGGGGTGTCGGCCTGCACCGTCTCTGCGACCACGGTTGGGTTCTCATCGACGAAGACGAAGGCGACCGCTGCCGGCTGGCCATCGATGAGGGCGACTCGGGTAGCTTCGGCGTCGAGGTCCTCAAGTTCCTGACGCAGGGCCTCGTGGGCGGCCTCACTGTCATCAACCGGTGACCAGGACTCGTGCATCCACACGTAGATCTGTTCCCACAGCGTCTCGAGCACCCCAGGGGCCAGCGTGGCACCTGAAATGGCCCCACCCGGACCCAGACTCACCTCTGCGAGGGACTCAATGGCACGGCCGAAATGGCGGCGCGGCAGCTCGAAAGGCGAGCAGTACGCATAGACCTCACCACCCAGGGACATGATGAACTTCTCGGCGTCGGAACCGGCGATGGCCTTGGTCGCCAGGGGACGATCCACCCGCTGCTGGATCTGGCGCACCAGCCGGGTACCGATCAGACGCCCTCGGGAGTCGGGATGGACCTCGACGTCAATGAATCGACGGGTGCGGTGAACCACCGCCAACCACGACACTGCGTACCCAACAATTCGGTTCTCGTGGAGAGCCACCCTGGCGACGACGTCCGGACGGTCGATGAGATCAATGAGGGCGCCAGGTTCTCCGAAGGTGATCACCGTGACGTCTTCGGGCCGCATGTCGCGGAAAACAACGTGCTCGCTCATGTCGCACTCCTGAGTCTGGGGACGCCTTTGACGTCGCTGTGTCTCCATTCTTCCGCCTTTTGCGCGCTCGCGTCGACCAAGGGGTTAATCCGGTATCGCGATCATGGCGATCATGAGATGATTAACGGCATGTCAGATGAGAAGGACGCGGTCCATCTAGCCGATACCCTCAATCCGGCGGCACAACGGATGTTCGAGTGGATTCTGTCCTCGGATCTGACTCCGGGAGATCCGATTCCGATTGAGCAGGATCTGGCGACCCAGTTTGGAATGGCGCGGGGCACGGTCCGTGAAGCAGTGCGTGAGCTGCGGGCCTTGGGGATCATCGAGGTGCGTCGCGGTCTGGGAACATACCTGTCAACAGCCTCCGCGTCGACGATTCGTCCGGGGCTCGTCTACCGCAGCGTCAAGCAGATCAGTCATGGCGATGACGGCACGAAGGATTTCACGGGACTACGCGAGATGGTGGAGGTGCGTGCGCTCATGGAGTGCTCGCTCATCGCCGAGGTCACCGGTCACATCAGCGCCGAAACTGGACATGCGCTCCATGCCCTTGCGGCGCGAATGGACGACCCGAACGACTCTGCCGCCGCCGATCGTCACTTTCACCGGCTGCTGTACGCGGAGACGGACAATCAACTCGCTCGCGAGCTCATCGACGTGTTCTGGGACTCTCTCAACCTTGCCGGTCTCAGACTGCCGCCGACCAACACCGTCAAGGCAACTCGTGCCGCCCACGACCTCATTGCGGACTGTGTGGTCGGCAACGACCCGCAGGCCAGTCGCGACGCCATGTGGGACCACTTTGACGCCATCCGGGAGCGGCTTGGCAGAGCCGCCAACCAGCAGTGACACACCCACAGCGACATGTTTCGAGCATGGCGAGTAGGGCCCGCCTGATGGCGAGCCCCCTGCGATGATCACTCACGACAGAGCGGCGCTGAACCACCCCGTGATCGACGTCGGATGGGTGATCGCGGTCCCCACGACGACGGCATGGGCGCCCAGATCCATCGCCCGGCGAGCTTGGTCCGGGGTGTGGACACGACCCTCAGCAATGACAGGACGACCACCGTCGAGCTTGTTCACGAGGGTCTCGATGACCTCGTAGTCGGGCCCGTCAGTCTTGGGACGTTCCCCGGTGTAGCCCGACAGCGTGGTGCCGATGAGATCAGCCCCCGCCTCAGCGGCGAACAAGCCGTCGTCAACCGAACCACAATCGGCCATGACGGCGACGTCGTACTCCTCTTTGAGGGCCTTGATCGTCTCAGCCAATGTCAGTCCATCAGCGCGATCACGCCGGGTGCCGTCGAGGGCGACGATGTCAGCCCCGGCAGCTGCCACGCAGCGGGCGTGACGCAGAGTTGGGGTGATGTAGATGCCCTCGTCGCCCTCTTTCCAGATGCCGACCACCGGGACACTCACCCGCCCCTTGACAGCAGAGACGTCGGAGAGCCCCTGGGCGCGCACCGCCACCGCTCCCCCGGCCTCGACGGCCGCGGCCATCTGGGCCATCGTCTCGGGGTGACGCAGCGGTTCTCCTGGGTAAGCCTGGCATGAAACCACAAGTCCTCCAGCCATGGAGGCGATGATCGTGTCGGTGAATGCGCTCATGGTTGAATCCTCCTCAGATCAAGGTCGCGCCATTCACGCCAACTGGCCAACGCGACGCAGTACCTCGGCCACTCTCTCGACGTTGTCACCGGTCAGGGTTGGCAGCGGCACGCTCATGGTGTTGGTCTCAATGATGCCCAAAAGCTGCATGGCCGTCTTGAATGCCCCCACACCGGCGGCGGGACCGACGACACCCTGGGGTGCAAACGCGATCTCCATGAGCTCGGCGGCCTTGTCCTGTTCGGCGCGCACCGTCTCCCAGTCGCCTTGACGGTAGGCCTTGTACATGGTGACGTAGGGGGCCGCGTCGACGTTGGCCAGACCGGGGACGACACCGTCAGCACCCGACATGAAAGCTCCGTCGACGACGACCTCATGACCAGTGAACAGGGACAGCGGAGACCCAGCAGCACGGTTGGCCAGGGCGAGGCGACGGAAGGAGACGTCGTCAGCCGAAGAATCCTTGCACCCAGCGATGACCCCCTCACGGCCCAGTGTGATCATGAGGTCGACGGGGACCTTGACATGCACGCACACCGGGATGTCGTAGACGAACAATGGCAGGTCGGTGGCCTGGTGCAGGGCGCGGAAATGGTTCTCGATCTCGGTCGGGCCGGTGATCGCGTAGAACGGCGCTGTAGCGACGACGGCGTCAACCCCGATCTCCTCGGCCTGGCGGATGTGATGGATGACGCGCAAGGTCTCGGTGTCGATGACACCGGCGAGCAGCGGAACCCGTCCATTGATGATCCGCTTGGCCTCGCCCAGCACCCGGCCGCGCATCTCGTCGTCGAAGAAGGCGACCTCGGAGGTGGAGCCGAGGACGAACAAGCCATCGACCCCTTGGTCGATGAGGCGATTGATGAGTTTCTCGTACGACGGCACGTCAAGATCGCCATCAGCCGTCAACGGGGTGACGACGGGGGGAATGACTCCGTGGAACTTCGTGATCATGGTGTTGTCCTTTGTGGGGGTTGTGAGTGGTGTGGTGGGTGTCATGCCGACGCCATGGCGTCGTGGATATGGGTGATCATGGCCAGTCGCTGTTCGACGTTGGCATCGGCGGGGGTCTGGATCTTGATGCCCTGGTAGGACTGCAACCCTCGGGCAGCTGCCATGAAGGAGCCGACGAGATCAGTCGTCAACAGGCTGGTGGGCTCGTCATCGTGAAGGGGAAGATGCGCGTCTCCCCAAGCCGGACCATATTGGGTGGCCTCGGGGCCAGCTCCTGAGACCATGAGGCCGCCGAGCAGACCGGAATCAGCGAGCCGAGCAGCTTGACGGGCCGGCACATGAGGATCATGGGACTCGACGACGCTGCGCCCCCAGTTGATCGTCACGTGCATCCCCCCGCCACCCACGGCTGCAATCTCGTCGTCCAGGCTGAGAAACTCCTTCTCCCCCGGGCCAACTCCGCCAGCCGCGTCGCAGTGCTCAATGACGCCAATGAGATCAGCGTCTGCGAAGAGGCTTGAGAGTTCGGCCAGGGAGGCCTGGAGTGCAGTCGGCTCGGCATGGTTACTGGGTGCCGAATGGATCTCGACGAAACGGACGACTCGGTGGCCGACCATCTCATGCAAGGCCTGCACATCGGCCACCAGGCCGGTGATCCACCTCATGGCCCGCCGGCGACCCTCCTCCTCAGGTGAGGCGAGCCCGAAGTCACGATCATGGGCCAGACGACCCATCGTCCCTGGAATGGCCGTCACGACGCACTGGGTGAACCGGTCGCCCAACTGGTCTGCCAGCCAGCGCGGGTCGTCGTCAAGACCGTCTCGATACGGGATCTCAATACCGTCGACCCAGCCAGTCTCGCCGAGCTCCCGGTAGAAATCCTCCCGAGCGGCCGTGGCACGCGGCATCGCAGCGTACGCGCCGACGATCGTTGGAACCGTGTTCATGTCATCTCCACTGCATTGTTGGTTCGTCATCAAAGATCACGCTGCTGACCGCTGGTGAGGTCGCGCGCCGTTGGGAGGCCGAGTCGGTCCTGCACAGGCCGCCTTGAAGCGGCTACCGCACCAACCGTCCGACCGTCTCACGGTCAGGTCACCAGCAGGGACGGGACCGCTCCTAGCAACTTCCTCGTGTACGGGTCCTTCGGGTGGTCGAAGATCTCTTCGGTATCAGCCAGCTCCAGAATTCGTCCCGAATACATCACGGCGATCCGGTCTGAAATGTGGCGAACCGTGTTCATGTCATGGGAAATGAACACCAGCCCCAGTCCGAGTTCATTCTGAAGATCATCGAAGAGATTGAGGATCTGAGCCCGCACCGAAACGTCCAGTGCAGAAGTCGGCTCGTCAGCGACGATAATGTCGGGGGCAAGGGCCAACGCCCGAGCGATCGCCACACGTTGACGCTGACCACCAGAAATCTGGCGGGGCAACACGTTCATGACCGACGACGGCAGACCAACCATGCCGAGGAGGTCGCGCACTCGGTCCTCTCGTTCAGCCTTGCCCCCGATACCGTGGACGTTGAGGGGATCCATGAGAATTTGACGGATTGGAAGCCTCGGGTTGAGCGCCGTTGCCGGGTCCTGGAAGACCACCGACACGGCACGTCCGAAATTCTTGCGGTCACGGGCGTGCCTACCACGCGGTTTCCCCCGGAAGAACACCTCCCCAGACGTCGGTTTTTGCAGACCAACCATGACTCGCGCTGTCGTCGTCTTCCCACAACCGGACTCACCGACGATCCCCAGCGTCTCGCCACGATGAACCGAGAGGTTCACTTTGTCCATGGCACGCACCTTGGACGGATGGAAGAGTTTGCCGCCACGACCTCGATGGATCACCGAGACATCACGGAGCTCGATGGCCGGGGTGTCTGACTCGGATCGGCGAGCAATTGCTGTGTCAGTCATCGAACGACCTCCTCGGCCTCGGGGTGGCATGCCCACGAATGGGTCGTGCCTGCCACGGTCTGCATGGTGGCCTTGACGTCTCTGCCGATCTCTGGGTGGGAGGATCGCGGAGCGAACCGGTCGCCAGCCACGAACTCCGATGGTGGAGGCACAACACCGGGAACCTGATGCAGACGCCCCCGTCCAGCCTCAATGGACAACACCGATCCCAGCAAACCACGCGTGTATTCGTGCCGAGGATCAGACATGACCTCGGTAGTGGTTCCAGTCTCGACGACCTGCCCGGCGTACATCACTGTGATGCGGTGGGACAACTGGGCGACGAGGGCCAGGTCATGGGAGACGAAGACCATGGCAAAGCCCAGTTCCTCGCGCAGCTTGTTGAGCAATTCCACCACCTGCTGCTGGACCGTGACGTCCAGAGCTGTCGTCGGCTCATCGGCGATGAGTAGTTGAGGATCACGAGTCAGTGCCATCGCGATGAGAACTCGCTGACGCTGTCCGCCGGACAATTCGTGCGGGTACGACTTCAAGGTGCGCACCGGGTCCAAGCCGACCATCTCGAGCAAGTCCTTGGCGCTGCGTGTGCCCCCACGCTTGGTCAATTGGGCCATCTGGGAACGGATGAGCATCGACGGGTTGAGGGCGCTGAGGGCATCCTGATAGATCATGCTCATCTCGTGGCCGCGCAGGGCATTGCGCTGTGCGGGAGACATGTCCAGTAGTTCCTGACCGTCGAACATGATCGAACCGCGGATGTCAGCAGTCTTGGGAAGCAGCCCCATGATTGCAAACGAGCTGATCGACTTTCCGCACCCAGACTCTCCGACCAATCCCATGGTCTCTCCGGGCCGTACCGCGAAAGAAACCTTGTCGACAATGTCGACGTCGCCGTGAGCCTGCGGGAACGCAATAGAGAGGTCCTTGACTTCCAGCACCGGCTTCTTGGCCGCAAGTTCTGCGGGCAGGACAGGTCGGTCGCTACGAGCCGTCTCTGAGCGTCGCAACTGGGCCAGACGATCCTGTAACTGCGCCTCGGAGCCGCCACGAATGACATGGACCGCAGAATCACTGCGGGTCTGAGCATCGTCGTCCTCGACTTCGCCTGCCTCGTCGGTGATGCCGACGCTCTCCACCGGATCCGCGACGCGCACTCGCGGTGGCGGAGCGACCATGGCGTCGGTCAGCCCCTCGGAGAGCACGTTGAGGCACAACACCGTGATGAGGATCATCATGCCAGGGAAGAAGGTGGGCCACCACGCGCCCGATGAAATGATCGCTTTGCCGTCAGCGAGGATGTTGCCCCACGACGGGGAAGGCGGCTTGATGCCGGCATTGATGAAGGACAACGACGCTTCGAAGACGATCGCGTCGGCGACCAGAACAGCCGCGAACACCAGCACCGGGGCCAAAGCGTTGCGGGCGACCTGGGTAACGATGATCCACCAGGTCGGTGCTCCCATCACGCGGGCCGATGCCACGTAGTCCTCCCCGTATTGTTCGAGGACATTTGCTCGAACGACACGGGTGAGCTGAGGAATGTAGAGGAAGCCGATAGTGATGATCAGCAGTGGTATCGATGGAAGCGACTGGGAGAACACGGCCACGAACACGGCTGCCAGGGCGATGCCCGGGAAGCTCATGATGATATCCATGGTCCGCATGAGGATCTCAGAGACGACCTTGCCGCCAGTTGCAGCGATCGATCCCAGGACAACGGCGATGGCCAGCGCAAACAGAGTCGCTCCCAGGCCAATGATGAGTGATCCCCGAGCCCCGTACAACACGCGGGAAAAGATGTCGCGACCGGAGTTGTCGGTGCCGAACCAGAAATCCCCGTCAGGCGCATGGAAAGGGAAATTGATGCCGTCAACGACAGTCGGCTGCGAGAGACCGGTCTGGGTGGGGCTGTAGCGAGCCAGCACCGGGGCGAAAATCGCACCGAGGGCGACAATGCCCAAAATCACCAGACAGATGCGGGAGCCGACCGACAGACGACCAAATCTCAGGCCAGGACGTTCCAACTTGCGGGTGAGTTCGCGTCGCATGTCATACACTCCTGATCCTCGGATTAACCAGTACGTAGAGCAGGTCGACCACGATATTGATGATGATGAAAGCGATGGCGACCGTGAGGGTCACTCCCTGTACCAGAAAAATGTCGTTGCGAGACACTCCGTCGAGGATCAACTGACCCATGGCCTTGATGTTGAAGATGATCTCGATGATCACGGCACCACCCATGAGATAGCCGAACTTGAGGCCGACCACCGTCAACGGGTTGATCAGGGCGTTGCGCAATACATTGCGGGCGATGACGGTGTGGTAAGGAATCCCTGAACCGATGGCAGTTCGCACGTAGTCCTTGTCGAGTTCCTCGACAACGGAGGTGCGCACCACTCGCGTCAGCGAGCCGGTCACTGGAACCGCCAGTGCGATGACAGGCAGGGCAAGCGAGTTGAAGTAGGCGGCCGGGTTCTCCGACAACGGAATCCACGATGAGACAACTGCGGGGAAGGTACCGCTGCCTCCCGGAATGTCGCCGAGCCACTGAATCAACAGGATGGCCAGCCAGAAAGACGGTGTCGCAAGACTGGCGATCGACACGATACGGATGAGCTGGTCGGGCCAGCGGTCACGGTAGAGGGCTGCGATGACACCGAGGATCGTCGAGACGATGATCGCGATGAGCAGGCCCCACACCGTCAGCTGCAAGGTGATGGGGAAGGCCCTGCTCACCATGTCGACAACGGGGGTGCCACCCGAAGTGGTCCCAAGATCGCCGTGCACCATTCCGACCAAGAACCGCCCGTACCTGACAAGCAGTGGTGAATTGAGCCCGTTCGTTTCCCGGTACTGCGCCAGGGCCTCCGGAGTCGCTGATTCTCCCAGCGCAAGGATCGCGGGGTCTCGTGGCGAGAAGGACATGACGATGAAGACGAGCAGGACCACACCGAGCACCATGATCGGCAGCGCGATGAGTCGTTTCCCGATGACTCGAAGGAGATTCGACATCAGTGTCTCTCCAAGGGGTGAGGATTGGGGTCAGTAGAGGCGTGACCGTATGCCGGGCACGCAGTGACGACGAGATCGTCGAAGATGGCCGGGGCGACTGCGGGCGCCATGACGCGGCGTCTCGGCAGCCTGCCCCGGCACGAGTCGATGGTGGCACTCACTTGGTGGTGGCGACATCGAGGAAGTCGAGTCCGGTGAGGGATATCGGCTTGAAACCAACCAAGGACTTGCCGTCCCATGCCGTTGGAGTCTTGCGATGGAAGAGCGGGTAGAGCGGGACGTTTTCGGCAAGGATGTCGAAGCATTCGTGCCAGCCATTCAACTGCTCGTCGCCGACGGCTTGGGCGGCTTTCTCCAAGGTCTGGGTGAACTTGTCGTAGCCTGGTTGACCCTTCCAGTGCATGCGGGCGTCGACCCACACATCGCCGGCGTACCACCAGCGCATCAGGAGATCAGCGTCGGCACCGAAGACCGAGGGATCGCCAGGGGCCAGAAGAACGTCGAAGGAATCGGGCTTCCCGGTAATTTCGTTATAAACGTCAGCCGACTGCTTCTGGTCGAATTCGACTGTGACTCCAGCCTCCTTGAGGGAGTCAACGAGAATGTTCTCGATGGCTTTCATCCAGTCGTGGTCAGTGCCCATGACGCGGAATTTCTTCAACCCGGTCTCGTTGAACAAGGACTTGGCCTTCTCCAGATCACGGTCGTAGACGGTCTTGGCCTTCCGATAAGCAGGATGGCCATCCTGTACGAAGCTGGTGGCCGGAGTTGCCTGTCCAGAGAGGCCGACCTTGCAAGCTTTCGCGACGTCCATCGCGTACAGGACAGCCTGACGGTTCTTGACGTTGTTGAAGGGGTTCCCGGCCGAGCAGTTGAACATCGCGAAGGCCAGACTGAAGCCCTGTTGAGAGGCTTGCTCGAAACCACTGGACTTGACGCTGGGAATCTTGGTGTACGGCAGCGAATCGATGGCCTGGACACTTCCCGAAGTAAGGGCATTGGTGCGCGCATCGGGGTCCGGCATGATGTTCCAGACCATTTTCGCGGCTTTGGCCGGACGGGGGCCGTTGTAGTGCTCGTTCTTCTCGAACTTGAGACTACCGCTGGAACCGTTATCGGTCATCTTCCAGGGGCCAGTGCCGACAGGATTGGAGTCAAACTTCTTCTGATCCTTCTCGACGATGGCCTTGGGGACGATCTTGAAGGTTGCGAGGCGGTTGGCCAGCAGCTCCTCGAAGGGGAACTTGAGCTTGATGACAACGGTCGAATCATCTTTCTTGGTAATCGAGTCGATGACGAATCCGCTGAATTGGCTGTACAACGAGTTGTTCTTGGGGTCCATGACCCGTTCATAACTGTAAACCACGTCGTCGGCCGTGACCTTGCTGCCATCAGAGAAGGCTGCTTTGTCGCGCAGTGTGACCTCGTAGGTCTTCTCGTCGATCTTCTTCGGCTTGTCGTCGGCAGCCAAGGCAGCGTAGGCCTTCGTCGGGTCGGTAGCCTCGATCTCGTAGAGCCCTTCGAACGTGTGCCAGTTAGCAGCCACGGTCAATGCTGCCGTCGTCGTCATTGGGTCATAACCGTTGGTTCCAAGCTCGTAGGAGATGCCAGCGGTGATGGTCCCGTCGTTCTTTCCTGCCCCGCCCGACGACTGCCCTCCGGCGCCACCGGTCTTCTTGTTCGGGTTGTCCCCACCGCATGCCGACAAGCTAGCGGTCAGACCTGCGGCTGCCGCGATAGCGCCGCTCAACTTCATGAATCCCCGGCGGTCAACGTGGTTGCCCGGCCCGATAGGAGTGATCATCGTCGAAGCCTCCATGTACAAGGACATCCAACGTTGGATGTCCGACTGCTGGTAAGCATAACACCAGCATCGTATCCATGGGAAACACGCCGAGGCCCCCTGAGAGCCAGCGCTGTCGGCGCTCAGGCACCTACTCCTGATCACCGTCGGAGTGCTCGTCGTCCACCTCGACGTCAACAGCACCGTCGGATGGCACCTCGTCGCCACGAAGCGCCCGCCACGCCTCGACGCTCAACTCGCGCAGCAGGGTGTCGGCGTCGTCGGACTCGTCACCAAATCCCAGACGCTCAGCCGCCATCGCGAAGGCATGGAGGCACCGGAAGACCCCCTGGTTGGGCAGGTATCCCCAGTCGACAGCCTCCTCGCCGTCCCATCCGGCGTCGCGCAGCTGTTCCAGACCAAGATCACGTCCCGTGCGCGCATAGGCATAGGCAGCGACATCGGCAGCGTCAGTGCCGCTCAGCAGAGACCCCTCGGCCAGCAGGGCCCAGCACAGAGTCGAGGACGGATGCTCCTTGACGACCGCCATGAACTCGTCTCGTCCCCGCTTGGCAAGTTTGCGAATGGCCGGGTCCGGCGGCAAGTGCACGCCGTGGTCCTGTATCTCGATCTCAGCGGTCGGATCGGTGTTCTGCTCCTCAGCCATGGTTCCAAGCCTAGGGCGAAACGCATGACGGCGCTCGTTCAGGTCGCACACCAGGGTGTGTGGCATAAACTTGATGCAGCAAAAGGAAAGGATCACGACCATGTGCCGACCCGTCAAGTGTGACGTCTGTGGCAAGACAACCTGGGCCGGATGTGGCCAGCACATCGACCAGGTCAAGGCACAGGTGCCGCCCTCCCAGTGGTGCGATGGCCACCACACTGCCGCCGAGAAGTCAGCCGCCACGTCACCGCGTCGCCGCTTCAGACTGTCGCGCTGACCCGCTCATTCGTAGCTCGCCCCTGCCCTGACCTACACTTCACGGTGGCGCGTTTTCGTCCGCCGACACCCCGCGGCCTCGTCGCGGTGTCCCGTCCTCGATCTGAACCGGAGTTCTGCATGCCCGTACGCAAGGATCTGCGCAACATCGCCATCGTGGCCCACGTTGACCACGGAAAGACCACACTGGTCGACGCGATGCTGTGGCAGTCGGGAGCCTTCCGCGAGGGCGCCGACGTCGAAAAGCGCGTCATGGACTCGATGGACCTCGAGCGCGAGAAGGGCATCACCATTCTCGCCAAGAACACCGCCGTCAAGCACGTCATGAGCGACGGCGAGGAAATCACCCTCAACATCATCGACACCCCCGGACACGCCGACTTCGGTGGCGAGGTCGAGCGCGGCCTCGAGATGGTTGATGGCGTCATCCTCCTCGTCGACGCATCCGAGGGTCCCCTCCCCCAGACCCGCTTCGTGCTGCGCAAGGCCCTGGCCAAGAAACTCCCGCTCATCCTCGTCCTCAACAAGGTCGACCGCTCCGACGCCCGCATCGACGAGGTTGTCGAGGAGACCTACGACCTGTTCATGGATCTTTCCGACGACGACGACACCTCCCTGCTCGACGTCCCCGTCGTCTACGCCTCTGCGAAGGCCGGACGCGCCTCTCTCAACAAGCCCGAGGACGGCGGGATGCCCGATTCCCCCGACCTTCAGCCGCTGTTCGACTGCATCCTCGAGAACATCCCGGCACCCACCTACAAGGAAGACGGGGTGTTGCGCGCCCATGTGACCAACCTCGACGCTTCCCCCTACCTCGGTCGTCTGGCCCTGTGCCGCGTCGTCTCCGGAGAGATCGTCAAGGGCCAGACGGTGGCTTGGTGCAAGCGCGACGGTTCGGTGCAGAACGTCAAACTGTCCGAGCTGCTCATGACCGAGGCCCTCGAGCGAGTCCCCGCCGAGAAGGCTGGCCCCGGTGACATCGTCGCCATCGCCGGCATCCCCGACATCACCATCGGCGAGACCCTCTCGGACCCCGAGAACCCGGATCCGCTGCCCCTCATCCACGTCGACGAGCCGTCGATGTCGATGACCATCGGCATCAACACCTCGCCGCTGTCAGGCCGGTCCGGTGACAAACTCACCGCCCGTCTCGTCAAGGCCCGCCTCGATCAGGAACTCATCGGTAACGTGTCCATCAAGGTGGCCGACACCGATCGTCCCGACATGTGGGAGGTTCAGGGCCGCGGTGAGCTGCAGCTGGCCGTCCTCGTCGAGCAGATGCGCCGCGAGGGATTCGAGCTCACCGTCGGCAAGCCGCAGGTCGTCACCAAGACCATCGACGGCAAGCTGCACGAGCCCTTCGAGCGGGTCACCATCGACGCCCCCGAGGAGTTCATGGGGGCCGTCACCCAGATGATGGGCCTGCGCAAGGGCCAGATGATGCACATGGTCAATCACGGTTCCGGCTGGGTGCGCATGGAGTTCATCGTGCCGGCTCGCGGGCTCATCGGCTTCCGCACCGAATTCCTGACCCAGACCCGAGGCCAGGGCATCATGAACCAGATCTTCGAGAACTTCCAGCCGTGGGTGGGCGAGCTGCGCACCCGTCAAAATGGCTCGATGGTCGCCGACCGTCAGGGAGTCGTCACCTCCTACGCCCTGTTCAACCTGCAGGAGCGCGGCACAATGTTCGTCTCCCCCGGCGAGGACACCTACGAGGGCATGGTCGTTGGCGAGAACTCCCGCCCCGACGACATGGACGTCAACCCCACCAAGGAAAAGCACCTCACCAACGTGCGCTCCTCCACCGGTGACGAACTGGAACGCCTCATTCCGGCCACCAAACTCTCAATGGAGCAGCAGCTGGAGTTCTGCCGTGAGGATGAGTGCCTCGAGGTCACCCCGGACGTTGTTCGTATCCGCAAGACTGAGCTAAACGCCCACGAGCGGGCCAAGGCTCGCACTCGCGCGAAGAACAGTTGATGAACCCCTGACCAGATGGCCGTGGCGTTGCAGTTGCCCCTGACTAGGCAAGCTGCAGCGCCACTGCCATATCGCACCAATTGCACCGCCCCCAGGGGGCCGGTAAACCGCGTCGAGGCGTCGACGAAAAGGCGTATTATCCTCTCGCCCACATTCTCGAAAGGTGTTTGATCCATGCAGTCCTCCCGCGCTGCCAGTCTGGCAGCCGCACTGGCCTTATCTTTGTCCGCCGGGATCGTCGGTACTGCTCATGCGGAACCCACCACCCCTCCCACCACCACGGATTCCTCTTTGCGTCCCGCATCGCCCGCTCGCGTTTCTGAGGATCCTGCTGCCCCGGTGACGACGTCTGCCCCCGAGGAGAACTCCCCGTCAGAGCCAACTCTTTCTTCCAAGGCAACCTCATCGGCCACTGAATCGGAAACGCCGAGCGCACCGGCCACCCCGAAGACCTCCGCAACATCGACGCCCCATGAGACAGTGCGCACAGCCGTGCGATCGGTCCAGGGCGAGCAGCCGACGTGGATCTACATCGCTACCGACCTGCGCACCGGCGCCTCGACCTCCTTCCGCTCCATGGGGAAGATCCAGGCAGCCTCCCAGGTCACCATCCGGGGCGACGAGCGCAACGGCTGGACCCCGGTCCTGTACCACGGTAAGAAGGGCTGGATTCCCACCAACACCATGACGACGACCCGCCCGCAGTCGATGTGGATTTACGTGTCCTCCGACCTGCGCACCGGCGCCTCGACCTCCTTCCGCTCCATGGGACACACCCGTGCCACGGCCGCCGTCATCCGCCGTGGCCCGAACAACCACGGCTGGGCCCCGGTCCTGTACCAGGGCAAGCAGGGTTGGGTGCCGGCCAGCACCTTGACGACGACCCGCCCGCAGACGATGTGGGTGTACCTGTCCTCCGACCTGCGCACCGGCGCCTCGACCTCCTTCCGCTCCATGGGACACACCGCCTCGACCCACGCCCTGGTTCGCCGTGGCCCGAACCGCAACGGCTGGATCCCGGTCCTGTACAAGAACACTCAGGGCTGGGTTCCTGCCAGCACGGTGACGACCTGGCACCCGCAGACCCAGTGGATCTACGTCGAGACTGACCTGCGTACCGGCGCCTCGAACTCCTTCCGCTCCATGGGACGCACCCATGCCACGACCGCCATGGTCCGACGTGGCCCGAACCGCAATGGCTGGGCCCCGGTCTTTTACAAGGGCAAGCAGGGCTGGCTGCCGGGCCACACCGTCACTTCCACCCGTCCGCAAACCTTCTGGGTGAAGAAGAACCAGACGATGCGGGCTGGCGCCTCGACCTCCTTCCGCTCCATGGGCACCGCCTACCAGGGCACCCGCGTCGTCCGTCGCGGCCCGAACCGCAACGGCTGGATGCCAGTCGTGTTCAACAAGATGCAGAGCTGGATCCCGGTCTCGGCGGTGTCCTCCCGCCCCGTGTCGGTGCCGGTGAGCCTGCCGATCAACAACTCGGGCGCTCATCTTGACCGTCGCTGCATGACGGGGACCGTCATCTGCGCCTCGAAGAGCCAGCGCAAGCTGTGGATGGTTCAAAACGGGCGCATCCTCATCACCTTGGACGCTCGCTTCGGACGTCCCAGTATGCCCACCACCGAGGGCGTCCACACCGTGTACTGGAAGGACAAGCATCACGTGTCGGGCATCTACGGATCCCCGATGCCGTACTCGATGTTCTTCCACAATGGCGAGGCCATCCACTACTCGTCGGACTTCTCCCGTCGTGGATGGAATGGCGCCTCTCACGGCTGCATCAACATCCGCAACATGAACGGCCTGAAGTGGCTGTGGGACCACACCCCGACTGGTCGCAAGATGATCGTCTTCAAGTGATCTGAATCACGAACGGCCCGCCTCCTCGTGAAGGCGGGCCGTTTTCACGTCCTCGGGCAATCACAGGGCGACGACGGCCGGTGCTGGCCCAGTGTGTCCACGAGCAACGCTGGCCACGCAGCCACGAGTTCCCTCCGACACATGACACCGGACACAGGACACCGGACACCGGACACAGGACACACAAAACAGTGGCGCCGCACCCGAAGGTGCGGCGCCACTGTGGTCTTGCGTACCGGGGGTCAGCCCAGAGCCACCAGGCCCTGGCCACCCTGGACGGCGTCACCGACAGCCACCAGGATGCCCTTGACGGTGCCATCGGCCGGGGCGTTGATCTCGGTCTCCATCTTCATGGCCTCGAGGGTCAGGAGCACCTGACCAGCCTTGACGGCGTCACCCTCAGCCACGAGGATCTTGGCGACGGTGCCGGCCAGCGGGGCGGGAACCTCGCCCTCTCCGGCCTTGCCAGCGCCACCACCGGAGGTCTTCATCGGGCCACCGGAGCCGCCTCCAAACAGAATCGGCGCCATCGGCGTATTAGGGGTCTTGTCAACGTCAACGTCCACGTCGTATGCGACGCCATTGACGGTCACCTTGAGCTTCATGTCAGTTTCTCCAGGTCAACGAATCGAATGGTTCTGCTGAGCCCTGCGTCCCTGACGGACCCAGGTCTCACTCGGGGCGAAACGGACGGCCTGAACCTTTCCGTCGTTGCCCAGGTAAGCCGAAACGGCGGCGCAGATGACGGCGAGCACGTCCTCAGGAACGTCCTTGCTGGTCTTCTTGAGCCGGGAAACCTCGGCCTCCAGCGCCGCGAGTCGCTTGTTCAGCGTCTCGATGACGAGTTCATTGTTCTCACTCATCTTGTCCTCCCATCAGCCTTGTTCACTCAGCACGGCATGACGCCGTGCTTCTTGGCCGGACGGGACTGACGCTTGGTGGCGTAGATCTCCAGTGCGGCGGTGATCTTGCGACGAGTGTCGGCGGGATCGATCACGTCATCAACCTGTCCACGGGCGGCAGCCACGTAGGGGGTGTTGAAGGCGTTGCGGTACTCCTCGATCTTGGCAGCACGGGTGGCCGCGGGATCCTCGGACTCCTTGATCTGACGACGGAAGATGACGTTGGCAGCGCCATCGGCACCCATCACCGCAATCTCGGCGCTCGGCCAGGCGTAAACGGCGTCGGCACCCAAGTCACGGTTGCACATGGCCAGGTAGGAGCCGCCGTATGCCTTGCGCAGCACCACGGTGATCTTCGGGACGGTGGCCTCGGAGTAGGCGTACAGCATCTTCGCACCGTGGCGAATGATGCCGCCGTACTCCTGCTGGACACCGGGCAGGAAGCCAGGAACGTCCACCAACTGCACCAACGGGATGTTGAAGGAGTCGCAGAAGGTGATGAACTCGGCGGCCTTGTCGGAGGCGTTGATGTCGAGGCAGCCCGACATGACCTTCGGCTGGTTGGCCACGATGCCGACGGTCCGACCGTTGACACGGGCGAAGGCGGTGACGATGTTGGTCGCCCAGCCTGCCTTGACCTCGAGGTAGTCGCCCCAGTCGACGATCTTGGCGATGACGTCGCGGACGTCGTAGCCCTTCTTGCCATCCAACGGCACGATGTCGCGCAGTTCAGGCTGCGGGGAGACGTCGTTGTTGGGGTTGGAGATCTGGGCGTCCTCGGTGTTGTTCTGCGGCAGGAAGCTCAGCAGCTTCTGCGCGATGAGCACCGCGGCGTCGTCGTCCTCAGCCACGAAGTGGATGTTGCCCGAGGTGGACATGTGCGCATCGGCACCACCCAGATCGTCAGCACTGACCTCCTCGCCGGTGACCGACTTGATGACTCCAGGCCCCGTGATGAACATGTGGGCCTTCTTCGTCATGATGATGAAGTCGGTCAGGGCCGGGGAGTAGGAGGCGCCACCGGCGCACGGCCCGGCGATGATGGCGATCTGCGGCACGACGCCCGAGAGCTTGACGTTCGCGTAGAACATCTTGCCGTAGCCCGACAGCGAGTCGATGCCCTCCTGGATTCGGGCGCCGCCCGAGTCGTAGAAGAACAGGAACGGGGTGCCGGTCAGCAGGGCCTGCTCCATCGTCTCGACGACCTTGATCGACTGGGTCTCACCAGCGGAACCACCCATGACGGTGAAGTCCTGGGAGGCGACGTGCACCGGGCGACCGTGGATGGTCGCGCGTCCGGTGACGACACCGTCGGCGGGAACCTCGGCCTTGTCCATGCCGAAGAGGGTGGTGCGGTGCTTGCGGAACGCACCCACCTCGTCGAAGGAGTAAGCGTCAACGAGGTTGTCGATGCGCTCACGGGCAGTTTGCTTGCCCTTCTCACGCTGCTTCTCGAGTCGAGCCTCGCCGCCGCCGACCTCCACGTTGTGGCGCTCGTCGGCAAGCTGCTCGATTCGGCCGGCCATGGTGTCGGCCAGCTTGATTGGTTTCTTCTCAGCCATGGTTGGCGATCATCCTCACGCAGGCTCGACGGTCACCTGGTGGCTGTTGCCACCAACCGTCACGTTGTAGTTGACCGGTCCGGTGATGCCGGCAGCGCCGGTGCCCTCCGCCTCGGCCTTCATCTGAGCCTCGGTCATAGCGACGCTCTTCGGGCCCTCCGGGCGCTCCTTGAAGAACTTCGGGGCAACTCCCGGGAACAGGGCGTTGGTGAGGACGTCCTCGTCGGTGCCGTCGAAGCCCTCAAGGCCCTTGGCCTGCTCAACCAACTGATCCCACTCGGGGTCGAGCAGGTCGGCGGGACGGCAGTCGATCGGCTCCTTGCCGGTCTGCTTCTTGGCCATCTCGACAATGTCGGGGTTGAGATCACCAATCGGCTTGCCGTAGTAACCAAGCATGAGGTCAGCGAACTCGGCGGTGAGGTTCTTGTACTCGCCGTTGCCCATGAGGACGTTGAACACAGCCTGGGTTCCCACGATCTGGGACGACGGGGTGACCAGCGGCGGGTAACCGGCATCCTTGCGGACGCGCGGCACCTCCTTGAGGACCTCGTCCATGCGGTCGCCAGCGCCCTGGGCCTCGAGCTGGGACTCCATGTTGGACAGCATTCCGCCGGGGATCTGGGACTGGAAGATGTTGGTGTTGACCAGGGTCTTCGACTCGAACCTCTTGTACTTGGGACGAATCTTCTTGAAGTGGTCACGGATCTTGAGGAGGCGATCCATGTCGAGGTCGGTGGTGTACTCGGTGCCTTCGAGCATCTCGACGAGGGACTCGGTCGGGTTGTGGCCCGGGCCCAGCGACAACGAGGAGATGGCGGTGTCAACGACGTCGACACCGGCCTCGATGGCCTTCTGCAGGGTGACCAGGGTGACGCCCGTGGTGGAGTGGCAGTGCAGGTTGATCTGCACGTCGGGGTGGTTCTCCTTGATGCCCTTGATGATGTCGAAGGCGGGCTGGGGCTTGAGGAGGGCTGCCATGTCCTTGAAGGCGATCGAATCAGCACCCATGTCGATGAGGCGATCGGCCTGCTTGATGAAGCTCTCCGGGGTGTGAATCGGGGAGGTGGTGTAGCAGATGGTGCCCTGAGCATGCTTGCCGGTCTTCTTGACCGCAGCCATGGCGTGCTCGAGGTTACGCGGGTCATTCAGTGCGTCGAACACACGGAACACGTCCATGCCGTTCTCGGCCGACTTCTCGACGAACTTGTCGACGACCTCATCGTTGTAGTGACGGTATCCCAGGAGGTTCTGGCCACGCAGCAGCATCTGCAGCCGGGAGTTCGGCAGCAGCTTGCGGAAGGTGCGCAGACGCTCCCACGGGTCTTCGTTGAGGAATCGGATGCAGGAATCGAAGGTAGCTCCACCCCAGCACTCAACGGACCAGAAGCCTGCAGCATCGATGTCGGCACAGGCATCGACCATGTCCTCCATGGCCATGCGGGTGGCAAGCAGGCTCTGATGCGCGTCGCGGAGCACGAGCTCGGTAACGCCAATCTTTCGCGGACTCATGGCTCCATGATTCCACGTGAGGACCGAGCGCGGACCAAGTGGGTCGGTATTTCAAAGTTGAACAATGTTCAGTCGTTGGCGTTCAGTCATGGCCTCGATGCGCGCTGGGCCCACCACGACGCGACCAGCACACCGATGAGGCTGACGACCACCAAACCGAGGGCGATCCCGAGCAGCATCCCGAGCCGGTACACCGTCACACCCATACCCATCCCGATCATCGCGAACAGCACCGCACCGGCGGCACCGACGGGAACACCGACGAGGATGGGCAGGGTGACGCTCCACAGGTGGGTCCGTGCCGCCTCCGTCGGGGTCAGGCCAACCGGCAGTAGGTTCCTCTCAGTCCACGTCGCCATGATCGCCTGATCACCCAGCTCGCGCAGGATGACGACCGAGCCGACGAGGACCGCGCACCCCAGGCCAAGGGCGAACCAGTCGGTCCCCGGATGCCGGTACTGCTGTACACCCATGACTTTCGTGACGTTGGGCGCAGCCAGACCGTCGACGGCTCCGAGGACATCAACGTCGCGGTTGCCTCGAGGTGCGCTGACGAGAACTCGATCAGCGGCATGCCGACCAGTCCCAGCGCCCAGGATCGCGTCGACGGGGGCGTCCTTGACGGTGGCCCGGGAGGAATCGCAGCGCACCATACCGGTCGGTGCGCCGGTGAGCTGGCCGAACTGCTCACAGGTGAGCCCGATCGCGGTCGCGACCACGGGCTGGGTCACCTCGTCGGGATCGTCGGGACCGACTGCGGCCACCGACATCCCGCGCGCCCGCAACTGTCTAGTCACCTCGGTCACGTCTGTGGGGTGAGGGTCCTGCCAGCGCAGCATCCACACCTCACGCGATGAGTCCGGGAGCTCGAGAGCCGGCGGTTGGGCTGTGCCGAGGAACAGGGCGGAGCCCGACCCCAGGAGGAACATCAACGCCCCGATAATTCCCCCGACCCGGGTGAGCCCTCGTACGCTGCCACGCAGGCGCCGGCAGGCAAGCCACAGGGCAGGCGACCCCGCATTCTCGAGTCTGCGACCAATGATCTCCACGAGCCCACCGACACCCGACGGTAGGGCGACAAGGCTCAGGCCGCCTCCGACGAACAAGAGGATGACCGACAAGGAGGACGCGAACGCGTCAGAGATGAGGAAGGTCACTGCCGAGCCGAGCATCATGATGACAAATCCGCTCGTCAGCAGGAGGATCGGCCACCTTGTACGGCCTCGGTGGACCGTATGACGACGCCGCAAACCTTGACGATCGCGGTCTGGATCGACCCCGATCACCGATGCCAGCACCGTGACCACCTCGACGACGACCAGGACGAGGACGGCTGCCGCCCATGAGGCTCTGAAACCGTTTGGTAACAGTTCGGCGTCAACCAGGGGAAGGTCCCGGATCCCCGAGATCACAAGCAGCCATGCGATACCGCCGACCATCGCGCCGAGGAAGGCCAGGACACCGTTCTCGGCCGCCAACAGAAGCCGAATCCGACCGACCCGAACCCCCTGACGCCACATGCCGTCGATCCGGCGGTCCCGCTGCGGGGAGAAGGATCTCACGGCCCCGATCATGACGAGGACCCCCGGCAGCGCCAGCAGGACGAGGCCGCCCCACCCGGCGACCTGGCGGGTCGGCATGTCCAAGGTCGTCTCCACCCAGGGGTACCGATCCCCCATCGTGTGGTATCCGGAGATCATGACGTCGGCGGTAATGTGGCGACCCAATGGCGGACGCGCGATGACGTACGCCTCACTGCGGGATGCCAAGGCGTCGTCGCCGATCGTCCCACCCGGGCCGGTGCCCACCGTCGACGCGCGAAGCCCGAAGTCCTTGGCAGCCAAGCCATGTCTGACGATGCCCGGCGAGACGACGGCTGTTCCGGGGGCAGGCAGCCGGGAGAGGCCTGGGGGCACCAAGGCGGCGTCGTTCTCATGTCCGGCACGTGGCTCGATCCATATCACCGGCACCTGCCCCAGCCCGGCCTCGACGGGCAGGGTTGTCGTCAGGGCCGCAGCCTCGAGCTCTTTCGAATCGGCCAGGACGGGATGACGAGCCTCGACGTGGTCGCTGACCGTGTTGCCGATGGTCATGAGAGCCGAGGCTGCGAGCAGGGCGACGCTCGCCACAGCGGCAGCAAGCACCATCGCGATCTGATGCCAGCGGTGCGCGCGATGTCGGGAGAAGGCGAAGAGGGCGGCGGTCCGCAGGAAGGTACTCATCGGATCACTGACAGGTCAACGTTCCGGTCACAGCGATTGACGACCCGGGCATCATGGGTGGCAATGATCGCGGCCAATCCGCGAGCTCTCACCTGGTCCACCATCGTCTCGGTCACAGCGTCAACATGCGCCGGGTCCAGATTGGCAGTGGGTTCGTCGGCCACCAGGACGTGGGCCTGCGGCCGGCAGAACGCCCGCGCCAACGACACCCGCTGCGCCTCACCACCCGACAGGTCGGTGGTCCTACGGTGCGCCAAGTGCTCAATGCCGACTCCAGCGAGGCACTCAGTGGCCTCGTGAAGGGCCCTCGAGCGCTCCACTCCGTCGAAGATGCGCACCAAGGCGACGTTCTCGACAACCGTGAGCTCGTCCATGAGATAGGGGTCCTGGTTCGACACCCCAATGTGGCGGCGTCGCACGTCGGCGCGTTGTCGACTCGTCGATGTGGAGTCAAGGACCGTGCGGGCGATCGTCACCCGGCCAGCAGTGATCCTCCGCAATCCGGTGACCAAGGAGAGCAGGCTCGTCTTACCCGACCCGCTGGGACCGGTGAGGGCGATGATCTCCCCGGGCTCAATGCGAAGGTCGAAGGAGTCGATGAGCACCTCCTCACCTGGGCAGACGCGCAGACCCTCAATGACGACGGCATCAACCATTGGCACTCACCCCTTGCGTCAGCCCCTCCCATGACGACGCGAAAGTAGCATGACGCCGTGCCGCAAACCACGACCCACCAGCCGTGTTAACTGAGCGTTCAACGATTCATCCCTCGTCGTCGCCCAAGCCTTGGTCTCGAGGTGTCGGCCCAGCCGTGCCGGAGCACGAAAAATCCCGCCTGGCAAGGAAACCACCCCCACAGGGGCGGAAACCTCGCTGGGCGGGATTTTCCTACCTATCTCAGGTCTCAGGCGTTGACCGAGGTGCCCTTCGAGCCAAGACGCTCACAGGCCTCGATGACGCGGGCAGCCATGCCAGCCTCAGCCTTCTTGCCCCACGAGCGCGGGTCGTACATCTTCTTGTTGCCGACCTCACCGTCAATCTTCAACATGCCGCTGTAGTTGGAGAACATGTGATCGACGACCGGACGCGAGAAGGCGTACTGGGTATCGGTGTCGACGTTCATCTTGATGACGCCGTAGGACACCGCGTCAGCGATCTCCTGAGCGGTGGAGCCGGAGCCACCGTGGAAGACGAGGTCGAACGGCTTGTCCTTGCCGTACTTCTTGCCGCACTCGTCCTGGATCTCCTTGAGGATCTCCGGACGCAGCTTGACGAAACCGGGCTTGTAGGCGCCGTGGACGTTGCCGAAGGTGAGGGCGGTGATGTAGCGGCCCTTCTCCCCCAGGCCGAGGACCTCGAGGGTACGCATGCCGTCAGCGACGGTGGTGTACAGCTTCTCGTTGATCTCGCCCGTGACGCCGTCTTCCTCGCCACCAACAGCGCCCACCTCGATCTCGAGGATCAGCTTGGCCTTCGAGGTGCGCGAGAGCAGCTCCTCGGCGATCTGCAGGTTCTCCTCGACCTCGATGGCCGAGCCGTCCCACATGTGGGAGTTGAACAGCGGGTCCTGGCCCTTGTCGACACGCTCCTGCGAGATGGCGATGAGCGGGTTGACGTACTTGTCCAGCTTCTCCTTCTGGCAGTGGTCAGTGTGCAGGGCCACGTTGACCGGGTAGTTCTTGGCGACGACGTGGGCGTACTCGGCCAGAGCAACCGCACCAGTCACCATGTCCTTGACCTTCTGACCCGACAGGTACTCAGCGCCACCGGTGGAGATCTGGATGATGCCGTCGGAACCAGCCTCAGTGAAGCCCTGAAGGGCAGCGTTGAGGGTCTGGGAAGAGGTCACGTTGATGGCCGGGTACGCGAAGCCCTTTTCCTTCGCGCGATCGATCATCTCGCCGTAAACCTCGGGTGTTGCGATGGGCATATTGGGCCTTCCTGTATGAACTCACGATGACGAAAGCCCATTCTTCCGCATTTCCCCAGTGATGTCAGTCCGGGTACTCGGCGCGCTCACAAGTGCTGCGCAACGGGCGTCAGTCGGCGGTGTCAACCCCCGCGTGTTCTATGCGTACCCGACCCTCGGAAGCCGTTGAGACTGCGGCGTCAATATCGGCTAGTGGGCGATCCAGCCACGACAGCGGAACCTCCCACTGACGGCCGTCGACAGCGCGGACGACGAGCCCAGGCCCCGATCCCACCGACGAGCCACCCACCTTGATCGACGCCATGTCCTTCCAGTCGATCTGGTCCATGGCCGATGTGGCCGAATCACCCTTTCCGGTGCGCAGCATCCGTCGCAGCCCCAATCCATCGGAGGTGACGATGAGGGCTGGCCCTTCCCCGACGTCGAGGAGGTCCTTGCGCGCGGCGTGCAGGCGAAGATTCTGGATGACGAAGAGCACCAGGAACAGCACCACCCAGGCGCCGAGCATCCACATGACGGTGGACAGTTCAAAGGCGTCGGCGGCCAACGCCCACAGCAGGCCGCCGATGATGACGACGACGAGGGCCTGTACAGCCAGGCGGAATCTCGTCGCGTGGTGGTGGGCAACCCGGGAGGCACTTGGTACTGGATTGAACGTCACTACCAGCCGTGTTGGGTCCTCAGTGGGTTGTGTGCTCATGGGACGAGCCTAGGGGGTCTCGGCCTCCCAGGTCTGTCGGTGGGTGGGTTTGGAGCGTCGCGCCACTGGGTCGTCCAGGCGTACATGGCGATCGCGGCAGCGGCCCCCGCATTCATCGACCGCGTCGATCCGTACTGGGTGATGGCGACCAGATGGTCACACCCCGCGACGACCTCGTCGGTCAGCCCAGGGCCTTCTGACCCGAAGACCAGGCAGCAGTCCTGGGGGAGCTGTGCGGTTTCCAGCGGCACCGATCCAGGCAGGTTGTCCACGCCGACCGGGGTGACGCCGTGCTCGTCAAGCCACGCCAGGAAGGTGGGGACGTCCGGGTGATGGTAGACGTGCAGGTACCGATCGGTCACCATCGCACCGCGTCGATTCCAGCGTCGTCGTCCCAGAATGTGCACAGCCGCAACGTTGAAGGCATTTGCAGTACGCACCACGGAACCGATGTTGAAGTCATGTTCCCAGTTCTGGATGGCCACGTGGAGCCGAGAACGCTGGGCGTCGAGGTCAGCGACGATGGCCTCCATCGTCCAATATCGATACCGGTCAATGACATTGCGTCGATCCCCTGACGCCAACAATTCCCGATCGAGTCTTGGGTCATCGGGCCACGGTTCGGGCATCGGCCCGACTCCTACGACTGTGGTCGTTTTCTGGCCGGGAATCTCCAGTGAGGGGGCCTGGGCGAGGTCATCGTCGGTCTGGGCACACACGAACCAAAGATAGTCTTGACCCCATGCCGAGTCTCCTCATGACCCTCCCCGCCCTGCTCACCCCCGCCTGGATGGACCCCCAAGCCATCATCGAGGGCGCCGGTGCTGCAGCCCTGTGGATCGTCGCGCCGATCGTCTTCGCAGAATGCGGCCTGGCCGTGTTCTTCATGCCCGGAGACTCCCTGCTCTTCGCCCTGGGGATGTTTGCCGCCGTGGGCGTCAACTCCTCCGCCCCTCTGGTCCACTACGGACCTCCGGTGACGACCCTCATCATCGTCAACCTCGTCCTCATCATCTGCGCCATCGCCGGAAACATCTGCGGTTACTGGATCGGCTACGTGGTGGGCCCCAAGCTCTTCCGGGAGCGGGAAGGGTTCATGGGCAAGGTGTTCTCGCCCAAGCACGTCGACACCACTCACGACTTCTTCCGCAAGCACGGGTCAGTGGCCCTCATCCTGGCCCGCTTCGTGCCGATCGTGCGCACCTTCGTGACGATGATTGCCGGTGTGGGTCGGATGACCTTCCGCAAATACATCAGCTACACGGCCATCGGTGGCGTTCTCTGGGTGCTCATCGCCGTCCAGGCTGGGTACTTCCTGGGGCAGATCCCCGTCATCCGAGACAACTTCGAGGCGGCGCTACTCCTCATCATCGTGGTGTCGGTGCTGCCGATGGTCTTCGAGTGGCTCAAGGCCCGCCGCAAGGGCCAGGCCAGTCGTCCTCAGTCGGCGGAGCGTTCCAGCGTCGAGTGAGGTTGTCGTGACGAGGAAGGGCTGGTGCACATCATGCTGACCAGCCCTTCTCTTGTTCACTGGGTCGGGTGTTCGTGGGGTTCGCTCACCGCGCTGCGGTCTGCCACGGCTGCGTCTGTCCCGGCTCAAGCCAGCCCCCTTCCGGAGGGTTGGCAATGGCCTTGTCTCGCTCGGCGATGGCCTTGATCCACGTGTTGACCGGACCGCTCCACACGGTCACCAGCACTCCCATCACCATCATGACCCCGAAGACATCGGGATTGGACGCGAACTCGTTGCCTCGCGCCAACGTCCACATCCACAACAGGGAGACCGCCGTGAAAAGGTAACGGTCAATGGCATGGCCGCGACCCATCGTCACCGTGAGAACACAACCCGCCAGCGGGATGAGCAGGTATTGCGCCCACGTACCCGATTCCAGGCCCAGGGTGAACGAGTCCATGGGCCCGTCGGGTGCGTTCCGGCGCCAGCCCCACATGACACAGACGAATAAGATCCACAATGCCGAAATGCCGATGACGACAACCCGCGCCAACACTATGGCCGTCGGCATGGCTGGAGCTACCGGCAGGTGACCGTACTCGGGCTTGTTGTCAGGGCTGGAAGTGGCCATACCGCCATCATGTCACCAGGCACAGACGCCGACGACGGTCAGGCACGCGACTCAGGAGAAGAATGTCGCTCCCCCTGGTGGGCCGGGAGAGGGCTCGACGTCATCGTCACGGAAAGGCTCGGTACCCGCAAGAAGCTTCGTCAGGGAATCTCCACTGATGAGCCGGAACGGGAAGGCGGCCCCGCTACAGCGTCGCGTCAGCTCCTGGGTGTGCAATGGCCCGTTCGAGCCAGCCAGGATGATATTGCCGTAGCGACGCCCCTTGAGGGTCGAGGACTCTGCGGCCAGACAGACGTTGGAGAAGGCTTCCTCGGCTGCCCTGACGACCCGTTTGGTCCAGGTCAACGGGGCCGAGTCAGCCAAGTTCGCCACGACGATGCCGTCAGCGTGCAAGATTCGCAACACGTCGGTGAAGAACTCGACGGTGACGAGGTCAGCGGGCACCCTGGCGCCATCGAAGGCGTCCAGGATGACGACGTCGGCGAAGTCCTCGCGCATCGCAGCGACCCCTGACCGTCCGTCCACGGGGCGCACCTTGATGCCACAACGAGGCGGGAGAGGAGCCTTGAGACGCACTTCCTCAGTGAGCTCGACGTCGGGTTCACAGACGATTTGTGGACTCGTCGGCCGGGTGAACGCCACGTACCGTGCCAGACACATTCCCGCCCCGCCGATGTGAATGACGCGCATCCTCTCCCCCGCCGGACGGTGGAGGTCGAGGTGGTCTGCGATGCGTTCCATGTAGTCGAACTCGAGACGGGTGGGGTCGTCAGGGTCGATCCAGGACTGGTCGGCGCCACCGATCCGCACGATCCATGCGCCAGGCGTGTCGGGATCAGGCACGAGGCGATCGTGCCGCTGGTCGGGGTCAGGGGCAAGCACGGACTCGACCCTATCGAGGCGGTCGACGCACATCACACCCGCACCGACTGTTCGCCCTCTCGTATCCCCGCGTTCACAAGGCCGTGGGACCAACGTCTCGCCCGTCTGGTCAGATCAATGGCGGGGCTGTGACGCAGTGTCCAGCCATGAGTGTCGAGGAGCCATATACATGTCGTCGATCAGTCGTCGCAACCTCATTCTGGGCGGGGCCGCCATCACCGTGGCCGGGGTAGCCGTCCACAAGGGATGGCCAGCCAACGCCGCCCCCTACACCACCACCGGAACGGTCGAGGATGGCCCCGGCATCCGTGGCTGCATCGCCCTGCTGCCCGACACCCAGTTCTACTCACGCTACGGCGTCGCCGACGCCGACCTGTTCACCAAGCAGTACCCCGGACTCCCCAACCCGTATGACTGCCAGACGAAGTGGATCGCCGACAACACCAAGACCTACCGGATCGAGATGACTCACCACCTGGGCGACGTCGTCGACCAGTCCGGCGATGGCCATGAGGACCAGTTCGTCGTCGCATCCCGTGCCATGAAGATTCTGGACGACGCCAAGGTGTCGTACTCGGTCATCCCGGGCAACCACGACGTCGCCGACGACTTCAGGTACTACCGCACGTGGTTCCCGGAGTCTCGCCAGAAGTCGTCGCCCAGCTTCAAGGCCATGGGCCCCAGCGGACTGTCCAACTGGCACTCGTTCTCGGTCGCCGGAGTGCCGATGATGGCGGTCAACGTCCCGTGGGGCTCTGACACCGCCGACCTCGACTGGGCTGAGTCGGTGCTCAACGCCCACCCGACGGTGCCGACCATCATCACCACCCACCAGATCATCGACATCTCGCCGGAGGGCACCGCCCTGTCGACCGCCTTCGGCGAGCGCATCTGGGATCGCCTCATCAAGACCCACAACCAGGTGTTCCTCACCGTCAATGGCCACCACCACGGGGCGACGAACCGCATCCTCAAGAATGACGCCGGTCAGCCGGTGTTCCAGCAGCTCCTCGACTACCAGATGGCCTACCAGGGTGGCAACGGTCTCATGGCACTCATGGAGTTCGACTTCACCCACAACCAGCTGTCGCAGACGGCCTTCTCGCCGTGGGTGCCGCTCAAGGGGGACAAGGCCAACTCCCTGGACCGCGCCCTGCTCGAGGGTCCCGGCGACACGTGGTCAACGCCCTTTGACTTCGCATCCCGGTTCGCATCCTTCGGCGCCGACTTCCACCCGACCGGCGAGGTTCCCTCCGCCACCAAGGCGCTTCGTGACCATCTCCGGGAGGTCTTCACCCCGATCGCCGAATTGCCGCTCGTGCCCCCGGCTGACGATCAGGACTACCCCCAGGTTCCCGGCACCCTGGCCCACTGGCGACCGATGTCGGTCGACGGGAAGCTCATCGAGAAGGACATCACCGACAACGGCAACGACATGACGCTCATGGTGGCCGGAGCCGCCCCGAACTCGGCCGCCCTCGTCGACGATCACATGAACTTCTCGTCCGGTATGCAAGCCATCAAGTTCACACCGGCATCGAAGGGCAACTTCTCCTACTTCGCCACGAGCAAGGACGCCCCCCTCAACAAGGAACACTTCGAGAAGGGCTACACCTTCGAGACCTTCATCAACATCGACAAGGACTACAGCGACCCCAACCACTGGAGCGCCTTCGTGACCCGAGGCGGCAAGCGCGGGGACCTGCCGAACTTCAACGTCCCCGGCGCTGATGACAGTGATCTGGAAGAGCCGCCGATGTCGGGCGCGATCTCCAGCCTCAAGGAGATCCAGTGGGCGTTCACCGACATCGCCGAGGTGGGTATGGGCTACTCGAACTGGTCCGGCGACGTCGACCTGGGCAAGTGGTACCACATTGCGATCGTCGACGACCCTGCCCAGGGCTCGGTCTTCATGTATGTCAATGGCGTTCCCATGCTGCGCAACCAGTACGGCGCCAAGGGCCAGGCTCACGGCATCAACGGCTTCGACGACCTGCCGTGGATCATCGGAGGCAGCATCTATGACAACGCCATGGACAAGGGCTTCTTCGGGCTCATCGGTGAGATGCGCTTCATCGACCATCCGACCACGGCTGAGCAGTGGCTGACGGCGCGCGCCAACAAGCCTTCTGCCACTCCGAATCCCTCCTCGACGCCGACCTCGACCCCCACCGTAACACCAACCTCGACCCCGACCTCGACCGGGACGCCGTCGTCGACCCCCACCGGAACACCGACCTCGACCCCCACCGGAGCCGGGAAGCCGTCGGGAGCAACCCCCTCGACCACCCCGTCGGGAACGACCCCCTCGGCTGGAATCTCGGTGACCAAACCGTCGATCCGCCCGAGTCGCCCGGGCCGCACCCTGCGTCCGCCGAGGTTGCCACGCACCGGCCGCTGATACCGGAACGTCACTGACGCGTGGGGGGTTGGGCTGCACACTCGCGGCCCAACCCCCCACGGGTTCATGGAGTCGGCTGACCCCTCATCGGCTCGTCAGGCCGTCGGAGTCCGTGGCGACATCGAAGGTGATCGTGTCCCCATCGTGCACCTGGCCGGAGAGCACCTTGCGGGCCAACTGGTCCTCGATGGTGGTCTGGATGAGTCGACGCAGCGGTCGCGCGCCGTAGACGGGGTCGAATCCAGTCATCGCGAGCCAGTCCTTGCCGGCGTCAGTCACTGAGACGGTGATCCTGCGCTCGCCCAGCCGGGCGTTGAGCTTGGCCAGGTTGGTGTCGACGATCCGCGTGAGATCGGCGGTCGTCAACGGATCGAACATGACGATGTCGTCGAGCCGATTGAGGAACTCTGGACGGAACGCTTGGCGCACCGCACCCATGACGGCGTCGTGCTTGGCCTTGTCGTCGAGAGTCGCCTCCGAGAGGAACTGCGAACCCAGATTGCTCGTGAGCACCAGGATCGTGTTCCGGAAGTCGACGGTGCGACCCTGGCCGTCAGTGAGCCGCCCGTCGTCAAGGACCTGCAGCAAGATGTTGAAGACATCCGGGTGGGCCTTCTCAACCTCATCGAGCAGGATGACCGAGTAAGGACGGCGCCGCACAGCCTCGGTGAGCTGACCGCCCTCCTCGTATCCGACATAACCCGGAGGGGCACCGACCAGACGCGAGACGGAGTGCTTCTCCATGTACTCGCTCATATCGATACGCACCATCGCGGTCTCGTCGTCGAAGAGGAACTCAGCCAGGGACTTGGCCAGCTCGGTCTTGCCAACGCCGGTCGGCCCCAGAAAGAGGAAGGATCCGGTCGGACGATTCGGGTCCGAGATGCCCGCCCGGGAGCGGCGCACCGCATCCGAGACCGTCGCGACGGCACGATCCTGACCAATGAGGCGTTCGTGGAGGCGTTGTTCCATGTGAAGCAGCTTTTCCTGCTCGCCCTGCATCATCCTGCCGACGGGGATACCCGTCCACGAGGACACGACCTCGGCAATGTCGGAACTGCCGACCTCCTCGGGGACCATCCGCGGGGTCTGTTCCTTGGCCTGTGCAGCCTCCTCCATCTCCTTCTCCAGGCCGGGGATCTGGCCGTAGAGAATCTCGGAAGCCTTCCCGAAGTCGCCCTCGCGCTGGAACTTCTCAGCAGTGGTGCGCAGCTGATCAATGCGGGATTTCAGCTCGCCAACCTCGTTGAGGCCGGCCTTTTCGGCCTCCCAGCGAGTCTCGAGTCCTCGCAGGGTCTCCTCCTTGTCAGCCATCTCGGCGCGCAACCTCTCGAGGCGCTGCTTGCTGGCCGGGTCCTCCTCCTTCTCGACGGCGAAGATCTCCATCTTCATGCGGTCAACCTCGCGGCGCAGGGTGTCGATCTCCTCCGGGGAGGAGTCGATTTCCATGCGCAGCCGCGACGCAGCCTCGTCAATGAGGTCAATGGCCTTGTCAGGTAGCTGTCGGGCAGTGATGTACCGGTTCGACAGACTGGCCGCAGCGACGAGGGCACCGTCGGTGATGCGCACCTTGTGGTGGGCCTCGTAACGCTCCCGCAGACCACGCAGGATGGCGATGGTGTCCTCCACCGAGGGTTCACCGACGAAGACCTGCTGGAAACGACGCTCGAGGGCCGGGTCCTTCTCGATGTGCTCGCGGTACTCGTCAAGGGTGGTGGCGCCGATCATGCGCAGTTCGCCACGAGCCAGCATCGGCTTGAGCATATTGCCCGCATCCATCGCTCCTTCGCCCGACGCTCCGGCACCGACGACGGTGTGCAGCTCGTCGATGAAGGTGATGATCTGCCCTTCGGCCTCCTTGATCTCGTTGAGGACAGCCTTGAGGCGCTCCTCGAACTCGCCGCGGTATTTGGCGCCCGCAACCATTGACGACAGATCCAGGGAGACGACGCGGCGTCCCTTGAGGGAGTCGGGGACGTCACCGGCGACGACACGTTGAGCCAGCCCCTCGACGACGGCTGTCTTGCCGACGCCGGGTTCGCCGATGAGAACCGGGTTGTTCTTGGTGCGGCGTGCCAGCACCTGGACGACGCGGCGAATCTCCTGGTCGCGGCCAATGACCGGGTCGAGCTTGCCAGCGCGGGCACGCTCGGTGAGGTCGACGGAGTACTTGGCCAACGCCGACTGGCCGCCCTCGGACCCCTCCGAGGTGACGCGACGATCGCCACGTCCCTCGTTGAAGGCGGCCGCCAGGGAATCGGGTTTGAGACCGAGATTCGCCAAACCACTCTGGACGTCAGATGGAACCGCCGTCAGGGAGATGAGGAGATGCTCGGTGGCGACGAAGGAGTCTCCCATGGCCTGGGCGCGATTCTGGGCGTCGGCGATGACCCGGGCAAAAGCGCCTGAAAGCTGCGGCTGGGCGACCGATGCCCCCGAACTCGACGGCAGGGCGCGCATGGCGGTGGTGGCAACGGCGTCGACTTGTTGCGGATCAATTCCCAAACCAGCCACGAGTGGGCCGACGGTGTTGTCCGCGATCGTGAAAAGTGCGTGAAGAAGATGCGAGGGCTCCACGGACGGGTTCCCGTGGGCCAACGCGTGCCGGGTGGCGGCGGTGACCGCGTCACGGCTCATCGTGGTGAGATTGGTGTCCATAACCTGCCTCGCTGAAGTTGAGTAGCTATGACTCAAGTATGAACCTTCGTGAGCCACAGTCAAGTGGGTTGAGTCTCAGTGGCTCAACTTTGCTGTGAGCGGATGCAACCTCGTCAATCCCCCGGTATTCCGGCGTCAGGGGCGACAACACGAGCGACGCCGCACCCGAAGGCGCGGCGTCGCCGGTTGTCATCGGATGATCGACGGTCTGGTCAACCGCCGCATCGCGATCACAGGTGAGGCTTCACCTGGGTGTTGTAGATGTTCTCGAGGGTGGAATGCAGCTTGGTCATGGCCGGCTTCAGCTCAGCGCCCTGCTGGATGACCGAGGCGACGGCCTTGGCGATCTCCTGGTCGCCACCGGGCAGGAAGACGCGGGCGTAATCCTGCGGACGGGTGACGTCGAGCTGCTTGATGGCCTGACCGATGAGCGGGTTCTCCTTGAGCAGGGCCGAGGTGTCGGCGTCGTTGCACACCGGCATGTAACCAGTGGCAGCGGAGAAATCGACAGTGTTCTGAGCATTGGTGAGGAAGCCGATGAACTTGGCGGCAGCCAGCTGCTTTTCCTTGCTGGAGCGAGAGCAGATCGCCACGCCGGCGCCACCGGTCGGGCACACCGGCTGCTTGGCGGCCGGGCCACCGGGAAGGAACCCGACGCCCACCTCGAACTTGTCACCGACGGCCTTCTGAACGCCGACCAGCGAGCCAGTGGAACCAATGGTGGCCGAGCAGGCTCCAGCGGCCATGTCGTCAGTGGACTCATTGGAGGACACTCCAGCCCACTTGTCCTTGAGGACGGCGTCGCGGACGACCGTCAGGGCCTCGATGGACTTGTCGGAGTCACAGGTGATCTCGAAGGAGTCCTTCTTGGACCAGCCGCCGCCGTAGCCCCACAGCATGTTCTGCAGGGTCCAGCCGGCGTAGTCGGTGACCGAGGGGAACTGGTAGGCGTGCTGGGCGCCGGTCTTGGCGTCCTGCAGCTTCTTGGCCCAGGTCTTCCACTCGTCCCAGGTCTTGGGGGCGCGGTCAGGCAGACCTGCAGCCTTGAAGTGGTTCTTGTTGTAGTAGAACAGCGGCGTCGAGCGTGAGAACGGCAGGGCGTACAGGCTGTCCTTGTAGCGGTAATCGTCGATGAGGCCCTTGCGATAGGCCGAGACGTCGACCTTGGCAGCCTTGAGCAGGTCGTCCAGCGGAGCGATGGCGTCCTGCATGTAGTAGCGGAACCACCACACATCAGAGCCGATGACGACGTCAGGGGTGTCCTTGCCGGTCAGAGCGGTCTGGAACTTCTGCGCCACCTCCTCGTAGGAGGAGCCGGCCGGGACGATCTTGACCGAAATACCCTCCTTGGCCTTGAAGTCGTCGCAGATCTTCTTGGTGACGTCACCAGATCCGCCGGGGTTGTTGGTCCAGAAGGTGATCTCGCTGGCGGGCTTGACGCCGGAGTAATCAACCTTTTCGGCAGCCTTGGAGCTTCCCTTGTCGGAGCCGCTGACGGCAGAGGGGCCCGAGCATGCAGCCAGGCCGAGGGTTCCGGCCCCGAGGGCCGCCATGGTGAGCAGCCGCCGACGGCTGATCGAGTTGATGTCGGACACGATGATGTTCTCCTTGTGAATCGAGTCGAGGGCGACACGGAATGGATGGAAATTCGCGCCGGAAGAATGCCGGCAGCGTCACGGGGTCAGGAGGCAGGTCACTTGACCGCGCCCTGGGTGAGCCCGGCGACGAGGTATCGCTGGAGCAGGACGAAGATGATGAGCACAGGCAGGATGACGAAGACGGCACCGGCCATGAGGACCGGGTAGACACCGGCATCGGAGTCAACGGCCTGCAGGGCGGTCAGACCCACCGGGAGCACCATCCGAGAGGTGTCGGAGGTGATGACCAACGGCCAGATGTAGTTGTTCCACTCATCGACGATCGTCACCAGGGCGACCGTGGCGATGGCGGGAGCTGACATCGGAATGACCATGCGAAACAGTCGAGTCATGTGGCCCGCACCGTCGACCTCCGCAGCCTCCATGACCTCACCTGGCAGGGAGAGGAAGTGCTGTCTCAACAGGAACGTCCCGAAGGCCGTCCCCAGACCGGGAAGGATGATGCCCCAGTAGGTGTTGACTCCCCCCAGCTCGGAGATGAGGACATAGTTCGGCACCAGGGAGACCTGGGCGGGAACCATGAGGGCGACGAGAACCAGGATGAAGATGATCTTGCGTCCGGGAAAGTGCAGGAAGGCGAAGGCATAGGCGCTGGAGCAGGCCAGTACGAGCTTGACCGTCGCGCCGATCACGGTGACGATCACGGTGTTGACGAACAACTGCGGGAAGTCGATCGCCTGGGATGCCTGCCGGTAGGCGTCGAAGCTCCAGTGGTGGGGCCACCAGACGACATTCTGGCCGACGATCTCGGAGGGTGTCTTGAACGATCCCAGCACCATCCACAGCAGTGGCAGGACGACGATGAGCGCGGCCAGAATCATCGGCAGATAGCCGGTGAAGGCCTTGGAGAGGCCAGACTCGGCTCCCACGACCGACTCGTCGACCTTGCGAGATCGACGGATGTCGGCGCGGCGAACGGCTGCATTCAGGCTCATGAGTAGTGCACCCGCCTTTCGAGGAAGCGCATCTGGATGACGGTGAGGATGAGCAGGATGACGACGAGGACCGTCGACTGAGCGGCCGAGTAACCGGCGCGGTTGTACGTCCCGAAGGCCTGGATGTACGAGGAGTACATGAGGGTCGAGGTGCCCTGCCCCAACGGGGTCATGATCTTGATGATGTCGAAGGCCTGCAGGGAGGACAGCATCGTCGTCAGGGTGAGGAAGAAGGTTGCCGGGGACAGCAGCGGCCAGACCACCGAGTGGAAGGTGCGGCGACGAGATGCGCCGTCCAGGGCTGCTGCCTCGAGCAGGTCGCGTGGCACTCCCTGGAGCGCGGCCAGGTAGATGACGGCACAGTAGCCGAGGTTCTTCCAGACGTAGACGATGATGACCATCACGAGGGCCAGGTGCGGGTTGTTGAACCACTGCGGCACCGGCAGGTGCATTCCTCGCAGGATCGCCGAGAGGACGCCGGTGACGGGGTCGAAGATGAACATCCACACCATGCCGATGCCCACACCGGACAGGACGTAGGGGGCGAAGACGACGGCTCGGGCGATATTGCGTCCCACCAGTTGACGGTTGAGGACCACGGCCAACCCCAGGCCGATGAACAACGACAACCCGACCGTCGCGACGGTGAATATGAGGGTCGTCGTCAAGACGGTGCCGGCGTCGCGAGTGAAGAACTCCACGTAGTTCTGAAAACCGACCCAGGTGGCATTGGTCGAGCCAAGAGTCCAGTCAAGGGCCGAGTAGTAGATGTTGAGGAAGAATGGCCGGTAAACGAACAGCGCAATGAGAATCGCATTCGGGGCCACGAAGGCCAGGAAGAGCAGGGCCTCCCGTCGCATTCTGCGGTTCGGGCGGCGCTTGGGCAGTCTTTGCGTGGCCGTGGACTCAGCTGGTGACGTGGTCACAGACCTGGGCTGCGGCGCTGAATCCGGTGACGGCGACACCACCACCCCAGACGACGTCGCGCCCGCCGGCATGGCTTCGTCGACTCGGATGTTCACCGGTCCTCCTCAGGGTCTCATTGCCGCTTTCTGGCAGGCGGCACCGGGAAGGACGGTAGAAAAGCGAGATGTCGTCATCTGGATGGTCAGATAGCAACACCGAAACCCCAAGATGAACTCTTGTACCACATTGTGGAAAAGGTCACGAATACGGCATCCTTACGAACCATAAAGGGGTTTCCATGTGGTGCTACAACACCGTTCAATGATCGTCGAGAACGGTGTCGTCAATGCGTGAACCGGGTCAGTCAGCCAATAACTTTTCGAGTTTGTCAGCCGTATCTTCCCAGTCAGTGACGGCCACGCAGGGGATGCCCATCGCCTTGACCGGATAGTCGTTGCCGTGCTCGTCGAGACGGTCACCGTAGAAAAGGACATCCTCCTTGGCCAGGTTCGTCATCTCCAGCAGCTTGCCCATCCCGAAGGACTTGTCACGACCGACGCGAGTGATGTCGACAGAGGTGGACCCGCCGGCACGCACTTCGAGGTCAGGAAGTTTCGCCGCGACGGCCTCGCGCAGCGTGAGCTTCTTCTGGCCACTGGGGTCCCATGCCTTCTTGGCGTCAACAGGAGCCTGCTGACCCAGGGCGGAGAAGGTGATCTGAGATTCACGGTCCTCCAACACCGGACCCCAGGTGTGCTCCTCCCAGAATCCCAGGTCCCGGGCGCAGGTCTCGACGGCCTCGGTGGCACGGGACTTCTCGTCGTCGGTCAAGGCCTCGATGTAAATGCGCTGCCATTGACCGTCAACATAGCGGTAGTACTGGGTGCCACAGGCGGGCAGCAGGTGCAGCCGATCGACGTGGGATGCGTTGACGTCGTCCAGAGCCTCGATGACCTGGGTATGGAACTGGCCAAACTGGCCGCCGGAGATGACGCAGACGCTGACACGGTCCAAGAGCCGCGAAAGGATGCGCGCCATGGGTTCGGGCAGACGGGACTTCGAGGGGGCCAGGGTGTCGTCAAGATCGAATGCGACGAGTTTGGGGATCACGGTTGCACTGTACAAGGCGGCTGGGTTCGTGCACCAATGATGACCCCGTTTTCAAGGCTGTTTGCTGCCAATGGCGGGCCCGGGATTCGGGAGGGTTCCGCAGTGTTTCGGGGTGTTGGTGTTTCGGGGTGTTTCGGGCGCGGAGGGGGTGGTCCTGCGCCAGTTGTGTCCCACCTGCGCCACTCAACCAGTCCCCCGGCCACCCAAACTCCCCTACCCCCGCCTACCTGCGCCAGTTGTGTCCCACCTGCGCCACCCAACCAGTCCCCCGGCCACCCAAACTCCCCTACCCCCGCCTACCTGCGCCAGTTGTGTCTCACCTGCGCCAAAAAAGTTGGCGCAGGTGAGACACAACTGGCGCAACTGGATCAGGAACTGCCGACGCGGGCACAGCTGGGCTCGGAAACTGCTGGGGCCTGCCCCGGGACGCGGCAAGGCAACGGGAAACCCAACAGCGGCCGCGACTGTTCCAGTTTGCCCCCGGGATGCGGCAAGGAACCCACAGCTCATCCAGCAGCAGACGGCTTGGATGTTTGCCCCGGGACGCGGCAAGGCAGAACCTGGCGGCATTAAAACGACGTCACTGCTTTCGACGTCCGGACACGGCAACGGGCCCGCGAGGTTCCTCGCAGGCCCGTTTAGCACGATGACGGCTCAGGACACCGACGCAGCGTAAATCGAATCGATGGAGGCGCGTAGAGTCTCGTCGAACTCCTCTTGAGACTGGCCGTGGCTGAGTCCCTCGGCGAGGGCACGCGAGAAGCTCGCAATCAGTCCGTGGTTGCGGGCCAGTTTCTCGTTGGCCTCCTCACGGGAGTAGCCACCGGACAGAGCAACCACCCGAAGAACCTTCGGATCGGCGATGAAGTCGGCGTACAGGTCATCAGTCGTCGGGATCGTCAGCTTCAGCATGATCCTGGCGTCGAGAGGCAGAGCGTCGATGTGCTCACGGATGAGACCGTGCAGCCTCTCCTCAGCCTTCTGCTTGTTCGGGGCGTGAATGTCGACCTCGGGCTCAAGAATCGGGACCAGGCCAGCGGCGCGGACCTGCTCACCGAGTTCGAACTGTTGATCGACGATCTTCTTGATGCCGTCCTGGTCGTCGTCAAGAATGACCGAGCGCTCCTTGGTGCCGAAGATGTGTTTGTCCTCGACAGCACGGTGAAGCAGCTCGTCAAGACCGGGAATCGGCTTCATGACGCGGACGTGGGACTCCTCGTCGGCCAAGCCCTTGTCAATCTTGAGGAAGGGGACGATGCCCTTCTCCTGCCACAGGAAATCGGCGGTGGGGATTCCCTCGATCTCACGATCCATCGTCATCTCGAACAGAATCGCGGCGAGAATGTGGTCGCTGGTGAAGGACGGGCTGGTGATGATCCTGGTCCGCATCTGGTGGACCAGATCGAACATCTTGTCCTTGTCGTCGCCGTAGACCTCGGGCTCGATCCCGTACGCCTTGAGGGCCTTCGGGGTGGAACCGCCAGATTGGTCCAGAGCGGCAACGAATCCAGGCGTGGTGCCCATACGTTCAGTCTGTCGGGCGCGCGCATCAGTAGCTGTCATGGCGACATCTCCTTCGATTTCGATGACACCATCCAACGTACCTGAAAAAGCGGGTCAGACAAGGTCTAGCGAGGTATTTCGTACCACCCTCGCGCCATCCTCACCAGACCGGGAGCGCCACGGTTTCCGCTGTCGATGCGATCAATGGTGACGGCGACGAGGGTGGCCGATCCGGTATCAACCATCGTCTGCACAAAACCGTGCAAAACCGGACCTGGGGTTTTCAGTTGAGGCGCCCCCTCGGCGCTGGTTGTCCACTCGGTCCCGACGAAGTGGTCTCCGCCGGGTACCGCGAACGCATCTGCTAGATCGGTTCGGTCCGCATCAAGCATGTGGACGACCACACGAGACCCTTCTTTGAGCGCAGCCAGGGTCGTCGAGCGGTTACCCATCGACACCGAGACGACGGCCGGTACGACCGACACCGATGCCAGGGAGGAGACAGTCAGCCCCTCTGGGCCAGCCTCGCCCATCGTCGTCAGGATTGCCACACCTGCGGGGTGCCCGCGAAACGCGGTCGCCAGATCAGTGGCCAATTCGTGGCTGGGGCTCGGCGTGGGGTTCGGCGTCGTCACGCCCTGAGTCTGCCACTGACATCCCGAATGACGCCACATCGTCTCACCCAGGGATGATCGACCCGGTGCTCGTCGAGAAAAATCGGCCGACGGAAGGATGCGTCTCCTCCGGCGCAGCCGTAGGGTCGGGAGGGTGAGCAGTACACCGGTCCTCGATCGTCGTCCCCCGGGGCGTTTGCGTCGTGGCTACCGGTGGTTGCATGCGCGTCCGATGATCCTCGACTCGGTGTTCGCATCCGTCGTCGTGGTGGCGATCTCGTTGGTCTGGATCGAGCAAGGTCATGTCAGCGAGCACAAGACGTGGATGCGTGTACTGGTCCTCGTCGTGGCAGTTTCGTGGGTCTGGGCACGGTCCAAGCCGGAGATCACGGCGTCAGTACTGGTCGCCTCGCATCTGGTGCAGCTTGCCGTGACGACCGACCCGTGGCCCCAGAACGCCCTGGTTCCCATCATCGTCTACCAACTCTCGCTGAAAACTGACAGACCACGGCGCAGCTTCTGGTGGGCGTTGTGTTTCATAGCCCCGATCGCGGCGGCAGTGAGTTGGGGATTCGATCCCACATCCGGACTGGACACGCGCACCAAACTGGTGCAATCCGCCATCACTGCGGTCGGGTGTATGGCGTGTTGCCTGGCAGCTTGGTTCGCCGGAAGCGCGGCTCGGGATCGTCGCCAGACCATGGAGGCGTTGCGTCAGCGAGCCATCGACCTGGAACGCGAACGCGACCAGAGCATCAAGCTGGCCACCCAGGAGGAACGCGCCAACATCGCCCGGGACATGCACGACATCGTCGCCCACTCCTTGTCGGTCATCGTGGTACAGGCCGATGGAGGCTCCTATCTCGCCCACCACGAGGAGGTCGGTGACGCGGAGACACGCCTTGCAGCCAGCGGGCAGGCCCTCGACACCATCGCCTCGACCGCCCGCCACGCCCTTGACGAGACTCGGCGCCTCGTCGGTGTGCTACGCGACGATGACTCCACCCCCGAGCTGGCCCCCACCCGAGGCCTTGACGACATTGCCCATCTCGTTGACGAGATGAAGGGCGCACTGTCCATCGACCTGACGATCGAGGGCGACCCAGAATGCCACGAACCCCTCTCCCAAGGTGCCGAACTGGCGTGTTACCGCATCGCCCAGGAGGCCCTCACCAACGCCCTCAAGCATGGCGGCCCGAACACCAGTGCCCAGGTCATCGTCAGTCACCATCCCGACGACGTCACCTTGGAGATCCTCGACGACGGCCGCGGAGCCGGCGTGCACGGTATCAAGAGCGCTGACGGTGCTGGCCACGGTCTGGTGGGGATGCGTGAGCGAGTGTCCGCCTGGGGTGGCACCCTTGACGTGGGGAGTCGCCCAGACCGTGGGTTCCGCGTCCACGCCGTCATCCCCACTCACTGACCACCACGTCGAGTTCTCAAGGACCACGCCATGCCCGACCCCATCAGACTCCTCCTGGCCGATGACCAGCAGATGGTTCGCGCCGGATTCCGCCTGGTCCTCGACGCCCAACCCGACATGTCCGTCGTCGGTGAGGCCAACAACGGCGTCGAAGCCGTGGCCCTCGTCGATGAGCTGTCCCCCGACGTCGTCCTCATGGACATCCGGATGCCCGTCCTCGACGGCCTGGGTGCCACCGAGAAGATCATGACGACCCATCCTGCGGCCAGGATCCTCATCCTGACGACCTTCGACCTCGACGAGTACGTCCATGCCGCCCTGCGTGCCGGGGCGTCCGGATTCATGCTCAAGGACGCCGGCCCCACGGAACTGCTGGCCGCCATCCGCGCGGTCCACGACGGCGACTCGGTTGTCGCACCCTCAGCCACTCGTCGTCTCATCGAACGTTTCATCCCTCGTCAGGGGGAGACAGCCGTGACGATGACCGACCCCAAACTCGTCGATTCCCTGTCCGACCGGGAGCGCGAGGTGCTTATCTGCGTCGGCGAGGGACTGACGAACGCCGAGATCGCCGAGCGGCTCTACCTGGCCGAGACCACCGTCAAGACCCACATCGGCCACATCCTGGCCAAGCTCGGCCTGCGTGACCGGGTGTCGATGGTCATCACCGCCTACGACGCCGGGCTGGTTCGACCCGGCCGGTGACCATTCGCGCGTGAGCAAGCTCACCACGATCCTTCCGTGGACTGGCAGCATCCTCCTGTGGTAGGACGGCCCGAACCACTCCCGGGACTGATGTGTGACGAGGGAGAACACCCGTAGCGTCAACGGTGTTGTTGAACCTCGACACAGGAGTTTCCATGTCTGCCTCGTTGACGGCCGCGTCGACCACGTCCTCGACGACCACCCCCAGTGCGGTCCGTACCCTTGACCTCACCAAGACCTACGGTTCCGGGGCCACCCTCGTGCGGGCACTGCGCTCAGTGACCCTCGACATCCCGGCCGGGCGCTTCACCGCCATCATGGGAGCATCGGGGTCGGGCAAGTCAACCCTGCTGCACTGCATGACGGGTCTGGACTCCCCCACCTCGGGGCGGGTGTGGATCGGCGACACCGAGATCACCCACCTCAACGACGACGCCCTCACCCAACTGCGTCGCGACCACGTTGGATTCGTCTTCCAATCCTTCAACCTCATGCCAACGCTGACGGCCGCCGACAACATCACGCTGCCGTTGCGGCTGTCCCACCGCAAGGTCGACAAGGAGTGGTTCGACCACATCACCGGGATGCTCGGCCTCACCGAGCGTCTGCGCCACAAGCCGTCGGAACTGTCGGGTGGCCAGCAGCAGCGCGTCGCCGTCGCCCGTGCCCTGGTGACTCGCCCGGACGTCATCGTCGCTGACGAGCCCACCGGCGCCCTCGACTCGGAGGCCAGCGACGACCTGCTCGCCTTCCTGCGCCACTGCGTCGACGATCTCGGCCAGAGCGTCGTCATGGTCACCCACGACCGAGACGCGGCTTCCCGGGCCGACGACATCGTCACCGTGGCTGACGGCCAGGTGTCGACAGCTCCCCGTCAGGAGGTGCTGGCATGATTCATGAACGTCGTCGTCTCGTACCCACCATGATCGCCGTCATCATCGGGGTGGCCTTCGTGGCCAGCACCCTCATGTTGATGGATTCGATCAAGGCGTCCACGCTGCGGACTCAGGCTGCAGCCGTCGGGGATGCCGCAGTCGTGGTGACCGCCAAGGACCGGAGCAAGCCCATTCCCCAGGCCACTGTCGACAAGGTCGCCAAGGTCGAAGGTGTGTCCTCGGTGGAGGCCACCCGTAACATCTTCCTGCAGCGCACCGACAACGGGCAATCCGCCTATGTGTCGGGCCATCTGGTTGCGCCCCACCCCGACATCGTCAAGGGGCGCGCCCCATCTGGCCCCGACGAGGTCGCCGTCAACCAGAGCAGTGCGGACAACCATGCCGACGTCGGCTCGACGATCACGGTCAACGACATGTCCCAGGAGAAGGCCAAGCCAGTCACCCTCACCGTGGTGGGCGTGCTCAACCCGAATGCTCGGACCACGAACACCCCGACCTCCCAGGAGATCTATCTGCCTGCCGCCACCCTGGCCCGCATCAGTGGCGAGTCCGGAGCGGACGTGCTGTACGTGAACTCTGACCGTCGCGCCGCCCAGGTCGTCGAGGACGTTTCCGCGGCCACCGGCTCCATCGCCACCGTCCGTACCGCCGACGAGGAGCGGGCCTTCCAGGCCGAGCACGCTTCCCAGGGGTTCGCAGCCATGACGATCTTCATGGGCGCCTTCGCCGTCATCGCCCTGGCCGTCGCGGCGATGGTGATCGTCAACACCTTCACCATCCTCGTCGCCCAGCGCACTCGCACCCTGGCTCTGGCCCGCTGCATCGGTGCCACCCGTAAGCAGGTACGTCGCTCGGTGCTCAGCGAGGCCCTCACCGCCGGTCTCATCGGATCGGTGGTCGGGACGGCTCTGGGGGTTGGTGTCACCAAACTCATGCTCATGGGCCTCAAGGCTGCCGGCTCCCCCGTCGACACGTCGGTCAGCGTCACCGTCATGTCGTGCGTCATCCCGATCGCTGTCGGAGTCGTCGTGACGACCTTGGCCGCCCTGCGACCGGCACGTCGCGCCACCAAGGTCGCCCCGGTTGCGGCCCTGCAGCCCATGACCGAGACTCCCACCCGCAGGATCGGACGGGTCCGCATCGTCCTCGGCACCCTGCTCTTCCTCGCCGGCGCGGCCCTCGTCATCGCCTGCGCCACCGCTGACATGGAGACCAAGGTCGCCGTGCTGTGCGGGGTGGCCGGTGGCTTCATCAGCTTTGCTGGCGTGCTGGTGCTGGCCCCCGTCCTCATTGGCGCGTTGACCCGAGCCATCGGAGCAACCCACGTCGGTGGGGTCCCAGGTGAGCTGGCCGTCGAGAACACCCAGCGCAACCCGAGCCGCACCGCCACCACGGCCTCGGCCCTGCTCATCGGAGTCACCCTCATCGCCACCGTTGCGACGGGAGCTGCCACCGGGCGGGCATCCGTCACCGAGGTCATGAATAGCCAATTCCCCGTCGACGCCACCGTGGAAGGCCAGGGTCCCCTCGACGCGGCGACCATCCAGGACGCCAAGAAGACCAACGGAGTCGCCCAGGTTGCCACCGTCACGACGCTGACCGGGACCGTTGAGGGAGGCGGGAATGCCAAGGAGACGATCGTCCGGGGAGTCTCACCGGAGTTCTCCAAGATCGTTCGTGACCAGTCGGCCACCAAGGGTCTCGACGGCGCTCACGCCGTAGGCTCCGTGCCAGGTGTCTCTGACGGGGACAAGATCACCGTCACCGTCAACGGCAACAAGGTTGATCTGACCTTGGTCGTCAAGGGTCGCGATGATCAAGGCATCGTCGTCACCCAGGACGTCATGACCAAGCTGGCCCCCGAGGCCAAGCCCACCCAGATGCAGGTCCGCTACAACGATGGCGTCGACCACTCCAAGACCACCCAGGCCCTGTCCAAGGCGATGTCGGCCCATCAGGGAGTGACGGTCACCTCGACGGCAGACCAGAAGGCTCAGATTGACAAGATCATCAACACCATGCTCGGCATGGTCGTCGGCCTGCTGGTGATTTCGGTCATCATCGCGATGGTGGGTGTCGCCAACACCCTTGGCTTGTCGGTGGTGGAACGCACCCGAGAGATCGGATTGCTACGAGCCCTCGGGCTGACGCGCAGGCAGGTGCGGTCGATGTTCGGCAAGGAGGCACTCATGCTCTCGGGTATCGCAGCGATCCTTGGCATCGCCCTGGGTATCGGGTACGGCATCGCCGGGTCCCACGCGCTGTTCGACTCGATCATGACTGTTCGGACATCCGTGCCGTGGCTGCAAATGCTCGCCGTGGCCGTCGTGGCGGTGCTGGCCGGATGGCTGGCCTCCGTGATCCCTGGTCGCCGGGGAGCCAAGATCCGCCCCGCCGTCGCACTGGCTGAGGAGTGAGATCAGGACTGGCTGAGAAATGAGATCAGGAATCTGACGACACCGTGAGGTTCACAGCAGGCCTCGCTGTTGCAGAGCCGGGATGACCCGCTCGAGCAGCAGCGGGGCCTGTCTGGCGTCGTCGTGGCAGTGGTCGAGGTCGGTCCACTCGTATTCGACGATCTCAGAGTCGGGGACCGGTTCGGGCCAGGAATCCCGCCAGTGGCACAGGTAGACCGCGCAGCGGATACCGTCGGCGTCGCGGTTGGCGGCGGGGGCGTCGAAGGTGCCCAGATGGGTGAGGTCAGCCGGGTCGAGGACGAGGCGGGTTTCCTCGCACGCCTCACGAATGGCCGCATCGAGAGGGGTTTCGCCGGGCTCGATCTTTCCGCCGGGGAGAATGACGTGATCGGCTCCTCGTTTGCGGACGTTGAGGCATGTTCGGCCTCGCATCAGGCACACGGCGGACAGGTTGAAGATCACCTGGTCAAGGTACCGACTGTTGCCGTCATTGTCGCATCTGGTCTGCGGGAGTGCTCACTTTGTGGTCACCGTCACCTTCTTCCCGCGTCCACCCCCTAGACTCGCCGCCATGACCGAACCCGATCAGCAGCTGCACCGCAGTCTGCGCAACCGACACATCCAGCTCATCGCTCTGGGTGGCGCCATCGGAACCGGCCTGTTCTATGGAGCTGCCGACTCGATCGCTGCCGCCGGCCCCGCCATCGTCCTCAGTTACCTGGTGGGTGGCGCGGTGATCTATCTGATCATGCGCGCCCTCGGCCAGATGAGCGTCCACCACCCGACCTCGGGTGCCTTCAGTGAGTATGCGCACCGATGGTGGGGGGACCTGCCCGGTTTCATCTCCGGCTGGAACTACTGGTTCAACTACATCTTCGTGTCGATGGCCGAGCTGTCGGTGGTCGGAATCTACGTCAACTACTGGTTCCCGGCCATCCCCCGCTGGCTGTCGGCGGCTGTCCTGCTCGTCATCGTGACCACCGTCAACCTGCTTCACGTCCGCGCATACGGCGAGGTGGAGTTCTGGTTCGCCATCATCAAGGTTGTCGCCATCGTCGCGATGATCATTCTGGGCCTGTGGATCATCCTCTTCGGATCGCCTTCCACCCCGGCGACCGGATTCGCCAACATGTGGCGAAACGGCGGGTTCATGCCTCACGGAGTTACCGGGATGCTCGTCGGCATCATCGTCGTCATGTTCTCCTTCGGCGGCACCGAACTCATCGGCATCACTGCCGGGGAGGCCGAGGACCCGAAGCGCTCCATTCCGAAGGCCATCAACCAGGTCGTGGCACGAATCCTGATCTTCTACGTCGGGGCCCTCATCGTCATGTTAGCGATCGTCCCGTGGACCAAGATCGACGGCACCGCCAGCCCCTTCGTCCAGATCTTCGACCTCGTCGGGGTCCCGGGAGCGGCCGCCATCCTCAACCTCGTCGTACTCACCGCGGCGATGTCGGCGTACAACTCCGGGCTCTATGCCAATGGCCGGATGCTGCACGCCCTGGCCCACCAGGGTGATGCCCCCAAGGTCCTCGGCAAGGTCAACAAGGCCGGTTCCCCGTGGGTCGGCGTGCTGGTCTCCAGTGCGGTGACGGCCATCGCGGTCGTCATCGTCGGGCTGCTGCCGGAGCAAGCGTTCATGTACATCATGTCGATCGCCACGATCGCCGGCATCATCAACTGGGCGACGATCGTCATCACCCAGATGCTCTTCCGTCGCCATCTGGACCCCGCAACCCGAGCCGAGCTGACCTTCCGGATGCCAGGGGCCCCGGTCACCAACTGGATCGTCATCGCCTTCCTGGTCCTCATGATCGTCGTCATGTCGATCATGCCGCAGTATCGGATCGCCGTCGTGATCGGCCCGATCTGGCTGGCCGTCCTGACGCTGGGGTGGTGGCTGTCGCGTCGCCACAAGCAGACGGACTCAGCCACAGCCTGAGACAGGTACCCGTTGACACGACGAGGGCCGGTCGGTTGCACAACCGACCGGCCCTCGTGTGTCCTAACAAGATCTCACACCAGGACGATGACCTGCACCAGCAAGATCTTGACGATGGTTCCCAGCGCGAACAGGGCACCATAGGCCGACTCGATGCGCTCGTCGTTGACCAGCGAGTTGGCGTAGCTGAGGATGGCCGGCTGGCCCACGAAACCAGCAAAGGCGCCGGTGGCACGCTGGGCCGACAACTTGTTGAACCAAGCCGCCGCGATGACGATCGCACCGCCGAGAACCAAGGTGATCGCCGAGACGCCGACGACTGCCAGGCCCGTCCAACTGATGGCCTGGGACAGGAAGGCCGGGCCCGACGCCAGCCCGACACAGGCCAGGAAGAGCATGAGACCCAGCTGACGCAAGATCGCGTTGGTGGCGTGCGGCAGTTGCCAGCGAATCGGGCCAGTACGGTGCACCGCCCCCAGGATCATGCCCATGACGAGCGGTCCGGCAGCGGCCCCCAGCTCGAACTGCAGACCGCTGGGCAAGGCCACCATGAGTGCACCGAGCAGGAGACCAAGGGCCGCACCCAGCCCCAGGGACAGGGCATCGACCTGGGAGACGCGGGCCTCGGAGTCGCCGAAGAGGTCGGCGGCGTCGGAGAGGCGGTGGGCCGGCACCACACACAGCACGCGGTCGCCTGGTTGTATGACGATGTCGTCGCGGGCCAGCATGTCGAGGTCGCCACGGCGCACTCGGGTCACCTTGCCGCTGGTACGCCCACGCACGTCGATGCTGCCGAGAGTGTGGCCCACCAGGGCCGGGTTGGACACCACGAAGCGGCGATAGTCGATCTCGTGGCGTTCGTCGGTGAGGGTGCGATCCGAGACGTGTCCAAGGTGTTCGACGGCACGGTCGACGTCGTCAGGGTTACCGATGACAAGCACCTGGTCGCCGACATGGAGGTCGTCGTCAGGGGTGGCCAGCCGCATCTCGCCGTCGCGCAGCAGGTAGGACATGCGGATCTGGTCGTCGTTGAAGCCGGGGGTCTCGCGGATGGAGGTCTCGCGGTCGACGACCGTTGACACCGAGGTCAGTCCGGCCTCAGCCATGGAGGTGTTGTCCTTGGCGGCCGGCCAGTGTCGTTTGGCGACGAGGGCGACCATGATGAGTCCGACGACCACGCCGACCGGATAGGACAATGCGTAGCCGACGAGGGTGTCCCCGGCGCCGTGGGTCGCCGTCGATGCGGCGTCAATGGCTGGCGAGGTGAGAACACCGGCGTACAGCCCTGCGACGTGGGCCGGGCTCAGTCCGAACACTCTGCCCAGCCCGAGCCCTGCTGCGGCCATGGCGGCCAATCCGACGATGCCGGCGAGCATGAGGCTCCACTGACGTTTCAGGTCAGACAGGAAGGTTGATCCAGCAGCCAGGCCGACGGTGTAACAGAACAGCACGACGCCCAAGCCCTTGATCATCCCCAGGTTCTGACCGAAACGCGGGTCGAGGGCACCCACGACAAGCCCCATGAACAGGGCTCCGGCAGCGCCAAATCTCAGCGGGCCGAACTTGATCTGACCCAGCAAGGCACCAGAGGCCAGAACGATGAGGATCGTCAGCAGTTGATGCGTGGCAAGGAAGTCGGTCAGTACTGTCATGAAACTCCTGACGTCGTGCCAGCGATCCCGCCCCGATGGCGGGATGCGTCATCGCGGCAGTCCCGGCATGTCCGGGGCTCAACCCTTGGATTGTAGGACCTTGCTGTGACACTGAGATGAGAGTGTGGCTTCAGGCCCGGCCACAGCGACGCCCCCGTCGTGGCCCTGACGTTGCCTTGAGACGGGGGTGCCGTCGCGACCCATCGCGACGGCACCCTGTGCGTTGAACTGTGCTTTTACGTATGCGTGACGCCTGGGGACGTCAGGGCTTGACGAGGATGCGGATCGGGTTGCCCTTGTGGGACTCCAGCTCCTCGATGCCGCTCTCGATGTCCTTCAGCTCGATGACCCTGGAGATCGACTCGGAGAGGTCGAGGCGGTGGTAGGACAGCATCTCGGCGAGCATGGCGATGTCCTGCGACTTGTAGCCGAGATGGCCCAGAACCTGCTTGCGGTGCAGGTTGAAGTCGAGGAACGGGCCAGCGTCGATGTCCTGGGCGGACAGACCGACGGAGACTGCCTTGCCGTCGACGTCGAGGGAGTCGACGCAGGCGCGCAGGGTGGGCTTGATACCGACGGCGTCGAAGGCGACGTCGATCATGCGGCCGTTGGTGATGTCCTCGATCTTCTGCATGAGCTCGGGGTCGTCGCTACGCAGGGTGTGGTCGGCACCGAGTCGCTTGGCACGCTCGAGAACGGCGTCATTGAGGTCGATCGCGATGACGGGGACGCCACCGGCCAGCTTGGAGAGCTGGACGAGGTGGGTGCCGACACCACCGACGCCCCACACGGCGACGGCGTTGCCCATGTGCACCTTGCCGGTGCGCACGACAGCGGCGTACGGGGTGGAGACGGCGTCAGCGAGCAGGGCAGCCTGGTCCATCGGGACGTTGTCGGGAATCTTCGTCATGCCGGAGGCCTGGGCGATGTGGTACTCGGCCCATGCGCCGTCGTAGGCGAAGGCCATCAGGTTGAGGTCCAGGCAGTCGGTGAAGGCGCCACGGCGGCACTTGCGGCATGTCAGGCAAGGACGGCCAGCAGACGGGATGACGCGATCACCCTCCTTCCATCCGGTGACGCCGGCACCCAGTTCGACGATGGTGCCGGAGGCCTCGTGGCCCTGGGTCACGACAGGGCGCCGGGGAGGGAACGCACCGCTGATGAGGCTCAGGTCGGAGTGGCAAATACCGCAGTAAGCGACCTTGATGAGCACCTCACCGGGACCGGGGTGCGGGATCGGAATGTCCTCAAGGGTGATGGACCGATCCGCGGCGTGGAATCGTTCAGCAAGCATGGTTTCTGTCATCTTTGATCCCTTGTCAGGGCGTCGACCTCGGTGCCGACGCTACTGAGATTCAGGGTAATACGAGTGAGACCATTCAGCATGCAAACGTCAGGTCAGGATGTGTGTTCTCTCACACTGGCCGCCACATGACGTCGAGAGTTTGGCCATGAGCGCAACCGCTACCACGGGCTGTCAGCCACGGTGGGCAGGCAGTGCCAATTGGGCGTGGACGACCGTCCTACCCATGTGGACCCGTCCGGTCGGCTCGGCGGTGAACACTCGCGGGTCCTCGCTGCCCTCGAACCTGGCTGCCTGCATCCCACGCACGGTGTCGGTGAGCTGCTCGACCTGGTCTGACAGTTGTTCGATACGACGCTCCATCAGCAGGATGCGTCGAATACCGTTGAGGTTGATCCCCTCTTCCTGGGACAGGTGCTGGACCATCCGCAGGGCATCGACATCACGCATCGAGTACCGACGGCCCCGCCCGCGGGTGCGCTGCGGGACGACCAGCCCGAGCCGGTCGTAGGTGCGCAGGGTCTGTGGGTGCATCCCTGCGAGCTCGGCGGCCACCGAGATGGGGAAAATGGCGGCGGTCTTGTCGATCACCGCCAGATCGACGGCCTCGGACAGCTTCCTGCTGGGCCGTGCCATGTCACTTCACCTCCCACGGCCTCGGGTTGGGCTGCCGGACGGCGTCACGGAACCTCTCCAAGGCGTGTCGGGCGTTGTCGTCGAGCGTGTTGGGGATGGCAATCTCGACGGTGGCGAGGACGTCTCCCTTGCTGCCGTCGGAACGCGGCACGCCACGGCCACGTACCCGGAAGGTCCGACCGTTCGGAGTGCCGGCAGGGATGCGCAGCCGAACGGGGCTTCCCGTCAGGGTCGGTACCTCGACCTCGGCGCCGAGCACGGCCTCGGCGAAGGTCACTGGCACGTCAATGGTGAGATTGTTGCCATCACGTCCGAAGATCTCGTGCGGACGCACTGCCACCTTGACGTACAGGTCGCCAGCCTGGCCACCGTTCTCCCCCGGGGAACCCTTGCCCTTGATACGGATACGTTGGCCATCCTCCACACCGGCCGGGATGCGAATCTGCATGGACTTGGTGGACTTGGCGCGACCCGATCCGTGGCACACCTGGCACGGATCCTCGACGACCATGCCGCGCCCGTGGCAATCCGGGCACGGTTCAGTCATCTCGAACACGCCACCGGCCGAGGTCGCGTGCATGCCCGAACCCTGGCAGGTCGAGCACACTCGCGGCACGGTTCCGGCCTTGGCGCCGGTCCCACGGCACGCCTGACAGGGGGCCTGGGAGACCATGTCCATGGTGACGGTCGTCCCGGAGATGGCGTCGTCGAAGGAGATCGTCGTCTCCCCCTCGACGTCAGCTCCTCGACGGGCTGCCCTGGTGGTGGTGCGGCGTCCGCCCGTGGAGCCGAAGAGGTTGCCGAAGAGGTCCCCGAAGCCGTCCCCGTTCGAGGCAGTACGGATGAAGTCCTCGACGTTGACGTTGGGCTGGGCACCACCACGCGGGAACCCGAACTTGCCCGCTGCTCCGAAGAGGCTGCGAGCCTGGTCGTATTCCTTGCGCTTCTTGGGGTTCGACAGGACGTCGTTGGCCTCGGAGGCCTCCTTAAAACGGGCCTCGGCAGCGTGGTCGCCGGGGTGGGAGTCGGGATGGTTGTCCAAGGCGATCTTGCGGAACGCTTTCTTGATCTCCTCGGGCTTGGCGTCCTTGGAGACACCGAGAACCTTGTAATAGTCCTTCTCGGCCCAGTCTTTGGCACTCATCGTGGTCCTCCCTCCCTGGTCATCGTGAATTCTTCGGGTCGGTGGTCGTGACCGACCTGGTCAATGGTGTCAGCCTGCTAGAGGTATCGCCTCAGTCAGCCTCGGGGATCTGCTGACCCGGCTCCTGCGACTCTGCCGGTGTGGCGTTCGGGTCAGGATCGGAGACCGCCACCCGCGCGGGGCGCAGCACTCGCTCACCAAGCTTGTAACCGGGCTGCATCACTTGGCTGACCGAGGTGACTGTGGCCCCTTCCAACGGCATCTGCATGAGAGCCTCGTGCAGATTCGGGTCGAAGGCGTCACCCACCTCACCGAAGCTGGTCAGACCGTGGGCGCTGGCCACCTTCTCCAACTCGTCGACGACGAGCTTGAAGCCACCCTCGACCTCACCGTGCTGGCGAGCCATGGCAATCGAGTCCAGAACCGGCATGAGGTCGGTGATGACCTTGTCGACGCCGGACTGACGCGACAGAGCACGATCCCGGTCGACGCGCCTCTTGTAGTTGACGTACTCGGCCTGCAGACGCTGCAAGTCCTCGGTGCGCTCGGCCAACAGAGCCTCGAGCTGGTCCTCCCGGGACAATTCCTCGGGAGCCGGCACGTCGTCAGTCGCCTGGTCGGCGTCGATGTCGACGCCATCGACAATGTCAGCGAAACGCTCGTCGACGCTCTCGCCAGCCTGGTTGTCGTCGGCCTGGCCGTCGTCGGGATTGACGTTGTTGTCAGTCATGTCTTCCTCCACGTGGGTGCCGACCGCCGGGCCGTCATGAGTGGCGACCCGGCGGTCGATGCGGGATTTGGGATCAGGCCGTGACCTCGGTCACTTCTTGTCGTCCTCGTCGTCGACGATCTCTGCATCCACGACGGTGTCGTCGCCAGACTCAGAGGTGGCCGACTCGGCGCCCTCACCCTGCGGGTTCTGGGCCTGCTGGGCGGCAGCGTAGATCGCCTGGCCCATGGCCGACGCCTTCTGGTTGAGGTCGTCCATAGCGGCCTTGACCTCGTCGTCATTGTCGGTGCCCTTGAGGGCCTCCTTCAACGTGGCGATGGCCTCGGTCACCGGAGCCTTGGTGTCCTCGGGGATCTTGTCGGTGTTCTCGTCGAGCAGCTTCTCGGTGCGGAAGGCCAGGGCATCGGCCTCGTTGCGCATCTCGACAGCCTCGCGACGCTTCTTGTCGGCCTCGGCGTTGGCCTCAGCCTCCTTGACCATGCGATCGATCTCATCCTTGCCCAGGGCGGAACCGCCGGTGACAGTCATGGACTGCTCCTTGCCGGTGGCCATGTCCTTGGCGTGGACGTGAACGATGCCGTTGGCGTCGATGTCGAAGGACACCTCGATCTGCGGGATGCCACGCGGGGCGGGCATGAGGCCGGTCAGCTCGAAGTTGCCCAGCGGCTTGTTGTCGCGGACGAACTCGCGCTCACCCTGGAAGACCTGGATCATCACCGACGGCTGATTGTCCTCGGCGGTGGTGAAGACCTCGGAACGCTTGGTCGGGATGGTGGTGTTGCGCTCGATGATCTTCGTCATGACGCCGCCCTTGGTCTCGATACCAAGGCTCAACGGGGTGACGTCGAGCAGCAGCACGTCCTTGACCTCGCCCTTCAGCACACCGGCCTGCAGGGAGGCACCGAGAGCCACGACCTCATCAGGGTTGACGCCCTTGTGCGGCTCCTTGCCAGCAAGCTCCTTGACGAGGTCGGAGACGGCGGGCATACGGGTGGAGCCACCAACGAGGATGACCTCGTCAATCTGCGAGACGTTGAGGCCGGCGTCCTTCATGACAGCGTTGAACGGGGTGCGGCAACGCTCGAGAAGGTCGGAGGTCATGCGCTGGAACTCGGCGCGGGTCAGCTTCTCGTCAAGGTGAAGCGGGCCGGCAGCACCAGCGGTGATGTACGGCAGGTTGATGTGGGTCTCCGAGGCCTGCGACAGCTCGATCTTGGCACGCTCGGCGGCCTCCTGCAGACGCTGCTTGGCCATCTTGTCGGCGGACAGGTCGATGCCATTGGCGTTCTTGAACTGAGTGACCAGCCAGTCGACGATGCGCTGATCCCAGTCGTCACCACCGAGGTGGTTGTCACCGTTGGTGGCCTTGACCTCGAAGACACCGTCGGAGATGTCGAGCAGGGAGACGTCGAAGGTGCCACCACCGAGGTCGAAGACCAGGACGGTCTGCTCCTTGTCGGCCTTGTCGAGGCCGTAAGCCAGGGCAGCAGCGGTGGGCTCGTTGACAATGCGGTCAACGGTCAGGCCAGCGATCTCGCCGGCCTCCTTGGTGGCCTGACGCTGGGCGTCGGAGAAGTAAGCCGGGACGGTGATGACGGCGTTGGTGACCGGCTCACCGAGGTAAGCCTCGGCGTCCCTCTTCAGCTTCTGCAGGATGAAGGCGCTGATCTGCTGGGGCTTGTAGCTCTTGTCATCGACGCCCATCGTCCAGGACTCGCCCATGTGGCGCTTGACGGAACGGACAGTGCGGTCGACGTTGGTGACGGCCTGGCGCTTGGCGACCTCACCGACGAGGGTCTCCCCGGAGTTGGTGAAAGCAACCACCGACGGGGTGGTGCGAGCGCCCTCGGCGTTCGGGATGACGGTGGGCTCGCCGCCCTCGAGGACGGCGACACACGAGTTGGTGGTTCCGAGGTCGATACCGACTGAACGGGCCATGGTTGATTTCCTCCTGATGGACGAATGTTCTAAGAAAGCATCAACGTGAGTGACTTCAACTCAACCTTAGACCCTGAGTCACGGGCACTCAAGTTGATGACGGCATCATTGGCGATGATGTTGAGTTCACCAGACTCAACCTGCTGTGGGCAGCGTCTATTCCCACATCTGTACCGGCCGTCTGTACCGGCCGTCGGAGACAAGAATCCCGGGTAGGGTGAATGCACTTGTTCAAGAGAAGGAGCTGGCATGTCCTCTACCCGCCCGTCTGCCACCGCGCTGGCCAGCATGATCGACCACACCCTGCTGACCCCAGAGGCCACCCATGACGACGTCGCCACCTTGATCGCCGAGGCCAGGGAATACGGGACGTGGTCGGTGTGCGTGTCCCCGTCGATGCTGCCGCTCAACGTCGACATGGGGGATGTGAAGCTGGCCGTGGTGTGCGGGTTCCCGTCGGGCAAGCACACCAGCGCGGTGAAGGCCGCCGAGGCTCGTGACGCCATTGCCGCCGGTGCCGACGAGGTTGACATGGTCATCAACCTCGGCATGGTCAAGGAGGGACGGTGGGCGGACGTCACCGCTGACATCGCCGCCGTCAAGCAGGCTGTCCCGGACCCGAAGATCCTCAAGGTCATCATTGAGTCGGCCGTGCTCACCGACGACGAGATTGTTCGTGCGTGCAAGGCCGCTGAGGGGGCTGGCGCCGATTTCGTCAAGACCTCGACGGGATTCCATCCCAAGGGCGGGGCGAGCGTCGAGGCCGTCGCGCTCATGGCCAACACTGTCGGTGGTCGTCTGGGGGTCAAGGCTTCGGGCGGCATTCGCGATTACGAGACGGCCTGCGCCATGGTCGAGGCCGGTGCCACCCGTCTCGGCGTCTCGTCGACCGCCAAGATTCTCGCGGGAGCTCCCCAGGCGTGACGATGTGCGCGCCAAGGTCGCACTGATGGCTGGGTCGGATCCTCGGGTCCGGCCCTTGCCATGTCCGGGAGCCGGCGACGGAGTGCCCTGGACCCCGTGGTGTGCCGACGCCACCGTCCCCTGCCACCTGCGCCAGTTGTGCCCCACCTGCGCCCTGGATCGAGCTGGTGTGCCGACGCCACCTGCGCCAGTTGTGCCCCACCTGCGCCTCCCCACCAACCCCAAACCACGCCCCCAACGCCCAACCCCTGCCACCTGCGCCAGTTGTGCCCCACCTGCGCCAAAAAATCTGGCGCAGGTGGGGCACAACTGGCGCAACTGCGTTTTGCAGGGGAGCAGGGGGGAAGAAGCGGGACCAGGGCCAAGATGGCAGCAGCCAAGATCGGCCGAGGCCAAGCGAACGAGCGGGAGCTACCTCTGAACCCGCCTCAGACCGTCTGGGGCTGCGGGTTCACCTCAACACCCGCCGCAGCAGATTCGCGTCGCTTCCAATTCAGCAACCACGACACCTCGTTGCACAACAACTGACGTCGCGACGGCGAGTAGTACGACCTCGACGAGTGGCCCAGTCCGTCGTAGACGACGTTGTTGCCCATCACCCAGCACATCACGTGGAACTCCTCGCCGGTTTCATGAAAGAGCAACGGGTTGGCGAGCGAGTTGATGTCCAGGTTGCAGTAACGCTCGTCATAAGCGATCACCTGATCGACACCGCGCAGGATCGGGTGATCCGCAGCCTCCGGAACCGGTTCGAACACGGCGTAGGAGCGCTCCGGATGTCCGCTGGCCCCCAGCACCCACGCACCTCCGAGGATGGCCGGCCACAACTCCCAGTCACAGAAGGTGTTGCATGCGGTGTGCAGGCCGAGGATCGGTTTACCGGCCTCGTGGTGCTCACGGACCTTGTTGTGGGCGCGGGACCACTCGGGCATGTAGTCCCATCCCTCCTCCGGGTCACCTCCGCCGGTATTGACGATGAGCAAGTCCGCGTCATCGAGGTGGTCCAGGGCTTCCGGCTCGGAACGCCTCACCTCCACGTGATGACCACGCTCGGTCAAGATCTGAGAGACGGCCTCGGAGGTCGCGTCAAAGTCGTGAATCTCGTCGGCGTAACGTCCAGCCCCCGACAACACGAGAATGTGTCCCATCGGACTTCCTTCCTGATTCTGGGTGGACCCAATAGATCACAGTAGGAGACTAACCCGCCGAGAAGGAACTCGTTCATGTGGGAGCTCTCGACGGCACTGACGACGACAAGGACCCCCACGATTCCTCGCGGGGGTCCTGATGTCTGGCGGGCTCGAGTCAGCCTTGGTAGGCCTCAATGGTGATGATGACGCCGTCACCCAGATCGACGGAGTCACCGATGGCCAGGTCAATCGTCTGCCCACTGTCCAGTCGCAGCGGCTCCTGGCCGATGCGGCGAACGACGGTGCCGTTCGTGGAATGCATGTCGGTGACTTCGATCCCCCACTGGCCGGGAGCGAATTTCACGTGGGTACGACTGATGTCTTGTCCAGGCGACGGAACGCGCATGACGTCCTCGCCATTGTCAGCTCGCGGGGCGCGACCGGCGAGAACGGCACCCTTGAGGTGAGCGACCTCTCCGGTCGTCGAGACCAGGGTGGCAGCCGCAGAATCTGACGGCGAGGAGAGTCGTCGGATCGTCGAAGCGGACGCGAAGCGCCAGTCCCCGTTGTACCGCGACTCGCCGTGAGGCTGCTCCGACGAGGCGGGCTGCTCCGAGGGCGCTGTCTGCTCAGGCTGCTGGGGTGCCACCACCGGAGCGAGGGCGGAGACGTCGTCGGGCTCGGACTGGACCCCCACCGGCTGAGTACCGGTGTGGAGCTCACCACCGTCGGCAAGCCCAGGCGCCTCGTCGCTCCCCAGGTCCTCGTCGAGGGGGCGGATTGGCGCCATGTCCTCATCAGCAACCGCAACCTCGACGGATTCCGGCTCGGTGACTCGGGCCGGGACAAGGTCCACGGGCTCCTCGGCATCCGGGGCGGCATCGTCAGCACCGGTCGTCGCGTCCTCGCCGGAAAGGACAGATTCCGTCGGAACCGGAATCCCCGTCGGTGCGACCTCAGCAACCGGGTCGGGGACCACAACCGGGTCGGGGACCACAACCGGGTCGGGAATCTCGCCCGGGGCGGGAACCTCGACGAACCCGGGACCTTCCGCCTCGGCGGGCTGACCCTGATGATCGGTGAACTCGCGAGCTTCCGAGCCGCTTCCTGACTCGTCGAGCTTCTGCTCCTCAACCTCAGCGGCCCACGGCTTCTGGTCCTCAGGCTCAGGAGTCCACGGCTTCAGATCATCGTCAGGCTCGGGAGTCCACGGCTTGAGATCAGGCTCGGAGGCCCACGGCTTCTGCTCCTCAGGCTCGGGAGCCCACGGCTTGAGAGCGTCCTCAGAACTGGCCAACACCCTCGGACGGCGAACCTTGTCGCCCTCCTCGACGACGAAGGGCTCGACGTTGCCCGTCGCGTCAATGATGATCTTGCTCGCCTGAGCCACGCCCAACAGCAGCGGCATCGTCAGCCTCTGCTCGACCTGTTCCATCTCGACGACGACGGTCGACGGATCAAGCTTCTTCTCGCTCCACGTCAGCAGACCCTCGCCGTGATTGACGACCTCACCGGTGGAGGCATCCTTGACGACGATCTGGCCGCGGGCCATGGAGTACATCTCCCCGTCAACCCAGAAGAACAGTCCCAGGCTCGGCATCTGCGCCAACCCGATGGCCGTCAACGTCTCCACGAGTGACTGGGGATCAGTCGCATCGGCCACCTGCTGCCAGATGGACGACACCAAGCCGGAATGACGCGGGGCAGCCGGCTGCATGACGACGAGGCTGCTCGGCCCGGCCAGCACCACCCAGGAGCCAGGGGTGTAGGTGGCACGCCAGGCGCCGAAAGTCTGGGACATTGACCCTCCAGAAGTCGAGGCACGGTTGGGGCCATTATTCCGCGCACACGGCCACGAAGTCGACAAAACTCCCCGATCGGACGTGGATCGGGGGTTCTGGACAGACATCGTGCGGCCCCTCCACCGCAATGGAGGGGCCGCACGATTCACGTCAAGGGCGAAGTGACGTCCTCAAACTTCACTTCTCCTTCTGGGAGATGACGGCCTGAGCCGCAGCGAACCGAGCAACCGGGACGCGGAACGGCGAGCAGGACACGTAATCGAGCCCGGTCTTGTTGAAGAAGTGGATCGATTCCGGATCGCCACCGTGCTCACCGCAGACACCCAGATCCAGCTTCGGGTTGGTCTTGCGGCCTTTCTCGACAGCTCCGGCGACGAGCTGGCCGACGCCTTCCTGGTCGATCGAGGCGAACGGGTTGTCCTTGAGGACCTTGGTGCGCAGGTACTCGGTGAGGAAGCCGTTCTCGGCGTCGTCGCGGGAGATGCCCAACGTCGTCTGGGTCAGGTCATTGGTGCCGAAGCTGAAGAAGTCGGCGACCTCGGCGATCTTGTCGGCGATCAGGGCAGCACGCGGCAGCTCGATCATGGTGCCGATCTTGACGTCGACCTTGGTGCCGGCCGCCTCGCACTCCTCGTCAATGGCCTTCTGGACGATACGGCGATGGGTCTCGAGCTCGATCGGGGTGAAGACCAGCGGGATCATGATGTTGATCTGGACGGTCTCGCCCTCCTTCTTGAGCACCGACAGGACGGCGCGGATGATGGCGCGGGCCTGCATGTCGGGGATCTCCGGGTACAGCATGCCGAGGCGGCAACCACGGGTACCGAGCATCGGGTTCTGCTCGTGCAGCTTCTTGACCTGGGCCAGCAGACGACGCTCTTTGTCGAGCTCGTTCGGATCGGCGCCCTGGTCCTCCATCTTCTGGACCTTCAGGGACTGCTCGACGAGGTTCGGCAGGAACTCGTGGAGCGGCGGGTCAAGCAGACGGACGGTGACGGGCAGCCCCTTCATCGCGGTGAAGATGCCCTCGAAGTCGGCCTGCTGCATCGGCAGGATCGTGTCGACGGCGGCCTGGCGCTCCTCCGGGGTGTCCGCGGTGATCATCTGGTGCATGGCCGGCAGACGATCGGCACCGAAGAACATGTGCTCGGTACGGCACAGGCCGATGCCCTCGGCGCCGAGTTCACGAGCCTTGGCGGCGTCGGTGGCGTTGTCGGCGTTGGCCTCGACGCCCAGACGGCGGATGTCGTCGGCCCAGGAGAGGACCTCCTGGAAGTCGGCGTTGATCTGCGGCGGGGTGAGGGGAAGACCAGCAGCGAAGACTTCACCGGTGGAGCCGTCGAGGGTGATCATGTCTCCCTCGTGAATGACGGTGTCACCGATGGTCAGGGTGGCGGCCTTGGCGTCGATCTTGATGCCACGGGCACCAGCAACACAGGGCTTGCCCATGCCACGGGCAACCACGGCGGCGTGGGAGGTCATGCCGCCGTGGGCGGTCAGGACGCCCTGGCTGACGATGACGCCGTGAATGTCGTCAGGGGTGGTCTCGAAGCGGACCAGGACGACCTTCTCGCCCTTGGCGCCGCGCTCGGCGGCGATGTCGGCGTCGAAGACAGCCTCACCGACGGCGGCACCGGGCGAGGCCGGCAGACCCTCGGCGACCGGCTGCTCGGAGTGGTTCGGGTCGATGGCCTCGTGCAGAAGCTGATCGAGCTGAGCGGGCTCGATCCGCATGAGGGCCTCTTCCTTGCTGATGACACCCTCGTCGACGAGGTCGCGAGCCACCTTGAGGGCAGCAGCGGCGGTGCGCTTGCCGTTACGGGTCTGCAGTAGGTAGAGCTTGCCGTTCTCGACGGTGAACTCCATGTCCTGCATGTCGCGGTAGTGCAGCTCCATCTTCTTCATGGTGTCGATGAGGTCGTGGTAGGCCTCCGGCAGCACCTGCTCCATCTCGGCGAGGGAGCGCGGGGTGCGGATGCCGGCGACGACGTCCTCACCCTGGGCGTTGACGAGGAACTCGCCGTAGAGCTCCTTGGCGCCGGTGGCGGGGTTACGGGTGAAGCAGACGCCGGTGGCCGAGGTGTCGCCACGGTTGCCGAAGACCATCTGCATGACGTTGACGGCGGTGCCCAGGTCGTCGGGAATCTTGTTGGCCTTGCGGTAGACGAAGGCGCGCGGGTTGAGCCAGGACCGGAAGACTGCGTCGACGGCACGCATCAGCTGCTCACGCGGATCCGTCGTCCAGTTGCCACCGAGCTGCTCGTTGGACAGCGTCTTGAAGGTGTCAACCAGGCCCTTGAGGTCATCGGCGGTCAGATCGGTGTCGGAGTCGACGCCCTTGTTCTCCTTGAGGGCGGTCAGGGCGTCCTCGTAGATGTGGGCGTCGATACCCTCGACGACCTCGCCGTACATCTGGATGAAGCGGCGGTAGCAGTCCCATGCGAAGCGCTCGTTGCCAGCTTCCTTGGCGACGGCCTCAACGGTGTCGTCGGAGATACCGAGGTTGAGGATCGTGTCCATCATGCCGGGCATCGAGATGACGGCACCCGACCGAACCGAGACGAGAAGCGGCTTGTCGACGTCGCCCAGGCCGCGTCCGGTGCGCTCCTCCAGACGCTTGAGTCCATCCCACACCTGGGAGTCGAGGCCTTCTGGCCACTCTCCCTTCCTCGTCATGGTGTCCACGCAGGCTTCGGTGGTGACGGTGAAACCGTCGGGCACCGGGACGCCGAGACGCATCATCTCGGCAACTCCTGCGCCCTTGCCGCCGAGCAGCGGCTTCATCTCTGCGCTGCCCTCGGACAAGTCGTACACGTAACGGTCGGTCATGACTGATCTCCTTCGATCTGTGTCAGCCTGTTTAGCGATTCACGGCGTTCGGACCCGTGCGACTGCGCAACGAGCCCGACACCCGGCCCTATCGGGCCGGACGTCGTCATTCTCTCACGCTCGCGGGGCATTTTCACGGGGCAGAGCGATCAAGAATGACGAATACTTACGCGCGCACCAGGATCGTCACAACAGAATATGACTTCCCATCTTTGATGCACTGTCTCCCAGCAAACAACCGCCCGCTTGATCGAAAGCGTCAAGTCCACGGGGTCTAGCGGGGTGCCGCTCCGGTGCCACGAGTGTCAGGGCCGGGTGCGATAGGACCCCGCCGGTTTGCGCAGCCTCGTCCCGGCTGTCTTGGCTCGCTGGTCGACGACGTCGATGACCTTCGTCGCCGACTCCTCCAGGGCCAGGCCGGTGGTGTCGATGATGGGGCATCCCAGACGGCGTTGAATCTTGCCCACCTCGTCGAGTTCGTCGTAGATCGCGGCAAGGTCTGCGTAGCCGTCCTCATTGCCGAATCCGCCCAGCCCACGGACGCGACGGCCACGGATTTCCAGCAGCCGCTGGGCGTCGATCGTCAGGCCGACGATGCGCCACCGATCGACGGCGGCCAGTTCGGCTGGCGGGGCGATACCGGGGACGAGCGGGACGTTGACGGTCTTGTAACCCAGGTAGCCCAGGTAGATCGACAGTGGGGTCTTGCCCGAGCGGCTCACGCCGACCAGGCAGATGTCGGCCTCGGTCAGCCGGTCGGGGATGGCGCCGTCGTCGTTACGGACCGCGAACTCCATCGCGGAGATGCGGGTGAAGTAGTCGGCCTCGACACCCACGGGACGGCGCGGTACGGCGTCCGCGTCGAGGCCAGAGGCCTCCTCCATCGCCTCGAGCATGGGGCCCATGAGGTTGACCTCGCGGATACCCATTTCCTCGCATGCATCAGTGACCATGTCGCGCATGTCGGGCAGGACAAGAGTGTGTACCACGCACACCCACTGCCCTGCTTCATGGGATTCCTCTACGGCTTCCAAGGCCGCAACCATGTCCGGGACGGTGCCGATCATCGGGTGGCGCACGATGTGCCAGTGGACCCCCTCGAACTGACTGCGCGCGGCGCGAGCCAGACGAACGGCGGTCTCACCCGTCGAATCGGCGATGACGTGTATTTCCAGGGGCGACTCTGCCATGTCGTCATCCTAGGCTGCGGGCGGGCCGCAACGGCTGGGGACATCACCGTCGAGGTCACGTGGTCTGCCAGACTGCCATCATGGACGCTGCCACCTTGGACCCCGTTGACGAGCTCATCGTCGCCGAATCACCGCAGGCTGAGGCTGTCTGGGTGCTGGGACGCCCTGGCCTGGTGCCACTCGCTGGCGAGCACGCCACCGCATGGTCTGACGACTGCCGCGACCTCGCAGCGATTTCGGAGGGTCGCCGCCGCAACCCCCTGACCGCCAAGGACTGCACCACCCCGGTGGTCTGGATGGGCCTGCCGACCAGCCTCGACGCACTCGATGAACTCCTCGGCGCGCTGTGGCGGCTCCTGGGACCCGACGCCCACATCGTCGCCGGCGGACGCATCAAGCACATGTCCCGGTCCATGAATGACGTCGCAGCCCGTTGGTTCGATGACGTCCACGCCAGTCTCGGGGTGCGCAAGGCCCGTGTGCTGCACTTCTCGTCTCCCCGACAACGCCCTGCCATCACTGGCGAGTGGCCGCGCACCAACACCGTCAACGGGTTGACGATCCGGGCCCACGGCGGGGTCTTCCACACCGCAGGCCTCGACGCGGGGACGTCTCTCCTCCTCGACCACCTCGACGCCATCGCAGCCGACGTCACCACCGAGGTCGTCGACCTGGGATGCGGCAACGGCGTCATTTCCGCTCACCTGGCACACAGGCTCCCCCACGCCACCGTCCACGCCACCGACGTCTCCTGGCAAGCCGTCGACTCCACCCGTCTCACCGCCGAGGCGAACCGATTGCGCGTCATCACCCATTGGTGCGACGGACTGTCAGACCTGCCCGACGGCAGTGTCGACGTCGTCGTCACCAACCCGCCCTTCCATCGTGGCTCCGCCCAGGATCACGCCCCGACCCTGGCCATGCTGGCCGACGCCGCTCGCGTGTTGCGGCCCGGGGGCACTGTGTGGTGTGTCTACAACAATCACCTGCCCTGGGCGTCCCATCTGCGGCGCACAGTCGGGCCGACCCGCCAAATGGCGCGAAACCGTCAGTACACGGTCACGCGGACTGTCCGGGCGTAGGTGCTGTCCGGGCGTAGGTGCTCGCGCCAAAGAGCAGAACTGTCACCGAACGCCCCGAAATCCACCTACCGTGGTGTCATGAGTTCTCGCGTCATCCTCGTCAGTGACGATCGCCCCAGCCTCCGCTTCCCCGGCAGTCTGTTGTGGCCCGATGCCGCCTGTATGCGCGGCATTCACACTGGTGACTGGGCCGCCCACATTTTCGAGTACGCCATGTCCTTCGAGGGCAATATGACGCAGGTGCGCGACATGGCCGCCTCCCACGGGATCGGTGTGCTGCATCCCCACGGCCTCCTGGCCAGCGAGCCGCCGGGGCTCATCGTCTGTGACGTCGACTCCACCATCACGCGCACCGAAGCCATCGATCTGCTGGCCGAGTGCGCCGGAAAGGCCGAGGAGGTCAGCGAGATCACTGCCCGGGCGATGGCCGGACAGCTCGACTTCGCCCAGTCCCTCCACGAGCGCGTGAGGTGTCTGGAGGGTCTGCACGTCGGAGCCCTGGAGGAGGCTCGCAAGGCCACCGTCGTCACGCCTGGGGCGGCCGAGCTCGTGGCTGCTGCACACGAGGTCGGGGCGGCTGTGGGCTTGGTCTCGGGGGGATTCACGGCCCTCGTCACCCCACTCGCCGAACAGATCGGCGCTGACGTCACGGCTTCCAATGAATTGGAGATCGTCGACGACCATCTCACCGGTCGGGTCGTCGGGGACATCGTCGATCGGGCTGCCAAAGCCGCCTGGCTGCGTCGCTGGGCCGCTGAACGCGAGGTCCCCCTGGAACAAACGATTGCCGTGGGAGACGGGGCCAACGACCTCGACATGTTCGCCGTTGCCGGGATGGCGATCGCCTTTTGTGCCAAGCCCATTGCCGTCGAGGCGGCACGAAACACCATCCGGTGTGAGCGGATCGACGCAGTTCGCGCAGTGTGGGCGCGATGACCACGATCATAGGACCATGACCAATCTTCTCGGGAACCTTCACAGCGCTCATGACGGCACGTGGCAAGTGGCCGAGCACGGCTGCCAGGTGTTGGCATGGCAGGCCGACGACAAGCCCGTCATCTGGTTCGACGCCGCGCACACCGACGAGTCCGACGCGGTCATCCGGGGAGGTATCCCGCTGTGTGCTCCGTGGTTTGGTCACGGACCCAACAACGACCAGGATCCCCAGCACGGCCTGGCTCGCCGCACAGACTTCCAGGTGACGGCGGCAGAACCTTTTGCAGAATCCTTTGCAGAGCCCTTTCAGGTTGTGGGAACCGCCGAGACCGATTCCATCGAGATTCGCCATGAGGTCGTCATGACCGACACCCGCCTGAAGATGACGCTCACGCTCACCAACCGTGACGACCAGCCCCGCACCGTCGAGGGAATGTGGCACACCTACCTGCGTGTCAAAGACGCCGAGCAGGCCCGCGTCCGGGGGGTGAAGGGAGCCGACTGGCACAATTTCGCAACCGGTGACAAGGGGTTCTTCGACGCCGGCGAACTTGTCATGGCTCCCGACACTGACACCGTCCTCCAGGGAGTCGGGCCGGAACTGACCCTCGTCGACCCGGCGTGGGGACGCGAGATTCATCTGGCGACGACCCATTGCCCCAGCGCGGTGATCTGGAACCCGCGCTCCTCGTCGGGAATCGGCGACAGCCCGACGGCCCGGGCCTGGCGAGACTTCGTGTGCGTCGAGACCGGTGTGTGCAAGGACAACGCCATCACCCTCGAACCCGAGGGGGACCTCGTCCTGACGACGACGATCAGCGTCACGACCTTGTGATCATGGCCCTGGTTGGACGCCCCACTGCGCGTCCGACAAGGGGTGTCTCAGGCTCGTCGTGCACAGGTGTGCGAGCGCGCCACGTTCCCGAGGAACAGCAGTGCGATTACGGACCCAATAGGTAGGGGTGCCCCATCCCACACCCAGCTCCCCCCTATACAGTGTTGTCAAGGTTTCGGACCGCCTTCACCGGGGACGAAACAGTCTTTCTTCGACGGTTCATGGGTAGTGCCGTGTGCCGTCACCGACAACCAGCCGCACGGCGGCAGGAGGACAGATGTCAGAGCGGATTGCCAACGCAACCCATCGTCAGAAATTGATGAGCGCCGAAGACGCGGCTGCCCTCATCAATGACGGCGACCAGATCGGATTCGGTGGATTCACTGGGTCGGGCTACCCCAAGGCGCTTCCGGGCGCACTCGCCAAGCGCATCAAGGAATCCCACGATCGAGGCGAGAAGTTCACCGTCAACGTGTTCACCGGAGCCTCGACCGCTCCTGAACTGGATGGCGCCCTCGCCTCCGTTGACGGCATCGGCTGGCGCATGCCCTACCAGTCCGATCCCCAGATGCGTAACAAGATCAACGACGGCACCTCTTTCTACACCGACATCCACCTCTCCGAGGCCGGCATGATGGTGCGCGAGGGATTCTTCGGCAACATTGATTTCGCCATCATCGAGGCCGCCAAGATCACCGAGGACGGGCACATCATCCCCACCTCTTCCATCGGCAACAACAACGTGTGGGTGGAGAAGGCCGACAAGGTCATCGTTGAGGTCAACTCGTGGCAGTCCGAGGATCTCGAGGGCATGCACGACATCTACTACGGCTTCGCGCTGCCCCCGAACCGCGTGCCGATTCCGATCACCCACCCCGGAGACCGCATCGGCGAGAAATACTTGCGCATTCCGCAGAACAAGGTGGTTGCCGTCGTCGAGACCTCCGATCCTGACCGCAACACCCCGTTCAAGCCAATCGACGACGACTCCCGCAAGATCGCTGGCTACCTGCTGGACTTCTACGACAACGAGGTCAAGCAGGGGCGTATGCCGAAGAACCTGCTGCCGCTGCAGTCGGGGGTCGGCAACATTCCGAACGCCGTTCTCGACGGGCTGCTGCACTCCGACCTGGAGCACCTGACCTCCTACACCGAGGTCATCCAGGACGGCATGATCGACCTCATCGACGCCGGCAAGCTTGACGTCGCCTCGGCCACTGCTTTCTCACTGTCGCCTGAATACGCGCACAAGATGAACGAGAACGCGGCCTTCTACCGCGAGCACATCATTCTGCGCCCGCAGGAGATTTCGAACCATCCCGAGGCGATCCGTCGTCTGGGTGTTGTCGGTGCCAACGGCATGATCGAGGCCGACATCTACGGCAACGTCAACTCGACCCACGTCATGGGCTCGCGAATGATGAACGGTATCGGTGGGTCCGGTGACTTCACCCGTAACGCCTACATTTCGGCCTTCGTGTCCCCGTCGACGGCCAAGAACGGCGACATTTCGGCGATCGTCCCGATGGTCTCGCACGTCGATCACACCGAGCACGACGGCATGGTCATCATCACCGAGCAGGGCATCGCCGATCTGCGTGGTCTGGCTCCGCGTCAGCGCGCGCCGAAGATCATCGAGAACTGCGCCCACCCGGACTACCGTCCGATGCTGATGGACTACTACGAGCGTGCGCTGCGTGACTGCAAGTTCAAGCACACCCCGCACCTGCTGAGCGAGGCCTACAGCTGGCACACCCGGTTCCTCGAGACCGGCACCATGAAGATGAACTGAGCGCCTAACCTCAATTTGCTGCCCCCGGACCGTCCTGGTCTGGGGGCAGTTGCGTGTGGGCAGAGTTTTCTACCTCCCCACCGGTCGAAGCGGCGGTTTTTGTCAGCCCGGGGATGACCTCAACCCCCACAGATCCCCAACCCCCACCGAGCTGACGATTTTCGTCAGCCCACGGTGGCGTCGAGCAATGGAATTGACCCGGGCCTACCCGGCATGATGATTTTCGTCAGACACGCACAGGCCCGGCCACCCTGAGGTGGCCGGGCCTGTTGGTATCCCCGGTGCCGCTTGGAACTCCAGGAGAGTCCCTCACGGCACCGCGTCAATCATCGATCACACACCGGTCTTGGGCAGAGCCGCCGGGCGGTAACCCTGGCCAGCGGAGCCACCACTCACGACGACGCTGCTCGAGACAGTCGCGGGTGCAGCACTCGGGGTGCTGGCGGAACCGCTCGGAGACGGGCTGGCCGACTCGGACTCACTCGGGGCCGGAGACGCAGTGGCCGACTCACTCGGGGCCGGGGTCGCCGACTCAGAAGGAGACGGGGTCGCCGACTCGGACTCAGACGGGGCCGGAGTCGGAGACGGGGTCTCCTTCTTCTCGACCACGGTCACCTTGCGAACGGCCTTGGCAGTGTTTCCAGCCTTGTCGGTCACCTCGTAGGTCACCTCGTAGTCGCCGAGCTGAGTGGTGTCGACATCTCCGTCAACCTTGATGTTGGCGGCATCGATGTCACCGTCGAGGTCGTCGGCGACGCTGACACCGGCCATCGGGTCGAAGCTGGCACCCTGCTCAACCTCGGTGTCCTCGACACCCTTGAAGGTCGGAGCGGTCTTGTCGACCTGGTACAGGGTGACCTCGTCGACCTTCTCGACCGGGCCGTCACTGCGGACAGCCTGGGCGAAGGTGGAGAAGGTGATCTTGTCGTTGCTGACCTTGACCGCGGTGTAGTTCGGGGTCATCGTCTGTGCGTGCACCGAGACGTACTTGTAGACGTCGTCCCAGTCGGTCGGCTTCTCGTCGTAGAACTTGGAGCCGGAGCCGGAGTTGGCGGTGAGGTAGAAGCCCTCGCCGTCCTGCGGGTGGTACTCGCTGAGGGCCTTGTCATCGGTGCGGTCGGCGTCAACCGGGTTCACCTTCGGGTCGATGAGGTGGGCGCGGGTGTAGACGTGATCATGGCCGTTGAGGACACCGGCGAAGCCGAGCTCGGAGACGACCGGAATCATCTTGCGCCATTCACGGATGTTCTTGTCACGCGAGTGCGAGGCGTTGGAGAACATGTTGTGGTGCTGGATGACGAACTTCCAACGCACGTCAGGATCCTTGCCGTGCTCGGCGTCGATCTTGCGCAGGTACTCAATGTGACCGTTGGCGCCGTCGTAGTTGAGGTCGTTGGAGTTGATGTTCACGAACAGGATGCCGTTGAACTTGAACCAGTAGTCGCCGTTGGCCTGCTCGGGGTTGCCGGCACCGTACTGCTTGTCAACGTTCGGGCGTCCGAAGAAGTTCTCGTAGATGGGCGAGATGTCGTGGTTGCCGATCGTCGTCACCAGCGGCTGGGTGCGCAGGATGTCGGGGCGGTAGAAGTTCTCGTACTGGGTGCCGAGGACGTCGTAGTCGTCGAAGCCGTTGATCTGGTCACCCAAGGACAGCAGCATCGACGAGTTCGGGTAGGCCTTCTGAGCGCGCTCCATCGTCTTGACCCACCAGTCACCGTGGATGTTGGGGTCCTTGGTGAAGCGTCCGCTGGCGCCGATCTGCGGGTCACCGACCATGAGGAAGGTGAAGTCCTTGGTCGGGTCCATCGAGTCGGTGGTGAAGGAGTAGGTCTTGCTCCAGCCACGCTCGGATCCGGCGCGGTAGACGTACTTGGTGTTGGGCTTGAGGCCCTTGACGTCGCTGCGGTGGAAGACGTAGTCGGAGAACTGCTCCTTGTCGATGGTGGAGGTGGAGGCAGGCTCGTCGGCGATGAGCTCGGTCGGGAAGGGATCGTCGTCCTTGGCCGGGGCGAGGGCAAGCTGCAGACGCTCCTGCTCGGTCTCATCGGAAACCCAGGTGAAGATGCGATCATGCTGGTCGCTGCCGATCTGCATCGACAGTTCCTTGATCGTGGGGGCCTGGGTGGTCGAACCCAGAACGACGTCCTTGTCGACGGCGAACCAGATGTCGGAGCTGGTCGGGCGGCCATTGTGGACCTCGACACCGATGACGTTCTTGCCCTCGACGAAGGGCGAGCCCTCGATTGCGGCGTCAGCCAGGTTGAAGGTCTGGGGAGCGGACTTGTTGGAGCCGCCGTAGGAGTTCCAGGCCTTGATGTCCTCGTCGTCAGCACCGGCGATGCGCTTGCCGTTGACGTAGACGGTGATCGAGTCGTCGTAGCTGAGGACGCCGGACAGGGCGGTGCTCTGGGCCTGGTCGGCGGTCAGGTCAACCTCGGTACGGAAGAAGAACCCGGGGATGTTCTCGTTACCGCCGGGCAGGTACTGGTTGAGCAGGACGGTCGGGGTGTGCTCGCTGCTAAGCGGGGCGAGCTTGCCGCGCTTGGCACCGAACTTGCCGGCGTCGGTCTTCCAATTGGAGCCAGGGTTGAAGTCGGTAGTTGCCCAGGCCGTACCGTCGGACGGCTCGGTGCCGTCGTCGAGGTAGGTCCACGTGGTGTCGGGGGTGAGCAGGGTCTTCGATTCGGATGCGGCCTGCGAGGTCGGCGCGAGACCGACCATCGACGCGACGGTGACGACCGCCGCGAGCAGGAACGCGCTGGCATTCCTGCTACGTCGCTGTGACACAAGATCCATGTCTGAATGTCCTCACGGTTGATGGGTGCAGACGATCCTTGCCTGCACCTTCATCGTCAAGGAGAGCTCTGAACTCGACAGCCCCAGTAGGCCAAGGTTCGGTAACGAATGAATGAAACATCCATGAACAACATCGCATTTCAGGGGTCGACCCGCTTGACAAGAGGATTCGACAATTGTAAGGAAACCGAAGGTTCATTGCAGCGCTCCTCGTCGCCCCCCTACCATGATCAACCGTGAGGACACGTGGAGTTCCGGTGCGCATCGCTGTCGCAGGTGCGATCGTTGTGGCCCTGGTCGGCTGTTCAGACCAGGATGCCTCCAACCATGCGACGACTCCGGTAGCCAATGGGACGACGCCGGCGATTGTCGCGCCCACCAAGACTCCATCCAGCGCCAAGACCCCCTCAGTGACCGCCGAAAACGCCTCGGTGACCTACGAGAGCGTCCTCGTCACGCTCACCGGGACATTTCGTGATCCCAACCATCCCTGGCACCTGGACGACAGCAAGGTCGGATTCACGCCGTCGGGGTCGAAGTGCGCATACCGGTCCGTGACGTGGACGACTGACGAAGGGTTGGAACCCCTGCTCAAGGCTTCACATTGGGAGGGCAATATTGCCTACTCCGTGCAGGATCGCCTCGACGAGGTGGGGTTCTTCGAGCAACAGGTGGACGGTACGACGGTCCATGCGACCGATGAGTCCGGGGCCACGTTGATCATGACGTCGAAGGCGTCAACGACGTCGATGCACATCGAGACGACGGTCCCCAAGTCGGGCAGACCGTCGTGCAAGGACTTCCCGGTCGACATCCCCGACCCGTGATCTGAGGCTTCGTCGCTGGCATTGGTCCTGCTGGGCGGTGCCGTGACCTTTCCCATCCGAACGGTGCGCAGAAGGCAACAAGCCGGGGTTGGTTGGCATCCTCGCAGCGTCAGCAGTGGTCCCCGGTAGATACGGGGGACCACTGCCGTTCATGGACTGACGATGATCAGATTCGAACGATGACCTTGCCGCGCACGTGACCGCCGCGCAGAAGTGCGACCGCGTCTTGAATGTCATCGAGGGAGAACACCTGCTCGATCGGCAGCATGACGTCGCCTTGAGCAACGAGATCGGCGATGCGAGCGAGAGCACCCTCGGTGGCCCGGGCTGCGCCGGTCTCGCGGACCCCGGCCGGGTAGTCATCTCCGCCTGCAATGACCCCGATCCGCTCGGGCGAGACTCCGAGGGTGACGGCGGCTTCGGCCGTGTCGGCACCATGAAAATCAAGGGCTGCGGTGACACCGTTCGGGGCAAGCTCGCGGACCCGGTCGACCAGTCCCGGACCGTAAGTGGTGGGGAGAGCACCCAGGCTGCGCAGGTACTCATGGTTCTTCTCAGACGCAGTACCGATCACCGTGGCACCGAGGCGGGAAGCCAGCTGGACGGCGATCGTTCCGACCCCGCCAGCGGCTCCACCGATGAGAACGGTGTCGTCTTTGGTCAGACCGATCGTCGTCAACGACCCGTCTGCCGTCTTCGCGACAACGGGGAGCCCAGCTGCCAGCTCCTCGGAAAGCTTGTCCGGTGTGTGCAACAGGGACTGTTCGGGAGTGTCGATGACGACGTACTGGGCAGCCGCCCGACCTAGTCCGGTCTGTCCAAAAACGCGATCACCGACGGCGAATCCCTCGACGCCCTCACCGACCTCATCGACGGTTCCTGCCATGTCCAGGCCGAATCCTGTCGGCTCATTGACACCGAAGGCAGCCGCCATCTGCGCGTTCGCTGCCACCTTCCAGTCGAGTGGGTTCAAGCCCACTGCCGCAACACGCACCCTGACCTGTCCGGGACCGGCATGGGGCTCTTCTTCCTCAACGACGGTGAGGGTGAAAGGGTCCTCAAATTTGGCGAGCTTCGCATACTTGTTCGTCATGTCAAGGAAACGCGACAGACAGCGAGATATTCCGCAACACGGTCGGCAGCGCATCCTGTGGCGCGACGGATGGTGCGCGCCCGCTCATGGATTGTCAGCAAGTCGACCCGCCCTGGGCCCGTTCCAACGCACATCCAAGTTGCAGCACCGTAGCCTCGTCGTACATTCGACCACCAATCATGATGCCGATGGGCAGCTCAACACCGTCGATCATTGCGGTGTGCAGCGGCACGCTCATCGCTGGACGCCCAGTGATGTTCCACAGGCTCGTCCACGGCGTGAAACGGCACTGGGCGTCAAAGTCGGCCGCCGGGTCGTCGTCATTGCGCAATGCCCCGACAGGTAGGGGTGGTTGGGCGAGGGTCGGACTGACGATGGCGTCGAATTGTTGCCAATGCTGTGCCACGCGGCGAGCCACCATCTGGATACCGGCCAAGGCCTCAGCCAGCTCGATTCCAGTGCGACGTCGGCCCCGGTCGCGCAGCCACCTCGACAGTGGGGTGCAGAACTCCTCGCGTTCGGGTGGCACCGAAATCGCGGCGGCCCCCACTTCCCACACACACTGGAAGGACTCCCATTCAGCACGGCCAAAAGGGGCGGTCGTCGGCTCGACGATGTGGCCCATCGACTCCAAGACGCCAGCCGTTTGATCCAGGGCCGTCATGATGTCGGGATGCACCTGAGTGTCAGTGATGACCGGTTCCCGCAGGATCCCGATGCGTAGTCGTCCGGGGCCGCGGTCACACACGGACAGGAAGGACTCCGTTGGCGACGGGGCGAAGTAAGGGTCCCCCGGCCACGGCTCGCAGAGCACGTCAAGAGCGGCAGCGGTGTCGCGCACTGTACGGGTCAGTACTCCGCCGCTGACCAGACCGGGGCCGTCGATCCCATAGGGCCCAAAGGACACCCGGCCTCGACTGGGCTTGAGGCCGACGACCCCGCAACATGACGCCGGGATACGTATTGATCCTCCGCCATCGGATCCTTGGGCGATTGGCACCTCTCCAGCCCCGACTGCGGCCGCCGCGCCACCTGAGGATCCTCCCGCCATCCGCGTGTGATCCCACGGGGTGACGGTGGCGTCCCGACCGTCCGGCTCGGTGTAACAGGGCAGTCCGAACTCCGGCGCAGCCGTTGTCCCTATCGGGATCGCCCCGGCAGACTTGAGCCGAGTGACGATGCCGTCGTCGTGGTCGGCCACGGATCCTCCGACAGCCCTGCTACCGACGTGGCGCGGCGCGCCATCAAGAGAGTCGAGGTCCTTGATCGGGCAGGGAACGCCGAATAACGGGCCCGGACGAACCTGCTCGGTGTCAAGTTGACGCTGAAGTTCACGGGCCGTGTTCCGGGCTCCGTCGTCGTCGATCCACGTCCACGCATGGCATTGGTCGGCGTGAGCGGCCTCCAACGCAGCATCCACAACCTCAAGGACTCCGAGTTCCCCAGCGGCGATGCGGGTGGAGGTTTCCAGCGCAGTGATTGGCTCCATAGTCATGGTCGTATCACAGACGGCATCACAAGCTGGATCAGTCTTCGGTCGGAGGACACGCAGATGCCCGGACGATGAGCTTCGTAGGAATCTCGACAGTTCCGATCGGGTCTTCTCCCAGGGCAAGACGGGCCGCTGTTTCTCCCACGGCCGCAAAATCAAGCCGCACCGTCGTCAGCGCTGGCCGAGTAGCCACTGAGTGAGGATGGTCATCCATGCCGACAACCGAGACATCTTCGGGGACCCGCAGCCCCAGCCGATCCAGCCCTGTCAAGAGCCCGAGGGCCACATCGTCGTTTCCACACAGGACAGCGGTCACCCGATGTGCTCGCACCGCCTCTGCAACGTGCATACCTGTCTCGACCGACCACCCAGTCGCCAACGGTTGAAGTGGTGGGAGCCCTCGGGCAGACAGGACTGCGCGCCATCCCGCGCATCGTGGATCGGGGTGTCCTGCAGGAGGCACTCCGACATAGGCAATGCGACGGTGACCCAAATCAGCCAGGTACTCGGTAGCTCTTACTGCACCTGCATGATCGTCGGTCCACGCCCGGGACCAAGGTTCCCCCTCCTCGGGTCTCCCTCCGGCAATGGCGACCGGAAGGTCAACGGGCAAGCCAGGCAAGAGGGCCACGCTCGGGGAATCGAATTCGAGGACGACGACTCCGTCGGCTCGAGCATCCAAGGCACATTGCACAGTGGAACGGCACCGCGCTGGCGATCCCGCCAACACATGCAAGGAGGTCTCGACCTCGAGGTCCAGGGCCGCGCTCAGCACACCCGAGAGTGTCGCCCAATAGCCGGTGCGACCGATGTCGGAAACGAGGACATGCAAGCGGGGAATGTCAGGGACTGCACGCCGATAGCCAAGGTCGGCGGCCGCAGTGAGTATCTCTTCAGTGGCCTGTGGAAGGGCACCCTCAGCGCCATTCTGACGTGCCAGAGCGCGAGACGCCGTCGCCAAGGAGACGCCGGAACGCTTGGCGACGTCAGCCAACCGCGGAGGCCACCAAGGCCTCCGCACCATGGACGGATCACGTTCCATGCACCGGACGATACCGGGTTCATACCCCCGACCTCGTCAGGCGCGTCCACGGGAGGTCGCGGCGCGACGAGGCCCCATTCGACACTGTTGGGACAGAGCGATCCGGGGTGGACGGCGCTGGTGCCGATGAGCTGCGGACGGGCGATGAACCTGTCTCGGTGAGCATCCAGACCGCCGCTGGGTCTCCATCAACACCCTCGATCACCCGACTGTCCGCGACGATGATCGGCAAGCCGGTGAACTTTGAGTGCAGGGTACGCCCCGAACGACCCGCAAGCAGGTGCCAGCGATTGAGGCTACCCCCGGCATCCGACGTCGTCAGACGGCCCGACCCGACGACGACCTCGTGCTTCCCGGCCTCGGTGTCGACGCCGAGGACCGCACCGTCAGGTGTCGAGAGACTGTAGGTGCAGTCGTCGTGTCGAACCACACGCCACGTCTGAGGCTGCGCCTGCAAGGTGGGAGCACCGTCGTGGGATACCAAGAATCTCCCGTCCGCACTAGTCAACAGGTAGTCGCCAGATTCCAATGCCGGATTGGGAGCGTACCAAGTGCGGACGTAGTCGATGTCGAAAGTAGCCGGGAGCTGACTGGCAACGGGGGTTCCCAGGTGACCCTCAAGACTGAGAACCATGTGCCGCGACATCCGCCACAGCGAAGAGTCACCAGGATTCGTCTCCCAGGCCAAATGACGGTCAAAATAGAATCGGAGTCGACCGTCACGGCGTTCGACTCCGTAGGTGTGGAAGTCGCGCGAAATGTCGACACCCACCGGGTAGGAGTAGCCCCCAAAGCTTCGGTGAGTGGTTTCCGTGTTATCTGGCCAGACATGGGTCGCGATGTTCATCTTCGTGTGGTCAAAGGTTTCCTCGATGTCAAGCTCTGGGTTTGGCTCGGCACCCGCAAGCAAGGAGGGGCCACCGTCGAGAGCAGACGACTGCATCCAGATGGCCGACAACACGTTGGCGGCAGAGGGCAAGGCCTTGGCGCGCACCTCGACATAGGTACACAGGCCCGGCACGTCAAAGACCGACTCGACGGCGCTGAATGTGTAGGAAAAGGTGTCAATCTGCTCAGCACGGGCAGCTAGACGGAGCTGTCCGTCAGAAAAAGACACATTCGCGTCTCGAAAGAGACCTTTTCCCGAATGCGGGTACCACAGACCGCGATGCCACTGGGAGGAGCTGCGAACTGGATCGGTGAATTCGTCTCCAATATTCAGGAGGGTCCAGCCAGTGAGGTCAATGTCGGCGTCGGCGGCAACAGCTCTGCCGTGACCAACAACCACCGAAGCTGACGCAGTGAGAATGGCGGCTCCTAAAACTGATCTACGCGTCATGAGTGCCATGTGTGCTCCTTTGCAACAGTGCCCCCGCAACGGGATGACACGCAGCCTACGACACATGGCCACGATTGCGAGGACGACGTGAAAACAGCATTTTCACGGCGTGTGGACGACTCGTCTTCCGAATCCTAGGGTGAACGGCATCACGAACGACGGCCAGTGTCGGCCAACCAGGAGTTCACCACCATGCACGACGTCATCCACGGCAGCGAACCGTTCCGGTTCACGACAGCCGCCGACCAACCGATCGGGTTAGCAGTCGGAGCCCTCGACGACGCGGTGGCCCTTCCTCTCGTCGAATGCCTCACGCTCGAACACGGCCGATCCTTCGTCGATCACCGACTCACCCAGACTGCGGTGGGGTCCGGCCTACGCCCCGTTCGCCGCGAACCGCTCGAGTCACCGTGGCCCGGAACCCGCATCATCCAGCATGATCCCGTATCCGGGCTCACCGTCACCGTCGATCTTTGGCACCCCACCCCAGCGACCGTGCACGGGCGAACGACCGTACGCAACGACGGCAAACTCCCGGTCCACCTCACGGCCGTCTCTGTGATGTGTGCCAGCTTGCTGTCTGGGGCCAAGCTCGATGACCTCGATGTGCTTGTGGCACCCAGCGCATGGATGGCCGAGCAACGGTGGACCCATCACCTCCTATCCGATCTTCTCGTCTCCGTCGGCACCGAGGTGCACGGCGAATCTCCACGCGACCGCTTCGTCCTGTCCTCGGAATCCGGTTGGTCATCAGGGCGTTGGGAACCGGTGGGCTTCGTCACTGATCCGGCTTCCGGACGCGCCGTGGGCTGGCAGATTGAGCACAACGGCGGCTGGACCGTCGAATTAGCCCGGCGTTCCTCGACCCTCGGCATTTGCCTCTTCGGGCCGACCGACCTTCAGCATCACTGGATGCATCAGCTCAACCCGGGAGAATCTTTCACCACCCCCACGGTGTCGTTGGTGGTGTCCGATAACGGCTGGCAGGGCGCGGTGGCCGAACTCAGCACATACCGCCGCGTGTTGAGAGGCAACCCGGACGCAGCCCCGATCGTCTTCAACGACTACATGAACACCCTCATGGCTGATCCAACGGCCGAGCGTCTCTCGACCCTCATTCCGGCCGCAGCTCGCACCGGAGCCGAGGTGTACTGCATTGACGCCGGATGGCATTCCGACGCCACAGACTGGTGGGATGACGTTGGCCGCTGGGAGCCCTCGGCCCGCCGATTTCCTGGTGGCCTGCGTCGCACACTCGATCTCATCGTCGCCAACGGCATGACGCCGGGGCTGTGGATTGAACCACTGGCGGTCGGTCTCCGCAGCCCCCTGGTCAACGATTTACCACCGGCGGCTTTCATGCGTCGCGCCGGGATTCCCATCGTTGAACAGAATCGGTTGCGTCTGGATATGCGCAATCCACAAGCTCGTGCTCATCTCGACACGGTTATCGACCGCATGGTCAGTTACGGAATTGGCTATCTCAAACTCGATGACAATTTTTCTGTCGGTTCTGGCCCCGATGAGGACGCGGATTCTCCTGGGGACGGTTTGCTGGAGCACTGCCGCGCTTGGGCTGCCTGGCTGGCCGACCTACCACGTCGCCACCCCGGGCTCGTGGTTGAAAACTGTGCATCTGGGGGCATGACCACCGACTACGCCCTGTTAGCCCAAGCGGCCGTACAGTCCACATCAGATCTCCAGGATTCACTCCGCTACCCGCCCATCGCCGCGAATGCGCCGATGACGGTTTTGCCCGAACAAGCCGCCAATTGGGCTTACCCGCAGCCGAATATGGATGACGAGGAAATCGTTTTTACCGTCACGACCTCCTTGGCAGGCACCTTCTACCTGTCCGGCCATGTCGACCGCATGAACCCTCACCAGCTCGCACTCGTGCAATCAGGCGTGGAGGTGGCAAAGACCTTGCGGTCAGATTTGACCAGCCACATCCCGTGGTGGCCACATGGCCTTGCCAGCTGGGACGACGAGTGGGTCGTCACCGGGCGTCGAGAAAAGTCGTCTCGCGACGGGGTGATCATCGTCTGGCACCGCCCGAGCAATGGATCGACGGTTCTCGAGCTACCGGACCTGGCTGGGACACGGCTTGAACCCCTGTATCCACCAGCTGCTCTGGTTCCCGATGTGGGAATTCACGTTACTGACTCATCGGGCTCGCCTCGGCTGAGTTGCCCCTCCCCTCAACCAACCGGCCGGGTCTTCCGCGTCCGGGACCTTCACAATTGCGTCACTGACGTCGCAGAAATGGAGAAGAAATGAAACATACCCTCAAGGCCGTCGCGATAGGTGCCGCCGCGGCATTGTGTCTAACAGCCTGTTCCGACCCCGGTTCAGGCTCATCGCAGTCCTCAGAGCCACAATCCTGGCCGTCAGCAACCGCCAATCTCGACGGTGTTGAGTTGACGATGTGGGCTGCCCAGTCGTCGGCGTCGATCCCCAAGCAGGTCGCCGCGGACTTCAGTAAGGCCACCGGGGCGAAGATCAAGATCGTCACCATCCCCGATCCCTATGAGCAGGGTGTCCAGACGAAGGTCGCCACCGGAGACGTTCCGGACCTGGCCATGTGGCAGCCGACGACATCCATGCTCACGAGCCTGGGAGCCAAAGAGCATCTGCAGGTGCTCGATAATGCCCCATGGGAGTCGAATACTGACAAGAACGTCCTTGCTGCCGGCGGTTCTCTCGACGGGCACCGCTACGCGGCCTTCGTCTCAGCCCCCTCGGTCATGGGTGTCTGGTACAACAAAGAGATCTTCGCCAAGAATGGCGTCCAGGTGCCAAAGAATTTCGACGAGATGCTCGCCACCGCCAAGAAGCTCAAGGCCGCCGGTCAGACCCCGTTCTACGAGATGGGCGGAGAGTGGTGGGCCTCCCAGTGGGCAGTCCAGGTGCAACTGGCCGACGCCGCCAACAGCGGGCTGTGGGACAGAGTCAACAAGAACGAAGACAAGTTCACAGGCGCTGAGATTCAGGGTGCCATCAACACCTACGACACCATGATCAAGGACGGCCTGTTTAATTCGGACATCAAGACCGCAACTTTCAATGACCAAGCCCAGGCACTGCTCGACGGAAAAGCAGCCATGGCCATTCAGGTTACGAGCCTGTTGGGCAACATGGCAGCCCATGCAGACACCGCCACCCTCGACAAGAAGATCGGATTCTTCCCGATCTCCAAGTCGAGCACCCTCGCTACGTCAATCCCCGACCAAACCAACGCCGTAGTCGCCTTCAAGTCAAAGGACACAAAAAAGGAGGCTGCAGCACGTCAGTTCATCACCTACTGGCTATCTGACGGCTACGAATCCTTCGTCAAGGCACAAAACACCGTGTCCATCATCAACGGTGTTGACACGCCTGATTCCGTACCCAAAGCCCTCATCGATTCGAACGACACCCTCAAGGACTCTGTCGGCTCAATGCAGTCTCTCGCCATCGCTAATCCCGACCTGGCCAAGAACCTTGGTGACATGATCGCCGGCACGAAGACTGCCGCTCAGGTGGGTTCAGAGACTCAGTCCCAGTTCGCCCAACTCGCCAAGGCAATCGGCGCGAAGGGGTTCTGATCGGTATGTCCTCGTTGGCAGCCGCACCGCGACACGGCAGTGCAGATAAGTCGCATCCCTGGGGATTCGTCGTACCCGCGTTCGCCGTGCTCGCGGTGTTCTTCCTCACACCAACGATTTACAACTTCATCTACGCTTTCACCGACTGGTCGAGCTTCAAGACGACCATCAATCCGGTGGGGTGGAGCAACTTCGCCGATCTCATCGAATCAGGGAGCTTGCGGAAATCCCTCATCATCACTCTGATTTACGCAGGTGGCGTGGCCGTCCTGCAAAATCTGTTCGGCCTGATGCTGGCCGTAATGCTGGAGCGCGACACTCTCGTCAACAAGATCGTCCGGGTGATCTTCTTCATCCCCGTGATCCTCTCAGCACTAGCGACTGGTTACATCTTTCAAGCGTTGTTGCGCCCCAACGGAGGGCTTAACCAAATGCTTGGAATGCTCACTGGCACTCCAGTAGAAATCTCCTGGCTGGGATCGACGACGTGGACTCTGTTCGTGTGCATTGTCATTCATGCATGGAAGTGGATGGGCATGTCGATGCTCGTCTACCTGGCCGGACTCAAGACGATCGATGCCCAAGTGCTTGAAGCGGCACGCATCGACGGGGCGTCACGGTGGGCAACCTTCCACCAGATCCGCCTGCCTCTCATTGCCCCAGCGGTAACGTTCAACGTCGCCACCGCCCTACTCGGGTCGATGAACTCCTTCGATATCGTCCAGGCGACGACGGGCGGAGGCCCCGGCGGTTCCACCGAACTGTTCAACCTCTTCATTTACCGAACCTTCGGCCAGGGGCTCTACGCCCAGGCGACGACGATGAGTCTGGTGCTCTTCATAGCTGTCGTCATCTTGGCATTCCCTGTGATCGGGATGCTTCGTCGCCGCGAGGGAAAGATGTCATGATCAAACGCATCATTCAACCAATTTGCGCGGTCTTGCTGGCTTTAGTCGTTGTCGGGATACCTCTGTGGACGGTCGTCGTCACCGCAGGCAAATCGCAGACTGAAGCGCTCACCCCGGACATGTCGCTGCCGCAGCACTGGCAACTATGGGCCAACATCTCCACTGTCATCGATCAGACAAGGATCGGCTGGGCATATCTGGGCTCGCTGCTCCTGCTCGTTCCCTCAGTGGTCATCGTCTTGATCATTGGATCAATGGCATCGTGGGTATTAGCTCGACGTCAAGGCAAGCTCGTCTCGGTGATCTACGCTATCGGAATTTCGGGAATTATCCTGCCTCCAGCAGTTGTCACCCTGGTGTTGCTGTTACGCCAGCTGGGATTGGCTGGCCACGCGATCGGCATGATCTGCGCTTATGTCGGAATGTACCTGTCGACGGTGATTTTCTTCGTCACAGGGTTCATCCGCACCATACCCGAATCCCTCGAGGAGGCGGCCCGCATCGATGGAGCTGGACCGATGCGCGTCTTCGTGACGGTCATCCTCCCCTTACTGCGACCAGTGCTGGCAACGGCGACCATCCTCATCAGCCTGTACGTGTGGAACGACGTCTTCTATGCCTTTTTCATCGTGGGAGGTCGGATGGACACCCTGCCACTTAATCTGTTTTCAGTCGCCAGCGCAGGAGTGCACCTCAACAACTGGCATTTGATCTTCACTTACGTACTGCTCATGAGCCTGCCGATTGTGGCGCTGTTCATCGTTTTCCAGCGCAGCATCATTTCGGGCATTACCTCGGGGGCGGTCAAGTAGCCCCAATTACTGCCTGTCACTGTCGACCATCGTCGGCCCATGGTCGACAGTGACAACGAGTGCCCCGCTCGCGGCGACTGTCGTTGCAAGGTCGTATGCCCCCGACGTTCAGGTGCCGACAAGGCACACACACATGCGCACGGGCCTAGTCTCTGTAGCCGCACCCGTTGACTGCGGGCGCAGACTCACCCTCTTGCTGTCCCTGCATGAGGTTCACGCAATTCACCACTGCGTTTAAGCTGGTGTTCGAGACCACCAGGAGGATCGTGACCGAACAGCCCGCACACCCGCAGCCCCGCCACGGAGAATCGGAAGACGCGTCAGCGCGCGCCGACGATACTCAGCCGGTGCGCGCCAGTGCCGAGACGATCGGCACCCTTCCCCCTCCCGACGACGTGGAGACCCAGACGAAAACCTCGGCCACATGGGGGCACGTCGCCGCTGGTTTGTATTACGTCGCAGCCGTGGCTGCTGCGGTCGCCTTGGTGGTGGCGTGGTGGCAGTCGATCCACATGGCCACCTTCATCGAGGCGACCCACCTCATGACGTGGACCCACCCGAGACCGGGATCGCTGGCGTCGGTCCTGCTGGCGACTGCGATGATGTGCATCGCCGCAGCCATGGTGGCCATGCCGGGAATCCTTGCGGTCAACACCTGGCTGGGACGTCGCTGGGTGCGATGGGGAGCCATCGGCGGCGTCGTGGTCGGATGCGCCGCCGTGACCCTGAACTGGGTGGCGTGGATCGCAATGCCGTTCCTCGTCGCTGCCGGGGCCATCGTCTGGTTGCCCCCGGTGCGCCAATGGATGGATTCGCGGCGCCCGGCACCGCCCGAGATACGCCGCTATGACGCCCCGATCACCTACGGACGCATTCCGCAGCATTACTGACCAGCTCGGCGCGGGGGTGAGTCATCTCGCAACGAGGGCATGCACTAAGGTAAGCCTTGCCTTAGGGCAGATTCAGGCATCGTTCAATGGCTGCGCGCCAGCTTCCCAAGCTGAACACGCGGCTTCGATTCCCGATACCCAGTCTATGTGACTCATAAAGGAGTTGGTAATGAAATTACGGTACACAGTATCGGTAGCCATAACAATGGCGCTAATGTTCGCATCACCGGGAGTGGCGCACGCAGACAGTACGGGCAATTCTTCTGAAATGCCAACGACTCAAACTATCGATCAGGCATCTTCATATGAAGGAATTGACACATCAATCAACCAGAGCCTGGCCACGTCAAGAAATGATATTTTGACTTCAACAGAAGCAGGAACAATCCGGATTTCCAATAATGACGGCCGGGCGACAGTAGAAAGCAACTCAGGATCTCTGGTGATCGAAGACTCAAATGGAGAAACCCTAGGCACAGATGGCCGCAAACTCGCGAGAGTCAACGCATCGAAATCAAATAATGTCACCTATGCCGCCACAGTGACCGATACAGGGAACATCCGCGTCTACAGTATAATAGGCGACCATAGAGCACCAGAAAGCTACTCTTATTCTTTTCCTGACGTGGATTCAATTGTTCTTGATAGCGAGACTGGCACTGCTTTTCTTTTCAAATATACCGGCGGTGAGCCTGAACTTGTTGGTGGTGTAGACACACCATGGGCTCGAGATGCAAGCGGAATGAGAGTTCCCACACATTTTGAAGTCCGAGGAAATACCCTAATCCAAGTCGTCGAACACAAGTCAAGGGCGTTTACTTATCCCATCACCGCAGACCCATCATGGTGGAATAATACAAAGAAATGGTTAAAAAAGACAGGGTCAAAGGTCGCCAGCAAGGCAAACTCCGCTGCCAGCAGAATCAAATCCGCCGCCAAGTGGCTTGGCCCGAAAGCAAAGTGGCTTCATGGCAAAACTTGGCATCCAGGAACCAAAACAGTCGCACGCAAAGCGGGCCGATTTCTCGTGAAAAAAATCGGGCCCGGTGGACTCGCATTATGTGCGATCGGAGGCACTTGGGCTTGGTATAGATCCGATGCTTCTGGATGGGTCCGAGTCGGAGATGCGGTAGCGGGGTGCATCATATGAAGAAGTGGCTTCGTTTCATATGGGACCTCATCGGTGTCTCGTTTGTTTGCCTGCTACTGACAACGAAAACCACCCATACTCTTAACTACTGGAAGATCTCCGCAGGTCTGGCTCTGGCTTTAATGCTCCCAGATTTCATCAGCCTGCTACGAAACGACGAACCCCAAGACAAAGACAAAGGTCAAGATGAAGACAAAAGCCAGGAATAGACCCCGATTAGAATAGTCGATTCTTTCCGATATTAATGCCCTCCCGGTTGCCATGTTCATACCGTCCTTACCTACTCGTTCACCGTCAAGGAGAGGTCTGAACGTGGCAGCCGGTACCAAGTCAGGCCGGTCACCATGTCCAGACCTCCCGGTCGCCCCCGGCCACCTACGGATCCACTCCGCAGCGTTACTGACCCGGTCGACCGGGGATGAGTCGCCTCGAGGCGACTACATGCGCTAGACTGTCCCAAGTCCCTTCAGGGACATGCGGGCGTAGCTCAATGGTAGAGCGCCAGCTTCCCAAGCTGGACACGCGGGTTCGATTCCCGTCGCCCGCTCCATTTTTGGCAGGCGCAACATTTCGTCCTTGGAGCCTACTAACGGTCGGTCAACCAGTCAGGATGGTCGCGTCGTACGTCTTGAATGATCTGGGAATACTCCCCGCTGTACTCGTCGGTACTTATCGCCATGGCAACCGGCATCGGAACAAATCCGAGCGCATGGTCGGAATCGTCGGCAAACTCAACCCGCGTCATTGTGACCGATGATGTCCTGCGGTACATCGCGATGTTGTCTGGGAAGACACGTATGACGTAATAGGTCTCATCGTCCTTGGTGAACGACCCAGCTTCGTCCGCAGTCATGGAGCTCACAATCAGGGCGACGAACCCTACAAGGCAGCTCAATCCCAACGCAGCCACAATGGCGACGATCCGCAAGATACGCCACTTCTTCGTGCGGGTCGGCATGCGCACGCACTCCACGACGACTTCGACAGCAAGGATGACAAGACACAGATCAACGACGGCGAGCTGACTGTTATTGACAACCGGGATGAACCGATGGAACGACCTCGCCACCACGATGGCCGCGGTGAGGACCATTGAGATCCCGGCTGCACATCGCAAGTACTTCACTCGCCAGACCTCACTGTCAACCCCTCCCGCAAGGTCGAGATGAGGTGCTCGATGAACCCCTCGGCGTCGACGTCACACAGCAGATCAACATTGGGCTCCTTGCCCCACCGCCCCAACTCGTCGCCCACAGTCTGGCCACGGGTCAACGTCCCGGCCAACTCGACGTCGACGGCCAGCGGCCGAGTCCGCGCGAACCGACCCGTCACCGCATGGGCCACGACGAGCGGGTCGTGCAAATACGCGCACCATCCCAACCCGTCAGCCTGGTGAAACTCAAAGTAGAACCGCAGCGCGTCAGACAGGACGGCAACAACTGGATGGTCTCCCAGCTCCGCCACAGCCTGACGGTGACCCTCGTCCATCCGGATGACCTCGGTAGCCTGCAAGGCCCCGAGCACGAGCCGCCTGGATGCCTGGCCCCACGCCTCGAAGATCTCGTGGGCAGCTTCCGGGTCCACCGCGATGTTCCACTCGCTCGTCGGGCCGGTGTTGCCACGGTAATTGATCGCCCCACCCATGACGTGCAGCCGTTTGAGCAGTCTCGGTAGTTCCGGCTCCTCCCGCAACGCCAGGGCCAGGTTCGTCAGCGGTCCGGTGACGATGCCAACCAGCTCCCCGGGGTATGTCCGGGCAAGATCAACCCACAATTGCGCGCCGGTGCGCTCATCGGGGCGACGCCCGCACTCCCCCACCTGAGCATGACCAAGGCCGTGGGGTCCATGGGTCTCCTCGGCGGTCATCATCGGCTCGACCAGCGGCTGGTCTGCCCCGCGTGCCACGGGAATATCGGCCCCGAGCAGAGCGGTGAGCCCCAGGGCATTGCGCAGCACGTCGTCTTGACCGACATTGCCAGCCGTTGTCACCACCCCGACGGTCTCGACGTCGCTACGGCAGGCCAGGTAGGCCAGCGCGAACGCGTCGTCAATCCCAGGGTCGCAGTCGAGCAGAACCGGCATAGAGCGTGTCAGCATGGCGTCAGAATAAAGCCCCGGCAGCTTACCTGGTCAGTCACCCACCCAGAAGCCGTTGTTCCGGTGCGAATGACCGTCACGTTGACGACGCTGCCCCCTCGCGGCCGACGCCAGCGACAGGTCCATGACCTCGACGCTCTCTAGCAGTTCGGGGTTTGTGTCCGGACCAGGGAGGAAACCGATGGACTCGGCGTCACTGATCTCCATGTCTGCCATGGCGATATACTGTGTATCATCCTCAGATCGCCCCGGACCCGGCTTGCTCTTGAGCCGGTTTGGAGGACACTTGGCCGTGGTGAGCGGGCTCAGCAGCGAAGTGCTAGCGGCACTGAGGAACGAGTGTGAGGAAGTCATGACCGTTGAGGAGAAGGAACCGTCCCGCGCCGAGAGGATCCTCGCGGGCACTGTCGCGCTGACGCTCTACATGGCCGTGGCGTTCGCAATTGTGGCGATCTTCACTGGTTGGCGCTGGGCCTTGAAGATGTTTATCGGTGTCCTGCTCATCCTAATTCCCGGCAAAGTCTTGCTAGAACTGGTTGGCGAGAACCGAGTATTCCCCCGTGGCGACGGTAAATCGGGCCAAACACGAACCGAGCGTTTGGCCATTCTGATGGCCTTCCTTGCCGCATGGGCTCTCATCGTCCTCGCCCTCACCGCCCTCATACAACCGTGGCATGGCGCTGTCGGCGAGATGGCGTGGACCATGGCGATCGGGATCGTCACGATCCTTATCCAAGAGATCGGGGGCACCAAGAAAAAGTCTTAGTGGTCCTCATGATCACGGTGATGGGAGACGCCAACGCGCGGTGCGCACGTAGCTAGCCGTTTTGGGGGGCTCAGTCTTCGAGATCAACGTCGCGGACGCCCAGGCCCAGGAACCGCTCAACGTGGGCCTTGAGCTTGTCGATCACCCGGCGCTTCTTGTCGTCATGTCCGCCGTCGCGCGAGAAGCGGGAGACGGGCTTGAAGATCCGCGTGATCGCTGTGCCAGAGGTGGTGAGCACGCCGTTGCGCAGACGCTCGTTACGTACAGTTTCAACACCTGGTGGTACAGAACCTTTTCGCTGCTCCTGATGTCACGGATACGTTCGAGGAGTTCTCGCCAATAAGTCCCGCCGCCCAGCTCCTTGAGCCTGGCGTCATCCATCACGAAACCCTTGACGAGGTACTCGCGCAGTCGCTCCGTCGCCCAGATCCTAAACTGCGTGGCCAGCAGGCTCTTCACCCGGTAACCAACCGCGATAATGAGGTCAAGGTTGTAGAAGGGGACCTCGCGCGCAACCTGGCGTCGCCCCTCAAGTCGAACCTGTCGGAAATTCCGACAGGTTGTTTCCTTCGAAAGCTCCCCCTCTGCGTAGATGTTTCTGATGTGCTCCACGATGTTCTCCCTCGATGTCTGGAACAACTCAGCGATCTGCTGTTGGCTGAGCCAGAGGGTCTCGTCAACCAACTTCAGCTCGATGGCCGCCGACCCGTCATCTCGGCGGTACAGCAAGATCTCCCCTCCAGGTGTCTCGCTCATTGGTTCTCACCCTCCAGGTCGGCGACGATCTCGTCGATGGCGGCCCGCAACTCCGCCTGACGGGCGACGATCCGCTTGATCTCCGCGTTCAGCGCGACGATGTCGACCTCTTCGCGAGTGTCCTCCGGCTCCACATAACTGGAGACCGCGATGTTGTAATTGTTCTCTGCGATCTCCTCATTGCTCACCAGCTTGGTGACGTAATCGACGTCTGCCCGGTTCGTGAACCACTCCAAGATCTGCGCCCGATTCTCTTCAGTGAGCTTGTTCTTGTTGCCGAACCGTTTGAACTGGTCTGAAGCGTTGACAAACAAGACACTGTTGTCCGCCTTGGACTTCTTCAACACAATAATGCATGTACCAATAGTGGTACCGAAGAACAGATCATCGGGCAACCGATACGCCTGATACAACTCGCCCGCCCGCTCCGACAGGCCGTCGTCGATATCGCAGTGGGCGTCGAGGAACTGGGCGAACCAGTTGTTCTCCTCCCGATACGCCGCCGATGCCGCCACCACCCGCGCCGGAGCGGTCAGGTGGTAGTTCTCGGCGTGGATGAGCCGGGCACCTTCCATGATCCACGCCAGGATTGCTCCGCCAGCCGTGCGGTAGAGGCGGTCGGCGTAGTTCTTGATGTCGCTACTGCCGTCGATTTTGGCTTCGAAGGGGATGACGATCAGCCTGCGCCAAATACCCGCGTCCATCGCCCCCACCCTGGGCAAATGATTCGTGTACAAAATGAGGGTGTGGGAGGGGGTGAAGGCGAAGGGTGCCTTGTATTTCTTCTCCGCATAAATCTGGTCAGTCGACGCGAGCTGTTTGACCACGGAGGTTGACATGCGCACGCCTTCCTCTGACTCGGCGGAGATGATGAGGCGTTTGCCTTTCGCTTCGGCGAGTTCGGGTTTGACGTTGCGCATCCCACCGATCGTGAGCACGTCAGCGCTCATGTTGCCTGCGTAGGTGCCGAGTACTCTGGCGATGGTGTTCCAGAACGTGGATTTGCCGTTGCGTCCGTCGCCGTAGGCGATGACGAGGGCTTCGACGAACACTTGCCCGATCGCGGCCAACCCCACAATCCGCTGCACATAGTCGATCAGCTCGGTATCGCCTTGGAAGAACACGTCTAGGGCTTCGGCCCAGATCTCGGCACCCTCGCTGTTGGGGTCGAGGCTGGTTTGCTTGGTCGCCAGATCGGCTGGGTCGTGGTCGCGCTTGCTGGCCTGCCCGACGCGTAGGTCGTAGGTGCCAGATGGGGTGTTGAGCAGATAAGGGTCCGCGTCGAGCTGCTCGGGGCTGGTGAGCAGCATCGGGCGAGCCTCTTTCAGGCAGTTCGTGATCGACCGTGACTCCCGCCGTTTCAGCGCATAGGCCGCATACACACGAGCGTCCTCAAATGCCGCGAATGCGTCGCGTTGGGCTTGGGTGAACATGCCTTGGGCTTTGGTTTTGGACATGGAGGCGAGCACCATGTCGGCACCGGTCGTGGCCATCTGGTCTTTCGCGTCCTCGAGCAGGGCGTGTGCTTCGGCGAGTTGCCGTTCGGTGAGTTCCTGAGCAACTGCCTGGGCTGCGGGCGCGGATTCGTACCAAACCCCTGCGTAGTAGACCAGCCAATCGGTGGCCTCCGAATACCGCAACGTGTCAGGATATGCCGCTTTGAGGGCTTGGGCTTGGCCGACATCGCTATAGTCCCCGGGCCGCACCGACTCCAGGCTGGCCTCGTACTCGTCGGGCGGCAGATAGCCCGGCTCGGACTCAACACCCTTCGCGAACCGGGTGGCTGAGCGCCAGATCGACTCGACCTCCGCTTCTGGCAAGGGTGGGTGGCACCGGGCGGCTTTGCGATCAAACAGCGCCCGCGCCTCAGCCGTCATGCCGAGCCGGATCAACAGCTTGCCTGCAAACCTGGACAGGGTGGCGTTTCGCGCCCCTTCCTCGATAATCTGCGTGCCCTCATCCCACTCAGTAAACAACTGCTCATCGAGGGCATCGGCCAGCTACTGGTCAATCAAGACCTCGCCTTCATGGGAGGTGACCTCAGGTGTGGGGTGGCCATAAATGAACCGGCCCGCATCCAGAGCCTGCGTATCAAAGAACCCGAACCGGGCAGCAAGACGACGTTTCAAGCCCGCATACTCATTCGCGTCCGTCACTGGCGTGATCGGAAAATAGGCGTGGAAACGCGGCCGCTCCGACAGGACGCCTTTTACCCGCATGTGGTTACGTGACGTGGCGGTCATGAACGCTACCCCCGGTAGCTGTCCGGCAAGAGCCTCTGGGGTGACCCACTCGTCGGGGTCCTCGGTGTGGTCGTTATCAACATCCATCACCAGACAGTCCGAGGTCACGAAGTTCGCACTCGATCGTTGATTGTGCTCATACTGGGCGGCAACGTGGTCATACCTGGCGGCTTGTTCCAGCCCTGCCGGTTCAGTGATGTCATGGCGCTGGGGATAGGTTGTATTCAGTTCCCTCCCAGCCCCGTGAGCTGTGTAGAGCGTCACTGTTCTCATCGCAGATCACCCCTGGTTGATTGAGCTTGAAGAGTGTCGGCAGCGAACCGGAGCACCTTGATGAGCGTGGCGAGCTCGTCATCGCCGTAACCGACAATGTCCAACGTGTGGGAGCGTGGATCGTGTTTGATCATGAAAGTGCCGCAGCCTTCTTCCGCAGATCGCAGATAGGGTCGACTGCCATGCCCACCGTCACCACCGTGGAAACCGTTCGTGCCAACGGTGGCGGTCATGATCGAACAGCCCACTGATGTCAGTTGCTCACAGGCAAGCACCCGCCCATCAACCACGGCCCCAATCGAGGTGGTGTCATCATCAAAGTTCACACGCCACTGGGCGCGGTTAGCTTCTTCAATACGCTCTTGACGTACAACGTTTCTCACATGGTTACTCATCAGATGCTGACCTCCTCAAAATCGGCCGAAAAGTACTTCACGGGTAGGTCGAGGTGGTGTGCCCACTCGATCTCGGCACGCATCCCCGCCGACACCCGGGCGGTGTACACCCAGATCGCCTCACACTTGGACAGCAGGACCCGGTTGAAAAACATCGCCAACTCCCGCTCAGCAGGATCCTGGTCGTTCATGAATTGGGGGTAATGCAGGTGCGGAGCCAACGGAATCTTGTTAGACGCGACCGCATGCGCGCAGAACGTGCGCGCCACCTCCACGTTCGCGTCCACGTCACCTGAATAGGGCGAGCAGATATACACCAGGGGCCGGTAGCCGTACTCGGCGCGCTGCACGTTCTTGAGCGCTTTGAACGCTGTGGGGTCCGGGTAGCCCTCGGTGTTGCGGGGCGAAAACCCCACGTCCAGGCCGGTCAGAATCGCAGTTGTCGTCATGCGGCGTCACCACCGTTCTGTTCGATGGAAGGCAGGATGCCGAGGCGGTTCTTGAGCTGGTCGTAGATGAACAGTCGGCCCTTCTGTGTCCAGTAGGTGTGGATCTTGGCGTGGTTGCCGTCGTTGATGACGTGGGTTTTCGTGTCGGTGTAGCCGTTTCCCGCATGACCCGCATACAGCAGCCATACGCCTGATTGCTTGTATTGGATACCGAGCTCGTGCAGCAGCTGGTTGAGCTTGCGGCCCGAGAGTCCGTAGTCCTTGGCGATCACGGTGATCGGTAGCGCATCCTTGGACTGGAGCACCATGTCGTAGTAGGACAGTTTCGGTTTCGCTTCGGCCAGGGCTTGAGCTTGCGCGAGATTCTCCAACGTCAATTCAGCGGTCTTGCGGCGTTCGGCGACGTAGGCGTCGAGCACTTTGAGCAGCGCTTCGGGGTTAGTGACCAGCTCGTCGGTGGCATAGAGGCCGTGGCGTCGAATCGATGGCAGCACCTCGTGGGTGACCCAGCGTTTGAACGTTTTCGCCTCGGGTTTTCGTGACGCCATGATCAGGGCGTAGAGGCCGGGCTCGTTGACACACCACGTCGGGCCGCCGGAGAACCCTAAGTTGAACTTAGCCTTCTCATCATCATCATCGAGGCGTGATACTGCAACCGAGGGGTTCGACAGCTCGAGTGCCTGGCAGATGTCAGCGGCGATGAACCACGTCTCATCATCGGCGCTGACGCTTCTCACTTGCCCGAAACGCTCGTGAGCGAACGTCTGGATCGTGTTGCCCATAACAGGCTCCTGTTCTGAGAGCCCGTTAGACGAAAGTTGCACCGGCTGGTGCGAGTGGCTCTCAGCAGAAGGCCAGAATCAGCGCAAGAGTTAACACTCCACACCCGAACGCCGGAAGATCGCTTATTTTCCCGGGTATACCCCGTCGACCCAAGCCACGAAGCGGGCGAGGATCACTGTCATGGATCGACACACTGTCATGGCAGTGTTGGATTTGATGGACGACGAGATGATCTTCGAATGGTCCTACCGGCTACGCACCGATACTCGCCCCGGTGCTGCCGAGTTGTATGCGCTGGTGCGGGAATATTTGGAGTAGGCCTACGCGGATTAGTCTTTGCGGTAGAACTCGCACTCATACCCGTCTGCCGCGAGCGGCAACCCGGCTGCCCAATCTGGTGCGGTGGACATGAGGGCACAGATTTCGTCGACGGTGGCGGTGGTGGTTTCGACGACGATTTCGTCGTGGACGTGCATGACGATCCAGTGCCCAGCCTGGCTCACTCGGTGCATGCCGTAGACGAGTAGGTCGCGGGCGATGGCTTGGACGATATTCTCAGTCAGCTTGCCACCATAGGTCTCCAGAGTGCCCCATTTCCGTCCGGTGGAGATACCGTCATAGAGGATCGAGGTGCCACCGAAACGGTTCTCACCCAGGCGGGGCTTCACATACGCCAGGCGTCGCCCAGATGGCAGCTCGATGAAGAAGATCCCGGACTCCACCGTGAACCTCAGCGGCCCAACTCGGGTGGGCTGACGGGTCGAGATCACGTCGATCGCAGCGGAATTGATCTGCGCCCAGAGGTCGACGATGTTGGGGTTGGCTGCCCGCCACGCATCCACCAACGGCTGCAACTCGTGTTCGGCGAGCCCCATGCGTAGGGCACCCATGGCTTTCAGCGCCCCTGCCGCGCCGCCGAATCCGCAAGCGAGAACTGCAATTTTTCCTTTCTGCCGCAGATCGCCGTTGACGCCATGCTTTTCGACTGGCACGCCGAACATCCTGCTCGCGATCTCGCAATACAGATCCTTGCCTTCCTCAAACGCTTTGAGGGTTGTAGTTTCTCCGGCGAGCCAAGCGATCACCCGGGCTTCGATCGCCGAAAAATCCGCAACCACGAAGCGGTGCCCCTCGCCTGGGATGAACGCGGTACGGACCAACTGGGAAAGCGTGTCAGTCACCGACGGATACAGCAGCTCAATTGCGTCGAAGTTTCCCGTCCGCACGAGCGCTCGGGCCTCATCGAGGTCTGGGAGGTAGTTGCGGGGCAAGTTCTGAACCTGAACCAAGCGGCCCGCGAACCTACCGGTTCGTCCTGCACCGTAAAATTGGAGGAAACCCCGCCCGCGCCCATCACGCCCGGCGACGTGCTGCATCGCCTCATATTTCTTGACTGAGGACTTTGCGAGGTCGCCTCGCAGCTCCAACGCCTCGCGAACCGTGCCGGTGGCTGTTTCCAATGCTGCTGCGACTTCGGTTTTGGTCAGTGAGGTCATGCGGCAGCCGTGGGTGGCGAGCCATTCTTTGAGCTGGATCGGCGAATTGGGATTCTCTAACCCCGTCAATTTCTGCGCCCGCGCGAGCGTGGTGGCGCGGTGTTGCCGGTCGCATTCCACAGCCTTATCCACAAGCACCTTATCCAGCAGAATCCCCGCGTCGTTGATGGTCTGGTCGAGTGTGTAGATGTCCCACTCGGCCTCGGGCAGGGGAAAGGCTGCGAGCCGCTCGTGAATCGCGAGTTCAACTTCCACGTCGCGGCGGTTATAGGCGGTGAATGCTTCCCACCCGGCAGGATCCGATGAGGGCGGGTTCCGCGTTGTCCCACCATTTAACACCGTAGGCTTCGCGGGAGTGCAGAATTGGGTGATGAGCTTCCTGCCCGCCGCATCCTTCCGAACATCAAGATTCAGCACGGTGGCAACCTGCTCGAGGCTCATCGGCAACCCCACGTAGGCCGACCACACCATGGTGCACCGCCACTGCGAGGGATCCAGAAAGGTGTGTCCTACCATCAGCTCTGGGTGGTGGCGGTGCAGCCAGGCTGAGAGACAGACCCGTTCGAAGGCCGCGTTGAACGCCCATTTCGTCACGCCCGGATCCACCAACGCCTCCACCACCTCGCCCGGTAGCGCCTCACCCGAGGCCAGGTCAATGACCTGGACGGGGCCACCGTCGATGGAGTAGCCGAATAGCAGAATGTCGAAGTCAGGGTGTTCGGCATACGGGTAGACCCCGGATTTGTTGAGATTGACGGGACTAAAGGTCTCGAGATCGACGAAAAGCTCATGCACGGTAACGGCTCCACAATGGGTTAAGGGCCGGGAGAACACCCACAGTGGTGGATGTTCTCCCAGCCAAAGGTTGATGATTTATGGGTTGGCGGGCGTGCGGTACTGCTCTCGCTGCGCATCGGCATCAGCCATGAGCTGGTCGATGCACTTGCGATCTTTACGGATCTCGCGCTTCTCTCTGAGCCAGTGGAAGAACCACGCACCCCAGAACGGAATGACCACATACACCAATACGGCCAAAGTGATGGCGTTGAAAACGTCCCACATCATGACGATCACGCTCCCTTTCCGGCTAGTTGAGGAAGTCGTCGCTGGCAGCGAAGACCCCGAAGTCGTCCGCAGCGCTGATGCGGTTGCCGCCGAGCGATTCGCCGTCACGCAGCTTCTGGATGTTGCCCAGCCCGCAGGCGATACCCCGGTTGCCGTTCGTGTTGAACGCATAGAAGGAGACGGAGACGCGGGCGTAGCAGCCCGAATACACCTCGGACGCGTCCAAAATCGGCTGCAGATCGGCGCCAACGACCTGGGGTGGCGTGGTCGAGTTGGCGTTGACGAACATCGCGTTCGCATACGCTTCGTCGTCGCGCTCGATATCGCCGTCACGCAGCGGCAGCTTGAGCGCGGCCTTGTTCGGGCGCTTACCACCAAACTTGCCAATCCCGGCATCGATCGCTGCGTCGATGGCGCGTTCGATCTTGGCCAGGGTCTCGGTGTCGGACTTCGGGATGATGAGCGACACGGAGTACTTGGGCTTACCGCCCTGAATCGACTTGGCTTCGAAAATGTTGGCGTAGGAGAGGCGGACCTCATTGGTGACCACGCGGGTCAGATTGGTTGTAGACATACTTGTCTTACCTTCTTTCTTCGTTGTTACTTGATTTCGCTGAATTCGTCTGTTGCTGACTGGATGTCCAGTGCGGGCCTCTTGTCGGATTCGGGAACCAGGGCAGGTTTGCCTGCCGGTTTGACGACGAGGTCACCGAGGAGTTCGGTGAACCGTTTCTTGCCGAGCTGCTTCTCGAGGGCGGTGATGGTTTTGAGCTTGCGCTCGTAGATATCAGTCACCCCGGCAGCCTCAGCGGCCTGGGCGACGGCTTGCTCGTTGGCGTATTTGCGAATGGAGCGGCCTTCGACGAGCTTGAACCCTGACCAGGTCTTGCCCTGATTGACCGCTAACGACAGTGCGTAGGCTTCGACGTCCGCCGCCCAGGCCTTCAGTTGCGGCAACTGGGCCAGCACGGCCGCGATCTCGGCGTCGTCGAGCTCAGCTGGAGGGGCAAACTCGTGCCGCGCCAGTGCGAGGTTGACCTCGGCTCTCGTGCGGCAGGTTGGGTTGAGTTTGCAGAACCGGCACCACTCACCAGAAGCAAACTCGCCGTTACCACGGGCTGCGAGTGCGGCGGTTGGTTTCACCACCTGCTCAGCCCACGCCTCCAACTCCGCCACGGTGACGTGCCAGGTGGAGATGTTGCCCCTGCGCGGCTGGAAGATCGTCACCGCAACCTCGTCGATGTCATAGAGCGACCCGAACGCGTTCAGCGCACCGAGGGCGTAGAGCATCAACTGTGGGTTGTGCTCGGCCTCGACCAAGACCCCCTGGCCGTATTTCAGGTCGATGATCTGGAGCATGGGTTCGGCGATGATCACGGCATCCCCAGTCCCAAATCCACCCGGCACCACGTGGGAGAAGTCGAGGCGTTGCTCGATGAGTACGGTCGGATCCGCACGTGTGGCACGCACATCACGCAGCCGTTCTTGGATGAACGCCACATAGTCGTCGGTGAGCGCTTCCATTTCGTCGTCGATCCACTCCGAGACCGGCTTGATCGTTGGTGAGTCGTGGAGGGCGCGGCGTAGCTTCCACTCCGCCAACCCGTGCGCCACCGTGCCCTGCTCGGCAACCGCCGACGACGACTCCGGAAGCCCAGCCTCCAACCGTGCTGAGGGCGGGCAGGCCAGCCAACGGTGTGCACCAGAAGCACTGAGCATCGCGTGTTGGTCAGGCATCGGGCATCGCCTCCGCCCGCTCCAACAACCACCCATACTTGGCCGGATCGACCTCGGACAGCTTGCCTGCACCCGCCGCTTGGATCAGTTCGCGCACCTTGGTGGTGTGACCAGCCTGCGAGAGACGTGCGAGTACGGCGCGCACCTGCTCAAGCGTCACCGGCTCCGGTTCCTCAGCCTTCGCAGGCTCTGGGCTGGTCTGTTGGTGGGTGGTGTCGTACTCCTCGGCCGCATCCTCGAGAGCTGGCTGCGCCAGCTGGGCAGCCGCGATCGGACGTGTGCCAGGCATGCCTGCGTGGTCTTCGAAGTTCTCCCAGGCGGATTCTTCGATTGCTTGGGCGAGCATCGTCGCCCCTTCAGCAATCCGGTTCAACGCGGTGATGTACCGGTTGGCTTTGGTGATGTTCATTGCTGATCACCACCACGGGTGGCGCCGACTGCGCGGGCCAGGGCCAGGAGATTGTCATCGGCGGCGTTGGCGATGCGGACTTCGACTTCGGTGGTGTCGGAGCCGGGCAAGATGATGGCCATCTTGTGGCGCGGTGTCGCGGTGCCGAAGATGTGGCGCAGCAGGCGCTTGCTGGCTCGGATTTCCTTGGTTGAGATCGTCGCCTTCGGATCGGGCTTCTTGCCGACCCGGAGCTTGAGCTTGGTACTCATCGGTTCTTTCCTTCCTGAGCGCCACGCTGTGTGTCGCTCAACTGAAGGCCAGGAACCGACGAAGAGTTAACACCCACCTCCCTAAGCCTGTGGATGAGGGTCTCTTTTACTCGCTTCAATGCCTGTGAAACGGCCGCCTTGTTCACTCCACGCTCGACAGCGACCTGGGTCGCCGGGCGGCGCTCTATCAGGATCGCGATCGCCACCGCGCGCTGCACCTCTGGCAGCCCGTCGATCAGGTCGTGCATCAAAGCCATGAGGGCTTCGCGAGTGCGTTCCTCTTCGGCAGCGAAATACTGGTCCTCTGCCGAGGCCGTGACATAGAGGTCTTGGTTGCCGTGGGCGTTCCACACCTCCCAGGAACACAACACATCCTTGTTGCGGTCTTGCCGCCACAGCGTGTGCCACGCGTTGTACTCATCGCGCCCGAGCTCGGTGACAATGTCTTGGGCGGTGCGCGGCTGGAGAGTTGACGGGTCGTCGGCTGCTTGTTGGCGCTGTTTGAGGTCGGTGGCGATCATCGCCGCCACTTCCTCAGGTGAGGCTTCCAAGTCACGGTCGATACGTGCCTTCGCGCCGGTGTAGTTCCTGATGGGTTCTGATGTAATCGTGAGCTTCATGGCTCCTCCGCATTCGTTGCGGAAGACCCAGTGCTCAGGCCGGGATAGGATTCACGAGAGGAGAGCGTTCAAGGCGGATATGACGACGGGCACCCCACCTGCTGCGCTGATGGCAGCGAGGCGAGGTGCCCGTCAGGCCTGAACGGGGTCTCCCAAGTGAAATTGATTGACAAATAGGTCTGCTGGCTTAGCTACAGCCGCAGAGAAGGTGTGCTGACCGGCCAGCTACCGGTACGAGACGGCCAGCAATGAACAAGTGGTGGACTCGGCGCTGTCGACACGCAGACGAACCAACCTCAGGGGCTACTTGCCCTTCTTCGACGGACGTGCCTGCGCCAGAGCCGACGCCGCGACCGACTTCGTCCTGGCAGACGAACGCCCGTCACGCAGTGCAGCCGACGCCTTGCGCGCAACAGCCCGCGACGTTTGCTTCGAGTTCCTCGCCATGGTGATCACCTCCTCCTGCTCGATCCGATTCACCCGTGCCGGGTGCGTGTTAGTGAGCGTTGAAGCGTGGTCTTGTGAGACAATGAAGGGGTCAAACTGAGTCTCAAAGGCCGTGATCTGCTCACATGTTCATTTCACGACATCGTTTTTGGACTCAACGGCTCGAAAACTTGGACTGGATGGACTGGTTCTTGGACTGATCGGCAAAGGAGCGCACAGCGATGACCCTTCGTAGCTTCTGCACAGCCGTTTACAAACGAAACGGCAAAGTCACAAGCCAGACGAAATTTGCCCAAGCGCTCTTTTCAGCGTGCGGATCGTCCTATCAGGTCAGCGATGATTACGGCCCGAAGTTGTTCAAAAGGGAAGCTCCGCTTGACCCAGATATCCGGTCAATGTTCCCCAAGCCAATCGACCGCGAGGCTCTTCGAGATTTCCTTCAAGACCACATCACTCCCGGGCCAGGGCAGCGCAAGGACGTTCAAGACCGCATCCGCGAGATCGCCGAGAAAACGGGGCTCGGCGGAAGGGGACAAGTAGACCAGGCTGCGTTCTTCTTGGCACTAACAGACTGGCTGAACTCGATCATTCACACCCCAGAAAACACTGAACGACTCCTTGACCACTACCTTCGGCGAGTCAATGGGGGTGTCCCCGACGATCAAGCGATCTATCAGCCGCCACCCCGCCCCGGCGACAAAGTAGACGTCTTGTACCCGCCCACGCAACAGGATTATCGTCCGGCATTCTGGGGCGGATTCGAACACCGATGGGTCATGAAGAACCTTGGACACGAACCATGGGTAGGGCGAACTCTTGTCTGCACAAACCCAAAAGACAATGGAATACGGCCAGCAGCAGCGGTGATCCCTATCCCGGATAGCGCACCGTCGAAAAACAACCTCATAGAGATCAGAGCACAATTCACTGCACACGGACGCGAAGGAAAAGCCACCAGTGAATGGCAGATGCACGACGAGAGCGGAACGAACTGCTTCCCCGGATCTTCGAATCAATTCAACGTGGAAGCGACCGTCGTCAACCCGAATGTCTCCATCAACGGAGGGCGCAGATGACAGACCCCTTCGAACCATGGGTCACGATGAAAGACGTCCAGGAGCATTTAGGTGCCCGCAGAGAAACGATCACCCAATGGATCGGGAAACGAAATATGCCCGCCTACAAAGTAGGCAGGCAATGGAAATTCAAACTCAGTGAGATAGACGAATGGGTTCGCTCCGGCGGGGCAGCAGAAACAGACGTAACAAGGCAGAAAGAGGAGGGCGCAGATGCCTGAACTGACATGGGTAGGCAAAGACAAAGTCATCACCCACCACCTCGACGTGCCCTACCGCGTCCTCGACCGCCAGTACTCCTTCGACGAGACCGGCCAACACAATGACAACAACGGCTCCGAGAACATGATCATCCATGGCGACAACCTCGAAGCCCTCAAAGCCCTACTGCCCAAATACGAAGGCAAAGTCGACTGCATCTACATCGACCCTCCCTACAACACCGGCAACGAGGGCTGGGTCTACAACGACAACGTGAACGACCCGCGCATCAAGAAATGGCTCGGCGAAGTCGTCGGCAAAGAAGGCGAAGACCTCAGCCGCCATGACAAGTGGCTCTGCATGATGTACCCACGCCTGCGGCTGCTGCACCGGCTGCTGTCACCGACCGGGGTCATCTTTATCTCGATCGACGATAACGAGGCGGCACCACTGCGGCTCATCTGTGACGAGATCTTCGGTAACCGGTGCTTCGTCGCCGATATCTGCTGGCAACGCACCTACTCCACACGAAACGATTCCAAAGGCATCCCGGCCGAGGTCGAACACCTTCTCGTCTTCTCCAAACAGCCCGGATGGAACCCAAACAAGCTGGAACGCACCGAAGACATGGATTCGATCTACAAGAATCCCGACAACGATATTCAGCCTTGGACCAGCTCTGATGCTTTCGCGCCTGGTGCGGCAACTCACCAAGGAATGGTGTACGCGGTCCAGTCTCCATTTACAGGGGAATTCATTTATCCTGCACGTGGTCGATGCTGGACATTTGAACAATCTGAAGTTCTTCGGCTGATGCGGGGTTGGACTGAATACGAGCTCCGTGATCTCGATGACGCAGAGAAGAGGGCTGAAGTGTGCGGCATCCCTGTCGCTGCCGTTAAGCCGGACGTGCTCGGAATTGTTCTGAGCAAACCCTTGGACGAGGCCCGTGCGGATGCCCAGGCAGTGATGGATCGCGGGCAGTGGCCACGCTTCTACTTCACTAAGGGTGGATACGGAGGAGTTCGACGCAAAACCTATCTCGATAGTGTTGGAGGTCTGTTGCCAACAAATTTCTGGCCCTATGACGTGGCCGGGCACACAGACGAGGCAAAGAAAGAGGTTCGCGCGATCTTTGACGGCCGGGTGGCATTCGATACCCCGAAGCCGACTCGGCTCATCGAACGGATCCTGAAAATCGCAACCGAGCCCGGTGACCTAGTGTTGGACTCGTTTGCAGGCTCTGGCACAACCGGTCAAGCCGTGCTGAACGTCAACAAGCAAGATGGCGGAGAGCGCAGATTCATTCTTGTCGAACTCGGCGACTACGCCGATACGGTGACTGCTGAGCGCGTTCGCCGCACGATTCACGGGTTCAAAGACACACGTACCGAAGAGCACGTGCTGTTCGAGGAGAAACTGACTTTGAGCGCGTTGCGCAAGGGCGAGAACCTTTTGGCGGAGGCCACGGAAATTTTCGAGCAGGCACGGGGCAACTACACGAAAGTGCTGCGGCCGAAGATCGTCACAAAAGTTACCGGCAAGTCAGGCTCATCCTTTGTTCAAGTGGTTGCACGACAGGAGCACGAGGACGATGTTTCGGGTACCGGCGGCAGCTTTTCCTACTACGAACTTGGCTCCCCACTACTTATTGGTGGCGACCTGAATCCTGAGGTTCCGTTGGAGCGTGTGCGTGAGTACATCTGGTTCACGGAGACTGGCCAGGCATACGAGTCAGGCTCGGCCGATATTCATGCTGACTTCCTGGGGCGTTCTGTTACCGGGGTGGCGTATTTCTTTGCTTTTGATGCCGAGGCACCGACTGTGCTTGATCGGGAGTATTTGGCGTCAATCCCGGCGGAGTGTGCGGCTGAGGCGTATGTGATGTATGCCGATACGTGTGTGCTGTCTGAGCAGGAGTTGGCGGCGCATTCGATCACGTTTAAGAAGATCCCTCGGGATATCACCCGCTTGTAAGGCCAGGAGCTCGATCATGGAATTGAAGAAGTATCAAAAGCGTGTGATTGCCGACCTGACGGACTACCTTGCGCAGCTGAAGGAGCACTCGTCACTGAGCGAGGCGTTTACCGCGTTTTGGGAGTCACGCCAGATCCCTGTTGGTAGGGATGGTATCCCTGGGTATCAGAACATCATCGATGAGGTTCCGCATGTGTGTTACAAGGTGCCCACGGGTGGTGGTAAGACGTTCTTGGCGTGTGCGTCGGTGAAGCCGATTTTTGATGCGTTGCCGCTGGTGCGTCGCCGGGCGGTGGTGTGGCTTGTGCCGTCCGATGCGATATTGACCCAAACGTTGGCAGCGTTGAAGGATCCGCATCACCCGTACCGTCAACGGTTGAATGCTGACTTCACTGGCCGCGTGGAGGTCTACTCGAAGGAGGAACTGCTGGCCGGGCAGAACTTCAGCCCCGCTACGGTGGCTGAGCAGTTGTCAGTGATGGTGCTGTCGTATGACTCGTTCCGCTCGGCAAATAAGGAAGGCCGTAAGGCGTATCAAGCTAACGGCAATCTGGCACCGTTCGCGACTGCGTTGGGTGCCCCGGAGCAGCCGATCGAGAACGCTGATGAGACTGCGCTGTTCCAGGTGATTAATCAGCTCAATCCGGTGGTGATCGTGGATGAGTCGCATCATGCCACGAGTAACTTAAGTACCGAGATGCTGGTGAACTTCAACCCAGCGTTCATTCTTGATCTGACAGCGACACCGAAGAAGCAGTCGAACATCATCTCGTACGTTGATGCGTTGGCGTTGAAGAACGAGAACATGGTCAAGCTCCCGGTGATCGCCTACAACCGGTCTTCGCAGGCTGAGGTGGTCACGGATGCGATCGATCTGCGACAGTCACTCGAAACCGCAGCCGCCCAGCAACAAGCTGCGGGTGGGCGCTATATTCGCCCGATCGTGCTGTTCCAGGCGCAACCGAAGACCGGCGAGGATGCCACGTCATTCGAGAAACTGCGTGACAAGCTGGTAGGCACCGGCATCCCGGCCGAGCAGATCGCTATCAAGACGGCAAACATCAACGAACTCAAGGGTGTGGATCTGCTGAGCCCTGAGTGCGAGATCCGCTATATCATCACGGTCAATGCGCTCAAGGAGGGCTGGGACTGCCCGTTCGCCTACATTTTGGCGTCCCTTGCGAACAAGACCAGCCAAGTGGACGTGGAGCAGATCCTGGGCCGTGTGCTTCGCCAGCCTCACGCCGCCCGGCAGCGCAACCAGCTGTTGAACATGAGCTACGTATTGACCTCATCGAATGATTTCAGTGCCACGCTCGAACAGATCGTTGCGGGCTTGAATAGTGCAGGGTTCTCCAGGCGCGACTTCCGTGCCGCAGACGAATCGGTACTTGATTTCACCCCAGGGTCAACCGCGCCAGCTCCTCAACCGCAGCCCGGGAAACCTGTGGATGAATCCGTAACTGCTGACGAAGATTTCCTCGATTTCGATGAGAACGATGTCGCCTCCGGCCTGGAGCAGCGAGGCACGGCTGCAGGCGAGACAGCCGAGCCTGGTGACGCTCATGCCGGGTTGGCGTCGATGCTCGAGCACGCTGCACAGCAAGGAGCTGATTATGAGCATGAGGCAGAGCAGGCGGCGCAGCTTGGTGATGTTTTTGTTCCCTCGGATTTGGAGGACACTGTGGACACTACGGAAATGATCGCCGACTACCGTGACGAAGTCTCCGAGCTGAAGATTCCGCAGTTTGTTATCCAGACTCCTCCGTCGGTGTTGTTCCCAACTGGCGGTGACGGGGTGGATCTTCTGCGCAATGATGCGCTTGCCGCAGACTTCGTGCTGCGCGATAAGGACATTCAACTCGACCTGACGATCGCTGACGAGCAGATGTACAAGATCGATGTGAAGAAACAAGCTGATGTGCCGCGCGCGTTCCGCATGAGTGCCTCTGACCAGAAGATCATGCGGGAACACTTCAGCAGGCTGAGTGTCGAATCCCAGAAACGCAACGCTGCCGAAGCGATCTATGAGCGCCTTAAGCCGATCAACTCTGTCAACGATTCCGACCTGCGTTCCTACATCGGGCGGATTGCCGACAACTTCGGGCCTGAGGATCTGTTGACCTACCAGGAGCGGCCGAACGCTGTGGCCGACAAAATCCGCGACAAGATCAAGGGGCTGTTGGAGGAGTACAAAACCAAGAAGTTCTATGACGCGATCGAAACCCGCCACATCGACATTCGATACACCTACAATCTGCCGGTGGTGATTCAGCCCATCCACTCGACCTCGCTGATCGGCGGTTCGCTTTATGAGGCCGAAGACCAGATGAATAAGGACGAGACGGAATTCGCCGCCCGGTTCTCAGGCATGGAGAACGTGCGGTGGTGGCATCGCAACATTGAACGAAAAGGCTTCGCAATCAATGGCCCGTTCAACCACTACCCGGACTTCATTGTGATGACCACCAGCGGCACCGTGGTGATGGTCGAGCCTAAGGGAGAACAGCTCAAGAACGATGACTCCAGGCGCAAAATCAAGCTCGGCAACAAGTGGGCCTCGCTAGCAGGTAACCAGTTCCGGTACTACATGGTGTTCCAAGACGGTGTTACACCGCTGGAAGGTGCACTGAACCAGTCGCAGTTCTTCTCGATCCTCGAGCAGCTCTAAACCGAAAGAAGGGCGTGAGTCGATGGACGCAGGTGACCAGTTGAGCATGTCGTTGTCTCGCACGTCAAGAGACAGCGGCTTCAACGCGATCTTCACCGAGGTCAGCCACCCTCACACGCTCGGATTGAAGAATGCTGAACAACTACGCTTGTTCCACCTCGCGGTGCAAAACAGTCGGTTCTCTCACCGAGATCTGATCAGCTTCCTACGTCTAAATTTGGGACGTTACGTGTTTTCCCGAGCCGAAATCGCCGACTACACAGTCACTGATAGGACTGAGCTGATCGTCTACGACGCTGCCGGACGAATGGGGACCCAAGACAGCGGACAAGGACTCGGGGAACTCATGCTCTACATCCTGCTCGAGCAGGTCCTTAATGCACCGAAGGTATTAAGCAAGATTGAGCTCAATCAGCAAGCCGGGCACACGCGTAGCCGCTGTGATGCCATCCATCTGCTTACCCCCGATGGTGGCACCCCGGTGAGCAGTATCGTCTTCGGAACCTCCAGCCTGAGCGGAGACATCCAAGACGCAATTGACGACGCCTTTGACAAGATCGTGCAGATCGAGACGAACTCAGCAACAGAATGTCAGCTGGCTGAAGAACAGGTGTTCACAACCTTCCTCGACTCGGGAACAGCCAAGACCATCAAAGAACTTCTGATCCCGCAACCTGGCGGGGCTGTTTCTTACGACAGTTCCTACGGAATCTTCCTCGGCTACAACCTTGGGCTCCTACCCGGCAATTACAGCAACGACGATTACCGGCATCAGTTGGACTGGAAAATGGGCCACGATATCGCCCACCACGCCTCCTATATCGCCAACAAGATCACAACCCTGAACCTAGGCACACACGCCTTCTACGTCTACGTCCTCCCATTCGACGACAGTGACACAGATTCCGTTTCGATCATGGACGCCGTGCTGCAGCGAGGAGGTAAGACCAGTGGCTGAGACCCCTGTCAACGTTGGGGAGCTGGTCTTCAACGATATTGACTCTAATGGCTTTCTCCAGCAGCTTTACGCCAACCTGCTCTACAACTACGGTCTTTACCGGCTCCGACTTCCGAAGCGTGAACCCTACGATGTTGATGTGGAAGCAGCTCTGCGGTTTGCCGACCTGCTGTCAAAATCCACCCATCCTGACAATCGCGACACCCACCGAGTGTGGGCGCAAGAGATCGCACTGCTGTGCCAGATCCTTTATCCAAACGATCCACTCACGCAGGCTTACGTTCCCGCCATCTTCACCACACTGGGCAACTACCCAGGACTACGCCAATTGGGTGTGACTGCAGATACCGGCTTCCTTGATACAGCATTTAACGCTTACCAGGCCCAGTATTTGACGGTTCCTGGGGATCCCGCAATGAAGTTCTTCGTCCCTCAAAAGAAAATCTACGAGCGCCTGACCGACGGCAAGTTCTCGTTCTCGGCTCCCACCTCGTTGGGTAAGTCCTTCATCATGCGTACCTTCATCACGAACCAGATCAAATCCGGGGTCAAGGAAAACTACGCGATCATCGTGCCTTCCAAGGCGCTGATCAACGAGACCCGTTCAAAATTGATCGCCGATCTTGGAGAAGATCTCGAACGGTACGACTACCGTATCGTCAGCGCCGCCGGGGACATCGTGCTCGAAGGCGACCATCATTTCATCTTCGTCCTCACCCCAGAACGACTGCTCTACCTCCTGATCGGCAAACCCTCGATCGAGTTCGCCTACGTCTTCTTTGACGAATCGCACAAGCTCTCAGGCAAAAACAGCCGAGCACCGTTCTACTACCAAACCGTCACAATCCTTCAACACCGACCCAAGCCACCGCACTTTATCTTCGCCTCACCCAACATTCCCAACCCAGAAATCTTCCTCAGACTCATCAACCCCGAAACTGGTGAAAGCGAAGCCAACGCAATTGCAACCCAGTATTCACCAGTCGTGCAGTTCAAATACCTTGTCAACCTGTATGACGATACGATCTCCAGCTACAACGACTACACCCAAGAATTCAGCCACCTGGCGTCCATCGAACGCCCGGGAACCACTGCTGCGGACATCACTCGATTTGTTGGCGAATCGTCACGGCGGTTGAACAACCTTGGCCAAACCATCGTGTTCCACTCAGCCCGTCAGCGCGCGGTGGACGCCGCCCGAGAATACGCCGAGGGGATGGCAAACCTCAACGACGAGGACCTCGACGCGCTCGCCAAAGACATCGAACGCGATGTCCATGAGGACTACTATCTCAGCGACCTGATTCGTAAAGGCATCAGCTACCACATCGGCTACCTCCCACCAGCGATCCGAGAACGCATTGAAGGCCTGTTCCGCGAAGGAAAAATAGCGACGCTGTTTTGCACCAGCACGCTACTCGAAGGAGTCAACCTCCCAGCCGACAACCTCGTCATTACAACGAACAAGATCGGCCGATCAGGCATGACACCAGTCGATTTCAAGAATCTCATCGGCCGCGTTGGACGCATCGAGTTCAATCTCTACGGCAACGTCTTCATCGTCGTCGGCCAAGACCTCGCTGACGAGCAAAAGGCGAAGGAACTCTTGCAAGCATCCGTGCCCACGCAGAAGCTCTCCATCGAAACCGACTCCCACATCATCAGCAACAGGATGAAACAAGATGTCGTCAATGATCTCCAAGAAGGAAAGATCGAGTTCACCAAGGGAAATGAGACCTACGAACGCTACGACATGAAACGAAAGTTTGGCCTCATGCTGCTGCGCGACATCACCACCGGCCGTCAAAGCCTAGTTCGTGAAGAATTCTCCGACTACCTCAACGAACAAACCATTAGCAGAATTCATACTGCCTTTGCACAACGAGAAACCCAACAAGATGATGACATCAACGTTTCCGTTGACCAAACAGAATCCTTAGCCGACGCCATCAAAGCCGGACTTAAATATCCACAAATCTCTCAAGACGGCAAGTTCGACTACGACACGACGCTGGCTTTTCTGGAAAGGCTCGCCTCAATTTTCAAATGGCGGATCTATGACCCAGAGACACTAGGCAAAACAGCACGCGGCAGCAACCAACTCACCCTGCTGCGCTGGTACACAGTCTTACTCACCCAGTGGATGGAAGGCCACGGGCTTCGCTCAATCATGAACCGCGCCCTCGACTACCATCTAAGGCAAGGAACGCTCTACATCGCTGGAAAGGGCGAAATCCGGTACGAAAACACACTCCAGCATCGCAACATCGTCATCAGCGAAATTCTCAAGGTACTCGAAGATGTGATCCTGTTTAGCCTGTCTAACTATTTCCTGAAGTTCTCCAACGAATACAAGAAAGTCCATGGTGTCGAGCAATTCAAAAACGACTGGTACGAATACGTCGAATACGGTACAACGAAGCAAGAAACCATCCTGCTCCAACGACTCGGATTCACCCGTGAAAGCGCCACCTACATTCGTACCAACATTTCTAACGCACTCATCCTTCACGAGGGAACTCCCTACTTGAACCCCCTCCTCCTCGAAAGTACCAACATCAACGTTCGCAAAGAAGCCAACGAAATCCGTTACAACGTGCCTGAAGCGTTCTCGCTCCCAAGTAGCTACTTTCCGCACCATAACTAAGGCATAGACATGGCAACATCTGCTCTCCACCGTGAACTTGGAGTACCGGCACGCACGCCCGTGACCTATGAGCTTCTTTGTAAACTCGCTGAGCACGGCGTCCGCGAGCAATCTGACCTCGACTTTAAACAAACGCTCTACCACCCGAAGAACGAGAAGGATAAGCGAGAACTCGTCAAGGACGTGTGCGCCATGGCTAATTCCGGAGGTGGTTGGATCATCTGTGGCATAGCCGAAGACGACAGTGCCGCCGCCCATGCCCCTGGAGTCAACCTGGCAATAACGAGTGAGACAGATGTACACCAGCTTCTAGAAAGCCGACTTGACCCACCAGTGACTGTTGACATCCGTATCTACGAAAGCGCGAACCGAGATACAACTCTCGTAGCTCTACGCGTTCCTGATTCTCCAAATAAGCCACACTTAGTGCGAGCTACGAAGACTGACGGTCAAGAGCTTGTGGACACAAGAACTTTTCGAGTTCCACTTCGAAAAGGCGCAAGTACAGTCTGGCTAGACGAAAGGACAATTCGCAGTCTGTATCGCAAGAGCCTCAGCATCGCCGAAGAAACAGAAGCCCTGAAAATTCACCGCCTTGAGGAACTTGCAGCTAAGGCTGCCGATGAGTTCCCTGGTGTCGCGCTTGCGCTAGTGCTCAGCCCCCACGACCCGCTTTCGGGAAAACTCAACAAACAAGAGGTTCAAAAGCTACTCCAGGATGTCGACTCGGATAGATTCACGCTGAACCAAGGATATTCCTCCCTGCACGGCATATCTGGATCGCTAATCGTAGGCGATCGTCGTTACATAGGTAAACAATCTTCTAATCGCCGTCACAGACTCGGAACTGCATGCTCGCCTCGTCCCACATGGCGAAGCACCCATCATCATCCGCAGAAACGAAGGCGCCTGGGCAAGCAGTCTTCTTCGCCCCCGAAATGAATCGATGCCTATTAAGCATTTCAGAACCATCACCCACACTCTTCAAGCCAGCCCGACACCAGAGGAAGAGCACGAAATCCTCACTGACCTCATCGCCGAGGTGCTTAACCAGGGCGGCATCGAAACGACGCGCCTACTCCAGCCGCTTCAGCAACACGAAGAATCAAGCCCCTCACCTAGAACTCAGTAATGCAGGCACCAAACCACACCCGCCCGCCACTCCGTGCACAGCCTGAGAGGCTGAAAGCGCGGAGGACGGGCTGGTAGAAGGCTTCTTCACCCCAGCAGTCGCTAACTCCGCGCCTCGCATCCGTCAGCGAACCGTATGAGGTCACCGCATACCTTTTGATGGCTCAGGTACCGGCCTCTGTACTGGGTGCACTTCACTGATCCAACTCAGGCCATTTCGCCGAACTTGCCCCCGAGACCGCGCTTCAAGATGGGACCCGAAAGATCATCGGCTCCCGAGGAATCCGCTTCAGTTTCGCCTTTTCGCTGGTAACAGCGCATTTCCTACGTCGCTAGAGCCCAGTCGCGCACACTACGATTTTGTATCAACGTCTGAATCCAACGTTTGGAGACGATCGCCTCGAAGGGTTCGTCGTCCCAGTGCGCGGGATCGATGAGAGTGTCGCCGTGGGCGAGGTTGAACTTCTCGTAGTTGATGTCATGCAGGAACATGTTGATGCGCGCGAGGTTGTACGTCGTCAGGTTGATCTCTTGGCCGAAGAACCCCTGGCGGACGTTTTCCTTGCCCAGCACCTTCGCGAATTTCAGCAGCAAACCACCGGACCCACAGGCCGGGTCATAAACCTTGTTGACCTCCGTCTTGCCGACGACGGTAATCCGCGCCAATAGCTCGGACACCTCCTGGGGTGTGTAGTACTCCCCACCGGACTTACCGGCCTGGGATGCATACATCGCCATGAGGTATTCGTACGCATCGCCAAACAGATCAATAGTGTTGTCGGCAAAGTCGCCTAACGGCATGTCCCCCCACCGCGTCGAGCAACTTGACCGACTTGGCATTCCGCTGGGCGACGGTTGACCCAAGCTTATTGCTGTTCAGATCGAAATCTGCGAACAATCCCTTGAGGTCGTCCTCGCTCTCCGTGCCCAAAGCAGAACCCTCAATGTTCTTGAACACCCGCTCAAGAGTCTCGTTGAGGTTCACATCTTGCGCCGCCCTGGCACGCACGTTGCAGAACAGCTCCGACGGAAAGATGTAGAACCCCTTCTCCTCCACCGTCGACTGCATGCCGTACACCGCCATCTCGTCGGAGAAGGTGGCGTAGTCGAAGTCGGCGTCCCCGGCAGCCCGCTCCTGCTCGTTGATGTAAGCCGTGAGGTTCTCGGAGATGAACCGATAGAACAACGTTCCAAGCACATAGGTCTTGAAGTCCCACCCATCCACAGAGCCGCGCAGGTCGTTCGCGATCCGCCAGATCGTTTTATGCAACTCAGCACGCTGATTCTCGGAAATCGCAGGCGACATCGGCATCCTCTCGACATGGGCCATTAGGTGAACGGTATCGCCTGCCTCCGACAAGAATCACAGCCAGGTGCCGGAACAGATCCTGCGGACATCTGCCCATGCCGACTGGCACACTCCTCGCAGGATCACCGGCGAGGCCGTCACGCTCGACGGCCCGGGACACTGCGCACAGTTGCCCTGCACAGGAGTCCTGGGCGACACCGTCATCACGAGTCGACGTTGCGGATAGCCCGTGCCCACCGCCAAGCATACGGACAGGCTACCCTCAAATCATTTCCCATAACACGAGGACGCCATTCTTGGTGCGTCGTACTTCAACGTCACCACATTCATCGTCACCGTTCCGACGATCGCCTTTTCCCACTATTTTTATCGTGTAGAATGGATCAAACATGGTTGTGAGACAATGGTCGCCTTACCGATGCCAACCCATCCGTCCAGGACGGCCAACGACCCACACCACGGCACGAATACCCGGAAAGGAAGCGTCGACCATGAAGATCAACGACAACGGACCCAAGCCAAACGCCTTCGACATCGAGACCGCGACGAAGGAGAACACGAACTACCGCACCACCGCCTGGACCGGCAAATACCTGCAGGTCACCCTCATGTCCATCCCGGTGGGAGAGTCCATCGGCCTGGAGGCTCACCCCGACACCGACCAGTTCCTGCGTCTGGACTCCGGCAAGGGCCGCTGCGTCATGGGACCGGCTGAGGACCAGCTCGACTTCCAGCAGGACGTCAGCGACGGCTGGTCCATCCAGGTCCCGGCCGGCACCTGGCACGACGTCATCAACACCGGCGACGAGCCGATGCAGGTCTACGCCATTTACGCCCCGGTTCACCACACCCCGGGCATCGTCCAGGAGACCGCCGCCAAGGCCGAGGAGGACGAGAAGTCGGGCGTCGACGTCCCGCCCGAGTGGAGCGTCCAGCCCGACAAGACCGCCGACGATCTGCACGCCTGAGAAACACCATCCGTCCAGACCAGGCCGTCGCCCTCATTGGCGACGGCCCGGTCTCTGGTGCAACGACTTGCCAAGGCCATGCGAACCATTGTCACTCCCTCGCCCATCACGAAGAAGAATTCCACCGCCCTGGGCGATCGGTGTCGTCACCGTCGACTTGTCGAAGGCAGGATCGCGAGATGAAGCCGCGGGAGGAGGGATCGAGCGCTGGACTCACGATCACTTCTGCGGGGTAGACCCGGGAAACAGCCCGTGCTCCATCCCCGCAATGATGAACTCAATCTTGAGGTCCAAGTTTCCCCGCGCTCCCATCGACTGCACCCCGAAAACATCCGGCTGACCGTCCGTCATCTCCCCGATCCTCTCGATGCCGGTCCGTCCTCCTTCATCAGCAGTCAGATAGGGCTGGATCGACACAAACGTCTCCAAGACGGTGTCCCCGACGAAGTCGAGCGCGAAAGCAGCTCCCTCGACTCCTCCGGGAATGCCGAGGTCCGCCAGTGTGTGCACAATCGTCGTGATGAAAGGCATGGCTGCCCCAAAGGCCTCTGGCTGAGTGATAATCACCCGAGGGGCCTCTGGATAACCCTCGAACAACTCCCACTGGCGGTCGACGACCTGGCGCAGCGCGTCCTGCCAACTAGTGACATCGGGATCGGGTTCGATGTCCACCACGATTTCCGCGAGTGCAGCCCATTGCAATTCCTGACGAGAACTGAACTCCCGGTACAAAGCGGTGGCCTTCACCCCGAGACGATCAGCGACAGCCCTCAGGGTGAAGGTCTCGATGCCCTCGGCCAGGGCCGCGTCAATCGCCTGACGTCGCGTGAACGCAGGCTTGCGACCTGGCCGTTTACTGATCACTCACGGCCCACGAGCGACCACCCCTCGGCCCGCTCTCGGGCATGCCACAGATCAGCGTAGACACCGCCGCTGGCAATGAGGTCGTCATGGGTTCCCACCTGGCAAACCCTACCGGTGTTGTCGATGACGACGATGCGATCCGCCGAACGGATGGTGTCGAGCTTGTGGGCGATCACGAGGATCGTCGAGGACTTGCGCAGCTGGGCCAGGGCGGCCTCGACGTGAGCCTCGTTCTCAGGATCAAGCGCAGAAGTGGCCTCGTCAAACAGCAGGATCGGCGCACGTTTCAGCAAGGCGCGAGCCACCGACACCCGTTGCCGTTCACCGCCCGACAGACGTCGACCACCCTCACCGACGCTGGCGTCCCATCCGCCCGGAAGACGAGCTGCGATCTCGTCCACCCCGGCAAGAGCCGCTGCCTGACGTACCTGCTCGTCGGAGGCGTCCGGGTTACCAATACGAATGTTCTGAGCCAACGTGGAGTCGTAGAGGTAGACGTCCTGGAACACCATTGCGAGCTGACTCATGAGCTGCTCGGTCGTCTGGTCACGCACGTCCAGTCCGCCCACACGCACCGTCCCCGAACCGACATCCCAGAACCTCGCGGCAAGCCGGAACAGAGTCGTCTTACCAGCCCCCGAAGGACCGACGATGGCCGTCAGACCACCGGCGGGAGCAGTGAAGGTGACGTCGTGGATGACGGGGTGATCCTTGTGGTAGCCGAAGGACACGTCCTCGAAGGACACTTCGCCGGGAGCGGAGAGCTCGCCCGGGTGCGCAGGCTCGGGAAGCACCTGTGCCGAGAGGATCTCGTCAACCTCGCCCACCGGCTTGCGCGATGTCTCGACCGCCAGTGCTGCCGCGACGACGTCCTCCAACACCTTGGCATACCGCAGCGCAACGCCGACGAAAGCCACCGTCGCAACCGGGGCGAGAGTGCCAGCGTTGCCCATGCGAGCAGCCAGCACGATGAGAACAACCGCAATCGACTGGGCACCCAGGCCCGACAGGAAGTTCGCCGCCACTCCGAGACCCAATTTCTTGCGAGCAGAGCGCTCATTGGCCCGCCGAGCATCCCGAAGTGGCTCGTAGTCCCCGGCACGCCCAGCAGCCCTCAGCACCGGCTGGGTCTCGCAGAACTCGACAATGCGCGCCGCCAGTTCTTGCTCGGTTGGCTGGGAGACCGATTCGCCGCGCAGCCACAAAGCCCTCGCCGCGACCAGGATCAGATACATCACAGGTATCGAAATGAGCAGGGACAACCCCAACTGCCACGACCAGAACCACGAGAGCACCATCATGACGACGGTCGTCGCGGCACCACGCACCAGTGGAGCGGTGAAATGTGCCAACCCCTCACCCAGGTGCATGATTCCTTGCGTGAGAAGACGGGACAGCCGCGCGGGGAAACCCGACCGGAACCATCCCAGTGGCAGGCTCGCCACCTGGTCGCCAATGCGCACGCCGAGCTTCTGGATGACGTCCATCGCAGCCAGATAGCCCACCGTCGACTGGAAATACACCACGACAGCCCCGACGATGGCCAGCGCGGCAAGCACCCACACCCAGCCCTGCCAGGTCAGACCCATGGACGGTTGCCCTGACACGAATGCCGTGATCGTCGGGATGACAGCGAACAGGCCGAACCCCTCAAGGACTCCCTGAAGGCCTGCCAGCCACAAGGAGCGATGGAATGCGTCAGCCCCTTGTTTGGTGAGAAGGGGGCGGAAAGTCTCGAGGAGAAGAATGTCGCCCGCCCAAGACAGGCGCGAATGATTCGTCGTGGTCATCGGGTCGTTCCTTCCACATGTCGTCCCGCCGCAAGACGTGCCCAGTAGGGCTGGTCCGCCAATTCCTCGGCGGAACCGCAAGCTGCAACGCAACCTTTCTCCATGACGCAGATGACGTCGGCTCCGGCCACCGACTCGGCGTGATGGCCGATGGCCAGCACTGTGCGGCCCCGGGCCAACCCCGCCAGGGCCTGCTGAATCTCCGCCTCGCAGTCAGGATCGGTGGCTGCCGTCGCCTCATCCAGCACGAGAATCGGCGCATCGGCCAGCACCGCGCGAGCAATGGACAACCGCTGCTTCTGGCCACCCGAGAAATCAGTGTCTTCACCTAAGACAGTGTCGAAACCCTTCGGCAGGGCGTCGATGTCGTCAAGGATCTGGGCGGCCCGAGCGGCCTCGCGCACTTGGGCATCGGTGGCGTCGGGACGGGCCAGGGTGATGACATCGCGAATGGGCCGACGCTGCATGTACGAGTCCTGGAGAACGAAGGACACCAACCGGTAGAGGTCATTCTGGGCAAGATCTTTGAGGTCGACCCCACCAATGCGCACCGCCCCGGAATCTGGGTCACGGAATCGTGCGAGCATCGTCGCCAGGGTCGACTTGCCCGACCCCGATGGCCCGACGAGAGCCGTGACAGTCCCTGGACGCAGCGTCAGGTTGACGTGGTTCAACGCCGGAACAACGCCGTCGGGGGTGTGGTAGGACACGCTGACGTCGTCGAAGGTGACCGTCATGTCGTCAGGAATCCGAGCGCTGACGTCTGGATGACTGATTTGATCAATGGACAGCACGTCCTGCAGACGCAGAGCCGCATTGCCGGCCTGCTGGTAACCCCATGCCATATTGCCCAATACCTCAATGGTGCGAGGCAAGACCAAGGCGATGAGTGAACAGGTGAGGACGTCGGTGACGCCCACCCAACCGGCCTTGGCCATGAGCAATCCGAACCCCAGGTTGATCGCCATCAGGGCTGCCACAGAGATCACCGACAAAGACAAGGCCGACGCTTTGATGAGCGGGCCACACCAGTCCCAGTAGAACCGGGCGAACTCCTGACATGCCTCGGTGAAGCGACGATGGGCCTTGCCGGTCTGTCCGAAATTCTTGACGACGTGGATTCCCTCCGTCAGTTCGATCGCTGAGGAAGAGATGTCGGCGAGTTTGTCGTCCATCTCGGCGGTCTTCGTGCCCATGTCCCGCATCGCCACCCACTGCAACAGGGCGTACATCGGGAAAGTGGCAATCGAGAGAAGTCCCAGTCTCCAGTCCACGACAAAGGCATAGACGAACAGGACCAGCGGAATCCCCACGGCTGCGGTCTGCTCGACCGGCGCGTGTGCGACAAGCATGTGGACCTGAACGGTGTCGTCCTGAATAGCCTTACGTACCCGACCGGTCGACGACGAACTGAACCAGGCCAGTGGCGCCTTCGAGATCCGGTCGATGATGCGGTCCTGGAGGATGTTGCGCAGCTTGATGTCAGCGATATGGGTGATGACGAGGGCCAACACGTAGAGCACCGCCTGGAGGCAGAAGGCCATCCACACCACATTGGCGGCGTGGGTGAGCGCCTCGTGGTCGACATGATCACCCAGCAAGATCGCGCCAAGTTTCGTCAGCGCAATGTAGGGAGCAAGCGCGACGACGCACGAGACCATGACGACGATCCGCGCGATGAGAACGTACCCGCGGATGGGCTTCATGATCGCCGACAGGGCCTTGCTGCCGGCGCGGTGCTTGGCCTGGTAGTCGTTGGTTTCCGCCGATGCGCCGGCGCCGGGAGGCACCTGGGAGGACGTCGTGGTCTCGCTCACTTCGTCAGTCCTGCCCGCTGGAAGTGCTTACGACCGACCTTGATGCCCAACCAGCCACCGACCAGTCCCAACAGGAAGATGACGACGGTCCATCCCGCCACCAGTCCCGGGGTGAAGAGTGCGCGCATCTTGGTGGCGTAGTCGGGGCCCATCTGCTTGGTGATTGTGGCGTAGTACTCGTCGGCGTTCACGAGCATCGGGATGAGGGGAACGATCATCCACAGCTCGAACACGGCGTAACCGAGCATTGCGCGGCTCATCGTGAGGCGGTTGCTGCGCCCGGCATTGGTGATGATGAGGTCAGAGAGGAATCCGAGGACTATTCCGGCCGGGATCATCCAGATGGTGTGGCCCGGGGTCATACCGAGCCCGACGAGTAGCCCGGTGATCGTCATGGTGCCCATTTTCGGCACCCGCGCGACCGACAACATGAGGATGATGCCACCCAGCAAAATGCCCAGGATCCAACCGACGAACATGAAGGCCGGACCAGCGAGACCGACCATGCCGCAGGCGTAGAAAACAACGAAGAAGACCACCGCGAAGATGGCGACACTAACCAGGTCACGAGTTGTCAGACGGTGTTTCATGATTGTCCTTTCAAAGTGTTGATGTTGACCAGGTAATCCCCACACCGGGACATGAGCTCCGTGTCGTGGGTGATGACGATGACGACCTTCCCCGCGGCCGCGAGTTCACCGACGAGGCCGGCGATCGAGGCGAGGTGACGAAAATCGACACCCGAGGTGGGCTCGTCAAAAATGACGACCTCCTTGTCCTGGGCGATCGTGGCGGCGATGACGAGGCGCTGGGCCTGACCACCGGACAGTGACAAGGGATGACGGTCACGTTGACCGGCCAGGTCGAGGCGCTCCAGGAGCTCTGGGACGTTGGCGGCGTCTCGTCGGCGCGGGTCCAGGCCGACGGTGACTTCCCGCTCCACCGACTCGCTGAACAGCTGACGGCGGACGTCTTGCATCACCATCCCGCACGATTTCTGTCGCCTCGCCGCGCTCCAAGGACCTCTCATGCCGATGCGGGCGCCCGGCGGGGATTTTTCGAGCCCGCAGATGAGTCGGGCCAGGGTCGACTTCCCCGCACCATTGGGGCCGGTGAGGATCGTCACAGCCCCGGCGGGGAAGAACAGGGAGTCGATGTCGAGAATCGTCGGCTCGCCCCGGTAGGAGAAGCACATGTGCTCGACCGTCAGCCCGGTCGACAGTTTTGTGCAGCCGGCGTCGCTGGAGGTCCCTGCCGCCGGGGGCTCGGGTAGATCAACCCGGGTGAGGTCGAGGCAGCGAAGGCCCCGCTCGACCCGTTCCACATCCGTCAGGCCAAAAAAGTCGTCGCCAGTCATGGTCTCGACGACCCGGCCGTCGGAGATGCGGTGGACCACGTCAACGAGTCCTCGAAACAGGTGAAGTCGATGCTCGGCGATGACCAACGTTTTCCCGGCCGCCTTCAGCTGGGCGACCAAGTTGCGAAAATCGTCAATCCCCTGGACTGAGAGGTTCGAGGTCGGCTCGTCGAAAAGGAGCAGGTCGACGTCGGTGACCAGGGCGCAGGCACAGGCGACGCGCTGCAACTCCCCTCCCGAGAGTGTGTCGAGCCGCCTATCAAGCAGGTGTGCGATGCCGGTCTGATCGACCGCCCGAGTTACAGCGTCGCGGATTTGGGACGGGTCGACCCCGTAATTCTCCAGCCCGAAAGCCAGCTCGGTTCGCACGCTGGGGGTGAAGAACTGGGTGCGAGGATTCTGGAAGATCATCGCCGAGGTGCGCCCGACGTCGTGGAGCTCGACCCCGGCCACATCGGTGCTGTCCACCTCAACCCGGCCACGCAGGGTGCCCTCGTAAAACTTCGGGACCAGACCATTCATCGTCCTGAGCAAGGTGGATTTCCCCGATCCCGATGTCCCGACGAGCAACGTCAGGGTTCCAGGCTGAATCGTCATGGTGATGCCCTGGAGCTGCTCGACGACCTGTCGGTCGGGAACCGGGGCGTCGTCGAACGGGGACCCCTCGAACTCCGGAACCGGATACGAGTAGGAGACGTCGGTGAGGCTGACGCTCATGCGATCACCTCGACCACGCGCCAGGCAATCAACGCGACCAAAACCGTCAGCACCACGGCGTCACCGACACGGAAACGACTCGGGTCCAGGGTGGACCGGGATTTTTGCGCACCCAAACCCTTGATGATGGCTGCGGCGGACAGCTCATCGGCAATCCGCGCGGCCGAGGCCAGGAACGGGATGATGACGTACTCCCCGGTACGCACCGGGTGGCGCATGGTCAAGCGGGCACCGGGTCTCAGGCCCCGCAGGGTCATGGCCTGGACGATCGCCCGCAGCTCGCACACTGCCATCGGGAAGAACCTCACCACGACCATCACCGGGACCTGCACAACCCTCGGGGCGTGCATCTGGGTGAGGACTGAGCCGACCCGGGTGACGTCGAGGACCTTGATCGCCGCCACTGCCGAGCCGAAGACTCCTGCGAAGCGGAACATCCAGAAGGCGATGAAGACCAGAAACGCGGAGACAGCCGAGCGCCACAGGGTCGGGAGGGCGAAGCAACAGAAGACCCACACCAGGACGAAGACCAGCCACCCGATCCACGTCTTGGGCCGGGTCGTGAGTGCAAGCGACACCGCGACGACGCCGAGACAGGCCAGTACCAGGGACGTCGACCCCGATCCCATGAGAAGGACGTTGAGGACGATGACGTAGAGGAACAGTGTGCGAGGGTCCACAGCGCCGTGAAGCCCCCGCGTGCGGGGCCGATGGGTGGTGGCCAGCGCGCTTCCGGCCGTGACGCGGGCACGCGGGATCGAGGGGATGTCACCTTGGGCGGTCAAGGTCACCTCGTCACAATTCATAAGGTTACCCTAACCCATTAGTTATCACCGTTAACAAATCAGGGTCAGCCCGGGTGTCCGCTACAGTTCGTTCATCAATACTGAGGGGGATTCATGAGCGATTTTGGGATTGCTGAGGCGGTTGCTAAGTATCGCGGGATGCTTGCTGACCAGCGTCGAGTTCTGGGCGAAGACCATCCCAACACACTAACGACTCGAAATAACCTCGCCATGTCTCTTGGGAAGATGGGGCGGGTCGATGAGGCGGTTGCCGAGTTTCGTGGACTACTCGCCGACTGCACACGTATTCTTGGTCCGGACCATCCCAACACACTGACGACTCGAAATAACCTCGCCATGTGGCTTGAGGAGATGGGGCGGGTCGACGAGGCGGTTGCCGAGTTTCGTGGGCTACTCGCCGACCGGCGTCGAGTTCTGGGGGAGGACCATCCCAACACACTAACGACTCGAAATAACCTCGCCATGTCTCTTGGGAGGACGGGACGGGTCGACGAGGCGGTTGCCGAGTTTCGTGGACTACTCGCCGATCAGCGTCGAGTTCTGGGCGAAGACCATCCCAACACACTAACGACTCGAAATAACCTCGCCATGTCTCTTGGGAGGACGGGACGGGTCGACGAGGCGGCGGCCGAGTTTCGTGGACTACTCGCCGATTGCACACGTATTCTTGGTCCGGACCATCCCAACACACTGACGACTCGGAATAACCTTGCCATGTGGCTTGGGGAGATAGGGCGGGTCGATGAGGCGGCGGCCGAGTTTCGTGGGCTACTCGCCGACCGGCGTCGGGTTCTGGGGGAGGACCATCCCGACACACTGACGACTCGTAATGACCTTGCCATGTGTCTTGGGAAGGTCGGACGAGTTGATGAGGCGGCGGCCGAGTTTCGTGGGCTACTCGCCGACCGGCGTCGGGTTCTGGGCGAGGACCATCCCGACACACTGACGACTCGTAATAACCTCGCCGGATACCTTGGGGAGATGGGGCGGGTTGACGAAGCGGTTGCCGAGTTTCGTGGGCTACTCGCTGATCAGCGTCGGGTTCTCGGCGAGGATCACCCCGACACCCTTGCTACCCGCAGTAACCTTGCCGCATGGCTTGGGGAGATAGGGCGCGTTGACGAAGCGGTAACTGAGTGTCGTGGGCTGCTCGCTGACCGGCGTCGGGTTCTGGGCGAGGACCATCCCGACACACTGACGACTCGTAATAACCTCGCCGGATTGCTTGGACGTATGGGGCGGGTCGATGAGGCGGCGGCCGAGTATCGTGTATTGTTCGCCGACTGCACACGTATCCTTGGTCCGGACCACCCCATGACGCTGAGTATTCGCAATAATCTCGCCTCATATCTTGGGGAGATGGGACGCGTTGACGAGGCGGTAGCCGAGTATCATGTGCTGTTCGCCGATTGCACACGTGTTTTTGGTGCGGACCACCCCGCTACCCTTGATGCCCGCGACAACCTCACTGCGTTGCAAGAACGTATGTAGTGTCGTCAACAACCTGCTTCGCTTGGTCAGTCGACTCAGCGGTGCACGGGCCGACAGTTTCCCGGTCGGTTAGCGCCTGCTGCGTGCCAGACCAGTGCCGACGCCGCCTCCACCAAGCCTTGCACGGCCGAGCGCGGATGCGCACGGTCATCGATTCCCTGGCCCGGTCCCAGCACCGTTGAGCGAACTCATCACCCTGGGCCGCACGCTCAACAGGCGCGCTACTGACATCCTCGCATTCTTCGACCGGCCCGGCACCAGCAACGGCCCCACCGTAGCGATCAACGGCCGCCTCGAACACCTGCGAGGCACCGCCCTGGGCTTCCGCAACCTGACCAACTACATCCGCCGATCCCTCTTGGAAGCCGGCGGATTCAGACCCCAACTACACCCTCGATTGTGAAGAGCCACCAAATCACGCGGACACACCAAGAGACAGAAGCGTCACGCCAGGTGACACTTTTCACGCTCCGTGTGTCGACCATGGACGCTCGTGACATGAGGACACGTCACAGGAGTCGTCCTGCCCGACGACTATCCTGGGTGTCAGTTGACCGAGAGGAGACCCCCGTGGGAATCGGAAGCAATATCGGCAAGGCACTGCTGTCCCAGGCCCCCGACATGGCGCCCGGTGCGGCCGTCTCGATGCTGCGCAGCATCTTGGGATTCGCCATCGAGGGCGGCAATGGGCTGCCGGGAGCACGTCAGGCCGCAGGTAAGACCCTCACCAAGTCCGACGGAAACGTCGAACAGGCCATCAACTCCCTGGTCAACCAGCACATCGCCATGGCCGGAGCGCAGGGATTCGTCTCCAATCTCGGCGGCATCGTTACCCTGGCCGTGACCATCCCCGCCAACATCTCTGGCGTCGCAATCGTCCAGGCCCGCATGGTGGCGACCATCGCCCACTTGCGCGGCTACGACCTCGACGACCAGCGCGTCCGTACCGCCATCCTCGCCACCCTCCTGGGGCAGCGCGAGGTTGACAGTCTCATCCACGACAAGACGATCCCGACGACGCCGATGGGTATCGCGACCGCCCCGGTCAGTGACGCCGATCTGGAAAAGACCGTCGCGCGTCACCTCATCAACGTGCTCATGGGCCAGGTCGCCGGCAAGAAACTACCGGTCTTCGTCTCCAAGCGCGTGCCGGTACTGGGCGGTGGAGTCGGAGCCACCACGGACGGATTCACCACCTGGAGCGTCGCCCGTTACGCCCGCAAGCAGTTCCCAACCCGCCGTCCGCGCAGCTGAGAGCGACCCCGCTCGGCCCGAGTGCGTCAAAAGGTCTGCCGACGACGCGCTCCGGGCCGACGTGTGCGGCTGCGATGAATCAAACTGACAGCCCGCGCGGCCGTGGTGCCCATGAGCAGACCCAACGCGATCGAGCCGATGATCCCCGCAGATTCCAGCGCAGTCGCACCGGCTACTGACGTTCCCGCCCCGAGCTGGGTCAGGGACACCACCCCCAAGGATCCCGGAACCAACAACCAGAAGCTCGGCAGGAAGAGCACCAGACGGGGTAGCCGCGGGCGATACATCTCGATCACCGACGATGCGAAACTCGCCACGAACGCGCCCAGCAGTCCCCCACCCCAGGTGGCCCCGGCGACCGTCTGACCGATGATCTGGAAGGCCAGGGTGGTGGCCAACATGAGCGCGACCCACGGAACAAGATGCCTGGGTATCGACTCCATGAGGCTCATCCCCGCAGTCAGGAGCAGGACGCCGAGGAATGGCACCCACAACCCTGACCAGGGCACGATCTGGTTTCCCAGTTGATCGACCGGGACTTTCATCAGCCACGCGGCGACGAGCACACCCGCGGTGAACATGGCCAGCTGTGCGGTACCAAATGCCAATCGTGACGTACCCGCCATCATCGCCCCTGCCGCCAGTTCCGCCACACCAGTGACGATGAGAGCGCCGGGAAGCAACACCGCGATCGGTGGCAGCAGGCTTCGCAGCGGACCCTCGATGAGTCCGAGCCGGGCAGCCCAGAAGGCACACAAGGCGACGACAAAGGCCGCCAGGAACGGTGTGAGGACGGCCAGGGCTTTCCTCTTGCCAGACAACCACATGAATCCGGCGGTGATCTGGCCCGCCAGCACAGAGAACAGCACGCTGGGCCACAGCGGCTGCAGCACCAGGGCGATACCGGAGGAAACGCACACCATGCCGCCGTGCAGCCCCAGGCGTGGGTAGCGCGGCGGAATGGAGCGCAGACTGCGCAGTTGCTCGAGAGCCTCGGCCGGTTCGATGGTGCCGTCGAGGAGTTGCTGACGGATACGGGCGGTGGTGGCGCTCTGGTCCAAACGGATGGTTCCTTCCACCGATTCGAAGGTTGAAGGGGCCCCACCTCCCAGACTCACCACGACCCCGGTGGGCCAACCCTGCACCTGGACGTCGGGGCATCCCAGATAACGACCGACGCGGCGGGTGTCAGCCTCCACCTCATGCACCGGCTGGCCCCCGGCGATACCGGCTGCGGCCACGTACGCCAGCAGTCGGCGGACGCCTTGTTCGTCGAGCTCGTCCACTCCAGATCCCATCGTCGATACCGTCGTCAGGGTCAATCGTCGCGCACCTTGGGCCCTTTGGCACGCCCGTGGCCGAACATCAATTCACCGGTCAGGGCCGCAGAGATTTCACCCCGCCCAGCCCTCGTGCATAACCGACAACCCCGAGGAGGGCACAGACGGCAGCACACACCACGGCCACAACAGACACCCCCGCACACTTCCCTCGACGGCAGCTGTTTGTCCTAGGTGTAATCGCCGGACAGGTTAGGTACGCGGTCAGCGGGTGATTTGCCTTTGAGCGCGGTGTGTCCGCGGTGGTGATTGTAGTGGTCCAGCCGGCCGGGGAGTTCGGCCAGGCGGTCGGTCTCGCTGGCGTAGGGCCGTGCGTAGGCCCACTCGGGGACCAGGGTCCTGTTGAACCGCTCGACCCTGCCGTTGGTCTTGGGCGTGTAGGGCCGGGTGTACTTGTGCGTGATGTGGGTGTCTTTGAGTGCCTTGTTGAAGGCTTTGGACCGGTAGCAGGAGCCGTTGTCGGTCAGGACCCGCTTGACGGTGATGCCCTGGCTGGCGAACCAGGCCTGGGCCCTGGTCCAGAACCCGGCGGCGGTGTCCTTGCGCTCATCGCTGAGGACCTCGACGTAGGCCAGGCGGGAGTGGTCGTCGACGGCGTTGTGGATGTAGTGATACCCACCCCCGCTGGCGGATCAGCCACGGTTGCGTACTCCTTGGGCGCGTCCGACCATGCGGTGGCCGCCGCCGTCGGGGATCCGGCCCAGCTTCTTGATGTCGACGTGGACCAGCGAACCGGGGGTGTCGTGTTCGTAGCGGACGGGTGTGGGCTGGGCGCGTAGCCGGGCGCCGGTGGCCTTGTCGATCCAGGTCAGGGGTGGGCATCCGTAGCGTTGCAGGATCTTGCCGACGGTCGAGACGCTGAGGTGCTGGTGGCGTAGGTGGTAGGCGATGCGTGCTGGGCCCCACTGGTGGGTGATGCGCAATCCCACCACCCGTCGTTGCGTGCGACGGCAGACCCGTCGGGGCTGGTAGTGGGGTCGGCTGGAGTGATCACGCATTCCGGTAGCGCTGTGCCCAGCGTTGGGCCTGACTTGATGCAGTTTTTCGGGGTTCGGTCGGGTGTGTTGGTCTGGCTACGGGTTTCGTGTTCGATCGTGGCTGTTTTGGGTCACTAAGACGGTCCTGGGGGCCGTATTGTGGGGGTCATGACCTATGTCCGGACGGTCCGCACGAGTTCGGGTGCGGTGGCGGTCCAGATCGCTGAGAAGCGACGGGGCAGGCGCATCATCGTGGAGCATGTGGGCTCGGCTCACAGTGACGAGGAACTGGCGGTACTCAAGACCACTGCCCGGGCCAGGATCGAGCAGTTGAGCGGCCAGGAGCCCTTGGACCTGGGCGTGGAGATCCCGGTTGCGGTCGAGGAGTCGTTCACCGAGCCCGTGGTCCAGGACAGGTTGACCGGTGAGGACTCTGGACGCCATGAGAGTTCAGCGCTTGCCAGGCCTGCGCAGGTCGTCTCGACGGCCTCGGACCTGTTGTGGTCTGTGCTGGACAGGGCCTATCGCCGCCTGGGATTCGACGCGGTTGCCGATCAGGTGTTCGAGCAGGTCGTTGTGGCCTGGATCGTCGAACCCACCTCGAAACTGGCTGTCGGGCGGGTCCTGACCGGTTTGGGTCAGGACCCGCCGCATCACACCACGATCTACCGGCACCTGGCTCGTGCCCAGGACCGCGACTACCGTGCCGTGATCACCGATGCCTGCCACCGGTACTCGGCCGGTGGCGGGGAGGTGACTCTGGTGCTCTATGACCTGACCACCCTGTACTTCGAGGCTGAGAACGAGGACAGTCTGCGCAAGGTCGGCTATTCGAAGGAACGCCGGGTTGATCCCCAGATCGTGGTCGGGCTCCTCGTGGACCGCTGGGGCTTTCCCCTCCAGATTGGCTGTTTTCCCGGCAACAAGGCCGAGACCACGACCCTGATCCCGATTGTTGAGGCCTACCGGTCGGCCCACGAGATCGCCGACATGGTGGTGGTCGCAGACGCCGGCATGCTGTCGGCCTCCAATCTGGAGGCCCTGGACGGTGCGGGTCTGCGGTTCATCGTGGGATCCCGGTCGGTAAAGGCCCCCAGCGACCTGGCCGGCCATTTCCACTGGAACGGCACGGCCTTCGATGACGGGCAGATCATCGACACGATCACACCCCGCACAGCGAGGAGGAAGACCTGCCACCCTCGCAGCAGACGGGCCGAGCCGGTCTGGGATCCAGCCGGGTCCACCGATAGCTGGCGGGCGGTCTGGCAGTACTCCCGCAAACGGGCCGTGCGGGACTCGGCCACATTGACGGCTCAGGAGAACCGCGCCAAAGCCGTGGTCGACGGTGACAGACCGGCCCGCAAGCCACGGTTCGTCAGCGCATCGGCGAACGGCTTGTCCTTGGATCACAAGGCGATCGACCGGGCCCGCCAACTGGTCGGGTTGAAGGGATACGTGACCAATATTCCAGTATCGGTGATGACTCCGGTCCAGGTAATCGGGGCCTACCACGACCTCTGGCACGTCGAGGACTCCTTCCGCATGGCCAAGTCCGACCTGCGGGCCCGGCCCATCTTCCACCGGCTCTCTGACTCCATCGAGGCCCACCTGACCACGGCATTCGCCGCCCTGGCAGTCTCGCGTTACCTACGACAGGTCACCGGCCTGTCGGTCAAACGGATCGTCCATACCCTCGCCCCACTACACTCAGCGACCCTGGAGATCAACGGCTCGCTTCACACCATCAAGCCCCAGACCACACCCGAGGCCCGCGCCATCATCAACGCGATCGAGTCCGATGCGGGGCACTAAGCCAATGCAACAAGTCAGGTAGGAATGCTCACTACTTGAAAGAGCCCCCCTATCGGCAGCGCGAGGAACGCCACGGCGCGCAGCACGTTGGCGGCCGTGATGACGGATACTCGATTGTGACGATCGGCAACTACGCCCGCGAAGAGCCCGAAAAGGACCAATCCCGCGGACTCGGCCGCGGTCACGGCGCTCGCCTGCCATCCAGTTGCGCCAAGGGCGCCCACCGCGATGAGTGGCAGGGCAACGTCGGCCACCCCCTGCGAGAGCTCTCCGAGGCCGGAGGTTGCGGCTACCCGCCAAAACACACTTTTCGGAATTCTGGGTGTGGTAGTCATACATCTCTCTTCACTAGCTTACGGTCCGCCATGGATGGGATCGAGTGATGCTTCACCCGCCGAGCTTCATCTCGACGAAGTCGTATTCCCCGCCATTGGTCACCTGCTTGAAGTAGCGAATAACTTTGAACCCACTGGCCTCATACACCTTGATGCCCCGCAGATTAAATGACGCGACCGACAGGCGAATCTCCACGCCTGGGTATTCCTGGCGAATCCTCGCCAAATTGCACCTCATGAAGTTCCGCCCCAAACCGGCGCCGGTAAGGTCGGGGCGCATCCCTAGCCCAATCTCCAAACCATCGCCCCCTTCCGGAAAAGCTCCGGAAAGGAAACCGATAAGTTGACCGGCCTGCCGCACTTGAAGGAAGAATTCCGGCCACAGCTCGGGAGTAACGAATTCACGATAATCCCCGGGATCCGCCGTCATGTCATAGAAATCATAAGGAGGCGGGTATTTCCAATCATCCGCAATCTCTCGTGCGGTTGCCGCGTCCATAGGCATGTATACCAGGTCTTGATTGACCTGATCACGTACCACTAGGGGTGAACCTTGGCTCATTTTCTCTCCTGTGAGGGCGAAGGGAACAGATCCATCATGAGGCTAAGTGGGTGCAGGAAACAACGCTGATCGCTGCGTGGTCTCGCTGCAGCAAGACTTCGATATCGGCAGAACACGACCCGTCGGGGACGGAGGGGATATGGATACCATCTCGGTGGCGAGGAGCCGGATCCAAGGAATCCGGGCATCAGCCTCCACCACCGAGAGGTGGACGACGGGCGTTTCGTCGGCCGCCCCGGTGGGGCTCGACCTTCGCAGCTGAGCCGATGCGACGTCGAAGCTCCAGCTCTCGACACGGTGGCGATCACCGCCCCCCTGTAGCGGCCGGTAGGTCGCCACGCACATGCTTGACAACGGGCAACGTTCTCGCGTCATGTGCCTTGCCCCAGCGCTGCAAATGCTAGCGGAGCCGCTCGTACAACGCTTCTGGCGGACACGAGAACTCCAGCCGCCACCCGCCGGGAGCCACGGTTGCTCGGTCCGCCGATTGGGATGAGGACGAGGCCACGAGGGCGCTCCCGTCAGCAACCTGTGACGACGTCTCGCCAAACCCCGCACTGAGGTCTAGGCGGCATGACGGACACGACGCGCTGAACGGGTTGCGCGTAGGACAAGGCGAGACTGCGATGTGGCGGCATGACGCACACCCGTACGTCTTCGTGTGACGAACACTCGAAGGCCAGTGGCGCATCGCGGAACAACGGCACTGGCATGACGACCCCCAGGGCAGCGATGATGAGCGGTGGGGCGACCAGGGCCACACATGGCACCACCCGACGCCACGTAAAACCGCCGGAGCGAACCGTGGACCAACGGCTGGCAGCCAGGATGCACGAGACGAAGACGATGCAAAAGAAGATGGTGCGCATGGTCACGGCCGAGGCCGTGGCGGTGTGGTTGCCACTCGGCTCTGCCATGTCCATGGACCACGCGAAGGCCACCGAGCCATACCCGGTGTTGGCAAAGAGATTCTCGTTGACAAGGACCGGTATTCCGACCACAGCGATGCACACAACCGGCGCCACGGCGCGAGACGATCACGCCCGAAAAACAACCTCGTCCGCGGTGAAAACACCGCACTGGCATCCTCGGCCAGTGGCGAAGGTCGATCAGTACAGCATTGCCGAGGCCGGGTCCGAGAGAATCTCCGCAACGTCGTGGAGGAAGGTCGAGCCCTCCTCGCCGTCAATGAGTCGGTGGTCGAAGCCGAGACTCATCGTCGTCACCCACCTGGGCACGACCCTCTCGTCGTCACCGGTCCCGACGACCCACGGACGACGCGCAATGGCACCGAGAACGAGGATCGCCGACTCTGTTCGATTGACGACCGGAGTCCCGGCGTCAAGGCCGAACACCCCAACATTGGTGATCGAGAAGGTGCCGTCGGTGTAGTCGGCGGGCTGGAGCTTCCCCTCCTTGGCGATGGCGACGATGCGGGTGATCTCCTCCGCCAGCTCGAGCATCGTCATGTCCTGGGCGTTACGCACCACCGGCACCATGAGGCCACGCGGGGTGGCGGCGGCGATACCGAGGTTGATCTGGTCGCGGAAGACGATCTGTTCGGTGGCGTCATCCCAGCGGGCATTGACAACCGGGGTGCGTCCCATCGCCAGACACACCGCCTTGCACCAGACCGTCAGCGGGGAGACGCGCAGCCCCTTGAAACGACGATCAGCACGCAGCCGATCGACCAACTCCATCGTCGGGGTGACGTCACAGGTGAGGAAGGCCGTCACGAGGGCCTTGGTATCCAGCGAGTCCTTCATGGCCTTCGCTGTCACCTTGCGTACCCCATGCACCGGCACCTTGCGGGTGTGGCCGTCAGGTTCGGTCGGAGCACCACCGAGGAGACGACGAGCCGTCACCGACAAGGCCGCGAACTCCGCGTCACCAGCGCCGACTCCGGCATCACGAGCACCGCCCTGCCCAGCCTCGGCAGCCGCCTTGACGTCACTCCTGGTCACTGCCCCCTGCGGGCCGGTACCCGTCACACTCGACAGGTCAATACCGAGGTCGGCAGCCAGGCGTCGAGCCGGGGGCTTGGCGAGAACATGCTCGGTGCGGTCCATGCGTGGCGGATCCTGGCGGGCGGGCTGCTGGATCCCCGACGACTGCTGCTCGACAACAGGCTCGACGTCTGCCTTCTTTTCAGGTGCCGGCGCAGGGACATCCGTCGAGGTCTTTTCGGGCGCCCGCTGCGCCGACACTGCGGCACCGCTGCGACGACGACGCCGACGTCCAGAATCCTGAGTGACGTGGCCGACGAGGAACTCCGGTTCATCCTCACGCTGATCGTCAGAACCGTCGTCGATCGTCACCAAAGGCTCCCCGACCGCGACCGTCTCGCCAGGCTCAGCCCACAACTTCGCCACGGTTCCAGCGAAGGGACTGGGCAGTTCGACGATCGACTTGGCCGTCTCGACCTCGCACAGCACGTCGTTGATCTTGACGGTGTCGCCGACAGATACCTGCCAGGAGACGACCTCTCCCTCGGTGAGCCCTTCGCCCGGGTCAGGCATGGAGTAGTTCTTCACGTGAATACCTCGATCAGTGTCGCAAGGAGGGGGTCAGTAGGCCAGGGATCGGTCAACGGCGTCAATGATGCGGTCGACGTCGGGGATGTGCTCACCCTCGGCCTTGGCCGGCGGGTATGGGGTCGACCATCCGGTCACGCGCAGCACCGGGGCCTCCATGACGTAGTAGAGCTCCTCGCCCAGACGGGCCGCGATCTCCGCTCCGATGCCCTGGGTGCGAGGCGCCTCCTGAACGATGATCGCCCGCGTCGTGCGCCGCACCGACTCATAGACCGTCTCCATGTCGAGCGGGGACAGGCTGCGCAGGTCGACGACCTCAAGCTCGTGGCCCTCGTGGGCAGCCTCCTCGGCTGCATCCAGGCAGGTCTCGACGAGGGGTCCGTAGCACAGCAGGGTGGCATCAGTTCCGGGACGGACGATGCGCGCCTCGTGAAGGGCACGTTCAGGGGTCTCGGAGACCTCACCACGGGTGTAGTACCGACGCTTCGGCTCGAAGAAAATCACCGGGTCCGGGCTCTCGATGGCCTGGCGCAACATCCAGTAAGCGTCGTCGGGGTTGGAGCAGCTGACCACCTTGAGGCCCGGGGTGGTCGCGTAAAACCCCTCCGGGGACTCCGAGTGGTGTTCCGGGGAGCCGACGCCACCGCCGAACGGAATACGGATCGTCACCGGCAGGGACCACCGTCCGCCCACACGGGCGCGATACCTGGCCAACTGAGAGACGATCTGGTCGAAGGCCGGAGCGCTGAAGCCGTCAAACTGCAACTCGACGCAGGGGCGGTACCCGCGCATGGCCATGCCGATGGCGGTTCCGACGATGCCCGACTCCGCCAGCGGGGAGTCGATGACCCGACGCCCGCCAAATTGTGCTTTGAGACCATCAGTGATGCGGAAGACACCGCCGAGGGTCCCGACGTCCTCTCCCATGATCACCACGTGGTCGTCAGCAGCCAAGGCGTCGGCCAGACCGGCATTGAGGGCCTTGGCCAGGGTCGTCTCCCCCTGCGGGCGCGCGCTCTGTGAGTTCTCGCTCATCAGTTGTCCTCCTCCCACGAGGCGATCTCCTCGGCGTCAGCAAGGACGTCAGGGGTCGGCTCGGCGTACACGTCCGACATGAGCTCTGCCATGACGGGCACAGGGTTCTCGTGAACAGCAGCGCGAACCTCGGCCCCGAAGGCCTCCTCGCGCTCGGCCAGACCGTCAAGCCATTCCTCGTCAATGACCCCGCGATCCTGCAGGTAGGTCCGCAGCCTGACGATGGGGTCGGTTTTCCCCCACGTCGCCTCCTCGTCGGCGCTGCGGTAACGGGTGGGGTCGTCGGTGGTGGTGTGAGCGCCCATCCGATACGTCCACGCCTCGACGAAGACCGGCCCCTTGCCACGACGGGCGTGGTCGAGGGCGGTTCGTAGTACGGCTGTCATGGCGACGACGTCGTTTCCGTCCACCTGCACGGCCGGGATGCCGAAACCGATCGCGCGACGGAACAGGGAGGTCGGGGACTGCACCGTCGTCGGCTCGGAGATGGCCCATTGATTGTTGACGCACACGAACACCACGGGTGCGTTCATCGAGGCGGCGAACACGTAGGCCTCGTTGGTGTCTCCCTCGCTCATGGCCCCGTCACCGTGGAAATCCAGCGCGGCAGCAGGGGCGCCACCGGCCTCGACGTCACGCTGAATACCCATGGCATAACCGACGGCATGCAGAGTGCCCGACCCGATCATCACCGGGTAGGCGCTGAAGTGAGTGGCGACGGTGTCCCAGGCACAGTGGGCATTGCCATTCCACGAGTCGAGGATGTCAGCGACGCTGACCCCCATCGCGTGGGCCAAACCCTGCTCGCGGTAGGTCGGGAAAACTTGGTCGTGGTCACCCAATGCCAGCCACGCGCCAGCCTGAGTGGCCTCCTGGCCCATGTGCGGGGGCCACAGGCCGAGCTCCCCGTGACGCTGCAAGGCGGTGCTCTCGACGTCCAGACGCCGGGTCATGACCATCATCTCGAGGGCCTTGACGAGATCCTCGTCGTCGACATTGACAGGGAAATCCGGGTGGGGGGTGAAGTGTCCCTTGTCGTCGAGAATCCGCACCATTGCAGGATCGGGACGATTGACGGGATGGTGTGTTGCCGGCGGGATGAACGGGTCCGTATCACCCTCGTCAGCACTAAAGGTCTCGGTCACATCTTCCTCCTGGTCGAATGTTCCGTACTTCATTCTGAACGCCGAGGAGTCCAGTTCCAAGCAGAACTCACCGTTTCACAGGGAGCCAATGACCACGAGGTTACCGTTCCGTAGGTTGTCCCCGGTTGCGACCCCGGTAGTTGACTCTCACAGGCGCTTGCGTACGCTCAACTGGTGAGCAAAACAGTGGCGATCATCGGTGCCGGGATGACAGGTCTGACGGCCGCACACCAGCTGCGGGGCCACGGTTGCCGAGTTGTCGTCCTGGAAGCAGGACAATGCGTCGGCGGACAGGTGAGGTCTCGTCGGCTTGGCTCCGACATCGTCGACATGGGAGCCGAGGCCGTGCCGCTACGCGCCCCCGGAGTCTCCGATCTGGTGTCCGAACTGGGGCTGACGGACTCGATGCGCCACCCCGCCCCCGGGCGCACCCTGTTGTCGAGCCGACGCGGGGTCGTCGAGATGCCGGCCGGGGTGACCCCCGTCGGGCCCACGAAGTTCCTGCCGACCATCGCCTCGCGGATCCTCTCCCCCGTCGGTCTGCTGCGGGCTGGTCTGGAACCGTTCAATACCCACCCGCACCCTGACGACGTCAGCGTCGGGCAGTTCATCTCGCAACGTTTTGGTGACGAGGTCGGCCGGGCCGTCGTCGATCCCCTGCTGGGTGGCATCCACGCCGCCGACATCGACACCTTCTCCCTTGCGATGGCGGCCCCAGCCTTGGGACAGACGGTCAAGAAGGGTGATTCCATCGTCGCCGGAACCCTCAAGCGCAACGCCGCCGCGACGTGGTCGCGTATCCGTCATCGTCGGCAACGCTCCGGGCCTGGCACCCCTGCCACCGCAACGTGGCAACACGGGTTGGTGACGCTACCCGAGGCGCTGGCTGAGGGCCTCACCGTCCATACCAACACCCGTGCCACGGGGATCCGACGGGTTGGCCACGAATGGGTCGTCGACGTCACCGGTCCACGCGGGATCGGAGCGGTTGCCGCCGATGAGGTCATCATCGCCACGCCAGCCAGGGTCACGTCGGCCCTGCTGTCCCTGGCCCACCCGGAGGCCTCAGACCTGCTGTCGCAGTGTGAGAGCACCACAGTTGCCACGCTCGTCGTGCGCACTGATCCGGTGGATCACCCGATCGCCACGGCTCAGACGTGGTTCATCGGTTCGGCGTGGTCCCCACTGATTCGCCAGGTGACGAACCTCTCGACGAAATGGCGCCTGCCCGAGACCACTCTCCGGATCGCCATAGGTCGTCAAGGTGGAACACCCATCGACGACCTGTGCGACGACGACCTCGTTGCCATGACCGTGGCAGAACTGGGACGCCTGGGATTGGCCATCCACCCCCACGACCACGTCATCGAACGTCACCGTGGCGCGATGCCGCAGCCAGCCCCAGGTCACCGGGAGCGCATGGGCAAGCTCGCCACCATCCTGGACAACACCGGGCTCCACGTCGGCGGGGCCGGGATCGACGGGGCCGGAGTCGGTACCGCGATCGTCGCCGGCCGACGTCTTGCCCGTCAGATCACCTCGGAGGAGGACAAGTGACCACCACGACTGACCATTCCGCCCAACCGATGCAGCCCGGCCACCCAGGTGCGTCCGCGGGACACCCAGGTGCGTCTTCGGGTCACCCAGGTGCGTCCGCAGGCCATCCCGGAGGGCATCCTGGCGGACACCCGGGAGGTCATCCCGGCGGTCACCCCGGCCACGGCCCGCTCGTCCGCGAGATCAAGCACGACCTCAACGACAAGCCCTTCATCGTCATCTGGGAAGTCACCCGCGCTTGTGCCCTGGTCTGCCAGCACTGCCGTGCCGAGGCTCAACACCACGCCGCTCCCGGCCAGCTGACGAACGCCCAGGGCCACGAACTCATCGACCAGCTGACCAGCTATGAGCGCCCCTACCCGATGCTCATCCTCACCGGTGGTGACTGTTTCGAGCGGCCTGACCTCGTGGACCTCATTGAGTACGGCGTCAGCAAGGGCCTGCACGTGTCGATCTCACCCTCGGTGACCCCGCTGTTCACCTACGATCGGGTCAAGGCCGTGCAGGACGCCGGGGTCTCGATGATGTCGATGTCCCTGGACGGCGGCTCGGCGTCAACCCACGACGCCTTCCGTGGCTTCCCGGGAACCTTCGAGCGCACCGTCGAGGCCTGCCACATGCTGCGCGAGATGGGAATGAAGTTCCAGCTCAACACGGTCTTCACCGCCAAGAACATCCACGAGGCACCGCAGATGCTCAAGAACGCCATTGATCTGGGGGCGTTCATGTTCTACACGTTCATGCTGGTGCCCACCGGACGCGGGGCCCAGCTCGACATGCTGTCCCCGCTGGAGCGCGAGGACGTCCTGTACTGGTTGCACGACAATTCCACGCGCATCGCCGTCAAGACGACCGAGGCCCCGCAATACCGACGCATCGCCTTCCAGCGCGAGGCCGTCCGTCAGGGCAAGGAGCGTCCGGTTCGCCACGGCGAGCTCTACGAGTGGCTGACCCGCGAGACGAACAACCTCCTCGGCGAGGCCATCGAGGACCCGCGCCCACCGCGCACCCCGCTGGCCATCAATTCCGGGTCCGGATTCGCCTTCATCGACCACACCGGGGACGTCTACCCGTCGGGATTCCTGCCGATCCACTGCGGGTCGATCAAGGACAAACCCTTCCCCGAGATCTACCGGAACTCCCCGGCGTTCCAGGGACTACGCAACCCGAATGGGTTCTCCGGCAAGTGCGGAGCCTGCAACTTCAACCACTTCTGTGGTGGATCGCGCTCGACGGCCTACGCCATGACCGGGGACTACCTGGCCTCCGACCCGTCGTGTGCCTACGTGCCACCGGGCTACCATGGCGAGCTGCCCGAGGGAGTTCCCGCCGAGGGACTGCCAAGGCTGTGAGTTCGGTAAGGCTACCATTAGTACGCCCGCTGAAAGTATCAGCAAGGTGAATTCCTCATGGCGAAGTTCCTCCCGACCCTTGCGGGCCCAGCCAAAAATCGGTGACCCTATTCATGTATGCCTTCGGGCACACACGAATACTCGGACGACTCCAGGGAGAACCCATGAATCACCGACACCAGGCCCGCGTCGTCGGCTTGTCGGTGCTGTGCGTGGCCGGGATGGGTGGCAGCCTCATCGCCAACCCGGCTTCCGCCGCACCGAGCGCAAGTGACGCCCCGTCCACATCCTCCAACCCAGCCGAGATGTGCGCGGTCGACACGAACGTCGACATCTTCAACTTCAACGACTTCCACGGCCGCATCGCCAAGGGTGCCAACCTCTTCACCCCCGTCGTCGAGGCTCGCAATGCCAACGGCGACGACAACGTCCTGCTGCTCAGCGACGGCGACAACGTCGGTGGTTCAACCTTCGAGTCCGGCTCCCTCAATGACGAGCCGACCATCGCCATGCTGGACGCCGTCGGCGTCGAGGCCAATGCCGTCGGCAACCACGAGTTCGACAAGGGCTGGAAGGATCTCGCCGAGCGCATCATTCCGCACACCACCAAGAGCCCCTACCTGGGTGCCAACGTCTACGAGAAGGGCCCGACCACGGTGGCCGCTCCTCTCAAGGCGTCGACCGTCATCGTCAAGAATGGTGTGCGCATCGGCGTCATTGGTGCCGTCACCTCGGACCTCCCCTCCCTGGTCTCCCCCGCCGGCATCGCCAACCTCACCATCGGTGACCCGGTCAAGGCCGTCAACGCCGAGGCCAAGCGCCTCAAGAGCGAGGGCCTGGCCGACATCGTCGTCGCCGAGTACCACGACGGTGCTGCTGACGGCTCTGCCGATCCGGCCAGCCAGGGCGGAAACTTCGCTCCGATCTACGCCGACACCTCCGCCGACGTCGACATGGTTTTCACCGGCCACACCCACCAGGTGTACTCGTGGAAGGACAAGGCCGGCGCCCCGCTGCTGCAGGCCGGTTCCTACGGCGAGCACCTGGCCAAGGTGACGGTGGCCTGGGACTCCGAGCACAAGAAGCTGTGCTCGCTGGACGCCGCGATCATCGACCCGGCCGAGACCCCGGCCGATGATCCGACCATCGCCAAGGTCACCTCGATCTACGAGGACGCCAAGGCCAAGTCGGATGAGGTCGGCGCCGAGGTGATCGGGCACGAGGACGCCCCGATCACCACCCCGTCGAACAAGGAAGACCAGAACTTCGCCGCCAACGTCCGTGACCGTGAGTCGACGATGTCCAACATGGTCGCCGACATGTTCAAGGACACCCTCGGCAAGGACGACCCGAACTTCATCGGTCTGCAGAACCCTGGTGGCACTCGCGCTTCCCTGCTCGAGAAGGACATCACCTACAAGCAGGCCGCCCAGGTGCTCCCCTTCGCCAACACGCTGATGACCACCAAGATCACCGGCGCCCAGTTCAAGACGGTGCTGGAGCAGCAGTGGCAGCGCGACACAGACGGCAAGGTCCCGTCGCGTCCCTACCTGCAGCTCGGCGTCTCCAAGAACGTCACCTACACCTACGACGAGTCCCGCAAGGAGGGCGACCGCATCACCGCCATCTGGATCAACGGCAAGCCGATCGATCCCAAGGGCACCTACACCGTGGGTTCGGGCTCCTTCCTCATCGCCGGTGGTGACAACTTCACCGAGCTCGCCAAGGGATCCAAGCCGATCGACACCGGCAAGATCGACCTGTCCGCCTGGGTCGACTGGATCAAGGCTCAGAAGAACCTCACGCCTGACTTCGCCAAGCGTGCCGTCTCCCTGACGACCTCCCTCAAGGACGACATGTCCAAGGAGGCCATCTTCACCGTCGGCAAGCCGGCCGACAAGGCTGTTGCCCCCGACACCGTCGACTTCACCTCGAAGGGCGCCGTCGTCAACAAGACGATGAAGACTCAGATCGTTCAGGGCGACAAGGCCGTCGACGTCGCCGCCGCCCCGGTCAAGGACGGCTCGTCCTCGGTGACCGTCAAGGTGCCGACCGACAAGGGTCTGGTCAGCGGTGATGCCACCATCGTCTTCACCTTCCCGGAGTCGGGCACCACGGTGCGCTTCGCCGCCGAGCTGTCGGTTCCCGCCGGCGCTGAGCCTGGCGGCGTCGTGACCCCGAAGCCCGGTCATTCGGCAACCCCCGGCCACAGCGTCAAGCCGGGAACCCCCGGATCTGTCGATGGCTCCGGCCACGGCAAGCCCGGCCTGCCGAGCACCGGCGTCTGATCTGAGGATCGCCACAACCTCACGCAAACAACCCCGGCCCAGGATTTCCCTGGGCCGGGGTTGTTGTGTGCCTGGGGTCAGCCGAGGCGGGATCGGGGTCCGCCGACCTGGTGGAAATACCGGTTATGACCGTGGGTGCTGCCACCTCGCGTAGCAGCACCCCCCATCACAATCGCGAACACCACACACGGGCAGCGAGGCCGACGCAACCTACCGCCTCCAGGACCGAGGGTCCGCCGACCTGGTTGGCCGCTCAGGCGAGGGACTTCTGCCAAGCCTGGTGGAGCTCGGCGTAGCGTCCACCCCGGGCTTCCAGCTCGGCCGGGGAGCCATCCTCCTGAATCTGGCCGTGTTCCAACACGAGCACCCGGTCGGCGATCTCCACCGTCGACAGGCGATGGGCGATGATGACGGCAGTCCGGTCGGCCAGGATCGTGCGCAGGGCTCGCTGCACCAGACGCTCCGAGGGGATGTCCAGGGACGACGTCGCCTCGTCGAGGATGAGCACCGCGGGATCGGCCAGGAAGGCCCGGGCAAAGGCCACCAACTGACGCTGGCCGGCCGACAGGCGTCCCCCGCGCTGGGAGACGTCGGTGTCGTAGCCCTCGGGCAGGGCGCGGATGAACCCGTCCGCGCCGACAGCTCGGGCAGCGGCCTCAACCTCCTCGCGGGTGGCGTCGGGGCGTCCGAAGGAGATGTTGTCGGCGATGGTGCCGGCGAAGATGAAGTTCTCCTGGGTCACCATCGTCACCGCCCGACGCAGGTCGGCGTCCGACAGTTCCCGCAGGTCGTGGCCGTCAAGACGCACCTGCCCGCGCACCGGGTCGTGGAAGCGCGAGATGAGCTTGGCGATGGTCGTCTTGCCGGCACCCGTCGTCCCCACCAGGGCGACCGTCTGGCCGGCAGGAATGTGCAGGTCGAGGTCAGGAAGCACCTCATGCTCGGAGTTGTACCCAAAGGTGACGTGGTCAAAATCCACCGCTCCGTCGGCCGTCGTGAGCTGGGCGGGGTGTGCCGGCTCCGCAACCTCCGATTCCTGTTCGAGCACTCCCGACAACTTCTCCAGTGCCGAAGAAGCCGACTGGAAGGTGTTGTAGAACTGGCCGATGTCCTTGAGGGGCTCGAAGAATTGTCGCAGGTACAGCAGGAAGGCCGTCAGAACGCCGATCGTCGTCCAGCCGCGCAGGGCGAAGTAACCGCCGACGAGCAGCATGAGGCCGATGGTCATGTTGCCGATCAAGGTGATGCCCGGCATGAAGATCGCGAAGAGCCGCATCGCCCGGACGTTGATGCCGCGGTACTGGTCGGCCAGCTCGGTGAAGATCTCCTGGTTGCGCGGCTCGCGGCGGTAAGCCTGGACCGCCTTGATGCCGGTCATCGTCTCGGTGAACTGAATGATGACCTGGGCCGAGGCGTTGCGGACCTTGCGGAAGGTACGGCTCGACTCCGCCGAAAACCACTTCACCAGCAGGGACACGAAGAACAGCGAGGCCAGGCAGATGAGGCCCAGCCGCCAGTCCATGACGAGCAGCATGACCCCGGTGCCGATGAGGGTGAGCAGGGCCGAGACAAGACCGTCGAACCCCTCTCCCATGAGCTCGGCGATGGCGTCGATGTCGCTGGTCATGCGGGAAACGACACGCCCCGAGGTGTACGTGTCGTGGAAGGCGACATCGAGACCCTGGAAGTGACGAAACACCCGGCGTCGCAGCTCGAGCAGCACGTCTTGACCAATGCGTCCAGACACCCGCAGGAAGTAGATACGAGTCGTCACCTGGATCACCAGGACGATGAGCATGGTGATGACGGTGACAACGAGGTTGTGCGCCGAACCGCCGTGCATGAGAGGCGGGATACCCAGGTCGATGCCGCGGCGAACCAGGGCCGGGGAGGCGAGGCGGGCGATGTTCTCCACGACAATGGCCGCCAGCAACACCCAGACCACGGTCTTGTAGGGCTTGAGAAGGTCCCACAACAACGCCCGGGAGCGAGCCTTGAGCAGGCCGGCAGCCTTGACGGAAACCTCGTTGGCCTCCTCGTTGGCGACGCCGCGCCAGTCATCGGCGGTGCGCGTGGCCTCATCGGTGCCCTTGGCCTCAGCGGAGCGCTTGTCCTGTGCTGAGCGCTTCTGGTCGGCGGTGGTCTTCTCGGGAGTCCTATCGCCTTCTGCCACCTCGTCAGTCACGATCGGCCTCCTTTCCCGTGTTCGCCACATACTCGCCGGACATCCCCTGCTCGGCGTCATAGTCGGCGCTCAACAACTCCCGGTACTCCGGGACGCTCGCCAGCAGTTGCGAGTGCGTGCCAACGTGGGTGATCGTCCCCTCCTGCAGCAGGGCGACCCGGTCGGCCAGCAGGACGGTGGAGGCTCGGTGGGCGACGACGATTCCCGTCACCCCGACGAGGACCCGCTTCAGGGCTGCCTCAACAAGGGCCTCGGTGTTCATGTCCAGGGCCGAGAGGGTGTCATCGAGGACGAGAATGCGCGGGTTGACCAGTACCGCGCGCGCCAGGGCCAGACGCTGCCGCTGACCCCCCGACAGGCTCATCCCTTGTTCGCCGATGCGGGTGTCCAGACCCCACGGGAGGTCCCAGACGAACCCGGCCTGAGCAACGTCTATGGCCTGTGCGATCTCCTCCTCGGTGGCCTCGGGCCGGCCGAGGGTGAGGTTTTCCCGGACGCTCATCGAGAACAAGGTGGCGTCCTCGAAGGCGGTGGCGACGATGCTGCGCAGGTTCTCGACCTCGAGGTCGCGCACATCGACCCCGTCGATACGGATCGCGCCATCGGTGACGTCGGCCAGCCTCGGGACGAGGGCCGTCAGGGTCGTCTTGCCCGATCCGGTGCCGCCAACCAGGGCGATCGTCTCGCCGGGAGCGATGGTGAGGTTGACGTGACGCAGCACGTCCTCGTCAGAGTCGGGGTAGTGGAAGGAGACGTCGTCGAAGATGAGTTCGCCCTGCGGGTCGTCGAGGCGACGCGGCCCGTCGTGGATGGTCTCGGGGGCGTCGAAGATCTCGGTGATGCGGTCGGAAGCCGTCATGGCGTCCTGGGTCATCGACAGCAGGAATCCCAGCGAGGAGATCGGCCAGATGAGGCTGAGCATCAGGGTGATGAAGGCGACCAGGGTTCCCAAGGTGAGGTGACCGTGCGCTGCGGCGTAGGCGCCGATGGCCAACACGACGATGAGGGTGAGGGTCGGGATGGCCTCGAGGAAGGTCCAGAAGGCCGAGACCAATTTCACCCGGTTCAGGCTGGTCTGCCACAGGGTGGTCGCCTTGGCGTCAAACCCCTCGTACACGTGCTCAGACCGGCCGAAAGCCTTGATGACACGCAGCCCATGGACCGATTCCTCGACGGCTGAGGCGACGTCGCCGGTCTGATCCTGGATGGTGCGGGAGATTTTGACGTAACGGCGCTCGTTCCACAGGCACAACCAGACGATCGGGACCGCCGAGACCAGCACGACGACGCCCAGCGGCCAGTACATCCGCAGCAACAAGATCGTCACGACGACGATCTGGAAGGTGTTCATGATGATGAACAACAGGCCGAATGCGATGAAGCGGCGCAGCGTCGAGAGGTCGTTCATGATGCGGCTGAGCAACTGACCCGACTCCCACTGGGTGTGGAAACCCAGCGGTAGGCGCTGCAACTTGGCGTACATGTCCAGCCGAATGCCGGCCTCGACGCCCAAGGTGGCCCGCGCGACGACCCAACGGCGCAGGAACATGAAGAGGGCCTCGACGACGCCGACCCCAATCGCGGCGGTGCCCAGCACCCACAGACCACGGTGGTCGGAGTGGGCGACCGGGCCGTCAATGATGCGTCGGGTCAGCAGCGGGGTGACGATGCCGGCGATCGTCGAGAGGAAGGCGAAGACCACCATGGTGACGAACCGGCCAAGGTAGGGACGCATGTAGGTGCGGGCCCGCCACAGGTTGGCGAGTCGACTGCCGTTCGACGGGGGTGGGGCGAGGGCCGGTTCGCGGGTCAGTGCGTCGGCATAAAGGGTGCGAACTTCGTCGCTGATCCCGGCCTCGGTGGCCTGGCTGCTGTGTTCTGACGTCATGGTGGGCATGAATCTCCCGGCGAGATGGTCGATGGGCTGGTCGGTCCGCGAAGGGCGCGGGTGTGGTGTTCCTCACTCAGGGATTCATGGTTCGAGGATATTGCAGGTTGAGGCGCCAGTCTGCGATTCGATACAACAGACACCGATTGTCAGCCGACCCCGCCCTCGCGTCATCGCTGTCCACCGGAACCACGCCCCTGCCCACCTCAGGCAGACTGGACCCATCGTCTGTGGAAGGAACTCCTGTGAGCAAGCAGAACCCGCCCTCGGTCATTTTTGTGTGCTGGGGAAACATCTGTCGTTCCCCGATGGCCGAATTCGTTGCCAAGAAGATGTTGTCCGACGAGGGCCTGGAGGCCCGCATCACCAGCGCCGGTGTCAGCGATGAGGAGCACGGCTCACCGATGGACCCGAGAGCTGCATCAGTCCTGACGTCCCACGGATACCCCTGCTCGGGCCACAGGGCCCACCAGATCGACGAGTCCGAGATCATGTCGGCCGATCTCGTCATCGCCGCCGAACCGCGCCACATCACGATGATGAAGCGCATGGCACCTGAGGCCGACAATCTCCGCCTCATCCGTGACTATGACCCCAACTGCAAACCCGGCACATCCCTGCCAGACCCTTGGTACGGCTCGGCCGACGGATTCGAGGACACCCTGGCAGCCATCGAGGCCGCAATGGCCGGAATCGTTGCCGAAGTGCGCTCTCTGATCTGATCCAGTTGCCTGCCATCGCGCTGGTCCCCCAAGACCACTCGGGCCGGCACTATAGGCTGTCCCCATGAGTTTGTTCTTGGTCGGTGGAGGGTATGACGACTCACTGGCGGAGGTCTACGACGAGTTCGTCTCCCAGGCCCGCCATCACAACGCTGACGCTCCGGTTGCGGTCGTCGTGGCCGGTCCTGCTTCCGAGTCCGCCGACCACCTCGCCGAGCTGACGCACATCGTCACCTCCCGATGGGCGGACGCGAACATCCTCCCCATCCACCTCGATGGTCCGGGTACCGCCCCGACAATGGGCGATCCTGCCACCCCACTGTGGGCCACCAACGAGTCCTTCCAGCTTCCTGAGGGCCTGGACACCCTTGCCGGCATCATCGTCGGAGGCGGAGCCGTCCCCAGTTACATCAACGGTCTGGCACCAGCCGCTGAGCAACTCTCGATGCTGGTGCGCGGCGGTGCGCCGTGGCTGGGCTTCTCGGCCGGCGCGATGGCTCCCAGCATCACCGCTCTGGCCGGAGGTTGGCAGCTCCAGGGGCGCCGCGTGGGCCAGCCGGCAGGAGCCGAGGGATACGAGGAGGTCACCTTCGTCGAGGGTCTTGGCCTGGTCAGCCTGACCGTCACCACCCACAACGACACCCTGTCTGGCGACGGCCTCCTCATCTCCGCCGTCGAGTCCGGCCTGCTGTCCAGCGCTGTTGCCGTCGACGAAGGCACCTGCCTGCGCATCGACGCCTCGACCGGCCACACCGAGGTGATGGGACGTGGCCTGGTTCGCTGGTTCACCCGCGACGTCAACGGCGTCCTCGTACGTTCCCAACGCTCCATCACCCCAGAAACCACTCCCGCCCCTCACAAGCCCCGCTTCGACGGTCTGGCCAAGGTGGCGGCTGCCACCCGTGCCGCCCATGACAAGGAAGAACGCGAGAAGGCGGCCCTGCAGCGCGCCGAGGAAAGACGCCGTACGCGAGAGGCGAGGCCTGCCGCTGACCAGACCCCGGCCCCCGAGGACTCTCCCGTACCCGAGGACTCCCCCGTACCCGAGGACTCCTCCGTACCCGAGGACTCTCCCGTACCCGAGGACTCCGCCCTCCCCAAGGACTCTGCGACCTCGACGGAACCGGCCACAGAGCCCACCCCCACGACAGACCCGGTGACCCAGCCCACACCAGAGCCAGCCGCTGGCCCCACCCCGACGGAGGACGTCAAGCCATGAGCATGCACATTCTCGTCGTTGACGACGACCGCGCGGTGCGAGAGTCCCTCGCTCGCTCCCTGCAGTACAGCGGCTACGAGGTCGACAGTGCTGCTGACGGCGTCGAGGCCCTTGCCCACCTGTCCGGCAACCATCCTGACGCCGTCATCATGGACGTCATGATGCCGCGTCTCGACGGGCTCGAGGCCACTCGGATGTTGCGCAGCAACGGCAACGACGTCCCGATCCTCATCCTCACCGCCCGCGACGCCGTCGACGACCGTGTGGACGGCCTGGATGCCGGTGCAGACGACTACATGGTCAAGCCCTTCGCCCTGGACGAGCTGCTGGCCCGCCTCCGGGCTCTGACTCGTCGTTCCCGCCCTGAGCCGGAGCCCGCCGAGGCCCCCGAGCAATTGTCCTTCGCTGATCTCACCTTGGACCCAGGCACCCGTGAGGTCACCCGCGGCAACCGTCGTATCAGCCTGACGCGCACCGAGTTCGCCCTGTTGACCGTCTTCCTCCACAACCCGGAGAAGGTGTTGGAGCGCTCGTGGCTGCTGCACGAGGTGTGGGGATTCGACTTCCCGACGACGGCGAACTCCCTCGAGGTGTATATCGGATATTTGCGCCGCAAGACCGAGCACGATGGTGAGCCTCGTCTCATCCACACCGTCCGGGGGGTCGGCTACGTGCTGCGGGAAGCGAATTCGTGATCCGTCGTTGGTGGCGCAGCCTGCTGAATTGGCGCCCACTGCCACGTCGCATGACGATGGGGCGCCGGGTCAGCCTCCTGGTGTCGATTGCCGTGGTCATTGCGGTGGCGTTGACCTCCCTGTCTGCCTGGCTCATGACCCGCATCTCGCTGTACAACGAGCTGGACGAGCAGCTGACACGGATGGCCACGACCATCTCTCCGAGCGTCGCCGCCGACCCTCAGAACCTCGGCGGGCTGGAAGCCGGTTCTCTGGCGGCCACGAACACCACGCTCATCCTGGTGCGGGCCGACGGTCAGGTCACCACCGCCCCGGGGGCCGAGGTCACCGTCACCACCGGGGCGCAGGAACTTGCCGTCGCCCGTACTGGCACGGGTGTCAAGGCCCGCACCGTCACCGACTCCCGTGGTGTTCCGATACGCATCGTCGCAGTGCCGTTCACCTCCGACGGGGTGCACTACGCCCTCGTCGCAGGGCAGGACCTCACGGGCACCAAGGGCACTCTGGGATCATTGTGGATCGTCCTGCTGGGCACCAGCCTGGTGGGTATCGCGCTGACGGCCATTGCCGGATATGTGGCCGGCAACTCTGCCACCCGACCGCTACGCGACCTCTCCCGGGCCGTCCATCGTGTGACGGACACCGACGAACTCAGCCCCATTCCGGTCCGCTCCCACGACGAACTGGGAGACCTCGCCGTCTCCTTCAATGCCATGCTGTCGTCCCTGTCGAACTCACGGGAACGCCAGAAGCAGCTCATCGCCGACGCCTCCCACGAGCTGCGCACCCCACTGACCTCCATGCGCACCAATGTCGAGCTGCTCATCGCCGACCAGAACAGCCACATGCTCCCCGATCAGGCCCGCAGCGAGATCCTTGACGACGTTGCCGCCCAGCTCGGGGAGTTCTCCAGTCTCATCGGCGACCTCGTCCAGCTCTCCCGCGAGGACGCCCCTCCCCCACGGCCGCAGTATTTCGACTTGTCAGATGTTGTTTCGAAGGCTGTCGAGAGAGGGCGACGACGCGGCCCGAACCTGGAGTTCAACGTCCACCTGGAGTCCCATCCGATGCTTGGTGACGAGGCGACCCTCGAAAGGGCTGTGACGAACCTGCTCGACAATGCCGTGAAATTCTCCCCCGTCGGGGGCACCGTGACGGTGACGATGGAGGATGACACCGTCGTCGTCAGCGATGAGGGCCCCGGTATCGACGAGGCGGACCTGCCACACATCTTCGACCGGTTCTACCGCTCCGACCAGGCCCGCAACACCCCTGGCACCGGCCTGGGCCTGTCAATCGTGGCGCACACCGTCACCAGTCACCAAGGCTGGATCAAGGCGTCACGGGCTCCCAGCGGTGGTGCGATGTTCACCATGTACCTGCCTCGGGAAGAACCCCCGGCCGAGGAACCAACGGCCTCCTGAGGACCTCCCTCACCTCAGGCGGACGCAACCGAACTCCCGGCCGTCGATACCAGCACCTGGCGCGGTCAGTGGTCGGAATCGCTACCGCTCGCAGTGGCGATCTTGGTCGCGGTGGGGGGTGAGGACGTCCGCGAAGGGTTCGGCTCACGTGGTGTCGGCTTGGACTCGCGCGGTGTCGGCTTCGGTGACGTCGTCGCTCCAGGCTGCGAAGTGCTGGGGGATGGCGACGTGCCAAGGGTCGGCGAGGCTGCGGACGGCCTGGGAGCACTCGGTTGTCTGCTGGGGGCTCTCGACGGCGTGGAGCTGGGGTTGGAAGGGCTCGTCGACGGGGTTGCGGTGCCCATCGGATGCGGGGTCGGAGGCACCGGATCAGGATGGTGCAACTCGCCAGCAGGAACGGTCGCTCCCTTGATGGGCTTGAGCTTGTCAAGGTCCACCACAGCAGGCTTGCCGTTGAGCCACGGCAGCGGGTCGGTGAACTGCCCGTTGACAACGACCTCGTAGTGCAGGTGGCATCCGGTTGAGTAGCCCGTCGTCCCGGACAGGGCAACGGCCTGGTGGACGTCCACCTGCTGTCCCACCCGCACGCCGATCACCGACAGGTGGCTGTAGGTCGTCGTGACGTGCTTGCCAGCAATGACGCCATGATCGACCTCTACCCGATTCCCGTACCCGCCGACATAGCCTGCGAAGATGACCTTTCCTGGTGCGGACGCCCCCACCGGGGTGCCACACGGGGCTCCGAAATCGACGCCAGTGTGCAGCTTCCAGACGTGAAGGATGGGGTGGAATCTCATGCCGAATGGCGACGTGACAGGACCATTGAGAGGTTTCGACAGCAGGACCCCGGTCGGCTGGGCGACCTTTGACACCGACGGGCTCGGGGTTGGCGCATTCGTCGGAGCGACGGGTGCTGTGACGGCAGGGGCGGAGGACTGCGTGATGACGGGGTTTGGTGCGGTGGAACGGGACCAAGACGCCGGCCACACGGCGGAGGTGGGCTTGGACGTGGACTTGGAGACGACATGCTGATGGTCGGGGACGGCTTTCAGTCCCAGGTCCGAGGGCCACGCGGCGGCCACCGACACCCCGACAACGGCCACGCCAACAACGCCAGCGATGGCGGTCTTGACAGCCTTGCCTCGCGAGACCATGAGCAACCCTCCTCTACCCCGTCAGCATCATTGTGGTCTTCTTGAGTCCACTAATTCCACCTGGTGGATCCTTCGTCTCGGCATGTTCATCCACATGTCACCAATCCCAGCCACGGGGGTTTTCCACAGGCTTCTTGTGGAAAACCCCCGTGGCTGGGGAAAACACATCGGTGTCGTTCCCACAGCAGACGTCGAGGCCGGTGGACAACCCTCAACGATGCCGTGAGACATCGACGCTCAGCGCACGACGGGCAGTTCCGGACCGAGATCGAGCATCTGCTCAACGGCCCAGGGGCTCAGCAGGGCCGGCATCGATTTCGCCAGGCCATACATGTCCTGCCAGCCGACCCAGGCGATCTCCTCGACCTCGTCAGGGTCAGGATTGAGTTCGGCAAGTTCCTCAGGAAGGGACAACTGGGCGACGACGACCGGACACAGCTCATCCTCGACGATGCCGCGAGGATCCGTGGCGCGGTAGGAGAAGTCAGGCAGGACAACACGCATCCGACGCGGATCAAGGTCCAGGCCCAGTTCCTGATGGGTGCGACGCATCGCCGCGTCGATGATCGTCTCGCCGACCCGCGGATGCCCGCAACAGGTGTTCGTCCACACCCCTGGCCATGCCACCTTCGTCAGGGCCCGTCGGGTCAGCAGCACTCGCCCGCCAACGTCCAGGACATGGCAGGAAAAGGCGAGGTGGCGTGGGGTGTGCTGGCTGTGAACGGTCGCTCGGGGAGCGGTCCCGATGTGGTTGCCGTCCTCGTCGAGCAGGATGACGAGATCGTCGTGGACACAATCCGCGTCACAAGCGGGCATGGCCCCGCTCCCGCCATCGTGCTGACCCATGACGCCAAGCTACCAACAACCCTGAATTCCGCGAAGTCGGATGTGACCACGGCCCCGAAGTTGGTTGCGAACTGTTTTGAAGGCACCATTGAGGTGCCGTATTTCCCACGTCATCTGTGACCCTCAGACGGGAGAACCATGTCCAACGTGCTCGACACCATTCTCGTGGTGTACCTCGCCGGGCGTGCCATGACCGGGTGGAAGCGCGGAGCCATCGTCGCAGTGGTCAGCGTCGCCGGATTGGTTCTCGGGCTGTGGGCCGGTCTGTGGATCTCCGGCATCGTTGCCGAGGCATTCTTCGACGAGAACTGGACCTGGCTGGCGGAAGGAGCGGCGCGGGCGTGCATCATCCTCGTCGTCGCCAAAATCATCGAGGGCGTCTGCCTGACCATCGCCCGACGCCTCCGGAATGCCTCCACCTCAGCGCGGTTGGACACTGTGGACAGTGTGGGCGGCGCGGTGCTCCACGTCATCGCGAGTGCCCTGGTCATCACGGTGGCCGCGACAGCTCTGGCACCCGTCCTGCCACCGTCGTGGGCCTGGGCCATCGACGAGTCATCCATCGTCACTCAGACCAACCGCGTCATCCCGGAACAGGTCAACGACGCTGCCACCCGACTGGTCGGGCAGGCGGCCGACGCCTTCCCGAAGGTCTTTGCCGGCGACACCCCCAACCTGCTGCCGCCGGGGCCGGCCCCCGACGACGATGCTGTCACCACCGAGGCGGTGCGGCGGGCAGCCACATCGATCGTCAAGGTGAGGTCGCGCGCCCCGCAGTGTGATCGGGCCTCCGAGGGCACTGGATGGGTGAGCTCCCCTCACCGGGTGGTGACGAATGCCCACGTCGTCGCGGGGTCCGACGGCGTCACCGTGCAGGTGGGCGGGACTGGGGCTCGACTGCAGGCCAGCGTCATCGCCTATGACCCGGACGTAGATCTGGCGGTGTTGGCGGTTCCGAATCTTGATGCCCCGGCCTTGACGATGGCCTCGACCGTCAACAACGGTGACGCGGCGGTCGTGGCAGGATTCCCGCTGGATGGTGGGTACACCTTGGGAGCCGCGACCGTGGGTCCGTCGATCCAGGCCCGCGGCGAGAACATCTACGGCACCGGCACCGTCGTGCGCGAGATTCTCTCACTGCGTGCCACGGTGCGTCCGGGCAACTCGGGTGGGCCGCTACTGACGACCGACGGCAAGGTCGCCGGCACGATCTTCGGCAGGTCCACCAGCCAGCCGCAGACCGGGTACGCGCTGACGAACAACCAGACCCGCGCGTTCATTCGCGCTGTTGGGCCCAGCGACAACCACCCGGTGTCGACCGGCAGGTGCACCGTCGGCTGAACCGTTGTCAAAACCTTGGGCGGTCAATGTTCCCGCTGCCGTGCAAGACCGCGCACGTTTGCCGTCACCGTCCCCTGAATCACAGTCTGACAAGCCCTGATACCACCTCGGCAAGTGAGGTGTGCTGCGTATTGCCCGCCGTGACGCCCGGGGTGTGGATTTCTGGCGCCTTGTCGACCCTTCAGTCCTGGCCCACGCCCCAATAGCATTGGGCCATGGCAGTTTTCATCGTCGAAACCCATTACGACCCCGCCCATTCCGAAGAGCGCATGGCGGCACGTCCGGCCCACCTCGTGAACCTTGACAGGATGCTCGAGCGTGGCCAACTCGTCAACGCTGGCCCACTGGCCGACGGCAGCGGAGCGGTACTCATCTACACCGTCCCTGACCGTGCAGCCCTCGACCATCTGCTCGAGGCGGACCCCTACCCCAAGACGGCGGTCCAGGTGACGTCCGTGCGCGAGTGGACTCCGAACTATCACTTTCATCCGTGAGGCCCGTGAGGGTTGAGCAGCGTGATGTCATGGAGTCATGACGTCACCGCTGCTCTTCCAGCCCCTCACCCTTCGTGGATTGACGGTGCGCAACCGAGTCTGGTTGCCACCCATGTGCCAGTACGCAGTGGAGTCCCAGGATGGGATCCCGGGCACCTGGCATCTGGTTCACTACGGCTCCTTCGCTGTGGGTGGCTTCGGCCTCATCGTCGCCGAGGCCACCGCAGTGAGCCCGGAAGGGCGCATCAGCCCTTATGACACCGGGTTGTGGAATGACAACCAGATAGCGGCGTGGCGCACCGTCACCGATGCTGTTCACCAACTGGGCGGCACGATCGCCGTGCAGTTGGGCCACGCTGGCCGTAAGGCTTCCACCGAGAAGTGGTGGCCAGGATTCCACGGTGCTGTGGTGCCTCCCGAACGGGGCGGCTGGATTCCGGTCGGCCCGACTGACGCACCGGCTGACGGAAAGCAGTACGTCGGCCTGCCCGTGGCAGCCCTGGACGAGGACGGCATCGCGAAGGTCATCGACGACTTCCGCACCGCTGCAGCGCGAGCCGTGGAAGCCGGGTTCGACGCCGTCGAGATTCACAGCGCCCACGGTTACCTGCTGCACCAGTTCTACTCACCGCTGTCCAACACCCGCACCGACGGCTGGGGAGGTGACTTCGACGGACGTGTCCGTCTGCCTTTGGAGGTCGCGCGGGTTGTACGCGGCGCCATCCCCGACGACATGCCCCTGCTGGCGCGCCTGTCGGTCACTGACTGGCGAGACGACGGCTGGCAGGTCGAGGACTCCGTCGAATTGTCGCGTCGTTTTGCCGAGGCCGGCGTCGACCTGCTGGACGCTTCCTCGGGTGGTAACTCATCGGCACCCATCCCCGTCGCCCCGGCCTACCAGGCTGATCTGGCGGCACGGATACGCGCCGAGGCAGGGATTCCCACCGCCACCGTCGGCATGATCTGGACCGCAGAGCTGGCCGAGAAGCTGGTCGAAGACGGCAGCGCCGACGCCGTCATGGTCGGTCGAGCAGCCCTGCGTGACACCAATTGGCCGTTGCGCGCCGCTCACGAGCTGGGTGTTCCCAACGAGGACGCCCCGTGGCATCCGGCGAGGTTCCGAGGAGCCTGGCGCTGATCCTCGTCAACAAGCAATGGATTGTCACGGTGACGGCCCTGTCCCCCTTGGAATGACCCTTGTGAGCGGACCGGGCCGACGAACGTCAGCGATTCCATCTCTTTTTGTGCTTTGCGAACTTCTTGGATCCAGGGCCGAAGATGACGACGTCACTGAGGATGTTCGTCCCGCTCAAGGTGAGGACCGGGGCATCGGGGCCTGGCTGGGAGAGTCCGAGGACCTTGACTTCTCCGAGAACGTGCGACATCGAGTCCTCGATGCGCACCCCGTCGGGTACCAGGAGAGTCGCGTCGCACATGAAGATCGTCAGATCGATGGTGATGTGACGACTTGCCCACGACATGGACGTCAGGTCGAAGCACGGATCCCCCATGATGCCGATGACGTTGGTGTGCTTGGCCATCGTTCGTCCAGAGGCCCAGACCGTGTCGCTCATGATGCAGATCATGCGGTCGGTATCCGGGCCGGGAGCGACGCGCACGGGGTCTCCCTGATGGCCCACAGCGGGCAGGGCAATGTTCTCGACCGTCGCGCCCAGGTCAGAGAGCAACCCGCCCAGATCGCCATAGGTGCGGGCCTGCAAAGCAGCCTCGACGCGTTCGTCATGTTCATCGCGCGTGAGCTTTCCCTCGACCCACGCATTGTCGAGGATGTCCGTTGCCCGAGCGCGCTCAGCATCACCAATCCGCCAGTCGTCCGGGACCGTCATGGCGCAAGCCTACCAACGTCGGACTCCCCACAACATGCGTTGACTGTCCTTGATCAGCGTTCATATAGTGACCAGTGCACATGGTTCCCGTGTTCGCACGGGCCAAGAGGGAATCCGGTGAGAATCCGGAGCTGCCCCGCAGCGGTGTACGAGAACGACCGCCGTCATCACGCACTGTGCTTCGGCATGGGAAGCGACGGCCAGTAGGCAAAAAGTGCTCGTGAGTCCGAAGACCTGCCAGGTGTGGTCCCGCAACCGCGGGGCCCGGTTCGCGATCTCGCGGGAAGTATCGCAGCGTTCATGGGGACCAGTGTCCCCGCCGCATTCCGCCCGGTCGCGTGCCTACGGCATCGCACGGAGGAATTGCAATGAGCGCCGACCCCATTTCAACCATCCGCGTCCGCAAACGCGACGGATCCCTGGCCCCCTACGACGGCAACGAAGTCGCCGCATCCATCATGGATTCAGCCCGTGGGCTGGACGACGCCGTCGCCCGGGCAACCCTGCTGCAGGCTGAGGTGGAGATCACCCTGTTCGACGGCATCACCACCGATGCCCTGGACGAGGCCGTCATTCAGGTAGCCCTGGGCAATGCCAAGGACGACCCGGCCTTTGACACCATCGCAAGCCGTATCGCGGTCAAGAAGCTGTACAAGGAGGTCTTCGGCAACACCCATGACATCGTGGGTGACGTCGCCCCGGATCGGGTGCGCGATCTGCACCGTCTCTGCTTCCCGAGCACGATCAACAGTCTCGTCTCCGGCGGTCACCTCGACCAGCGTCTGGGCCAGGTCTTTGACCTTGACGCCCTGGCGGACGCCATCGACCCGACTCGTGACGACCTCCTCAACTTCACCGCCGTGCGCACCATCGTCAACCGTTACCTCTTGCGCACCGACAATCAGGCATTGGAGGTGCCTCAGTACTTCTGGATGCGCGTGGCGATGGGGCTCAGCCTGACCGAGGATGATCCGACCTCCTCGGCGCTGGCCTTGTATGACTCGATGAGCAACCTGCGTCACCTCGCGGCCGAATCGACCCTCGTCAACGCGGGAACCCCGGCTGGTCAGCTGTCCACCTGCTTCGTCATGCGCACCGAGGATGACCTCGAGCACATCGCTCGGACGATCCGTGACGTCATGTGGATCACCAAGGGCACCGGCGGCATGGGCGTTTCGATGTCGGATCTGCGCTGCGAGGGGTCACCGCTTCGCTCCGGCAACACCGCCTCGACTGGGCCGATCCCTGTCATGCACACCATCGATTCGACGCTGCAGGCAGTCTCGCGGGACGGGGAGAAACTCGGCTCGCTGTGCTTCTACATGGAGAACTGGCACATGGATTTCCCGCAGTTCCTCGATCTGCGGCGCGACTCCGGTGATCCTTACCGACGCACCCGCAACGCCGACACTGCGGTGTGGATCTCCGACGAGTTCATGAAGCGGGTCGCCAAGGACGAGGACTGGTACCTCTTCGACCCCGCCGAGACCCCCGATCTCACCGAGCTGACCGGGTCGGCCTTCTCGAAGCGGTACGCCCACTACATCGAGCAGGCCGAGGCCGGGGCGATCACGCGGTTCCATCGCACCACCGCCCGCGAGCAGTTCCGGGCCATCCTGGTGAGCCTGCAGACGACGTCCCACCCGTGGCTGACATGGAAGGACAGCGTCAACACCCGTGCGTTGAACAACAACACCGGGACGATTCACTCCTCGAATCTGTGCACCGAGATCTGCCTTCCCCAGGATCGCGACCACACCTCGGTGTGCAATCTGGCTTCGGTGAACCTCGCCGGGCACCTCGTCGGTCCGCGGGGGAAACGTCGCATGGACTGGCAGCAACTGGCCGCCACCACTCGCCTGGCGGTACGTCACCTGGACAACCTCGTCGACATCACTGCCTCGGCGGTGCCCCAGGCCGAGCGTTCCAATCTGGAGAACCGGGCCATCGGCCTGGGCGTCATGGGGCTGACGGACATGCTCGAGCAGGTGCGGGTGCCCTATGACTCCCCCGAGGCCTGCGAGATCGTCGACCGGGTGATCGAGTTCATCAGTTGGCACGCCATCGACACCTCTGTTGACCTGGCCGTCGAGCGTGGCTCGTACCCGATGTTCGAGGGCTCCGGCTGGTCGAAGGGAATGGTCCCGGTCGACACCCTGACCGTCCTCGAGCATGACCGTGGCATACCCGTTGACGTCGACCGGACGACGCGGATGGACTGGGACGGGCTGCGCGCCAAGGTGAGCCAAGGGATGCGCAATGCCACCGTCATGGCCATCGCCCCAACGGCGTCGATTGGCCTGGTTGCCGGCACGACCCCGGGCCTGGACCCGCAAGTGTCCCACGTGTTCTCCCGAACGAGCTCGGACGGGACGTTCCTCGAGGTCAACCCCAACCTCGTGGCCGACCTCAAGAAGCTCGGGCTGTGGGAGAAGGTGCGCGAGGAAGTGCTGCGTCACCAGGGCGATCCCAGTCAGATCGACGCCATCCCGGCCTCACTGCGACGTGTATACGGCACCTCCTCCACCCTCGACCCGATGGCCTACCTCAACGTGGCTGCCCGGGCCCAGAAGTGGGTGGACCAGGCCATCAGCCGAAACATCTACCTGGCGTCCCGGTCGGTCGGTGACATGGAGGACCTCTACACCGCTGCATGGCGCATGGGAGTCAAGACGACCTATTACCTTCACATGCTGCCCCGTCGCACCGCCGACAAGCCAGCGGTAGCGGTCGCCAAGGCTGCAGGGCGCCGCAACGGCCCTCGTCGCGGATTCGCGACCACAGTACGTCGCGACACCAGCGCCAAAGTATGCCTTGGGACTAGCATCACCCCTTGTTAATGTTGCGTGCCGTGGACGATCTCTTCAGCCCGCCAGGAGGCGAATGGCACCCGGTATCCCCGCAATTCGTGACCGTCAAGAGGCTCATGGTCTGCCTGACCTGGGGCATCCAGACAGTCATTCTCGCCGTCGTGCTGGGAATCTTCGTGACCTGGTGGGCTGGTGTCATCGCCGCCGTAGTTGGCTTGGTCCTCACCGGATGGCGGTTTTCGCGGATGCCGGCCGTCGTGGCTGCGATGGGCTGGTGCGAACGGGGAAGCGACCTGTGCATTCGCTCCGGGCCGTGGTTCCGGGAGATGGTCATCGTGCCCTATGGCAGGATGCAGGCCGTCGAGATCAAGGCTGGCCCCGTCGACCGGCACTGGGGTGTGGCATCCGTGGAGCTGGTCACCGCAGCGATGGCGACCAACGCCTCGATTGATGGTCTGCCCGCCGAGGAGGCCAAGGCCCTACGCGACCGGATCACGGAGATGGCCGAGGAGAAGGACGCGGCCCTGTGACCCCAGATCAACAGCGCCTCGACGAGGACCGACGCGACATCACCATTCCCCCCGCCCCGGTTGTCGAGCAGCCTGCGCCCGAGGGGGTCGTGGAGAGACGCCCACACTGGGCCACCCCTTTGGTGCGCGGCTGGATGGTCATCGCTGCCGCAGCCTTCATCCTGCTCAAGCAGTTGCTCCAGGACGGCAAGGACCTGCGCTCGTTGTCCGTCCGCGAACTGGGATTCGGCGGAAGCATCATCGTCGTCGTGGCCATCCTGCAGATCATTGTGGGAGCCTTCGTGTGGGCGACCACGAGGTTCCACATCGACGAGGACGAAGTGCGCATCGAGCACCGCTTCATCACCCACGAATCCGATCGGCTGGCCCTGTCCAAGATTCAAGGAATCGACGTCGTCCAGCCCTTCGCCGCCCGGATCGTCGGTCTGGCGAGCCTCAACATCGACGTCGGAGCGTCCGACTCCAAGAAGATCGAGTTCTTGAAACGTAGCGAGGCCTACGATCTGCGCGACCTGCTCATCTCGCGAGCACACCGCGACGCCGCCCCGTCTCCTACCGACAGTGCAGGTGACGGTGTCGGATCTCAATGGTGGGATCGACGCCGAGACGAGCACGAAATCGTCAACGTCACAGCCAAGCGAGCCCTCATCGCCGGGTTCTTGTCGATGACGTTCGTCTTCCAAGTATTGGCCCTGATCGCGTCAATCGTCCTCAGCGTCGCCGCCCATCAGCCTCTCGGTATTGCCGCCATCCTGGCCGTATCGCTGTCCATGATCGGGGTGGTGTGGAAGCAGCTCGACGCCGCGTGGAAGTTCCGTCTGCTGAGGTCGGCAGGTGCCCTCAAAGCCGTCCACGGTCTGACCAGCCTCACGACGCGCACCGTCCCGGTACACAGGGTGCAAGCAGTGGAGGTGGTCACGCCGCTGCTGTGGCGTCCGTTCGGATTGTCCCGTATCACAATGACGGTGCTCGGTGGCGCTGGTCTGTCGGACGTCGAACAGTCGACCGTTCTGCTGCCCATCGGCGACGACGCCCAGGTCCGCGCCGCCCTTGACGCCTTGTGGCCAGGGTTCCGGCTGGATTCGGTGCACCTCAACGGCATCCCGAAACGAGCCCGGTGGTTCCGCTGGTTCGACCAGAAGGTCATTGCCTGGGGGTTTGACGACGAGGTCGTCGTAACACGGCAGGGGCTGTTCAACCGCACCCTGAGCGTCGTCCCGCACGCCCGATCTCAGTCGGTACGGCTGGCACAGGGTCCGCTGCAGCGTCAGCTCGGACTGGCCGATGTGTCTGTGCACACCCCGTCGGGTCCGGTGACGGTGTCGTGTACCAACCTCGACGCATCGGATGCGCGCACCTTTGTCATGGGCCAGATGGACCGCACCCATGCCGCCCGGGCCCGGGAACTGCGCGACCCCGACCGGTCTCACCCTGGTCAGACGGACCCACTCGACACCGCTCACCATCGGTAACCGCCTCTGACCTCGGTCTCCCCTCCTTCCGCCACCACCCACTACCCTTGTCGCCATGAGCAACGTGCTGGGAATTGACGTCGGCGGCTCCGGGATCAAGGGGGCCCCGGTAGACCTCGACATCGGAGACTTCGCCGAACCGAGACTTCGTATCCCCACCCCTGAGAAGTCGTCCCCCGAGAACGTCGTCGCCGTGCTGCGCGAGATTGTCGACAACTTCGCCCCCACCATTGGCGACGGACCGGTCGGCATCTCCTTCCCCGCCCCGGCACGCCACGGCGTCATTCCCTTCATCTCCAACCTCGACCAGGGTTGGGCTGGTTTGCACGCCGAGAACTACATCAGTGAGGCCCTCGGCCGTCCCGTGACTGTCCTCAACGACGCCGACGCCGCTGGCCTGGGCGAGGTCCACTACGGCGCGGCGAAGGGCGTCCCGGGCGTCGTCATCCTCACCACCCTGGGTACTGGCATCGGGTCGGCTGTCATCAACAATGGCGTCCTGCTGCCCAACACCGAACTCGGTCACTTGGAGATCGACGGCCACGATGCCGAGAAACGCGCCGCGTCCTCGGTCAAGGACCGCAAGAAGATGTCCTACAAGGATTGGGCGACCAAGCGTCTGCAGCCCTACTACGAGGTTGTCGAGATGCTTTTCTCCCCCGACCTCTTCGTGGTCGGTGGAGGTGTCTCCAAGGATCACGAGAAGTTCTTCCAGTACCTCGACCTGGAGACACCGATCGTCCCGGCTCAGCTGTTCAACCGTGCCGGCATCATCGGCGCAGCTTGGCAGGCCCAGTGGCGTCTGGATCACCCTGACGTCAGCGAGGAGCAGGTCGCGCAGGCCGCCACGAAGGCCGAGAACGACGACTGAGACCTGAGTAACCCTGCATCACAGTCACGATCGCCCATCCGGAAAGGATGGGCGATCGTACTTCCTCCCGCTATCGCTGCGATCAAACCCGTGTACCACTCACTTTTGGTACCGCAGCACGATGTCTGATGATCCGCCCCACTGGCACGGTGGACACCATCCCGATCATCGCCCAATGACGAGGAAGGACATCATGACCAGTCAACAGCTCATCCTTGGTCTCATTGCCATCGCCATTCTCATAGTCCTCGCCATCCCCACCCTCATCGTCAAGACTCGCAAGGAGCACAAGTCATCAAGCCCCACAGGGAGCGCAGGTGAGTCCAGGCCGGCAACAAGGGGGCAGCGATTCGGTGCCCTGCTCGTCGATGTGATGTTCGTGTTCGCCCTCAACGGCATCGGGTGGGGCCTCTTCACGGGCGGCACCGCGCTGTACGAGCTCAGCGACATCACCCGCACGACCGCCATCGAGTCGGCCATACACCCGATCGGCACCGCACTTCTCCTGGCCATCAATATCGGTTATGTCATCGTCTCTGCGGCGGGACGCTTCGGCTTCTCGCCTGGAACCAACGCCATGCATCTCGCGTGGGTTGACGCGGATGGGCGCCCGTCTGGACGAGTTCACACCCTCGTCATCGGTGCGGCCTTCATCCTCTCGGTCTTCGGCAAGACATCAGTTGGCATGTTCGCGTCGATCGGCATCGTCATCCTGTTCCTTGAGGCCGTCTCGCTGCTATGGGACGAACGGGGCATCATCGCCAAGATCATGCATCTCCATCTCGTCGACGCGAAGGCCACCACGGCACGCGCGCAGTGACGCGGTGACGCAGCGATCGCCCGTCTCAGATTGAGACGGGCGATCGCTCATTCCCGGCCGTCGCCGGGGCAGCCAGCGCGTGGGCTCAGCCCTGACGAGCCTTGAACCGTGGGTTCTTCTTGTTGATGACATAGACACGGCCACGGCGGCGTACCACCTGGGAGCCGGGCTGGTTCTTGAGGGATCGCAGGGAGTTCCTGACCTTCATGATCCTCCTGTTCGTCATAGTCTCACATAGTTGATAACGGTTCTCATTATCTTAGCGTCCTTGTCAAACAGCCCCACAACCCAAGTTCGACTTGGTTTTCGTTCCGCGGGAGGATGCTTGCCGATACCCTGCCCTGTCATATTGGCCTTAGCCCATCGCTGGAAGGACTCATGCTCGCAAAGTCACTCATCTCGGTACTCATTGGCGCAGGCATCAGCGTCGTCGCATTCGTCCCCGTACTCATCCACCAGTTCAGGCGCTTCGGCGCACCCTCTTTCGGACGAATGGTGCTGATCTTCACCAATTTCGTGTACGTCAGCGCGCTCATCGCCTACACGATCTTCCCGGTGCCCCCACTGTCCGATGAATACTGCGCAGCCCATCCGCGTCGCTTCATCCTCGATCCCACAGAGTACTTCCGCGACATGGCCCACCAGCTCGCCGGCGAACCCATCACGCAGGTGCTCACCAGCCCGCCAATGCTGCAAATGGTGCTCAACATCGCCCTTTTCGTTCCACTGGGCTTTTTTGCCGTCCGATTGCTCCGGATGCGCCCCTGGGCCGCGATGCTGTTCAGCCTCGGAACCTCCCTAGGCATCGAGCTCACCCAGTACACCGGAAACTGGTTCCTATCCAACTGCCAATACCGCGTCGCTGACATCAACGACCTCATCACCAACACCCTCGGTGGCGTCCTCGGCGTCCTCGCCACGACGTTTGCCCCGCACTTCTCGCAGGCCCCAGAAACGATGGAGAAGCAGGCCGACGAGCCGCGCGCAGTCACGAAGGGACGACGGTTCCTCGCCCTCCTCATTGACGTCTGGTGGGTTATTCTCATCGACATCGCAGCCATGGGCGTCACAGCCGCGATCGTGATGGTCATCCTCTACCACAACCCTCAGAACAAGGCTGCCGCCGAACATGCCCTGACGACCTACGGGACATCGCTTCTCGTGGCTTTCAACCTCGTCTACGTCATCATTGCCATGACTGGACGCCTCGGCGTCTCTCCGGGGATGGGGACAGCCCACCTGGCCTGGACCACGTCCCGCGGGGTGCCCGCAGGCCGACGTCACAGCCTCGTCATCGGTGTGGCCTTCATGTGCTCCCAGCTCGCCAACACCAGATTCAGCATCCTGGCGACTATCGGAACAACCGTCCTGGTCGTCGAGGCCATCTCGGTGTTGTTTACCGCGCGTGGCCTGATCGGAAAGATCATGAGACTCAACCTCGTCGACGCCCGAACCATCGAGGAACGTCCATAATTGTCACGAGTGCCGCAGACATCCACGTCTGCGGCACTCGTGCGTGAACTGATCAGTGAAGCTCGACGTCTCCAGATGAGTCGGAGACGATCGCCGTCCCGCAGGTACCATCAACCAGACCGCGAATATCCTCGAGGGAACCGATCACAGCACGCTTTCCGGTCGCCAGGGCGAAGTTACAGGCTGCCCGCACCTTCGGCCCCATCGACCCCGCCGCAAACCTCGCATTCAGGGCGTCCTCGGCACGCATCTCCTTGATGAACGTCTGATCGGGGGTACCCCAGTTCTCATAGACGCCGTCAACGTCGGTGGCGATGACGAGCAGATCAGCCCCGGCTCTCACCGCCAACTCCGCCGATGCCAAGTCCTTGTCGATGACAGCTTCGACACCATGAAGGTTGCCCTCCTCGTCGAAGACACACGGAATGCCCCCGCCGCCCGCACACACGACCAGGACGCCGGAATCGACCAGTTGACGGATGGCTTTCTGCTCGACGATGTTGCGCGGCTGGGGGGATGCCACCACTCGGCGGTAGTACTCGCCGTCGGCAGCGATGGACCACCCCTTCTCGGCTGCCAACTTTTCGGCAGTCTCCTTGTCGTAGACCGGACCGATCGGTTTGGTGGGGTTGTCGAAGGCAGGATCATCGGCGTCGACGACCGTCATCGTGATCATGGTGACGATCTGCTGCTCCTTGGGCATGACATTGCCGAGCTCCTGCTCGATCATGTAACCGATCATGGCTTGGGACTCGGCGCCCAGCACGTCCAACGGATAGATGCCGACTTCCTGGTAGGCCGTCGACTGCAAGGCCAGCAGCCCCACCTGGGGGCCGTTGCCGTGAGCCACGACGACCTCATGATCGACGGCGACCTCCTTGATCCGCTCAGCCGCAATCCTCACATTGGCGCGCTGATTGTCTGCCGTCATGGGTTGACCACGTCGCAGCAGAGCATTGCCGCCCAATGCGACCAAGATTCTCATGGGTTCTTCCTCCCGTCCCACCGTCAAGCCAGGGAGGCGACCATGACCGCTTTGATGGTGTGCATGCGGTTCTCCGCCTGGTCAAAGGCGATGCACGCCGGGGACTCGAAGACCGACTCGGTGACCTCGATGCCATTGGTTAGCTGCGGGTAGGTTTCGGCGATCTCGGCGCCCACCGTCGTCTCGGCGTTGTGGAAGGCAGGCAGGCAGTGCATGACCTTGACACGCGGATTGTTGGCAGCCTTGACCAGATCATCGTTGATCTGGAACGGCATGAGGGTGTCGATCCGCTCGCCCCAACTCTCCACAGGCTCACCCATCGACACCCACACATCCGTGTGAATGAAGTCGACGTCACGGACGGCTTCCTCGGCCGACGCCGTGACAAGCACCTTGCCACCCGATTCCTTGGCCCACGCCTGGCACTGCTCGACGAGTTCAGCCTCGGGCTGCAGACCCTCCGGGGCTCCAATCCTGACGTCCATACCGAGCTTGGCACCCAGCAGCAGGAGGGAACGGCCCATGTTGTTTCGACCGTCGCCGACGTAGGCGAACGTGATCTCGTGGAAGGGCTTGTGAGCGTGCTCCTGCATGGTCAGGGCGTCGGCGAGCATCTGAGTGGGGTGAAACTCGTCGGTCAGACCATTGAACACCGGGACTCCAGCGTATTCGGCCAACTCCTCGACGACGGATTGATGGAACCCGCGATATTCGATGGCGTCATACATGCGTCCCAGCACCCGGGCGGTGTCCTTCATGGACTCCTTGTGACCGATGTGGGATCCACTCGGACCCAAATACGTCACGTGTGCGCCCTGATCATGGGCCGCTACTTCGAAGGCGCACCGGGTGCGGGTCGACGATTTCTCGAAGATGAGGGCGATGTTCTTCCCCTCGAGCATGGGCTGCTCGGTCCCGCAATACTTGGCCTGCTTGAGCTGGGCAGCGAGCCGGACGAGGAACTCGATCTCCTCGGTGCTGTGATGTGCCAGCGACAACAGATGACGATTCTTCAAATTGAATGCCATGACGTTCATCCTTTCCCACATGTGCCTGAGTGGTCATTCACCCAGGCAACGACATGACGATGCGCAAGATGGGCGACGTTACCCATCGCATCACGGACACAACCAGCCTAACAGCCGCGACCGTGTCCGATCATCGGTGGGGACTAACCGACTCGACGCGTGCGCACCACCGTCGGAGTGCCATGATCACATTCGGTCGGGAGCGTCAATACCCAACAAGTCCAGACCGCGAGCGTGGGCGTACTGCAGGTAAGGGCCGGTGTCGCCAGTGGTCTGCACCATACGCTCGGCGTCGGACACGTAGTCCTTCTGCAAACCATTCGACAGGTCGGCGTACTTGATGGCAGCCAGGGCAATATTCGGCGCAGTGTGGGTCTCAGCCCCTTCCAGCAGGCTCGCCGAGGTGACCGTGAGCTGGCGATAATCTTCACCGCATGGTGCTGGCCAAGTGTGAAGGCATCTGGGGTTACACCGCCTGTGTATCTGCTGGCATGCGCGCAAAGATCGAGTAAGCACACCATCTCGCCATCAAAGTCCACCGAGAAGATCGACGGCGTCGTGGCCACCATCATGGCCGTCGACCGCGCCATCCGACGAACAGGCGACCACCACACCAGCAGCGTCTGCGGCCAGTTCGGACTACTGGTGCTCTGAGCAGACACGCTGCTTGCGACCGAAGTACAAGTCAGCATCTGACTTTGATGCATTCTGCAGAATTTCATTTTCCGTGAAGCGGATCATTCTGTCCCCGAACTTACATTCTAAGTGGAGATGCCAGACAACTGCATTATGATTTGGAGCTTCACCGGCGATTGAATGGGTAGGGAAATTGTTGAGCAGCATTTCTACAAGACCCGTACCGATACCTTGCCGCTGGCGTGTCAACTCCACATTCGACAGCACGAAGCTGTCATCTCGGAGTTTCATCCATACCATACCGAGGGACCGCCCAGCACCATCACAGAGGGAGAGTACGGCTCGCGGCGCTGGCAGACGATCACCGTCAATCGGCGTCAGACGGACGTTTGACCTGCACAGGACGCGGACACCTCTGGAGGTTGTGTATTCGCCAATGACGACCATTGATCTTCTCTCGTTCTCGTTTGACTCAATCTTCCCACCGATAGGAGCGCGAATGGTATTGAATCGCCCCGGGATATCCCGAGACTCTGAACTTTGGAAAGGTCGGAGTTATGTCAGTCAACACGAACAAGCGCTACCCCGCTGAGTTGAGGACCCGGGCGGTGCGGATGTATCCCGAGATCCGACCGAAACTGGAGCAGCCCTACTACGCTGTCCACACCCCGCCCAGAAGGAGCTGGAACTGTCACACCACTGAGTTCCCGGACTCACCGGGGCAATTCAAGATACTTCTTGAGTGTCGGCTGGGCCTCACACAACCCCTAGTCTGCGTCATGAACGGCAACTGGTGTTCTTCGGCCCTGGTTCCGGGATGCGGGTGCTTCGGTAGAGGAATCTTGCGGTCCGACCTGGCTAGCGGACGCCTTCCTCATACCCGTGCACCAGCGTGAACTCGGGGTCCCTCACATGCTGCGCCCAGCGCGCAGAGCCTCTTGTTCGCTACGCCCTACCTGCCAAGCCGGATTGACCACCGATTCACCCAATTGGCACCGCTTTGCCCTTCGACAGGGATCCCAACACTGTGATCAACGTCTTGAGAGGCAATGCCCAGCGTAGCCGCCGAGAGCCCCTCGTGAGACAGCAGCCATGCGCTGGCGATAGCTTCATGGTAGTTGTCACGCCTGCGACACCATCCAGCAGGCGCGCCGGCAGCTCGCCGTCGAGCCCGGCCACGACCCAAAGTCCGGGCTACTGCCCACAGACGCGTCTCGCAGGAGCGGTCACAACTGCTGCAGCGGTGGTGGCACGAACAGCTCACGGGTGCGAGAAGCCGCCACCCAGGTCCCCTCCACAGCCATGGAGCCGTCCCGCACGAAAACTTCCACTGCCGCCAGCGCCTCTGCCTCATCGCAGAACCACGCCATCGGGAAGAAGAATGACTCCCCTGCCAGTTTCATCGAGACCGCAGTGGGATCATCCGGATCAGCTCCCACTCGCACCATCAGGTGCTCCTGCAGCGTCCGGCCCTTACCAGCCGTATGCATGACCACCCACCCGTGCGAAGTATCCCTCAGCACACGCAACTCACTGCCGTCGCGGCGAAACACCCCCATCAACGACCCCGGCTCCCCAAGAGCGGAAAGCAAGGGCGCCGCAGTCACATCCTCAACCGCTACGCGCTCCCGCTCGGACACCACCACCGTGCCCAAACTCCCCGGCTCGAGCCTACCCCGCAGCCCCCACAACCTCTGGATCACCGTTCCTCCTCCAACGCCGCACAACAACGACAGTGCCCTGACAACGATCCACGCCGAAGACTGCTCCCTGGGCAAGATCAGCAGCCCCACCACAGCCGCCACAGCAGCAACGCCACCCCACCAGCCTGGCAACAAACCCACAACAATCCCTGCCACGATCCCCACCAGCACCATCGCCAGCGACCAAGCAACAGGCAGCCACACACACGCCACAACCAAGGCTGCTACCCCACAGCCCACTGACCACCACAAACGCGACCGCTGTGCCGCCGGCCACCTCACCGACCCGCTCATCACGTCAGCACCGGAAGAAGCGTAGTAATGCCCCCGATACCCGCTGAGCCGATCACACTCTTCGCGTTGGGTCCGAAAGACTTCAGCCGCGTGCCGAAGTACGAGTACTGACTGAGCGTCGTTGTGCCCGGCGAGGTGGGAACAGTATGCCCCAACAACGCCGTCCAGCCAGCGCCAACGAGAGTGGACTTCCCAGCAGACTTCCAGTCGATGTCCTGCCCTGGATCCGCAATCAATTGTGCTACCAAATCCCCTCCGCCTGCACCCGCCGCACTCAACGCAACCGTGGACCCTACTGCAAGACGCCCGGCAGCTTAGCCGGTCAGTGCCTTGGCGATGGTGCCACCTTCAGGACCAGCCACTCCGGAAATACCGCCGGCAACGAACCCACCAGCGAAAAAACCAACATAACCGCGCACCGTCGCCGGCCCATCATGGCCTAGGCCATATGCAAGCGTACTCGCTCCGCCACGAACGGCCCCATTCACCAGGGAACTCGCGGCAACCGCCCACACACCGTTAGTCGAAGCAGCCCGAACGGCACCAAGTTCCGCACCGCCGATCCCGCCTAGCGCAACACTGACGCCGACCTGTACCCAATCCACACCGCCTGCAGCCACCCTCTGATAGATCGTGTCGCCGGCCCGTTAGCGGTCGGCCCATCGTTTGACAGTGGGCCACGAGACCTGGACCCTCGTGGCGATCCTCCTGGCTAAAAACGTCCCCATTCCCGTTTATAGAAGGTGCCATCAATATCGGGGTCAAGCACTGCGTTCCGCCAGAAATCGCTAGTAAAATCACATATCCATCGCCCTCTGCCAGAACAGCATCACGCTCCTCAAGCGAGGTCAAGTGCTTCGGGTTGGGGACTAGCGTGACCTCCAATGACGACTCCCGAACCAATAAAATATCGTCGAACGTCAACACTAGCACAGGGCACTGACTCAACAACGGTAAGCCATCGGCCCAGAACACCCATACCAATCCATTTGGACGCAACTGCGAACGAACCTGCCCCAAATCCCGGGCCGGACACTTCCATGCACGAAATGCGCTATACCCATAGTGAGAAACCTCGATCACTACAACATCAACATCGACAAGGATTTCCTCTCGAGAATTCCAGAAGTTATCGTCGGCCTCCTCTGTAATGAAATGAAGATCCTCGTCTTCTCGAGATACCTGTGGCCACACGTCAAAGCCCATACACGCTGGCCCGTCCAACTCCAACCTGAGTTCGCGGGGACCGGCATCGCACAGCATGATCGCCCCACACGAATCGTGGTCTGCACGGATCCACCACCCATCACCGACAAGAGTGCAACCCCATTCGTAGTGGCGCAGGCCCTCCACATACCACCGGATCGCCTCGTGTGACTCCATCTGCCGGCCAGTCCACAACGTAGGCTCATCGTCAGGAACCTCCGGAAACCAGCGCAAGTCCGACACACGCAAGCTCTTCTGGTCCAATTTGTCGGCCACATAGTTCAAGAACGACGCCACACCATCCAAGTACTCCTCAAAGTTCGGATCATCCTCGATATCGCCCTTATCCTAATCACGCTTCAGATAAAACTGAATTTCCGTACCAATAAGTTCACTGCCCGTCGCTTCCGCACCCTTTCCAGCGACACAGTCTTCCCTTTTTTAAAATTCACACTATAGGTACCCATGCGTTTCCCATGCATCAGATCTTCCACCGATGCAGTCCCTCGAATAGCCCTTGACCATGACGGGTGTTATCGATCGAGATCGCGGTCGGCATCCTCTTCGGCTTCGGATGCTCAAATACAGCCTCCCCATGCGAGACAACTCCACGAACCTTCTTAGAACCAAGTTCCCCCGCTTACGAACTCTTACCCACCAACGCGATGGCCATACCAGAACCAAGACCCTCTGCTAAAAACCGTGGCTATGCCTTTTTGCCGCGCTTGCCCTCAGCAGCACGATAGTTCGCGACCCCCTCACCAAGCGCAATCTCGCCAGCCAACGACCTCTGCACAGCATCAGCACCCACCCGCACCGACGCCACCGGCGTCCCATCAAAATACGTCACCCGCCCCGGCGTCACCGCCCGCAAAGCCTTCGCCACCTCATTAAAAAACCGAGTCATCGACTCAAGTTCCGGATCCCACACCGCCGACACCTGATCAGGCTGCACCGCGCCATCAGGCCATCGAGCCAACTTGACCCATGCAATGGTCCCACCTTCTGGCTCATCCGGGTCCTTCGGGCTTGTCCGCGTAGCCAACCCCGGATCCACCTCCGGAGACCACAACACCAACATCGGCCCGGCGATCTGTGATGGCGAATCAACGATCGCCTCCGCAGGCAGCGGCAACGCGAGCAAGTCGCGATCAAGCAACTTCGTGCCCGGCACACGCGAACGCACCTCCTCCCACGCCCGCCCCCGATCCACATCAGTAAGAAACAACCGCAACCGCCGCGTCCGCGTACCCATCCCTCAAACCTCTCTTCCACCTATTTCCGCCCCCTAGGCTTATTGATAGCAATCACCGTCGCATTGCCGCCTGGCCCCGGAAGATCGTTGGCCGGTCGATCACCGGCTCCAACTCAGCGCTCCGCAGCAAACACCCAGTGACACTCAGTCGTGGTCGGGGCGAGCGAAGAAGACTCCCTCTTCTGTTGTGCGTATGACCCGCGCCGCCCGCACAAAATCCGGATACGAATCATACGTGTCCCGCGGCGCATAGTTCACCGCCGATAAAAGAGATCCGTCGCCAAGCATCGGCTCCAATTCCGTCCTCCCGCAGTTAACATACTCAGGCGAAAAAATGCGACAGGCCATCTCTGTCATCGCCATGGCCACATCCTCATCATCCTCATCCACGTTCGCCGGTGATCTCCTCCCCCCTGCCGCGAAGCGAAACAAATTCTTCCGCTTCGCATAATCATTCGCGCTGACGTTCACGCGAAGAGGACCCTGCGGGGCCCAGATAGAGGCCAAGCCCCCGTCGGCCACGAGATTTCGGACCAACTCGTGCTCGGTCACTACTGGGGTGGCCAACGCCGCCCGTTTCGAGTCTGCAGTAAATCGCCATTCGCTCAACTCAGGATAAAGACCACCCACCTGATTACACCACTCAACCACACGCGCGGCAACATCCTCCATCTCCCACGAAGACGGCCGCCAACCACACCTCAATGACCACATCACACATCATCTCCTGTTCACAACAACGAAACTACCTAAGAAAAGGCACATGACTGATCTTAATCTTCGTAGAAATGATCTTACGCGCCGCCCGAGCAGCCTCTTCTTCGGCAAATATCCAATGGATGGGCGTTGACCCCGCCGCCTCTAGCTGGTGGAGGGCCGTCTTCTGGAGCTTTTTAGCAGCCTTACTCCACTTCGCGGGTAGTAGTTTCTCATATCCGAGCCCCTTGGCATCAATGAGTTCTCCATTCTGGAAACCGTCAAACTCGACGCCATTGACATAGTAGCCTTCAGGGCGACCCGTGATCTGCAACTCATAAGCTCGAAAATTAGGCCTCAACATGGGTCTTTATATTGCCATCACACCCTTCGCACTCCGCTCACGGACAGCTCCACGCCGGGAGGCTTCACGGTTCTCCTGCCGGAATCAGGCCTCCAAATTCTCCTGCGTCTCTTCATCGAGATAGGCCGCCATCGCGGCCAGCCACGACGGGATGTCGTCGAAGGTGTCTACCAGCGAGCCTGCGTACCAGAATACGCGGCCTCGCCCTCCACGATCCGTCTCGAGGAAGAACTGATCCACGTCAGAGCGACTAGCTGCAGCCAGAAAACAGTCAGCCAGCGACGGGGTATCCGTCGCGAGCTGATTGGCCGCTTCGGCAATCATGCCCGGGCGAGAACGTAATTCAGGCCGCCCAAATAGTACGCAGTCTTGATAAAAGGAAGGCCATCCGTCAGCAAGCCGGAGAACCTCCACGTAGGCTTCGGGCACCTCTGGGTGATGACGACGGACATCCCAACACTCCGACTCACTCAAGCCAGGCCGAGGACCTTCATGCTCCCACATGGGCCGAAGATCAGACGCCGTCCACCGCTCGTTGGCGGCACACAACTGCGCCCATGCCTCACTGAGGTCCATCGAGACTACTCCCATCAAATACCGAGCCACTCCCCGCGTCGACCTTCATTCAGAACGCACCCCGGGGCTGGAAAAGCCTCCTCTAGCAGGATCCTATTCCCCGAAGACCTCATCGTCGGTGGGATGCCCCGCCCTATGAGCGTTGGCCCGCCAGCCCGCCCGGTACCAGCCCGATCAGCTTCAAAACGAAGAAGTTTCCCAATCGGTATCCGGGCTACTTCTTGGGACGGCTCTTCTTCTCGGCAACGCGATAGCGCGCAACCCCCTCACCAAGCGCAATCTCGCCAGCCAACGACCTCTGGGCAGCATCAGCACCCACCCGCACCGACGGGACCGGCGTCCCATCAAAATACGTCACCCGCCCCGGCGTCACCGCCCGCAAAGCCTTCGCCACCTCATTAAAAAACCGAGTCATCGACTCAAGTTCCGGATCCCACACCGTCGACACCTGATCAGGCTCAACAACGCCGTCATCATGTCGCGGGCCCCGCTTGACCCATGCAATGGTCCCACCTTCTGGCTCATCCGGGTCCTTCGGGCTTGTGCGCGTGGCGTATCCCGGGTCCACCTCCGGAGACCACAACACCAACATCGGCCCGGCGATCTGGGATGGCGAATCAACGATCGCCTCCGCAGGCAGCGGCAAAGAAATCAAGCGGTTATCCAGCAACTTCGTGCCCGGCACACGCGAACGCACCTCCTCCCACGCCCGCTCCCGATCCACATCAGCAAGAAACAACCGCAACCGCCGCGTCCGCGTACCCATCCCTGGAACCTTTCCGCTCTCAGCCACGCCTTCTTAGCACCAATCCGCTCGAAAGATTACGCGGATCGGCCATAGCAGCCGCAGCCTACTGAAGAGACGGGGAATCAGTGGCGGGATCTGTCACATCGATCCCGGCTTCCAGCGCCGCACGGAGCGCCTCCCGAGCTGATACGGGATGCGCAACTAGCTCCACCATCCCCTCAGCCACAGCGCGCAAGTCAGGTCCAGGCCCAGTCGCCACGAGGTGAGTAGCATCGACATGGAATTCCAGATGCCGCCTACGGGTCGGCTCAAGCCACGAGACCATCGAGGCCCACCACGCCGCATCTGGCACGATGCCCATACCTTCGAGGGCGGGACCCAGCACAGCCGCCGCTCGGTTCAGGTCCAGTTTCAACTCGCCTCGATGAATGGTCACGATGCGAGAAGCCCCCGCAGCGCCCCCACTGCCAGGATCGACGAGCAGCCAACCCTGGGCATCGGCAACCTGCAAAGCCAGACCCCACGAACTCAGCATCTCGTAACGCGGAAGCGGCTCCACTGGCGAGTCAAGGAGATGACCATGCTCATCCACAACCCGGTTCTCCATGCGGAAGTGATGGACCGCTAGACGTTCACCGGGCTCAAAATCCAAACTCGCCACCCTGCGGAACCACTTCCGGCGAAACTCCTTCTTGTTCACCAAGACATAGGAGCCAAGCCTCCTTGACGCCTGCAAGCACGACCGATCATCCCCAAGATCCACCTGGCTGGCATCAGCATCGAACTGATACATCAGAACCACCGGGGCCTTCACCATCTCCAGATCAGGATCAATGACTCGACCCAAGAACTCCTGCTCCCCGACACAGATCGCGGTCACATCTCCGGCATGGGGAACAAAGCCCTTTTCATAATTCATCTGCTCAACCAAGAAAATTCTCCAAACCGTTCTTCTCGAGAATATCTATACCATGCGCAACAGCCTCAGCATGAAATAGACTCATACTCTATATATAGAGTGAATTGTATTTAGCCAGCCGCCATCTTTCTCAAGTCTCCGCGCAAAAATGATCTTCTCCGCGGCAGATCATCCGTCCGTATTCCCCACGCCCCTCCATAAGTCGCCCAGCCCGGCTAGGCCAAAAGGCCAATCTGGTCCACCCGAGCACCCGCATCCCGGAACCAGGGTCGAAGAACACCATATGATAGCGCTCTGCCATCTCCGGCAACACGGGTACCGACTCCTGCATGAGGCTGTTCCCCAAAGCCACATGCAGCAACTCTCCCGAAGCCTCCGCCAGCAACGGCATCGCCGCCCACACACAACTCTCGTCATCGCGCTCCGGCAACTCCGCCGTCACCTCTGCCAGGAACGCACGAACCACAGGCCCAGCAGGACCACGCTGAGTGCCCTTCAACCGTTCGTAGCAAGCCGCCCAATCGGCGTCCGGCCCGTTGTCGCACAGACCCTCTGGCCAAAAGGCCACTACATAACTCACCGAGCCCCCATCCAGAAATCTCGCAACTGCGGGGGGATCACGCTGTCCTGCGGCACAGCAGCGACCATCTTGCCACCGCACATACGATCAGCTAATTCGAACTCACTGCGCTCGATCTTCTTCCTACGCTTCCGCGCCAGCGTGCGCGGCACACCTTCCATGACAAAGACTGGCGCAAAACCCTCAGCCAGCCAGTGAGGCACCTGTACCCCCCACTGCCAACACATCCAACTGCAACCATGACGACACAACACACATCGCAGCCTGTTCCCCAAGTGAACACGTCTGTACCCATTCCGCTGCCTGGTCCTCACCCAGCGCACGCGCAGCATCAACAAAGACCCGCAACTCGGTATCTGAGCCAAACGCCGGAATCGCCTTTCTTTGATTTTTCGTGAATGGTGCCTTGAGGCCATTCTTCACCTCTACGAAAATGAAGTTGCCCTCAGCATCCCTTAGCAGTAAGTCCGGGCGGATCCAACCCGTCAAGGACGCATTATGCGCCAGCACCCATCCGCCGTCGCCGGCAACGTAGTAGTCGTGCAGGACCTCGACTGCGATGTTGTAGACCGTGGCGACCTCACCAGTGGCTTGGACCGGCAGACCAGCACCAGGGCATCCGCTCAAGAAAGCCTCGACCGCAGTTTTCATCTCAATAGCCGTGCCACACTGCTCAGGAGTGACCTCCGAGAACGAGCCGAAACACGTCATCTGGGTGGCGTGACCCAAGACAGGCTGTGACCCGAACCGTGTCTGGTAACGCCTCAACCGGTGCCCACGACTCCACCCGGGATAACGACTCCTCACTGTCAAACTATGAGGAACTTCTCGCAGCCGAGCAGCGAGCAGGGACAGTCACCGCACCGAAACGATGATTCTCGCAATGGCCTCTGTGGGCTCAAGACAGGTCGAGGCCCTCGACCCGCGAGCACCTGTTAGTCGTTGTCGGGGCGAGCGAAGAAGACTCCCTCCGCTGTCGTACGTATGACCCGCGCCGCCCGCACAAAATCCGGATACGAATCATATGTGTCGCGCGGCGCATAGTTCACCGCCGACAAAATAGAACCGTCTAGAAGCCTCGGTCCTAATTCCGCCCTCCCGCAGTTAACATACTCAGGCGAAAAAATACGACAGGCCATCTCCGCCATCACCATGGCCACATCCTCATCATCCTCGCCCACGACGCCCGGTAAGCTCCCCATTGCCACAAGGCGAAACAGGTCCTCCCGCTCCGCATAAGTATCCAAGTCGAGGTGAACGTTGAGATCACCCTGCGGGGCCCAGATAGAGGCGAAGCCTCCTTCGGCCACGAGACGTCGGACCAACTCTTGCTCAATAGCCACTGGTGTGGCCAACACTGCCCGCTCCGAGTCTGCAGTGAATCGCCATTCGCTCAACTCAGGATAAAGACCACCCACCTGGCTACACCACTCAACCACACGTGCAGCGATCTCCTCCATTCTCGGAGAAGATAGCTGCCACGCACACCTCAATGACCACATCACACATCATCTCCTGCTCACAACAACGAAACTACCGAATACAAGGGACATGACTGATCTTAATCTTCGCAGGACCCAGCCGACGCACCTCTGAAACAGCCCTGTCTTCGGTAAACATCCACCTGAGATAACGACTCCTCACGGTCGAACGATGAGGAACTATTCACAGCCGAGCAGCGAGCAGGGACGGTCACCGCGCCGAAACGTTGCCTCTCGCAATGGCCTCTGTGGGCTCAAGACAGGTCGAGGCCCTCGACCCGCGGCCACCTGTTAGTCCTCGTCGGGGCGAGCGAAGAAAATCCCCTCCGCTGTGGTACGGATGACCCGCGCCGCCCGCACAAAATCCGGATACGAATCATATCTGTCGCGCCGCGCATAGTTCACCGCCGATAAAAGAGATCCGTCGTCAAGCATCGGCTCCAATTCCGCCGTCCCGCAGTTAACATACTCAGGCGAAAAAATACGACAGGCCATCTCCGCCATCGCCATGGCCACATCCTCATCGTCCTCATCCACGTTCGCCGGTGATCTCCTCCCCCCTGCCGCGAAGCGAAACAAATTCTTCCGCTTCGCATAATCATCCGCGTCGACGTCCACGCGAAGAGGACCCTGCGGGGCCCAGATAGAGGCGATACCCGCCTTGGCCACGAGACGTCGGACCAACTCATGCTCGGTCACCACTGGTGTGGCCAACGCCGCCCGCTTCGAACCTGCAGTAAATCGCCATTCGCTCAACTCAGGATAAAAACCACCCACCTGGCTACACCACTCAACCACACGTGCAGCAACATCCTCCATCTCCCACGAAGACGGCCGCCAACCACACCTCAATGACCACATCACACATCATCTCCTGCTCACAACAACGAAACTACCGAAGAAAAGGCACATGACTGATCTTAATCTCCTCAGGACCCAGCCGACGCACCTCTGAAACAGCCCTGTCTTCGGTAAACATCCACCTGAGATAACGACTCCTCACGGTCGAACGATGAGGAACTATTCACAGCCGAGCAGCGAGCAGGGACGGTCACCGCGCCGAAACGATGATTCTCGCAATGGCCTCTGTGGGCTCAAGACAGGTCGAGGCCCTCGACCCGCGGCCACCTGTTAGTCGTTGTCGGGGCGAGCGAAGAAGACTCCCTCTTCTGTCGTGCGTATGACCCGCGCCGCCCGCACAAAATCCGGATACGAATCATATCTGTCGCGCCGCGCATAGTTCACCGCTGACACAAGAGCACGGCCGTCAAGCATCAACTCCAATTCCTCTTTCCCGCAGTTAACATACTCAGGCGAAAAAATGCGACAGGTCATCTCCGCCATCGCCATGGCCACATCCTCATCGTCCTCATCCACGTTCGCCGGTGATCTCCTCCCCCCTGCCGCGAAGCGAAACAAATTCTTCCGCTTCGCATAATCACTCGCGCTGACGTCCACGCGAAGAGGACCCTGCGGGGCCCAGATAGAGGCCAAGCCCCCGTCGGCCACGAGATTTCGGACCAACTCGTGCTCGGTTACCACTGGTGTGGCCAACGCCGCCCGCTTCGAACCTGCAGTAAATCGCCATTCGCTCAACTCAGGATAAAAACCACCCACCTGGCTACACCACTCAACCACACGTGCAGCAACATCCTCCATCTCCCACGAAGACGGCCGCCAACCACACCTCAATGACCACATCACACATCATCTCCTGCTCACAACAACGAAACTACCGAAGAAAAGGCACATGACTGATCTTAATCTCCTCAGGACCCAGCCGACGCACCTCTGAAACAGCCCTGTCTTCGGCAAATATCCACTCGAGATAACGACTCCTCATGGTCGAACGATGAGGAACTATTCACAGCCGAGCAGCGAGCAGGGACAGTCACCGCGCCGAAACGAGATTCTCGCAATGGCCTCTGTGGGCTCAAGACAGGTCGAGGCCCTCGACCCGCGGGCACCTGTTAGTCGTTGTCGGGGCAAGCGAAGAACACTCCCTCCGCTGTCGTGCGTATGACCCGCGCCGCCCGCACAAAATCCGGATACGAATCATATGTGTCCCGCGGCGCATAGTTCACCGCCGATAAAAGAGAGCCACCCGCAAGCATCGGCTCCAATTCCGCCCTCCCGCAGTTGACATACTCAGGCGAAAAAATGCGACAGGCCATCTCTGTCATCGCCATGGCCACATCCTCATCATTCTCGTCCACATTGGCCGGTGCTCTTCTCCCCCCTGCCGCGAAACGAAACAAATTCTTCCGCTTCGCGTAATCATCCGCGCTGACGTCTACGCTGAGATGACCCTGCGGGGCCCAGATAGAGGCGAAGCCCCCGTCGGCCACGAGATTTCGGACCAACTCGTGCTCGGTCACCACTGGGGTGGCCAACGCCGCCCGTTTTGAATCTGCGGTAAATCGCCATTCGCTCAACTCGGGATAAAGACCACCTACCTGGTTACACCACTCAACCACACGTGCAGCAACATCCTCCATCTCCCACGAAGACGGCCGCCAACCACACCTCAATGACCACATCACACATCATCTCCTGTTCACAACAACGAAACTACCGAAGAAAAGGGACATGACTGATCTTAATCTCCTCAGGAATGATCTTACGCGCCGCCCGAGCAGCCTCTTCTTCGGCAAATATCCAATGGATGGGCGTTGACCCCGCCGCCTCTAGCTGACGGCGGGCCGTTTTCACGAGCGGGCCACGAGCCCTACTCCAGTCCGCGGTTAGTAATTTCTCATATCCGAGCCCCTTGGCATCAAGGAGTTCTCCATTTTGGTAACCGTCAAACTCGACACCATTGACATAATAGCCTTCAGGCCGACCCGTGATCTGCAACTCATAGGCTCGAGCATTCGCACTGCCGTGATTCTTCGATGGCCCCCACTCCCCAGGCCCACCGAGACCACAACCGGTAGCGGTTCCGTTGTGTGCTAGGATCCAGCTGCTGTCGTCGGCTACGTAGTAGTTGTGTAGGTCTTTGACTGTGAAGTTGTAGACCGTGGCGATCTGGCCGGTGGCCTGGATCGACACGACGGTGACGAGATTACCAGTCTCGTCGTAGAGCTGGTCGCCGGCTCGTAGGTCCTGGGCCTCGACCCAGCCCTTACCATCGACGTAGAACGGGTGCACGGCGGTGGTGGTCACCGTGCCCGACTCAGTCGTCACCTGCCAGGTCGCGACCTGGTCATGAATGTAGGTGTCAGTGACCTCACCGGGCTCGGTGTGGCCCGTTTCCGGGTTGTACGCGGCGACCATGTCACCGGCAACAACATCTTCGATGTTCTTCGAGGTGCCATCAGCCATCAACACCTGGGTACCGGCCACGAAACAGCCGTGCCGGGACACATCGGTCACCGTGGACAGGGCACCCGCGCCACCACCCACCAGGCCCCCACCAGCAGCACCGACCGCCACAGCCTTCAAACCGCCACGCAGGGTATGGGGGCCAGGGCCGGCCCAGTAGGCCCCAGCCTGGCCGATACCACCGTCGATAGCACCTTCCGTCAGACCAGAAACCACGTTCTTACCCAGACACGTCGCCGCCTTACCGGCGGCCCACTTGCCAGCTGCAGCCCCCAACCCGCCACCGACCAGGCCGGCAGCACCCGAGACCGCAACCTCGCCCCACGTGACAGACCCCGTGGTAGCTTTCTGCGCGATCGTGTCGATACCAGCACCCAGCAAGACACCGCCCAGTGGCCCGCCCACACCCGTGGCCATGAGCACACCACCGGCAGCAACCATCGCGCCACCAGCGACGTATTCCCAGTTGTTCTTCAACCAGCCACCAGCAGCATCGGCAGCCTTGGCCAACGGAGACCGGGCCGCATCGCGATAACCCTTAAGATCTTCATCAGTGAGCGGGCGAAGCCCTAACGGGTCAGAAAAATTAACCGGATCATTACCGGCAAACGCATACGGATTACCCGACCAGCCAGCACCAGCCACACCCGGCAACGGATCAGTCGACAAAAACCCACGCGTGGCCGGATCATAGACACGCGCCTGCATCCACTCCATGCCCTGGACCAGCAACGACCCCTGAGCCGACACACCCACGTTCGTCGCGACCGCCCACGGATCCATCGGGTTGCCGCCGTGGTCACGCGCCGACCACTGCGGCGGAAGCCACGAGGCGTCAGGGCCATCGACCATGCCAGTGATACCAGCCTCGGTAACCACCGAGCGCGCCCCGTACTGGACCAGCGTCGGCATGAACGACGACGAGTCCCACCACACGCTGTCCTGATCGACGCGAGCAAGCTCACCCAGCGCGTCAACCCACAGCCGCTGTGTCTGCGCGGCGACCTTGTCGCCGTCATGGTTGATCTGCGTGATCGAATCCAGGAAGCCACGCGGATCCCACGTGAAACGACGCTCACCTGCCGGCCCCTGCTCGCGCACACGACGACCGGCATCGTCATAAGCGTAGGTGGTCGTGCCGTCAGGATTGGTCACCGACACCAGCTGCGAGGCGGCATCATAGGTGAACCGCGACACCGTCCCAGCCGCATCCTCGATCACCATCCGGCCGTTAGCGTCATACTCCCACGTGGTGACCAAGCCCTCGCTGGTCTGGGCCCGAACCAGCTGACCGGTCTGGTCGTAGGAGTAGAAAGTCGTGATGCCGTCAGTCTTGTCTGCCACGACCCGACCGTTCTCGTCACGGGTGATCACCGACTCGCTGATGAAGCCGTTGCGCTCGACCCGCTGGCGCACCACGGCACCGTCGGCGTACTCCCATGAGGCATACAGCCCATCAGTGAAGACGCTGACGATGCGTCCCAGCGAATCACGGTCGATGACCACCCGACCCAGACCCTCCTGGATGAAGGCGCTGACCCGATTGTTCGCATCATACTCGTACGACGTGGACTGCCCATTCGGGCGGATCATGCAGGTACGACGACTATTCTGGTCATACTCCCAGCGCACCCCCTGGTCGCCGCGACCACGCCACAGCAGGTTACCGCGGACATCGAAGCGCAACTCGTGGCGGGCATCACCCTCCACGATCGTCGTCGTACGACCGACGAAATCACGGGTGGTGGCAGCCAGCAGCGTGTCATTGACCCACTCCTCGACCTGGCGACCAGCCGAATCGTAGACCCACGACATCGACGCCCCCGCACCATCAACACGCCGAGTGACGCGGCCAGCCGCATCGTAGGAGTACCGCGTGACCCGCCCCAGCGGATCGGTGCTGGTCAGCAGACGACCCATCGGATCGTAGGTGTGCCGGGTCACCCCGCCCATCGGATCGGTGACCTCGCCGATGCGGCCCAGCTCATCGTAGGCGAAGTGGGTCACACCACCGGCGGCGTTAACAACCTCACTCATCTGGCCCGCCGCGTCGTAGCGGAAGCGACGCGTGCCGTACCAGGAATCCTGCGACCACACGACCCGGCCCAGCTTGTCGTACTTCAACCGCGTCAAGCCGCGCCCTGGCTCCCGACGCGCCACCGCACGACCACACTCGTCGAAGGTTGTCGTGACGCGCTCACCAGTCGGCCAGACCTCACCCTCGATACGACCGTCGGCGTCGTAGATCATCTCGTAGCGGTCACCGCCAGTCGAGATCGTCGCAGCCCAGCGACCACACTCGTCGTACTCGTAACGGAAAGTCTGGCCCATCGGCTGGGTGACGGCTACAGGACGACCGGCAAGGTCACGCTCAATCGAGGTGACACCGCCCGCCTCGTCAATGATCTCGACAGGTAGACCCGCCAGGTCGTAGCGGGTCTTAGTGGACGTGGCATCGGCGTTGATATGGCAGACCATGCGCCCGAGACGATCATAGACCGCCTCTTCGCGCTTGCCGTCATCAAGGTAGGCGGTCGGCAGGGCCATCTGGTTAGTTTCATAGCGCCGCACACCGCCAGTGGCATCGGTGGTGGCCTTCAACGTGCCCTCAGCGTCGTAGGAGAACTGCCACACCCCACCAGAAGCATCCTTCATGGACTGCATCCGCGACATCGCGTCGTAGGAGAACTGCCAGGCCGAACCATCCGGCAACTCGACCCTGGTCAAGTTACCCAGATCGTCAACCCGACGCTCCACTCGCCGTCCCAGCTCGTCGATCGTGGCCGACTCCTCGCCAGCCTCGTCACGCTCAACCTCCACACGCCCACCCAGCGGATCGACCGTCGCCAACAGCCGGCCACCAGCGGAATATTCGAAACGCCACACCGCGCCGTCGGGGTCGATGCGCTCGACGCACATGCCGCGCTCGTCGTAGCGGTAACGGGTGGTATGCCCCAGCGGCGTGATCGCCGCCACGACCCGGCCCTGTTCGTCGCGCTCCAACCGTGCGGTGTGACCCGCAGCATTCGTAGTAGAGACCAGGTCACCGTGGGCGTCGTAGCCCATCGTCAAGGTCACACCGGTGGGATCAACAACCTTGGTCAGCAGCGAACCGTCCCATTCCAGCACCGTGACCCCGCCGACCGGGTCAACGATACGCGCCGGGTTCCGGTTATCGCCCTGATAGACCATCTCGGTCACCGAAACCTGATCGTCGTTGATGACGCGGACCTCGATGAGGCGGTCCTGCTCGTCAAAGTCCTGTTCGATGCGGGCACCCGACACGGTCTGCTCAGCGATGACATGTCCCCGAGTGTCAAAACTACGCACCACGGTACGACCCTCACGGTCAGTGACCATGACCTGATTACCAAAGCGATCCCACGACGCCGACTGGCGGTGATCCTCAGCGTCAACGACGCCGACCAGGCGACCCTTACCATCGTGGACATAGGTGTTAGCGCGCGCACCGTCCTCGTCACAGACCACAGTCACCCGGCCCCCCAAATAGGAGTAGCGCGAGAGGCGACCATGTGGGGAACGCTGAGTGACAACACGGCCCTGCCCGTCATAGGTGTTGTCCACCTCGACCACACCATCAGCATCAACGACACGGCGCATCAAGCCTTGTTCGTTCCACTCGTACCGATGCGTAGCGGTATCACCAGTGGACTCAACCAGCCGTTCCTGCTCATCGTAGACATAGCCGACCCGGCGACCATCACTGGCCAATGCCTCGACAACGCGGCGACCATCCTGGCTCCACACCAGTTCGACTGCCCGACCGAACTCATGCTCCAGGCGAACGAGGCGATCCTCGGAATAAGTGAAGGCAACACGCGAGCCAAGACCCCGATCCTGGAAGACCGGCCGACCCGCCTGACTGAACGCGAAACTCCCGCCATCATTGTCACGGATAAGGAAAGCCACGCCGCCCATGCCAGTCGGCTGCTCAAGCCACAAATTCTCACACTGGGCGCGCCCCCAGCCCTCACCCATGCGACCAAACACGATATGACGCCCGTCAGCCTGGACCCAACGCGCCGACTCGTCCGTAACCACCAAGCGAGACTCAGCCAGGCTCGACCAGCCAGGACCAAAAGCCCCACACACCTGCGACATAGAGTTATACACACGGCCCCACTCAAGGGTCGCCGACCCACCAGTGAAACCCAAATCCACCTGCGGCTCAACAAAATTCCCCGTCGCCGCATTAACCGGATCATCAGCAAACCCCGACGTCGGCTGGCCACCCATAGCGGTGGGAGGATCGACGACGATGTCGTCGCGAGACGACGAGATGCCGCTAGCCTGCAGAGCCGCATCCAGCGCACTATTGGGCACCGCCATGCCCGTGCCGCCAGCATTCACAAAAAGCTCGCGCACCCTGTCGGCCCACGTGATCTCGTCAACGTTCGCCTTGTTCCACGCGGTAAGAGCGGCGGCGACACTAGAAGCATCAAAAGTCACCCACGAGCAGGATCGTGCAAAGGCGGCCAGCGCCGCATCTACCTTCCCCGGGTGGGGAAGCATCGAGTCATTCAGGCTGGCAGTCTGCCTGCTAAAGGACTGCAAATTGTCGGTGTTACCCGCAGATGTCCCATATGCACTACGTTGACCCTCAAGCGCCTTTCGCGGCGGCGGCGGCGTAGCCGGCGCCCAGGCCGTTGGACCGTCCAGCTTCTCAGAGAAGTTAGGCTCAGGCATGTCGTCAGTGTGGAGAACATCAGTGAAGAACTGGGCAAAGTCGCCTCGGTCCTTGCGACGCTGCGCCCAAGCGGCGGCGTCGGCACGGCGCTTGTTTTCGTCGCGGGCCGCCTGATCTAGGGTATCGATTTTAGTAGCCGCATCGTCGAGGTTGCTAGCGATCTCGTCGAGGTCATTCAACTGCTGGGTCCCGTTGGCCTCGAAAAGTTCTGCGTAATACCCTTCGAAGCCCTCAGAACCCTTGTTACGCGCAGCTGCCCGTGCCCCCCGCTGGCCGCGGAGCGCCGATGCGGCAGCACGCAGCACCGAGCGAGTCTCAGACGCGACGCCAAAGTCATAGGCGACGGGCGACATGCCGGACAACTTGTCGAGATCGTAGTCGTCGGAATTGGCCATGGTTCAGCCTCTCGGGTGGGACACTAGAGTGTTGACGAAATACCAGGAAGCAATCTAACGCCTCAGAAGCTCACGCCAGCAGGCTTTCCCTGAGGTTATCGATGTCAGAAGGTGCTGCCGGTAGGCGACATCGCCTGGATAAGTGCCCCCTGGCCGCCCATGCATGCGTAGCCTCGGCCAGAACTGATCCGCACCGGAGCCGAGCGTGGGACCGTGATGCCCAAGAGTTCACCATCGTAGTCACGATTGGGGACCAGCAAGACCCCGCAACGAGACTTACGCACGACCTTCGTCCAATGCGAGTACAGACTACGCAAGTCGTCTGAACGTCCCGCGGCGATCACATGGACGTGCGGCAGATTTGATCCCACCAGGTCCGTGATGGATTGATCTGCATCGTCGAAGCGCTCGGCGTCATCGATGAGCAGGACTAACGGCGCTGTCCGCATACGCGCGGCCGCCACCAGCGCCGGAATCTCGTCGGGGTCAACCGCCACGTTGTCAAGATCGGAAGAAGCGATGGGGGAACGCTTGGAGCCGATACCCCACACAGCCAGGTCGGTCCCTTCTGCCACCGCGCTCGTACGCAGCGACTCGGCAAGGCCCATCAGCAATGTCGACTTGCCCGATCGAGCGGGGCCGGCGATGAGCATGTGCTCACCTTCGTAGAGCTCGAGATACTGCGGGGCCATGTCTGCTTCCCGGAGACCGATAGGGATCCGCCATGGCTCATCGCCCAAGTGCGCTACCGCGTCTAGTTCAGTCACGCTGACGTGGCCGGGCAGTTCCCGAACCACCTGCTCCTTATTGGGTGCGCCCCAGCGGTTCGCAATGACTGCCACCGCGTCAGACAGCGGAACAGAAGGGGTTGCGACGTGCGTCTGCAGCTTGGTCACACTAGGCACGCAGCGGCCGGGAACCGGCGACGGGGCCTCAGCGGGTTTCAGGCCACCTGTGCTGTAGTCATAGGGGTCAGCTAGGCGGAACATCCACTTCTGAGTGGTGACCTCGTCGATGGCGGAAGGGATAGCGCGTGCCCGGCTGGTCGTGATGACAAAGTGCATGTTGAGATCTGGGCCGTCAGCGTAGGCGCGGTACATCCCCTCCAGCAGAGCCATGCCTTCGAAATCTTGGTACTCGTCACGCAGGGCGGCCAGCCCGTCGATGATGACAACCATGCGCCGGTACGGCCCCGAGGTGGCCCGACGGGTCTCAAGCTCCTGCCGGAGGAAGCGCAGGAGGCGCATCTGCTTCTCACGTCCGCCTGCTCCCGAACCGACATAGGCCGACGTATGGGGCAACTTCTCAAGGGGTTCGAGGTCGCGGGCACCCATGTCGAGCACGATCAGGTCAAGATCCTTCGGGGCGTAATGCTGCGCCAAGGTCAGCGCGACTGTCGCGCAGGCCGTCGTAGTGCCAAACCCCGGGATCCCGACCAGCATGAGGTTTCCACCGGCCATATCCCAACCACCAGGGATCTGGCGCTGGCGGTCCGGGTCGTCGGAGACCGCGAAGTTGACCTGCTCTCCAACGACCTCGCCCGCCGTTGGGAGGGGTGGGCGTCCCTCAATTGGCCCTGTCTCGAAGCCTGCTAGATCGACTCGTTCGCCCAGCGCCTCGGGCCACACGGGCCGCGGTGGGGCGTAGCCAGCTTTCTCGTTCGCCTCGACAATCGCGTCGATCAGCAAGTCCAGATCGGACTTAGCGTCCTTGCGCGTGGGCTTGGGAGGGTTGGGGATCGGCACACCGTCACGTAGCTCTTGGATCTCGATCGCGTTGTCCTGGTCATTCTGCGCCGCACCTGTAACCAAGGCGGTCTGGACCGGAGTGATGTCGTCCTGGCCGAGCTTTACGTATGCGCGCCCCTTCTGCGCATTGGCGATAGCGGCAGCGTCGGGAACACCGATAACGTTGTTAGAGTCCTCGCGGCTTTGCACACGCAGCGCTACGCGAAGGTTGGTGTTAGCGAGGATGTCGTCGTTGACAACCCCGGCAGGGCGCTGAGTGGCAAGGATCATGTGGACGCCCAGAGTTCGCCCGACCGTGGCGACGCGCACCAGTGAACTCAGTACTTCCGGAAAGTCCTTGGCCAGCATGGCGAACTCGTCGACGACGAGCAGAAGGCGCGGAAGCGGCTCTGAAGGCTTAGCCCGGATGTAAGCGTCGAGGTTGTCGACTCCCTCGCCAGCCGCAGCGAACAGTCGCTGGCGATATTCCATTTCAGCTTCAAGGGCCCGTAAGGCACGGTTGGCCAACTGCTCGTCGAGGTTGGAGATCGTTCCGATGGTGTGCGGCAGGCGCTCACAGGCAGCGAAGGCCGCACCGCCCTTGAAGTCGATTAAGATGAAGGTGAGTTTCGTCGGCGCGTTGCAGGCTGCCAGGCCAGCTACCATTGATCGAAGGAACTCCGACTTGCCGGAACCCGTCGTTCCGCCAACCAGACCATGCGGGCCGTCCTTGACGATATCGAGGCTGTAGACGCCGTTCTCGCCAACCCCCACCGGGGTGGATACTCCCCGGGAAGTCTCCCAGGCGTGGAGGATCTTGCCGGCCGTCGGGGCCTCCAAGTCGATGAGGGGCGGTAATCGCACCAGGCTGGGCAGGGCGGCACCCGGAGTCTTGAGTTCAGGGTCTTCAAAACGCGCAAGGTCGAGGGCGCAGCGCTGGGCGCGTTCCAAGGTCACACCTGCGAGGACCACGTCGTCGACCTTCTTGAGATCATCCGGGCGGGTCACTGTCGCGGCTGCGTCATCAGCCACAGTCACGACGACCGTACAGGCCGCAGGAAGTTGATCTTCCGCCGCTGCGATAACAATCCCCGAAACCTCCCGGGACATCTCACGTGCGGAAGAAGCCTGCTTATTCATATGACGCCCAAACCCCAGCAGCGATCGGGCGGGAGACTCGCGGCCCTCCGTGAGGACATCGGAGTCGAGGACAAGCAATACCGACATCGTCGGATGGGATTGGATCTCGTCACGCAAGCCACGCAGCATTTCGTTGGAACGCTGTCGAGCGTGCGAAAACCAGCGATCAGCCGAGGCGTTGCCGAGGCGCCGCGTGTGCGGCAGCCATGTTGTCCACTCCCAATCGGTTTCACGGCCCTGGTCGCAGAAGACGCCGATCGTGACATCAGCCGGGCCAGAATGAACCGCGGCTTGGCACACGAGGCTGCGTGCAAGAGCGAGAGCTCCGTCACGGTCGCCGACGATGCCGACGACTCCAGCGTCGCTGAGGTTGACCTCGACAGGCGAGCACGGAATCATGCTGGCCGCAATGACCTTGCGAACTCGCTCATCAGGCCTGCCTGCCCCAGAACGTTCAACGGGCGGATCCCATGGCACAGCGCCCATCCCTGCGTGGAGACTAAGGAAGTCGTGCGCGCCAAAGCGGCGCTGCCACAACTGGGTGGTGGGGATCGCCGCAACACGAAGTGTCGTCGCTGGGTCTGGGCACTCGACGCGCCGCCGCGCGGCTTCTTCGGATGCAGCCTTGGCCAGGTCCCGACGCAACGTCTCGAGGGCGAGCGCAAAGCGCTTGTCCTCAGCCTTGCGTTCCTGCTTACGGCGCGACTTCTGCTCATACCACGAGCCGACGGCCATCACCGGGCTCAGAACCGCAAACATGGCGTACATGGGGTTTTTCATCACCACGACCATGGCGACCGCCATGACCAGGGGCACGACCACCGCAATGATGTTGAACTTTGCGCCGTCAGGGATTTCCTTGGGCTCGGGGCAGACAATCGGATCCGGCCGTGGAGGCTGGCCAGGGCGCGGAGGCCGGTTAAACGGCGCCGTACCTGCTGGGGTGACATTGTGCAGCGATCCAGCGCGCGGCGCGGGATTCTCCTGAAGGCTCTCACGCAACAGCAGGGTCGAGCCGCCCACGGCCAACGTGGTATCGACGGCGACAGACTGCCCTGCGGATGAGTCCACCTTAAGCCCGTCGGCCTCCGAGGAATACGCAAAGGTGCCGTTCGTAGAACCCTGATCGATGACTCGAAGACCAACATCGTCACGCTGGATGTGGACGTGATCCCATGAAACGCTGGCGGAAGCGATCGAGAGGTCGGCATGAGGAGAACGGCCGATGGCCAACGGTCGGTCAACGGGAGGCTGCAAGACACTGCCAGCCTCCAAGCCTCCAGCCTGGGTGATACTCCACCCCTTCAGAGGAAGCGCCGGACGCAAGGGTTCGCGAGAGATACGCATGCCATCGAGCAACTCCAGCCGAGCAAGCAAACTGTCGGCGCGGACCTCTCGGTCGTCAAGCCACAGAGTACTATCCGCAGCCGGACGTGTGCCGGTCACATTCTCGACCAAGTCAGCCAGGGTAGCCTTCGCGGAGAAGCGAGCCACATCTAGGTCGCGCTGGACTGAGTCGAGATTGAACTGAAGGCGCACGCCTACTCCTTCTACATGGTTGTCAGGGATGGTGGAGCGCGACCCCGAGGGACGCTTACGAACGCTATGGCCGAGCAGGGAACCACACAAGCGGAGCCACCCCCGACGCCGGAGCTGGCCGTAGCCCAAGTGTGTCTTGTCCGGAACTGAGGGGAACTACGCGGTCCTTCGGGAACGCTGCCGGGCGCGTGAAGTCCAGCGGGCTCCCAGTAATTCCCTGGTCATATCCAACGGTCATGTTGGCAAGACTGGCCGACACTGCACCAGAGTCCTTCACCTGTGCCTTCTCCACTGCGCGCACCAACGCCACGACGGCGTCGTGGCTACGGCTATCGGCTACTGCGGCGACAGCGCTGAAAGAGTCATCCCCTACCGGGTTCTTGGCACCGGGATCGGCGGCCAGCAAGCGCAGTCCGGCGAGATAAGCCGACATGGATCGGGCCGCTTCGTCGGTGCCCAGGCTCTGTGCGTCACCGCTCGCCGCTCCGACGGAAAAGAGCTCGGTGGAAGCAGTGCCATTGGCCTCCACAAGCCCCTGGTAGAAGCCGGGGCTGAGCGCCTCAGGCGTCAGCACGACGGGAACGTGGGAGCCGACGCCCTGGATTAGTGCGACGGTCTGGCCCAGCGTGAGAGCCGGGCCCGCAGCGACGATCCCCTGCGGCTTACTCCGGCCGAGAGTCTTTGATAGGGCCTTGGCAGAAACGCTGCGGTCGATCTTCGGGTCGAGCGGCAGTATCCGGGCACCCTCGATCCCCTGCGGGATCTTCCCGCCGGCATTGATAGTCAGCAGAGGATCCAACTTTTGCTGCGTGATCAAGTTGGCCATCACCGCAGCGATGTCCTCGTCACTCGGCCCGGTGCTCCACGCGCCGGTCGGCAACGACGCTACATCGGAGTAGTACGGCAAGAGCACTGGGGTGCCGCTGTGAGCCGCAGCCTTCACACCCGCAAGGAGGTGATCGCCGGTTGATGCATATACGATGCCGCTGACGTGGGCCTTGCGAGCCTTCGCGACGGCCTCCGCCGAGCCCGATGCGGTCCCGTGATCGTCGAAAACCGTCAGACTGATCTTTGTCCCCGACATCGCGAACCGATGGATTGCAACTTCGGCGCCAGCGGCAGCATCGCGCCACTCGCTGCCTTGCCCGGGATCAGAGGACAGCGTCAAGATCAGCGCAATGCTCGTGTCCTTCGGCACGTCGGCATGCAATTGAACAGGTACTGAAGCGGCCGGGAGTTGCGGCTTTTCCCGGTGCTGCATGCTCCACACCCCCCAACCGGTTACGGCGACAACAAGAACTGCTGCTGCGATGAGAAGGGCGTGAAGACGCTTACTCACTTGGTGGGTCCGATCGTGAAGTTGTAAACCGTTTGGGTGCCGGCGCCAGCAGGAACCTTGGCACGGAATGCGGGAAGTTCCCCCTGAGACTCCGTAGCCGCCTTCAACTGGGCCTGACGCATCAGAAGTGTATCGATGTCGCGGCCTCGCACCGAGGCATACTCCGTCGCCGCCCCCGAGGCCATGGCTAACTGGTAGTCGGCAGAGCCGACCTTGGCTGAACTAGTAGCCATGGCACCGAGCAGACCGCGACCCTTGACCTTGCGATCGCCGAGGTCCAGCAACACCTTGTTCAGGTCAGCCTGAAGTAAAGCACCAGCGCCAGACAAGTCACGCGAAGAACGCGAGAAACTTGACGCGATGTCAGCCAGATTGGTTTTGACCATCTCGTCAATGGCCTCTCCCAACTTGGCACTGGATCCAGCCAATTGGGCGTCTTCCTCCCTAATACTCTTTGTCCCGTTGCGGGAGATAGTCACGCTGGCGGAATTGAGGCCCTCAACCGACGCAACGAACATGTTGCTGACGCCTGATGCGTCAACCAAGGTGTCCTCAACCACGCGTCGCTGAGTCTGAGTGATGGATGTGGCAAGGTCCGCGCGTGCGTTTGCCGTGGCGCGACTGAAGCCTTCCGTAATTGCGGCGCTTAGACCTTCCTGTTGCGCCTGGAGCGCCGTCAGACGGGGGCCCATGTGGTCACGGCCTTCCGCCAGGCTGGTCACCGCCGCCTTCAGTTCCTGGCTATACGAGTCGGTGAAGGTATGGCCTTCTTTCAATGCAGCGATGCCACCGTCGATCCACTTGATGGCGAGGTTAAAGGCGTGATACGTCGTGGGATCGTCATCCGGAGCATTTACCACAGTCCAGTTGATAACCTCTTGCCATGCTGCAGACTGCTTCTCGAGCAGGCTAATGGCCGCATCAATCCCCGCCAGCTGATCGGTCAAGCGCGTCCGCATGTCATCGGTGGCCTTCCACTTGGCCGGGCGCTGGGACGCGCGGGTCCTCCGGCCAGTGCACGTCGTCCCTGTCGACATCGCGCGCAACTGGTCGCGCGTGTAGGGGGCAGAGGGGGCTGCCGGAGTCGGGGTTGGGGTTGTCGGAGCTGGGGTCGGATCAGGGCTAGCCGAGGGGTCCGGGGTGGCCGACGCCGAGGCGCTGGGGCTGCTCGTCAGGCTGGCGGTGGGCCCCAACTCGCAGACGCCGTCGGCGATGGCCTCCATTTGAGCCAGCATGCCGGTGGCGGGGTCGGCGATCTCGGTCCTCTGGGCTCGCAGCCTTGCCAATGCCACATCCACGTCGGACTTTTGACCTTCGGCGTGGCGGTGGAGGGTAGTCATGCCATCCTCAATGCGGCCTTTCGCGGTTCGAAGGTCGTACAACGCTTCAGCGTAGTGACCATCCATTACTCCACCATGACCAGCGAGGCTCTCCAAGTCCTTCACACCACTGTTAAGTTCTTGAAAGCCGGTTATCGCATCATTTACGGCCGTTGGGTCCAGGCTAGCGACGAGTTTCTGCCCCTCCTCGTTGATCTTGAGCAGCGAGTTGTCCATCGTCATTTGGGTCATGCGCAGGTCACACGTGACCGAGCCCGACGCACGAGGGTCCATGCACTGCTCCACAGTCGGCGTAGCCGGACCGACGGTCAGCAACAGTTGTCTGACCACCTGCGCCCGGCATTGATCAGTTGCGGTCGCATAGCCGTTCAACTGGCTAGAAACCTGCATGAGGTTGCCGTAGACGCTCGTGGCGGCGTGAGGAGTTGCCACGGTCGACGCGCAGCCCTTCGAGTCGACACTCGGGGTGGGCGGCGTAGCTGTCGTATCGCCGAGCATGGCGTCCATCATGGCCACCGTCGACTGCATCTTGGAGAGCAGCATAGAGCGGCTGCTATTGAGAGTCGTAGACAACTGCTGATTGAGGCTCTTGAGTTGCTGGTCAAGGTACTTGACCGATGCCGCGACAGACGTCGTCGACCTGTTCAACTCGGCGATGGACTTGTCGCCCAGTGTCTTGGACGAGGCATCAAGATTAGAGCGAACATCGCCGATGGTCTTAGACGAGCGCGCCAGAACTTCATTGACCTGGCCGATGAGTTCGATGGTCTTGCGTTGCAACTCAATCTCAGAACCGGTGTCCTGATTAAACGACGAGTCCAGCAGAGCGGCGACAGAAGGATCGGTGACTAGGCCAGGCTGGACCGAAACGTTGAAGGTGGGGATCTCAAAGTCCTTGACGTCGGCGACCATGCGCAAAGTGGCGTTGGCATTCAACTGTGGCGGCGCCAGGATGGTCGCCCACTGCACGGTGGCCATTCCCCGCGAGTTGCGGCTAAGAAGCCCGTTTGTAACCTTGGCGTCGGTGAGGTCACCTGTGACAACGCCACCCGCAGGAGTGTTGTTCAAGACAGTGGAAGCGACGACTGTCATCGGAGCGCCAATGAGCGCAGTGCGGGTCTTACGGACGCCTGCGACGTCGTAGGCGACCTCGCGGGGTTTGACAGTGAGGTTCTCTACGGCCAGATCAATCTCGATTCGGCCACTGTAGCCCTTGAGCTCGTCAAGATTGGTGCCCGACCTATCCTTCGTTCGATAGGCGGTCTGAACGCGTACTGGCAGGTCACCTACGACCTCGCGTGGAGGGAAGGACGTTGTTACCGTGGTGGCCTTGGCAGGATCATCGGCAACCGACACGGTGGTGCTGCCGATGGTCTGGATCGACGCATCAGGCCCCATTCCCACCTCAACTGACTGCAGGACTCTGTGGACCGGCCCTTGACCCACATCCTTGGCACCGCACCCAGTACCTGCGGCCATCAACGCGATTGCTACAGCACCTGCGACAAGTCTGCTGCGTAGCGATGATCGTCCAGAGTCCTGTGAAGTCATACCGGTCCCTTCCAGATGCCAAAATCCCCGCTAAAGCATAGGCCCTGGAGGTTCACCGCCACACGATAGTCTGAGGCGCGACAGGATTTCGGGCCGGCGTCGGCATCGTGAGGATGAAGAACATGGAGTTCACTGCCCCGTTGGGGGCCAACTACCGCCTCGGGGACACACTGGGCCGTGGTGCGGCTGGTGAGGTACGGCTAGCCCAAGACGCCCGCACTGGCGAGGTGTTGGCGGCGAAACTCTTACACCGCGAACATGCGCAGGATCCCAAGTTGGTTGAGCGCTTTGTCCGAGAGCGTTCGCTGCTCATGAATCTTCATCACCCGAACGTCGTCGCGATCCACGACCTTGTCGTCGAGGGCGAGCAGTTGGCCATCGTGATGGATTACATGGACGACGGCTCCCTGCGCGATGTTCTACAGCATCGTCGAACCCTTCCCCCGGCACTCGCCCTGGTTGTCATGTCGCAGGTCTTTGACGCCATGGCAGCAGCTCACGCTCAAGGCATAATTCATCGCGACATCAAGCCGGACAACGTGCTGCTGGAGAAGGGCTGGGAAGACCTCCCCGGCGACGCAATCAAGGTCAGCGACTTTGGCATTGCTGGCATCCTGACTGCTCGTGTTCGCGCTACCACAGGCCTCCTCGGGACGCCGGAGTACATGGCACCTGAGATGATCACGACGGGCGACGGTGGCGCAGCAGCAGACGTCTACGCAGCTGGCGTCATGCTCTACGAGTTACTGGGAGGTCGCACCCCATTCGCCGGGCCCGGAACAGACTTTGCCGTCGCATACCGGCATGTAAGTGCCCTCGTGCCGCCCTTGCCGGTTTCTGAGGAGGTGGCGTCTCTTCTTACCAGGCTCCTTGACAAGGCGCCCGCCAACCGTCCCACCGCCAGTCAGGCTGCGGCGGCGCTGCGGAACGCTTCGGCCCACTGCCAGAACCAACCTGCGCTAACGCCGATAAGTGGCCCCGAAGACTTCGTGATGGAAGAACGGCCAGCAACCGCAGTTCGTGGCATCGTCACGGAGCGGCCCGCTGAGTCGCATGCGCCCATCACAATGGGAGAGGCACCCGATGTCGGCCGCGCCGAGGGTGCAACGATGCTTCGGTCTATGGCCCTAGTCCGAGCGCCGGAGCCCATCGCTGACCAGCCAGAACCCGCCCTGGTACTCGAGGACAACGAAGCCCCTTGGTACAAGAAGCCACAGCAACTCATCAGCGTGATTCTCGGGACTGTGCTGGTGGTAGGTGGTCTTGTGTGGCTGTCAATGACCATGAACAATCATGGCGACAAGCCGACCAACACGGTCAGCGCGAAGGCGGCTTCCGTCGATACCACGCTACCCAGCGGCCTGACGGTGCAGCGGTCCGCTGAGTCCAATGAATCTGGTGGGGCCGTCCTCACTTTTACCTTCTCCGCTCAGAAGGCTGAACTGCACGGCCCGATTCTCCAAGTCATCGGACCTTTAGAACAGGGCAAGCCCTGCCCGACCCTGTCATGGCAGGGAGATGTCAAGGCGACCCCCCACAAGGCGTCAACTACTGGCATCCAGGCCACGTGCGGCTGGAGTATCGATGATCTCACCATCCATAAAGGGGCCAGCGTCACCGTGAAGGCGGAGATCCTACCGGAGAATGGCTCAGCTCAGGACCTCCAAAAGTGGCTCGATGATCAGGCTACGGCTACGCAGAAAGCGATCACTGACGCGGAAACCAAGTCGGTGGCCTACCCTGTCCAGCGCCTCACTGATATCCAATTGATCGTCCCGAAACGCGCGGTTGGAGGCGAGACGATCCGCATCAGTCTAGTGCCTGTGTGGCCGAGCGGACCTGACCAGTTGAACGTGCTCTATCGCAGTCCCGCAATGGGGGAGGCCTCGACGATGCTCCAGACGGTGGGCGGCGAGAACACTGTTCGATTTGTGGATGGATGTGGCGGGGCTGTCAACGTCTCCGCCGATGGCCTCGTCGTCACAGCGGTCAACCCGAATCCCAAGTGTACGGTGCGAGCCAGCGTGGGTAACTTCACTGACCTCACGTCGCCTGAGTTTGCGATCGTCCCTCGAGGCGGCTAACAGGTAGTTATTGGGGAAGGCGAACCGGTTGAACCATCTCCCTGATAACGTCCTGCTTGTCTTACGCAGTTGGCTTTCCCACCGGGTAGGCCCTCCGCTAGACGTACATCATTAGCCCCGGCCCCACGGCCATCTAACCCAGGAGCAAAGAATGTCCCGAGTTCTTTCTACGGAAGAGGCCAAGTCGGCCATCAGCCAGATCCAGAGAATCATCCAGGGTGGTCTCAACGACCAGATCCAGGCGCTCGACGTCCAGGGCCAGATCCTGAGCCAGCCGAATGTCTGGGACGGCCCCCTGGCCCAGCAGTTCCGCTCAGAGACGTGGCCGCAGACCAAGTCCGCCCTTGACAAGGCCCAGCAGGAACTCGAGGAGTTGCGTGCCCAGTTGGAGAAGATCTCTCACGACATCTTCACTGCTGGCGGCGGCGCCTGAGCGACGCACCTCACGCTACTCGGCGTCGGCGGCCAGCTGGGCCGCCGACGCTTTTTGTTATCGCCCGTCATCGGCCCTTGGATCGCCTGGACATCTGGCGCCAATCACGGATAGACACGTGCTCTGCCGTACAAGGCGTTCTGAGCCCGACGATGAGATGGACCTTGCGTAGTTGAGCCGTCATACTGCCCCCTGGGAACAATGTGAGGGCTCAACTCCTGGGCGCGACTTGATCGAGTATGTCCTCCCAGTACCCAGTACTGCGGGCGTTGTCCACCATTGCAATCGCTATATCGATCGGCGGACTCTCGCGCCTATGAGCTGCAGATCACAGGCCGGGCTGACGGCTGCTGAGGCGGTGCGTCGGTTAGTTCCTGTGAAGATTAAGATCAGTCATGTCCTTGTATTCGATAATCTCGTTGTCTTGAACAGGAGATGATTTGTGATGTGGTCACTGGAGTGTGCTTGGCGGCCGTCTTCTCCGAGAATGGAGGAGGTTGCTGCGCGCGTGGTTGAGTGGTGTAACCAGGTAGGTGGTCTTTATCCTGAGTTGAGCGAATGGCGATTTACCGCAGACTCGAAACGGGCGGAGTTGGCCACACAATTGGCTACCGAGCATGAGTTGGCCCGAAGTCTCGTGGCCGACGGGGGCGTCGCGTCTATCTGGGCCCCGCAGGGTCATCTGCGCGTGGATGTCAACGCGGATGAGTATGCGAAGCGGAAGAATTTGTTTCGCTTTGTGGCAATGGGGAGATCACCGGGCGCCGTGGACGAGGATGATGAGGATGTGGCCATGATGATGACAGAGATGGCCTGTCGCATTTTTTCGCCTGAGTATGTCAACTGCGGGAACGCGAAAGCGGAGCCGATGATTGACGACGATGCTCTTGTGTCAGCGGTGAACTATGCGCGGCGAGACATATATGATTCGTATCCGGATTTCGTGCGGGCGGCGCGGGTCATACGTACCACAGCGGAGGGAGTGTTCTTCGCTCGCCCCGAGGAGGACTAACAGGTACTCGCGGATTGAAGGCCTCGACACCCTCATCTGTGAAAAGCCCATATACCGCGCAACACATACCTTTTCCCACCGCACCGCAAACGTGAATACCGCGGCCACAATGGGCCGCGGCATTCACATCGTCAGAACGTACAATGATCACATTCGATCCGGGGCGTCAATACCCAACAAGTCCAGACCGCGAGCGAGAACTCGACGAGTAGCCGCGCACAGAGCCAGGCGGGACCCGCGCACCTCACCGGTACTACGAAGCACCGGGCACTGCTCGTAGAAGACCGAGTAGGCGCCAGCCAGCTCGTAGAGGTAGGTGCACAACTTGTGCGGGGTCAGGTCGTTGGCGACGACCTCGACAACCTCACCGAAGCGCGACAGCAGCAGGGCCAGCTGCTGCTCGGCCGGCTCGTCGAGGACGCTGATGCGACCCCACACCATGGACTCCAGGTCGGCCTCGGGGTCGACGTTCGGGTTCGCCTCGGCGGCCGCCTTGCGCAGGATCTGGGACACGCGGGCGTGGGCGTACTGCAAGTATGGGCCGGTATCACCGGTGGTCTGCACCATCCGCTCGGCGTCGAAAACGTAGTCCTTTTGCAGACCGTTCGACAGATCGGAGTACTTGATGGCGGCCAGGGCGATATTCGGCGCGGCGTGGGTCTCGGCCTCGTCGAGCAGACTGGCCAGGCTGACCGTGCCACCCTCACGAGTCTTGAACGGACGACCGTCGCGGCCAAGAACCATGCCGTAGCCGACATGCTGGGCCTCGACGTCGTCAGGCAGGAATCCGGCCATCTGAGCGACCTGGAAGAGCATCTCGAAGTGGTGACTCTGACGCACGTCGGTGACATAAATGATGCGGTCGGCCTTGAGCGTGTTGACGCGACGACGAATAGCGGCCAGATCAGTAGCGTCGTAACCGAATCCGCCGTCCTTCTTGCGGACGATCATCGGGGCGTCCTGGCCCTCGACGAAGACACACAGGGCACCGTTGTCCTCGACGGCCAGGCCGTCGGCCTCAAGCTCGTCGACAACCCTCGGCAGATCGTCGTTGTAGGTGGACTCACCAGCGAGGTCCTCGTCAGTCAGCAGCACCGAGAGTCGAGCGTAGTTGGCGTTGAATCCCTGGAGGGAGACGTCGATGAGGATGCGCCAGATGCGCAGGGTCTCCTCGTCGCCACCCTGCAACTTGACGACGCGACGACGGGCGCGGTCAGCGAACTCGGGATCGGCATCGAAGGTCTTCTTGGAATCCTTGTAGAGCTGCTCGACCTCGGGCAGGTCGAAGGTGGAGACGTCCAACCGGTTCTCGACGATGTACTCCACGAGCATGCCGAACTGAGTGCCCCAGTCGCCCAGATGGTTCTGCGGAATGACGGTGTGACCCTGGGAGCTGAGTACCCGATTGAAGCAGTCGCCGATGATGGTCGAGCGCAGATGGCCGACGTGCATCTGCTTGGCGACGTTGGGGGCCGAGTAGTCGATGACGACGCGCTGAGGCTGCTCGACCTGGACGATACCGACGTGGGGGTCGGTGATGAGGTCGGATGCGACGCGGGCCAGCACGTCGGAACGCAGCCGCAGGTTGATGAATCCCGGGCCGGCAATGTCAGGGGTCTCACACAGGTCCTCGACATCGAGCTTGGCGACGATATCGGCAGCGACGTCGCGAGGCGGGCGTCCTTCCTCCTTGGCCAGCCGCAGGGCGACGTTGGACTGGAAATGCCCGAACTGTGGCTTGGTGGCGGGGCGCAACTGAGGATCAGTACCGGTGACGGCCTGGATCCGGGCAGCAAGCTGAGTAGGAAGAGACGACATGGCGCCATTCTCCCACGGCGTCGATCAGCTTCTCCACCCGGCGCGAGGCGGGCTGGAGAGGGGTCGGCATGGGCGGTGACACCGCGGAACTCCCATACTGACGCCCAGACGATGAGCGGAGGGGGACAAGGGTCGACGCCACCGTCGGGGAACAGATGAGACCGTTCCTACGTTGTCCTTGATGACCAAGCACGCGATCACCGATTCACAAGGAGGATCATGAGCGTTCCCACCATCACTCTCAACGACGGAATTACCATCCCCCAGCTCGGCTTCGGCACCTGGCAGGTTCCCGCCGACGAGGCTGAAAAGGCCGTCAGCAGCGCCTTGGAGGCCGGTTTCCGTCACATCGACACTGCCGCCATCTACGGCAACGAGGAGGGAGTTGGTCGTGCTCTCGCCGCCTCTGGTCTGGATCGCAAGGACCTCTTCGTCACCACCAAGCTGTGGAATGACGCCCACCACGCCGACGATGCCCGCAAGGCCATCGAGACCAGCCTGTCCAAGCTGGGCCTCGACCACGTCGACCTCTACCTCATCCACTGGCCTGCCACCGTCAAGTACGGAGACGCCTACATCGAGGCCTGGAACGCCCTGCAGGAGTTCAAGTCCGAGGGACTGACCCGTTCCATCGGCGTCTCCAACTTCAAGACCGAGCACCTCGACGCCATCGAGGGGGCCACCCCGAGCGTCGATCAGATCGAGATGCACCCGTCGTTCAACCAGGCGAGCTTCCGCAAGGAGCTGGCCGAGCGCGGCATCAACCCGGAGGCGTGGAGCCCGCTGGGCCAGTCGAAGGACCTCGACAACCCGGTGCTCGCCGACATCGCCACAGCGACCGGCAAATCCCCGGCCCAGGTCGTCATCCGCTGGCATCTGCAGATTGGCAACATCGTCTTCCCGAAGTCGGTGACCCCCTCGCGCATCGTCGAGAACTTCGACGTTTTCGACTTCGAGCTGTCCGACGAGCAGGTTGCCGCCATCGACGGCCTGGATCACGGCAACCGCATTGGTGGCGACCCGGCCACTGCCGACTTCTGATCCGACGCGAACTGAGGCGACGCGGGGACGGCTCGTCCCCGCGTCGTCGTTGGTGAACCTGCGTGGTTTTGTGACCCTGTCAGCGCTGCGGTCCCGCATGTGACGGGTTCCGCGTCAGGCTGCTTTGAGGGCTTTCTCCACACCGTCCTCATGCTTGCCCAGAACCGGGTCGCGGTGGGAGATGACGTCGATGATCATCTTTCCGCGCGCCCCGAACTCGCGGGCCCATCCTTTCCACCACACCTTGTCGCGAGGCTGCGAACGGTCCGGGGTGCCAGTGGCGTCCAGACCGGTCATTCGGCAGGTCGCGACGGTACGAACCTCGTGGTAGTCCTGGGTCACCATGATCGCTCGATCAACCCCGAAGATCCGTCGAGCCCGAACACAGGTGTCGTAGGTGTCGAAGCCAGCGAAATCCTCGACGATCTTGGCTTCCGGAACCCCTTTGCTGATGAGGTAGTCCCTCATCGCCTTGGGCTCGTTGTAATGGGTTTCTCGGTTGTCCCCGGATACCAGGATCACCTTGGCCTTGCCGCTGCGGTAAAGATCCGCGGCCACGTCGAGGCGTCCTCGCAAATAGGCCGACGGCGCGCCCGAGGGCAGGACTTGGGCGCCCAGGACGATGGCGACGTCGCGCGGTTCGGTGTCAGCGACGTCGTGGATACGCCCGGCACTGAGCCCTCCCGCCAGCCCCCAAGGCCCCAACAGCGCGACAAGGGCAACAATGCATGTCGACACGATCACGGTGCGAATTGGGTGTCGGCGGCGCGAACTCACCCTCCCACTGTATAACCCGTGTGCCACCTGCGGCGTGCGCCCCTGCGATGGCGTGTGGGAGCACGAAAGAGGTCACGACCACGCCAGGCCGCCTACCCAAAACCCTGTCGCTCGTCCTAACGCTTGCCGATCTTGCGAAGGATCGCCACCAGGAGACCAATGATGACCGCGAGAATAACGACTGCGACAACCAGCACCGCGATGATCAACAAATCATTCGACATCAACTACACACCAATGACCTAGACCTTTCATTCAGCCAACAAACAGTAATACTCATTAAGTATTACTTCCTCGTTGAAGAATCTTGTCACGGCCACAGATCAAACGAAACGTTCACGACCTGTACGAAAGTACAGATTTTCTCGGGGTGGTGTTTGACGGCATTAACACCGCCAAACACCACCCCGCCGTGATCACTGCCGATGCTCGCGGTACCAGGTCACCAACGAGGCTGTGGAGGAATCCTGGGCCTTCAGGGCGTCGTCGTCACCGGAAACGGCCGGGGCGATCTGGAGAGCCAGCTTCTTGCCCAGCTCGACACCCCACTGGTCGAAGGAGTCGATACCCCAGACGACGCCCTGCACGAAGGTGATGTGCTCGTAGAGGGCGATGAGCTCTCCAAGAACCTTCGGGGACAGTTCGTCGGCCATGATCGACGTCGTCGGCTTGTCGCCAGAGAACATGCGAGCCGGGACGATGGCCTCATCAGTGCCCTCCGCGCGCACCTCGTCAGCAGTCTTGCCGAAGGCCAGGGCAGCCGTCTGCGCGAAGAAGTTGCTCAGGAACAACTCGTGGACGTCGGTGCCGCCGTCCTTGGTCGGGTGGGCCGGGTTGGCCACCGCGATGAAGTCGGCGGGGATGAGGCGGGTGCCCTGATGGATGAGCTGGTAGAAGGCGTGCTGGCCGTTGGTGCCCGGCTCGCCCCAGAAGATCTCACCGGTGTCGGTGGTCACCGCCGAGCCGTCCCAGCGCACCGATTTGCCATTGGACTCCATCGTCAGCTGCTGCAGGTAGGCCGGGAAGCGGTGCAGGTACTGGGCGTACGGCAGCACTGCGTGGGAATGGGCATTCCAGAAGTTGACGTACCAAATGTTGAGCATTCCCATGAGCAGCGGGACATTCTGCTGGGGGGCAGCGGTGGCGAAATGCTCGTCGACGGCGTGGAAACCAGCCAGGAACTCCTCGAATCCCTTCGGGCCGATGGCCACGGCCAGCGAGGTGCCGACGGCCGAGTCGACCGAGTAACGCCCGCCGACCCAGCTCCAGAATCCGAAGGCGTTGACCGGGTCGATACCGAACTCCTCAACCTTGTCCAGGGCGGTCGAGACGGCGACGAAGTGCTTGGCGACGGCTGCGCGACGAGCGTCCTCGCTGTCCTCGATGGCACCGGAGGCGACCAGGCCGTCGAGCAGCCAGGCGCGCACGCACCGAGCGTTGGTGAGGGTCTCGAGGGTGGTGAAGGTCTTGGAGGCGATGATGACCAGGGTGGTCTCGGGGTCAAGATCAGCGGTCTTGACGGCGGCGTCCGTCGGGTCGATGTTGGAGATGAAGCGGCACTCCAGCCCCTCCTTGACGTAAGGCTTGAGAGCCTCATAGGCCATCACAGGGCCAAGGTCGGAGCCGCCGATACCAACATTGACAACGGTGCGGATCGGCTTGCCCGTGACCCCCTTCCACTGGCCAGAACGGACCTTGTCAGCAAAGGCATAGACCTTCTTGAGCACCTCGTGAACATCGGCGACGGCCTCCTGCCCATCGACGGTGAGGGAGTCGGACTCGGGTCGACGCAGAGCTGTGTGGAGGACGGCGCGGTCCTCGGTGACGTTGATGTGCTCACCGGAGTACATGGCGTCGCGACGCTCAGCGACCTTGGTCTGGTCGGCAAGCTCGAGGAGGACGTCTCGGATCTCGTCAGTGAGGAGGTTCTTGGACAGGTCGACGTGCAGGTCGGCGACGTCGAGGGTGTAACGCTCGGCGCGTTTCGGATCAGCGTCGAACAGGCGGCGGAGCTTGTGCGGTCCGTCGGCGAAGGCCGTCCTCAGGTCAGTGAGCTTTGCCCATGCGGGAGTCTTGGTGGCATCAATGGGAGTCTGCATACCCCCAGCCTAGGAGATGGGGTGGGCATGGTGCCCTCGATGCCTGTCATCAGCTGCTCTCGCCTATCATGTTTCCGATCAACCAAAGGAGGACGCGTGGCCGCGAGGTATCGCCGGGCTCTGGCCCTGACGTCGGTTCTCGTCGTCTTCACCATGACGATGCTGACCGGGTCAGTGTGGTCGGTTCACCTGCCCTGGTCGGCGTCGACGGCCCACGCCGCCCCGCCAGGCGCAACCCCACCTGGCGATCTGTCGGTGAGCGCAACCTTCGACCCCTCAGGCACCATGCGCACCACAGGGACCTTGAAAACCCAGACCGGACAAGCAGTTTCGGGTGCTCCCATCAACCTGGCGGTGGACGGCAAGATTCTCGCCGTCGCGGTGACGAACAACGACGGAACATGGGCCAACACCTTCCGGCTACCGGCCTCGATCCAGGGCGGCAGCCACGAGCTGTCAGCGACATTCGATGGCGGCGCTGGTATCGGGGCAGCCTCAGCGAGAGGCAGTTTCACAATCGCTCCAAAGGCCACCGTCCTGACGGCAACCGTGACACCGCCGACGGCCACGCCAGGAACGTTGCTCAACATCACAGGGGTGGTGACCCTGCCAAACCACCACCCTGTCACCGATGGTGCGGTGACGATTTTGCTTGGCCCTGACGGCCGTGATGCTCTCACCGCCCCCACAGATGCGCGGGGCAATTACCACGTCACGGCCCAGGTGCCGATGGACGCCCCCGATGGTCCCTTCACGGTCACAGTCAAGCTCGTGGACTCTCGGTACGCACCGTCTCAGAAAACCATGACGGTGCAGGTGAAGTCAGCAACTCCAACCCCCACCCCGACGCCAACCCCAACTCCCACGCCGACCCCGACTCCAACCCCCACGCCAACGTCGGCAACCCCGACCCCGACACCCACCGAGGACAACGGGGAATCCCAGGACGGGCGGATACCGTCGACCTCATCCAGCCCGGTTCCGGTGACGCACCGCAGCGTGCTGGATGCCTTCGGCGGGAGCACACGGTTGTTGATATTCGGTGTCGTTCTCGGCTTCCTGGTGCTCGGGGTTCTCGTCGGGTCGTTCACCTACAACCGCGGCGGCAAGGGCAAGGGCCGCTCACAGAACCCTGATGACGCCGGCTCCCTCTTCGACGACTGGGACCACTCACAGCGACACTGACACCGGGCAGCCCGGCACAGCAACGCCGGCGCCCAAGACGTGACCCGGATCAGGCCTCGGCGTCGGCAACGACCTGCAGAACCGACCGGCAACGCTCACGCAACGCCGAGACGACTCCGTCCGCGCACACATCCCCGACGAGAACCTCGTCCAGACAGACCGCCAGGGCACCGGAGGCCAGCCACCGACGCAGTGCGTAGGACCCGACTCCACCGCGCGGAACAAGGGCAACGCCAGGTGCCATGGCGGTGAGGATGTCGCCGTAACTGGCCGAGCCCATGTCGGCGGGGGCGACCTGGACGGCATCGGCACCGGCAGCCCACGCTGCGCGGACCTCGGTGGGCGTCAGGGCGTCGGGGGCAGACGGGATCCCGGCCTGCCGTAGGGCGTCAAGGAGTTCGGGTGTGGCGGCAACGGGAAGGGCGAAGGCGACCTTGTCGTCAACAAGTCCTTGAACGTCGTCGACGGTCATGACGCCGTGGACACCAATGACGGCGCGACGACGGTAAATCTTGAGCACCGCGCGACGGCGTTCGGCGTCGGCAACGGGGAGGGTGAAGGCACGGACCTTCTCCTGAATCATGACCTCGATCGGAGCCATGAGGTCCGACGAGGCGACGTCGGGGAGAACGGCGATGATCTTGGACGCCCTCACCTCGTCGGGGAACACCAGTCGTCCGTCGGTGGGGACGTCGATGGGACCAGGCTCGTCAACCTCTGCGCTCATGGATCACATCATGCCCCATCCTGGCGTCGGGGGTGAGGCCCGACCAGCTGAACCGTGGTGAGACCCAACCAGCCGAACCAGGGTGAGACCCCGACCAGCCGAACCAGGGTGAGACCCCGACCAACCAAATCCCTGCGCCGTGCATCCGATTCACCCCCTCTCCCCCTAGCTGCGCCAGTTGTGTCCCACCTGCGCCTCAAAAACCTGGCGCAGGTGGGACACAACTGGCGCAGCTGGAACCGGAGCGACGGTCGGTCGACGCAGGAGAACCCAGGTTGACGCAGGAGGACGCAGGTTAACCCGGGACAACTCGGAGGAACACAGGAGAACACAACCGGCACCGGTCACGTCCGAGCCCACCACTACATTGGAAGCCGTCCTGCCCGCCCCGACCCGAGGAGATACCGTGCGCCTGGCCGAAGCCCTTGACGACATGGTCGACGGCCGCGCACCCGTCACCACCGACCGTGGGGAGCGCGAACCGGGCTGGGACTCCCCCGGCGCCCGTCCCCTCGACCCCGACATGGCCCTAGACCACATCGAGCGGGCCGTTGCCCGTGACGGCATCTCCATGTACGAGCACCAGGAAGAGGCGATCCTGGAGATTCTGTCGGGCAACCACGTCATCGTCACCACCCCGACGGGGTCCGGGAAATCACTCATCGCCACCGCAGCACACTTCGCCTGCGTGGCCGCAGGTGGGCGCTCCTACTACACCGCCCCCATCAAGGCCCTCGTCAGCGAGAAGTTCTTCAGCCTGTGCGAAATCTTCGGAGCCGCCAATGTCGGCATGGTGACCGGCGACGCCTCGGTCAACGCTGACGCCCCCATCATCTGCTGTACCGCCGAGATCCTCGCCAACATTGCCCTGCGCGAAGGCCGTCACGCCCGCATCGACCAGGTCGTCATGGACGAGTTCCACTTCATCGGGGACCCCGATCGCGGCTGGGCCTGGCAGGTGCCGCTGTCGGAACTCCCCCAAGCCCAGCAGATCATCATGAGCGCCACCCTCGGCGACGTCACCGACCTGTCCGAGGCCCTGACGACCATTACCGGACGCCCCACCAGCGTCATCACCGGAGTCGTCCGACCCGTCCCGCTGCAGTACTCCTGGTCGATGCAGCCCGTTCACGAGGCCATTGAGGAACTCGTTGAGCAGCAGAAAGCCCCGGTTTACATCGTCCACCCCTCCCAGAAGCAGGCCCTGGAACGCGCCCAGTCCATGACGTCGATGAAGCTGGTGAGCACCGAGGAGCGTCACGCCATCGCCGCCGAGATCGCTGATTTCCGCTTCGCCAAGGGGTTCGGCTCGACGGTGCGCAAGTTCATCACCTCGGGCATCGGCGTCCACCACGCCGGGATGCTGCCGAAGTATCGACGCCTCGTCGAAACCCTCGCCCAGCAGGGCAAGCTCAAGGTCATCTGCGGTACCGACACCCTCGGTGTCGGGATCAATGTGCCGATCCGCACCGTCATGTTCACCTCCCTGACGAAGTTCGATGGCCGTCGCACCCGGGTACTGAAGTCCCGCGAGTTCCACCAGATTGCCGGTCGCGCTGGTCGCGCCGGGTTCGACACCGTCGGCTACGTCGTCGCCCAGGCACCCGAGCACGTCATCGCCAACGACAAGGCCCTTGCCAAGGCCGGGGACGACCCCAAGAAGCGTCGCAAGGTGCAGCGCGCCAAGCCCCCGGAGGGGTTCGTCAACTACTCCGAGGAGACCTTCACCAAGCTCATCGAGTCCACCCCGGAGACCCTGCACGCCCGGATGAAGATCACCGAGGCGATGCTGCTCAATCTGCTGCAGCGTGACGAGGACACCGCGCGGGCCGTCCAGCACCTGGTCGACGCCGCCACACCGGTCGTGGCCGAGCGTCGACGTCTCTACCGCCGCGCCGTGCAGATCGGCCTGTCCCTGCTGCGCTCCGAAGTCGTCCACCGCCTCCATGAACCGACCCCTGGTGGCCGCAAGTTCGCCATGAATGAGGCCCTGCAGGACGACTTTGCCCTCAACCAGCCTCTGTCAGCCTTCGCCAGCGAGGCCGTCGCAACCCTGGACCCGGAGTCCCCAACCCACGCCCTCGACGTCGTCAGCGTCATCGAGGCGACCCTTGACAATCCGATGACGGTCCTCATCGCCCAGCAGCACGCGGCTCGCGGCGAGGCCATCGCGCGCATGAAGGAGGACGGCTACGACTACGAGGACCGGATGGCCGCCGTCGAGGAGATCGAGTGGCCGCGTCCCCTCGAGGAGTCCCTCAACGCCTTGTTCGAGATTTTCGCTCCAAGCCACCCGTGGATTCCCGCCGACGCTCTGCAGCCCAAGTCGGTGGTGCGCGACATGTACGAACGCGCCATGACCTTCGGTGAGTTCTGCGCCCATTACAAGGTGCAACGCAGTGAGGGACTGGTGCTGCGCTACCTCACCGACGCCTACCGTGCGCTGCGTCAGACGGTGCCCGAGTCCGAGCGCACCGAGGAACTTGCCGACCTCATCTTCTGGCTGGGGGAGGTCGTCCGCTCCACCGACTCCTCCCTCATCGACGAGTGGGAGGAACTCACCCATCCCGTCGACGAGGAGCCTGAGGAGGTCCGTCCGGCGCGGACCTTCACCTCCAACCAGCGGGCCTTCACCGTCATGGTGCGCAATGCCATGTTCCGCAAGGTCATCCTGGCTGCCGACGACGACTTCGAGGCCCTCGGGGAACTCGAGCCTGACGGTTCTGCCATGACGACCAACGCCTGGGAGGACACCCTGGGCGACTACTGGGACGAGCATGACGAGATCAACGATGGCCCCGACGCCCGCGCACCGGGTCTGTTCATGATCGAGAAGGAGTCGGGACGCCGCGACAGCCGGATCTGGCTGGTTCGTCAGATCATCGACGATCCCGAAGGCAACCATGACTGGTCGATCACCGCAACCGTCGACCTCGACGAGTGCGACGAGGCCGAGGATCTGGTGTTGCGGACACGGGCTTTCAGCCGACTCGACTGACGGCTCCGTCCCCGGCCCACTCGACCGTCCGCCCCTCGCGCAGGGTCGCGGGGACGTCGACGATCCGCTGGTTGCTGCTTCCCCGCCACGGCAGGGTGAGAGTGCGGTGGGGCAGCTGGAAGGGCCCGTCGACGAGGACGTCCACCTGACCCAGCATCTGCGCCAACTCGTCACTATGGCGGGCCTGGCGCAGCAGGGCGTCCATGGTGAATCCGGACCACGCCCAGACGTCCCACCCCATCTGATGGGCGGCACGGGCCAACCTCGCGCACTCACCCGGTTGACGACTCGCCTCACCGCCTGACAGCGTCAATCCGCTGGCCAGCACTGACGACCTCATCGCAGAGATGATCTCCTTGACGTCAACCTCCTGGCCACCGCAGGGGTCCCAGGTGCCGGGATTCTGACACCCGGGACATTGCAGCGGGCACCCCTGCGCGAAGACCGTGAAGCGGATGCCGGGACCGTCGACGATCGACTCCGGCTCGATCCCGGCAACCCTCATCGGCGCGACCTCATCCGTGCTTGACCCGGTCGCGGACCTCGGCGCGTTTGGCGTCGTTGAATCGGTCCAGCCCGCCGACGAGGTAGCCCGTGATGCGGCGAATCCGATCGAAGGGCCCGGAATCCTCACCACGGCCGCACTGGGGGCACTCGTCGTCAATGATCCCGGTGTATCCGCACTGCGGATCCCGGTCGACCGGGTGGTTGATCGACCCGTACCCGATCCCGCTGGCAGCCATGTACCGCACGATCGCCTCGAAGGCGTCGACGTTGCGTGCTGGATCGCCTGCCAGTTCGACGTAGGAGATGTGGCCTCCGTTGGTGAAGGCGTGGTAGGGCGCCTCGATGCGAATCTTGTCCGCAGCGCCGATGCGGTACCAGACCGGCACGTGGAAACTGTTGGTGTAGTACTCCCGGTCAGTGACCCCCGGAATCTCCCCATAGCGCTGCCGGTCCATGCGCACGAACCGTCCCGACAGGCCCTCGGCGGGAGTGGCCAGGGCCGAGAAGTTCAATCCGGTGCGCTCAGCAGCCTCGTCCATCCGCTCACGCAGATGAGAGACGATCCGCAGGCCAAGCTGCTGGGCTTCCTCGGACTCGCCGTGATGAGAACCGATGAGGGCCGTCAGGGTCTCGGCCAGCCCGATGAACCCCACCGACAGGGTTCCGTGCTTGAGCACCTCGGCGACAGCGTCGTCAGCTCCCAGCCCCTCCGAGTCGATCCAGACCCCCTGCCCCATGAGGAAGGGGAAATTGCGCACCAGCTTGTGGGACTGGATCTTGAGCCGGTCAAGAAGCTGGTCAATGACGAGGTCGATCATCTGGTCAAATGAGGTGAAGAAGGCATCGACGTCGTGGTCGGCCTCGATGGCCAGCCTCGGCAGGTTGATCGAGGTGAAGGACAGATTTCCGCGTCCCCAGGTCTGTGCCCGCGAGGGGTCGTGGACGTTCGACATGACCCGGGTGCGGCAGCCCATGTAGGCGATCTCGGTCTCGGGGTGACCGGGCCGGTAGTACTCGGCGTTGAACGGGGCGTCCTGGAAGGAGAAGTTCGGGAACAGACGTTTGGCGCTCACCCGGCAGGCCAACCGGAACAGGTCGTGGTTGGGGTCACCGTCGTCGAGGTTGACCCCCTTGCACACCCGGAAGATCTGGATCGGGAAGATCGCGGTCTCCCCGCCACCCAGTCCAGCCTCGGTGGCCTCCAGCAGGCAGCGCATCACCATCCGCGCCTCCGGGCTGGTGTCGGTGCCGTAATTGATCGACGAGAACGGGGTCTGGGCTCCGGCCCGCGAGTTCATGGTGTTGAGGTTGGCGATGAGGGCTTCCATCGCCTGAGAGGTCTGACGACGAGTTTCCTCGACGGCCTGACGACGGATCCTCTCGGCAACACGGTCGGTGTCGTCAACGAGCCCGGCGAACAGGTGCGCCACCTGCTCCCTCTCCTGGGCCAGCGCGGCAGCATCTGGTTCCAGCACCCACCCAGACGCCGCCGAACGCACCTCGTCGAGACGGTCCGCGTCACCTCCAAGCACCTCAAATGTCCTTGTCAGCCCGGTTTGGGCAGCCTTGACGAAGGTCTTGGCAACACCTGGAGCCATGTCCCGGTCAAAGTTGGGCACTGCCTGGCCACCGTGCTGGTCATTCTGGTTGGACTGGATGGCGATGCAGGCCAGGGCGGCATAGGAGCCGATGGATTGCGGGGTTCGCAGCACACCGTGGCCGGTGGAGAAACCGTGCTCGAACAGATCGGTGAGGTTGATCTGGCAGCAGGTGGTCGTCAGGGTGAGGAAGTCGAGGTCGTGGATGTGAATGTCCCCGTCGCGATGGGCGGCAGCGTGGGCCGGGTCGAGTACCTCCAGCAGGTTGAACTGTTTGGCCGACTCGGTTCCGTAACGCAGCATCGACCCCATCGCGGAGTTGCCGTCGACGTTGGCGTTCTCCCGCTTGGCGTCAGCCTCCTCGGCCGATGCGAACGTGATCTCGCGCAGGGTGCGCATGAGGGCCGACTGCTGGTCACGAGCGACGGTGCGACGCTGACGGTAGAGGATGTAGGCCTTGGCGACGTCGTCATGCCCCTGGTTCATGAGGGCCTTTTCGACGAGGTCTTGGATGTCCTCGACGTCAGGGGTGTTCTCACCCCTCTCACTCAGTCGGGACAGCACCTCGAGGGCGACCTCGGAGGCCAATAGTTCGGGACCCTCAACCCCGCAGGCGACGAAGGCCTTACGGACGGCCTCGACGATCTTCGTCGAGTCGAATCCAATGACTCGCCCGTCCCTCTTGCGGATCGACGTTGGCACTGCTCGCTGCTGGCTGGTGGACGTGGGGTGGAAGGACGCGGAATGAAGGGTCGTCGACATGCTCTCTCCTCGAAGCAGCGCACGAGTGGAGCAGGTTCACCCCAAGACGTCCCGCGCGCCTGTTGTCGTACCGGGTCGCTGACCCGGGTCCTGGCAGGTCTTCGGACTTCAGGGCTCTCCGTCGTCAGACGGGTTCCTACCAAGCGATGCTTCCCAGCCGGATGGCCAGTGCGTGTGTCGCCGTCGTTCCCTGTCACCGCTGCGGGGCAGTTCCGGTTTCCCACCGGATTCCCTCTTTCCTCCCATCACCGCCGGATGCCGGGAAACCCCTACATCTGGTGTCTGGCGATGGGAACCAGCACAAGATGAAGGGTATACGCAGTTCGGGTCATGGGCACACTCGCCCCCCGCAATTCATCGTCGTCGCCCCTGGCCCGCCATGATGGCCCTTCATATCCCACAGCCGGCTGGCATCCTGGACACAAGGAAAGGACACACCTCATGGAGATCACCAGCACGTCCATCACCGAAGGCCAGCCGATCGACCTGGCCTACGCCCACGCCGATGCGGGCGGCAAGAACGTCAGCCCCCAGCTGAGCTGGACCCCCGGCCCAGATGGCACCAAGTCCTACGCGATCACCATTTACGACCCTGATGCCCCGACCGGATCCGGTTTCTGGCATTGGATCCTCGCCGACATCCCGGCCGACGTCACCTCCCTCGACGAGGGCGGCCCACTTCCCGCTGGGGTGCGCGAGTGGAGCAATGATTACCAGGAGGACGGGTACTCCGGCGCCTGTCCGCCTCCCGGACCGGCCCACCGCTACATCCACACCGTTCATGCCATGCCCAGCGAACATCTCGACATTCCTGACGATGCCGCCAATGTCCAGGTGCGCTTTGCCATCCACACCACGCAGTTGGATTCCGCGTCGATCACCGGAACCTTCCAGCAGTCCTGACGATCACTGGGGCGCCTGACCGGCCTCCCGCCAACGGGAACGGAACAGGTGCCGTCGACGACGTGTCGGCGGCACCTGCTTGACTGGCGTCGTGAAGCTTCGGCAGACCTTGCTCACCCTCCTCGTCACCCTCGGCCTGATGACGATGCCGCTTGCTGCCCGGGCGGAGCCATCAATCCCCACCCCGACGACCACGAGCACCAGCTACGCCAGCGAATCCGCCGAGTCGCCCACACCTGTGGCCCCCATCACTCCTGGAGCAGGGATGGGCTGGGACTCAGACCCGGTGTCGTCACAACAGGCATCCCAGATGGAGTGCGCCTCCGTGATGTTCGTCGGCGTCCGCGGCTCGGGAGAAACCCCTCCCTACGGCACCACCATCACGTCGATCCGCGACGCTCTGGCCCAGAAGTGGAAGAACAAGGGAACCGTCCGTCAGGTCTACCTGGACTATCCGGCGGCCGACCCTCACACCTTGCAAGACGCATCCTTGAGCGGTCTGCTCTTCGACGCCACCATGCCGTCGACCGAATACTTCGACTCGGCGGCTCTGGGAGCCACGAAACTCACCGCCCTCCTCAACGCCGAGAAGAAACAGTGCCCCGACGAGTGGGTCATTCTCGCCGGATTCTCGCAAGGCTCCCAGGCCATCACCCAGGCCCTCGCCTCGACCGACACCCCACAGCGTCTGGCAGGTGCCATTCTGGCCGGCAATCCCGACCACTACCCAGGCCAGAACGTCCAGGAACTCAGTGGAGATGCCGGTAAGTCGGCCATTGGTACCGCGGCCATCCTCTACTACCTGCGCGAGCGCGCCAATGCGACTCCCGGGGCCAACCGCGATGACCAGATGCGGGCCATCATCAAGGCCACCCTGGGGCTGAGCCAGGAGTCGGTCGACCAGGAGGCCCTGGAAGCTGACATGGCCAACGCCGGGGCCGCGATTCCCCCCGAGGCCTACGCGGAAACCTACTCGGTGTGCATGAAGGGTGATCCCGTCTGTGACACCGCGCCAGCCCTGACGCGCATTCTCACATTGCAATCGACGTGGCAAGACGAGCTCAATCAAGGTCGTCCGATCCACATGGGGTACACCCGCACTGTCCTGGAGGCTCCTCTGGATCGCATCGCCCAGCGCGCGAATGCCGTGGGAGCCGCCGAGGCCAAGGGCGCTCCCATCCCTCATGGACAGACGGTGACGGTCACAACTCGCGAATGGGGCCCGTGGCAGATCGGGGTCGCGGTCGGCGCCGGAGTGCTCGGCCTGGCACTGGGATGGCTCCTGGGACGAGCCGGCCGCCGTCGTCACCGCGGGAGGTGAATGTTCACAGCTGGAAGAACCACTGCCCAGTGGCCAGCACGCCCGTGACATCGGCCAATAGAAAGCATCCGCAAGCAGCAAGTAGTGCAGAGATCCCGCGATGGACCGCGACGGCGTGATCCTCGCGAATGCTCGTCACCATTTCGGTGACTCGGCCAGGCCCGCCGAGAAGGTAGGCGATGACGAGGCCGATGAGCAAGCTGTGACTGCAGGCAACCCAGATGAGGGATTCGACGACGGCCCAGCTGGCATGAGGAAGGTGTGCGGCATGGACGAGCATCGCCCAGAACGCCGGGTCAATGAGCGAGGACATCCCCACCAGGAGACCGCTGATGGCCAGAGCCCCGGGCGCCGTCGAACGAGGCGCAGCTGAGGTGTCCTCGTCGAGTTCCTGTGTGGCTGCCCCTGGACGCAGACGCCATGCCGCCCAGCCCAGAGAGCCCGCGCCAAGGATTGCCACCAGCCACACCCACACCACGTGCGGAACATGTAGCCCATGAATGCCCAGCCGGGCCAGCAAGGTTCCCAGACCGAGCACTCCGGCAACCCCGAAGATGGCAGAGGTTCCCACCGAGGTGAGCAGCAGGATGACGACGCCGCGACGTTTGACGCCCAGACCGAGAGCCGCCAGGAGTACGAAGGAGCCCAATGGGTCGAAACCGGCGATGCCCAGGGCGAGGGCCGCGGCAAGGAAGGACAGCACGGAGCAAGGCTACTCGGTAGGTGAAGCCATGTCGGCCCGCCGTGACGCGGCCCAGCCCTCTCGATTTCACTTCGGCGCCCGATCCGTGCTATCTTCTGCGAGTTGGGTTCGTCCAGCGAACTCAATGCGCGAGTGGCGGAATGGCAGACGCGCTGGCTTCAGGTGCCAGTGTCCCTTGGGACGTGGAGGTTCAACTCCTCTCTCGCGCACAGTGACCAGGCCCCCGCTGACTACGTAAAACACCAAGTCAGCGGGGGTTTCTTCTTGCCCTCATCTTCGCCATGAAGCGACACGCCTCGACATCAAATACCACTTGGAAGCATCCCGTTGAGCATCCCGCAACGGCGAGGGATGGCTGAACCGCGACCAGCGACGTATCGAGCGTGGCGACTGGGACGAGCCAGAGAGGCCGGGCGGCTCCGATGAGACGCCCCGCGTGCCCACTGTTGCCAAGCGGCTGGACGGGGCCATCGACCAGCTCACGCGCGGGCATGAGAAAACCCCGCAGGATCACCTACGGGGTTTCGGCTAGCTTGGTACTGCCGGTTCTACTCGTAGCACCAGATCAGGTCCGCGTCTTCACTGGGCCTTACGATCGTGCCGGAGTCTATGGCGTGTGTCCGCTTGTTGACGCTAGTCGTCCACATGAGGCCAGCGTCACTAATCTGGTCACCAGTGAGCTCCGACGGATATCCGAAGGTGAAGAACGTCTCAGTGTCGGACTCGTAGATGCCCAGCAGTGGAGCCTTGTTCCCTTGGCACATCCGAGCATCGTCGAGCCGCCACAATACGTCTGCCGGCACGGGCAGCTCGAGGTCAATGGGAAGCAGGGCATAGATATCGACAGGCAGGTCTCTGAGGTCTGCCCTGCCGGTCTTTTACCGGTCCGGGAACATCTCCGGCAGCCGCTTTCGCGCTGACTGATCCTTCTCCCACAAGACCCCCTAGCCTTGTAAATATCCTCGAACTCTGCCTGCTCCTTGTCGAATCGGCCTACGACTTCTTCATAAGCTGCACGACCGCGCCGGACGTCCTCCACGATACGCCGCGCTTCTGGGATATTCTTCCGATCCTCGGGCGTGAGGAGGGCTCGCTTGGCGTCCTCGATCACGATCTGGTCCGCTCGGGCTTCCACCTCGTCAAGATACATGCCCTTCATGGCTCTCCGGTTGGGAATAAGTCCTAGCCAGAGACCCTTTGTCATGTCTGGGAACACGCCACGCCTGGGAACATGCGCACGCGGCAATGTGGACCTGGCCCCCTGAATGGCGAGCTGACTGTCGTCACTCAAGTTGGCTGGACAGGTCGTCCAAGAATGCCTTCACCTGGACGAGTTTTTCTGGTGAGGCCGGGTACAGCGCGAGCACCTGCTCGGGCACTCCGGCTGCCTTGCCACGCAAGGATCGCCCCTCCGACGTCAGGCTGATCAGACGACGCCGGCCGTCATTGTCGCTCCAGGTGCGAGTGACGAAACCAGCTTGCTCCAGCCGTCGCAGCAGCGGGGTCAAGGTGCCGCTGTCGAGGTGCAACCGGGCTCCGATGTCATTGACGCCGACGGGGCCGTCGGCTTGCCACAGGACGAGCATGACGAGGTACTGGGGGTAGGTGAGACCGATGTTCTCGAGCAGCGGCCGGTAGGCGCGCGTCACCGCTCTGCTGGCCCGGTACAGGGAGAAGCAGAGCTGATGATCAAGGTCGGGAGTCGGGTTGCTCACATCCCAAAGCTACCGTGGGCACAGATGATTGTGCACAATTTAGTTGTGCGCTACGTTGTTGGTGGGACCGCCAAACACAGGCGGTCTCACAGCCAGATCACGCCAGCCAGGAGGCATCATGATTGAGATCGAGCCCGTATACACCACTGAGGCCATCGCCACCGGAGCCGGCCGCAATGGCCACGTCCAGACCGCTGACGGCCGGTTCTCGGAGGACTTGGCCGTCCCGGTCGAGATGGGTGGCAGCGGCAGGGGGATGAACCCGGAACAGCTGTTTGCCTCCGGCTATGCCGCGTGCTTCCACTCTGCGCTGCAGCTGGTGGCTCGTCAGGCACACAAGGACCTGGGTGACTCCTCGGTGGGTGCGCGGGTCTCGATCGGCCGGGCAGGACAGGGGTTCGGTCTGGCCGTTGCCCTGGAGGTCGTCGTCCCGAACCTGCCACATGACGAGGCGCAGCAGCTGGCCGATCAGGCCCATCAGGTCTGCCCCTACTCCAATGCCACCCGCGGCAACATCCGCGTCGACGTCACCGTCGTCGACGACTGACTCGACGAACAACGCCCTGACCAACAGCGCCCTGACCAACAGCGCCCTGACCAACAGCGCCCTGACCAACAGCGAGGAGAACGATGACCACCCGAACCCGCGAGATTCACCTTGCCTCCCGCCCCGTCGGGAAACCCACCCTGGACAACTTCCGCACCGTTGAGGTGGACCTCCCCGATCTTGACGACGGGCAGGTCCTCGTCCGCAACACCATCATGTCCGTGGACCCGTACATGCGGGGCCGGATGAACGATGTCGAGTCCTACGTGCCTCCCTTCCAGATTGACCGACCGCTGGACGGCGGGGCCATCGGTGAGGTGATCGAGTCACGTGTGGAACAGCTACCGGTGGGCACCAAGGTGGCGCACGGTCTAGGCTGGCGCGAACACGCCATCCTGGCTGGCGACGCGGTGCGACCGCTCACCGATCAGGGAGTGCCGGACAGCGCGTACCTCGGTGTGCTGGGCATGCCGGGCCTGACCGCTTACGCGGGCTTGTTGCTGGCCGGTGAGATGCACGAAGGCGATGTCGTCTTCGTCTCCGGCGCGGCAGGAGCGGTCGGCTCGGCCGTGGGGCAGATCGCCAAGCTCAAGGGCGCTTCCCGAGTCGTTGGGTCAGCCGGCACTGCTGAGAAGATCGCCCGTCTCAAGGAGCTGGGTTTCGACGCCGCCTTCAACTATCGCGACGGTGACGTCACCGAGCAGCTCAGGAAGGCCGCCCCCGAGGGCATCGACGTCTACTTCGACAACGTCGGCGGTGACCACCTGGAGGCAGCGATCGCGAACCTGCGTACCGACGGCCGCGTGGCGATGTGCGGGGCGATCAGCCAGTACAACACCACCGAACCGACACCCGCACCGCGCAACCTGGCGCTGGCCATCGGCAAGCGCCTGACGCTGCGCGGCTTCGTCATCGCCAAGTACGCCGAGCAGGCCAGAGCAGACTTCCAGAAGGACATGGCCACATGGATCGCCGACGGCTCCATCCAGTGGGACGAAACCACTCGCGACGGCCTCGACGCTGCACCCCAGGCCTTCATTGACATGCTGGACGGCGCCAACACCGGAAAGATGATCGTGAACCTGTGACCAGTTCACCAGAGGGTGTGGGAGCTCTTCGACCCAAGATCAAGGAAGATCAGCCAGAAAGGCACGAAGAGCTTCCAGCCCCTCTGGGCGCACCGTGAAATGGGCCCAGCGTCCCCGCATTTCCTTGTCGACCAGTCCCGCCGCAACGAGTTTCTTGAGGTGATGGGACAGGGTCGGTTGGCTCACCCCGAACAGGCCGTCAAGATGGCAGGCGCACACGCTGGCGCCGCTATTCGCTGCGATGTGATGGAAGATTCTCAACCGCACCGGGTCTGACAACGCCTTCGCCACGACAGAGAGCTCCTCGGCACGCGAAACTGGCAGAGGTGACGAGTCGGGCTCGCACTCATCGTCAGCCGACACAACGGGCAGCGTCGTCTTCATGCCGATCATCCTACCGTCGCCATATTGACGCCCATCAATACGACCTCCTATCATCCACATATCGACGTTTGTCAATGTGACCACAGGAGGTCCAGATGCCCACCATCCGCGTCTACGAACCCGCGCTGTGTTGCAACACCGGGGTGTGCGGCACCGACGTCGACCAGGAACTCGTGACCTTCACCGCCGACATCAAGGCCCTCCAGTCCCACGGAATCGACGTGGAGCGGGCCAACCTGGCCACCGACCCAACCCGGTTCGCCGAGAACCCGGTCGTCGTCAGTTTCCTCCAGACCGCCGGTTCCGAGGCCCTCCCCCTCACCCTCGTCGACGACGTCACCGTGCTCACCGGTCGTCACCCCAGCCGCGACGAGATGCTGCGATGGGCCGGCCGTACTGACAGCTCGCCACGTATGGAACTGCCCGTCATCGAGGACTGCTGCTCAGGCCAAGGGGCATCCGCGTCCTGCTGTGGTGATTCCCAACAGTCCTCCGGTTGCTGCTGACAAACCCCGCTGACAACACCACAACGCCAGGAGGTCCCGATGGCCACATTCCTCGACGACGCCCCTCGTCACATCTTCTTCACCGGAAAAGGCGGGGTCGGAAAGACGAGCGTCGCGTGTGCCACTGCGGTCGAACTCGCGCACTGCGGCAAACGAGTCCTCCTCGTCAGCACTGACCCCGCAAGCAATGTCGGCCACGTCTTTGGCCAGACGATTGGCAACCGCATCACCCCGATCGACGCCGTCCCCGGACTCGACGCCCTCGACATTGACCCGCAGCAGGCGGCGGAGGACTACCGCAATCGGATCATCGACCCGGTGCGCGCCATTCTTCCCCCCAGCGAGATCGCCGCGATCACCGAACAACTCTCCGGGTCATGCACCGTCGAGATCGCGTCATTCAACGAGTTCACCAACCTGCTGGCCGATCCGTCACGTACCGCCGACTACGACCACGTCATCTTCGACACCGCACCCACCGGCCACACCATCCGCCTTCTCCAGCTACCGGGCGACTGGACCGCCTACCTTGACGACGGCAAGGGTGACGCCTCCTGCCTGGGCCCCATGTCTGGCCTTGACAAGGCCAAGAGCACCTATCGAGCCGCCGTCGAGGCCCTCACGGACCCCGAGGTCACCCGACTTGTTCTCGTGGCGCGGGCCCAGCCGTCGAGCCTGCGCGAAACACACCGCACTCTCACGGAACTCGCCGAGATCGGCATACAGACCTCCCACCTCGTCATCAATGGCCTTCTTCCTCACGCCGACGACGCCGATCCCCTCCACCGCGCCATCGTGGAACGCGAACGCGCCGCCCTGGAGACCATGCCCACCAGCCTCGCTACCCTTCAACGCGACGACATAACCCTCAAGGCGACGACCATGATCGGTGTCGATGCCCTGTCCCACATGTTCGCCAGGGACGAGACCGATCACCGTGACGACGACGCCGACATCCATCTACCCGAACAGCCAGGTCTTGACCGGCTCGTCGACGATCTTGCCGACCAAGATCACGGCCTTGTCATGACGATGGGCAAAGGTGGGGTCGGAAAGACGACGATTGCTGCCGCCATCGCGACGGAACTGGCTCGGCGCGGCAAGAAGGTCCTTCTCACGACCAGCGACCCGGCGACTCACCTTGCCGCCACACTGGCTGGGGAGGTGGCCGGTTTGACGGTTGACTCCATTGACCCCGACAGGGCCACCGCAGCCTATCGCGAGCGCGTCATGGCAGCCCGGGGAAGCAGCCTTGACGAGGAGGGCCGCGCCGCACTTGCCGAGGACCTACGCAGCCCCTGCACCGAGGAGATCGCGGTGTTCCAGGAGTTCAGCCACGCGGTCAACATGGCGCGTCAGCAATTCGTCATCATGGACACCGCCCCAACCGGACACACCCTCCTTCTCATGGACGCCACCGGCTCCTACCACCGGGATGTCCTGCGTCACATGGATTCCACGCAACGGCTCCATGCGACGACCCCGCTCATGCGTCTTCAGGACCCCGAGCACACCAAGATCATCGTCGTCACCCTGCCGGACACCACACCTGTCCTTGAGGCGACATCTCTGGTGACCGATCTTGCTCGCGCCGACATCCACCCCTGGGCGTGGGTCATCAACAATTCGCTGGCAGCCGCCCGCCCCAGCAGCGCCCTCCTCAAATCTCGGGCCCGTCACGAAGTCGAACAGATCACAACCGTGACCGCACAGGCCCCGCGATGGGCTGTCGTGGCGACCCAGGCCGACGAACCCATGGGCCAAACACGCCTCAGGGCTCTCGTTTCGGGGTCGAGAAAGCCTTCCTGACGGCCACTCGTGCAGGTCCTCCCTCATCTGGGTGACCGTTCGTTTCCCCTTATCAGACGAAAGTGCAACAGTCTCGCCGCACGGTGGACCCGCCGAGCCTGAGCTTCTTACGTTAGTGGCGTCAGCCGGACCCCCGGCCAATGCACCCCACCAGGTGCCAACCACCACACAAGGAGGACACCCCATGATCAAGAATCGACTCATCGCCGCCAGTGCAGCTGCTGCCATCGCCACCGGAACCGCCGTCATGGCTGTCCCAGCCCACGCTGCCGAGGCCACGCCCGCCCCGGCTCCGTCTGCTCCGGCTCCGTCCGCCCCGGCCTTCGACACCTCGAAGCTCCCGATCCAGATCGACTTCGAGTGCCTCAAGAACAACGCCCACGAGCGTCACCAGATCGAGGCCAAGATCGCCAAGATCCTCTTCGAGAATGGCGCCACGAAGACCAAGACTGCGGCCCTGCACTCCGCCAAGGAGATCGTCAGCACCATTTTGAAGAACCCATCCCTGCTGGCCAACAAGCCCGCCGCTGCCGCGAAGATCGTCAAGATCATCGCCGACAATGCGCTCAAGGCCTTCGGCGACACCTCCGACCTCGCAGACCTGAAGCCACTGGCCGAGCAGATTGTCGCCAATCTCAAGGACGCCAAGACCTGCGTCACCATCAATCTGCCCGGCCTGCCCAGCAGGACCGAGCACGTCGGCAACCTCAGCGACATCCAGACCGCCGCCTGGGTTCCTGCCAGCCAGGTCCGCTGAATCCTGACCGCACACGACCTGAGCCAGGCAACCGTGTGACTTACGTCGCCTGACACCGATGGGGCTGCGGGACCATCCTGCAGCCCCATCTGGTCACCTCAGCGCCAAGTGCCATCGCCAATCCCCTTCTCCCAATTCCCCGACCACCTCATGCCTGCACAGTTGTGCACGCACTACTTTCACCCCACGCCCATCTGACCGATTCCAGACGTGCACACGGTCATACGCCTGACGAATGGACCTGCAATCCCCTAGTCTCACGACACAAGCCACACGGCTAGCCACTTCACAGCAAAGGAGCTTGGACATGACCTTCACGAAGAAAATGAGCGCATTGGCCATCGCCGGCACCATGGCCATCACCGGAGTCTCCATGGCGGCGTCTCCCGCCCTGGCGTCCGACAACGCCACAGCACCCGTTGCCGCAGTCTCCGCCCAGCCGAAGCTGGAAACCGGATACGTCACCAGCACCGACCACTGGGGCACCAAGCTCTTCTTCCGCAAGAACATCGTTCCGAACGCCAAGGGAGCTGTCGTCATCGTCCACGGCGCCGCTGAGCACTCGGGCCGTTACGACTACCTGGCCAAGCGCCTCAATGACGCCGGCTACTCCACCTACCGCTTCGATCATCGCGGCCACGGACGCAGCGCCCGCCCGTACGCCGACAACGTCATCCCGCGCGGCAACATCGACGACTGGCACAACCTCGTCAATGACGTCCACCAGTTCGTCAACATCGCCCACACCGAGAACCAGGGCAAGAAGGTCTTCCTCTTCGGTCATTCGATGGGTGGCTTCGCCGTCCAGTCCTACGGCGCCAAGTACCCGGGAACCGTTGACGGCATCGTGAGCAACGGCGGCGGCATTGCCACGAACCCGTGGGGCCGCGACACCGAGTCCCCCGAGATCATCACGGCTCACGACCTCACCGAGGCCGAGCAGAATGCCGCTCCGACCATCAGCCAGAAACTGCCCATGGAGAAGCTCACCAGCTTCAACGGCACCCTGCTGACCCACGCCGTGCACAATCCGAAGGCGATTCACCTGCCCTCGACCCTCGCTGAGTCCGTGATGAAGGTCAAGAACCCGCTGTCGGGCGGCGTGTGCACCGACCCGGCCGTCGTCGAGGACTACAAGAACGATCCGTACAACAACAAGTACATGACCCTCGGCATGGTCAAGCAGATGGGCGTCGCTCAGGTTTTCAACACCTTCAACGCTCCGTCCTTCACCGAGCCGACCCTCATCATGCACGGTGCGAATGACGGCATCGTCCCGGCCTACTTCGACACCAACTGGTACAACGCCATTGGCTCCAAGGACAAGAAGATCATCCAGTGGAAGGGCCTGATGCACGAGACCATCAACGAGCCCGTCAAGGATCAGGTCGACGACACGATCATCAACTGGATTGACGCCCACAACAAGTGAACTGCTGAGTGAACTGCTCAGCCGTGAGGCCATGAGAGCGCTGGGCCGGGGGTTCGCCCCCGGCCCAGTTGTATGTCCCAGCGGTGATCTCACCACGGTGGCTGGCCCGTTGGATGATCACATTCATCATTCGTGTCAGCGTCATTCGTGTCAGCGAACTGTCGATTCGTCTTCAATGATGTGACGACAGTACAGGTAGTCGTGTTCGAGGTAGCCGATAGCAGACGTCGGTTCCTAACGTAAGTCATGACAGTGGTCCCCGATATTCGCACCCGCCAGGGTGACCATCATCAGGAGGAACTCGTGAAACACATCCGCCTCGTCGCCGCCAGCGCAGCCGTCTCCGTCGCCGCTGGATCCGCCCTCATGGCCGCCCCCGCTCGCGCCGCTGAGCCCGTTCCGGCCCCCACCCCCGCCCCCTCCAAGATCGACACCTCCAAGCTCCCCCTCAAGATCGACCGTGACTGCCTGAAGAAGTACCACGAGGATCGCGTCCCGGCCGAGAAGCAGATCGCCGACCTGCTGCTCAAGAAGGGGGCCGCCGTCACCGCCGACATCGCCGTGAAGTCCGCCAAGGACATCGTCAACCTGGCCCTCAAGAACCCGGAGCTCCTCTCGGACCCGCAGGGCTTCGGCATTGAGGTCGGCAAGATCGTCGCCAAGCACGCTGCCAGCCACCTCGGCGAGGGCCTCGACGACCAGGAGCTCAAGCCGCTCGTCGAGAAGATCATCGAGAACCTCAAGGCGTCCAAGGTTTGCTACACCTTCACCCTGCCGAACCACGACAAGCCCACCACCACGGTCGCCGAGCTCGGTGACTACGACAACGCCGGTTTCGTCGGTGACGTTAATAACGCCGACGTTTCCCAGGACTTCTCGAAGCTCCAGATCATCAGCGACCTCGAGAAGAAGATCGCTGACCTCAAGGAGAAGATCTCCAACAGCCAGATCATCAAGGACATCGAGGCCAAGCTCGCCCACTTCAAGAAGCACCTGAGCAACGGCCACCTCCTGGCCGATCTCGAGAAGATCATCGGCGACCTGACCGCCAAGGCCGCCTGAGGTTCACCGACATCGTGACCTTCATCGCGTGATTTCCCGACAGCGGTTGGGCCGGCTTCGTTCCGGCCCAACCGCTTGTTCGTGTAGCCACAGATCAGCGTCAACTCGCCCTCGCAGTGGCCTCACAGGAGGATCTGATCCGGGTTCCCGTGAGCCGGAAGGTCCGCTTTTCGGAGACCCGAACATCACTGTAAGGTCTCCCTCATGGTGTTGAAGCCCGCCCTTCCTCGACGAATCGCTGCCGCCGCACTCGCGGCCTGTCTGGCGCTGACCGCCTGCTCCTCAGACGGTGCCTCCGAGGGCTCTACCCCGTCCGGCACCTCGTCAGGGGCCTCGTCGAGTTCCGGCTCGGTCGACGCCACCTTGGCGAAGGTCCCCGCAACACAAGTCGGCGCAACTGACATCACCTTCAAGTCCGCCGCACAGAAGGTCAGGGCCACCTATCCCCGCTTCGCCAAGGCACGCAACCTCAGCATGGCCGTCGAGGTCATCAAGGGCCGCATGCAGCGCGAGTCCTGGCACCACGACGCCTCCGATGTCACCATCACCTCCCAGGTCATCGCCTCCAGCGACGCCGTCGTGGGTGTTCTGATGACCAACACGTCCACCATCGGGGGCAAGAAGCAGACGATCCCAGCGACCGTCTGGTACTCCACTGCGGCCAAGCAGTCCTACTCCTCCCCGGCCTTGGTCAAGGCTGACCAGTGGGCCACCCTGACGACGGCCCTGCAGGAGGCTGGCAAGGACCATTCCCTCGACGCCGGCAAGATCGCCACGGCCACCAAGGCCACCTCCGCCCCGTACGGCAACGGCCCCGCACTGGGCTTTGACCACAGTGGTGACCTCCTGGCCACCTTCGGCTCGGGCGTCCTCAGCGACAACCCCGTCACCCTCGTCGTGAAGTCCGAGAGGGTCAAGGGGATGCTCACCACCTTCGGCACCCAGGCCCAGAAAGCCTCGATGAAACCGAGCACCTTCACTGGCACGACGTCGCAGCCGGTCGACAAGTCCCTCACGTCCACCGACGCCTCGACTCGCCCCTCGACGGCCGTCGGACCAGATTGCCGTGTGCTGCATTGCGTCGCGGTCACCTATGACGATGGCCCCAGCGACATGACCCCACAACTGCTCGACACCATCAAGAAGTTCAAGGTCTCGATCACGTTCTTCCAGATGGGCGACAGCATCAAGGCCTTCCCAAAGACTGCCCAACAAGTGGCTGCTGTTGGTATGGAGATCGGAAACCACACGGTGACTCACCCGAATCTTCCGGCCAAGACCCCGGACCGTATTCGTCGCGAGCTGGAGCACAATTCCCAGCTCATCAAGGAGTTCACCGGGGCCACCCCGCTGCTCTTCCGTCCGCCCTACGGCGCCCACAACGACACCGTCGACAAGGTCGCCAAGGACAACGGCATGGCGATCATGCAGTGGCAGATCGACAGCGAGGACTGGAAGAACCGCAACCCTGACACGACGTACACCAACGTCATGACGGCCCTGCCCTACACCGCTCCCATCATCCTCGAACACGACATCCAGAAGGCGTCGATCGAGGCCGCGCCGCGCATCTACAAGGATCTGATCGCCAAGGGCAAGACGCTGGTCAGCGTCAGCGAGATGTCGGTCAACACTGGCGGTTACCAAGCCGGCCATGCCTACTGCAACGGCACGGTCAAAGAGCAGAGCGGCTACAACTGCAAGGGATGAGAACCTCATCGGGAGCGCGCACAGCCTGGGAGGGCCTTGCCCTGCTGGCCTGTGCCGCGCTCGGGTTCCAGCTGCTCATCAGCGGCCGGGTGCACCTGTTCGTGGGCACCATCATCACCACCTTGTTGTGGATCGCATGTCCGATCCTCACGGTGATGGGGTTGTGGACCCTCGTCCGGGCGGTGCGTCACCCCGATACCGCCGCGCCCCACCGGAACCGGATCGGCGTCCTCATCGCCGCCCCCGTCGCGGTGGGCATGATCGTCCCGTTGCAGCCACTGGGCCTTGTGGGGACGGCGAGTTACCGTCCGGCAGTCCGCAGTGCCAGCCCGTCCCCGGACCAAGACTTCTCGGACTCGTGGAATGACCGCCTGCCCGAGGCCCCCGCGCCAGTCTCTCCGGTGGCCATTGACACCAAGACCGGCAAGACCATCGGGGGCTACGACAACGGCGGCGACAACATCGGCTCGGAGCGCAACGGTCCGATGGGTCCACCGCCGCGCAACTGGCCCGCGCTTCAGGGCAATCCATCCCAGCTCACCGTCTACGACTACGTGCAACGGGCAGACGATCCCCGCGGCATCGCCAGCCTCAAGGGCCGCACACTGACGATGATCGGTTTCGTCAGCGCCGCCCCTGAGGACCCCGACCACGCCTGGGTGCTCGCCCGGCTCAAGATGTGGTGTTGCGTCGCCGACGCCCTGCCCTTCATGACAACGATGGTCGATGCCCCGTCGCGTCCCGAGGATGGCTCGTGGATCCGCGTTACCGGCACCTACCTTCCCAGTGCTGCCAACGGCGACACCCGTTTCAAGGTGGATCGCGTCGAGAAGATCCCCGTCCCACAGAATCCCTACATATGAGCGAGCTGCCACCCCAGGTCAATGCCTGGCTCGTCATCGCGGTCGGCATCTGGCTGCAAGCACTGCCCTTCCTCCTGCTGGGGACGATCATCTCGGCGACCCTGACGGCTGTCCTGACACCGCGCGCCCTGGCACGTTTCCTGCCTCGCCGTACCGCCCTGGCCGTGCCGGTGGCTGGTCTGGCCGGTATTGCTCTTCCCGCCTGCGAGTGCGCGTCTGTACCCACGACGAGATCCCTGGTGCGAGCAGGGGTCCCGACCGCCGCAGCGTTGACCTTCATGGCGGCATCCCCTGCGATCAACCCGGTCGTCATCACCGCCACCGCCATCGCCTACACCGTCCACCCCACGATGGCCCTGGCCCGATTCGTGGCTGGCCTCCTGGCGGCCATCCTCATCGGCCTGGGATGGATCTGGTTGGGGAGACCACTGCGCGGGGTCGATGACGGATCGCACGGATCGGCCACTGACGCGGACTCCTGCACGACCCATGACCACACCCCGCAACCTCGCACGGTCTCGGCGATGGGGGAAACCTTCCGCAGCGAGTTCGCCCATGATTTCATCCAGTCGTGCGGATTCCTCGTCATCGGTGCTGCCGTTGCCGCCACCATCAAGGTTTTCGTCCCCACTGCCTGGATGCAGGCCATGACGAGCAATGTCCTGCTCGAGGCTGGTGTGCTGAGCCTGTTGGCGGTCATCGTCGCGCTGTGTTCGGAGGCCGACGCCTTCATGGCTGTCTCCCTGACGAGCTTCTCCCCGACCGCTCAGCTCGCCTTCCTGGCCATCGGACCGGTCGTCGACGTCAAGCTCATGGCGATGGAGGGTGGGGCCTTCGGGGCGGCGTTCCTGAGACGATTCGTCCCCTTGGCCGTGGGCTGCTGCTTCGTCTCGGCTCTTCTCGTCGGTACGGTGATGTTCCCCTCCTGAGGGGTCCTGCACGGATACTCACCTCGGCTTGTCCCGGACCGGCCACTGTGCACCGGGAGGCGCGGTCATCTGAGAATCCGAAGAACTCCCCCAGAATGTCAGGCGCGCCCGGCGTTGTGTTTTTCCCCGCCGGAGAGTCGACCCTAATCTACAAGTGTGAGTCTCTTTCCGCGTCGCTCGATCCGAGCCCTGGCCATCGCCCTGGTGGCCCTGCTCCCTCTGGGAGCCTGCTCGCACGACGACCGAACACCTGAGGCCTCACCCTCGGACATCCATTCCAACGTGAAGTCCACCTCAGTTGCCACCGCCACCGTGTCGGGGGCGTCTATGACGACGACCTCCTTGCAGGAGCCCTCAGACATCTCCGTCAAGGTGCCCACCGTCACCAAGGCACGCAATCTCAGCCAGGCCATCGAGGTCGTCCGGGAGCGCACGTTGCGCGCCGCGTCCTGGCAGTCGGCGTCGAAGGTGACCATGACAGGCCATTTCACCTCGTCGACGACTGATCTGCTGGGCGTGGAACTCCACGCTGACATCACCAAGGACAAGACAACTTCCCAGGCGACGACGACCCTGTGGTACGACGCCACGATGAAGCAAACCTTGTCTGCCAGCGCCCTCATTTCCTGGCCCGGGTGGCCAAAGTTCAGCCAGCAGGTCGTCAAGGTTGCCACGACTGACGGACTCGACGCCAAGAAAGCGGCTGCCGCGCTCCAGCAGCCGCAGGCTCCTTACGGAACCGGGCCTGCCCTGTCCTTCGACAGCAAGGGAGACATGCTCGTCCGCTTCCCTGCCGGAGCTGTGGACAAGGTGCAACGCACCGTCGTGATCGATTCCAAGACGGTCGCACCCATGCTCAGCGAACTGGGCCAGAAGGCGCTGGGAGCGTCGTTGCACCCCACTCCTTTCACCGGCACACCGTCGGCGAATGTGGCCTGGTTCACCAAGCTCAAGACCAGCCCGAAACCAGCGGATTCCCCCAACACCAAACCGCTTCCGGGCGAGTCAGGTGCCACGTCGACCGGTAAGCCGTCTCATCCCTCGACTGCGGTTGGTGTTGACTGCATCGTCAACGAGTGCGTCGCACTGACCTATGACGACGGCCCCGCTGACACCACGGCCAAGATTGCGAAGAGCTTGTCGTCGGCCAAGGCGACGGCCACCTTCTTCCAGTTGGGAACCAACGTCGACGCCCACCCGGACACCACCAAACTCCTGGCCGGTTCGGGGTTTGAGGTCGGGAGCCACTCGATGAGCAATCAGACCCTGACCGAGCTTGGCCCCAAGGGACGGACCTCCGAGATCACTGACGCGGCCACTGCCCTCAGCAAACTCACCGGCCGTCCGACGATGCTCTTTCGACCTCCGTACGGCACGCACAACGAACGAGTTGACGACACCATGGCCCAACATGGTCTCGCCATGGTCAACTGGACGGCTGACTCCAACGACTGGAGGGATCACGACGCGGCCACGATCACCAAGACCGTCACCCAGTACGCGACGACGTACACCCAGCCCATCATCGTGCTGCGTGACACCTACGCCTCGACTGCTGATGCCACCAGCGGACTCATCGAGGCCCTGCGCAAGGAAGGCATGACGTTGGTCACCGTCTCCGAGTTGACGGTCAACACCGGCGGCTTGGATGCCGGCAAGGTCTACTGCCGTGGCACTGCCGTCAACCAGAGTGGTTCCGGCTGCGCAACCTCCTGAGCCAGACGCGGCCAACCTCACGGCCTGGGACCACGACCTCGCGTGCGCCCGTTCCAAGGTGCGTCGCAACCCTGCTGATCGTCTCCCTGCTGATCGTCTCAGGCCTTGCGCAGCACCGGCCTGAGTAGGTCGGTAATCTCGTCGATGTGCAGCACCTTCGCCATCGCGAGAACAATGGCGACGAAGAGTACCCCGCCGACGACGGTCCCACCGGCATGGCCAATCCAGGCGCCGTGTCCTGCGGCGTCGATGGCATGGGCGACGACATAGGTCGGGACAGCAGCAACGACGGAGGCCAGGAACAGCTTGAGCCACTGCCGGCAGACCTCTGCCATGCCAATCCCGCCGAGCTGACGAGAGGCGACGACGATCCATGCCGTGGCTCCCACGAGGCTGGCGATGGACTGAGCTGCCGCCACGACGAGCAGGGCCGCCTGCGGCGGAAAGATGAACATCGTCACCAAAATGATGAGCTGGGTGCCAGTGGTGGCCGTCTGCATGATGAGGTTGAGCTTGCCGTCCTCACGGGCGAAGCAGTAGCGCTGCTGCAAGGTCGTGATACCGAAGGGCAACAGGCCAACACCCATGATCGCCACGGCCCAGGCGAGCGCATCCACCTGTCCCGGTTCCAGGGAGAAGACCGTCTGGACGCCGGGGCGAGCCAGCACCACCATCGCCAGGGAGCACGGAATGATGGCCAGGGCCGGCATCTCCAATCCCTGCCGCAGCAGTTTCTTCATCGCGGTGTCGTCGCCGTCGGCATTGGCCCGGCTCATCTTGGGGAACAACGCGGTGAGAATCGACGTGGTGATCAAGCTCTGCGGCAGCATGAAGATGAGGAAAGCGTTGTCGTAGGCGCTGATGGACGACGACACCTCAGGATGCACCAACCGCACGTGGGAGAGCATCTTCTTCATGATGATGCCGGCGAGCTGGGCGATCACCAGGGCTGTGAAGGTCCACACCGTGATCCGCGCAGCCGCGCCCAGCCCGTAGCCGCGCACACCCCAGCGAGGTCGCCAGCGGAAACCTCCGCGGTGCAACGGGATGATGAGGAACAACCCTTGGACGACGATGCCCAGGGTCGTCGTCCCGGCCAGCACCCAGACCATCTCGGGCGTCCACGTTGCCGGGTCCGGGTGAGCACCAAACTGCACCAGGAACCACACCAGACCGGCGATCTGCACCACATTGGCCAGCACCGGGCTCCACATGAACGACGCGAACTGATTGCGCGCGTTGAGGACCTGCCCGAGGATCGCGTACAGGCCGTAGAAGAAGATCTGCGGCATACAGATGAAGCCGAAGAAGATGGTCAGGTGACGGGTCGCGCCGCTGGAGGAGAAGTAGAGGTCCAGCAGCCACGGCGAGGCAGCGGTTGCCACCACCGTGACGACGAGAACGGACACGAATGACACCGTCAGTAATCGGTCGACGAATTCCTGGCCTCCGTCGGGCTGCTTCATCGCCTTGGTGATCTGCGGAATGAGGATGGCGTTGAGCACTCCTGCACTGAGCAGGATGAACACCACATTCGGCAAGGTGTTGGCCGCCTGGAAGGCGTCGAGGGCCAGCGAGGTACCTGCGGCGATGACGGTGAGGAGGTAGGTGCGGACGAATCCGAGGATTCGCGAGACCATCGTCCCGGCCGCCATCACCATGCTGGCGCGACGCAGCGACCCTTCGGCGGGGACTTTGCCGGGCGCAGGAGCACCTTCGGCGTCGATACGAGGAATGACCCGAGTCCGATCAAGGTCCTCGTCGGAATCCAGCTGGGTCAGCGCGTGGGTCGAGACATCGGCGCCGAAGGTGACAGCGTCGATGTCGAGACTGTCGTAGACGTCGACTGGTGGAGCCGCCGGTGGCAGGCGAAGGAGGTCATAGACGTCGTCGCGAGGTTCGGGCATCGTCGCCTCAGCGGCCAGTCCCGGCGTAGACGACGGCTTCACCCTCGGCGTCCAGTCCGAAAGCACTGTGGGCGACGAGGACGGCCTGGTCAACTTGGTCGGCATCGACGACCACCGAGATCCGAATCTCGGAGGTCGAGATCATCTGCAGGTTGATTCCGGAGTCGGCCAAGGCGCGGAAGAAGGTCGAGGTGACGCCGGGGTGGGACCTCATACCCACGCCGACGACGGACACCTTGCCGATCTGGTCGTTGTAGAGAACCTGCTCGTAACCGATCTCGTCCTTGACGGCCGTCAGAGCGCGCACCGCACTCGGGCCGTCACTCATCGGCAGGGTGAAGGACAGATCGGTGCGACCATTCATGACTCGCGAGGCGTTCTGGACGATCATGTCGATGTTGATGTCGGCGCGCGCGATGATGTCGAAGATCTGGGCGGCGCGGCCCACCGTGTCGGGAATCCCGGCGATGGTGATCTTGGCCTCCGAGCGGTCGTGGGCCACACCCGAGATGATGGCCTCTTCCATGTCAGGTCCCTTCGTGATGTCGGCAAGGTCGGTGACCCAGGTGCCGGGTTTGTCGGAGAACGAGGAGCGCACATGGACCGGCACATCCTCACGGCGGGCGTACTCGACGCAACGCAGGTGGAGAATCTTGGCGCCGCAAGCGGCCATTTCGAGCATCTCCTCGTAGGAGATCTGAGGAATGCGACGGGCCCCCTTGACGATGCGTGGGTCAGCGGTGAACACCCCATCGACGTCGGAGTAGATCTCGCAGAAATCGGCGCCCAGCGAGCTCGCGAGCGCCACCGCAGTGGTGTCGGAGGCGCCACGTCCGAGGGTGGTGACGTCCTTCGTCGTTTGTGAAACGCCCTGGAAGCCCGCAACGATGACGACGTCGCCGTCGTCCAGAGATTTTTCGATGCGCCCGGGGGTGATGTCGATGATGCGGGCATTTCCGTGGGCAGCGGTCGTGATGACGCCGGCCTGCGAACCGGTGTATGACCGGGCCGGGATTCCCAGGTCGGACAGGGCCATGGCCAGCAGCGCAGCAGACTGACGCTCGCCAGTCGTCAGGAGCATGTCGAGTTCTCTGGGGGCCGGCTGGGGGGAGACCTCAAGGGCCAGATCCATGAGATCGTCAGTGGTGTCACCCATCGCGGAGATGACGACGACGACGTCATTGCAGTTCTGCTTGGTTGCTGCAATCCGGCGCGCCACGCGCTTGATCGATGCGGCGTCGGCCACCGAGGACCCACCGAATTTCTGGACGACTCGCGTCATCAACCCTCCTGCCACGTTCGGCAGACCACAGTCTAACCGGCGTCAGATAGCGACCCTTCCGTGGTCGGGATGGGAGCGCTCCGGCCTGTTGCTGAGCCACCGTGACGCGGCCGGGACCGTCAGGCGCGAGTGCCACGATAGTAGGGGCACCGGGGTGAAACGGTGAAAGACTGGCCTGTGGAGCGTCGTCGAGGCGTTGTCGAGCCCGACGCTTGCCTGCCTACAGCCCACACCGACGGCGTCGCCGCGTCGTTACATCCGTTGTCCCGGCCGTTGATACTCGGGTGTGTCTGAACCCTCACGTATTCTTGGGGCCATGCGCTCAGACAGGCACGGCAAGCTATACCCCTTGGCCATGTTCGGAATCGTCAGCATCCTGGCCGGATTGCTGGCGGCCGGATTCGTCGTGCCCGTCGCCGCTCTGGCTGGTGGCGGCTTGAAGATGGTGGCTGACAGCATGGAGGAACTGCCTGCGGAATTGATGAGCACCCCGCAGGCCCAGAAGTCCCACATCCTCATGGCGGATGGGTCGGTGTTGGCCACCTTCTACGACGAGAACCGTGAGTACGTCCCGTTGTCGAAGATCTCCAAGCAGATGCAGACCGCCCAGGTGGCCATTGAGGACAACCGCTTCTTCTCCCACGGTGCGATCGACCTCAAGGGCACCTCCCGTGCTTTCGTGACGAATGTTGCTGGATCGGCTCGTCAGGGCGGTTCAACCCTGACCCAGCAGTACGTGAAGCAGATCCGCATCGAGGCTGCCGTCGCGGCTGGCAATGAGGCGGGCGTGCAAGCTGCCCAGGAGCCGACGATCACCCGAAAAGTGCAGGAGTTGCGCTACGCGGTGGCGATGGAGAAGAAGCTGTCCAAGGAACAGATCCTGGAGCGTTATCTCAACATCGCCTACTACGGTGACGGCGCATATGGCGTCGAGGCTGCGGCCCGTCACTACTTTGGGACGACGGCGGCCAACCTCGATCTCCCACAGTCAGCGATGCTTGCTGGCCTGGTGCAGAACCCGGTCGCCTACGACCCGGTGAACCATCCTGAGGCCGCCATGAACCGCCGAAACATCGTGTTGGGCCGCATGGCTCAGCTCAACCTCATCAGTACTGACGAGGCTCGCAAGGCCGAAGCGGTCGTCTTCGACAAGTCGAAGGTCGTCTACCCGAAGAATGGCTGCATCTCCTCGAAGTACCCCTTCATCTGTGACTACGCCTACCGCACGCTGCTCACGATGCCCAGCCTGGGCAAGAACCCCTCCGAGCGGGCCAAGATGGTCAAGCGTGGCGGTCTGACGATTCAGACCAGTATCGACCCGAAGGTCCAGGACGCTGCTCAGAAGGCTGTCTCGGATGTCGTCGGTCCCAGGGATCCCGTCCTCGCCGGGACTGCGATCGTCCAGCCTGGCACCGGCTTGCTCATGGCCATGGCGCAGTCACGGCCTGTCATGGGCGCGAAGTCCGGACAGACCTATTACAACTATCTGGTTCCCGCTTCGATGGGCGGCGCCACGGGTTTCCAGGCAGGATCAACCTTCAAGGCCTTCACGATGGCGGCGGCCCTCGCGAAGGGAATACCCATCAGCAAGCACTACACGGCCTCGTCCCCCATGGATTTCACCGGGGAGAAGTTCACCAACTGCAAGGGCACCTTCAAGTCCGGTCCCTTCCGGGTGCGCAACTCGACTGGTCACTCGTGGAACATCGGTCTGCGTGAGGCTGCGGCATGGTCGGTGAACACCTACTTCGTCCAGTTGGAGCAGGACGTCGGCATGTGTGAGGTCACCAAGATGGCCAAGAACTCCGGGGTCAAACTCTCCAGCGGCAAGGACGTGGTGACGACCTTCCAGAACGTTCCGTCGTTCACCCTCGGTACCGCGTTCGTGTCGCCGCTGTCGATGGCATCGGCCTACGCAACCTTTGCGTCGCGCGGTGTCCAGTGCGATCCGATCATCCTCAAGTCGGTCAAGAGTCGTAATGGTTCTGCCATCAAGGTGCCGACCGGCAACTGCAAGCGGGTCATGTCACAGAAGGTCGCCGACGGCGTCAACTCCGTGCTCTCCGATGTGATGGATGCCACCGGTAGACATGCCACGATCCCAGGTGGTTTCCCACAAGCGGGCAAGACCGGTACGACCGACGACCACGAGGCTGCCTGGTTCGACGGCTACACCCCGCACGCCGCTGGTGTGGCCATGGTCGCGGCTGACCTCGGCAACCCCTACTTCCGTGGTGACAAGGCGCGGTCCATCAAGGGAATCCGGACATCAACCGGGGTCCACCTCAATGGTTCCGGTGGCAGTGACGCCGGAAAGATTTACCGGGCTGCCATGGCAGGTGCCCTCAAGGACAAACCCCCGACGAAGTTCCACTCACCGACTGCTGAGCTTCGCTACGGCAAGCTCGTGGCGATCCCGAACACGGACGGCATGAGCTATTCCGAGGCCAAGGAAGCTATCCGCAAGGCTGGGTTCCGGACGAGGATGTGGCATGTCTGGGACGACACCGAACCGGGGACTTATCTCGGTTCGGATCCAGACGACAAGGCCCGTTCCGGAGAGACCATCGCCCTCAAGGTGTCGAAGGGGCCCGAGCCCGAGCCTGAGCGGACTTTCGCTCCGCGGTCACGGTCACAGGATCAGCCGGGCACCCCCGACAGCAACCCGCCTGGCAGTCAGGTGAATCCGCCTGACGCCCAGAACCCCTCTGGAGCTCAGAACCCTCCTGGAGCTCAGAACCCACCCCGCCCCAAACCAGGACCCCGACGTGGCGGCGACCAGCAGAATCCACCTGGTCTGACGAGGCCACGCTGACATGAAGACGTGGGTGAAAGCAGCCGCCGGGATGGTTGGCCTCGGCCTGTCTGGCCTGACCTATGGTGTCGTTGAGGCCCATCGTTTCGTGGTGCGCCATCTCGAGGTGCCGGTACTCAAGCCAGGCAGCTCACTGCTTCGGGTGCTCCACGTCTCCGACTTCCACGCGCTGGCTCGTCAGAAGGACAAACGCCAGTTCATCCGTGGGCTGGCTGACCTCGAGCCGGACCTCGTCATCGACACTGGGGACAATTTCTGCTCGGCTGACTCCCTACAGCCTCTCCTCGATGACATGGCCGGACTCTTGGAGCGTCCGGGCGCATTCGTGTTCGGATCGAATGACTACTTGGCGCCATCCTTCACGAACCCGTTCACGTATCTGTTACGGGGGCGTTCGCGCGCACCGGAGAAGCCCGTACCAGAACTCCCCCACGAGCAGTTGAGGCAGGCGTTCACGTCGGCGGGGTGGTTGGACCTCAACGACAAGTCGGGGACCTTGGAGGTGGAGGGCCATCGTCTGGCTTTCCGCGGTACTGACGATGCCCATCATCACCGCGACCATTACGAGAAGGTCGCGGGACCTGCCGATGGTGAGGCGAGCCTCAATATCGGCGTCACCCATGCGCCGTACCTCAAGATCCTTGACGCCATGATCGGTGACGGCATGGACATCGTGTTCGCGGGCCACACCCATGGCGGACAGGTGTGCCTTCCCGTCAAGGGAGCCATCATCACCAATTGTGATCTCGACACAGACCGCGTCAAGGGATTGTCACAACACAGCAGCGGCGGGCGCACCGGATGGCTTCATGTCTCGGCCGGAGTGGGGTCCTCTCCTTACGCCCCATACCGGACATTCTGCCGACCGGAAGTGACTCTCCTGACCCTCGTACCACGGTCCTGACGGTCAGCTCGTGGTGCCCCACGGTCAAGTCCGCACACAGGGGGCAGCGATCTTGTGCCGGTTCACAACCGTGGACCGCCACGGCACACTCATCGGTAGCGGGACGTGCGCGGACTATTACCGTTCGCGACTGAATCCCAGTTTGGGATTCGACTTGGTATCATGGTCACGTGACGACACAGATTGCAGTGCGGCTTCCTGACGAGCTCGTCAGATTCTTGGATCAGAGTGTCGCCGATGGCATCGTCACGAGTCGGGCGGAGATGGTGAGTCGGGCCGTTGAGCGCGAGATGCGACACCAGGCGGCTGTTGCAGATGCCGCGATTCTTACCACCGACGGCCCCCGAGACGACCTCGACGAGTTAGTCGCATGGGCCGCCACCAACGCATTTCTTGAGGACTGACGTGCGCGAAATCTGCCTGGCCAAGCTGGACAAAACCCGGCCGGTACTCGTCCTCACACGCGAAGCGGCACGAGGTGCGATGACCAAGGTGACAGTCGCGCCCATCACGTCAACGCTGAAGGGCTTGTCGAGCGAGGTACCACTGGACACCCGCAATGGAGTCGACCATGCATGTGCGGCGTCCCTCGACAACGTGATGACGATTCCGGTATCCCTCCTAGGGCGCACCGTCGGCTTCCTTCGCCCTGAGCAGGAGCATGACTTGGCCGTGGCGATGGTTCTTGCCTACGACTTGGAGATCTCCATTCTTGGCAATTGACGGGGAGCCACAGGCTCGACCCACGCGGGGACTACAGGTGAGACTGGTCACAGCGGCTTGGCGCTTTCAGCCAAGCTGCGTTAGAGTATCCGTCGGCCCTTCCGCCAGGGAGGACGACCGTGGTCGCGGGGTGTGGCGCAGTTTGGTAGCGCGCTTCGTTCGGGACGAAGAGGTCGCAGGTTCAAATCCTGTCACCCCGACCATCTGGTTCTTCACTCCTGACAGCGATCGTCAGAGCGTATCTCCTCCACCACCGGGCTAGGCTGTCGGGGTGTTGACCCTCATCTCCCCCGCCAAGTCGCTGGACCTTGAGAGCCCCGCTCCCAGGAACCCATCCACTGAGCCCCGACTGCTCGACGAGACTGCCAAGCTCGCAGCGATCATGGCCAAGAAAACGGTTTCTGACCTGCGCACCCTCATGGGGGTCTCCGAAGAGATCGCCACCCTCAACGTCGAGCGCTACCGTGCCTTCCAGCCTGGCACCCCCGACAACGCGCGTCCCGCTGGCGTCACCTTCGACGGAGCCGTCTATCGAGGCATGGACCCGCAGTCCTTCGACACCCGGGACTGGACCGAAGCCCAGAAAACCGTGCGCATTCTGTCGGGTCTCTACGGCGTCCTGCGTCCCCTCGACCTCATCCAGCCTTACCGCCTCGAGATGGGCACCGCCCTGCGCACCGAGCGCGGCAACACCCTGGTCAGCTGGTGGAAGGATCAGATCCGCGATCTGGTCGCCGCTGATCTTGAGGACTCCCCCGGCCCGAAGGTCATCGTCAACCTGGCCTCGGCCGAGTACTTCCAGGCTGTCGAGGGAATCGACGCCACGATCATCTCCCCGCGCTTCGAGTCACGGGATCGTCAGGGCCGTTGGAAGGTCATATCGTTCACCGCCAAGACGGCGCGCGGCCTCATGGCGGGATGGATGATCCGTAACCGTGTTCGCACGGTCAAGGCGCTCACCGACTTTCACGACGGGTGGGAGTACTGCGCTGACGTCTCCTCCTCGGATATCCCCGTCTTCCGCAAGCTCGACTGATTCGGGGCCTGACACAGCGGCTGTGCCGGGCGGATACCCCGCTGACGACGCGCGACACCCGCCACCCCAGGGATCACCAAGGTGGCGGGTGTCGCGTTCAGGGACCGGACCGATGCCAGGGATCAGTCGGCATGTCGATCAGCAATGGCACACTCTTCACTGCCGATCGGGTCCAGGTCGACCTGCATCATCAGCGAGTCAATGAATCACCTCCAGTCCCACCTCGTTGCATGTCGTTCATTCCGGAATACGCGCCGTGCGCGATCCCGAGGTCTTACTTCTTGCCGTAGCGGCGGTTGAACTTCTCGACACGTCCAGCGGTGTCAACGATCTTGGCCTTGCCCGTGTAGAAGGGATGGCTGGCCGAGGTGATGTCGACGTCGATGACCGGGTAGGTGTTTCCGTCCTCCCACTCGATCTGTTTGGAACTGGTGGCAGTGGACCTGGTCAAGAAGGCCATGTCCGCCGAGATGTCACGGAAGACCACGGGGTGGTAGTCGGGGTGAATGCCTTGCTTCATCGGTGTCCTTCCGGCCTGGGCGTCTGTCTGTTCAAGCGACGAGTTCGCATCTCGTCGACAACAGTATATGATAATGGTTCTCATCTGCAAACAACGACAGGAGATGCCCATGTCACGACGCTGCCAGGTCCGCGGCACCAAGCCAGGATTCGGTAACAACGTCTCGCACTCCCAACGCCACACGAAACGTCGCTGGAACCCAAACATCCAGAAGAAGCGCTACTGGGTGCCGTCGTTGGGTAGGAAAGTCACCCTGACCCTGACCCCCAAGGCGATGAAGGAAATTGATCGTCGTGGCGTCGACGTCGTCGTCGCCGAGATGCTCGCTCGAGGAGAGAAGATCTGATGGCCAAGAAATCCACACAGCTACGCCCCATCATCAAGCTGCGGTCGACAGCTGGAACCGGTTACACCTACGTCACCCGCAAGAACCGACGCAACACCCCGGATCGTCTCGTCCTCAAGAAGTTCGACCCCATCGTGCGTCGTCACGTCGAGTTCAAGGAGACCCGCTGATGGCCAAGAAGTCCAAGATCGCCGCCCAGAAGAAGCGCGAGAAGTTGGTCGCCCAGTACGCCGAACGACGCGCCGAACTCAAGGCCATCATCACGTCTCCTACCGCCTCATTGGACGAACGCATGGAGGCATCGCGTAGACTATCCACCCTGCCGCGCGATTCATCCCCCGTGCGGCTGCGTAACCGTGACCAAGTCGACGGACGTCCTCGTGGCTATGTCGGCAAGGCCGGTGTGTCCCGTATCCGTTTCCGTGAGATGGCCCACCGCGGCGAACTCCCCGGAATCACGAAGTCAAGCTGGTGAGACCATGGCAGTACCGAAGCGAAAGAAGTCCCGTTCGACCACGCGTCATAGGCGGGCCCAGTGGAAGACCACGCCAACACAGTTGGTTGAGATCCGCGTTGAGGGCAAGGTCCTGCGGGTCCCGCGAAATCTGGTCAAGGCCTACCACTCTGGGCTGATCGACGCCGAGAACTGAGTCCTCGCGGGTTCAGCGCTGCGGTGTGGCCGGTCAGGTCCCTCGAACAGCGTTGATCCCGTAGGGTTGTCGTCATGAACAAGCCCGAAGTGACCCTGCCCGATTCCGCCCCTGACGACCTCGTCATCGAGGACATCACGGTCGGCGACGGCCCCGAGGCCTCCGCCGGCAACCTCGTCGAGGTGCATTACGTCGGGGTGGCCCTCAGCAATGGCCGTGAGTTCGATGCCTCGTGGAACCGTGGAGAACCGCTGACCTTCCAACTGGGAGCCGGCCAGGTGATCCCCGGATGGGATGAGGGTGTTCAGGGCATGAAGGTCGGTGGACGACGCAAGCTCGTCATCCCCCACCACCTCGCCTACGGTTCGCAGGGTATTCCCGGCGTGATCGCTGGCGGTGAGACGCTGGTCTTCGTCTGCGACCTTGTCAACGTCATCTGACGACATTCGACCAGGCCATCTGAGGTGACCCCGGATCAAGCAATCGCTCGCGCCCGGACTCTCGTCGAGTCCGGGCGTCGTTGCATCCTCGGACTGTGTGGCGAACCGGGTGCTGGCAAGACGACCCTGTCCCATCTTCTCGGGAAGGAGCTGGGACAGACCTGCGCCGTCGTCCCCATGGACGGGTTCCACCTTGCCCAGGCCGAGATCGAGCGACGCGGCCGCGCCGACCGCAAGGGGGCTCCCGACACCTTTGACGGCTGGGGTTTCCTGTCCTTGGTGCGACGTCTGGCCGCCGCCGACGAGCCGGTGGTCTATGCACCGATGTACCAACACGGGTGCGGCGAGCCCATCGCCGGGGCCATCCCGATACCGCGCGAGGTGCCGCTCGTCATCGTTGAAGGTAATTACCTCCTGCTGGCCGAGGAGCCGTGGTGCCTGTTGGCGCCGCTGTTCACCCAGACCTGGTACGTCGAGGTCGATCCTCAGCTACGGATGCAGCGACTCATTTCTCGGCATGTGGCCGCAGGAAAGCCACCCGAAGACGCCGCGACCTGGGCCAATGGCCCCGACGAACGCAATGCCGCGCTGATTCGAACGACGAAAACCCGTGCCGATGATGTCGTCCTGATGAACTGACGACGACCTCTCACCCTGCGCACCACCCGTGGTGATACCGTCGAGATGTCTCACTGGCGAGACGATCCACGGCGATCACACCGACGCGATTCGCCTCAACCCTGGCGGTTGCGCGTGCTCCCTCGTCGGCGTCGTCACGCCAAGACGTCACCACACCCGTATGAGTACACATCTGGGGGCACCACTGATGTACGACAACAGCAGCACTGCCGCAGCCATGACGATCAAACTCGACGCCGAGTTCCCACCCGACCCGGTTTTCCAACCCGGCATCCGACGCGCACCCTCGCGTGGATTCCACCTCACCCCTGACCAGACCAAGATCGCACTGCGCAATGCCCTGCGTTATCTGCCCCCGGAACTGCACGAGAAGGCCGCGCCAGAGTTCCTCGAGGAACTGCGCACCTACGGCCGCATCTACGCCTACCGGTGGCGACCGGCCGGCCACATCAAGGGCCGCCCGATCGACGAGTACGAGGGCCGCTGCATCGAGGGCAAGGCCTTCCAGGTGCAGATCGACAACAACCTCGACTTCGACGTCGCCCTCTACCCCTACGAGCTCGTCACCTATGGTGAAACTGGCAGTGTCTGCCAGAACTGGCTGCAGTACCGACTCATCAAGAAATACCTCGCCCAACTCACCGAGGACACCACCCTGGTCGTCATGAGCGGCCATCCGCTGGGTCTGTTCCCCTCCCGCCCGCAGTCCCCGCGCGTCATCATCACCAACTCCCTCATGGTCGGCCACTTCGACAACCAGAAGGACTGGGAGATCTGCGAGGAGATGGGCGTCGCCAACTACGGCCAGATGACCGCCGGTGGCTGGATGTACATCGGCCCGCAGGGCATCGTCCACGGCACCTTCAACACCATCCTCAACGCTGGGCGCCTCCGTCTGGGCATCCCTGCTGACGGCGACCTGTCCGGGGTGCTCTTCGTGTCGTCAGGGTTGGGCGGCATGTCGGGCGCCCAACCCAAGGCTGCCGAGATCGCCCACGCCGTCGGAATCATTGCCGAAGTGGACATGTCGCGCATCCAGACCCGACTCGACCAGGGCTGGGTGGGGCATGTCTCCGACGACCTCGACGAGGTCTTCACCCTGGCCAGGAAGCACGTCGAGCAGCGCACCCCGATCTCGATCGCCTACCACGGCAATATCGTCGATCTGTTGCAGTACGCCGTCGACAACGACATCGACATCCCGCTGCTGTCGGATCAAACCTCCTGCCATGCCGCCTACGACGGCGGTTACTGCCCGCAGGGATTGACCTTCGAGGAGCGCACCGAGCTGCTGGCCCGCGACCGTGACGAGTACGCCCGCCGCGTTGACCAGACCCTGCGCAAGCACTTCGAGCTCATCCGCACCCTCACCGAACGCGGCACATACTTCTTCGACTACGGCAATGCCTTCATGGCCACCGTCTTCGAGTCTGGGGTGACGCAGATCGCCAAGGACGGGGACTCCCGAAACGGATTCATCTGGCCTTCCTACGTCGAGGACATCATGGGGCCTGAGCTGTTCGACTACGGCTACGGACCTTTCCGGTGGGTGTGTTTGTCGGGCAGGCACGAGGACCTCATCGCTACCGACCATGCTGCGATGGACTGCATCGACCCGGATCGCTGCGGCCAGGACCGGGACAATTACATCTGGATTCGTGACGCCGAGGCCAACGACCTCGTCGTCGGTACTCAGGCTCGGATCCTGTATCAGGACGCCAAGGGTCGCATGGACATCGCGTTGCGGTTCAACGAGATGGTGCGCAATGGCGAGATCGGACCGGTCATGCTGGGACGAGATCACCACGACGTCTCGGGCACCGACTCCCCCTTCCGCGAGACCTCCAACATCAAGGACGGCTCCAACCTCATGGCGGACATGGCCACCCAGTGCTTCGCCGGCAATGCCGCGCGCGGTATGAGCCTGGTGACCCTGCACAACGGCGGTGGAACTGGGATCGGTAACGCCATCAATGGCGGGTTTGGGCTGGTCCTGGACGGTTCGCAGCGGGTCGACGGGGTCATCCGCAGTTCTCTGCTGTGGGACGTCATGTGCGGTGTCGCCCGACGCGGCTGGGCCCGTAACGACCACTCCATCGAGACGGCCACCGAGTTCAACCAAGAACACGACGACGCCCAGATCACCCTGCCCTATCTGGTCGATGACGCCCTCATCGACGGATTGGTGGCGTGATGACGACTTGGACAGCCTCGGCCCTGCTCGCCGAGATCGCACAGATCGGACGCAACGACGACGGGTCCTACTCCCGGTTGTGTCTTCAGCATGACGAGGTGGCTTTGCGCGAATGGTTCGTTGCAAAGGCCACCGAGTTGGGTCTGACGATCGTCACGGACATGAATGCCAATATCTGGGCGTGGTGGGGACAGCCCGGGCCGCACGCCGTCCTGACGGGCTCGCACCTGGACTCGGTGCCCGGCGGAGGTGCCTACGACGGGCCGCTGGGTGTCATCTGCGCCCTGGTGGCCGTGGCGCAGATGAAGGACGCCGGGGTCGAGCCGTCGAAACCCTTCGCCGTCGTCGTGATGGCTGACGAGGAGGGTGCCCGGTTCGGGATGCCGTGCCTGGGGTCGCGATTGGCCTCGGGCAAGCTCAGCAAGGACGGGGCTCACAAGCTCGTGGCCCGGGATGGCCAGCCCCTGCCCGAGGCCTGGCGACAGGCCGGCCTGGACCCTGATCTCATCGGGCCTGACGACGCTGTGCTCCATGCCTCGTGCTTCATCGAGTTGCATGTCGAGCAAGGGCGCGGACTGGCCGATCTGGGCCGCCCAGTCGCGATTGCCACGGCGGTGCGACCGCACGGACGCTGGCGCGCCGAGTTCACCGGGCAAGGAAACCATGCCGGAACCACCCTCATCCCCGATCGCCACGACCCCGTCCTTCCCGTGGCAGAAACCATCCTGGCGGCCCGCCAAGCCGCCGAGCAGGCTGGCTGTGTGACGACTGTCGGACGGATCAATGTCGAGCCGGGTGGGACAAACGTCATCGCCTCGGCCGCGACGATGTGGCTGGACTGCCGAGCCGAGGAGGCCCAGACCGTCACGATGGTCGTCGAGGGCATCCAGAAGACCGCGCACGAGGCCGCCGACAAGCACGGATGCCACGTCGTGTGGACTCGCGAGTCGTGGACCGACCGCACCGCCTTCGACGACGGCCTGCGCCATCGGATGCTGCAGGTCCTCGGCGAGGACACCCCGCAATTGTCGACCGGGGCAGGCCACGACGCCGCCACCTTGGCTGCGACGATGCCTACCGGGATGCTCTTCGTCCGCAATCCCACCGGAGCGTCCCACTGCCCAGCCGAATCAGCCAGCGACGAGGATTGCGAGGCGGGGGCGCAGGCTCTGCGGGCCGTGGTCGAGGAGCTGGTCAAGTGAGTGAGTGGTTCTTCCCGAAGGCCCTCGTCGGGGGGCAGATCGCTCACAACGTGCGCATTGTGAGCGGTGAGGGCGTCATCACTGAGGTCACCGTCGACGCCCCAGCGTCTCGTCACAGCTTCAATGGAGTCGCCGTTCCCGGATTTGCCAACACCCACTCCCACGTCTTCCACCGCGGGCTGCGAGGAGCCGGTGCAGGTGAGGATTTCTGGTCCTGGCGTAGCGAGATGTACCGGCTGGCCAACCGCCTCGACCCGGACTCCTACTACCGGCTGGCACGATCGGCCTTCGCCGAGATGGTGGCGGCCGGGTACACCAGCGTGGGCGAGTTCCACTACGTCCACCACCAGCCCGACGGCACCCCCTACCCGCATCACGACATGGAATTGGCCGTTGTCAACGCCGCCGTCGACGCGGGTATCCGGATCACCCTGCTCGACACCTGCTACCTGCACGCCGGGCCGGGGGCCCCGCTCGGGGCGGACCAGGCGAGGTTTGGTGACGGCAGCGTCGAGGAATGGTTGGAGCGCTGGGATGCCCTGAGAGACGCCCTGCCAGCCTCCCCGGTGGTGAGGCTGGGAGCGGCCCTGCATTCGGTGCGAGCCGTCAGCCCTGACGAGATGGCCACAGCTGTCTGTGGGGTGCCCGACCGTACCCCTATCCACATCCACGTCTCCGAACAACCCCGTGAGAACGAGGAATGCCTGGCCGCCCATGGATTGACGCCCACCGCCGTCCTGGAGCGTGCCGGGGCGCTGTCCGACCGCACCACCGTCGTCCACGCCACTCACCTCAGCGACGACGACATCGCCATGATCGCCCGCTCGAACACCATCGTCTCGCTGTGTCCGACCACCGAAGCTGATCTGGGTGACGGCATCGCACGGATCAAGGACATGCTCGACGCCGGGGTGCGCCTGACAATCGGCACTGACGAGGACGTCGTCACCGACCCCTTCACCGAGCTGAGGATGCTGGAGTCCACCGCCCGGCTGGCCACTGGGACTCGAGGAGTCGCCGGCTGCGATGAGCTGTGGACGATTGGTTGTCGAAACGGGGTGGAGAGCGTGCGCCCGGCCGCCGACCCAACCCCGCGCCGAGCTTCCACATCCGATTCCGACCTCGCCGGGCTGGCCGTGGGTGATCCGGCAGACATCGTCGTCGTCGACCCGTCATCTCCTCGATTGGCCGGGGTGGACCCGACACGCTGGCCATTGACGGCAACCGCCCAGGACATCGCCGCCACCATCATCGCGGGCGAGTGGGTGCGGCCCGACGACGCCACCGCCGAGGATTTGCGTCATGTGCTGGACGAGCTGAGAGGTTGTAAGTCGTGAGCGTCGTCATCAACAACATCGGTCTGCTGGTCACCAACGACCCATCGGTCGGCAGTGACGATCTCGGACAGATCCGTGACGCGGCCGTCGTCATCGACGCGGACCGGATCGTGTGGGTGGGGCGCGGCGTCGAGGCCCCCGCCGCTGATTACCAGGCCGACATGACGGGAGCCTGCGTCATCCCCGGATTCGTTGATTCGCACAGCCATCCGGTCTTCGCTGGGGATCGTAGCGACGAGTTCGACGCGCGGATGAACGGGCAGAAGTATGAGGCCGGCGGGATCTTACGTACTGTGCGCCGCACCCGGGAGGCGTCGGTCGGGGTTCTCGATGCCGTCATGACCGGGATTCTCGACGAGATGGCCCGCAGCGGGACGACGACGGTGGAGGCCAAGACGGGCTATGGCCTCGACGTCGAGACCGAGGTCAAGTTGGCCCGCATCGCCAGTTCCCACACCGACGAGGTGACCTTCCTGGGCGCCCACGTCGTCGGGCCCGGGTTCGAGCCTGACGAGTACGTCCGGCTGGTGTGCGGGGAGATGCTGCAAGCTGTGCGCCCTTATGCGCGCTGGATTGACGTGTTCTGCGAAACCGGCGCCTTCGACCGCGACCAGACCTTGGAGATTCTGCGCGCAGGCAAGGATGCCGGGCTGGGGCTTCGCCTCCATGCCGCTCAATTGGGGCCTTCCGAGGTCATTGCGCAGGCCTGCGAGCTGGGTGTGGCGTCGATCGACCACTGCACCTTCCTGTCCGAGAAGGACATCGACGTCATGCAGGCCACCGGCACCGTGGCGACCCTGCTACCGGCTGCCGAGTTCAGCACCAAGCAGCCCTATCCTGACGCCAGACGTCTCCTCGACGCCGGGGTGACGGTGGCCCTGGCCACCGACTGCAATCCCGGCACCGCCTTCACATCGTCCATGCCGTTCTGCCTTGCCATCGCGGTGCGAGAGATGGGCATGACGCCCGAACAAGCCCTGTGGTCGGCGACGGCGGGCGGGGCCGCAGCCCTTCGCCGTGACGACGTGGGTGTCATCAGGCCGGGAGCCCGTGCAGATCTGGTGAGTGTGGCTGCCCCGTCGTGGCTGCACCTCATGTACCGCCCAGGAGTTCCCCTCATCGACACGGTCTGGCGGGGTGGACGCATGCTCAGCCTGACCCAGCCACGGCTGAGGCTCGACGGCTGACGAGCATGATCCCATCGTTTCTGACCCGCCCGAGTCCACCACGGGGGCAGTCACGGTGACGATCTCATCACACCCGACATATCCACGAACACGGGATTGCCACGATGCCGTGGTCCCACAAGGAAGGACAGACGACCATGAATCCAGCCACCATTGACGTCGGCGCTCCACTGACTCCTCACGACATCATCGCCGTCGCCCGTCTAGGCGCCCAGGTGAGCGTCGGTGAGGACGCCATGAAGCGGGTCAAACGAGCCTCCGACCTCGTGGAGAGCCTGGCTGACGACCCCAATCCCCACTACGGCATCTCCACCGGCTTCGGCGCCTTGGCCTCCACGCGCGTGCCACGAGACCATCGCGTCGCCTTGCAGCACTCCCTCATCCGTTCCCATGCCGCCTCCACCGGGCCTCGCGTGGAGACCGAGGTCATCCGAGCCATGATGACCCTGCGTCTCAAGACCATGGCATCTGGGCACACCGGAGTGCGCCCAGAGGTCGTCAGTGCGTACGCCGACCTGCTCAATTCCGGGCTCGTCCCGATCGTCGGGGAGTACGGGTCGCTGGGATGCTCGGGAGATTTGGCGCCGCTGGCCCACTGTGCCCTGGTTCTGACCGGGGAGGGGACGGTGTTGACTCCTGTCGGTGACGAGGTCGACGCCGCCACCGGCTTGGCTCACGCCGGGCTCACGCCTGTCAGTCTGCGGGAGAAGGAGGGGCTGGCCCTCATCAACGGCACGGACGGCATGCTCGGCCAGCTCATCATGGCCCTGGCGGACCTCGACGTCCTCGTCCCGACGGCTGACCTGGCCGCTGCCATGAGCGTCCAAGCCCTCTGTGGCATCGACCGGGTGTTCGCCCCTGATCTGCAGGCGCTGCGACCTCACCCGGGCCAGGGCATCTCAGCGGCCAACATCCTCACCTTGTTGGACGGCTCCGACCTCATCCAGGCCGGTCGCGAGGGAGCTGCCAAGCGGGTCCAGGACGCCTACTCGCTGCGTTGCGCCCCGCAGGTCCACGGGGCGGTGCGCGACACCATGACCCATGCCCTGCAGGTGGCGAAGGTCGAGCTGGCCTCGTCCGTCGACAACCCTGTCATCACTGACGACATGCGTGTGGAGTCCAACGGCAACTTCCACGGCGCTCCTGTGGCATACGTGCTCGACTTCCTGGCGATTGCCGCAGCAGACCTCGCGTCCATGAGTGAGCGTCGAACAGACCGTATGCTCGACCCAGCCCGCAACCGCGACCTGCATCCTTTCCTCGCCGACGATCCCGGCGTCGACTCGGGGCACATGATTGCCCAGTACACCCAGGCCGGCATCGTCTCGGAGATGAAGAGACTGGCTGTCCCGGCCTCGGTGGACTCCATCCCGACCTCGGCCATGCAGGAAGACCACGTCTCGATGGGATGGTCGGCCGCCCGCAAGCTGCGTCGCGCCATCGACGGGATGGGAGCGGTCATCGGAATCGAGATTCTCACTGCCGCCAGGGCCATCCAGATGCGCGGTGTGGACCCCTCCAAACCGGTTGCTGACGTCATCGACAGGATGCGCCGGACGATCCCCGGCCCCGGACCGGACCGTTACCTGGCCCCCGAGATCGACGAGGCACACCGCCTGGTGGCTTCTGGTGAACTTCTCGAGGTCGTGCGGCAGAGCGTGGAGGTGGGCTGAACCGGGGGTAACGACTCGGCACCCCCGGTCGCGTCGGAACCATTGGCGCCTTGACTCCAGGCGGCCCCCTGACCACAGGTTTCGTCAGCCACCTGGCGCTATGATTCCTGTCAACATCAATCGCGAAGGGGCGAGAGTGCTCAACACCTGGTCCGGACCGGCCCGGTCCTGCTGGGGAAAGACCAACGCATCTGGAGACTGGCTGCCTGTGGTCCAGCATCTCGAGGACGCCGCTGGAGTCATGGACGAGGTGTGGGCCGTCCAGCCGAGATCCATCAGATCCCTGTTGTCGGACAGTCTCGGCGGCCCGCACGCCGCCTCCACGTTCGCACGTTTCCTGGCTGGGATTCACGACGTCGGCAAGATCAGCGCGGATTTCGCACACAAGGCACGGTTCTCACGCCCCGATGGCACGTCGACGAGCTACCTGTGCGATCAGATGGAACGCCAGGGGTTCGTCATCACCGCGCCACAGCGCCCAATCCCCCACGGCGCGATGGGCCAGATGCACGTCCAGGATTGGCTGCTCAGCCGCTACCCTGATGCACCGCGTCGGTGCGCCCGCAACATCGCATCGATCGTCGGGGGTCATCACGGGATGAACCCGACGGACGGCGACATCGAGGAGATGGCATCCGGATTGGACCAAGAGGACGACCTGTGGAGGATCACCCGAGACGAGGTCGTCGACACCATGGCCACACACACGGGAGCCGACGCGTTCCTTGGCGACTGGATGCGCTCTCCCATCCCGGTTCAGGTACAGGTGCTCACTGAGGCCCTCGTCATCATGGCTGACTGGATCGCCAGCTCGGAGTCCCTCTTCCCCTACGACCTCACCACATCGACACCCGACCGCGTGCGCCGCGCCACCGCCCAACTCCACCTCCCTCGTCCGTGGCAGCCACTGCCGGGACCGAACGAGGCCACCGATCTCTTCCGACGGAGTTTCCCTTCGATTCCACACGGCAAGCCCAATGCCATGCAGGTGACTGCCATCGAGGCAGCCGAAGCCATGACTGAACCGGGCCTGCTCGTCATCGAAGCCCCTATGGGGCAGGGGAAGACCGAAGCAGCCCTGATGTGCGCCGAAGTGCTGGCCCTCAAGTTTGGGCAGGGAGGGGTCTTCTTCGGTCTGCCGACGATGGCGACGTCCAACCCGATGTTCCCCCGCGTCCGTCAGTGGCTCGATGCCGTGCCCACCACGGACTCATCGAGCATCACCCTGGCTCACTCGAAGGCCGGACTCAACGAGGACTACCAGCAGCTCATGCCATGGAACGCGCACATGGATGTCCACGACGATGACGCGGCCACCCATCGCGAGGCCTCGGCGATCGTCCACGAATGGTTCCTCGGCCGCAAACGCGCCATTCTCGCCAACCACGTCGTCGGCACCATAGACCAAGCCCTCTTTGCTGGCCTGAAAGCCAAGCATGTGGTGCTGCGTCATCTCGGTCTGGCGAGCAAGGTCGTCATCATCGATGAGGTCCATGCCGCTGACGTCTACATGCGCGAGTACCTCAAGGTTGTCCTCGAGTGGCTTGGGGCTTACCGGACGCCTGTCATCCTCATGTCGGCCACGCTGCCACCGGCGCAACGGCATGAATTGGCGCAGGCTTACTCTCGCGGACGCCACGGTGGCAGCGCACAGGTCACCCTGGCCGACAACGACGACTATCCGCTCATGACATCGGTCGTGGACGACGCTGTGCAAACCGGAGTGTCGAGTACCACAGCGCCTCGGCGCGTCGCCATCCAGCATATGGGTGACTCGCTCGACGACCTCGTCACTCTTATCGAGGAGCGGACGTCCGAGGGTGGTTGCGTCGGAATCATCCGTGACACCGTCGCCCGCGCCCAAGAAACCTTCGACGTACTCGAGTCCCGACTCGACTGCGAGGTGCTACTCGTCCACTCCCGCTTCCTGGCTCCGCAACGCGCCCGACGCGAGGCCGACCTCGTGCGGCGTCTCGGGCGCTCGGGCGAGGACCGTCCGAGACGCATCGTCGTCGTGGGCACCCAGGTCCTCGAGCAATCCCTCGATGTCGATTTCGACCTGCTCGTCAGTGACATCGCACCCATGGACCTGTTACTCCAGCGCATCGGACGATTGCATCGACATGATCGACCGCGGCCCGCGAGACTGCATGATGCCGCATGCTTCATCACCGGGATTGCCGACTGGCAGGATGACGGCCCGCTGTTCAGCCGAGGAGTCGACTCCGTCTATACCGAGAACACACTCCTTCGTACCTCCGCGCTCCTGAGTGCCCTGCCGGACAGCATCGCGACGGTGCCCCAGGACATCCCGCGACTCGTCCGCGAGGCCTACGCGGAGTCCTTCCCATGGCCGGCGACGTGGACCACGCGCGGCGAGAAGGCCGACGAAACGGCACACACGAGTCATTCCAAGGCCGTCTCCCGGGCGAAGACGTTCAGAGTGGCCGACCCATACGTCGCATCGAGTCTCATGAAGGGGCTCACCGATACCTCGACCGTCGACCCGGAGAACTCCTCAGGCCGTGCGACGGTGCGCGACACCGAGGACTCGATCGAGGTCATCGTCATCCAAGAGTCCGATGGCGGCCATCGGCTCCCCTCCGACATTGGGGAGTTCTCCGATGCCGAACTTCCGCTATTCGGGGCACCGGATGGTGCGCTGGCCCGGGCGATCGCATCGTGCACCGTCTCGTTGCCGAGGTCGCTGTCGAACCCCTGGGACATCGACAAGACGATCCAGGAGCTCGAGTCTCCACCGATAGACCTCAGCTCGTGGCAGTCATCCCCGTGGCTTCGGGGCCAGCTCGTCCTCGTACTGGACGCCGAGGGGCATTCGGCGCTGCTGGGACACCCCATACGCTACGATTCCCGTCGTGGACTCATCGTGGAGCCCAGCCCTGGAAAGGAAGCGCTGGCATGACAGGTGCCTTCAACCTCATAGACGAGCCGTGGATCATCACGCGGACACCAGACAACCAGATCACCGAGGTGTCGATACGCGAAGCTTTCCACCGCGCAACCGAGTTGAGGGGACTCGCCGGGGAGATCCCGACCCAGGAGGTGGCGGTCCTACGGCTTCTGCTGGCCATCGCCATACGGGCCACAGCCCGCGAGCGCAGTGACGACGAGAAAGCCGACGACTGGGCGCAGTGGTGGAAGTCAGGGTTGCCGCTGCAAGAGATCGACGAGTACTTGGATCGCTGCCACGATCGGTTCTTCCTCTTTGACGACCACATGCCCTTCATGCAGGTCGCCGACTTACACACGGCCAAAGGTGGGTTCTCGGGCCTGACGAAGATCATCAGCGAGGTGCCGGCCAACGACAAGTTCTTCACCACCCGAGACGGAGCAGGTATCGCGAACCTGTCCTTCGCAGAAGCCGCACGATGGCTCGTCCACACCCATGCTTTCGACGTGTCGGGCATCAAGTCGGGCGCGGTGGGTGACTCCCGGGTCAAGGGCGGAAGGGGCTACCCCATTGGTACGGGGATGAGTGGACCCATGGGAATAGTCATAGTCGAGGGTGCAAACCTGTCCGAGACAATTCTGCTCAACCTCTTCCTGGAAGATGACCCCACTGGCGACGTCCCGGTCTGGGAGCGACCTTCACAGGACGCTGCACCGGATTCTCAACACCCGGTACCGACGGGTTGCGCCGACCTCTTCACGTGGCAAAGCCGCCGGGTGCGGCTCATCGCCGACGGCGGGCGCGTCACGGACGTCCTGTTGTGCAACGGAGACAAGGTCGAGTGGAGGGACCTCCTACACAAGGACTCGTCGACCGCCTGGCGATTCAGCGCTCCCCAGACCAAGGCTGCCGGGCAGATCGTCTACATGCCGCGTAGTCATGACGCGGCCAAGGCCATGTGGCGAGGGCTTGAACCGCTGCTGGCCCGTGAACCGTCCCCCGAGGACCATCGCAAGCGCAAACCGGGCGAGCCGGACCACCAGTGGCTGAGACCCGACATCTTTGAACAGTTGGCCGTACTCACCGCAGAAGGCGTCCTGCCCCGTGACCATATGGCGAAAATCCGCACGATCGGCATGGAGTACGGGTCACAGAGTGCGGTCGTGACGACGACAATTGACGACTCCCTCCCAATGTCAATGGCCGTACTCTCGGAAGAGCGGCTCGCCCGACTAGCGGTCGACTGTGCCAGGACGGCGGAGGGGCTCGTCTTCGCCTTGCAGAACCTCGCGACCGACCTGGCCTCCGCTACCGGCAGTGAGGCGGAAGGGGTGCGACCGCACGCTGCCGAGGTCGGCTTCGCATCTCTCGACCCTGCCTACCGCGACTGGTTCAGCCGCCTCTCCGCCACGACCGACATCGATGACGCCCGCGTCTCGTGGCACCGCAAGGCGCGCCACACCGTGCGCGACGCCGGCCGCCAGTTGTGCCGCGATGCCGGCCCGATGGCGTTGACCGGGCGCATGATCACAGTGCCAAACACCGAACGCGAAGACCTCATGGATGTTGCACGAGCGTGGCAGCGTTTCGTGATGAGGCTACGCTCGTCAGCCCCGTTGCCGGACGATCCCAAACCCCGATCCGAGACCTCCTCGAAGGAGAAGTGATGCCTGAACCATGGAATGACGTGACCTCGGCGGCGGTGTCATCCATCAACCGCCTGCAACATGGGTATCTCGCGGCACCGCGGGACCCGTGGGCGGTCCGTAGCCTGGCGTCGTTGCGTCGCGCCGATGCGACGAGGCCGGGTGCCGACCCAGGTCTGTGGGATGTCATCCTTGGCCATCTACCCGATTATCTTTTGGGGCAGGGCACGGCTCCTGCAACGCCGGCGGAACGGGCGGTCCATGCTGCCGTCGTGCTCTACGCCGTCCACCAGCAATCCCGGTCCGAACCCATGCACGTGCGTGGCATCGGGCTTGGGCAAGCTGTGCGCACACTGTCGATGCGACGCTCGAGCAGCACCGAGTGGGATCCCGGAACGATCTCGCGCTTCCAACACATGTGCCGCGCTCAACAGTGGGCCATCCGCGTCGGCAACCTGCGAGGACTCGTCACCCTCATGCGGTCCGAAGCGGTCCCCCTTGACTACGGACACCTGGCAGCCGATCTGTGGCGACTCCAGGTGTCGTCCCCCGATCAGGTACTCCTCGAGTGGGGACGCCAACTTCACAGAATCCCTGCCAATCAGACCACCTCCGCCGAAACCGACCAAGGAGAACCCCGATGAGCTCGTACTACGTCGACATCCACGTCATCCAGAGTGTCCCGCCCTCCAACGTCAACCGCGACGACACCGGATCACCAAAGTCTGCCCTGTACGGCGGGGTCCGTCGGGCTCGAGTCAGCTCGCAGGCATGGAAGAAGGCCGTGCGAACTTCTTTCAAGAGTTTCCTGCCCGCGTCCCAGACCGGCGCGCGGACACTGCGCGTCGTCGAGCTGCTCATGAACCGGCTCACCACCGATCCGTATGGCCTGAGTGAGGAGGAAGCCCGCGACAGGGCCCTCGCCGTCGTCAAGGCCCTCGGGCTCAAGGCCGAGAAGCCCCGGGCCAAGAGTGAATCTGCCAAGGAACCAGTCGAGCGCACCCAGTACTTGGTGTTCTACTCGAACCAGCAACTGGACCGCCTGGCCGACCTCGCCGCCAGTACTGAGGGGAAGGTCTCGGGCACCGACGCGAAGAAGGCCGCCGATTCCGATCACGGGATCGAGGTGGCCTTGTTCGGCCGCATGGTCGCCGACTCCAAGGATCTCAACGTCGACTCGGCGGTTCAGGTCGCCCACGCGCTGAGCACTCACGCCGTGGAGACCGAGGCCGACTACTTCACCGCCGTCGACGACTACAAGCTCGACGAAGACGACGCGGGTGCCGGCATGATTGGCACCGTCGAGTTCACCTCGGAGACTCTGTACCGCTTCGCCACCGTCGCCGTCTCCACTTTGGAAGGCAACCTCGGGGACGTCGATCTCACTGCCGATGCCGCTGCCGCCTTCGTCCGTGGGTTCGTCATGTCGATGCCAACGGGCAAGCAGAACACGTTTGCCAATAACACCGTCCCCGATGCCGTCGTCGTCCAAGTCCGTAAGGGCCGTTCCGCGAGCTTCGTCGGAGCTTTCGAGGAACCGGTGCGGTCGGACAACGGCGGGTTCGTCGCCGCCTCGTGCCGAGCGCTCGCGAGCTACGCCCACGACTGTGAGGATGCGTTCCTGGGAGTGCCCGAGGCCTCCTTCGTGACCCGTGTCGGCTCCCGCACCGATGCCGTCGACGCCATGGGCACCCAGATGCCGATGGACGAGCTCGTCTCCTCGGTGCGTGACACGGTTGCAACCCTTCTGCGGGACGAGTCGTGAGCGTCTTGGTCCTCAGGCTCGCCGGGCCGATGCAGTCGTGGGGTGATTCCAGTCGCTTCACGACACGGGCGACGCGCCGGGAGCCTACTAAGTCCGGGGTACTCGGGCTTCTGGCAGCGGCTCAGGGACGTCGGCGCACCGACAGTATCGAGGACCTCTTGTCGCTACGGTTCGGCGTTCGCACCGATCAACCCGGCTCCGTAGTCCGGGATTTCCAGACCGCTATGGACTGGTCACATCCGAAGAAGGACGGCAGCGTGAACTCGATGCCCCTCTCGAATCGCTACTACCTGGCTGACGCCATCTTCGTGGCGGCAGTCGAGGGCGATCCGTCATTGCTGCACGCACTGGACGAGGCCATCACCGAACCGGTGTTCCCGCTCTACCTTGGCCGGAGGTCCTGCCCCACAGAAGGACGGGTGTCCCTCGGCGTTCGCGACGGCGACCTGCTGACCGTCCTGGCCAACGAGCCGTGGCATGCCAAGCCGTGGCACCAGCGTCGGCTGCCGCGATCTGTACGACTCCAGATCGCTTACGACACCGAGTCGGGGCAGGTCGGCGACACCGTCCGCGATATTCCGCTGAGCTTCGACCCGCAGCGGCGCGAGTACGGGTGGCGCGACATCACGACGACGACGACCACCGTCGACAACCCCCATGGCAATGACGAACCCGACTGGTTCGCTGGTCTGGAAGGAGCGTGACGTTGTTTCTCACCCAGTTCGACGTCAACGTCGCCCGTCGAGACGCCGCACGTCTCCTCGCATCCCCGGAGCGGCTCCACGCCGCGGTCCTGGCATCGTTCCCGCCCGGCCAGTCCGCATCTGAATCCGCGCGAACCCTGTGGCGGCTGGACCGTGGACCTGCAAACCACGACGCCCGCATCATGATCGTCAGCCCGCTTCAGCCCGACCTCACCGTTCTCAACGAGCAGGCCGGCTGGTCGACAGGTGTGCCGGGCAGATCGGCCGACTACGACCCGTTCCTACGAGACCTTCGTGCTGGATCAGTGTGGCGATTCCGCTGCACCGTCAACCCGACGACTGCCGTGCGACAGCCAGGGGCCTCGCGGGGCCGACGGGTCGCGGAGGTCACAGCCGAGCAGCAACTGGAGTGGTTCGTCACCCGCTTGGAACGTCGCGGATTCCGCCTGCCGGAGGATCCCTCTGGGGCTCCGTCGGCGCGGGTGACGCGGCGGGAGGTCCTGAGATTCCGACGTCAGTCCTCCACAGTGACACTGTCGGTCGCCCAGGTCGACGGCATCCTCGAAATCACCGACCCTGATGCTGCACGATCGGCGCTGACCAGCGGGATCGGGCCTGCCAAGGGGTACGGCTGCGGTCTGTTGACACTGGCGCCCCTCGCGAGGTGATCCCGTGGTTAAGCCGATCCCGGGCGCGCGACCCGCCGAGGTGCAGGAGCTGGCGCGCGCCCAGGACCGACTGAGTTTCATCTACATGGAACACTGCGTCGTCAACCGGGACTCGAACGCCATCACAGCGGCGAATCAGCAGGGCATAGTGCACGTTCCAGCGTCGATGATCGGAGCGCTCCTCTTGGGGCCGGGAACGAACGTGACCCATCACGCGATGATGCTTCTGGGCGAGTCTGGTGCCTCGACGGTGTGGGTCGGGGAGCACGGCGTCCGTTATTACGCTCATGGACGGCCACTGGCCCGAACGACCCGACTGCTACAACTCCAGGCAGAGGCCGTCACGGATCGAACGAAGCGGCTGGCCGTCGCGCGACGCATGTACGAGATGCGATTCCCTGACGACGTGGCCACTGGTCTGACGCTGCAGGAACTGCGAGGACATGAGGGAGCGAGGGTCCGGCAGGCGTACCGCGATGCGTCCCTCAAGTTTGGTGTCGACTGGGACAAGCGCAGCTACAAGGTTGAGGACTTTTCTGCATCTGATCCCGCAAATCAGGCGCTCACCGCTGCGACGGCATGCCTGTACGGGGTGGTTCACTCGGTCGTAGCCGCGTTGGGACTGTCTGCAGGTCTCGGGTTCGTTCACACGGGCAAGGACTGTTCGTTTGTCTACGATGTCGCCGACTTATACAAGACATCTCTTGCCGTCCCAGTCGCCTTTCACTGCGCTGCGACCGATGACCTCGACGATCTGCCCGGAGTGACTCGACGTGCCATGCGTGATGCCATCCACGAATCTAAATTGCTGACCCGGTGCGTCGAGGACATCCACACCATTCTTGACGCCCCCGGAGACCCGGATGACGGATACGGCTGGGATGTCATCGACTTATGGGATGACCGCCAAGATGTCGTACCCGGCGGTAGGTCCTGGGGGTAGGCATGGTTGTCTTGGTCCTCACCGCGTGCCCTGCCGGTCTGCGTGGCCACCTCACGAGGTGGCTTCTCGAGATCAGTCCGGGAGTGTTCGTCGGTCACGTATCGGCCCGTATCAGAGACGCACTGTGGGGCAGGGTCATAGAAATGTGTCGGGACGGCCGCGCGATCTTGGTGTATACAGTCCGCGGCGAACAGCACTTCGAGTTCCGAGTGCACCGACACGACTGGGACGTGGTTGACTTCGACGGATTGAAGCTCATGAGAAGGCCGAACAGCAAAGGCCAGTCATCGACTCTCCGACCGGGTTGGAGTTCTGCCGCGCGACGTCGTAGATTATCTCATCGATGATGCGAGGGCACTCGCATCTCAGTAAGGCTCCTGCATCAGCCCTAGCCAGTTGGTGTTTTCCCCGCCTATGCGGGGGTGAGCCTTGAACGGTATGGGCAAGAATCAGATGTAAGCCGTTTTCCCCGCCTATGCGGGGGTGAGCCGTCGAGTTCGGTCCAACCGCCGAAAACTTCGATGTTTTCCCCGCCTATGCGGGGGTGAGCCAGACATTCCAAGTATCATTCCTGCCGGAATTGAAGTTTTCCCCGCCTATGCGGGGGTGAGCCTAACCGCCACAATTACCCAATTTATCGAAAGGTGTTTTCCCCGCCTATGCGGGGGTGAGCCCTGCCGCGTGTATGGCGGCTGTGGCTGCGATGAGTTTTCCCCGCCTATGCGGGGGTGAGCCCAACGCGCCACAGTCGTTAGAAAAAACCCTCGAGTTTTCCCCGCCTATGCGGGGGTGAGCCCCACAACGTTGTGGGGCGCGGACCTCTACGAGTGTTTTCCCCGCCTATGCGGGGGTGAGCCTTGGACGACGACCATTACGACAATGAGGAGGGCGTTTTCCCCGCCTATGCGGGGGTGAGCCCCGCTGCATGGAAATTGACGATTACCGCGATTCGTTTTCCCCGCCTATGCGGGGGTGAGCCTCATTGAGGGCCGTATAGCTGTCATGAGTTCTTGTTTTCCCCGCCTATGCGGGGGTGAGCCCATTGACGACGATCTGAGGCTGTCCGGGCATGTGTTTTCCCCGCCTATGCGGGGGTGAGCCCAAACCGGGTTCAGTCGCCTAACCGCGAAAGCGGTTTTCCCCGCCTATGCGGGGGTGAGCCTCCCAGTCTGACCCTGACCACGCGGGAACAAGAGTTTTCCCCGCCTATGCGGGGGTGAGCCATGCCGGCGTTGATACTTGTCCACGCCTGTTGGGTTTTCCCCGCCTATGCGGGGGTGAGCCGAGCGTTTGACAAGGAGTTTTGGTCAAGAATGAGTTTTCCCCGCCTATGCGGGGGTGAGCCTACGGGCTACAAATGATGGGTGTCCTCGGCTACGTTTTCCCCGCCTATGCGGGGGTGAGCCGGAGCGCGCCTACCGAGCCCGACGAGAGAGGAAGTTTTCCCCGCCTATGCGGGGGTGAGCCGACCCTCAGTCAATCTGCCGTGGGCCGCAACGTGTTTTCCCCGCCTATGCGGGGGTGAGCCATGGTACGACACTCAAGAACCATCGTTCGTGGAGTTTTCCCCGCCTATGCGGGGGTGAGCCTCTGGAGTTCGCTCGTCTGTGCGGTTGCCGCGTGTTTTCCCCGCCTATGCGGGGGTGAGCCTCAGCAATAACGTGGCTCCTACCGCGCGGAAACGTTTTCCCCGCCTATGCGGGGGTGAGCCCATGCCGCCCGCTGGACTCGATCACCGTCACGGGTTTTCCCCGCCTATGCGGGGGTGAGCCGACGACCTAGGGATGCCCAAAACCACCTGGGTAGTTTTCCCCGCCTATGCGGGGGTGAGCCCGCGCAAGAAGCTCGATCATTCGATCGATGGCCGTTTTCCCCGCCTATGCGGGGGTGAGCCTCGGTGTGGGATGCCATTTCTGGGGCGGCGTCGGTTTTCCCCGCCTATGCGGGGGTGAGCCGCTCTTTGCGCGTCTCAGAGACAAAAACAGCAGGTTTTCCCCGCCTATGCGGGGGTGAGCCCCTCACAGCCAAAGAGGCAGCCCGCAGGGTCGGGTTTTCCCCGCCTATGCGGGGGTGAGCCGGCGGCTGCGATGCTGAGGGTTAGCTTGTCCATGTTTTCCCTGCCTATGCGGGGGTGAGCCTATTGACGGTGAGATCGTCGGTAGCGTCACGTCGTTTTCCCCGCCTATGCGGGGGTGAGCCCAGGTCTGGGGACGCCAAAAGACCATCTACCGGGTTTTCCCCGCCTATGCGGGGGTGAGCCCTCGGTCGGAAATGTGACCGGGTTTACTAAACTGTTTTCCCCGCCTATGCGGGGGTGAGCCTCCATCGTTTGTGGCAGGACGTGGCGCGGTCACGTTTTCCCCGCCTATGCGGGGGTGAGCCTGCCTCGGATACCTCGTTATGGCCACAAATGCCGTTTTCCCCGCCTATGCGGGGGTGAGCCTAGACCCCACTACTGAAAACACAAAACCAATTTGTTTTCCCCGCCTATGCGGGGGTGAGCCTCGGACCCTCACGGGGTCTCCTGTCTCCTCTTTGTTTTCCCCGCCTATGCGGGGGTGAGCCGGGCGTATAGCTGTCATGAGTTCTTCGCCGGAAGTTTTCCCCGCCTATGCGGGGGTGAGCCGCCGTCGTAAGGGCGGGAGGACGGAAAGCGCCAGTTTTCCCCGCCTATGCGGGGGTGAGCCTGGCAACCCAGACAGGGACTTTTGTCCGCCAAAGTTTTCCCCGCCTATGCGGGGGTGAGCCTGGCAACCCAGACAGGGACTTTTGTCCGCCAAAGTTTTCCCCGCCTATGCGGGGGTGAGCCGATACCGCTGGCCGTGAGGGAGAACGGGGAACCGTTTTCCCCGCCTATGCGGGGGTGAGCCGTTTTGTCTCATCCGACCGAGTAGCTCTGTGTCGTTTTCCCCGCCTATGCGGGGGTGAGCCTTGTTGCGTTGTCGACTTGACACCCTCCAGTGTGTTTTCCCCGCCTATGCGGGGGTGAGCCCCCCGGACCCTATCAGCCGCGCAGACCTCGACCGTTTTCCCCGCCTATGCGGGGGTGAGCCCCTCACGCGGCATATCGGGCGTTCTATCGTATGGTTTTCCCCGCCTATGCGGGGGTGAGCCTCAAGGGCAACACGGACCCCGGCAAAGTCCATGGTTTTCCCCGCCTATGCGGGGGTGAGCCTGGGTCGGGGAAAACTTTGACGGCGGTTGCGGAGTTTTCCCCGCCTATGCGGGGGTGAGCCTGTCTTCGAGGGTGGCGCCCTTGTATTCTCGGGGTTTTCCCCGCCTATGCGGGGGTGAGCCCATCACGCGGCATATCGGGCGTCCTGTCCTATGGTTTTCCCCGCCTATGCGGGGGTGAGCCCCCGGGATAGACCCCCACAGCCTCTAACAGCTCGTTTTCCCCGCCTATGCGGGGGTGAGCCTGCACCGCTACATAGATGCATTGGTGCAGGTGTGTTTTCCCCGCCTATGCGGGGGTGAGCCCACAGATAGGGAAGGCGCAACCTATGGCTAAGGGTTTTCCCCGCCTATGCGGGGGTGAGCCCCTCAACCCTCGTAACACGCTTCAGCGCAGACAGTTTTCCCCGCCTATGCGGGGGTGAGCCGGTTATTGCGGCCATACGGACCACGGCACCAATGTTTTCCCCGCCTATGCGGGGGTGAGCCGACTCATCACGGACAGCGACAACCCGGCATTACGTTTTCCCCGCCTATGCGGGGGTGAGCCTGCTCGTTCTCGTCTTTACGAGCAAGCTCAGTCGTTTTCCCCGCCTATGCGGGGGTGAGCCTCCCCACGGTCCCCCGACAGCAAGCGGGACGCCGTTTTCCCCGCCTATGCGGGGGTGAGCCGTCCGGCTTGGCGATGCAGGGGGCGACCTGGATGTTTTCCCCGCCTATGCGGGGGTGAGCCGTTCCAGTCCGCGTCGGTGCACTTGACCGTTCGGTTTTCCCCGCCTATGCGGGGGTGAGCCCCCGAAAATCAGGGCGTCCAGGTGGGCGGCACCGGTTTTCCCCGCCTATGCGGGGGTGAGCCGCGCTATTACTAATGCCGCCCCGCCACCGGGCCGTTTTCCCCGCCTATGCGGGGGTGAGCCGCGTCGCTTTTCGACCATCTGAAAATGGCTGCAGTTTTCCCCGCCTATGCGGGGGTGAGCCTACCCAGCGCGGTGGCGGTAGTGCGGCCTTGGGGTTTTCCCCGCCTATGCGGGGGTGAGCCGCTGCTGTCGGGGTGCTCATCGCGGACCCCTGTGTTTTCCCCGCCTATGCGGGGGTGAGCCGCTCCCGCGCATCCACTGTACGAGCCTTAATCAGTTTTCCCCGCCTATGCGGGGGTGAGCCGGGTGCTCAGAAACGGAGCTGCCACCCGCATGCCGAACGGTTTCTTGTCGTATACTGGACGCTACGACGGTGCGAGACTCGTCGTTGTCGTCGACTCAGATGGTCGTAAAGTCCGCACGGTTCATCCCGCAAAGTAGGTGGTTGGCATGTCTGACGTCGCTGACGACGATGATTTGTATGTCGATGACCTTGTTGACGAACTGCGCGACGAAATGCGCAAGCGTGGATACACTGAAACCCTTGAGTTCCTGGACGAGGAAGCCGACCATGACAACGGCTATGACATCAGCCTTGCTGTCTCTGCAGCGTACGGTCATGGCATACCGATTCCAGAACATTTCATTGAGGATTTCAAGACCCTGGATCGCATCGGTGACATCCAGCCTGGTGACGTTGATCACCTCAACGACGTCTTGGCGTTACAGCGTGAACGTGGTCTGATCTCGTACTAATCCGTGCCGGAACTGTTCCGGTAACCCTATTTTTCGAGCCCTTGCACCTCATGTGTGAGGGCTTGTTGTCATGCCCTGCCGCACGGTGGGGCTCCCTGTGCCGCACGGCGCACTCCGTCATCGACTACACTCGCACCCCTGAGCCCCCCGCTATGCAGAGCTAGCCGATGAGCTACGTCGTGGACCTCGGACACCGCGAACTCGCCGAGCTGCCGGGCTCCTACAACCTCGACCCAACCCATCTACCACTAGATGAGCTGTGGGTCCACAGTCGGGGAACTCTTCATCGGATCACACTCCGACAAAAGTAAGCGGCCAGGGGTTTTCCTCGACAACCGAGGCTCCCTGGCCTGCTTTAAGCGTAGCACAGACCACTCTCGCCACGTCATGGCGAAGGAACGCCCACGCGAGGCGGGACCACGACACAGAGGAACCCGAATGGTCGTCACCCGTCAAGGCACACCGACGTGACACGGGCAGCTACGTCACCCATCTGTACACTGTGACCTGACGCCACGCCCCGTCATTCATCCCTCGAAGGAGACCGTCATGGCGCCGACCGCCGCTTCCGCCGATGAACTCGTCAAGACTTATGGCACCGGAGACGCCGTCGTCAAGGCCCTCGACGAGGTGAGTGTCACCATCGAGGCCGGCGCCCTCACCGCAGTCATGGGTCCGTCGGGATCGGGCAAGTCGACACTCATGCACTGCATGGCCGGGCTCGACCGCCCCACCTCGGGACGCGCCTTCATCGGTCAGACCGATGTCACCACCCTCACCGACAAGAAACTGACTCTGCTGCGACGTGAACGGGTCGGGTTCATCTTCCAGCAGTTCAACCTCGTGCCAACCCTCACGGCACGCGAGAACATCCTCCTGCCCCTGGCCATCGCCGGACGCAAACCCGACCCGCAGTGGTGGGACACCGTCATCGACGTCGTCGGACTGGCCGACCGGCTCGACCACAAACCCTCCGAACTGTCAGGCGGACAGCAGCAGCGCGTCGCCTGCGCACGCGCCCTCGTGGGCCGGCCCGAGATCATCTTCGCCGACGAACCCACCGGCAATCTCGACTCCGTGAGTGCCACCGAGGTGCTCGGCTTCCTGCGTCAGTCGGTCGACGAGTTCGGCCAAACCATCGTCATGGTCACCCACGACCCCGTCTCCGCCTCCTATGCCGACCGGGCCCTCTTCCTCGCCGACGGACGCATCGTCGACGACATCTCCCATCCCACCCATGACGCCGTGCTCACGACGATGGGCCGCCTGGACCCCCGCCGAGCGGGGACGAGCGCCGGTGACGATCACGTGCCGGTCCCCCGCCGCGCCGAAAGGTCCTGAACCACCATGTGGAAGGCCACGTTCACCTCTCTGTGGAGCCGCAAGCTACGACTGTTCATGTCCACCTTGGCCATCGTCCTGGGGGTCGCCTTCGTCTCGGGATCGTTCGTGTTCGGCGACATGCTCCGGTCCACCTTCAATTCCATCATCTCGGGGTCCGTCTCGGACGTCGAGGTGTCCAAGAACACCGAGGACGCGGTACAGGGCGACACGACGAGTCCCTACCCGCTGACACAGGCCGTCGTCGACAAGATTCGCACGGTCGACGGCGTCAAGGATGCCCAGGGCACCGTCTTTGAGACAGGTACCGTCCTCATCGGCCGCGACGGCAAGGCGATCACGAGTTTCGGACCGCCCCAGCTGGGCTTCGGCTGGCAGACGACCCCGGCCCTCGGCGGCCAGCCGGGCGTCCACGTCGAGTCAGGACACGAACCGCGCGCCGACGACGAGGTGGCCGTCGACCCCGCCACCTTTGACAAGTCGGGCTACCAGCTGGGCGACGTGGTCAAGGTCGTCACGAGCCGGGCCGGCACCGTCGAGGCGAAGCTCGTGGGCACCGCTACCTTTGGGCAGGGCGGGTCAGCCGGGGCCAGCTACGTGTTCTTCACGACCCACCGCGCCCAGCAGCTCTTCCTCAAGGGCCACGACGCGTTCACCGGTATCGCCACGGTCGTCGAACCGGGTGCCGACCGGGCGACCGTCGCCAAGGCTGTCCAGAAGGTCCTGCCGAAGGGATACCAGGCCAAGGACGGCAAGGTCGTCGCCGATGAGCAGATGAGCGCCGTCGGCAAGGCCCTCAGCTTTGTCGACATCTTCCTGCTCGTCTTCGCAGGCATCTCCCTGCTCGTCGCAAGCTTCCTCATCGTCAACACCTTCAACATCCTCGTCGCCCAGCGCTCCTCCGAGCTGGCGCTGTACCGGGCTATGGGGGCCAGTCGCGGCCAGATCAGAGCGACCGTCCTGGTCGAGGCCCTCGTCGTGGGCGCCATCGGGTCGGTGCTGGGTCTCTTCGGCGGTCTCGGTCTGGCCATGGCTATCAAGGCGATCATGTTCGCCGCCGGGTGGGACATTGGGCAGACGACGCTCTCCTTGGGTCTCAAGGCCGTCGTCGCCTCACTGGTCACGGGCATCCTCGTCACGCTTGTCGCCGCCCTACTGCCGGCAGCCCGAGCCTCACGAATCCCACCGGTGCAAGCCATGACCTCGGCCCGCACCGAGTCCGAGGTCGGGCTGGGCAAGCGGGCCGTCGTCGGCGTCGCCATGGCCGCCGTGGGCGTCGTGGGGATCGTTCTGGGAGTTTTCGACGTCGTCCCCAAGCCGGTGGCTTGGGCCGGAGGCGGCATGGCCCTGACGATGATCGGCATCGCCCTGTCCTCCCCTCTCCTCGGCCGTCCGGTCATCTGGATCGTCGGCAAGGTGTACCGGGCAGTCTTCGGTGAGGTCGGCAAATTGGCCGAACTCAACTCGATCCGTCAGCCCCGACGCACCGCCGCAACCGCGTCGGCTCTCATGATCGGCCTCACCCTGGTCTCCCTCATGGCCGTCTTCGGGGCCTCCTCGACCCGCTCGGTGACCAGCCAGATCACCGACACGGTTCGTGGCGACTTCATGGTCGGCCGACAGGGGTTCCAGGGATTCCCCGACCAGGTCCGCACCAAGGTGTCCGCCGTCCCACAGGTCAAGGACGTCCACACCATGACGATCGCGCAGATGCTCGAAATCCCCGCCGGCCACACCACCCCGCCCAAGGAGTACTTCACCGACGCCATGGGACGTCACACGCGCGGCATCGCGGGCATGGAGGCGACCTCGCTGGACAAGATGTTCCCCCAGAAGATGACGAAGGGGCGCATGTTCCGCGCCGACGGCGAGATGATCGTCGAGGAGAAGGACGCGGAGAAGTACCACCTGAAGGTGGGGTCGTCCTACCGGTTGTGGTCAGTGGAGGCCCAGCGTCCCATGACACTGTCCGTCGTCGGCATCTACACGACCGGCAAGGGACAGCCCATCGCCACCATGTGGGTCTCGACGACCACCCTCACCTCGGTCGGTCTGGGCGACAAGGATGCCTTCCTGTCGATCTACCTCAAGCCGGGCACCGACCACGAGCAGGCCCGCAAGGCCCTGGACGCGGCGTTGGCCGACATGCCGCTGGTGAGCGTCATGGACGTCGACCAGTACACCGACCAGATCCTTGTCAACGTCAACCGGACCATGGCGCTGCTCTACGCCCTGCTCGGGTTGAGCATTGTCATAGCCGTGCTCGGCATCGTCAACACCCTGGGGTTGAGCATCATCGAGCGGACACGGGAGCTCGGCGTCCTGCGCGCCATCGCCCTCACCCGTTCCCAGGTGCGACGGATGATCACCTTGGAGTCGGTCGTCATCGCCCTGCTCGGGGCCGTGGTGGGAGTCGGCCTGGGAACCGTCTTCGGCATGGTGTTGCAACGCCTGCTATCCGACCAGGGCATCGACCGACTCTCGATCCCGTGGCTGCAGCTCCTAGCCTTCCTCGTGGCCGCAGCGCTCGTCGGGGTGCTCGCCGCGCTGTGGCCGGCGCACCGAGCCGCCCGCACGAACATCCTCAAAGCCATCGCCACCGAGTGACCATCGCCACCGAGTGACCATCGCCACCCAGTGAGGGATGGCGCCCGTGCCCCGTCCCTTGATTCGGTGACTGCACTCGCCGATTCAACGAGCGTCACTCGCCGGGTTCGGCGAGCTTCAGTCGCCGGGGCCGGAAGCGGTCTAGGTTAGCGGCGGACTTGCCTCAACAGGGTGCGGACGCGGTCGGGATCGTCGGTCATGTCAAGGCTGGCGAAGACGTTGGAGACGTCGACCTCGGGACGCTGCCAGCCGATGGTCGCGGCGTGGGCGGCCAGGGCGACGCAGATCTCCTGGCAGCCGTCGATGATCCACTCGGGATCGACGTCCGGGTTGACGTGGCGGGAGAACTCAGCAGCGTCACGCTGTTGGGCTGCCAAAATTGCAGACAGACCACTTCGCAACTGCTCGACGGCCTCCTCCCCCATGGTGGAGACGACAACCGGGTCGGCCAAGTCGCGACGAACCCGCTCAACCACCAGGCCAGGAACCTCGTCGGAGGTCAACCCGTCGTGGTCGAAGAGCCAGTCGGGCAGGTACACCTCGACGGAGTCGTCGTCGGCCTGCTCAACCCGCTTGACCACGGCATCGAGCAAGCTGACGCCGAGCATGACCGCGCCCTCGAGCTGGCACAGCGGGGTGAGTGCGATGGCGATTGCGGCCCGTCCTGACTCCAACGGGTCGATCTGTTCCCCGCGCTCCTGGGCTCGCAACTCCTCCTCGCTGGCCCGGCGCAGCACCTCGAAGGACTCAGCCGGCGGGATCTGCACGGATTGCGGATCGGCCTCGACGTCGTCAGTCTCGGGCAGCTCGGCTCCGACGCCGTCAGGGTCGCACCAGGCGACCGGGATTTCTGGGATGTCATTCATCCTCATTCGCCTTTCCTGTCGTAGACCGATCCGGTGACGCGCGCGGGATTGCCGACGGCGATGGACCCAGCCGGGATGTCCTTGGTGACGACGGCACCGGCCCCGATGACGCTGTCGTCGCCGATGGTGACGCCGGGGCAGACGATCACTCCACCGCCCAACCAGACGTTGTTGCCGATCGTGATGGGTTTGGCCGCCTCCAGGCGATCTCGACGCAGATCCGGGTCGATGGGGTGGGTGGGAGTCAACAACTGGACGTTGGGTCCGATCTGGCAGTCGGCGCCAATGCGAATCTCGGCGACGTCGAGGGCCGTCAGGTTGTAATTGGCGAAGCTACGGGCGCCGAAGTGGATGTTCTCGCCATAGTCGACATACAGCGGTGGCTTGATGACGGCGTCCTCGCCGAGGTCACCGAGGAGTTCTGCAAGTAACGGACGGGCACTGTCAGGGTCGTTGAGGAAGGCCCGATGGTAGGCGTCGGCCAGCCTGGCCCCGCGGTCGGCGATCCGGGAGTTCTCCGGGTCGTCAGCAATGTAGAGGTCCCCGGCGAGCATCCGCTCCCGGTTCGTGCGAGGGTCCCCTGCAAAATGGTCGGTCATGGGGTCAACGGTACCGGGAGGGCGTCGAGCCGTTTCTGAACCCGCGCGTACCGGCCAAGACCCCCGCGTCGTGTATCCCATTACCCAGTTTTCCGCCGCCCCCGTCCCCCCAGCATGTCCCACCTGCGCCAGTTGTGCCTCACCTGCGCCCCGATTCCCCGATTCCCCCCAACATTTCCCACCTGCGCCAGTTGTGCCTCACCTGCGCCAAAATTTTTGGCGCAGGTGAGGCACAACTGGCGCAACTAAATCGGGACTGGCGCAGGTGGGGCACAACTGGCGCAGCAAGCTCGCAACCACATCACGGCTAACCACGACCACATGACAGCACCCCCGGCGAGCCCACACCCACATGGCAGCACCCCCACGACAGGGTCTCACCACGACACCGCGACAGCAGGAGCGCGGGGCGCCCACCCCAGGATGCTCCACAAAGCCCGGCGCCCCACACAGGACCGGACGCCCCATACAGGACCGGACTCAGCTCCCAGACCTCACCTGACGAGCTCACCCTTGGCGAGTTTGATGAGACGGTCGAGCACCGCACCCCCGGAGGCATTCGACCCGTTGTGCTCGTACTCAGTCGTCACCCAGGCATGCATCTGGGGAAGCAGGGCCGCGGTCTCCAGTGAGAACTCGCGCGGCACGTAGGCGTCGTCGTGGTACACCGCCGCTGCGCACGGGACCTCGGCAGATCGCAACGTGTCGGCGTCATACAGCTTCGGCCACGGATGGTTGGCGATGAGGTTCGCGACCTCCTTCCACGGCCGCAGCTCCTGGTCGGTGTCGAACCATTCCGGCATCACGTGTTCGCCGGTCAACAGGGTCGGATCCTCCTGGAAATCCTCGGGCAGCATCCGGGCAGCCGACCAGCCGGTGACGACACCGTCGGCATAGGACGACTCGTGGATGACGGCGTACAGCGGGTTTCGTCCGCCATAGGGCAGCAGCTCGGCCAAGTCGTGGCGGAACGACCGCGAGGTGTGGGGATACTCCAGCAGGTAGTGCAGCTTCTCAGCCCCACCCGAGCCACCCAGCAGATGCCCCAACGACCGCAGCCGAGACGGCGTCACGACGTCACCGTTCGGGGTGGTGATCTCACCGGACTCGGCCAGCGCCACAAGCTCCGCGAACCGCGCCCGATCCGCCGGGAACCGCTTGTAGTACTCCAGCGACTTGGCGCGCATCTGGTCGTAACACGCGGTGTAGACCTCGTCGGCAGAACGCCCGACCGCCGACAAACCGCCCGTGAAGTACCCCGCCGACAGCGACTCCGGATGGGTGGACAGGTACCTCAGCAGGGTGAATCCGCCAAAGGACTGCCCCAGGACCGCCCACTTCTCGATGCCGAGGTGACGCCGGATGTCCTCGCAGTCCTCGACGATCTCGTCGGCACGCAGGTGGGTGAGGTACTCGGCCTGGCTGGCAGCATCTCCCACCGGCTCACTGACCGGGGAGGACAGTCCGGTGCCTCGCTGGTCCAGCAGCACGAGCTGGTAGTCCTGCAGGGCCCGGGCCAGCCAACCTGGGAATCCCGGGTCGCGCAGGGTCGGACGCGGGGACTCACACCCCGGTCCGCCTTGCAGAAAAACCAGGTACGGCTTGTCGATGCCGTCGGGGGTGGCGACCAGACGCGCATAGACCTCGATGGTGCGCAGGTCCTGCGGGTTGGTGTGGTCCAACGGGACCCTCAGGCGAATGTCGTCAGTGAGCAGGCCAGGGATGGTGCGGTTCCACGTCATGACGTCAGCCTATGAGGTTGACACCGACCCCACGCTCCATGGGCCTGCATCCCTCAGCGTTTTCTCAGTTTTCTCATGACGCTCACCGCCCTCCGCGCCGCCCGCCATGACGCATCTCCCGCCCCCGAAGCCCGTTCTCAGCAAGCAACCGAAGCGCCGACCGCTCAACCATGCTGAACTCATTTTGAGAATCTCTCAGGATTATGTACAGTTCATCGAGCCTCGGAAGTTGGGGCAACACTCGGAAGGAACATCGCATGACCAACACCTCGACCAACGCCGGGACGGCCCTCAAGCGCACCGTCGCCCTGACCGCTGCGGCCGGACTCGCCGTCATGGGCACCATCGCCGAGGAGGCCCACGCCGCCCCCACCGGCAACCCAGGGGCCCATGCCGAGAAGGCTCCCGCCCAACAAGCCACGAAAGCACCGGCCAAGCAGGCCGAGCGCGCCACCGCGTACAAGACCCAGTTCGCCCAGTCTCGCGTCCACCTCAACGTGCGCTCCGGACGCGGCACCCAGTACAAGCGTCACGGACTCATCCACCCCGGCGACCGTCTCCTCATCGTTGGCAAGGACGTCCAGGGCTGGACCCCCGTCAACTATCGCGGCAAGACCTCCTGGGTTGCTACCCGTTACATCAGCAAGGTCACCCGCACGGTCGGCATCTACGCCCAGCGCGGCGACCACAACGCCCGCACCAAGGCCGTTCAGCGCGACCTGTCGACCCTCCACTACTTCCCGGAAATGTGGGTCGGGCTTCCTTACGGCCCCGCCACCACCAACGCAGTCAAGGTCTTTCAGAAGGCCAACGCTCTCAAGCAGACCGGTGTCGCCGATGCCGTCACCATGAGCCTGCTGCGCTCGAAGGCCAGCGAGAAGCGTGCCGCGGCGCCCACCAAGGCTGCCGTCCAGGAGTCCACGCGGTCTCATTCCGAGGACTCCTCGCGCGTCTCCCGTTCGTCTGAGCGCTCGGCCCGCAGCGCAGTCTCCACCAGCGGTATTGCCGGAAGCTGCGAGGCCTCCTTCTACACCGATTCCCGGACCGCCTCCGGTGAGTCCTTCAGTTCCTCGGCCCTGACGGCTGCCTCCAAGACCTACTCCTTCGGCACCCGTCTCAAGGTGACCAACAAGGCCAACGGACGCTCCGTCGTCGTGCGCATCAACGACCGTGGACCCTACGTGTCAGGTCGCTGCCTCGACCTGTCCCCGGCCGCTTTCAGCCAGATCTCCTCGCTCGGCGCCGGCGTTGCCGATGTCACCTACGAGAAGGTCTCCTGACCGAACGAGACGTCAGGACACGCGCATCCCATAACAGCGTCAGCCCCCGATCCCGTGCGGATTGGGGGCTGACGCCATGTTCACGTCTGCTCAAGCCACAGATCTCAAGCCACAGATCTCGGGCCGCAGATCTCGGGGCGCACAATCAGCCGACGGGTGCCTCCGGACCGTCGTTGAACCACCAGGTCGCCTGTCCGGGGACTCCGGCCTTCTTGGCCTCCTCCGGGGCCTCGACCTTGTCGAACTCGTGAATGTTGCCCTCGGCGTCCTCCCAGCACACCACCTCGCGGCGCACCGGGATCTGCACGGTCACCAGGTCGGTGACGACGTAGCGACGCAGCTTCGCACCAGCCGGCAAGCCCATCGCGGGGGCGGGCTCAGCCGAGCGGACCTCGTCGTCAGAGTCGTCATCGTCATCAGTGGAGTGGCCGTCGCTGAGCACCTCGGGACGGCTCTCCTCGTCGACGTCGGCATCCTCAGGGAAGTCGTCATCGTCGAAGGGGGCAGAAGGAAGGACGATCGGGCTGATGGCGGTGTCCTGTCCGGCCTCGTCGTCACCGCGCTCGTCGTCACCGGACACGGCTTCTTCGGACTCGGCCTCACCGGCCTCGACATCCACATCCTCCTCGACGACATCGGCATCGAGGACCTCATCGTCGACCTCTTGCGCATCAACGGCGTCAGACTCGTTGACGACACCGCGGCCTGGCTGGGCAATGACGATGTCGTCATCGTCGATCTCCAGCCCGGAGCGACGAGCAGGCTCCATGCCGTAGTGGCCGTAGACCTCGACCTCACGGTCACGCGAGAGGTCTTCCTCCTGGGACGCCTCGGGAGCGGTCTTGATGACGTCACGGTCGAATGGCACGTTGACGTGGCTGGTTGAGTATTCGGCACCGCGTACCGGGATGAAGTACTCGTGGCCCTCGGAAAGTACGGTGACGAAGGTCACGGCACCGGTGACCTCGTCGGCAAAGATCTGCTGGATCGTCCCGACCTTCTCACCGTCCGGTCCGACGACCTCGGCGTCGAACAGTCCGGGGATGTCCTTGGGATCCATGGCGCTGATGTCCATGTATCGACCTCTCGCTAGGGGCTGGAACGTACGCGCATACACGCGTTCTTCACTCCAGCGTTTCACACAACAGACGCCAACTGGCGGATCGCAGCCGGGCGCGTCTCGAAGTGAGTGCACGCCCGGTGGGCATCGACATGCCCTGCTCAGGAGCCAGGGGCTCTCACACCAAGGGGGTGACGGTCACCAAGCCACCGGTCACCGATTCACCGGCTGTTGATCGCGCTGACCATCCGGTCGACGGCCTCCTCAAGCAGGTAGCGCGGGGTGGCGAAGTTGATACGTGCGTGCCCCTCGCCGCCGGGTCCGAAGGTTGGACCATCATTGAGGCGGATACGGGCATGACGCAGCAGCCACTGGCCTGGTGAGGTTGGCAACTCGTAGGCGGAGAAGTCGAGCCAGCCGAGGTAAGTACCCTCGGGCACCCGATAATCCACTGCCGGCAACTGGTCGGCCAGGGTCTCTGAGAGCCACACCGCGTTGTCGTGGATGTAGCGGTTGGCGGCGTCCAACCATTCCTGGCCGGAGTCGAAAGCTGCCTTGTTGGCGGCCAAACCGATGGTGGTGGCCCCTGCGGCGTCGAGCGGATGGACCTTCTCGTCCCACAGCTTGGCCTGCTCAGGGGTGAAGAGGGTGATGAAGGCGGTCATGAGGCCGGGGATGTTGAACGACTTCGACGCCGAGGACACCAGTACCGAGTGGGCTGCCGCGGCCTCGCTGACGGTGGCGTAAGGCACCGAGGCCTTGCGTTCCGGGCAGGCCGGGACGAGGGGTCCGTGAATCTCGTCGGAGATGACGAACCCGTGGTGACTCTCGACGACCTCGGCGAGTGCGCCCAGCTCGTCGGCGGTGAAGACGCGACCCAATGGGTTGTAGGGCTGGCACAGGATGAGTGACCCGGCGCCCCTGCCGAAGGCCGCGTCGATACCGTCGAGGTCGAGGGTCCAACCCAGATCGGAGTCAATCATCGGCACCGCGATGATCTCGCGGCCTTCCAGTCCCGGCACCTCCCAGAAGGGCATGTATGCCGGGGAGGGGACGATCACCGGACTTCCGGGAGCGCTGTAGGTGCGGATGGCCAGCTGGACTCCCGACAAGACATTGCGCAGGTAACGGACTTTGAGCGGGTCGATCGTCAAGCCCTGAACCTTCTTCACCCATGCCGCCCAGGAGTGACGCAGTCCGTTGTCGCACGGGTATCCATAGGCGTGATTGGCAACGGTGTCCTCGATGGCCCGCTGGATAGGTGGGGCAACCCGGAAGTCCATCTCGGCCACCCACAACGGGATGACATCCTCGGCGACGTCTTGCCACCTGGCCGTGCCGCGAGAACGCAACCACTCGACAGTGGGGCTGTCGAAGTCAAAATCAGTCATGACCGTCCTTCCAGAGTCTCAGGCCCGGGCGCTGCCCCGGTGCAACGCCCACGTGCTGAACATGACCGTGTGATGGCAGTCAAGCAGCCACATGCCCTCCCACCTCAGCTTGTCACATACCCACGGCAGGTCTGCCAAGATCGCCGTCGAGAAGCTTGTAGGATCGTCGTGTGATCTTCAAACGTGTCGGTGATTCCCGCCCCTACCCTGACCACGGGTACACGCAGAAGCAGTGGTCCCAGTTGGCACCTGTGCAGGTGCGCCTGGACCAGCTCGTCACGACGAAGAGCAATCTTGACCTGGCGAACCTTCTCGAGGACGACTCCACCTTCTACGGGGATCTCTTCGCCCACGTCGTGTCCTGGCATGGCGATCTCTATCTTGAGGACGGCCTGCATCGGGCTCTGCGTGCTGCCCTTCAGCAGCGTCAGACCCTCCATGCCCGTGTCCTCGAACTGAACTGACGGCCGGTCATGACTTCCGATGAACGTCGCCGCTATGTGAGGATGGCAGGCACCCCGATCACCCTGCTGGCCCTGGTCGTCCTCATCGTGGTGGCCATCCGCGCCGGCTGGAAGGCCGTCAGTGCCCCTATTCCCCCGCCACCGATCACCCCCTGCGTCACTCAAGACGTCCAGGGCACGTTGAAGACGACGGATGTCACGGTGTCGGTGTACAACTCCGGCCACACCCGTGGGCTGGCTAGCAGCGTGTCGAAACAGCTTGCCAATGTCGGGTTCATCATCGACTCCGTGGCCAACCGTGAACCCATGGTCAAGAAGGTGACGATCATCGGCCAGGACGCCAAGGACCCTGAGGTTGCCCTGGTGGCCGGCTACTTCCCGGGAGCTGTGCTGAAGTCGGACCCCAAGCGCGTCGACCATGAGGTCGAAGTGGTGCTCGGCGATCGCAACCCGGAGTTCAAGACGAATGCCCCAAAGTCGGTGAAGGTTGCCGGGCCGGTGTGCCTGCCCTCACCAACCCCGTCGGTGCTGGCGGAGACACCCGAGGCACAGCACTCCTGAGGGTCACCGCTTGCTGTGCAATGGCCACGGGTCGTCACGGATCCGTGGCCTTCTCGTTAGTCGTACCCGCTCGGGGCGGTGAGCGCGGTCGGCGTCGTCATTCGGCCTGGATTCGCAGCCCGTACCAGCGCGCCAGCCGGCCTCCTCGACCGATTTCAGTCAGCCTCTCGACGACGTAGCGGCGCTGTCCCTGGGGGACGACGATGAGCAGCTCGTCACCTTGCTCCAGCTTGGTCTCGGCACGCGGGGCGAAGGATCTGTCGCCACGGATGATGAGGGAGACGACGCAGTTGCGCGGCAGCCTCAGTTCGCGGATTCTCACCCCGGCGAGCCTGGAGCCCTCCGGGACGTCAGCCTGCAACAGGTCGGCGGCGATCTCGTCGAGAGGTGCGACCTCGATCGTGACGTCCTTGGCCGTCTGTGGATCGACGACACCAAGGAGTTTCGCGGCGTCCGGCAGGGTTGGACCCTGAAGGCATGTGCAGACGACGACGAGGACCAGGATGACGTCGAAGAACTTGTCGGCACGGTCCATGTGGGAGGCCATGGGGATGGTCGCCAGGATAATGGGAACGGCTCCACGTAAGCCTGCCCAGGACAGGAAGAACCGCTCGTTGCGCCGGATCCCGAACCAGGTTGTACAGGCAAGGACGGCCAGGGGCCGGGCGACGAAGGTCAGCAGCAGGCCGGCGGCAGCACCAGAACCCACGGAGGCCCAGGTGAGGCGGTCGGGATTGGCCAGCAGACCGAGCATGACGAACAGGCCGATCTGGCAGATCCAGCCGATGCCTTCGGAAAAGGCCCTCGTGGTGTGCTGGTAGGGCAGATCGCCGTTGCCGATCATGACGGAGGCGACGTAGACGGCGGCAAATCCGGAGACCCCGATCCACACACCGACGCCGTAGGCGGTGACCGCCCAGGCCATCGCGGCAATGGCGTAAAGGTTTCCGGAGGGCAGGTTGATGCGTCGTCCGATCTTGACAGCCACCCATCCCACGGTCAGACCGACGAGGATGCCGCCGACGAGCTCCAGGGCGATGGATCCAAGAAGGGGCAGGACCCCGATCTGTGATTCCCCGGTTGCGACCCCGGTCAAGGCGATGACGACGAGGACGGTCGGGGCATCGTTGAGGCCTGACTCGGCCTCGAGCACGGATCTGAGGCGACTGGGCAGGGCAACCCCTCGGAGCACGGAGAACACGGCGGCAGAGTCGGTCGGGGTGGTGGCCGCGCCGAGGAGGGCTGCGACGCTCCAGTGCAGGCCAAGCACGTAATGGCCCAGCAGAGTCATGACGGCGAAGGAGACGCCGACTCCGACGGTCGCCAACAGGGCCGCTGGGCCCAGCGCTGGTCGGATGTCTTTCCAGTTGGTCGACAGTCCACCGTCGGCAAGGATGAGGACGAGGGCGGCGAAACCGATGGCGTGTGCGGCGTCCAGGTCGTTGAAGTCAATGCCGAAACCCACGGGGCCAAGGACCATGCCGACCAACAGGAACAGCAACAGGGCGGGAAGCCCCAGACGGGTGCCGATCCGGGCCAGGAAGACGGCCAGCAACACGACGACAGCGCCAATGAACAGGGCGAGGTCAGAGGGTTGCACGGGGTCATTATCCCAGCCCGGCGACGTCGGTCGTGCTTATGGACACCCTGAGAGACGCTGTTCCCTCACGAACACCAAAAAAGATCAAGGCCCTGGGGGCTTCTCAACTCCCAGGGCCCTCTCGGCGGTGACGGAGGGATTTGAACCCTCGGTAGCTCTCGCTACACCCGCTTTCGAGGCGGGCACTTTCGGCCGCTCAGACACGTCACCGTCGTCAAGCGTAGCGAATCGGTCACTCCTGACCAAAATCCGGGTGTCGGGAACACGTCGTCAAGGTGTCAGAGCACGTCAGGGACGGCTGTCCGCGTCCTCGCTGTTGACCTCAGCCTCCTCGGCCGTCTCGACTGCCGGATCGACCTTCATGTTCTTCTTGTCGAACCTCTTGGCCACCACGAGCGCCAGCCCGATGTAGAACACCAGCAGCCCGGCCATGATGAAGGACATCTGGTAAATCGTCCCGACGATCGACCGGTCGCTGAGGTTGAGGTAGGTCAATGGCACGACCGCGTACACAATCGCAAAGGCCAAGGCGATCCCGTTGTTACGAGTCACGATGAACATGTTCGAGATCGGTGAGGTGACGAAGTTGACGTACAACCACGGCACCAGGGCCACCGCAATCTCGGCCGACTGATGGAACTTCGCGCCCAACAGCCACGGCAACACCGGCGGGATGAGCACATAGAGCAGCCCGAACGGAATGATGCCGATGAGGAACGACCTCACGACCGACTTCTTGATGGTCTGGTAGAACTTTCCCGCGTCCGAGACCGACAACTTCTGGAAGAACACCTGGGCCAGCGCCTGGTTGATGACCGACGCCGGCATCTGCATCAACGTCCATGCGATGTTGAATCGTCCGTAGCCAGCCGTCGAGAACTTCACCATGATGATCATGTTGACGCCCTGCTGTCGGATGGCATCGACGATGGCGTTGGGGGCCGTCAGCAACGGCAACTGCCGGTACTTGCGCATCACCGCACGCATCGGCATGTCGGATTCCTTGATGCTGCGCAGGTCCGGCCCCAGGCGGCGTCGGAAATTGTTGAGGGCCAGGCACTTGCCCAGGAAGGTCGCGACGACCTGACCAAAGGCTGCCGCATTGATGGCACACGAGGTGATACGTCCGACTGCCGTTGTCGACTGACACCACACCGCGTTGGCACCAATGACGCCAAACCGTTTGCGTCGATTCGCCCAGTAATTGACGACGTTGACCTGGGTGTAGGTGAAGACGATCGGTCCGACCGCCAGCAACCACCACCGGGCCTCCGGCTTGCCGAGCAGCCCGCTGAGGAATCCGCCCAGGGGGATCATCGCCAGCATTGCCAGCGTCGAGACGATTGCGTTGATCCGGGTTGCCAACCGGAGCACCCGTTTGGCCTCGGAGTTGTCGCGCGGCAGCACGATGGCCATGTCGTAGCGCAGGGCTGCAGCGGGGATGACGAACTGGGAGACGGCCATGATGGCGCCGTAAATACCCCAGTCAGAGGGGTCAATGTGGTGGGTGACGTAGAGGGTGGCCAGAGCAGCGATCAACTGGGCCAAGCCGGTCCCACTCATGACCTTCGTCACAGAGGCGAGGAATTCGTGGCGCTGGACGTAGGCGCGCACGCGCGGAAACCGCACCCGTTTCTCCTCGGTCGCCGGAGCTTGATCGGACGGCGTCTGCCCCCCGGGTCCCGACGGCGTCACTTCCGTTGGCGTATTGGTCACCCGTCCACGGTACAGGCCCGATGCCGGGCAAAGAATTCGCCCAACAGGGCCGACGACTCCTCAGCCATGACGCCACAGACCACGTCGGGCCGGTGCGGAAGTCTCGGATCGCGCATGACGTCGAACAGGGAGCTGACGGCTCCAGCCTTGGGATCGAACGCCCCGAAGACCACCCTCGGGATCCTCGCCGCGACGATCGTGCCGGCACACATCGTGCACGGCTCCAACGTGACGACAAGCGTGCAGTCGTCCAGACGCCAACCGTCTCGCGCCTGCGCCGCGCGTCGAATCGCGAGCACCTCGGCGTGGGCGGTCGGGTCACCGGTCAGCTCGCGCTCATTACCGGCCTCCGAGAGGACCTCGCCGTCAGGTCCGAGGATCACCGCGCCAATGGGGACGTCACCCCACTGAGCAGCACGACGGGCCACGTCAAGAGCCTGGGCCATGGCCTGACGCCAACCCGGCATCGGGCCAGCCACGGCTCAGCGCACCGACGTGTTGGCGGCCCGCTCGAACTGCGGCCCGAAGTGAACCCGGGCGGCAATGTCGGACAGGATCTCGTCGGAATCCTCGTCGGCCTCAGCGAAGGCCTCCATGTCGAACTCGCCCAGTCCAGCGTCGGCAAGCATGTCGCCGTCGCCCATGGTCTCCGGGTCGTCGTCGGGGTCAGGAATGTCCTCGCCCAGGAAGTCGGCGACGTCACGGGCGATCGGCCAGTCGTTGGCCTGGGTGGCGTCGGACAGGAAGACCTGCACGTTGCGGCCGCGAACCCGCACGATGACGTAGAACTGGTGATCGATGGAGACCATGCCGACAGCCCCCGCGTCGCCGGGCAGACGACGTAGCTGGGTGATGAGCTCGTCAAGATCGTTGGCAAGCATCGGCTCCATCGGCACCGCGACCCGCTCGCCGTCATCGTTGTAGAGGGCTACGACGAAGTCGATCTCGTCCTCGCCGGCGTCCTCGAGATCGTCGTCATAGTCATCATCGTCGTCGTAATCGTCCTCGTCATCGGGCACGTCGTCGTAATCGTCAAGATCGTCATAGTCATCGACATCATCAGCGTCGAAGGACTTGACGTCATCGTCGGGTACGAATTCGTCATCACTGAACCGGGACATGACGACCTCCTTGAGGGGTGAACATGTCCATCGTGGCAGACATCTGGCCGCGGAAACAGCAGCAGGCCCGATTTGAGCGCGAACTACTCAGAGGAGGAGGGTTCTCGGTGGTGCGTCGGTGATGTGGACGGGGTTGCGGTTCATCTGGGATCGCACCGGATTCCGCAGCTAGCCTCCGACCCGGTCACCCCAGCCAGCGTGACCCCAGCCAGCGTGACCCCGGCCAGCTGCGCCAGGTGTGTCTCACCTGCGCCACCCCTCCACCAGCTGCGCCAGGTGTGTCTCACCTGCGCCACCCCTCCACCAGCTGCGCCAGGTGTGTCTCACCTGCGCCAAAAAAATTGGCGCAGATGAGACACACCTGGCGCAGGTACGGTCAGGAGCAGAGCCAAGGCCGCACCCCGGCCCCACTCCACCAGCGCCCCCATAGTCACCCCGGCCGCACTGCCCACCACCACCGGCTCCCCTGTCCAGCACCACCCACGACCTAACCCCCGACCAACCTCCAAAACCGGTGGCCGAGTCCCGTCAACAACCCCTCATGTGCGAAGGTTGGTCTCGTGGAACTCAATGTCATGGATCACCCCCTCGTCTCTCACAAGCTGACCCTGCTGCGCTCCGTGGACACCCCCAGTCCCGTCTTCCGCCAGCTTGTCGAGGAGCTCGTCACCCTCATGGCCTACGAGGCCACCCGCGAGGTACGCATCGAGCCGACCACCGTCACCACCCCGCTCATCACCACCGAGGGGGTCGCCCTGGCCCGCCCCAAGCCGCTCGTTGTCCCGATCCTTCGTGCTGGCCTGGGAATGCTCGAAGGCATGATGCGCCTCGTCCCATCAGCCGAAGTCGGCTTCGTCGGCATGGCTCGCGACGAGGAAACCCTCCAGCCGATGACCTACGCCGAGCGCCTTCCCAAGGACCTCTCCGGTCGTCAGTGCTACGTCCTGGACCCGATGCTGGCCACCGGCGGTTCGCTGGGCGGCACCGTTGAGTTCCTGGTCCGCCGCGGCGCCGACCACATCACCTGCCTGTGCATCCTGGCCGCCCCAGAAGGCATCGAGAACTTCCGCAAACTCGTGAGCGACCTCGACGTCCCCTGCCACCTCGTCGTTGCCGGCGTCGATGATCACCTCAACGAGCACGGCTACATCGTCCCCGGTCTCGGTGACGCAGGCGACCGTCTCTACGGCTTGGCCGAATGACCCACCTGCGCCCCGACGACCTGCGCGGCCTGGCAGCACTGCTGGATTCCCCCGAACCCAGCGACGTCGTTCCGCCGTGCTGGCACTGGGTACTCCTCCTCGATCCTGTCGACCCCGCCAACCTCGACGAGGACGGGTACACTATCGGCTCCCCTATCACCCCAAAACCGGGGATGACAAGGATGTTTGCGGGTGGTCGGATTCGCACCTTCGCCCCGCTGTCCCTCAATTGCGAGACCAGTCGAACCACTGAGATCGCCTCGGTCGCAGACAAGCAGGGGCGCCGCGGCCCCCTTCACTTCGTGACGATGAGATCCGTCTGGACCCAAGACGGCCATGATTGCCTCGTTGACGAGCAGGACTACGTCTTCCTGCCAGCCCACTCCTCGGTTCCTTCTCCCGAGGATGCCGGGCAGACCGACGGTGACGGATTCCTAGCTACCGAACCTCTCCTGGTGACCTTCTCAGCCCTCACAGCCAACCCGTATCGCATTCATTGGGACCGCGACTTCTGCCGTCGCAAGGGCCATGACGGTTTGGTGATCCACGGACCGCTGCAGGCCCTTCTCCTTGCGCAGGCTTTCGCGGACGAGGACTTCATCGGTAAAGAGTTTTCCTACAGATTCCCCGCGCCCGCGACCGCCCCAACTCGACTGACGGTTGACGTCGACAACGGGGAAGCCCAGGTCCGTCGCCCCGACGGCACGGTCACGGCGACAGCAACTCTCACAGAGTTTTGACCTGGGGGACGCCGCAGAGGCTTCCTACGGCGCGCGCCAAAACGGGAAGTGACGTCAGTTCGCCAATCCCTCGACGAGCTCAGCCCTAGGCAAGGACGCCAGGTCGACCCCACTGAGGATGACAGACTGGATGAAAAAGCGCGGTAAACCGCGCTCTGCGGAGACTATGTGAGCCACGTTTGACGCCTAATACGACGCCTAATATGCTGACGACATGGCGAGCCTCTACCAGCGTAGCGAGACGGTCATGTCCAGCAACGGCACTGAACATACGTATGATTATTGGATTGCTGAGGAAGTCTTGAAAGACGAAGAAGGAAGACGCCTACAAGTTAGAGGGCGAGGACGCACTCCGCGTCAAGCTAACCAGCGACTCAGGAACAACCTTCAGAAGCGTTTAGGAAGGCCCAGCAGGCGACGAGGCGGTATAACTACCGACCAGTACGTAGAACGTTGGTTAGAGCAGTCTTTAGACGCCCACAGCATCAAACCGCAGACCGCTGAAGCGCACAAGCGACGCTATCGCAAGTGGGCAAGCCCTCAGATAGGAAGCACTCCACTGGAAGAGCTGACGCCCGATACACTGAAGACGCTTCTTCACAACCCTGAACTTGTCCACGCAGGACCAAGCGCTGTGGAAGCTGTCTACAAGACACTTAAAGCGCTTCTTAATCACGCCGTGAAAAATGAAGTCCTAAAGACTAATCCCATGAACAGTGTTTCAACGCCTAAAGCGCGGTCAAAAGTCAATGAAGAAGATATAGCTCACGCTGACAAGCGCGCCACCATCGCCCGCTATCTCATCAGATGGCTCAAAAATCCCGATTGTCCATATCATGAGCATTACCCACTCATCTTCGCAATGTTTCTTGGGCTCCGTAGAGCAGAAACACTCGGAATTACCTGGGACTGCTTTCATCAGCGGATGACTCAACTCGAGATTAAACAACAGCTCATCAGACGCAACGATGGAACTTACTTCATCCAGCCTGAGACGAAGACGAAGCAAGCTCGAACGTTGATTCTACCAAAAGATTGGATAGCAGCTTTTAAGCTTCAACGAGACAAGAAGATTGAAGCCCAGGAAGAATGGGCGCAAAATCTCGTCTTCTTAAAGAACAATGGTAAACCAATCACATACCCCGAGTACAGCCGTATATGGCACAAAACCCTGGAAGCCTACATGACTAAAGACGGTAAGAAACTCCGAGAAGACGACATCTGGAGACCACACTCTAACCGAAAAATCACAGCATCCCTGTTGGCATCTCAAGGCGTATCACCACAAATCGCACAAACCATTTTGGGACACCAATCTGAAGCGATGACTCATTACTACACGACCATCAGCAAACAGGCGCAAAAAGACGCCATGAACGTTTACGCGGAAGTCTTCTGAACCCTATCTAACCGAGATTCACACACACCACGAGAAACCATCTCCTCGTACACATCAATCCTACGAAGAAGCGCCGCCCACTTAGACGCAGACACCCTATCTCGATACGGCAGACATTCCAACGGGTTGTTGCTCACCATAATCACAGTATCCCACGCCGCATACTTGTTTTGATAACGACACGGGAGAGTTAACGGGTAGATATCCAAGACCTTGAGCAGCAGCTCAAACTCAATCTGTCCATCGAACTCATCCAACAATAGAACACGTTGAGATTGATACTCATCCCACGGGTGGATGTAGGTCCCAGGGGAATACACATCCGGATAGCCGAACTCCTCGTATACACCCCAGGTCTTCCCTACGCCCGGAGCGCCATACACATAACGCACATTAACCGACTCTCGTGGAGAACGCCCAAACTTAGACGCATCTCTAATCCTCTCCAGCTCTTTGGCGTAAGCGACGTATGGACGATAGCGCCCATCAGAAAGTATCAACTCATCAGCAGACTTGTCCTCAAACAAAATCGAATGGCGAAGGTCGCTCACAGCGTCTCCTAACACTTCCTTGGTTTCGGGCTCCCAATTAACAAACTTACCACCACGCAACAACTCTTCACCTGGAACGCGCGTCTCTTCCTTAGACACGTACTTCCGGCAAGCAGCAGGGTTCTTAGCCACTTCACAGTGAGCAGTCCTGAACTTGTTTTTCAGCGTCTCAAACTTGATAGCGGTTTTGTTCTCAATAAGAACTTGCCAATGAAGATAGCCCGACTCTTCCCCACATTCAAGCTGCCCCAGATAGTCGTATTTCTTCAGCTTTTCCTCTACCTCCTCACGGGTAAAGTCATCAGCCTTGATGGTCAGCATCCAATTCCTTGACCGTCCGTTCCCCATAAAAATCACACCTCAAAAATCACAAAATCTAAAAAGTCACAAATTTTCATCGGCCTACAACTCGCATTCTACCGAACTTTTTTCCCAAAAATCACAAGTCACAAGCCCCCCTGTAATACTATGGGGGGCCCATCTTGTAAGCCATTCTACGGAGAGGGCTTGTCGCTTCGCTCCGCTGACGCGTCGCGCAGCTGGCCCTCTCCGCATCCTTACAATTCACATACCGTTGTGAGATTGATAATTTATCTGCCTCAAGTAGTTCTTGATGTCGTTCTCATCGAAGAAGTAGAACCTAAACTCTGTTCTTTCTCCGTTCTCAGACTCCGCAACAGCCCCGCCAGGACGACTCAAAGGAATGTTCGTTGCTCGTGGAACATCAATAGCATCATCAGGTGAGCTACCGAGAATTGCTTTCTCCGTCTCGGGAGTTGACACCCTCAATGAGATTTTTAGAGCACAGTTGTCTCTAATGGCAGTTGGCAACGATTCAGAAGTAGGTTTCTGGGTGATGAAGATTGTAAAGAATCCAGCGCTTCGTCCTCGTTTTATCAGGTCGGTACAAGCACGGATTATCTCGTTTCTCAAGGCCTTTTCTTCTTTGTCGTTGACTCCTGTCATATCAAACAACGCCTGACATTCGTCAATCACAATCAGCTTGAGTTTAACCCCAGCTTGTCGCCGTGTTTCAGGGCTCACACTCCAAAAGTTTGAGTGCCCAAGAACATCGGCGTTAGATTGTATCCGCTCATTCATTTCCTGGACAGCGTTGACTAACTCATCTCTAACGGATTCAAACGAAGTTGACTCGGAGATGAACTTGGAGACCAGATTCTCGTAAGCACTCCAATCCGCGCCACCTTTACCGTCAATAATCATCATGTCAACATCGTCTTTTGCCAGCGCGAGAGGCAAGACGAACGTCGAAGCGGCAGCAGTCTTTCCACCACCCGGCAAACCACCCAGCAGTAAGCCAGACGCATTTTTCAGTTTCACTTTGAAGGTTTCACCGTCTGCGTCTCGTCCTACATCTACACTCATGATGTTTAAATTAAGCGGCGAAGGCTCAAAGATGGGAAGTGCTTCATCCAAGGGGTCTTCCTGGATGAAATGAATCTCCATTTTGCCAGCGCCCAGATTCTTTACTCTAACGCGCTTAGCATCTAATTGTGATTGAAATGACCGACAGGCAGCTACAAGTCGCTCAGGAGGCAATCCATCGATGGTTTCATTGTAATGGAGAATGCTCTCGGTGTCTTTAGTTTCAAGTCCGACCCCGTAAATTGTATCGTCAGAAGCGTTGACGAGACCCATCTTCCGAATTAACGCGTTTCCCTGTGTTATTTCCCTCATTGCTGTTCTGCGAGTCATCCATCTCCGCCAGTCTCTTATAAGAAATGAGTAAACGCGAGTCTGTGGAATCATCATTGGCGCGACTAAGATGAGTAAAGCTGGTATCCATCCATAGCGAAAGTTCGTCGTCAAGAAAATTGCCACTGTTAGATAGAGAAGCGAACTCCAGAATGTGCGAACGAAAGCTATAATCAGCCAAATAATCCTGCCAAGCATCCAGCCAAGAGCCCAGAAGAATCTTTCCATTAGAGTCTTTTTCTCAGGGCGAGACTCTTCGACGTGTTCATATCTGTTTAACGTTATCATGTTCAATCCTTCCATATACAATAATGGGGAGGCGCAGACCTTCAGCGACCCACGCCCCCCAAATGTTTACTATCTCTTACTTGTTTTCTCCGAGCGGTACAATCTTGTCCGCTTGAATAGTCGTCAGGAGACCATCCCTACCGGAGAAGGACTCCACAACAATCAGCCCTTCAAGTCGGTACTTTTTCAGCGGCTCAACATCTTGAGGCTCCACTACCGACACATAGGTGTTTCTCTCTTCCTTGAAAGCTTTGGTCTCGAAATCCTTCGCCAGGACTTTCACGCCACTGAGACTGTACAACGGCTTGCCGTCAATCCGTGTTTTCATCCCAATAGTTTTGCCGTCTTTATCTTTCTTCTCCTTGGGAGTCATTGAAGCGGCTTCCAAGCCAGTCAGAGAGATTAGCTCTACATACTGAGAGAGCTTGTTTCCATCAGTTATGATTTTCATTTCTTTTCCTTCCAATTTTCTGTTGACTCCGCATTTCAGAGCCAGAAGTAATATCAAAGAGCTTTCTAACAACACCAAAAAAGCTGCCTCAGCGCGGGAAGGATTGAAAACGCGCCAAGGCAACTTGAGAGTCAATATCAACATCTGGGGCCGCACCCCCGCTGGCCCCAGACCCCGAGGGCGCGAGCGAAGCTCGAAACGGTCCCCCAAAGAGGGACCTGAAGGAAGGAGAAGGCTACGCCTAACTTGACGCCTAATCCTACTTGTGAGACGCTCAAACCGCGTCAGAATGCGATTAAATCTTGAATAGGTCGACCCCACTGAGGATGACACAGTTGCCGCAGGTCTCAAGTCCCTCGCCGAGGGCCTCACCAAAAGCTTCGGCGTCGGCAATCCCGGGATCAATACTGAAAACGACTACCGAAGGCAACTCGACGACTCGACCGGTGACCGGAGTTGCACGTTCGGGAGCGCAAGTGCTGGGTCGTAGCGCCCGACGCCGACTCATTCACTACAGCCACCATCGCAACCTGAAGGGTGATTCCTAGGCAGCTTGCAGGCCTCGGCACACCTAATATCACAGCGAGCGAAAGGCCCGACCTACCGGCATCCTCAGCAACGTTTCAGCAGCGCCACTCGCTCGGTGCAGACGAGCAGTGAAGCACCCCGATGGGCCTCGTCAGCCAGATGAGTAGTAGCATAGGCTTGTCTACGTTTTCGGGCGAAACCTGGTGTGAATCCAGGGCTGGCCAGCAACCGTGAGTGGGTACGCCCACAAGCCGGAAGCCCAGACTGCAGGCGACGGTAGTGCTCCTTGGGCCGGGCGCTCCGTCCATCTTTGCGGCCCAAGCGTGATGGGCCAAAACCCAACACCCGCGGCGAGGCGCCATCGTTTTGGTGGGGCCACGAGTTGTGCGTTTGCGACACACCAAAGATTTGCACCCCGCGTGACGACGTTGAAGAAGGCAAAGAGACATGCGAAACGTGTTTGTGCGGTTGCTGACGGCATTGCTGCTTGCGGTTGGCTCGCCTGTGCTGATGTCCGTCCCCGCTCATGCAGACGACGAAGGCCCCTACTCGGTGCGATGGTGCAAGTACAACGAAGGCCTGACCGTGGTGATGGATTACAAGGCGATCCCCTACCGCGACCTGCTGCCCAAGGACTGGCCAGGCGGGCACGGCCGCAAGGCGAAGTATCTGCAGGCCTGGTGCTTGCGTGACCTCAGCCGGATCTCGGACAACGGCCCCTACAAGGCTTACGAAATCGAGAAACGTGCCGTCATGGCAGTTGACATCCCGGCGGACAAGGAAATTTACAACAATGTGACCACCTGGATCTACGAGGACAACCCAGACTTCAAGCAAAGTTGGTACTGGGGTGTGGGAGACGAGAACCAGTGGTGGTCATGGAAGACAGAATTGGACCCCAACCGCCCGAAATTGAGCGGCGATCCGTCCAATCTGGACCACAACATCAACCTGTTCGTATTCGTCAAAATCCGCGACGACACCGGTTTTAGCGACGACAAGATAGTCCCATTCGAAGGCCCACAGTTTGAGCCCGGCGGCGGGGACGGCCCAGGCGGCGGGGACGGCCCCGGTCGCGGCGACGGCAACGGGCCGGGTGCTGGAGACGGCAACGGCAACGGCCCGGGCGCCGGAAACGGCGACGAAAACAGCAACGGCGGCAGCACCGGTGGTGAGGACAGTCCAGGTAACACCTCTGGCGGCGAGGTCCCCAACCCCAGCGACAAACCTGGCGACGAGGACAAGCCTGGCGAGCACACTGGCGGCGATGTCCCTGACCCCGGCGAGAACCCGCCGACGGTGCCGCCGTCGAAGAAACCCACCGTGCAACCGACGGTGCCACCAACCAGCAAACCCACGGTGCCGCCGTCGAAGAAACCCACCGTCCCACCGACGGTGCCACCGTCCAAGAAACCCACCGTCCCACCGACGGTGCCACCAACCAAGAAACCCACCGTCCCACCCACGGTGCCACCAACCCAGCAACCGACGGCTCCGACTCCCCTGCCTACCCAAAGCCAGCAGCCGGAGCCCTCGCGATCGCCTGAGCAGCCTCAGGCCTCGCACACGCCCGAGCCGTCGAGTACACCGGCACAGCCGACGCCATCTGAATCACCCGAGCCCTCCTCCCCGAGCAAGCCCGAGTCGACGTCGAGTAACTCTGCGGCGGCCATCCCCAGTCCTCCGGCCACCCCGCAGGTGACACCGTCGGCAGTGTTTGGTGACGAGCGGCCCACGTCGGCAGGTGACGAATTGAGCGATGACCAGGCCCAGTCGCAGTTGGCAGCCTTGATTGGCTCGGTGATTTTGATCACAGCATGCGCCGGCGGCTGGATTTGGATGAGCAGGAGGCAGCGTGGCTAGGGGCTACCTATCCCGTATTTCGGCAGCGTTGTTGATAATGCTGATCTGGGCGCCAGCAACCCCCGCCCACGCGAACGTGTCAAACGAGACCGCGGCCTTGTGCTACAACACGTCGGTCACCTGCTCGGTCTCCACCAAGCGTGACGTCTACGAAAACTCCGTCATCAAAGTGATCGTCACCGGCAAGGAGAACACCTCCGCCCGATTGCGGATGTTCCAAATCAAGGTGGTCGACGGCGTGGCGGACGGGCTGACCCCGCTGGGCAAACCGTTCACCGTCAACTTGGACGCACAAGGCCGAGGCGAAGGCTGGATGCCCGGCCCGTCCCCGTCACCGGGCGGAGGGTGGGTGTTGGTCAGCCTTGAGGACACCACATGGACGGGCAACCCGGCCGACATCATCGGGTCGGCCGCCCATTTCGGCTCCAAGAATCCGACTGTTCTGGGCGACGGTTTCGGCACGGACAAGCCGGTCGGCCAGCCCATCCAGATGGATTTCATCAATTCGTTGAGCTCAATGGAATATGTCGTCGAATACCAGGCCGACGACAAGGCGTGGTATCAGGTTGGCTCCGGCGAGCCCACCACGGCAAAGAAGGCCACTGAGGTCACCTCCATCGAATACCAAGTACCGCAAGGGCTGGCACCCCGCGACTACATGTTCAGGCTGCGAAACATCACTGCGGACTCCTCCACCCCCTACTACTGGCATGTGCGCCCGTCCAAGAACGCGCAGCCCCAGCCCCGCAAGAAACCCCTCGACTTCAACTCGGTAGGCAGCAACTTTGACACCGTGCAAGTGACGACCCACCACCCAGTCAAGCCGGCGCTGATTGGCCTCGGTTCAGCCCTGGCCGCCAGTTGCGCCCTGGCGGCTGTTACCCCGGTGATAAAAGGCCGTCGCAGATCGGGGGACCACTGATGCGACACCTGTCCGGCGTGGTCTGGCTAGGCTTCTTCATCCAGGTCTGCCTGACCCTGATCTCACGCCCCGACACCTGGGTGACCATTTTCGTCATTGTCGGCACGATGATCTTGTCGATGTTGCGCTCCGGGCCACGCTTCAGCTTCACCGGGCAGGCCATGGGGTTGGGGTTGGTGCTCGCCCTGCTCACCTTCACAGCCAGACTGGTGGCCAGCGGGCAAGCCAACGGCAAAGCGGTCCTGGTGATACCGCAGTTCTCACTTGGCTCGGGGGCTGAGTTCGGCGGCGTGATCACAGCCAAGACCATGTTGGCCACAGCCACCTCGAGCGCGGTGGTTTTCGCCATCTTCGTCATGGCCGGACTGTTGGTGCAGGCCTGCCCGTCGGGGGAATACGCCGACATCGTCGACTGGCTGTTCGGTAGCGCCGCCGAGTTGTGTTACCCCTGGCTGTTCGCTGCCGACGCCTACGCCCAGTCGCGCAACGCCAACCCGCCCGCTGGCGCCCAACTACGTGCCCAATGGCAAGGTGCCAACCCTGGACAAACCAGCCGGCGCACGATGAACCTGGCGATAGTGGTGTTCTGGCTCATCGTCGTCCTGTCGGTGCTCTACTTCTCATTCTTCGGCGGGCTGCGTATCCACGGGATGTCAACGCCCATCACCGGTGGTCAGATGCTGGCGGTACTGGCCTTGCTCTGGCTGACGGTGCGCTCCTTCCGCCGTCCGAGCAGGGTCCGGGTGGACGTGCTGGACGCAATTGTGCTGTGGCTGGCGCTGCTACCACTGGGTTTACCGGACAACCTGCTGTTCGTCGGGGAGATCTTGGCTTTCAGCGCTGTCGCCCTGGGCCAGATCGCCTTCGCATCCGGGAAGGTTCGACGTGCTGAAATTTGACAATCTTGGCCTGTGGATGCCCCACTCAGGGCTGGTTTTCCACGGTGTCAACGCTGAGGTCGAGCCCGGCGAAATCCTGGTCATTGCGGGCCGCAACGGCTCGGGAGCCTCCATGCTGCTCAACGCCCTGCTGGCCCAGTTGCCGCCCGGCTCCAGACGGCAGGGACGGATCAGCATCGGCGGCCAAGACGTCACCTCCAGCCACCCGGGGGAATACGCCAGCCAGATTTCGGCCTTCTCCAGCCAGTGGGTCAACCCGTCGGCACGCATTGGAGAGGTCTGCAGGCGAGCGGACCCGAGAATCGTTGCCGAGTTGGACGCCAACGCCAACCCCGAGGTGCGGGTGCGCCAGGCCACCGACTCGCAGCGGGTGAGGGCGAACCTGGCCGTCGCACTCAGCCACCCAGGGCCAGTGCTGCTGCTGGACCAACCCCTGACCCTGCTGGAATCACGTTGGCATGCCACGGTGGCCGACCTGATCGCCGAACAGGCCAGCGCCGGGAAGGCCGTGGTCGTCAGCGACCACACCCTCACCTGGCTGTTGGAGCGGGCAAGCAAGGTGCTGGAACTGGGGCCGACCCCTCGCGTCTGCTCCCCCGACGACTGGTGGCCCTCCACCATTGCGCCAACCAGCGCCCAGATCTTGGCTCGGCACCTCGGGGTGAAGCTGAGCGAACTCGGCGGGGCCACGAAAGGCGTCGATTTCGGCCCGCGTCCGCATCTGCCTCACAGCACCAATCTTGAAAGCCTTGACCTGGACTGCGGCCAGTTGCTTCGCCCGATGGACGCCCCGTCGGTGATCTACAGCCCTTCGGCTGAGAGTCTGGCCGAGTTTCAGGCTGAGCTGACCGAGGCCACCCAGGTGACGGCCCTGGCCAAACCTGACCGTGCGACCTCCGTCGCCAAGGCCTGCCGCAAGGCTGAGAAAGCCAGTGGCTTGGCCAAATACGAGGCACTGAACCACATTGTCAAAGCTGGTTTGAACGCCAATATGCCGTTCTCCAAGCTGTCCGGGGGCCACCAGCGGCTGCTCATCCGCGAGCTCGCCCTACTCACCGGGACACTGATCGTCGAACCCGACCACATGATCAGCCCCAATCTGTGGCTCGCACCGACCAACCTGGTTGGCAACCAGTCCCCCATCATCCTGACCACCAACATCGAGACGGCCACCCGGTTTCGGCAGGTGGCAGTGGTCAACCAGGGCAAGATCATCGCCCAGGGCAGCCCAAGCGCCACCTTGGCCCACATCGACGAGCGCCCCTACTTCTTCCATCTGACATCGCGGATCAGTTGGCAGGACATCTCTACAGATTGGCGACCCCATGGTTAGACGATTCGGATTGACCTCGGGCTGGCGAACCTGGTCGAGCCTGACGGTGTGCGTCGGCATCTTGACGGTGTTCCTGTTCGCCCCGATCCTGTGGCCCAGGCACGCCGCGACCGCAGAACAATACGCTGACGAGAGCCTGCTGGTGCTGTTACTGGCCGCGGTGTGGCTGCTGATCACCTGGTGTTGTCTATGGCTCGACTCCTACCGCGACAGCTCCGCACTCAGCTGGGCAGTCCTCATGGTGGTGGCGAATACCCTCATCAGGCAGCTGTTGAATGCTGGCGGGGGGTTCGAGTTCAACTACGCCTTGCCGATGCTTGCGGGCCTCGCGGGCGGAGCCCCCGTCGGTTTTCTCGTGGGAGGGACGAGTGCGCTGCTGTCCCATCTGACCCTCAACCTAGTCACCACACCGATGCCCGGCCAGATCTTGGCATGGGGGCTGTTCGGGCTGCTCGGCGGTCTCCTGCACAAGCTGCCCTCGGTGTGGGCGTGGTTGGTGGCCTGCCCCGTCTCGGTGGCCGGTGGCGTTGTGGCCGGTGTGCTGTTGAACCTGACAGGCTGGCCCACCCAGGAGCCGGAGGGCTCATACTTCTTCTTCCCGATGCTGGATTCCTGGACGAACCTGGTACGGCTGTGGGGCTATTCGGCCTCCACGTCGTTCGGCTGGGATCTGGCCCGGGGGATCTGCTCGGGCATCCTCATCGCCGTCGTGGGCCTGCCTGCCCTGATCAAACTGAGAGCGGTGTGGGGGTTCCAGCCCCAACTCACCGAATTTGATCTTCCCGCTGAATCGCCGGACGAAAAACTGAAACTTCACGAAAAGCAGCTCGATTTTCGCGAGCATTGGAAAGGAAAACCAGGTGAATAACGAGATCACTGCCAAGGATTTTGACAGGGCTCGAGAGATCACGAGATCAATCGAGGCTGCCGTGTCGTCGCGGTTGGTTGGCCAGCATCGCCTGCTGCGTAGCCTGCTGGTCGCGCTGATCAGCGACGGCCACATCTTGCTGGAATCCGTGCCCGGCCTGGCGAAAACCCTGGCAGCATCGACCCTGGCCAAATCGGTGTCAGCCAGCTACGGACGCGTCCAGTGCACCCCCGACCTGCTGCCGGCCGACATCATCGGCTCTCAGATCTACAACGCCAAGACTGGTGCGTTCAGCACCGAGTTGGGGCCAGTGCACGTCAACTTCTTACTGCTCGACGAGCTGAATCGCTCCAGCGCGAAAACCCAGTCAGCGATGCTGGAGGCGATGCAGGAGCGCCAAACCTCGATCGGCAACGAAACCTACCCGCTGCCCAAACCCTTCCTGGTGATGGCCACCCAGAACCCGATCGAGGAGGAGGGCACCTACGTACTGCCCTTCGCCCAGATGGATCGGTTCATGCTCAAGGAGGTGCTGACCTACCCCAGCCCCGACGAGGAACTGACGATTCTCGACCGGGTGGTGGATCAGGTGTTCGAGCAGCCGGTACCGGCTTCGGGGGTCACCTTGGACGACATCCTGGTGCTGCAGCAGGCGGTGAAACATGTCACGATCAGCCCCGAGTTGAAGAAATACATCATCGACATCGTCGGCGTCACCCGCGACCCGGGCTATTTCCTGCAGGCCGAGAAGGCCAAATACCTCGAACTGGGGGCTTCTCCTCGCGCCGCCATCGCCTTCTTGAACGCGGCCCGGGCGTCGGCCTTGTTGGACGGACGCGACCACGTGCTGCCCGAGGACATCGTCGACTTCCGCTATTCCGTCCTGCGTCACCGACTGATCCTGACCTTCGAAGCCACCGCCGAGCAGGTCAAGCACGAGGATCTGATCGACGCCATCTTCGACGTCATCCCCACCCCGTAATCATGGCGCACCTGACCAGAATCAAGACATCGCTGACCATCCCGGCCAGGCGTAAGGTGGCCGGGCTGTTGGACGGCCAATACGCCTCGACGGTGGCCGGACGCAGCCTCGATTATTCCGACCTGCGCGAATATGTCGTCGGCGATGACGTCAAGGACATCGACTGGAAGGCCTCCGCCAGGCTCAACTCAGTGCTGGTGAAGCGCTACATCGCCGACCGCAAACACACTGTCCAACTGGTGGTAGCCGGCGGTGCCGAGATGTCGGCAAGCTCTCAAACCCCTGGCGAGGCCAAGAGTTCGGTGGCGATCATGGCTGCCGGACTGTTGGGTTTCCTGGCCACCCAGCATTCCGACTATGTCGGCCTGAGCCTGGGTGTGGGCACTGATGTGACCTGGGCCAGGCCGTCGACCAAGGAAACCGAATTGGAGCGGATGCTGAACCAGATCGAGGCAGGATGCCAGCCCGGGCAGCCTCAGGCGGTGCTGGACGAACTGTTCGGCCAAATCATCTCGGGACTGAAGAAACGCACCATCATGATCTTGGTGATGTGCCTGGAGAGGTTCAGCGCCGCCCAGGTCAGCCTGCTGGGCCGGTTGTCGATCCAGCATGAGATCTTCGCGGTGGTGGTGGGAGACCTCGGTTTGGATGAGGCCCGAGCCTCCGGCCAGTCCGTGATGGGTGCCTCGGACGCGTTGCAGGTGCCGTCATTCCTGCTGGCCGATACCCAGTTGGCCAGCCAATTACAACAATCGGATGCCGCCGTGTGGGCGCAGATGCAGTCAACTTTCACCAAGCTGGGCATCCCCAGCCAGTTGATCGGCTCCACCGACCAGGTGATCAGCGCCGTCAACTCCCTGTTGGCAAGGGCAGGGTGACCATGGGGTTGGAGACGAAGATTTTCCCGGCATACCCGGCGTGGACAGGATGGCTGTGGATCGGCATCGGTTTGTTCTGCCTGGCGGGCCTGACGGTTGCGGCTCTGGTGTGGACCGCTCGACGAAAGACTGTCAGCACCCCCTCGCTCAAGCCCCGATATCTGGAGCGTATCGACCGTCTGGTCGAGCAGCATCAGCAAGGCACGGTGACAGACGAGGAGTTGATCTCGCGGGTGGGACTGGTGGCAAGACAGTTCATCGGTGTGATGACTGGACTGAACCCCGAGACGTCCACCCTCAGCCAGAATGACCTGGCGGTGCTCACCCACCCCGAAATCGCGAAGATGGTGGAGTTGCACCGGCTGAGTTACACCCGGTTCGGCTCCACCCCGGTGGACCCCATGCAGTTCACCAAGCAGGCGAAGGAGCTGATCCAATGCTGGTGAAATCACTTTGGCTGGGCATTGTGCTGCTCGTCCTGGCAGTCGCGGCAGCCGTGGCTGGCTGGTACTGGCGTCGACAGCGCGCCGAGTTGACGCTTGGGCGGGTGAGCCAACTGCGAGCCCTGCCCCGATTCCAACAGCTGATTCGCGACCACACTCGCCGCGGGCTGGCCGGTTTCGTGGCCCTCACCACTGCCCTGCTCGGATGCGCCTGGCTACTGGCTCGTCCAGGCTGGGTGACCAGCGACTCCAAACAGTGGTCGGGCCGTGACGTCATCTTGTGTGTGGACGTTTCCGGGTCCATGTCTGAGGTGGACGCATACGTCGTGGAGAGCTTGCAGGTGTTGGCCAAGAACCTCACCGAGGAGCGGATCGGTTTTGTTGCCTTCGATTCAGCGGCAGCCACCTATTTTCCGCTCACCAACGACTACGAATTCGTCGAGAACGCCCTGGCCGACGCCCTGACGTCCTTCCGCAACAAGGAACGCACCCCCGTTTGGGAGGCAACCCAGGTGGGCGGGCGCGGCTCGTCCCTCATCGGGGACGGCCTGGCCAGTTGCGTGCAGCGCTTCGACAAGGTGGACGAGGATCGCCCGCGCACCATCGTGTTGGCGACTGACAACAAGCTGGCCGGCACCCCGATCTTTTCGCTGTCCGAGGCCAACCGGCTGGCGGCCAAGATTCATGCCAACATTTTCGCGGTGGCGCCGTTCGGAACTGGCAATGTGGAGAAGCGCGAGCTGGAGGCGGAGTTCGGCAAGGACAACGTGATGGTTCTCGAACCCAAAGCCCGGGCAGTGCCGCAGCGAATCGCCAAACAGATCCGGCGCTCCCAGGCCAAGCACATCTTGGCTCTGCCCGGCGCTCGATCCTTCGACCAGCCGGCGATCGGCCTGGGGGCGGCCGTGGTCGGGGTATTTGCCCTGGTGGCGTTGAGGAGACGGGATGATTAACTTTCTGCCCAACTGGTGGTTGACGGTGCCGTCCGCAGCAGTGCTGGCCTATTGCACGTGGCGCTGGGCATCGAGCCGGGCGCGCAGTTGGCGTTGGGGACGCATGGTGGTGATCGGGCTGTGCCTGACCATGATCGGATTGCGTCCGATCGCAGGTCAGGTGATGACCACGGAATACCAGTCAGGTGCCGACGTGGTGATGTTGATTGACAAGACCACCTCGATGGCTGCCGAGGATTTCGACGGCAACCATCCACGCATGGACGCGGTGCGTAAGGACGCGTTGAATCTGGTTCAGCAACTGAATGGTGCCCGGTTCGCGGTCGTCGTGTTCGACAACAACGCCAGGGTGGTGTTGCCGTTCACCACGGACGCCTCCGCGGTGGCTTCCCTGCTGGAGACGATGGACTGGCGTCGAGCCGAGGACGGCAACGGTTCAGACATTGGGATCGCCAGCAGCGAGGCCCAGAAATTGCTGGAGAATTCAAAGAAGCGGCGTCCGGACGGATATCGTCAGCTGATCTATTTCGGCGATGGCGAACAAACCAAGAAATCGGAACCCACTTCGTTCCAGAATCTTCGCGGGCTGATCAGCAACGGGCTATTCATTTCATATGGGACATCGACAGGCGGAAGGATGAAGATATCGCCGTTGAGTTCGCAATATGTTAAATACAAGGACAAGGATGCCATCTCCAAAGCCAACCCGGCAGCGGTGAAAAACCTCGCCGTCCAAGCCGGGGGCATCTTTACTGAGCGCACCTCAAACAACCAGCCGCTGACCGTCGACACCAGTGACGTCAAGACAATCGAGGTCACCAGAAAAGATCCTCGCGGCTTCGAGTTGTACCCATTCTTCGCTGGTCCACTAGGTCTTTTGCTGATCTTTGAGTTGTTTGGCCAAGCCCGAGCGTTCCGCCTGACAAGGAGCTGGAAATGAACTTGGAACCCCCGTCACGAAGGCCGACGACCCGGCGAGTCCTGCGATATATTGCAGCCGGGCTGACAGCTCTAATAATTCTGCTCGCAATCAAATTCATTGCCCTGGTCGCTTTCGACCATCTTGGCCGAAAGAGCATGGACGAAAACAAATTTGAGCAAGCCAAGACCTATTTCAGCCTGAATCTGATTGCGAATTTCTTCGACCCGTGGCAGCCACATTTCAATACAGGGGTGGCGCAGTTCAAGCTACACGATTTTCAGGCTGCAGAGAAGCAATTTCGGCTGGCCCTCGACCAGGCGCCCGATGACAAAGTGTGCATGGTGAGCTTGAATCTGGCCGTCACCTTGGAGACTCGGGGCGACGGACTGAAAGCCATGGGCGACCTGCAAGGCGCACAGCAGCTCTACGGTGAGGCCAGCATGATCGCGACAAAAACCGAGTGCAGGTCGAATTCGGGCTCGTCGAACTCCAGCTCCTCCGACTCGAAGTCCAACTCCGAGCCAAACCAGAAAGACATCAAGGAGCGGATCGAGAAGAAGAAGCAAGAGGTGGCCCAGGACACCCAGGACATGTCCGACCAGCCGATGGAGGATACCCCGCAGACTGAGGACAAAAAATTGCAGGATTTGAAAGACACCAACTCCGACGCTGAGCAGGCCAAACAGTCGCATCAGGACAAGAACGGTGCTTCCGGGCCGGGCAAGCAAGAGCAGGAGCCACAATGGTGAAACGCATACTGGCCACCCTGTTTGCCCTAGTCGCCTGCTGGTCGGTTGTGTGTCCCAGCCCAGCCTGGGCGGACGGGGACGACTCCCGGCTGTGGCTGGAGCAGGCACGTCCCGGCACCACCCTCAACGAGAACATCGACATTGCCCTCGGCTTGGTGGCTGCCGGATCCAGTCGACAGGTGGTGGATCAGCAACTGGCGATCGTGGCTTTCCTGTATGCCGCCACCGGGAAGCCGGGCAATCTCGAGGTGGCGAAACTGACCGTCCTGTCGCACGCGTTGAACAAGCCCACCGATCAGTGGTTGGGGGCAAAGCTGCCGGCGTTGGCGTCAGAGCCCGCCTCCGGGCAGTTTGAGTCGCCCTTCGGACTGGAGATCCACACCCAGTCCTGGGGCATCATGGCCAAGATTGCCACCGGACAACCCTTCGACGCAGAGGCGAAGTACCTCGTGTCTCGGCAATGCCCGGACGGCTCGATGGTGGCTGACCCGAGCCACCAAAACTGCCACGGTGGTGCGAACAAGGCAGCACAGGCACTGGCGCTCAACGCCCTGGCTTGGGCGCAGTCCGTGGCACCCAATTACGGTTCGGCGCTGACGAAGTTGACCCAGTGGCACCAGGTTGAGTTGGGTCGGGCTGGCCTTCCGGGTTCTGGCCTGGCCTATGCTGCTGGGGCTTTGGCCTACTCGGGCGAGAAGGCCCTGTCGAGCCAGGCGGTGCAACAGTTGGCCGCTTTGAAGCTGACCACGTGGCAGCCCGGTGCGATGGGCGGTCAGACCAAGGATTTGGCCGATGATTTGGTCAAGCAGCAGCTTTACCCAAGCCCTTCAGCCACCGCTGAGATGATCATCGGGCTGCATGCCACTTCAATACCCCAATTGCACTATCGCCCCACCACCGCCAGCAAGCCCAGCCCAAAGATGGTGGTGGCCACCCCGGTGGTGGCGTCCGGCAGTCCCATCGCCGTGTTAGGCACCGGTTTGAAGCCCAACACCAGTTACGAGTTGAAGACGTCGTCGCCGACCTCCGCCCTGGAGACCCGCACCACGGATGCCACCGGTTCGGCCAAGTTCAATCCCAAGATCACCCTGAACCCAGGCCAATACCGACTCTCACTAGGCACTTTGATTGACCACATCGAGGTCACTGGACAGGCCAGCGATCCCTACACCGATACCGAGGACACTTCAGCCCTGCTTCGCCCTCCAACCTTGTCCTGGCCGACTCTCGGAAGCATTCTCGCAGCGATCATGGCGTTCATGGTGGCAGCCTCTCTCCACATGTCGAGGCGCAACCACGATGATCGAAAGTGACCCCATCGACGCACCTAACATTGGTGAACAACTCACGCATGAGCTGCCCCGAGCATTGTTGTTCCTCTGGGTCACAACGGCGCCGGACAAGAACATATAGTCAAGATTGACCACGCCCGGGCAAGGATGAGCCTATCGATGGAGAAGAAACCTCTCTGGAGCCCTTCGTAGGACTCAATGGTATGGGTGGGCCCGCCGATTTCCGAGGGGGAGATCGGCGGGCCCATGTCCAATGCGACTCAGTGCGCCAACATCAGACGCCGGACTTGGGCAATGCCCTCTTCCACTGCTTCGTCACAGGCTTAGAAGCGTCGGGCTTGGGCTGGGAACCATCGGTCTTGGCAACCACCTTGCCAGTCGACGCCCCGACCTCGACACGCGTTTCCGGAGTCGGGAGTGAGGTAGGAGTAGATATCACGCTTGGAACAGGAGCCGGCGTCACACTCGGAACGAGGGTAGGCGTCACGCTCGGTGCAGGCGTCGGCGTCACACTCGGAACAAGGGTAGGCGTCACACTCGGTGCAGGCGTCGGCGTCACACTCGGAACAAGGGTAGGCGTCACACTCGGCGTAGGAGTCGGCGTCACACTCGGCGTAGGAGTCGGCGTCACACTCGGCGTAGGAGTCGGCGTCACACTCGGAACAAGGGTAGGCGTCACACTCGGAGTAGGAGCAGGCTTCTTCGACACCGTCAACGAAACCTCATCAGACGTAGCCGAACCAGCCGAATTCGACGCAACCGCACGCACCTTCAAACCACTATCCGTAAGCGCGGCCTTATCAATCGTGTACACAAGCCCAGTCGCACCCTCAATATCGGTCCAAGCACCACCAGACACAGACGACTGCCACCGAACCGAAGGCGCAGGCTCACCCACAACCCCAACACAGAACTCAGCACGATCACCCTCAACCACACTCACAGCCACCGGCTGCTCAACAAACGACGGCACCACAGGCTTCTTCGACACCGTCAACGTGGCCTCACGCGAAATCGCCTCAGGACCTTGATTGTTCTTTGCCCTGACCCGAATCTTCCAGCCATTCATATCGGCTGTGACATTCTTAAGAGTCAAACTCCTGAATTTGACATCGTCACTCTTCCCACTGGCGCCTTCGATCGGCTCCCATTTTCCGTCGTCAGAAGTTTTCTTTTCCCAGACCATATCGGCGGCGGGGAATGGCGGCTCACCGTTGAAGTAGAACACAAATTTGGCATCTTCACCGGCAGTTACAGTGACATCTTCCGGGAATCCTGGTAGAGCTTGCGCCTCCTTGAATTCACCAACATGCACCCTGGCTGGATTCGATTCCACACACCCGGCGGAATTACAAACCATGACCTTGATCATGTCTCCGTCATACGACTCATAGAAATGCATGCCCAGCTTGGGTTCCTTCGTGGACCACTTGGGCACCCAGGTGCTGGTGGTGTGCGACCACCAATACCAGTTGTAGGTCAGCGGCTCGGCACCGGTGGCCTCAAGGGTGATTTCCCCGCGCTTATCCTTGGCAAAGAAATAGTCCGCATCCAGATCCTTGGTGATAGTCGGCTTGACCGGTTGCGGTGCACTCGCCCCAGGACAGGTGAACGTTGGGGCGTTGATCGCGTTGCCCTGGGATGGCACCCAGTAGTCGATCGAAGAATCTGCCGGCGTCTGCTTGGCGCTATTTGAGGTGTCGGTCGGGTTCTTCCACGCACCGCACCCCGATTCCGTCCATGGCTGGTTGTGCACCCGCCACTGGCGCAGGCTGAAGCTACCGAATCGCAACCCGTTGATGCCTTGCACGTCCTCCACGATGCCGCCGATCTCGACGCTCGCTCCGGCCGATTCCAGGGCCTCCTTACTGGTGGCGTGTTTTTCAGCGCATCCTTGCCACGGATCACTGCCGTCCTGCTTGTCAACGACCACCCACACGTGGCCCGCCTTCAGGCAGTCGGTGGGATCTGCGGCGGGCGGTGCAGGCGCCTTGTTCACACTCAGGGTGACTTCGTTCGACTCGGCCTGCCCACTGAAGTTGCTGGCCACGGCGCGCACCTTGAGCCCATGTTGGACGAAAGCGGCCTGGTCGACGGTGTAGGACTTGCCGGTGGCGCCAGGAATGTCTTTCCACGCCGCGCCGTCGAACGACTGCCACCGCACACTCGGCTCAGGTTCGCCAGCCACCTCAACGCTGAAGGTCGCCGACTGGCCCTCATCAACAGTCACGTCCTTAGGCTGGCTGGTGAAGGACGGCGCCTGGCCGGTTTCCTCCTTCGGGCAGATCAGCGGCCCCTTGTACACCTCGCCGTCGCGAGCCAGATGGAACATCAACACGTCTTGCATGTCCTTGTCACCTGACGGGATGAAGTCGCCGGGCCGGGTGCCCTGGTCTTTCCAGTTCCGGCAATCGCCGCCCATCCGGGTGGAGACACTCAAGGTCCATTCCTCGGGCGCTGATGCGGTGACGCCGTTGATGCTGTTGACGCCGACCTTTACGAATTCGAGCTTGCTCGGCACCGTCAGGGCACCCGACGACAGCAGCGCCTCGGCGGCGGTGCCATATTTGTCAGCGCACCCGCCCCAGACTGAGTTGCCGTTGTCGACCGCCACCCACACTTTGCCCTGTTGGGCGCACTGGAAGGGGGTCAGATCAGAATTAGGTGTCGGGTCCCCCTGGGCCGTCGACACACCGGCCTCATTTGGCACCGACGTCTCGGGTTGAGCTTGGGCAATCAGCCCGATAGGTACTGCCAGGCTCAGGGCTAACCCGGCCCCAAGCACCCTCAAACTACGCGCGATTTTCACAATTCGCCTTCCGTCCACCCCGCCGGGATCGCACAATGGACGTCACAAGCGACACCGCTCGCAGCACCCGACGAGTCTTTTTCTAGGAACACGGGTGAAGGTCCGACTCCTGGCGGCGGTGACGCCATCAGACACGGTTGCGGGTCAGCGCGAGATTCACACTCGCTTCAACACTCGATGAACGGCACGCTACCACCGCCGACCCCGGTGTGTCGTCGCAGCGATCGTGGCGTTCATGATGGCAGCCTCACTAGGAATGTCGAGGCGCAACCACGATGATCGAAAGTGACCACACCAACACACGCTGACGTACACTCTCAGCGGATGTATACGGGGCGAAACTCGGTGTGATTCCGAGACTGGCCAGCAACCGTGATCGCTCGAGCGTAAGTCGGGAGCCCCCACTATCTGGGACAGGTATGCCTGGGGCCGCAACCTCCTCCCGCCCCCAGGCCCTACTCAGGTGCCTGGCCAGGCAGGTCAGCCACCTCGTTGAAAGGAACTGACCTTGAGAGTGTTCAAATCTGCGGCGATAGCGGGGGCCGTGACCCTGACTGTCGCCTCCTTCGCACCCTTCACGTCGCCAGGTACGGCATTTGCAGCCGACGACCTGAAGGTTGAAGTAAGCCAGAACGCGGTCAACATGGGCCAGCAGGCCACCCTGAACGCCGATCTGGAAGGGACCGCTGCCACACTGGTGGACGGCTACCAGTGGTACGCCGACGGCAAGCCCTTGGCTGGCGAGACGTCTCAGAAATTGGTGATCGACAAGCTGACCCGCACCGAAGCACTGAAGAAGTACTCTGTCGAGGTCAACGTCAAGGGCCAGGGAAAGCAGAAGAGTGCCGAAGCTGCACCGAATGCACAGCTATATTTCCCGGACGCCAATATGGCGAAATGTATTTTCGAGAACGCAAAATTCCCGAAGTCTTTCGCCGAGGCTGAAAAATTCAGGCCCGATGGGTGGACCGGTGTCAACTGCAAGGACATGGATATCAAGAGCATCGAAGGCATCCAGTACATGAATGCGCCGAAGCTCGGCGGGTTCATGTTTGCCGGCAATCATATCACCGATATCAGCCCACTCAAAGGCATGAATTTGCAAAGCAAGTTGAACCTTGATGAGCAGGTTCTCGACGATATCGTGGTCAAGGATTATGCTGCGGTTCCGCTACCCAAGCTCATCTCTTCCGACGACTCGGATGTTCCCTTCACCACCAAAGCCAACGCACATGTTTCCGAAACCTACACCCCGGTGAACAATGACGGCGACACCCTGACGTGGTATCTCTTCGTCGAGAACGCCGAAGAGGACACCATCATTGAATTCGGCGGCACCTTGAAGGTCGTCAGCCAGATCCCGGCTGGCTTGCCGAAGTTCAGCTTGAGCAAGGCACAGGCCGGTTTGGATGAAACCGTTGAGGTGCAGTTGGACGGCTTCAAGCCCAACACCACCGTCCAGTTGAAGATGGACGGCAAGCCTTGGACCACCATCACCGTGGACGACCTCGGCAAGAAGACTGAGAATGTGACGGTGCCCGGCGACATCACGGTGGGCAAACACACCGTGACGACTGAGGGCCAGTTGAAGGACACCACCCAGAAGCTACCCGCCCGCAATCTGGAGGTCACCAACCCGTACGTCACCGATGACGTGATGCCGGACAAGAATCTTCAGGCATGCTTCCGTAAGCATTTGAAGCTGGGCAAGAACGACAAGATGCGAATCGACGCGGTCGCAAACATGACCGCCGGCGGCGAGAAATTCGATAAGTTGGATTGCTCCAACATGGGAATCAAGAACCTGAAGGGGCTGGAACTCTACAAGGCCACCGTCAAGGATCACGGATCCAATGCCGCGTTGGCAGTTGACTACAATTTCTCAGGAAACGACATCGAAACCCTAGAAGGCCTACCACATCTGAATCCAGATAGTTCGCATGGTATTTTAGATTTGTCGGACAATAACATCACAGACCTGGGTGACACCTCCAAGTTGGCCAAGCAAAATCGTTTCAAGACGATAAAGCTAGAGGGAAATCACATCTGGGACTTCAACAAGGTTGAATACGTTTTCCACGGCGATGGTTCCGGTCAGGATATTCTGGCTGGACACCAGACCGTCGTCGTCGATCAGCCCTACCGAGTGGGTGGCACATACGCATTTCCTGTGACAGACGGCCGCTACCCGATGACCCTTACGGGGAAAACCAGCGATTCCACGTACTCGATTGACAATAGCCATAGAGAGCTGACATTCCATGGCCCGGGCTGCTACCCTCTGACCTTCCGCAACGTTCCCAAGCCAAACACTGGCGACATCGAATACCTCACTGCGGGCAATATCGATCTGGTCGCGCAGGCCCTACCTAGTTTCACGGCCGCACCGGCGTCCTCGCTGTCGGTCACTGACAAGCTCAGCGCCACCGTCAAGGATTTCGACTCGGGCGAGAAGGTCACGGTGAAACTGGTTCCGGCCTCCGGCGACCCAATCGAACTCGGGTCTGTGAATGCCAGCGCCGCTGACCCCGAGGCTGACCCCTGCGACACTCCGTCCGCACTGGGCGGTTCGGCAGAGTTCACCAACCTCACCATCCCACTTGACACCCCGGCCGGTAAGTACAAGCTCGTCGCCAGCGGACAGGACAGCGAGCTGAGCGTTCAGGCTGATCTGACGGTCACCCGTCCGGCCCTCACTCTGACCGTCGAGCCCTCCCCTGCCAAGGCGGGCCAAACCATCAAGGTCGGCGCCGCGAACCTGTTCCCGCGTGAGCGGGCGACCTTCACCCTGGCCGCCAACGGCGAAGACGCATCCGTCACTGTGGACACCGACGTGAACGCAGATGGCACTGCCACTGCCAATCTGGCCGTGCCTGCCGACGCCAAGCCCGGGCAGTACACCGTGGCAGTTAAGGGCGAGACCAGCCGTCTAGAAGCACACCAGGATGTTCTGATGTTGAGCGCGTCCGCGCCACAATTGACCGCATCGGCCCAGACCGTGCGCGCCGGGGACAAGACAACCCTGACCGTCGATCACATGCTTCCGGCCGAGAACGTCCTGTTCTCCCTCGTGAAGGATGACAAGTCCGAACCGATTGAGTTGGGCAAGGTGGCAGCCGGGCAGGACGGCACCACCAAGTTTGAGGCCACCATGCCCGCCGATCTGGCGGCCGGACAATACCGTGCCATTGCCGCAGGTGAGACCAGCGAGCTTCAGTCGGACACCGAGATCATCGTGTTGAGCGCTACCCCAGCAAGCTTGAAGGTGGACCCGACTTCAGCCGCACCTGGCGAGCAGGTGAAGCTGACCGGCGCGAACTTCCTGCCCGGTGAGAACGTCGACGTCAACCTGCTGGGAGCGGACGGCAGCCTGGTCAAGGCGGTGAGCAGCGCGACGGCAGGTCCGGACGGCAGCGTGTCACCGACCGTCACCCTCCCGGCAGACCTCACCCCTGGCACGTACACCATTCAGGCGTCCGGCAAACGCAGCGAGCAGATTGCCGAGACCGCGTTTGAGGTTGTCAAGGCCCAGGATGAGGCTGGTGACCAGCCTGGCGACGAATCCGGAAATGAGCCCGGTACCCAGCCCGAGCCCAGCACTCAACCCAGCACCGGCACCCTGCCCAGCGCCAAGCCCAGCACCGGTACTCAACCCAGCACCAGTGCCCAGCCCGGCACCGAGACCAAGCCCAGTGCCGAGGCCAAGCCCAGCACCCAGCCCAGCACCCCGAAGAAGCTGCCCAACACCGGCGCTTCCAACAGTTCAATGCCTCTGGCAGGAGTGTTGGCAGGGATGGCCTTGTTCGCTGCTGTAGGCGCAGCAGCCGGGCGCGCTCGCCACAACCGACGCTCATCCCGATAGGACAATGAGCTGACAGAATCGGGGCCTGACACAATGCGTGTCAGGCCCCGATTCTGTTGGCGCACCGAGTACGCGGTTCAACCGTTCACCCGCCTGTGCCCCCGCAGACCTCCTGGTCCACCTGGTCACGGGGAGGGGGCGAACTCAGTTCGCCAATCCCTCGACAACCTCAGCCCCTGGCAGGGACACCAGGTCAGCCCCACTGACGATGAGCTTTGAGCTGCGCAGCCCCGACCCGATGCACACGGCCTCGGCTTCTGCGACGCGAGGGTCGATCCAGATCGGCCACTCGGCGGGCAGGCCCACCGGGGTGATCCCGCCGTACTCCATTCCGGACATGCTGACGGCCTCGTCCATGGGTGCAAAGGACGCCTTGCGGACGTCGAGCCTCTTGCGCACCACCTTGTTGACGTCAACCCTTGTCGTCGCGAGAGCCAGGCAGGCGACGTACTTCTCAACATCGCCTCGCTTGCCCTTGACGATGACGCAGTTGCCACACGTCTCAGGCCCCTCACCGAAAGCCTCACATAGGGCATCCGTGTCAGCGATCTGGGGATCAATACTGAAGACGACTGCCGAAGGTAGCTCGGCGACTCGGCCGGCGACCGTCGCGGCCAGCAACTCAGGGTGATCGGCAGCGGGAAGATGTTCAACTGAGTCATACATGGGCCCCACCGTAGTCAGTGTCGATCACGCATTGGGGCCACCTCTCACACCGCGGACGGATACCGTTGGCTGTGGTTGTTTCTGACCGTGGTTGTTTCGACGACAAGGAGAACCATGACCGACGACACGACGACAGCGAGCGGCGCTTCTCGCCCCAATGCCAATGATCCAATTCCCTCCGATTACGCCAACCGTGCCAAGGGCATGGGCGTGTCTCTCATCGACGGTGGCGCCGCGTTCCGAGTGTGGGCCCCGCATGCGCAGACCGTCGCCGTCACCGGAACCTTCGACGACTGGGCAGCCCAGCCCAACGGTGACAAGGACGACGCCGAGAGGGTTCGCTCGGCTCAATTCCAGCTCGTCAGCGAGGACAACGGGTACTGGTACGGCCAGGCCGCCGGCGCCAAGGTGGGAGACGAGTACCGTTTCGTCCTCATCAACGGCGATCAGGTGATCTCCCGCATCGACCCGTACGCCCGCCACGTGACGAGCTCGGTCGGCAATGGCATCATCACCGATCCCGACGCCTACGACTGGGAAGGTGACGACTTCACTCCCCCAACCCTCAACGAGCTCGTCATCTACGAGATGCACGTCGGCACCTTCTTTGACAAGGACCCCGACGACGACAAGCCCGCCGACCTGGCAGACGTCGAGGCCAAGATCGACCACCTCGTCCACCTGGGCGTCAACGCCGTCGAGCTCATGCCCCTCATGGAGTTCGCCGGGGACTACTCGTGGGGTTACAACCCGGCCCACATCTTCGCCGTCGAGAGCGCTTACGGCGGCCCGGAGAAGCTGCGCGACCTCGTCAAGACCTGCCACAAGCACGGCCTGGCAGTCATCATCGACGTCGTCTACAACCACTTCGGCCCCTCCGACCTCGACCTGTGGCAATTCGATGGCTGGAGCGAGAACGACAAGGGCGGCATCTACTTCTACAACGACTGGAAGTCCTCGACGCCGTGGGGAGACACCCGCCCCGACTACGGCCGAGGCGAGGTCCGGGAGTTCATCCGCGACAACGCCATGATGTGGCTGGAGGAGTTCCACGCCGACGGCCTGCGCTACGACATGACCCCGTACATGCGCAGCGTCGACGCCGGTGAGATGAACATCCCCGAGGGCTGGAGCCTCTCCCACTGGATCAACACCGAGATCCGCGAGAAGTACCCGCGCGCCATCACCATCGCCGAGGACCTGCACGGCGAGCCCAAGGTCGTCTCGACCGCTGACGACGGCGCCGCCTTCCACGCCCAGTGGGACAACCATTTCGTCCACCCGATCCGCGCTGCCGTCATCGCCTCATCCGACGAGGCCCGCGATATGGAGTCCGTGCGCGATGCCGTCGAGTTCTCCTACGGTGACGCCTTCTCCCGCGTCATTTACACCGAGTCCCACGACGAGGTCGCCAACGGTTCTGCCCGCGTCCCCCAGGAGGTCAACGACGACGACCCGACCGGCTACTACGCCCAGAAGCGCTCCACCCTGGGAGCGGCCCTGGTGCTGACATCGCCGGGTCTGCCGATGATCTTCCAGGGCCAGGAGTTGCTGGAGGGCGAGTGGTTCCGCGACACCGTGCCGCTGCATTGGGATCAGGGTGACCAGTTCAAGGGCATCTTCCGGATGTACCGCGATCTGGTCGGTCTGCGCCTCAACGCGGAGGGCCACACCAAGGGGCTCACCGGCCAGCACGTCAACACCCTGCACCTGCACCCGGACAACCACGTCTACGCCTTCCACCGCTGGGCTGACGGCGGTCCGCACGACGATGTCGTGGTGGCGGTGAATCTCGACTCCAAGACTTGGGGCGAGTACACCATCGGGATGCCGGCGCCCGGCCGCTGGGTGACCCGGTTCAACTCCGACGCGAAGGTGTACTCGGATGCCTTCGACGGGGTGGACGTCCCGGAATGGTTTGACGCCGCCGAGGACGATTACGACGGCCACCCAGCCTCCGCGACCCTCGTCCTGCCCCCGTACAGCGCGGTCATCCTGTCGCGGGCCTGAGTCCGTCGAGCTGTGACGATCCGGCGTTGATGACCAGGACCGTGTGATTCCCGGGGCTCGTGGGCCTCGGGAATCACACTGCCTTGGGGGCGACGAGTTCCAGGAATCGCGCCGCGAAGGCCTTTTCTGCGTCGACGACATCCGCGTCGCGACGCACCGCCTCAGCCATCGTCACGGCCTGTGACCAGGGGAGACGCTGTTTCCATTCCTTCTGCGTGTGGCCGATGGTCCAGCTGTCGAAAATCTCGGGTGTGCATTCCGGGTGGAATTGGACTCCCCAGGCTCGTTCGGCGAATCGGACCGCCTCGACCTGACCCGTGGGGTCGCGAGCCAGCAGCACGGCGTCCTCGGGCAACTCGACCGCGACGTCATTGTTGAAGTGGATACCGCGGTGGCCGGCGTAGACCGACATCAGAGGGTCTTTTTCGCCTTCTGGTGTGAGGTGCATCTCGGCCGACCCAAGGCACAGGTGGTCGGAGGTGCACACTCGACCGCCGAGGGCGACGGTGGCGAGCTGGTGGCCCAGGCAGACGCCCAGGAACGGGATACCCGCGTGTACGGTGCGCGAAATGAGTTGTCGGGTGGGCACGAGCCAGGGGGCCTCGGCGTCATCGTGGCAGCCCATGGACCCGCCCAGCACCACGAGGGCGTCAGCGTCGACACTCGGCGGCACCGGATGGTTCCAGGCATTGACCTCGACGACGTCTGCCCCGGCGTCGCGCCACAGTTGCCCCAGTCTGCCGGGATCGCAGGAGGACTCGTGAACGATGACCAGGATCCGCGTCATGACGGACTCACTCACGCCAACACCTGCCGGGCAGTGGCCGGGTCGTTGGTGATGACGGCGTCAACGCCGAGGGCCTGGGCGGCGCGCAGGTGATCGGGTGAATCCAGGGTCCAGGTGCGCACCCTGAGACCGGCATCGTGAAACTTCGCAACGTCGTCGCGGCCGACCAGAAGGTGGGCTCCCGGGTGGACGGCCTGGACGTCAAGATGGCGGGCGTAATCCCAGGGATCGGCGATGTCGTCGGCATAGAGAATGGCGCGTTCGACGCCGTTGTGGGTGCGCTCGGCAACCTCGGCCATGCAGCGGTGGTTGAACGAGGAGATGACGATTCGGTCGGCCATGTGGTGGGCGTCGATGACGCGCGCGACGGCATCGACGAGACCCGGGTAGCGCTCGACGCTGTTCTTGAGTTCGATGTTCAACCCGACGGTGGAGGGGGCGAGCAGATCGAGAACCTCATCAAGCAGGGGGATCTGTGCGCGCGGGTGATCGGTGTGGGCGGCCGCATTGAGGCTACGCACTTGCTCGAGGGTCATGGAGACGATGGGTCCGTGGCCGTCGGTGGTGCGGTCGACGGTCTCGTCGTGACAGACGACGACGTGGCCGTCGCTGGTGAGTTGAACGTCAAGTTCGATGCCGTCGGAGTCGAGGTCGATGGCGTTCTGGAAGGCGGGGAGGGTGTTTTCCGGGAAGTGCATACTCGCGCCGCGATGGGCCCACACGGTGGTCATGTGGTCATGATGCCACGGACATTGAGCGCACCGACGGCGCCGGTAGGCTTGATTGCATGGTCACGACCAGTGTCTTCGTCATCATCATCAGCATCCTGGCCATTGTTGTGCCAGTCGCACTATTCATCCTTGCCCTGCTGTCGATCCTCGGTTCGGACATGCTGACAGGCGCCGGGAAGCTCATCTGGATCGTGATCTGCTTCTGCTTCCCGATCATTGGGCCAATCGTGTGGTTCATCGCCGGAAAGAACAAGGCGCTGAGCTGACGAACCTGTTCACACTGACGAACCTGTTCACGCAGCCCAGATACGACGAAACCCCGCCACAAAGGCGGGGTTTCCTTCTTGCGCGCCCGGAGGGATTCGAACCCCCAACCTTCTGATCCGTAGTCAGATGCTCTATCCGTTGAGCCACGGGCGCTTGGCTTTGCGCGCGTTGCTAAACATTACAACGCTCAACCACCCAATGCAAATTCGCGAACCTCTGATCCGTCCAAATCCGCTTGAACAGCGGAGTTGAGGGCCATCAGCACACGGCCATGGGGAGGCGGGCATCCACGGCTGAGGGGGACTGTGAACGGATCATCCCCGTCCATGAACAGGCCCCAGCAGACGCCAACCAGGCGCTTGGCGGAGGTGGCGGGATTTGAACCCGCGATGGGATTACCTCCCAAACCCGCTTAGCAGGCGGGCGCCATAGACCTGACTAGGCGACACCTCCAAGTGCCGTGTCAGCCTACCGTCTCAACCCCCGTCTCTCCAATTCCGGGTCTCCCTTCACCATCCACATCCCCATCAGATCACTCCGACAAGGGCATTCGTTGCGGATCTGTCCCCTGGTGCGCGCACGATGCCCAACCCCCGTGCGCTCACGATTCCCAACCCCCTCGCTGGGCGGTCCCACACCCCAGTGGTGCCAGCGGCTACCATGGGGTCCACCCCCCACGAAGTTTTGCGGAAAGGGACAAGCATGGCTGACGAGTCGCACGGCGCCACACGGCCGTCCCCACGTCATGCCGCCGGCCCGTCCTGGATGAACGATCCGGAGGCCAACGAGGACACCCATGTCCTGCGACGAGCGGACCTCGAGGCCGCGGCATCGCAACCCGCGTCCTTCCCCCGTCCACGTCGCTCGGCCACCGAGCCACCCATCAGCACCCCGCAACCACGCAAGCAACCAACGCAGCCACGCAAGCAACCAACGTCGCGTCCCACCCCCGCCCGCCGCGCGGCCTCGTCATCGACAAGTCGGGGCCGCCGCACCCCGTCGCGGTGGAACGAGGAAGCCAAACGTAGCCACGCCTTCCACATCTGTCTGGGATGGACAGTCCTGGGAGCGATCGTTCCCGGTCTGGCCCTGTCCCGCAGTCGCGCGCCACGACGCCGGGTCGCGGGCCTGACGGTGGTCGGGCTCCTCGTCATCACTCTGACCATCGTTGTCGTCTTCGTCCTGGCCAACCCGACGGTCGCAGCATCCATCGTCGTCCGGCCAAAGCTGCTCACCGCGCTGATCTGGGGGCTGCCGGCCCTGGCCGTCGCCTTGACCGCCCTGCTGACCTTCTCCCATCTGGACCTTCGCCCTCGCGGCATCACTCGAGGGCAACGATGGCTCTCGACCGTCCTCGTCACCGTGTTGTGCACCACCATCGCGACCCCATTGGCCGTCGCGGGACGCTATGCCTACGACTCGGCGCACATGCTCAATCAGATCTTCACCGACAAACGCTCTGGCACTCGTCCCTCCATCGACTACAACCAGGACGTCAGGGCCATTTGGGCCTCCAAGCCGCGGGTCAACGTTCTGCTCGTCGGAGCCGACGACACCAAGGCGCGCAACTACCGCGCCGACAATTCCATGAACACCGACACGATCATGGTGGCGTCGATCAACACCTCCAACGGCGACACGTCGATCTTCCAGATCCCGCGTAACACCGCGAGGATGCCCTTCCCCGCTGATTCACGGCTGCACGATGACTTCCCCAATGGATTCGTCGGGAAGGACGACGACGGCCGCAACCCTGACTACATGGCCAACGAGATCTGGTCGACGGTGTCGGCTCGGTACGTCGATCGCATGGGCGAGACCGACTATCCCGGTGCTGACGCCCTCAAGCTGGCCACCGGTGAAGCCCTCGGACTCAAGATCGACTACTTCGTCATGCTCGACATCGACGGCCTCCATAGACTCATTGACGCCCTCGGTGGCGTGACCGTCAACATCAACGAGCGCCTGCCCATCGCTGGCAACACCGAGGGCAAAAGACCCGACGGCTACCTCGAGGTTGGCCCCGACCAGCACCTCGACGGCTATCACGCCATGTGGTACGCCCGATCGCGCTCAGAGAGCTCCGACTACGACCGTATGGGACGCCAGTCCTGCCTCATGAAGGCTGTTCTCGACCAGACCAGCCCCCAAACCGTCCTGACGCGCTTCGAATCGATTGCCGACGCCTCCGGAAAGATGGTGGTCTCCGACATCCCGCAGGGGATGCTACCGGCCTTCGTCGACCTGGCCATCAACATGCGTGACGCCAACATCAACCGCGTCGTCTTCACCAATGGCAAGCACGGCTTCTCCTCGGCTCACCCCGATTACAACCTCGTCCGCAAGCAGGTACAGGCCGCCATCAACGGCGTCTCGAAGGCCACGAACAAGAACAAGCCAGTGACAGGGGCCTCGGCAGCCAAACCCCGCAAGAGCGCCACCCCGACAGCCAATCAGAGCACGTCGAAGAAGTCCTCGCGCCAAACTGACCCGAGCCCGTCGCCGACCAACCATGACGTCTCGCAGTCGGTGACCGACGCTTGCGCCTACAACCCCCAACAGCCCTGACGACCGGCGCTTGGGCTGGGCCTACGACGAGCCTGTGCCCTCGCTGGCAACATGCAGGTCCCGGACTCGACTCGGTGAGGCGACCGTTCGTCTGAGACCGCCGTCAATGCTGCGGAGCTGCGGTACTCCCGCGAACGACCAGCGGAGCCGGAACCATCTCGCAGGTGGACCCATGGCGGGTCCCCCGCAACTGAGACAGGAGTTTCTCGGCGAGACGCTGACCGATCGCGGCAAAGTCCTGACGCACCGTTGTCAGCGTCGGCCACACCACATTGCCCAGGACATCGTCGAATCCCACCACGGACATGTCGTCAGGCACCCTGACCCCTAAATCCAGCAACCCGACGATGAGTCCTGCCGCCATCTCGTCATTGCTGACCACCGTGGCGGTCGCACCGGCAGCCTTGAGGTAGCGGGCAGCCTCCCGTCCCGACGAGGCCGTCCAATCCCCTGCGATGACGTCGGGAATCTCGCAGCCGTTGTCCTCCAAACACTCCTGCCAGGCTTGACGACGCACCGCAGCCTGACGAGAATAACTCGGCCCGCTGACAAAGTGAACGGTCCGATGTCCCAGGGCCAGGAGATAGTCAACTGCGGCGCGCACCCCAGCAGCCTGATCACACCCGATGGTCGAAAATCGCCTGCACGGCGGACCAGCCATGACGACCGGGATTCCCGCCGGCACGTCAAGCTCGTCGGGGCGATCAAGCTCAAGACCCTCAATGATGAAACCGTCGACCCGACCAGACATCCGCTTCATGGCGTGCCCATAGGCCTTGACGAGGTCATCGGTGGGCTCGAGGCGGTCCAGGACGACCGCGAAATCGCTCCGCCGAGTGGCGTCAACGATGGACTGGACGGTGCGCAGCTCCCCGGTGCGAGAAAGATCTGTGGCCAGAACGCCAATGGCACTCGTGCGCCCTGAACGGAGGCTGCGGGCAGCCACATTGGGCGAATAACCCACCTCGGCCATGGCCTTGAGCACCTTCTCGACGGTCCGCGGCCGCACAGCATCGGAATGATTGACCACGCGCGAAACGGTCTGCTGGGACACCCCCGCAGCCGCGGCGACATCGCCCATCGAGGGGCGCGACGACCTCCGGCGCTGTTGCTCGTTCATCGATACACCCTTCACGATGGCAGGCCATCTGCCCGCATCTGGTTCCTCACCACGTCCGCCGTCGGACTGGCGAGTTCGATCAGTCAATCATTGCACCCGGAGCGCGGCAGGACCTGGGGAGACAACATAAAGATCGGGGTGGGTGAACCCGGCGTCGTGGAAGGCCTTGACGACCTGCGTGGCAACCTCGTTGCGGACGTCGCGGTCGACCAGAGCGATGGCACAGCCGCCGAATCCGCCGCCGGTCATCCGCGCACCGAGGGCGCCGGCGGCCCGGGCCGCGTCGACGGCGGTGTCCAGCTCAGGACAGGTGACCTCGTAATCGTCGCGCAGGGAGTCGTGGGAGGCGTCCATGAGCGGTCCCACCTCGCGGATACGTCCGGCATCGACGAGCTCGACGAACTGGATGACACGATCATTTTCGGTGACGACGTGACGGACACGGCGGGCCATCTCCTCGTCGTCAAGGGCTGCCAAGGCGGCACCAAGGTCGCTGACCTCACGCAGGCTGGCGACGCCGAGAATGCGTGATGCGTCCTCGCAGGCGCGACGGCGGGCCTCATACTGGCCATCGACGAGGCTGTGGGAGGCGCGGGTGTCGATGACGAGCAGTTCCAGGCCGGCAGCATCGAGGTCGAAGGGGACCTGACGAACCGACCAGTCCTCGCAGTCGAGGAGGAGGGCGTGACCCTCGGTGGTGCGCAGGGATGCCGTCTGGTCGAGACCTCCGGTAGGTGCTCCGGCAACGTCGTTCTCCGCAGCGCGGGCAGCATTGACGAGATCTGTACGGCCGGCCTCGGAGTCGGACAGGCCAAGGTCGAACAGATCTGCGAGGGCCAGCCCGACGCTGCACTCGACGGCTGCTGACGAGGACAGACCCGCTCCCAGGGGTACGCAGGTGACCAGGGCGGCCTCGAATCCGCCGATCTGGTGTCCGGCCTCGCGCAGTGCCCATGCGACGCCGGCGGTGTAGGCCTGCCAGCCATCGACGGACCCCGGAGCGATCTGATCGACGCTTCCCTCCCAGGAGACGACGGACTCGCCAAGCTGAGAGACGAGGACGACCTGGTTGTCGTCGCGACGACGAGCGGCAACGTAGGTGCGGTGAGGCAGGGCCATGGGCAGGCAGAAGCCGTTGTTGTAGTCCGTGTGCTCACCGATGACGTTGACGCGACCGGGAGCGGCCCAGACGCCGTCGGGGGTGCCGCCAATGCGCTCGGCGAAGAGGTCACGGGCACGGGCTGCGCCGTCTTCAGCCGACCATGCCGTGCCGATCGTGAAGGTCTCGTGATGTGCCGCGGAGGCGTCAGTTGTCTGCGACATGTGTGGCTCCTTTGCCCGTCAAGAATCGGTGTCAGTGAGGAAGACCGTACGCCGCTACCGACGATGGCAACGACTCCGTGGGCACTTCGCTCACCGATAATGTTTACGTACTCAAAAATAGCGGGTCGGGGTGGGAGTCCGCCACCCTGGGGTCCTATGGTTCCTCACAGGGCCGATGCCGGCAACGCCACCGTCGGCCCCGCCATGACAGAAAGGACCACCCCACACAATGCCGTTGGAGACGCTCATCAACGCGGGATTCGTTGACTACCTGATCCTGCTCATCTATTTCGTGTTCGTTCTCGGGATCGGACTGGCCGCCAGACACCAGGTGTCCGACTCCCTTGACTTCTTCCTGTCCGGGCGCAGCCTGCCTGGGTGGGTGACAGGGCTGGCGTTCGTGTCAGCCAACCTCGGTGCCGTCGAGATCATGGGTATGTCAGCCAATGGCGCCCAGATCGGCATCCCGACCGTGCACTACTTCTGGATCGGCGCCATCCCGGCGATGGTCTTCCTCGGCATCGTCATGATGCCCTTCTACTACGGCTCCGGGGTGCGCTCGGTGCCGGAGTTCATGCTCAAACGATTCGGGCCTGCCGCTCACTTGGTCAATGCGATCTCCTTCGCGCTCGCCCAGTTGCTCATCGCTGGCATCAACCTCTACCTGCTCGGGACGATCGTCCATGCTCTGCTGGGATGGCCACTGTGGGTCGCCCTCATCGTCGCCGCGGTGATCGTGCTCGCCTACATCAGCCTTGGTGGCTTGTCGGCGGCCATTTACAACGAGGTGTTGCAGTTCTTCGTCATCGTCGCCTCCCTGCTGCCACTGGTCGTCATCGGTCTGCACCGTGTCGGCGGATGGAACGGGCTCAAGGCCAAGATCACCGCTGCGGCGCAAGCCCATCCCGACACCGTGACCCCAGCCGCCCAGCAGTTGCACTCCTGGCCCGGTCAGGCGCTGTCGGGATTCACCAACCCGGTGATGTCGGTCATTGGCATCACCCTGGGACTCGGATTCGTGCTGTCCTTCGGCTACTGGACGACCAACTTCGTCGAGGTGCAGCGTGCCATGGCCTCTGATTCGTTGTCGTCGGCGCGCAAGACACCAATCATCGGCGCCTTCCCGAAGATGCTGGTGCCGTTCCTCACCGTTCTTCCCGGCATGTTGGCGGCAGTGCTCGTTCCCGAGATTGCTCGGATGAAGGCGGGCGAGCATGTCGCCGGTGGCGCGTCGGGCAACGCCGTTCAGTACAACGACTCGGTGCTGTTCCTCATCCGCAACCTCTTGCCGACTGGTCTGACGGGTATTGCGATCACGGGCCTGCTGGCGGCCTTCATGGCCGGTATGGCCGCGAATATCTCGGCGTTCAACACCGTCTTCAGCGTGGACATCTGGCAGCACTACGTGCGCAAGAACAAGTCTGACGTCTACTACGTCAAGGTTGGCCGAATCGCCACGGTCATCGCGACTGTCATTGCTATTGGAACCGCGTTCCTGGCATCTGGTTTCTCCAACATCATGGACTACCTGCAGACCCTCTTCGGGTTCTTCAACGCCCCGCTGTTCGCGACGTTCATCCTTGGCATGTTCTGGAAGAAGTCGACCCCGCACGCCGGCTGGTCGGGGCTCGTCGTCGGTACTCTCAGCGCCGTGACGGTGTGGATCATGAGCCTCAATGGGGTGTTCACCTTGCCGGGTCAGGGAACTGCGTTCCTGGCTGCCACGGTCGGATTCCTCGCCGACATCATCGTCAGCATTGTGGTTTCGCTGTTCACAACACCGAAACCGGCTGCCGAACTCGTCGGTCTGGTGTATTCGGAGACGCCGAAGGAAAGCCTCGTCGATCCGCACGAGAAGAGCCTGCCGTGGTATCGACGCACAGTTCCGCTCGGCATGACCGTGCTTGCCATCACCGTCGTTCTCAACATCGTTTTCTGAGGAGGTTGTCATGACCAACGAAACTTCCACGGCCCGTCGCAATCGTCGCAAGGTCGCCCGCGCGATGGATATTCGTACCGTCATTGGTGAGTTGCTTGCGCTCTATGGCGTCATTCTGACGATCACCGGCCTGATCAAGGGGGCAGATGCTCGAGCCGACGTGTGGGCCGGGATCTGTCTGCTCATCGCCGGAGCAGCATTCCTGCTGTGGGCGAAGATTCGCCCGGTCAAGGTGCCTGAGGCCCCAAGACAGGCCGATTCCGGCCAGCTCGAGGAGAGCTGACACCAGGTGATACCTGCGCTGAGTTGACCGAATCGCTGAGCTGTTGGATCGCTGAGCTTGGTTGGATTCGGCGCAGGATGACTTCAAACTGGCCGGGCCGTGCATGACGCGGCCCGGCCACATCGTCACTGAGCGATGCCGCCACTGTTGCCATGCGCACCAACCCCGACGCGGTCCAGCGCGTGCACCGCACACCCCGTCCCCGCGTGAGTCGGACATGCACCACCAGCGTCAGTCAGAACGCCCAGAATCGCCATCCCACACAAGTCGGAATGCACCCATGAGCCGCGCGCAACAGGCCACGGCACTGCGAACCGTTTCTGGGACGTCACGGCCCGCTTGGGTCGTGATGGGGTTCAGACGTTTTGCCGATATCCGCGCGATTTGTCGAGGCGATGGGCGACGTCGACAGCCAAATCGTCCATTTCCTTGGGATCCCCGCCGCCAGGACGAACGATGTGAGTGCGTCCGACTTGGCCGTGATAGAGGGTGAGACGGGAACGTGACTGCGTGAGAGCGGCCTTGGTGACCTTGTCCCAGGTGCCGCGGCGATCCTGTCCGGCACCGTGGATGTGATAGCCCTCGTCGTCGAGGTCGACGTACAGCTTCATGTGAACCATCGACCAGGCGGCAATGATGGCCAGGGCGATGCCGCATGCGAGAACGGCGATGAACAGGATGGTCACGGCTTCGTGCCACTTGTTGGCGACACTGATGATCATCAGGACGGCTCCGATGATCGAGATGACGCCGGCGACGATGAATCCACGAATTGGCGGCTCCGGGGACATGACGTGCCGGCTCGCGCCAGGAGGAAGATCCGTCACGTCCTTCTTGGCCATCCCAATCTCCCGTCGCTACAAGGTTGATCTGTGAGGCTCGACCCCCGGGTACCCGGTGTGAGGGGGCAGGCCCTCATGGCGGCGAGAGTGGGATTCGAACCCACGGAGGTTGCCCTCGGCCGCTTTCAAGGCGGCTGCACTCGTCCACTATGCGATCTCGCCAACCGGGCTCGGCCCGGTGGTCACATCTTAGCCATGATTCAGCGGTGCCATTCACCGTGTGGGGCTTCGACGGTGAAGCTTGGGCGAGATCTGCTACGCGGCACAGGTACTGCACGGGGTCTCGCGTGGGCATCACACAGGTTCTCGCGTGGGCATCACACAGGTTCTCGCGTGGGCATCACACAGGTTCTCGCGTGGGCATTTTGCGGTGTCTCGCGTGAGCATCACACAGGTTCTCGCGTGGGCATTTTGCGGAGTCTCGCGTGAGCATCACACAGGATGTCGCTTCGGCATCACTCGAGCTGCGGCCCTGCCTCTGGAACGTTGGCGCTCCACCGTCGCCCCATGGGCGCTGCGCAAAGCCCATTGCGCGGCGCTGATGTCAGGTACTCCCTCGCTGCCGTCAGATACTCCCTTATTGCGTTTCGGGTTTTGTTAGTACTGCGATGAGTTCGTTGACTTTGAGTGGTTTGGATGATGAGCGTGTCGTGATGATCTGGCCGGACTGGCTGCCTGAGCGCCAGTGTACTGTCCAGACTTCGGTCATGCGAAGGGTGTAGTCGCCCGGATGCTGGTACATGTAGCCGCAGTCGGGGGATTGGGCTCGCGGGTCAGCAGTGGTGGGGCGGGGAGTCGTGTGAGAACAGTGAACCGTTTTCTCTCCGGTTTCATAGATGGTTTCGGACCTCTGGGCGTCAAGGGAGACCACGATTCCATGGGCGGAGTCGTGTGCGGTGTGATGTCCACCCTTGGGGTTGTGGAACCACAACGGCTGTCCCACGGCTGTGATATTCCACTTGTTGGCCGAAGGAGACGGCTGGACATCGATGACGGGTTTGGTCAATCGGATACTGGTTGCGATATCAATCGACCAGGCTCTGATCTCCTCAGCAGTGCGGCCTGTAGGCGTCTGGGGTGCACGATGCGGGGTCCGATGGTCAGGCGTGGGTGTGGAGTCGTGGCTGTGCAGCCCTGGTAGATACGGCATCCTGGTGAGGGACAAGATCGCTGAGTCAACATAGGGATCAGTCCCCGATAGCTTGGGTAATCCAGGAGACCCAGACGAGCCTGGTGAGTCTGGCGAGGTGTGGCCACGATGGGAGCCACCACCGCCATGACGACGCTTGTGATGGGAACCCCTGTAACCCGGATTGTGGTACTTGGCCCCCTTCTCCGGATCGATCACAGGCCTCCGATGGTAGCCATGTCTGTGGTAGATCACAGTGACTTCACCGGGGGTTTCCGCGTCCAGTACCCCCCGATTTCCCTCCGCAAACGCCTGCATCGACATGAAACCAACATGAAGAAGCGCAAGCCCGACACATGAACACATCACTTTTCGCATGTGTCTACACCCCCCGAAAATCCGTCAACGATGACAAGTTTGCCTTTTTCTCGAATCATCGAGAGAGTGTTCTGTCGCAGATTCCCCCGTGCCATCTCTTTCCCAGCATCATCGACAAAGACCCAACCCCGCTGATCTGCACACGACTTGATCGTTATGTCGTATCCCGGTTCCGTCTTGATCCGAGACAGAGTCATTTCTCCGAACCCAGCCGATTCCGGAGTGACATGGTGCCCCCGTTTCTTGACCTTCGTGTAATACTCCTGCAGGGCTCCCTCCCACGGGTCGCCAACCACTTCCCTCAGCCCTGTCGGTAGAACCTTCCCTCCGCCCTCTTCCTCGAACAGCAGCGACTGCTCCATGTACGTCTCGTAAACCTTCTTGGCCTCCAGGAACAGCGCGTCCTGCGTGGTCCCGGGAACCGGGGTCGCCGTCGCTTTCACCAACCTCGGCTCATCCGACCTCGGCGTGGAAGTCGATCTCGGCGTGGGAGTCGAGCTCGTCGTCACCGCACCGGGCGCAGGAGTCACTCCACCCATCGCCCCAGAAGCGCCGTCATCACCACCACAGGCAGCCGTCCCCAACATCACCACGAAAGCAGTTACCATCGCCAAACGCCGTCGACAGCCTCCGGCGTGCTCACCATTCATCACCATGACGACAATCCTGAAGCCCCACACAACCGTTGAGAACCCCCGAAACCAAAATCTGTGGAAAACCCCGAAAATCTGTGGATAACATCGTTCGGTCGAGTGAGGGACCTGGCATCCACCCCACCCTGTGGCACGCTTGAAGCATGCATGCGATCACCGTCCGCCCCACTGACACAACAGACTCCAAGGGCCGCCATCGCCCCGGCCCCGAGTGCATCGAATGGACCGAGGTGCCCACCCCCGAACCCGGGCCGGGCGAGGTCCTCGTCAAGGTGAGGGCAGCCGGCATCAACCGTGGTGACCTCCTACAGCGCCAGGGTCTCTACCCGCCACCGAAGGGCGTTTCCCAGACCATGGGCCTGGAAGTCAGCGGCACCGTCTCCTCCCTGGGCCCCGATGTCGACGGCTGGTCCGAAGGCGACGACGTCGTTGCCCTACTCGCTGGCGGCGGATACGCCGAATACGTCATCGTCCCGGCCGGCCAACTTCTCCCCCTCCCCGACGGCATCGACCCAGTCACCGCCTCAACCCTCATCGAGGTCGCAGCAACCGTCATCTCCAACATGGACCACGTCGGCCTGTCCCAGGGCGAGACCCTTCTCGTCCACGGTGGCGCCGGCGGCATCGGACAATTCGCCATCCAGTACGCCAAATCGCTCGGCTGCACGGTCATCACCACGTGCGGCACCCCCGAGAAACAGGAGTTCTGCCGCGATCTTGGCGCCGACGTAGCCCTCGACTATCACGAGGACTGGGTTGCCGCCGTCAAGGAGGCGACCGATGGCCGCGGCGTTGACGTCATCCTCGATGTCATGGGCGCCAAGTACCTCAGCCTCAACGTCGATGCGCTGGCCACCGGCGGTCGTCTCGACATCATCGGGATGCAGGGCGGCGTCAAGGGGGAGCTCAACATCGGCAAGCTGCTCAACAAGCGTGCCCTCGTCACCGCAACGAGCCTGCGCCCCCGACCCCTCGAGGAGAAGGCCAAGATCTGCCAACGGGTCCGTGAGATTGCCTGGCCGCTCTACACCAACGGCAGCATCAAGCCCGCCCCCGTCGAGTCCTTCCCCATGCCCGAGGCTGGCGAGGCTCACGCTCGCCTGGAGTCCGGCGAAGTACTCGGGAAGGTCGCGCTGACCCTCTGAGGCCCCTCGCCCACACACGACCTGTCACGGCTTCGGTCGCGGCAGGTCGTTGTTGTTTTCACCATCCCAATGCCGTCTCAGCTCCCATCGGCGTAAGTCGGACAGTCAACCCGGAACCGCCCGTCCATCACTTGAGCCTCCCATCACCCGGCCTCACGGTGGTGATTTCGGTTACGACTCCGGTCTCTGCCACCTGACATGGCACCGCCCATCATCAGCACCCGGAGCTCCACCACACCCACCGAGTGAATATCCATTTGCTTGTACGCATATATATGCTCTAGAGTGTACGACGTGTCCAAGGTCATCACTCAGCTTCCCGTCGGCGAGCGCGTCGGCATCGCATTCTCTGGAGGTCTCGACACCTCGGTAGCCGTCGCGTGGATGCGCGAGAACGGCGCGATCCCATGCACCTACACTGCCGACATCGGTCAGTACGACGAGCCCGACATCGCGTCAGTGCCGGGCCGCGCCCTCGACTACGGTGCCGAGATCTCTCGACTCGTTGACTGCAAGGCAGCCCTGGTCGAGGAGGGCCTGAGCGCCATCGCATGCGGGGCCTTCAACGTCCGCTCCGCCGGGCGCCCGTATTTCAACACCACCCCGATCGGTCGCGCTGTCACCGGCACGCTACTGGTGCGCGCCATGCACGCCGACAACGTCTCGATTTGGGGCGACGGCTCCACCTACAAGGGCAACGACATCGAGCGGTTCTACCGCTACGGCCTGCTCGCCAACCCTCAGCTGCGCATCTACAAGCCCTGGCTCGACGAAAATTTCGTCGCCGAGCTCGGCGGCCGCGACGAGATGAGTGCCTGGCTCACCGCCCACGACCTGCCCTATCGCGACTCCAAGGAGAAGGCCTACTCCACCGACGCCAACATCTGGGGCGCCACCCATGAGGCCAAGACCCTTGAGTCCCTGCACGCCTCGATCGAGTCCGTCGAGCCCATCATGGGCGTCAAGTTCTGGGACCCCGACGTCAAGATCGACACCGAGGAGGTGACCATCTCCTTCGAGCAGGGCATGCCTGTCGCCATCAACGGCAAGGAGTACGACGACAACGTCGCCCTCGTCCTGGAGGCCAACGCCATCGGCGGTCGCCACGGACTCGGCATGAGCGACCAGATCGAGAATCGCATCATCGAGGCCAAGTCCCGCGGCATCTACGAGGCCCCCGGCATGGCCCTGCTGCACATCGCATACGAGCGGCTCGTCAACGCCATTCACAACGAGGACACCCTCGCGACGTACCACAACGAGGGACGTCGTCTCGGCCGGCTGCTCTACGAGGGCCGCTGGCTCGACCCGCAGTCCCTCATGGTCCGCGAGTCGCTCACTCGCTGGGTCGCAAGTGCCGTCACCGGATCGGTCACCCTCAAACTACGTCGCGGCTGGGACTACTCCATACTCGACACCACCGGCCCGAACTTCTCCTACCACTCCGAGAAGCTGTCGATGGAGCGCGTCGAGGGCGCCGCATTCGGCCCGACCGACCGCATCGGCCAGCTCACCATGCGCAACCTCGACATCGCCGACACCCGCGAGAAGCTGGAGCTCTACTCCGCCCAGGGCCAGCTGACAAGCCACGCAGATCTCGTTGGACAGCTGAAGGCTGGCGGCGCGGCGGACATCGCGGCCAGCGGATATGACGACGATGACAACAGCCAAAGGGCTCTCGACGCCGCCGCAATGGAATTTGGTGTCGACTGATCGCAACACCTCAGGTTGGGCCGTCCGAAAGAGACTTGGGCGGCCCCATAAGTTTAATTATTCGTCACGAAGTATTTCCCTCAGCGATACGAATATGAACACTTCCCCGAAGGCGTCCTCACATGGCACACTGTTGCCATGAGTAATGTGACGCCGACCGGCGACTCGAATAACAACAGCGCAAACGCGCCGTACCAGCCCTCGAACTACCCCACCCAGCCCTACGGACAGGGCAACCGGTCGACCCAGCCCTACGGCCAGAGCAACCAGTCAACCCAGTACAGCTACGACGGATCCAACCCGTCGCCGTCCAGCGACAAGAAGGGCTTCTTCGGGGCCCTTTTCGACATGTCCTTCGACTACTACGTCACGCCGAAGATCGCGAAACTTGTGTACATCATCGCGATCATCTGCGCGGCCGTGATGTGGATCGGCTCTATCATCGTAGCCGGCGTTGGCGGTGCCATTGGTACAGCCGCCGGCGCCGATGCTGGCGGCACCGGCGTGGTCGTCGTGCTCATAATTCTCGTGGGATGGATCCCAGCATTACTGTTCGTCATCGGTGTGCGGATGCAGATCGAGTTCGTCCTCGCCCTCATCAAGACCGCCGAGAACACCGCCACCCTGCGTCGCAAGCTGGAACGCTGAGTCAACCTCGGAGTAGGCCGCACATCACCGACGATGTGCGGCCTATGTCATGCCCAGGCTCTCTACCAGCGTGGGCCAGCCAGATCGTTGTAGAGTGCTTGAGTGCGCGGTTACCGGGATGTCATCGCCATCCGGGAGGTGTGGGCAACCCTCCTGTTGTCGGCTCTCATCCGGATTCCGATCTTCAGCCTCGGAATCGTCATGAGCGTCCACGTCGTCAGTTCCCTGCATCTTGACTACGTGCGAGCCGGGGCTGTGACGACCGTCGTCACCGTGGCAACTATGGTTTCAGGGCCATGGCGAGGCAGCATGGTCGACCGCAAAGGGCTGCGGCGAACCATGTTCCCGTCTCTTATCATCACGACGGCCACCTGGGGACTATCGCCGTGGCTAGGGTATTTCCCGCTCCTCGTGCTATGCGCAATAGGGAGCCTGTGGAACTACCCGATTTTCACCATCCCACGCCAGGTCTTGATGGCCGCCGTGCCCACGTCCCGACGCCGTGCCGCTCTGTCACTGGACTCGGTGAGCGTGGAAATTTGCTACATGATCGGCCCGACAGTCGCCATCATTGCAGCGACGACCATCGGAACCCAGATCACCATCACCGCGTGTGGGTTCATCGCTGCCATTGGCGCTGCAGGCCTGATGATCCTGAACCCGGCGACCACCGAGCCCTCCAAGGTCGACCCGGTGCCACCAGCCTCGGACGCACCGGCTGTTCAGACCCCGCACAACCCGAAGACGACGTGGCTGTCGCCAACGTCGGCGTCCCTTCTGTTCACCGTCATCGCAACCGGCTTCTGCCTGGGCGGTATTGAGCTGACGACCGTCGCCGCCATGAGGTCGATGGGCCACCCCGGGATGATCGGGTGGGTGCTCGCAGCCTCAGGTTTTGGGTCGGCCATCGGTGGCGTCATGTACGGAGCCCTGCCAAGGGGGGCGTCCACGGCGCTTCTCCTCGTGTTCCTTGGTGCGATGACTGCGTTGCCGGCACTGTCGAGCGGCCCTGGGTCGGCGGCCATCCTGCTGTTCGTGGGTGGCATCTTCTGCGCCCCGACGATCACCTCGTCCATCGATGCCCTGACCGACCTGGTACCGGCAGATTCTCGAGGAGCCATCATCGGATGGCAGGGATCATGCCTCAACGGCGGCACGGCTATGGCAGCCCCGTTGATCGGCGCCATCATGGACTCTCACGGGTGGCAGTGGGGATTCCTCGTGGCTGGAATTACCAGCGCCATCATCGGAGCGATCGTGTGGACGACAATCCGGCTCGTGAAGAAGCGTCAGACCGCGTAATCGCCGAGTTGCTGGGTGTGGAGGCGCGACTGACGTCAGCGCCGCGCGCCTTATTCCGCTGCTGGCCCACCCATTCCGCTGACCTGATCCCGCACTTGGGTTTCCTGGTCGGGCGCCTACCCGCGTTGATTCGTCAACTACCCCGCGCGTCCGCGTTCCGCGTGGTGTGGTGATGTGGGTGGTGACCGGGTGTTGTGTCGTGTGGGGTGGTCGCCAGTGTGGTCATAACCAGTTTTGCCACCACTGGGCAAGGTGAGGCCTTGGATCCGTACTGTCGCAATACCTGGTGTCGGGGAGGGTACTGGTTAGGCGGGTCGAACGCCGTTCATGATGCGTCGTAGGACGGTTTCGGTGTACATGGTTTTGGGTCGGTGACGTCGGTGGAGGTGGGAGGCCAGCCAGTCGAGGACGAACCGGGGGCTGCGCCGCATCATGGTGGGGGTAGTGTGAAGTACAGTCCAGCCGTGTCGATCCAGGTGGGCTGAGCGCATCATGGTGTCTTCGAAACCGTCCGCAGTTGCGTGAACACTGCGTCCGTCGATTTCGAGGGCGACGTGTTCAGCGTCGAATGCTTGGTCGAGGTAGTAGCAGTGTTCTCCGGCCCAGATTTTCCGGTTGGGCTTGTGCCCGGTCACTCCCACGGCGCGCAGCATCCGCCCCATCTCCGACTCGGGAATCGACCAGGCGTTGAGATCAATATCGGCCAGCGCAGCGTCAACCTGGGCCTTCGAATAGCGGCCAGCCAATGCCTTACGGGCTTTGCGGCACGACGCAGGGGTGACCAGGTGTTGACGCAGCGCCTCGCAGACCCATTCCCAATCGCCGGCAATCGCCAATATCAGCACCGAGACCTCCGGCATGGTCATCCAGATACCGTCGCGTTCGACCAGGTATCGGCGAGGCATGTGCCAGCGATGCACCCGGATTCTGGGCCGGTCCAGACATCGGGTGCGCGAGAATGCCTCCACACTCCCAATGCGCGCCAGGTCCATGTACCGGTCTGCCCCGGGGGCTTTCAACCCTTGCAGCACCAACGCGACTCTACCGACGAGGGTGATGTCGCGGTGCCACAGCAACAAGGCGCGGATAACGGTGTGGGGGTCGTCGGCCAAGCCGGTGGCAGCCACCACACCAGGCAGGATACGGACGGCGTGGCCGCGGGCCACAGCCCGGTCGGCTTGGCCGCGAATGGGGCTATAGCGATGAATGCGGGCCACCCCGTGACGATTCAAATAGTCTTGAAGAGTTCTCACATATTCAGTTGTCGTCTGAGTACCCGGGTTTCGTTCACCCAACTTGGATCTGTGGATAGCACCAGCTCTGGCCACGATCGCCGCTGTGGATAGCCGCAGCCCAGAAGGCGGCCTCTCAATCACCACCACTGCCGGGATGGTGGCGATCCGGGTGATGACGGGCCGGGCCGCTACCAGCGCTGGCAGCAAGCCCCTGCACAACCGTGATGACCACCGCGTTCGGGATAAGAGGGTGCGCGAGGGGTATTAGGATTCGATGCCCTCCGTGGCAGTCTCTTCTGAGGGGTCACTGTCGCCGACAACTCCGGTGACCTGAGGAGCGCGTTTGACGCTTTGCGTGCGTTTCAAACCCCGCCCTTAGATGGTGAACAACACCGTTGAATCATGGTCAAGTTGTGACCACCGGGCCGAACCCGATCGGCGAGATCACAATTGGAGATGACGGTTGCTGCGATCTCGATGAGGGTTGAGGCAGTGGTTGGGTCGATGCCGGCTGCCCTCACCTTGACGAGGACCTCGCCCGGCCCGGAGTTTCCTCACATGAGTCAGAGGTCTTATCCACAGATTTTCGGGGTTTTCCACAGATTTTGGTTCCGGGGGTTCTCAACGGTTGCGCGAGCCTTCAGGATTGTCGTCATGGTGATGAATGGTGAGCACGCCGGAGGCTGTCGACGGCGTTTGGCGATGGTAACTGCTTTCGTGGTGGTGTTGGGGACGGCTGCCTGTGGTGGTGATGACGGCGCTTCTGGGGCGATGGGTGGAGTGACTCCTGTACCCAGTGCTGTGACGACGAGCTCGACTTCCACGCTGAGGTCGGATGAGCCGAGGTTGGTGAAAGCGACGGCGACCCCGGTTCCCGGGACCACGCAGGACGCGCTGTTCCTGGAGGCCAAGAAGGTTTACGAGACGTACCTGGAGCAGACGCTGCTGTTCGAGCAAGAGGGAGGAGGCGAGGTGTTACCTGCTGGGCTGAAGGACGTTGTTGGCGGTGACTGGGCGGAGATGATCCGGGAGTACTACGAGAAAGTGAAAGAGCGCGGTCACGTTGTTCGGCCTGACTCTGCCGGTTATGGACCGGTAAGTATTGCCATCCATGAACCCAAGGAAGGTCATGCGTTAGCTATTGACTCGTGTGTTGATCAACGGGGATGGGAGTTCGTAGATGCTTCAGGGAAGTTGGTTTCTGAGGGGACGCTCAAACATAACCAGCTGTTCTTTGATCGGATTGACGGTCACATGGTGATTGTTGACGGACTCTCAGAAAGGGGAGAAGAATGCGAGGCCTGACTATCGCTCTGGCGACGCTGATTGCCGTACAGGGAATCGGGCTGCAACAATCGGGGCGAAGCTCGTCCTCCGAAGCTGTTGTTGATAATGAGAAGACCGGTGTCATAAGCATTGGCAAGCGCATCGGAGGTTCTCATCGAAAGCCTGTGATCGATCCGGAGAAGGGGGCCAAGTACCACAATCCGGGTTACAGGGGTTCCCATCACAAGCGTCGTCATGGCGGTGGTGGCTCCCATCGTGGCCACACCTCGCCAGACTCACCAGGCTCGTCTGGGTCTCCTGGATTACCCAAGCTATCGGGGACTGATCCCTATGTTGACTCAGCGATCTTGTCCCTCACCAGGATGCCGTATCTACCAGGGCTGCACAGCCACGACTCCACACCCACGCCTGACCATCGAACCCCGCACCGTGCACCCCAGACGCCTACAGGCCCCACTGCTGAGGAGATCAGAGCCTGGTCGATTGACATCGCAACCAGTATCCGATTGACCAAACCCGTCATCGATGTCCAGCCGTCTCCTTCGGCCAACAAGTGGAATATCACAGCCGTGGGACAGCCGTTGTGGTTCCACAACCCCAGGGGTGGACATCACACCGCACACGACTCCGCCCACGGAATCGTGGTCTCCCTTGACGCCCAGAGGTCCGAAACCATCTATGAAACCGGAGAGAAAACGGTTCACTGTTCTCACACGACTCCCCGCCCCACCACTGCTGACCCGCGAGCCCAATCCCCCGACTGCGGCTACATGTACCAGCATCCGGGCGACTACACCCTTCGCATGACCGAAGTCTGGACAGTACATTGGCGCTCAGGCAGCCAGTCCGGCCAGATCATCACGACACGCTCATCATCCAAACCACTCAAAGTCAACGAACTCATCGCAGTACTAACAAAACCCGAAACGCAATAAGGGTTCACGAGGAGAGATTTACGCTGCTTGATGATGTGGTCTTCAGTCCTCACGACACCGCTGCTGCGAGAAGCTGATCCCGGCCAGTGCGGCAGATGTGACCCCCGAGGGTAACGACAGAGGAGATCCGGCCATAGCTAATGCGACAAGTGTTGTTCTGAGCAGTCCGGCGAATGAGTGTTCTGGCTTGAGGTTTTCAGAGCGCCGTTCAAGAAGGGACAAGTACTATGCAAACATGCTGCCCGTACTATGCAAAGATGCTGCCCGCGCGAGCAGGGATGATCCGGACCAGGACTGCCGTTCCTGCTCGCCGCTCAGGTGCTCCCTGCGCGAAGTCGCCGCGAGGTTCCAGTGTTTGTGGCCCACGGTCAGCCCCGACTCGAGCACACCCTCGTCCACTCCGTGATCGATGGCCACTCCCGACTGGTCTACGTCGAGGTCCACGACGATGAGACCGCCCTCGCGGCCACCGCAGTCCCGGCCCGGGCCGTCGGCTGGTTCGCCAAGCCGAGCGTCGTGATGCCCTGGCCGACTGGATCCACTTCCACGATCATCACAGGCCCCATTCAGCCTGCGGCAACCTCCCACCCGTCACCCGGCTGACCAACCTCCCCGGTCAATACGCCTAACACACCATCAACGCGGCCCGCAGCGACTCCTGGTCATGCCAGACGGGGATTCGCAGCATGGTGCGGTGCCCGTCGTGCGGCGAGAAGCGCGGCCCGGGCGCAAGCTTCACTCCGACACGCTTGGCTCGCTCCGCGAGAAGCGCCGCGTCCTCGCCGGTGTCGACCCACAGACATGGACCGCCGTGGATGGGCTCCCACCGCCACTTTGGCCGGAGCTCGCGCAGCACGGCCTCTGTGCGAGCGAGTTGATCATGGAGAAGGGTGCGCCGCTCATCGCGCGCCTCCTCGACGCGCTGCAACATGCGCACGGCGAGAAGCTGGTCGACGACGGAGGTGGCGAGGTCGCCTACCTTCCGCAGCTCGGTGAGCACCCGGATTCGCGGGGCCGAGGCACGAATCCAACCAATCCTCAGCCCGCCCCAGAACAGCTTCGAGCATGTCCAACAACCGATGAGTCGGTCGGGGTCGACGAGTCCGGCAAGACTGGGAGCAGCGCCGACCCCAAGCGAGAGGTCCGCAGAACAACAATCCTCAATGACCTGCACCGATGAGTCGTTCACGACGCCGGCGATGGCCTTGCGCATCGTCGTGGAGGTCGTGCGACCGGTGGGGTTGTGAATGCTCGTCTGGCAATACAGCAGCTCGGGGCCCCGCTTCATGGCCTGCTCCAACAACGCGACGTCGAGCCCGTCGCCACGCATGGGGATCCCCTGCACGCGGACGCCCTCGGAATTGAACACCTCCAACGCGCCGCGATAGGTCGGGTCGTCACAGAGCACCAGGTCGCCGGGCGCCACCACGCTGCGCACCGCGAGCTGTGTGGCATGCTGAGCCCCCGTCGTGACGAGGATCTCCGAGGGCTTGGTGGGTGTGTGACGACGGGTGAGGTAGTCGGCGATGGTCTGCCGCAACACCGGCAGCCCGGCAGGGAAGTAGCCGTCGGTGTCCAGATACGGGTCCAGCTCCCGCACTCCACCCGCGAGTACCTCCCGTGCCACACGCGACGCGGGGAGGGCACCCGTCGAGAGGTCGGCGAGTTCGGCGGATGCGTTGGTGAAGGAGAACAGCCGCCCGGACATGCCGGTTTGAGCCGTGGCCTTCCCGGACCGGATCCGTACCCCAGACCCCCGTCGGGCTGTCGCGTACCCTCGCTCGACCAGGATCGACACCGCGGATGCGACGGTGCCTCTCGCGATTCCGAGGCTCGCCGCCAGTTCCCGCTGGGGAGGAAGCATGATTCCGGCAGGTACGAATCCCTGCTCGACGAGATCCGCGATGGCGTCAGCGAGCGAATCCGGTAACCGGCCGTGCTCGGGAGCCCACGGGCCGAGGAGATCTGCCAAGTGCGCAGCGGTCATGTGTGAGTGCACACCATGAGTCTCCTCTCGATCAGCGGCCATGCTGGGCCAATGTTCGTCAATTGGCCCAGCGCGGCCGATGCGCGATACCTAGGCTGGCGCCAATCTTGCACGAAGGGGTGAAGACAATGGCAGTTGTTGGCCTGATCGGCACCTTGGATACCAAGGCCGATGAGTACCGATGGCTCAAAGAACGACTGGTTGTGGAGGGCGTCGAGACCCTACTCATCGACGTCGGATCGTTTTCGAGCAGTGAGCTTGCGGACGTGTCCTCCGAGGAGGTGATTCGGGCCGCCGGTGGAGACGCCGTCGAGTTGCGCGCCGTGCGCGACCGCGGGCGCATGATGGATGTGATGAGCCATGGTGCCGCTCGGATTGCCACACAGCTCGCGGACGAGGGCAGGATCCACACCCTGCTCGCCATCGGAGGCTCGGGTGGCTCTTCCGTCGCGAGCGCGGCGATGCGGGCGCTTCCCATCGGTTTTCCGAAGTTGCTCGTCTCGACGATGGCCTCAGGCGACGTGAGCCCCTACGTGGGCGAGGCGGACGTCGCGATGATGTACTCCGTCGTCGACATGGCGGGCATCAACTCGGTCTCGGAGATGGTCCTTGACAACGCGGCGGCGGCTGCCGCAGGCATGGCCAAGTCGTTCGAGGGCCGCATCGCCCGCGACGACCACAAGCCACTCGTCGGAGTCACCATGTTCGGCGTCACGACGCCGGCTGCCGACGAAGCCCGCGCACGTCTCACCGAGCTCGGATACGAGGTGCTCGTCTTCCACGCGACCGGCACCGGCGGCCGCGCGATGGAGAAGCTCGTGGAATCCGGCATGCTCGCCGGCGTCTGCGACCTCACCACCACAGAACTGGCCGACGACCTCGTCGGCGGCGTTCTCTCCGCAGGCCCCCACCGACTGGAAACCGCTGGCAGAGTGGGCCTTCCACAAGTCGTCAGCGTCGGGGCGCTCGACATGGTCAACTTCGGCCCCCCAGACACCGTGCCCGCCAAGTTCGAGGGGAGGCACTTCGTCGTACACAATCCAACGGTGACGCTGATGCGCACCACGCGCGAGGAGATGGCCGAATTGGGACGCCGAATCGCCGCCAAGCTCGGTGCAGCCAACGGACCGACGTCGATGTTCATCCCATCGCGTGGGGTGAGCGCCCTCGACGTCGACGGGGCCCCGTTCCGCGATGCCGAAGCTGACGAAGCTCTGTTCGGGGCACTGCGTGACGGCCTGCGAGGCAGCAGCGTGGCGCTTGTCGAACTCGACCAGGCAATCAACGACGAGGGGTTCGGCAAAGCGATGGCTGACGCCCTCCATCAAGCAATCACCAAGTGAAAGGACCGGAATCAACACTATGTCACGACAAGAGATCCTCGACGGGTTCCGCGCGAAGGTCGCGGCAGGCCACCCAATCATCGGCGGCGGCGCCGGCACCGGCATCACCGCGAAGTCTGCCGAAGCCGGCGGCATCGATCTGCTCGTCATCTACAACTCAGGACGGTTCCGCATGGCGGGCCGTGGCTCGCTGTCCGGCCTACTCGCCTACGGCGACGCCAACGCGATCGTCATGGAAATGGCCAACGAGGTCCTTCCCGTCGTCAAGCACACCCCCGTGCTCGCCGGAGTCAACGGCACCGACCCGTTCCGGGTCATGCCGTACTTCCTCAAGCAGGTGAAGGAGGTGGGCTTCGCCGGAGTCCAGAATTTCCCGACGGTGGGCCTGATCGACGGCGTATTCCGCGCCAATCTCGAGGAGACGGGCATGGGCTACGGCCCCGAGATCGACATGATCCGCATGGCCCATGAACTCGATTTGCTGACGTCTCCGTACGTCTTCGATGAGGATCAGGCCAAGGACATGGCAGCGGCCGGCGCCGACATCCTCGTTCCGCACATGGGCCTGACAACATCCGGCACCATCGGGGCCCAGACTGCACTCAGCCTCGAGGAAGCTGCGGTGAAGGTACAGAAGCTGGCCGACGCGGCGAAGTCGGTGAATCCTGACATCCTGTGCCTGTGCCACGGCGGCCCGATCGCCCACCCCGAGGACGCCCAGTACATCCTCGACAACACCGAGGGCATCGTCGGCTTCTACGGCGCCAGCTCGATCGAGCGCTTCCCCACTGAGGTGGGGATCAAGAAGCAGACCGAGGACTTCACATCAATCACGTTCAAGTGAGGACCCTCACCCCGAGGATTCCACAGCACCACCACCGCCAACATGGCTGACAAGGGCTGCCACTGATTCGACGAAACTCCCACGACCAGAAGGAGAAGAGGCATCCGGTGGAAGGCGACAGGAAACGACCGGCGCCACCATGACGAAGGACCTGACGACGGCACAGCCACCCTCAGGTCCTTCTTCTCACCACTCGCTCGGTGAGTCCGCCGACATGGGCGACGCTCTGCCCGGACTCAGCTGATCAGTATGGGGTCGAATCGGTTCCTCGTCGCGCACATCGGCAATGGACCCGGACTCAGCCCTCTCTTCATGGGCTGTGGGAGCAGCAGGACGGGACTCGTCCTCGGTCGCGACCAAGGAAGCCTTCTCCGCTGCCGCCTTCTCCTTCTCCGCTGCCGCCTTACGATCGGCGTCAATGCGATCTCGAACCGCCTCCTCTGACGACGGCACGGACATCGTCTGACGCTTCGGTTCCTCATCCTCAGCAGGAGCAGGTTCCGGAGCTTCCTTCCACTCGTCGCCCAGGTAAATGATGGTGTCGCCATCCTTGGGGTCACTCATGTCGACGTTTGCGACACTCACCGACGACGGCTTGACGACAAACATCACGACAGCCTCGGGGAGGGCTTGGCGGAACTGCTCCCAGGTCCGATCCTCGTCCAGCTCGACCCGGCGCACCCTCTTGCCGCTGCGCCACATCTTGTCCATGGCCGAGTGGGTTGCCGGCGGGTCGAAAGCTGTCCTCGCCTTGAGGATTTGCGCAGTGCCAGTGGTCGAATCCTCGTCGTCACCCTCATCCAGACGCTCAAGCTGGAACACGTTCGCCCGCCCCAACGCGCGCCGGTAATGCACCGACGCGATCGAGTTGGTGTCATCGTCGGGGGTACAGGCCACCATCGACGCGATTCCTGCGAGGTCCATGTCCTCAGTCGCGTACTCGGAGAGGAAGTCTGCTGCCTCGCACCTGAGTCCCGCTTTCTGGGCAGCGTAGAGGTCGTAGGCACGTCGGGTGACGATGAGGGTGGGGACGTCCAGGTCGCGCAGGGTTTTCGCGGTGTCGATGCTCCATGCCGGTGATCCCGCAAACATCACTCCGCGCGGACTTGCCGACGCCAACCCGAGCTTCTCAGCAAGCCTGCCAATACCCAGACCGTAAATGGCCACCGTGCAGACGATGACGAGGAATACCAGCGGCACGAGCCGGTCGACCTGGCTTGCCATCCCCGTAATCTGGTCAGCGAACGACATGAGTCGTTGAGCCCGCTCGGGGTCGGACTCGGCGATCTCCTTGGCCTGCTCCTTGACATGGCTGGCAGACTCGCTGAACTCCATCGCAAAGATCGATGCCACCGATGCGGCCACGATTCCTCGCGGAGCCATGAACGCCATGAGGATTCTCTCCTGGCGTGTCGTCTCAGTGCGCAGCAACCCCAGCATCACCGAGACCGGCCGGATGACCAGCACGAGCAGGGCGACGAAGATCAGGCCCGTGGGCAGGATGTCGACGATCTGGGAGGGTGTCACCCGTCCGGCGAGCATGATGAACAGCACCCCAACGAGCAGTACCTGCAGGTGCTCCTTGAACTCGATGACGGGCTCAAGCTCGAGGTTGCGCTGGTTGGCCAGGTAAATGCCCAGCATCGTCACGGCGACGAGCCCCGACTCCTCGCGCAGGAAGTTCGCTCCGACGAAGGTACCGACGGCCACCCCGACGAAGATCACACCCTGCAGGAAGTCCGGGATGAGATGTCGTCTCATCATGGCGGTGAGTAGCCAGCCGATAGGAGCCGCGAACAACAACCCGACCAGCAGAGTCAGGCCCAGGTTCAACATGCCTTGCCCGATCGAGGACCCGTCGATACTGCTGATGCCCTGATAGACCAACAGGGCCAGGATCGCACCCAACGGATCGACGACGATGCCCTCCCATCTGAGCAGGGCACTCACCCGTCGAGTGGGTCTCAGCTGACGCAGGATCGGATTGATGACCGTCGGACCGGTGACGATGAGGATCGCGCCCAACAGCAGGGACACGCGACCGTCGAACCCCAACACCATCGCAGCCAGGGTGATGAGGAGCCACGCGATCCCTGCGGTGATGGTGCACAACCGAAAAATCGGTCTTCCCAAGTCACGAACTTCGCGGAGTTTGAGCCCAAGTGACCCTTCGAAGAGGATGATTGCCACTGAGAGGTTGACACCGTCAAACAGGAGTTGCCTTCCGAATATTTCGTCGGGAGTGACCCACTGTCCGAGGGCGAAACCGATCACGAGGAGGAACAGCAGCGCGGGTAGGCGTAAACGCCATCCGAGCCACTGAGCACCGACCGCAAGTGCGAGGACGAGTGCCATGTATGTTGCTGCATCCACCTTGGCACTCTAACCGGCACAGCGCCGGTTTTCCCACGCGGGACGGGTCGGGCTGAGCGCCAGTGGGGCTGGCAAGCCCTTGGACGCCGGCAATGTGGACGAAAGTCCGCTGGATTCACGATCAGCTGTCCAAAAGTACAGATCTGGCTGTACTGAAGGCCACCGTTGCCATCGGCCTCAGCGGCGTAACACCCCGAGATGTGTACGTACACATCCGCCTGGCGCGCCCTGTTGAAGCCGAAATACCGTCACCGTCGACGTCACGTCAACGCCTGAAACGCACTTGTACCATCACAGCCAGTTGACGTTGAAACACGCCGCCTTGGCCCATCGGAAAGGAGCCATCGTGAACCGGACGAGCGACCGCACCCTCCCGGCCTGTGCCAACCTCACAGCAGTTTTCCAGCATCCCCTGCTCGAGGGTGACAGCGCTGCCGCCACACCCGACGAGCACCGCCTGGAGCGCGCACTGCGGACCCAAGCTCAAGCCGCCTGCTCCGCCTGCCCCCTCTTCGAGCAGTGCCTCGAGAATGCCATCCTCAACCATGACGTCGCCGGATTCGCTGCGGGCACAACCCCACGTCAGCGTTCGCGCATTCGCTCCCGCCTGGGGGTACGAGTTCGTCCCGAGGACTTCGAGTCCTACGCCGGGGTCATCAGTCCCGGCCGCCAGGTGTCCACCCAGGATGTTGTCAAACTGCGTCAAGCCCACCCTGACCAGCCGTTGAGCTTCATCGCAGAGCGTCTCGGCTGCTCACTGTCCACCGTGAAGCGGCACATGCGGCAGGCTCGCGACACCTCGTCAGCTCCACGCCACAACGCACCCGCGAAAGCCAAGATGACCAGCCTGGCGGCCGCGTACGAGACGGTGACCGGACGCCCGCACCCGAGGCGCGCAAGGTTGGCTGCCTGAGAAAGTCACGTTGTGTTCACCGCATGATCATCGCATGGTGGCAGGCTGGCTAACATGACATTCAATCCTCGTATGGTGGCCCTCGACATCGACGGCACCCTCGTCGACATGAAGGGCGAGCTTCCGGACTCGGTCCGTAAGGCGGTTGCCAAGGTCGATGTCCCCATCGTCCTGGCTACCGGGCGAGGGCTCTTCGGAGCGATACCCGTCCATAAGGCTCTCGGCTTGCAGGGAGGACACGCGGTGGTGTCCAACGGAGCCGTCACCGCGACGATGTCGCCTGTCGAGATCGAGTCCCACGTCACCTTTGACCCGCGGCCCATCATCGATCACGTCATGGACGTCTACCCGCAGGCGCTCATCGCGGTCGAGGAGGCCGGCGTCGGTTACCGTCTCAACCAGCTCTTCCCCACCGGGGAGCTGCAGGGCGAACTGCGCATTGAGACCATTGACGAGTTGCGCTCCCGTCCGACGCCCCGTGTCATCATCCGCGACCCGAACGGTTATGCCGACTCCTTCCGCGACCTGGCCCACAGCCTCGACCTGCACAGCGTCTCCTACGTCATGGGCTGGTCGGCGTGGCTGGACATCACTCCGGAGGGCGTGACGAAGGCCTCTGCCCTCGACGCCCTGTGCCGCCTCAAAGGCGTCGACCCCAAGGACGTGCTGGCCATTGGTGACGGCAACAACGACGTCGAGATGTTGCAGTGGGCTGGACGCGGAGTCGCTGTCGGTGACGCCCCCGACTCGGTCAAGGCCATCGCCGACGACGTGGCTCCCTGCTTTGCCGAGGGCGGCACTGCGGTTGAGCTGGGCCGCTGGTTCTGAACCCACCTCGGCCCACGCAGGGCTGCCCCGACGACCAGGGAACGGCCTCAATCGACCCGCCCTGCCCGCAGCACACCCGGCTCAATGTGACACTCCTCCCCCAGGTCCATCGGGGCGATACGTCCTGCCTCCCGTGCGTCGACAAGCTTCGGCAGCAGCATCGCGGTCAGAGCCGTCGGTGAAATGGTGTTGACGTAAATCTTCGTCCCACCCTCGAACCCAGCCAGGGTGGAGGTGCGCAGTTTGAGGATGATCCGCCACGGCACCGGCACTCCGACCCCCATCGGACGGTAATGCCACTCCTCGTTGGCCGGCACGTCATCGCTGACGGCGACATGGGCGGCGTGCAACAAGTCCGACACGGCGTCAATCCCGTCGTCGTCAACACGCCAGGGCTGGTCGGCGCGACACGTCGACCACACCTCGACCGACGGGTACCTGTGTCCAAAACCGACCGTCATGATGGCACCCTCGTTGCGGGCCAGCACCAGGCCGTGCTCTGCGGCGAATTCAGGACCCCAGCGATTGAAAATACCTGGGTCGAGGACAGCCTTGGGAAGCACCGACTCGTTGTCAGCTCCCACCTCGTCAATGGCCACCAACTGCTTGTGCAGATGGTCGAACGACGCCCCGGCCGGCTTGAGCCAGTTCTGGAAGGCCACCACGTAGCGCACGTGCTCGTTGTGCCGGTGCAACTGGGCCATCGAGTCAACGGTCAACGCCATGAAGGCCCGGTGCTCGTCAACAGTCAGGCTGGCCGATCCCGCGACGTCTGCCGTCGTCGTCCCCTCATCGGTGTAGTGACGACGAGCGACGATGACGTCGTGCCCACCGGCGAAAAAGGCCGCCGAGGCCTCCCGTAACTCATCTGAGGTCAAATCCTCCCCGCGCCGTGACGACCCCATCGCCGTGAACTTGGCGTCGAGGATCGACCTGACATGGGCCTCCCCTTCCGGGCTCGACAGGTACTCCTCCTGCCAGTCCCGCGAGGCGCGCGGCAGGTCCATCCCCCAGTTGAGCTGCCAGTACTGCCACGACAGGATCTCAAAGAGATTGGGGATCCGTCGGAATTCCGGCACGGTGGCGTCAAGCTGATCTGCCGGGACGTGACGCAGGAGGTCGTGGCCGCGCACCAGACCGCCCTCCCGCTTCACCAGCCGGGTCTTCTCCGGAGGGGTCGACAAGAGGTTGTCCGGGCAGAAGGCGCAGGTCGCGCGACGATCATGGTCGGTGAGTTCTCGGGTCTGCGTCACCGGTTTGCTCAGCGGACGAGCCCCGCGACCAGGCACCGTCCAGACCTTCGTGCCCGTGAACGGGTTGACCTGCTTGATCGTGCCATCGGGTAGTTCCCGGTAGTACGGCTCGTCGCTCACGACAACGGCTTAAGGAATTCGCGACCGCCGAGGTAGGGACGCAGCGACTCGGGCACCCGGACCGAGCCGTCAGCTTGCTGATGGTTCTCCAACAGCATGATGATGATGCGGGTCATCGCGCACAGGGTGCCGTTGAGGGTGGCCAGCGGCTCGACCCCGTCAGGTCCGCGGTGGCGGATGGAGAGGCGACGAGCCTGGAAGGTCGTGCAGTTCGAGGTCGAGGTGATCTCGCGGTAACGATTCTGTGTCGGCAACCAGCCGTAGCAGTCGTACTTACGAGCAGCCGAAAGGCCCAGGTCACCGGAGGCGACGTCGAGCACCTGGAACGGGATCTCCAGCGCCGAGATGAAGTCCTTCTCGAAGCTCAGCAGCTTCTCGTGCCAGCCCTCGGCCTCCTCGGGGAGGCAGTAGACGAACATCTCGACCTTGTCGAACCAGTGGACACGGAAGATACCGCGGGTGTCCTTGCCGTAGGAGCCGGCCTCGCGTCGGTAGCACGGGGAGAAGGCGACGTAGCGCTTCGGGAGGTCGGCGTCGTCAAGGATCTCCTCGGAGTGGAACGCCGCCAGGGCAACCTCGGAGGTTCCCACCAGGTATTGATCGTCCTTGGGCAGGTAGTAGACGTCGTCAGCGGCCTGGCCGAGGAAGCCGGTTCCCTCCATCGCCGACGGCTTGACGAGAGCCGGCGGAATCATCGGGGTGAATCCCCACTGCGCCGCCTTGGACATGGCCAGGTTCAGAAGGGCGAACTCCAACTGGGCCCCCACACCGGTGAGGACGTAGAACCGGGAGCCGGAAATCTTGGTGCCGCGCTCCATGTCGATCGCGCCGAGGGCCTCACCAATCTCGAGGTGGTCCTTGGGCTCGAACCCCTCGGCGGCGAAGTCTCGCGGGGTTCCGTTGGTCTCCTTGATGACGCCCTCGTCCTCGCCACCAGCGGGAACGCCGTCAATGACGATGTTGCCGAGGGTCTTGGCGAGTTCGACGAACCTGGCGTCGGCCTCGTCAGCGGCCTTCTTGAGGTCGGATACCTCGGTGGCGATCGACTTGGTGCGAGCCAGCAGCTCGGCCTTCTCGTCGCTGGATGCCTTGGCGATGCGCTTGCCCAGCCCCTTCTGTTCAGCGCGCAGGTTCTCGTGGGCGGCAATGGCCTCACGACGAGCCTCATCAGCGGCGACGATGTCGTCGACGACCGAGGGATCCTCGCCGCGGGCGACCTGGGAGCGGCGAACGGCGTCCGGATCCGTTCGCAGGAGCTTGGGATCGATCATGTGGCTGATCCTACCGGTCGCAGGCCGGCAAAAAATCACAGGCTACGTGGACGCGACAGAGCCCGGGTATGTCACCCGGGCCCTGTTGACGTTTTTGTCAGGCGCTCACGCCATCGCGTGAGTTCTTGACGTCACTTGTTCTTCGGCTGGTTGGCCTGATCGATGTCGATCTGTTCCTTGGCAACCTCACCGGACACGGTCTGGGTGCCCTGGGTGGTGTCCTTACCGATGCGGATCTTCTCGGCAGCAACGGTCTCCTTGCCGACGACCGCGCGCTCCTCATGGGTCACGATGTCCTGGGTGCCCTCAGACAGCTGGACGTCGTCAGCAGCGACCTCCTCGTCGAGAGGAACACGCTCGACGTGGATTTCCTCCCGCTCGACCGGAACCTGGACGGTCTCGGTGTCGTGGACAATGTGCTTGCGGATGCGGACGCGACCGGTTTCGACGCGCTCCTTACCGACCTTGAGGCGCTCCTCATGACGAACGACGGAGCCATCCTCGGCCACCGGGGACTTCTGATCGGCAGTGGTCTGGGCCTTGGTGTCGGCGACCTTCTGGTTGTTGGCGTCGGCGACCTCGTGACCGGAGACACCGTTGCCAGCAACACCCTGGTTGCCATTCGTCTCAACGGTCCGCTGGCCAGCCACTCCCCCGGCGACACCGTTTCCAGCCACGCCCTGATTGGCATCCTTGGTGGCGTCCTTCTCGGAGCCGAAGGCATCGGAGTAGTAGCGGTACAGGGCGTCGGTCTCATCCTCGGAAAGATGGCCGTCGGGGTCAACGTTCGGAGCGTCCTTCACCTTGTCCTTGGAGTAGGGGGCGCGGACCTGGTCACCGGAGATGTCGAGGCCCTGGTACGGAACGAAAGTCTCGTTGCGTCCAAACAGACCGGTCTTGACGGTCACCCATGCCGGCTGGCCGGAAGCATCGTCAAGATAGACTTGGCCGATTTCGCCAATCTTGTCACCGGACTGGTCAACAACGGTGCGATCATAGAGAGCGTCAATATTAGCGTGCGTAGGGGTCTCATGAGTCGGCATTCTTAAGTCCCTTCGTCTAGATTTCCGCGATATCCCAATCGGGGAGCCGACTGGGATCAGTTGACGCCTTCAACGATACAGACTTGAGAGTCATATTCAACCCCCTCCACCTCACGCTTATGGAATTTTTCAAAACCCCTTGCTTAGCGAATCTAAATATGTTACAGCTTGCACTCTCCACGAAGATGTTTTCGTTACCATTTCCCCACGATTCGCCGGAACCACCCCTCTGCCCCGCGTCATCCTCATCGCAGAAGCCGCAGATGACATCCGGGTCTCCAGGCGCCGCAAACACCCTTGTAGAAGCGTTCGGATAGAACCCAAGGAAGAACATCTGGCGACTGATTCGATATAGCCCCTCGAGCACAGCCGTCATCCTCTCATCCACGACGTGGCCGACGACGTCGATGGAGAAGAGATACCCACCAAGACGACCCTTGGCTAATCTCGACCCAATTCTCGACAATCAATTTCGCGGAACGAGAACTGCTGCAGGAGTTACACCAAGGCACCAAGATGATCGCTCACGGGAACGATGACAACAGATGTGCGATCACTTCTTGCTTCGAGCAATCTTTTGGCCACTTCTTGCTACCACAATAAATCTCGTGGCAGCATCCGGATTATCGGCAATATCTTGTGCCAGGGCTGTCGATCCGTACATCGGTCCTGCAACTTCGGCGCAAACGGCGGCGTCAAAACGTGATTGCGGATCCGACACCGGTCGGGCTGACGCCTTGGCGCACGCCGTCACGCCAGCCACGAGATCACCACAGCAACCCCGATCCCGTCAGGCGGACATGTCTTCGAGCCGATCAAGGAGCTGGGCGCCGTTCCATGCCGGGTCATCCGGGCTGGTCCACTGTGGGGCCGGACGGTCCAGAGCGCGCTCGAGAAGGTCGAGATATTCGCTACGGTCAACCTCGGTGACGCCCAGACTGGCCAAGTGCGGCGTGCTCCACTGCACGTCCAACAATCCCTCGCCGAGTTCACACACCAACCTCAGCAGAGCCGTCTTGGAGGCGTCGCGGCCATGTTGCGGGTCGTGGAACATCGATTCCCCACTGAACAGACCGCCCACATTGACGCCGTAGAGCCCACCCACGAGACGCCCCTTGTCGTCCCAGGTTTCCACCGAATGGGCCCAGCCGCGTCGATGAAGGTAGCCATAAGAGTCGATGACGCGGCCATCGATCCAGGCGTTGGGGCGATCCGGGTCGGCGCATCGTGCGATGACCTCGTCAAAGGCACGGTCGACGGTCGTCGTCTGATGTTTGGTCGTCTTGCGCAAGCTGCGAGCGACCTTGAGATGGCCGGGGAGTAGAACACCTCGGCGCATGGGAGACCACCACGCCATCGCGCCCTGAAGTTGCGGGGGTACCTCGTCGTCAGCGATGGGCATCGGAAAGACACCCTCGTGGAGCGCCGTCAACACCAGTTGGGGGCCGAGCACCCCAGTGATCGCGATAAGGTCTTGGTCAGGCCATTGATCCGGGTCTCCGAACAGTTCTGGAACCGTCACCAACCTGGCCTCCTGTTGTCGCCGCCGGTCCATTGTCCCACCCTGGCAGCGACACCGTGTGTCGACGATGGTTGCGACTCAGCTACCAACATTAACCACCTCAATTATTAGGTAAGGCTGGCCTTTGCTAAAGTCGCGGTTGCTCGGGTGAACACACGAGCGCACATCTCACACACTCTAGGAGCCAGGCTCATGAAGTCCTCCATTCTTCGATCGGCCGCCGCCGTCGTCGCAGCATTGACCATGGCCGCCGGCATCGGCGGCTGTTCTGCCGAGAATTCCGACACCGGATCCGGTAATTCCGACAAGAAGACCCTCAACGTCGTCGCCTCCACCGGATACCTCGGAGACGCCGTCCACAACATCGCCCCCGACGCCAAGGTCAAGGTGCTCGTCAAGCCCGGCGGCGACCCCCACACCCAGGAACTGTCCACTGGTGACATCGAGGCCATCGAGAAGGCCGACGTCGTGGTCTGGACCGGCCACGACATGGAGCACCACATGATGGACCACTTCGACAAGCTCGGCAACAAGCAGGTTCCCGCCGCTGAGTCCATCCCCGAGTCCGATCTGCTCCCCTGGGAGGAGGACGGCAAGGTCGAGGGCCACGATCCCCACGTGTGGAACTCCCCTGACAACTGGAAGCACGTTGTGACCGCCACTGCGAAGAAGCTCGGCGAGATCGACAAGGCCAACGCCGACACCTACAAGAAGAACGGCGAGGAATACAACAAGAAGATCGACGAGGAGAAGGCCAAGGCCGGCAAGCTCTTCGACCAGATCCCCCAGGATCGCCGTATCCTCGTCACCGGACACGATGCCTTCAACTACCTCGGCAAGACCTACAACATCGAGATTCACGCCACCGACTTCGTCTCCTCGGAGTCCGAGATGAGCGCCGCCCAGCTGGACGACCTCGCCAAGCTCATCGCTGACAAGAAGATCAAGACGATCTTCCAGGACAACCTCAAGAACCCTGAGGCCATCAAGCACCTCAAGGAAGCCGTTGCCGCCAAGGGTGGGTCCGTGACTGTTTCTGACAAGCCGTTGTACGCTGACTCCCTCGGCGAGGAAGCCCCGGTCGACACTTACCTGGGCGTCTTCCAGTACAACGCGGAAACCATCACCAACGCTCTCAAGTGAGCACAGCGGTGTTGCCCACTGCAGGTGGGCGGCACCAGCCTGCAAGGAGAAGCCATGACCTCATCCGAACCCACGGCCCTCGAGGTTGACGACCTCACCGTCGCGTATCAGGACACCATCGCCCTGTCCCACGCCACCCTCAGCCTGCCCACGGGTGAGGCCCTGGCTCTCCTCGGCCCCAATGGAGCTGGCAAGTCCACCCTCATGAAGGCCATCCTCGGGCTCGTCCCCACCCTCACTGGATCCGTCCAGATCTTCGGCAAACCCCTCAACCAGATGCGTCGACGCATTGGGTACATGCCGCAGGCTGCCGAGGTCGACTGGGACTACCCGGCGACCGTGGGCGACGTCGTGGCTCAGGGAACCTTTGGCAGGCTCGGATGGTTCAAGCGCCCCGGGGCCGCCGAAAAACAGATTGTCCGGGAGTCGCTGGAGACCGTCGGCATTGCGAAATATGCCGACCGGCACATCACTGAACTGTCCGGTGGTCAAAAACAGCGGACCTTCATGGCGCGAATCCTGGCTCAGCGCCCCGACTTCTTCTTCATGGACGAGCCCTTCGCCGGGGTCGACGCTGCCAGTGAACGCACCCTGATGTCAGTTCTCGACATGCTCGTCTCGGAGGGGAAAACCCTCGTCATCGTCCATCACAACCTCGCCAGTGTGGCTGACATCTGTACCTGGGCGTGCCTGCTTGCCGAGGGGAAGGTCGTCTCGGTTGGTCCCCTTGCCGAGGCCTTCACCACCGAGACGGTCCACACCGCCTACGGCATCAGCGACGACATCTTCACGGGGGCACGATGAGCGCCCTCATGCTGACCCAGATCACTCCTCTGACCGGGATCATCCCCGCATCGGAGTTCTTCGGCAGCTACACCTACCGGACGATGCTCATCGGCACGGTTCTCATCGGATTGTTCTCAGGTGGGCTGGGGTGTCTGCTCTACCAGCGCAAGCAATCCCTGCTGGCCGACGTCATTGGTCACTCCGCGATCGCTGGGGTCGTCGGGGCCTTCATCGTGTCGGCAGCGGTGTTCCACGTCAACGGCCGCTCCATGGTCACATTGACCATCGGTGCCGTCATCTCCTCAGCCCTGGCCGCGCTGTTGGCCAACGCGATCAGCGCCCACTCCCGGGTGAGTATCGACGCGGCGATGGCCATCTGCCTGGCGCTTTTCTACGGCGGTGGCATGGTCGGGCTGCGCATCATCGCCGGGTCCACCCTGCCCAACCGCCAGGGAATCAACACCTACCTCTTTGGCAACGCAGCCACCCTGACGACCGAGGACAACACCGTCATCCTCATCTTCGGGCTCATCGCGGCCACGGTAACGGCCTTCACCTGGCGTGGGCTGACACTTTTCATCTTCGATCCGGTGTTCGCGACAATGTCCGGGTACCGTGGGCGGACCGTTTCGACGATTTTGTTCCTCGTGACGACGACATCCATCGTCATCGGGGTCAAGACCGTGGGTCTTGTGCTCATGATTGCCTTCGCGATCATGCCGGCTGCCACAGCCCGACTGTGGGTGCGACACATGCACACCATGATCATCCTGGCCGCCATTCTGGGGGCGCTGTGCGGAGCTGTCGGCTCGTATCTGGCCGTATGCATGGGCCGGGTTCCTACCGGTCCGGTGATTGTCGTCGTGCTGTTCGTCGTGTTCGCCTTCTCGATGGTCTTTTCCCCGCATCGATCCTTGACGCAGATTCGGGTGTCGCGGCGTCGCGCACTGGCAGCACAGACGGAGGGGAACTGACATGCCACTCATCACCTCCATCCTGCTGTTGGCTATCGTCACGGCTGTCACCTGCTCGGTGCCCGGGATTTTCCTCGTCCTACGCCATCAGTCAATGCTCGTTGACGCGATGTCGCATGCAGTGCTGCCGGGGATCGCCATCGGAGCGCTGCTGTCAGGGTCGTTGAATTCCCCGCTCCTGGTCATCATCGCGACCCTCATGGGGTTGATCGTCGTCATTGGCGCTGAATGGCTGGCCCGCACCGGACTGGTCACCGGCGACGCCAACCAAGGGCTGATCTTCCCGGTGCTGTTTTCCATCGGCGTCATCTTGTTGTCGACAGTGTTGACCGAGGTTCACATCGACGAGTCGACGATTCTTGCCGGCAACATCAACCTTCAGGCACTGTCGGTGAACCACATCGTGTTGGGCACGATCGACATCGGCCCCATCACCATGTGGAAGGAGATCGTGGTGTGTGTCATCACTGCGGTCTGCCTCTTCGCGATGCGCCGGGTGCTGGCGGTCGCGACCTTTGACCCGCAACTGGCTCGCACCATGGGCCTGCCAGTCCGGTTGACCAACGGAATCCTCATGTGCCTCATCGCCCTGACAGTGGTGGTGTGTTTTGATGCGGTGGGGTCCATCCTCGTCGTCGCACTCATGATTGCTCCGCCGGCCACCGCTCTCCTGCTGGCGAAGACCCTGCGCCGGATGGCGGGATGGACCGTCGTCGTAGCGGTGGTTTCGGCCGTCATCGGGTTCGAGCTGGCGAAAACCTGGGACCTGGCAACCTCGTCCATGATGTCGGCGGTCTCCGGAGTGGTGTTCCTGGTTGTGCTGGTCGGCACGACCATCGCGACGCGCATTCGACAGCGTTCCCTGGCCAAGAAACCAGCCCGGACCGAGGTTCAGGTCTCCGACAGCCGGGCAGGGTCCACGAAGGCCCTCACCGACGCTGCGCTGTCCTGACGGCGGTCCGGATAACCGACGGTCGCCGTTAACTGTTCGGGCCGGTCACACAGTTCGTTTGCGCTCACTGGCCGTTTTGCGCTCACTGGCCGTTTTGCGCTCACTGGCCTTGCGGGCTTGTCCCGCCATTGACGTCTCGGTGATTTTTGTCAGCCGAGGGTGGGGCCGAGCACTCCAGTGTCGCCTCCCCCACCCCATCTGACACTTTTCGCACTGCGGCACGGGCACCCTCCTTGGGGAGCAAGATGTTGCGGGGCCGGAACCCATACCTGCGAGGTCACGTGTCGTATCCTCTGCGAGACCCACAATGAACCACACCAGTCGAATTACACCTGTGTGAGTTGTCCCCAGTTGGTGGATAACCCTGTGGATAACTCCCGGAGTAGGGGTTCTTTCACCGTCAGACCCCCTCACGCTCACCCGGAAGCACCGCACCCACGACACATTTGACAACGCTGCCGTTTCATAATTGATGTAGCCTGGCCACATGGTCAGAGCCCAACGTCTGGCGCGAGTCCGCGAGGTCCGCCACGACATCCCGAACGTCATCTCGATCGACTTCGAACCGTGCGACATGCCGCCCATCACCTCGGTCGACGATCACGTCAAGATCGTCCTACCCTCCGACGGATCCGACCTCCGCGCACCAGTCAGTCAGGACGACGCCCACCCCCTGCTGCGCACGTACACTCGTCGCCGATGCTCGGCTGACGGGTCGTGGGGCATTGACGTCCTGCAGTTCGGTGCCGAGACCGGGACAGACGCCCATGACGGCCCCGGGTCCCAGTGGTCAAAAATCGTCGAGCCCGGAGACCAGGTGGCAGTACGGGGGCCGGGGGGCCATTGGCAGATGCCTTCAGACCTCACCCATGTGCTCGCCGTCGCCGATGCGGTTGCTCTGCCGGCAGTAGCGAACACCCTGGCCTCCCTGCCGGAGTCGGCCCGCGCCACCGTCGTCATCGTCGAGGGACATCACATTTATCCCCTCCCCGACAACGACCGCGTCACGATCGTGACGGCTCCCCGGGACCCCGAGGGAATTTTCGCCACCGTCCGAGACCTGGACCTTCCTCGCGACACCCACGCCTTCGTTCACGGGCAAGCCGCGATGGTCCGCCCCATGCGCCGTCACCTGCGCCTCGAGCGCGGGTTACCCAAGGAGAGGGTGCACTTGTCGGCCTACTGGTTCGCAGGGCGCGACGCCGACGGCTGGCGCGCCATGAAGAAAGACTTCAACCGCTCGATGGAGGCTGAGTCGGGAGACTGAGGGGGTTCTATCTGAGCTGTCTACGCACACAACATTGAGGGCCGACCTGCGTGAAGCAGGTCGGCCCTCAATGAGTCGGATGGGGATCAGGCGGTGACGACGTTGGTCAGAATGAGGGCGATCATGATCAAGCCCACGACGATCCGGTACCAGATGAAGCCAGTGAACTTGTTCGAGGAGACGAACTTCAGCAACCACGCGATAGAGGCGTAGGCCACGATGAGCGAGACCACCGTCGCCACAATCGTCGGCCCCCAACCAATCGCGTTGGCTCCGCCGCTGGCGGTGGAAATGTCACTGGCGGCCGAGACGGTCTCGTAAATGCCGGCAGCCACCAATACCGGGATACCCATGAAGAACGACAGCCGAGTTGCGGTCGCGCGATCGAACCTACGGAACAGACCGGCAGAAATCGTCGCACCTGACCGTGAGATGCCGGGGAAGAGAGGGGCCAGCGCCTGGAAGCAGCCGATGAAGATGGCGTCGACAATGCCAACTTCCTTCATGCCACGATCAAGACCCGACTGACGGTCTCCCAGCCACATCACGCCGCTCCAGACGATGAGGGCAATGGCGACGACCCACAGAGAACTCAGGGTGTTCTCGATGGCGTCCTTGAACAACAGTCCGACGATGCCGACCGGAATCGAGCCAACGATGATGCCCCAGCCAAGGGTGTAATCCGGATCACTGCGATCCTCCTTATGGGCCAGACCCTTGCACCACGCGACGACGATGCGCACGATGTCGGACCAGAAGTAGATGATGGCGGCGATGATTGCGCCGACCTGGATGATCGCAGTGAAGGCGGTGATTCCGGCGCCCTGGATGTCGTATCCAAGCAGCTTTTCAACGATGCGCAGATGGCCGGTGCTGGAGACGGGAAGGAACTCGGTAATGCCCTCGACGATGCCGAGGATGACGGCATGCAGCCAGTTCACGGATGGAAACCTCTCGATTGGGGGCCGTGGGGATGCGGCAGACGCTCATCCACGTCAATGCATCCGAGGTCACACCATAGATGAAGATACCGACAGTTCTGGGCCGCACACATCCCTATGCCACGCGGGCGAACCCGCATGGGTCCACGTCAGTCGCCGTTCTCGGTGGACTCCACATCGCGAGAGCCGAGCTCAGCATCCAAGCGGAGCAGGCCAGAGCCGTCATCATCGATGAGCTGGATCCGGCCGATGATGTCGCTGACGGTCGACTCCTCCTCGATCTGCTCGTCGATGAACCAATGGAGGAGCGGAATCGCGTCAATGTCACCAGCTGAGGTGCAGGAGCGGTACAGCTGACGGATGGCCTCGGAGACCTTTTCCTCATGGGCAAGGGCTGCCTGGAAGATCTCGAGCGGGGACAGGCCGGGCTCGATCTCGGGGGCCTTGATCGTTCCGATACGGGGGTGACTTCCGCGATCGAGAACGTGGTCGATGAACTTGTTGGCGTGCACGATCTCTTCGTCCGCCTGGTGGCGCAACCACGCGGCCATGCCAGAAAGATCCTGAGCATCGGCCTCGATGGCCAGCTGACGATACGTCATGTCAGCGGTCAGTTCGAGGGTGATTTGATCGTTGAAAGCTTGGACGATGTCATCGGACATTTTCATACCTCGAGCCTACGAGGGGGATCCAAACGGTCTGGCTTGACCAATAACGCCGCCCCAGGGAGCTGGTCATCACCGCTGTGACCCTCCCCTGCCCGCGGTGACAGTTTTCGCCGCGCCCCAGGTGCCGCGTGGCCTGGCCACGGTGATGATTCACTCCTCGTGATGATTTCCGCCGCCGGGTCCAGACCACAGGACCTGCGTGTGACCGTCCCCGACGCACCAGACGGAAATCCCCATCACACCGACCTCCAGTGGCACGACATCTGCCAGGATCTCGACGGCACGCCCCTGTAACGCAGGCGGAACCTGATAACCCATCGTGACGTGGGGATTCCACCACCGTGGGCCGTAGTAGTTGAAGGTCGTGACACCAACCTCAGCCAGCCGGCGGTGCAGCACCTCGTGGGGCCTGCACAGCACGTCCAGGGCCTCCGAAGTGCGAAAAACATCATCCGGGCTCAAGGAGGAGCATGATTCGACACCCCCACCCCGCGAGGTGTCAGAAATCGTCATGGGGTCGGAGGCAGCGGGTTTGACGGCAACCCCAGGGCGGGTGGGGTCGTGAGAACGGCGGGTGGGGTCGTGAGGACACAGGGCCACCACACCGTCAGAATTCGGCAACCGACACGATGTCGTCAGTGTCACTCGCTCCGGCCACCCAACGTCGACGAGATCAGAGTCAATCCCGTCCATGGTCGACACCGCCGCCACTGTGATGTGGGCCGGCTCGTGCAGCACCGGGACTCCGGCTGCCATGAGCCGGTTCCGCGCGTCGCGAAGAACCTGTTGGGATTCGTCGTTGAGGGTGAGCGACAACGTGTGCGTGAACACAACTCCGGGCTGCCACTCACTGTCTTGTGTCACGACTCACCCCACTGTTGCCAACAATTTGTGAAAGATGTCACACTCGTCGGCTTCAATGCGGCATACTTCCAATGTCGATGCCAAAGGAGGCGCCAACGGTGGCAAGTGAAACACAACTGGTCCGTGAAGAGCATAGTCTCGGGCGGGCTGCACTCAACACTCTCAAAGGGTGCCTGGGAAACCTCGTCGAATGGTACGACGTCTACACGTACACGGTCTTCGCAACCTACTTCCAGAACCAGTTCTTCAGCCCTGAGGACAAGAACTCGCGCATTTACGTCTACGCGGTGTTCGCCATCACGTTCCTCATGCGTCCGCTGGGCTCCTGGTTCTTCGGACGCTGGGCTGACCGGCACGGACGTCGCTCCGCCCTCACCTTCTCAGTTCTGGTGATGGCCTTCGCCTCGTTGGTTGTGGCGATCCTTCCGTCTCGCGACCAGATTGGTATGTGGGCCGCCGTGCTCCTCATCATCTGCCGCATTGTCCAAGGATTCGCCACCGGTGGCGAATACGGCACCTCGGCGACCTACATGTCGGAGGCAGCGGTTCGTCATCGTCGCGGCTTCCTGTCCTCCTTCCAGTACGTCACCTTGGTTGGTGGCCAGGTCATTGCCCAGGCTGTCCTGCTCATCGAGACGGCCACGCTGACCCACGATCAGATCGCCACCTGGGGTTGGCGTGTCGCCTTCGGCATCGGTGGCCTCGCGGCAGTCATCGTGCTGTGGATGCGACGCACCATGGACGAATCCCTCACCGAGGAGCATCTGGAAGACATCCGCGCCGGTCTGGACCGCGACTCCGGCACCATGCGCAGCCTGTTGGTCGACCACTGGCATCCCCTGCTGCTGGTCTTCCTCATCACCATGGGCGGCACCGTCTGCTTCTACACCTACTCGGTGAACGCCCCGGCCATTGTGAAATCCACCTTCAAGGAGCAGGCGATGACGGCGACCGCCGTCAACCTCATCGCCTTGATCTGCCTCATGTGTTTGCAGCCAATCGGAGGTCTCATTTCCGACAAGATCGGCCGCAAACCGCTACTGGTCTTCTTCGGCGTGGCCGCCACCTGCTACACGTGGGTCCTCATCACCTTCCTCCCGAAGGCCACCAACCCCTTCGGCGCCTTTGGCCTGCTGCTCATCGGCTACATCATCCTGACCGGCTACACCTCGATCAACGCCTTGGTGAAGTCAGAGCTCTTCCCAGCCAAGATCCGTGCGCTCGGCGTCGGTGTCGGCTACAGCCTCGCCAACTCCTGCTTCGGCGGCACTGCCCCGGTCATCTACGAGGCCTTCAAGGAGCATGACAAGGTGACGTGGTTCATCGTCTACGTGACGACCCTGACCTTCATTTCCACCTTGGTCTACATCTTCGGCTTGAAGAACAAGACGGCTACCCACCTCGATCACGAGCAGGGGCACGCCTGGGCTCACAACGAGGGAACTCCCCCGCCAACCACACGCTGATGTCTCCGCAAGCCATCCAGTGACCCCATGCGGGCGCACAATGGAATCACGCTTCGTCATGACTTTCGCCGGTGGTGACGTAACACAGGGAGGGCACCCATCTGGGTGCCCTCCCTCATGTCTGCGTCTACGTCAGATCAGGCGGCGGGAACAGTCTCCACCGTGACGTGACCCTTGATGGCGTCATGCAGCTTGACGCCGACGGTGTGCTTGCCGATGGTCTTGATCGGCTTGTTGATCTCGATGGTCCGCTTGTCGAGGGCGGGACCACCAGCCTTCTTGACGGCAAGGGCGATGTCGCCGGGGGTGACGGCACCGAACAGACGACCGTTCTCGCCAGCCTGGACGGTCACCTGGACGACCAGGTGCTCCAGCTGCGAGCGGATCTGCTCGGCCTCCTCCTTGGACTTGATCTCCTTGGCGTCGCGGGCGCGAGTGATGTCCTTGATCTGGGCCTCAGCACCGCGCGTCCACTTGATGGCGTAATTCTGCGGCAGCAGGTAGTTACGGCCGTAGCCGTCCTTGACCTCAACGATGTCGCCGGGGACACCGAGCTTGGCCACCGGGGCAGTGAGAATGAGCTTCATGTCCTTCTCCCTTCTCAGCGAGCCGTCGAGGCGTACGGGAGCAGTGCGAGCTCGCGAGCATTCTTGATCGCGATGGCGACCTTGCGCTGGTCCTGGACCGACAGCCCGGTGACGCGACGAGCGCGGATCTTGCCTCGCTCAGAGATAAACTTGCGCAGCAGGGCGGTGTCCTTGTAGTCGACCGCGCCGATGTGCACGGTCTTGACGGGAACGACCTTCTTCTTGTTCACAGACTTGCGCTGTGGACCGGCCATTGTGGTGCTCTCCTTCGTGTGAAAGCCCGGCTCTCGCCGGAATGTGCCTTGTCCGTGGCCCCACGTGGGGCGCCGAACCTGATGTTTCTTCTATTGATGACGCCGATAGTCGCTGGATCGGGCCTACCGATCACAGACCTACCGATCAGAACGGGGGTTCGTCGGTCTGGGCCGAGGCCCAGGGGTCGACTCCCCCGCCACGATTGGCGTCACCATTGTTGTAGGACCCTTGGTTACCGGAATCTGAGCCCCAGTTACCACCCTGGCCACCATTGCCGCCGGACCAGCCGCCCTGGCCACCACCGGAGTTTCCGCCCCAGTTGCCGCCCTGACCGCCGCCGCCATTGCCACCCCAGTTGCCTCCGCCGGAGGACTGGCTGCGAGTCACCTTGGCTGAGGCGAACCTCAGCGACGGACCCACCTCAGCCACGTCAATCTCGTAGGAGGTGCGTCTGTTGCCGTCCCGATCCTCGTACGAGCGAGCCTTGAGGTTGCCCGACACGATGACACGCATGCCCTTGGACAGGGACTCGGCGACATTCTCGGCGAACTGACGCCACACCGAGCAATTGAGGAACATAGCCTCACCGTCGCGCCACTCGTTGGTCTGTTTGTCGAAAGTCCGCGGGGTCGATGCCACCGTGAAATTCGCGACAGGCACCCCATTAGGGGTGAAGCGCAGATCAGGATCGGCAGTCAGGTTGCCAATCACCGTGATGGGTGTTTCGCCAGCCATGTCACTCTCCGCAGTTCGGGGGTTTGCGAATCAATGGTTCCAGTGTGCCGCTCACCTCGGACAGTCTTCAGGATCACCCGAGGAACAGAGGCGAACAGCGTGGGTCCTCGACCCTCAGTGGGTCTCGGGACGCATGACCTTGGTGCGCATGACCTTCTCGTCGATGGCGAGAAGACGGTCCATCTCCTGGATGGTCGCGGGCTCGCAGGTCGCGTTGAGGACGACGTAGATGCCTTCGGACTTCTTCTGGATGTCGTAGGCCAGGCGGCGCTTGCCCCACACGTCGACGTTGTCGACGGTGCCCTTCTCGTCAGTGATGACCTTCAGGTACTTCTCCATGAGGGAATCGACCTGACGCTCCTCGACGGTCGGATCAATGATGATCATGACCTCGTACTTACGCATACGCTGACTCCACCTCCTCTGGTCTCAGCGGCCACGAGTACATCCCGTGGCAGGAGGGCGAATGCCACCGATCGGGGTCTGCCCGATCGGTCAGCTGCCATGACAGACAGCCAATTGAGCACTATACCGGCTGGATCGTCGTTCTCCGAATCCTCAAGGTCCGTCTCGGGCCGGCTCACCTCGGACACACACGCCACCTGTGATCCCCGCATCACAGACTTCCTCAGGGTGACCTAAGTCGTTGGTAACGATTTCGTCAATTTCTTCGTCGAGGTCTCGCGCTCTGCGGGGATGATCCGACAAAGTTCTGCCAGGAGTGGTTAAAACTGCGTCTGGGGCTGCGACACATGGTCACCGTGGCTGGCATTGGTCACCGTGGCTGGTGTGCCGGATCCTCGGGCGCTCTGTCTGCCACGTGCGTGCCCGGGAGGTCCGGCCACAGTGTCAAGGAAAGACGGTCATACATATGCACACATCTCGAGGAGGAGGGCTGCTCCCAGCCATTGTTGCGCTGGCGCTGGCAGCCACTCCGGCCGCGATGGCAGCCCCAAGCCCCACACCACCGACCCCCTCTCCCACCCTCGCGACGCAGAAGCAGTCCGAGAAGGTCAAGGTCATGGTGCTGCTCAAGGGACAGCCGTCCGGACGCGGAGTTGAAAAAACCAATCTCGCCGAGCTGAGTCGCACCATCAGCGCCATTCAGGCCAAGGTCCCGATCACGGTTGACCGCCGATTTGGCCTGCTCCTCAAGGGGTTCTCGGCCTGGGTCGAGACCTCTGACATCCCTGCTCTCGAGGCCCAGCCGGGCGTCGTCTCCGTCAAGCCGGTCCGCGCCTATCAGCCAGCCGACGAGGAAGCCAACATCGCCACCGGCGCCACCGCGGCTCGCAAGACCGGGCTCGATGGCCGAGGCACTGTCGTCTCGATCGTCGACACCGGCATCGACATCAAGCACCAGGACATGCGCCTCGACGCCGAGGGCAAGGCCAACGCCAAGCTCAAGGCCGCTGACGGATTCACCGACAAGGTGCCCTACGGCTACAACTTCGCCGACCGCAACAACAACGTCAAGGACACCACTGCATCCCAGCACGGCATGCACGTTGCCGGCATCGTGGCTGCCAACGGTGGGGCCGACGCCGACGCCGTCGCCAATGGGCGCGTCAACGGTGCCGCTCCCCAGGCTCAGCTGCTCGCCATGAAGGTGTTCTCCAACGACCCTGCCAAATCCGGATCGGACGGCACCGGGGGCTCGGCCTACAGCGATGACATCGTCGCCGCCATCGAGGAATCGGTGCGACGCGGGGCGGACGTCATCAACATGTCTCTCGGCTCTGCCAACGGCGTGGACTCCGCAGACCAGGGCGAAGCCCTCGCCATCGCCAACGCCCAGCAGGCTGGAGTCCAAGTCGTCGTCGCCGCCGGTAACGACGGCCTGACAACCTCCGCCCAAGGTGACGAGATCGACACCCTCGGACTCCTCGACAACGGCGCCCTCGGTAGCCCCGCCACCGCCCCGCAGGCCTGGTCGGTCGCCTCGATCAACAACGCCCACAAGATCGTCACCATCGCGAAGGCCACCTGGGAGGGCGGATCGTATGACCCCGGGTACCAGCAGCAGGCTGGCCCCGTCGACCTCGAGGCTCACAAACTGGTCGCTGCCGGCATCGGCAAGCCCGAACAGGTCCCCGCTGAGGTCAAGGGTAACTGGGCCCTCATCGAGCGCGGTGAGCTCTCCTTTGCCGACAAGGTGACCAACGCCGTCGCCAAGGGAGCAACTGGCGTCATCATCTTCAACAATGCCAGTGGCGGAAACGACATCCCGGGCATGGCCGGCATCGACAAATCCACGGTCCCGGTCGTCGGACTTGGCCACGACGACGGCCAGAAGCTCATCGACGTCATGAAGTCCGGCAAGGAGGTGTCGATCCAACTCACCAAGTCCAACAAGCTGGTCGACAACCCCGACCCGATGCTCGCCTCGAGCTTCACCTCGTGGGGAGCCACCCCGGATCTCAACTTCAAGCCTGAGATCGCCGGTGTCGGCGGGGCCGTCTACTCGACCCTCAACGACAACAAGTACGGCGTCGAGTCGGGCACCTCGATGGCCACCCCGAACGTCGCCGGGCTGTCAGCCCTCATGCTGCAGTCGCTCAAGAAGACCAGCCCCGACCTGTCTCGGGTCGCAGCCAATTCCACCGTGCGCACCGCGATGTCGAACACCGCTGAGATCCTCACGTACTCCAACGGTGTGCCGCTGGCTCCCCGGCAGATCGGCGCTGGACTCGCCCAAGTTGACCGCGCCGCCAAGACCCGTGTCCTGGCGACCATCGACGGCAAGCCCAACGCTGCTCTCAAGGAGATCACCTCGGCTCGCAAGGTCAACGTCGCCCTCACCAACCTCGGTGACAAGCCGCAGACCTTCACCACCAGCCAGACCTGCGTCATCAACGAGGATCACAGCGGCGACAAACCGCTGACCTCGTGCTCGACCGACGAGAAGGCTGCCTCCCAGACCAACACTGTGACGGTTCCGGCCCACGGCACTGCCAATGTGTCCTGGACCATCACCCCGAAGACCGGTAAGTCCCACTGGATCGAAGGCTGGTTCAGATTCTCGTCCACCGACCCGTCCCAGCCTGACCTGAGCCTGCCTTACATGGGCTTCGTCGGCGACTGGAACGCCGAGAGCATCATCGACACCCCGGTCTACTCGAAGGACCCGTCACTGATGTCTCAGGTCTTCGGCGAGGAGAACCCGCACAAGACCGTGCTGGCCAGCACGAACCTCGCCTCGACGACCATCGAGCGCGGCGTGGGAGCCAACTTCTTCTCCCCCAACGGCGACGGGATGCTCGACACCATCTTCGCCCAAACCCTGCTGCTGCGATCTGCCCAGGAGCTCAAGTTCTCCGTCGTCGATGCCAACGGCAAGACGGTGCGCGAACTTGGTTCCGATCAGGATCTGCAACACCTCCGGCTGACCAAGCTGGCTGTCCTCAAGACCAACGCCGCCGAGAGCGATCCCGATCGCGGTTGGGACGGCAAGGTATGGGACGCCAAGAAGGCCGCCTTCGTCACTGCCCCCGAGGGCAAGTACACCTTCAAGGTGCAGGCTCGTCTGTCGCCCGACTTCGGCTGGCAGACCGTCGAGATGCCCTTCGTCCTGGACGTCACTGCGCCGAAGTTGGCCACGTCGGTGCGTCACAACTCTGACGGCACCGCGTCGGTCGTCGTCAAGGCCACTGACGCTGGCTCCGGCGCTGGTCCGGTCGCCGCTCGCGACGGCTCAGGCACGATGCTGACCCCCGACACCACCTCGGTGCCCGACGCGACCGTCTTCACCGTCTCGGACCCGGCTGCGGCCAAGTACGTGCAGGTCACTGCCGCCGACGGCGCCTTCAACACCACGACCTCGGTCGTCATGCTCGACAAGACGGCCCTGGCCGCCCCCGACCCCCTCCTCAGGGGATCCGTCGTCAACGCTGAGACCCCGGATTCCTCAACCTTGGGCCTGGTTGACGACCAGCCCTTCCTGCGCAAGGACAAGACCCTGCCGGTCCGTGGTGTCGTCTCCGCCGAGGTTGCCAAGGTGACCGTCAACGGTGTTGACGCGACGATCGACGCCGACCACCACTTCACCGCGATGGTCGGATGGACACCGGGCCACAACACCTACGAGATGGTCGCCTACGACGCTGCCGGCACGGTCCTTGACCGTTCGACGACGTGGATCGACGTCGACTTCAAGGCCCCGACGCTGACCGCTGACGCCGCCCGCAATGCTCAGGGCCTCGTCACCATCAACGACGACGGCACTGTCGACGTCTCCGGCACCGTCATTGATGACCAGGCCAAGGTTGGCGACCAGCGTCGCCCGCTGACGGTCCTCATCGACGGTGAGAAGGTCCAGGCACATGACGACGGCACGTTCAAGGCGACCGTCGCCCCGGAAGAGTCAGCCACCCAGATCGTCGTGACGGCCGATGACGGGGCCAACGTCAGCACCGTGGCCCTGCCTCTCGACCGCCCGGTCACCGGGGGCAACTCCTTGCGTATCACCTTCGACAACCCAGCCATGGCTGATCCGAACCTCCCGTTCGGCCAGCCGAACGTCTTCCTGGACGGCAAGGACCCCAGCGTGGACGCCACGACGACCCCTCGTACCTACACGATCTCGGGCACCTTCAACCGTGCTCCCAAGTCGTTCACCATCGAGGGCAAGGAAGTCAAGCTCGATTCCGCGCTGCACTTCTCCGTCAAGGTTCCGATCAACCAGGGGCTGACCAAGATCGGCTACATCGTCACCGACTCCACCAAGGGAGCCAAGCCGATCGAGAGTGCATGGCGGGTGTTCTATGACAGCCGAATCCCCGGCATCCAGCTTGATCGTCCGCGCATTGCCGAGGACGGGGCCATCTACATCACCAAGCCGTCGCAGGACGTGACCTTCGCCGGACGTGTGTGGGACAACGCCTTCGGCTACGCCCTGGCCATCAACGGCGACATCGTCACCAATTTCACCAACATCTGGGACCCGGGCGCCGACATCAACAAGCGCATGTTCTCCGAGGATGTCACCTCCTCCGACGGCGACCGCATCCTGCTGGGTCTCTACGACCTCATGGGCAACGGCCTGGAGCAGATCATCCCGGTGATCAGCGACACCGAGGCCCCCCAGGTCGAGGTTGCTGGCGTCAAGGCTGGCGAGGTGGTGTCTGAGCCGACGACGATCACCGTCAAGGCTTCTGACGCTCATCTTCGCAACATGAAGGTGACCCTGGACGGCAAGGAGGTCGCCTTCAAGGCCACGGAAGTGGTGCCTGCCGAGGGTGCGGAGGTTGCCTTCGACGGTGAGCCGGACAACACCGGCGCCCCTGCACCGAGCACCCCAACCACTGACTCGGCTGGCCAGGCGGCCAAGGTCGCTGCTGCTCAGGCGGCTGTGGACAAGGAAGCCGCCAAGGATGACGCCACGCCGGCCAAGACCGGGGAGGGTTACACCCAACTGACGGTCGAGCTGCCGACCAAGGACCTGGCTGCTGGCGCACATCAGCTGGCTGTCACCGCCACTGACCGCGCTGACCGTCGTAGCGACCTCGCGGTGCCGTTCACGGTGGACGCTGCTCCTCGTATCGAGGGGCCGGCTGGCCTGGTCGTCAACCCCGACGAGAACATCCTCGATCAGATCCGCGCCGCCTACACGGTGGTTGACGATCTCGACAAGAACATCGTTGTCGACGCCAACCTGAGCGGGCTCGTCATGGACCAGGCCGCGCCGGTTGTCCTGACCGCGGTCGACTCGGCTGGCCACGTCGTCACCAGGACCGTGCAGATCACCATGCAGCGTCCGGAGCGGACCCTGGCCGGTGAGTGCGGAACGATGAAGGGTCGCTTCGCCAAGGGGGATTCGATCTCGATCACCTGTCGCACCGACGCCAACGGGGACGTCATCGTCACCGTGAAGAACGCCGGACCGACCGTTCCCGGAACACTGAGCCTCAACGTGCCGACCGATCGCAAGATCCTCGTTGTCGATCATGGCAAGGTCATCGGCACCGCGAAGGGTCAGGTCGTCAACGGCAAGGTCGTCCTCAATGCCCCGTCGAAGATCACTTTGACCTTCGTCGCCCAGAAGGCCGGCTCGGGGGAGACCCAGCCGACCATCCCGGGCAAGACGAAGCCGGGACACGGCACGAAGCCGGGACATGACGCAACGCCGAGGCACGGCACCACGCCGGGCAACGACGGATCCAACGGTTCCAAGACCCCGCACCGCCATTACCGGCTACCTTCCACCGGCGGTGATCCCGCCGTCGGTCTGACCGGTCTTGCCGGGCTCCTGGGACTCGGAGCGCTGGCCAGCATGTCAGTTGCGGCCATCCGCAAATCGCGTCGCTGACCCATGACAGCGCATCGCCCCCTCACCAGTCGGTGAGGGGGCGATGTTCGCTTGGAGGAGCTGACATCAGGATATCAGGGGGGTAGTCGCCAGAAAGCGACATAGAACGCCCGTGGCGGCTCACTGCGACGTGTCAGTGTCCGCGCGGCGGCCCAGGGATGAGAATTTCCCCACCAGCTCGCCAGGCGCGCAGGCCGGATGCGAGGAAGTCGCAGGTGTAGCCCTTCTCCCGCACCCGGTCCACCAGGTGACCGGATCGCAACCCGGTGTCGCACACCAGGACGAAATGAGGATCAGGTTCAGCCAACGGGTCATCGCCATAGACGGCAGTGAATGGGTCGGCGATCAACTCCTTGGGATTGACGAGCCGAGCCCCAGGGGCGTGACCGGCCTCGTATTCGCGAGGAGTCCTGACGTCGACGAGAACTCCTCCTTTGGCAAGGATGTTGAGGACGTCGGGCAGTTCAAGGCCTCCCTCGGCCATTCCATGATTCACCAGCAGGTCGCGCAGTCCCATGTCTGCACAGTCTAGGGACAGCGGCCGGGCGACGATTCACACCGCGTCATCGTGGGTGGTAACTCACCCGATGGCGAAAACTGTCGGCACACCAGTGCCCGGGGACCGGCAGTGCCCGTTCCTCAGGCCTGGTGACAAAAATCGCCACCCGCCGTCAGTCATCGTCGGGCTGAGAGTCAGTGCTGGTGCCGGGTAGCACCGCGCGAACCTCCTGATGACCGGGCAACACCGCACGGATCCTGATGACCGAGCGGCACCGCGCGGATCCCGACGACAAAACTCGCCCCTCACCGGCCACGTGTGCACTGCGATGCCGGGACGGCGCCCGAGCTGACGAAAATGGTCAGGAGGATATGAGGTCCACCGATCGGCAGGCAGTCCAAGGCACACATCGACCGGTACACCCATCGACCGGGGCGCGCATTGTCCGAGGTCGGCACCCACTCGCGCAGATTCCCGATCACCCGATCCGACCTGCTAGCCCTGGCTGTAGGTCCCAGCCGCAATGGCGGCACCCATGGCCCGGTCCTCGTCATCGAGAATCGCCGGTACGACGTCAATGTCCCACGGAACTCCTGGAATCAACTCTTCGGCCAGGGCATCGTGAAGGTCCGTGACAATCTGGGGGCAGGCGTGCGGCAACTCTCCCCCGACAACGACTCGCGAGGGGCTCATGAGAAGAACGGCCGCAGCGCTCACGCAGGCAACCGACTCCGCCGCTTGCCGCAAGGCCCCGCGAGCATTTTTGTCACCCCTTGCCACAGAGCCGGCGAGGGCATCAAGATCATCCACCCCTGCTGCCTGACACACGGCAGGAATCGACGCCACCGTCTCCAGGCACCCCGTCTTGCCGCAGTAACAGCGACGGCTGGACTGCGGGACCCGCGCGTGTCCCAATTCCCCCGCGTATCCGGTGGCCCCGCGACGTCACCACCGAGAGGATCGCGGCAACGGCCAATTCCCCCGCGTATCCGGTGGCCCCGTCACGAACGTGATCGGCGACGATGACTGTGCCACCGACACCCCACCCGAGGTGGACGTAGAACTGTTCTGCGACCCCACTGCCGGCACCGTCACGAGCTTCCCGCAATGCAGCCATCCGGATGGTGTTGTCGACGATAACCGGCGCATCCCACCACCGCCTCGTCAGTGAGGCCACCTTCGAGGCGTACACGTCCCCGCGTCCGACCGGCACCGGTAACCCGACGCCAATGGCTGTCACATAGTCGGTCTCCAGTCCGCCATCCGACATCACTGTGGCAAGGGCTTTCACCAACTCGGCCAGGTCGTCCTCCCACTCCTCAGAAGGCTCGCGACCGTGCGAGACCTCCGCCACCCGGGATCCTTGGTGGTCCACGGCCACAGCCAGGGCTCGGGAGCGAGAGATGTCGAAGCCGAGTACGGCCACCACCCCGGCGCGCAGGGTGAGTCGCTCCACCGGACGTCCCCGGCCATGAGGGTGGGGATCAACGAGATGGTCAACAACCCCTTGAGCCCGCAGACCATCGAGGGCACGCCCGAGGACGGGACGGGAAATGTCGAGGACGTCGCACAGCTCGGCCCGGGTGTACGAACCTGTCGACAACGCGGCGATGATTCGCTGTTCCAGGGTTTCGGCCTGAGGACGTGTCAGGTACTCCATTGGCGTCACTGCCCTTCCGCCGTGAGGACGAGTGCCTTCAGTGTGCCACAGGGTACGCCGCTGCCCGCCTGAGCAGCGATTCTCAGACGGGCAGACGAAGGGGAACCGAGATCAGTCGGTGACGACCTCGTCGAGGTCAGATCGGGCGGTGTTGACCAACGGCACGTCAAAATCGACCATCGCGGCCATCCACTTGGCAAAGGAGTGATCTCCCCGCTCGCGCAGCTGACGGTAAAGTTCCTTGGCCAGCTCGCGGCGAATCTCGTCATAGACCGGGACCGTATAGACGTTGTTCATCTCGGCCGGGTCCACCCGCAAGTCGTAGAGCTCGTTGATCGACTCGTGGTTCATGACCAGCTTGAACTCCCGAGTGCGCAACATGCGCTGCTGGAGCGGGAAATGGTGGCCGTGGAACTCGCAGACGATGTTCTCGCGCCATCCCGGTACTTGCTCGCCACGGGTGAGGTCGACGATCGAGCGGCCGTCAGGCACGAGGGCAGGGTCGAGTCCGGCGATGTCCATGACGGTGGCGGGCAGGTCGATGAGAGACACAAAAGCGTCACTGCGACCCACGGTGGACACACCTGGGATGTGGGCGATGAACGGGACGTTGTAAATGTCGTCGTACATGGCCGGGCCCTTGTCGTTCATCCGATGCGACCCGGTGAACTCTCCGTGGTCGGCGGTGAAGAAGACCGCGGTGTCGTCGAGCACGCCGAGCTCCCGAGCGGCATCCATGATTCGGCCGATCTCGAAATCGATCATGGCGACGTAGCCCCAGTACACCGCGATGAGTTTGCGCCACTGGTCGTTGCTGAAACTCGACGTCGACCAGTAGGTCGCGTAGTTCTGCTGCACCGGAGGCTTGCCGATGAGGGAGTCGCCAAAATTCTCAGGCAGGGTGACGTCGTCAGGGTCGATGAGGTCGAACCACTCATCGGGCAGGAAGTAGGGCAGGTGAGGCCCGAAGAAGTGGACGTCGAGGCAGAAGGGTTTGCCGCTGTCCTTCCAGTCCTTGGCGTACTCGCGCAGGCGTCCGATGGCCCGATCAGCCAGGAAACGCTCGAACGTCGCCTCCTCGGGTTGGTCGAGTCGAGCGGCAAGGATGTGACCAGGACGCTTGCCGGGCAGCTCACCGCGCCACAGGTCGTGGGCCTTGACCGGCGGAAGATCGTTCTCCTTGAGCCAGGCGACATATTTCTCGTTACCGACCGGGTTCTCGGCCCCCCAGTAGGTGTCGTCGTCAGCCCCAAAGGCCGATGGCAGGTTCGCTCCACAGTGGTACTTGCCGACGATGCCGACGTTGTACCCGTTGTCTCGCAGCTCCTGGGTGTAGGTCCAAGCGTCGAGGGGGATCTTCGTACCGTAGGCGATGTTCCACTCCGGATTGGCCAGCACCTGGTGCTTGATCGGAAGCCGTCCGGTCATGAGGGAGGCACGCGCCGGGGTGCAGATCGCCGTTGGGGTGAAGGCGTGGGTGAAGGCGAACCCGTTGTTGCCCATCTCGTCGAGGACTGGGGTGTGGGCGTGGGGATTACCAAGGCAGCCAATGGTGTCGACTCGGTGCTGGTCGGTCATGATGACCAGGACGTTGCGGACGTTGTCGGGAATGTCCCGCTCCCGGGGTGTCCCGGTGGGGTTTTCAGTCATAATCCTTTCCTTTCTGTGAATCATCTGTGAGTAACGCGGACCTCAAGCACCCATATCCTCGAGTTCCTTGCCAGCCGTCTCATGAAGGTAACGGCCAGTGAAGATGACGGCGAGGATGCCGAAACCGCAGTAGAGCCAGTAGGTGCCGGCCGGCGACCAGGAGACGAGGAACGGGAAGAGCAGAACCACCAAGAAGTTGACGAAGAAGTCAGCACCGGAGGCCATCGACATGGCCGCGCCACGAATCTGGTTGGGGAACATCTCGCCCATGACGATCGAGAAGATCGGGCCCCACGAAGAGGTGAATCCGAGTAGGAAGCAGCACAGGGCGGCAACGGCCAGGAATCCCAGGAACGGGTTGGATGCGACGTCGGGGCCATCGGGCCCCATTGGGGCGATGGTGAAGACGAGGGCGACAACGGCCAACGAGAGGAAGATGAGGGTACCGCCCCACATGAGCATCCGCTTGCGACCAACGCGATCGACCAGCACGATGCCGGTGACGACGCCAACGATCTTGAAGCAGGTGAGGAGGAGGGTTTGTTGGAGGGCCATGTCTTCAGAGAATCCGACAGCCTCGAAGAGGGTATTGGAGTAGAAGAAGACACCGTTGGTACCGGTGAGTTGCTGGAACGCGGCGATGGCCATCCCAACGAACACGAGACCCTTCCACTGTGAGTTCATGACGGCGCGTATCCCGAGGGTGCGCTCCTCGGCTCCCAAGGTCTTGCGAATGGCGTCGACGCGCTCCTCGGCCTCCTCGGCGGTGTCACCGGTGACCTTGGACAGCACGGCAGCGGCCTTGTCCTCTCGTCCGGCGGCGACGAGCCAGCGCGGGGATTCAGGGATACGAGCTGTCATGATGACGTAGAAAACTGCCGGGATGAGCAGGCACAGGAACATCCACTGCCACGCCTTGAGGCCGAGGGCCAGAGTTGCCTCCGTGCCGCCGGCGCTACGGGAGACCAAGATGTTGATGATGCCGGCGAAGAAGAGACCCAGAATGATAGCCAGCTGCCGGAAGGCGATGAGACGGCCACGAATGTCCGCCGGAGCAATCTCAGCGACGTAGCCGGGAGCGACCGTTGTCGCAGCCCCGAAGCCGATGCCACCGACGATGCGGCACACCAGTAGGAAGGGGTATCCGCCCAACCAGGGAGACATGGCGCCCAGGACCGCCTCGAAGAGCAGGAAAGGCCCGACCCATATCAGGGTCGCGCGCCGCCCGATGCGGTCTGAGATTCGGCCGGCAAAAATGGCGCCGATCAGTCCACCGATGATGCCGGCGGAACCGGCAACACCCTGGGCAAGGGCTCCCAGGTGGAACTCGGACCCGACGGCCTTGATGGCTCCGTTGAGGACCATGCCCTCGAACCCGTAGAAGAAGGGACCGAGGGTGGCGATAATCGCCAACGAGGTAGCGTACTTGCGCGCGGCAGCGCGGCGTGGTTCGAGAGGTGCGCCCGTCTTTCCTGACGCTGCGGAACTGGTCGTGGTGGACATCCACTCGCTCCTTTGCTGGTCAACCTGAGGACGACATCGACGTCGCCCGACGATAACTGGGGCATAAGAACGGGGGATTTTTGACCGCAGCCACGGTCACCAAACAACGAGAATTGTGCGAAACCTCACTCCATCAGGGCGAGGTTGGCGGCCTCGGTCCTCGCCTCGCTGCGGGACACCCGATGCGGTTGTCCTTTCCCATCGGCCCCGTCGAAAAGCATCAACCCAGGAAGGCCCGGAGCACTCGAGTGGTGGATGCCCCCAGTGTGCTGATGAAAATGGGCAGCGCCGATGTCCGCACGCAGACCGTCAGCAGCTCCTTGGACCGTCATCGGCCCTTGTCTCAGGTCGCACACGCCGAGAGCTGACTGATGGGCACCGACTGTCAGCGAACCGAAGGGCGCAACCTGTTCCTCACCTGGGGATCAAGAATCTCGGCGGGGGCTCGGTTGGCGCGCACCAGCCGAGCCATGGCAACGAGATCGGGACGGATCGACGAGTAGAAATGGAAATACCCAGGGCACAGGTAATTTTGACCTTCGTCACCATCATCCGAGGTCATGAAACGATCCTTGGGGCATCCACCCTGGCACATTCTCAAATGCGGACACTTACGACATTGCTGGGTCAGATGAAGATTCTTCTTCTTGGAGAATTCCCGCATCGTGTCCGTCGACACCAGCTCCGCGAAGGACGCCTCTCGAATGGACCCGAGCCGCCAATCAGGCTCAACCCAGTGATCGCACGCATAAACGTCACCATTGAATTCCATGGCTACGTTGTTGCCGCATTGCGGGGCATGAACGCACACCGGGTGAATGCCGAACATGGCCGACAGCGCGGCGTCGAGATCCTGAATGAAGACCGTTCCGACGTCATGCTGGACCCATTCCTCGAAGATCTCGGTGAGGAACTGGCCGTAAGCCATCGGATCGACGCTGCGGGACGTCACCGCAGCACCGGCCTGGCGATAGAGCAGCCGCTGCCCCGACGCGGTCCGCCATCCTGCCTCAGCCACCGGAAGATCCTCGTCGTTCACCCTCTCGACGATGGGTATGAACTGAAGGTACTGCGCCCCCAAGTCATCGCGGAAATGCCGATACACCTCGAGACCCGAATGCTGATTGGCAGCATTGACGGTGCACAAGATATTGGTCCGGACTCCCGCTTTCTGCAAAAGACGGTATCCGCGCACGACCATGTCATACGTGCCACGTCCACCGCGGTTCTTACGATACGCATCATGGAGGTGGGCCGGGCCATCAATGGACACACCGACGAGGAAATCCTGCTCAGCCAGAAACTTCGCCCACTCGTCATCGAGGAGCGTGGCATTCGTCTGAATGGCGTGGGTCACATTCTGACGCGGTCGTCGATACTCGTCGGCAAGTTCGACAACCCTCCGGAAGAAGGGCAGCCCCCTCATCGTCGGCTCGCCACCCTGCCACAGCATCGTGACCTCGCCGTCGTCGCTGGCAGCCAAGAACTCCGCGACATAGTCACGCAAGGTGTCGTCGTCCATCCGCTGACGGGGCGCGTCATAGAGCAGTTCCTTCGACAGGAAGAAGCAGTACTCACAGTCCAGATTGCATGCTGCACCTGTCGGTTTTGCCACCACTGACAACGGCAGACGTTGACGTACAAGGGGCGTGGAGGGCCTCTCATCTGATGCGTGGGATGTCATTGTTCCTTCCGTTGTCGTTTCCCGCCCATCAATGTGGGACGGGGGCAGAAATCCCGCCAGCCGCACCGATGGGCCACGCGGGTTGCGAAGAAATCAGCCCTTCGAGCCTCCCTTACCTGCCTTACGACGTATCGCGATCTTGGTGTACATCTCCTCGACAACCTCGGTGAATCTCTTCTCCACCTCGCGGCGTCGCACCTTGAGGGTCGGTGTGAGCAGGCCGTTGTCCATCGTGAACTCGTCCCACAGCACCCGCATGTCACGAATCTGCTCCTGGTGAGGCAGCTTCTCGGTGATATCGGCAACACGGCGTCGAATCTCCTCGGCCAGCTCCTCAGAGCGCAACATCTCCGGGCCAGTCATCGACGAGATGTGCAGCCTCTCGGCAATCTCCTCCACCTGAGGCAAGGAGGGCTTGACGAGCAGGGTCAGACAAGGTCGATTGTCGCCCAGCAGCACCGCATGTTCGAAGAGAGGATCCTTCATGAGGGAGTTCTCGATGGGCTGCGGAGAAATGTTCTTGCCATTGAGGGTGACGATGATGTCCTTGAGCCGATCGGTGATGACGAGGAAGCCGTCGTCATCGATGTATCCGATGTCACCGGTGTGAAGCCACCCGTCCTCAATCGCCGCCGCAGTATCCTGGGGGGCCTTCCAGTACCCCTTCATGATGTTCGGACCACGGTAGAGGATCTCCCCTTCATCAGTGGTCGACATCTGGCTGCCCACCAGCGGTTTACCGGCGGTGCCGAACTTGCACCCGCCTGGGGAGTTGAAGCTCACCAGCGGGGACGCCTCCGTCAGCCCGTAGCCCTGGCACACCAGCAGACCGCATGCGGCGAAGAACTCCTCGACTTCCTTGCGCAGGGGAGCACCACCAGCCGCCAGCACCGTCTTGGGGCCTCCGACAGCGTCACGAATGGCTTTCAGGACGAGACGATCGGCCACCTTGTGTCGTGCTTCCAGGCCGATGCTGGGACGACGCCCCTCTTGCTGGGTCTGCCACCACTGGCGTCCAACCTCGATCGACCATTCGAAGATCTTGAGCTTGGCGGCGGAGTCAGCGACCTTCTCCCGCGCCACCTTCATGACCTGCTCGTACAGTTTCGGCACCGAGACGAACAGGGTCGGCCGGACGTCGACCAACATCTGCGAGATGGTTTTGGGGTTGGACACGAAGGTGTTGAGGCACCCGTGCCGGATGACCACCATCGACCAGCCCCACTCCAGGGCGTGGGACAGCGGCAGGAAACTCAGGGAGTGGTCAGCCGGGGAGAAGTCGAAGAAGGCGTCAAGGGCCTGCAACTCAGCCAGGGCCGCGCGGTGGCTGATCATGACTCCCTTGGGCTGCCCGGTGGTCCCCGAGGTGTATATGAGCGCGGCGACGTCGTCAGCACACGATTGCCCCATGCGCTCCTCGACGACGGGCTGAGCCTCCTCACTGATCCCAGCCTGACGCACCTGCTCCAGTGAGAGCACCGTCAAACCGTCATGATCACCAACGAGATCGGCCGGGTTGATCAGCACGACCGTCTCCAGGCAGGGCATCTGGTCGCGCGCCTCGAGAATGCGGTCGAGCTCCTTGGGGCCAGCGGTGACGATGGCCCGAACCCCGGCATCAGTGACGATGTGGACGATCTGGTCGGGGGTCGACGTCGGGTAGATGGGCACCGGAACGGCACCGATCGTCATGCCAGCCAGATCAGCCTCAATCCACTCCGGGCAGTTGCCAGCGAACAGGGAGATACGGTCGCCGCGCTGCAGGCCGTCCTCGGTCACCACCCCTGGGGTGACGAATGCCCGCGCCAAACCAGCGACGCGACGGCCCGTCTCCGCATAGGTGCGAATGATCCACTGATCATCCTGACGAACTCGGGTCGCGGGACGAAAACCATGATTCGCAACCGTGTCACGAAACATGTGGGCGAGGTGATTCTCGACGAGATTCTCCCCCGGTATCGGTTGGCCGAGAAGTTCCCCGGCTGGGTCGAGTCCAGCCTTGTGAGACTGACGCGTGCTCGATGTCATACCCGTTCCCCCTCGCCGGTGCACACCTGACACTTCATCGTAATGTTCCCTGACCGTCCAACACAGACTGTCCTCACAAGTGCTCACGCAGCCAGGCGATATCGCGCGCCTGCCCCTGACCATCCCCTGGCGTCTCGACGACGACCGGGGCCTGCGCAGCACGGATGACGTCGACCAGCGTGTCGGCGTCGCACTCCCCCTCACCCAGGTTGGCGTGGCGATCCCGCCCCGAACCAGCCGGCCCTTGGGAGTCATTGGCGTGCACGAGGTCGATCCGACCCGTGATTCCACGCACGTCGTCAACCAAGCTCGTCATGTCAAGACCCGCCGCGAAGGCGTGACAGGTGTCCAGACAGAACCCGACATTCTCATGACCCGAGGCAGCACCGATGGCCTGCCACGTTCCTGACAGCCTCTCCAGGAAGCGGGCCATCGCGTTGTCCCCACCGGCAGTGTTCTCGACGAAGAGCGGCACGGGGAACTCGAATCCGTCGATGGCTTTGCGCCAGTTGTCCTGACCCTTCTCGATCGACTCCCCAGCGCGCACATGGCCCCCGTGGACGACAACACCCATCGCCCCGATCTCGGCGGCAGCGTCGAGAGTCTGCTGCAACAGCTTGCGGCTGGGAATGCGGATGCGGTTGTTGAGGGATGCGACGTTGATGACGAAGGCCGAGTGCACAACGAGCGTCAACCCCGCGTCCTCGGCAGCCTCCTTGAGGGCCTGGGCGCCGCCGGGGAAGTCACAGACCGGCTTGGCCCAGGATTGCGGGTCACCCAGGCTGATCTGGGCAATGTCGGCTCCCCGTGCGGCCGCCTGTGCCACGGCGTCGGCGGTGTCGACATGACCGCCAATGATCCACTTCGTCATGCCAACACTGTGCCACGAGGAACCGACCGTTCGACGACTCAGACTGTTCGCTTCAGCGCAACGCCGACGAAAGTCCATGTGAAGATGGTGACGATCCCCCCAGTGTCGTAGATTGGAGGGCATGGCAACGAGCATGGTCACGGGTGGCACATCAGGTATTGGCCGCGAGTTCGTCACCCAACTGGCTGCCCGTGGCGACGACATCGTCATCGTCGCCCGCGACACCGAGCGGATGGCCACCATCAAGGCGGATGTCCAAGCCCGCTACGGAGTGTCGGTCGAAACGATCGAGGCAGACCTGTCGCAGCGCGAAGACGTCGATCGGATCGCCACACGCCTGGAGGATTCTGCCCACCCCATCGATCTGCTCGTCAACAACGCCGGCTTCGCGGTGCATGCCAAAATCCTCGACCCCGACGCCCTCGAACTGCAGGACCGTGCCTTCGAGGTCATGATGAGGGCAGTTCTGGTGCTCTCAGCCGCAGCTGGCAGAGCCATGAAGTCCCGGCATCACGGAGCGATCCTCAACGTCTCCTCCTCCAGCGCCTGGATCAACACCGGCAACTACTCAGCCATCAAGGCGTGGGTGCTCACCTTCACCGAGGGCCTCGCCAATGAACTGGCCGGCACCGGCGTCAAGGCCATGGCCCTGTGCCCCGGATGGGTCCACACCGAGTTCCACTCCCGAGCCAACGTCACCGCGAACCACCTGCCCGATTTCTTCTGGATCGACGCCGAGGTCCTGGTACGTGAAGCCCTCAAGGACCTCGATTGTGGCAAGGTGGTGTCCATCCCCACCCCGCTCTGGAAGTTCTTCATCGCCGTGGCCACCCACACCCCCCGATCTGCCATGAGATTCCTGTCACGAACCCTGTCCTCGTCGCGAGACAAGGACGATCATCCGCACCACACATCAGGAGGCGAGGCCTGAGATGGCCAGCGTCAAGCCCACCAAGGACAGGGGTCGATACACCAACGATCTGTCCGCCGTGACGCGTCAGGCAGCCAACATGCTCCTGCTGCGGCCGCTGGTGTGGAAGCTGGTCAAGGTCTCCGTGCACGGTGTGGACAACCTTGACGGACTCGACGGTGCCTACGTGGCCGTCGCGAACCACTCCTCCCATCTCGACGCCCCGCTGGTCTTCGGCGCACTGCCAAAGCGGCTCTCGAAGTACCTGGCAACCGGAGCCGCAGCCGACTACTTCTTCACCGCTTGGTGGAAGGCCGTCACGCCAGTGCTGTTCTTCAACGCATTCCCGGTCGATCGAGGCAAGGGCAAGACCAAGCAAGGTGCTCGCAGCCCGCGCTCCCATCGCGGCATGGCCGGATCCCTGCTCACCGACGGCGTCCCGCTGCTGATTTTCCCCGAGGGGACGAGGTCGCGCACCGGAGCGATGGGGACCTTCAAACCCGGTGCTGCCGCTCTGGCAATTTCGCGGGGAGTCCCCGTCATCCCGATAGCCCTGGTCGGCGCCTGGGCTGCCATGCCTTCCGAGCAGTCAGGGCTACCCAAGGGACGTCCCCCGGTTCACGTCGCGATTGGACACCCGATGGACCCCGTCCCCGGTGAAATCGCCCACGAGTTCTCCGAGCGGATTCGCCGTCAGGTCATCGAACTGCACGACCAGACGGCCCGCGCCTACGGCATGCCCACCCTCGACGAGTACGGACGCCACCGTGCCTTGAGCAAAGCTGCCGGGGGCGCAGCAGCCATCCAGAGCAAGAACTCGAAGGCTGGCTCGGCCGAGTCGAATGGAGGTCGATGATGGATCGCCCAGTCAAGATCAGGCAGGTCGATGCCTGCCACGTCATCTCGATGACCCGGGTGGTGTCCATCGACGAACTCGATCCGTTCATGGATGAAGCCTTCAAGGCGCTGGAACGCTTCGCACCGGGCGACCCAGCCCTTGGCAAGGACTCCCCCTTCGTCTTCTACCACGACGGTCTGACCGCTGACCATGATGGCACGGTCGAGGTGTGCCAGCCGATTCAAGGCTCCATCGACGACTCCGTGCTGCCCGAGGACGTCACGGTACGCACCGTGGAGGCCCATCGGGAGGCCTGGGTGACGGTCACCAAGGCCGAACTCGAGTACCCCGACATCGACGAGATCTACGATGACTTCGAGGCCTGGCTGGAGGAAGCGGGAATGGTGCGCAATGGCGCCCCTCGCGAGGTCTACTGGGCCAATTGGGACACCACCGGCATGGAAGAGCCAGTCTGCGACGTCTGCTTCCCCATCGCCTGAGGCTCACACGAGGGTGGGCACCCTCACCCGACGCTCGTCCCGACAGCACTCGCCAGGTCTGAACCACTCACCGTAAAAGGCCCCGTCACGTGACGGGGCCTTTTACTCATGAAGCCTTGGATCAGCTGTAACGGACGGTCACCAAGCCCTGTCCGGGAGCGATGGCATTCATCGCAGCGGTCGACAAGTCGAGGCAACGCCCACCGACGTAGGGGCCGCGGTCATTGATGCGCACGGACACGGTACGGCCATTGTTGACGTTGGTGACGCGAATCCTGGATCCCAGCGGGAGGGTCCGCGAGGCAGCGGTCAGGCCCGACGGGTCGAAGGTCTCACCGGAAGCGGTGGGGTGACCGGCGGTGCCGTCCCCCTCGCCGTAGGTGGAGGCCACGCAGGTAGTACCGCTGGTCACCGGATTCGAGGTTGAGCCGGCCTTGGAGCTTGATGCGGTGGATGCACCCTTGGAGCGCGACGACGTCGATGGGGGCGTGACCTTCTTCGTGCCAACCTTGACAACCTCGGCCACCGGGGCCTTGACGACCTTGGTGGAAACCTTCTTCTCGGAGACCTTCTTGCCGTCCTTGTAGACGACGGTCCACGTCTCCTCGTTGGTGCCCTTGACGCCCTTGGTGGTGATCTTGGTCTTGCCCTTGGCCAGCGAGGAGTCCTCGACCTTCTTGGTCGAGAAGGGGACTGCCACGCGGCGCTTCTGGGACTTCTGATCAACCATCGTCAAGGTGATCTTCATGCCATCGGCCAGCGGGGTGCCCAGACCCGGATTGCTGACGTCCTGGGAGTCGAAGGAGATCTTGGCGGCCTTGAGGGCGTCGGCGACGGTTCCGACCGCGGTGACCTTCTGAGTCTTGCCGCCAGCGGTGACCGTGACGTCCTTGGCAGTCTGCATGGAGAAGGACACACCGGCGCGGGAAATGTCCAGGGAGCGCGACACCGAGACGAGGTTGTCCGGATCAGACTGGTTGAGCTGGTCCAGCACCTCGGAAACGTTCTTGGCGGTGGTCCAGCGGACCACCTTCTTGCCGTCGATGGTGACGGCGACGCGACGACCGTAATTGACGGTGATGACCTGACCGTCATGGATCTGGGAATCCAGCGAGGGCTGGACATCGTCGTGGGGACCAACGGTGATTCCCTGCTGGGCGAGGGCCTGCCTGACCGTGCCTGGCTTGACCTTGGCCTGCTGGGAAACTCCGTCCACGGAGAAGGTCACGGTGTCTCGATCAAGCACCTGGATCATCATGAGACCGCCAGCCGAGGTAAGGCTGAGGGCTCCGGTAATCGCGGAGGCTACAACTTTCGACATTCGACCACTTCAGTATCGGGGGCTCGGGGGCCCGGTAAGGGGATCAGCGTAGCCACATCAGGCGCGCGCCAAACATGCCTCCGGTGGGAAGCACGGCACTTACCATAGAGCAGTTCACCGGGAGATTCCAAAGATTTGCTGAGAAAGTTAAGATTCGCTCGTCCTGCAGGTGTGCGTGACGGGGGCCCGTCCAGCGAGCCCTGAGGACCCCCGCACCGCGAAAAACCGCGTCACCAAGCGGTTCGTGGACGCCCTATTGGCCCCGCCGATCCGTCTCCGGTCCTCAGTGTGAATCGCTCATCCGAGGCTGCCAACGTACCAGCCTCATCGAGTTCGTGACGACGAAGATCGAGCTGAAGGCCATCGCTGCCGAGGCGATGATCGGGCTCAACAACCCGACCGCAGCCACCGGGATGGCCACCACGTTGTAGGCGAAGGCCCAGAACAGGTTCTGACGGATGGTGCGATCCGTGGCATGGGCCAGCGACAGCGCATCAACAGCGAGCCTCGGGTCTCCTCGAGTACAAACAATGTCGCTGGCGGCGATGGCCACGTCGGTTCCGGTACCCATGGCGACGCCCAAATCTGCCGCCTGGAGGGCAGCGGCGTCATTGACGCCGTCCCCCATCATCGCAACGCGGGTTCCGTCAGCCTGGAGGCGCCTGACGACGTCAACCTTGTCCTCGGGCAGGACCTCGCTGATGACCTCGTCGATGTCCAATTCTGACGCCACACGGGTCGCGGCACCGGAATTGTCACCGGTCACCAGCACCGGGCGCACACCGGAATCAAGGAGACGCCTGACAGCGGTGACGGCCTCCGGCTTGATCTCGTCGCTCACCGCGATCGCGCCGAGAATATCGTCACCTCGACCGACGACGAGCACCGTACGACCCTCACCCTGGGCTCGCTCGACGTTTTTCGCCAGCGCGTCAGGGAGGGTGTCGAACAGTGAGGCCCGGCCAGCCTTCGCCGGCATCCCGTCGACGATTCCGCTCACACCCATCCCCGGCAGGGCCTGGAAGTCCTCGGCGGGGGCAATTCCGGGGCACGCCTCGACGACGGCGCGCGAAATTGGGTGCTCCGACCCCACCTCCAGCGCTGCAGCGACGCGAAGGGCGGGTGGAATGTCAGAAATGTTCACCGCACGTCCTGACTCGTCCCACACCTGGACCACAGTCATCTGCCCGGTGGTGAGGGTTCCGGTCTTGTCCATCGCAAAGACGTCAATACCGCGAGCCCTCTCCAAGGATCGGGCTCCCTTGATAACAATGCCCAGCCGCGCCCCTCGACCGGTACCGGCCAGCAGGGCCATCGGGGTCGCAAGACCCAGAGCACAGGGGCAGGCGATGATGAGTACTGCGACCCCAGCGGTGAAGGCGGCATTGACCCCTTGTCCCAACAGACCCCAGACGACCATCGTCAGCACGCTGATGACCAGAACCATCGGCACGAAGATCGAGGAGACCTTGTCGGCGAGATCCTGGGTCTCGGACCGACTCGTTTGAGCCGCCTCGACGAGGGATGCGATCCGAGACAGTTCGGTATCTGCTCCGACGGCAGTGGCCTCGATGACAAGACGCCCTGACGTATTGATCGTGGCACCCACGACGTGGTCCCCCGGGCTCACCTCCACCGGCAGGGATTCACCGGTCACCAGGGAGGCATCGACAGCGGAGCTTCCTTCGACCACCCGACCGTCGGTGGCCACCTTCTCCCCCGGTCGCACCACGAAATGGTCCCCCACTTCGAGGGCCTCGATCGGGACGGTGACCTCCTGTCCATTTCTGACGACTCGCACCGACGTCGCGCCCATTCTGAGCAATGCCTGCAACGCAGACCCCGCTTCAGCACGATTGCGAGCTTCGATCCAGCGACCCACGAGGATGAAGGTGATGACGCCGACCGACGCCTCCAGGTAAATGGCTGATGAGGGGTCGGGGCGTTGCAGTGCCCACGTCATGCGGTGGTGCATACCGACATGTCCAGCATTTCCCCACTCCAGGGCCCACACCGACCACCCGAACGAGGCCAGGGACCCCAGGCTGATGAGGGTGTCCATCGTGGTGGCGCCATGTCGCAGATTCGTCCATGTGGCTTGATGGAAGCCGGCACCGCACCAGAACACGACCGGGAGGCTGAGAGCCAGAGCCAACCATTGCCAGCCGTCGAACTGGAGGGCAGGAATCATCGACAGCAGCATCACCGGAACCGCGAGGATGACGGCAACGATCAGTCGGTTGCGAATTTTCGCCGCATGGTCCTCGGGGGGTGCTGCGGGCTCAGGCAGGGCGGCACCGTAGCCGGCCGCCTCGACCACCTCGATGAGGTCATCGACGCTGACCGGCCCGGTCGTCAGGACGTGGGCCTTGTTGGTGGCGTAATTGACGGTGGCCTGCACCCCGTCGACCTTGTTGAGCTTCTTCGTGATCCGGGCAGCGCAGGAAGCGCAGCTCATGCCGGTGATGTCGAGGTCGACGGACGTGGGCTCCGTCTCCTCCTCTGGTTTCGGCTTGATTCCCGAATGAGTGAGGGTGGACATGTTCTTCCTTCGTGGACCACCCATCGAAGTCCTGGGCGTCGAGGCAGGCGGTTATGTGGGGAATTTGACCTCAGAGTCGGGCCCTGACGATGTGCAGCCAGGTCCCGACTTCGAGGTCAGATGGGCGTCGTCACCAGCGGGACGACACGCAGCAGATCAGGCCCGGTGGCCTCCACAACCGCAACCGCCCTTGTCGGCATGCGCGGCGTGCATGGCAGCGGCTTCCTCGGAGTGCTTGTGGCCTCCGCAGCCACAACCGGACCCCTCAGCGTTGTGGTCGGCATGGCCGTGGCCACCGCAACCGCAGCGGCCGCCCGGATGCCCGGCGGTGTCGAGGGAGGCAGCCTGTGCGACGGTGTATTCGCCAGCCTCGTCGACGGCGTCAGCAACCTGACCGAAGGGGATCTCCCCAGCCGAGTCGATCGTCATGGAGCCAGATTCCAGGGACACGGTGACCTTGTCGACGCCGTCGATGGCCGAGACCTCCTCGGTGATGGCCTTGACACAGTGCTCGCAGGTCATTCCGTTGATGGTGTACGTCTTGTGCATTATTCCTCCAGTGTGCTTGTGATCAGGCTTTGACGAGGCGGGCGATGGCTTGGTTGGCCTCGGTGATCTTGTCCTCGGCCTCCTGCCCGCCGGCCTGGGCTGCGCGAACCACGCAGTGACTCATGTGCTCGGCGAGCAGTTCCAGTGAGACGGATTTGAGGGCCGAGGTGACTGCCGAGATCTGAGTCAGGATGTCGATGCAGTATTTCTCCTCATCGACCATTCTCTCGAGGCCTCGCACCTGCCCCTCGATCCGCTTGAGGCGACGCAGGTGCATCTCCTTGTGACCGAGGTACCCGTGCTGGGGGTGGTCCTGACAGCCGCAGGCTCCGCACTCTTCACTCGACTCCGACGTGTCGGTATCACGATGAGCGAGGGCCAGCTCAGGGACGTGGCAGCAGTCATCCGAGTGGGTCATGGGTCCTCCTCCACGAGGAAACATACCCTCTGGGGGTATATGAGGCAAGGGTGATTCGCCATATCAGCGCACCGTCAGCCACTATCCACAGACACTGTGGATAACTTGCCCCCACAGAGGGGGGCGCGCGCCGTCGACACCACCGCCACTCGCCGCCGCACGATGACTCATCCCCAACCCGACACGCCGGAAACTATCGTCAAATTCCTCACATCACTTCTATAACCCCTAGTCAGATGCGTTTTCCGGATGGGTATTCCACGGCATATCCCCATATCCAGTGACTTATCCACACGTTTTCCCCAGAGAGTCCACACGCATCCACCCCTTACACACAGGGGGCTGTGGAAAACCCGCCTGCAGGCAACCCAAAATCGTGGCACACTCCCGCACGGGGCATTCTCGAACGGAGGTGGGAAGGTCGCCCTCACCCTGACGGCGCCCCCACACCTGCGTCGCCCCGCGTCACCCTCAAGGAGCAGCCATGTCCCTCGCACCCGCCGAACCCGGACCATCCCTGGACCGCAACCCTCCCCAGGACATCGACGCCGAGAAGTCCGTCCTCGGGGCCATGCTCTCCTCCAAGGACGCCATTGCCGACGTCGTCGAGGAACTCAAAGGTGTCGATTTCTATCGACCCGGACACGAACTCATCTTCAACACCATCACCGACCTCTACGGTCGCGGAGACCCGGCCGACACCGTCACCACCGCCGACGAGCTCGACCGTCGCGGGGAACTCGAGCGCGCGGGCGGGCGTCTGTACCTCGCCGAGCTGCTGAGCAATGTCACCGTCACCGCCAACGCCGCCTATTACGCCAAGATCGTCGCCGACAAAGCAGTACTGCGTCGTCTCGTCGAGGCGTCGATACGCATTGCCCAGATGGGTTATCAGGGCCAAGGCGAGGTCGCTGACATCGTCGACGCCGCCCAGCAAACCCTCTACGAGGTCTCCACGCGCAAAACCAGCGAGGACTACCACCCGCTGTCCGAACTGTTCGAGAACGCGTTTGACGAGCTTGAGGCCATTGAGGCCCGTGGCGACGCCATGGCCGGCATCCCCACCGGATTCACCGACCTCGATGAACTCACCAACGGGTTCATGCCCGGACAGATGATCATCGTCGCCGCCCGTCCCGCCATGGGCAAGTCAACTCTCGCCCTCGACTTTGCACGCGCCGCCGCGATCAAAAATCATCTGGCCGCAGCCATTTTCAGCCTCGAGATGGGGCGCAACGAGATCGTCATGAGGCTGTTGTCCGCCGAGGCCGGAATCGAGCTGCAACGCATGCGTTCCGGACGCCTCTCCGAGGAGGACTGGCAGCGCATGGTCGACAAGACCACCCAGATCTCGTCGGCCCCGCTGTTCATTGACGACTCGCCCAACCTGACGATGATGGAAATCCGCGCCAAGGCCCGCCGGATGAAGCAGAAATTCGACCTCAAACTCGTCGTCATCGACTACATGCAGCTCATGACGTCGGGCAAGAAGGTGGAGTCTCGTCAGCTTGAGGTCTCCGAGTTCTCCCGCCAGATCAAGCTGCTGGCCAAGGAGTTGGAGATTCCCGTCGTTGCCCTGTCCCAGCTCAACCGTGGACCCGAACAGCGCACGGACAAGAAGCCGATGATGAGCGATCTGCGCGAGTCGGGGTCGTTGGAGCAGGACGCCGACGTCGTCATCCTGTTGCATCGTGAGGACGTCTATGACAAGGAGTCCCCGCGCGCTGGTGAGGCCGACATCATCGTCGCCAAACACCGTAATGGACCGACGCGAACGGTTCCGGTCGTCTTCCAGGGCCACTATTCGCGGTTCGTCGACATGCAGCGCTGAGACCGTGGTCGGGACCCATACCCAACGATCCCGCTCGGCACTACCGTGAGGTCATGGAAAGCATGCATGCCGTTGCCGTCACACGCTCCCTACCCGTCACCGATCCCGAGTGTTTTGTCGATATTGACCTGCCGGTGCCCGAACCGGGCCCCCACGACCTGCTCGTCGAGGTGCAGGCCGTCTCCGTCAACCCCATTGACGTCAAGCTGCGCAAAGGCGCCGGCACCCCGTCGCGTCCCCTCGTACTCGGTTTCGACGCCGCTTCAGTCGTGCGTGCCGTCGGATCCGAGGTCCACGACTTCTCGGTCGGCGACCAGGTGTGGCACTCGGGGAACCGCGATCGCCCCGGCACCTACTCTCAGTTCACCGTCGTCGATTCACGGATCGTCGCGAGGCGTCCGGCATCCCTGACGACGGCCGAGGCCGCATCCTTGCCGTTGACGTCCTTGACGGCGTGGGAGGCACTCGTCGAGCACACCCGCTTGGGGACCCCGGATCAGCGCAGCGACAAGGCCTTCCTCATGATCGGTGGAGCCGGCGGGGTCGGATCTGCGGCCATCCAGCTTGCCCGGGCCATCACCAGCGGGCCGGTCGTGGCGACCTCCTCGCGTCCCGAAACCGCCCAGTGGTGTCAGGACATGGGCGCGACTGGGATCATCAACCACCGCGAACCCTTGGCCCCGCAAGTCAAGAACCTCGGAATTGCCGCTTTCGACGCCATTCTGTCCGCCTACACCCCACCGGCATCGGCGCTGGCCGAGATCATGGCCCCCTTCGGCCACCTCGCCATGATTGACGGCACCGATTCCTTCGACCTCATGGCCTTCAAACCGAAGTCGCTGTCCGTAACGAGCGAGTCGATGTTCACCCGTCCCCAATTCGGGACCACAGATGTCGCCAAGCAGGGCCAAGCTCTTGCCCGTATCACGCGGCTAGTCGAGGACGGCCAGATCCGCCCGACAATGACCCACCACATCGAGGGGCTGACGGCTCAGCACGTCCGCCAGGCCACCGAGATCGTCGAGTCCGGCAGGATGATCGGAAAGGTCGTCATCACCGTCTAACACCCGTTACCCGGAATCGGCGCCCTTGCGGATGACCCACAGCACAACTGGACCCCCGGTTTCCCGGGGGTCCAGTTGTGGCTAGCGTAACGAGAGAAAAGGAACTCAGGCGGCGTGCTGGCAGGTCGGGCAGGTGCAATCCTCGCAGGTGCAGTTGGCGCAGGAATCGTTGCAGTGACCGCACTCGCAGGTCTTGTGATCGCAGGTCGGGCAGGTGCAATCCTCACACGTGCAGTTTGCGCAAGAATCGTCGCAGCGCCCACACTGACAGGTGGTGCACTCGTCGTAGTGGCCGTCGTGCTCGTGGTGAGCGTGGCCCTCGTGCAGGTAATCGACGTGGTCGTGGTGGATGACAGCCTCGTGGCCGCAGTTCGGGCCGTGGGTGTGATGGTGGGTCTCAGCGGGACGATGCTCAGTGGTGACAGTCATGGTTGTGCTCCTTCATGTGGTTGAAGGCGTCCAGGAAGATGGACGCCACGTGGTCGTCAATGAGCGAGTACATGGCCTTCTGCCCTTCCTTGCGCGCAGAGACCAGATGCGCCCGTCGCAACACCTTGAGGTGATGGGAGACCAACGGCTGTTTGGCGCCGACGATCTCCGACAGTTCCCCGACCGATGCCTCACCATCTGTGAGGCGATTGACGATCCGTGCCCGAATCGGATTCGCCAGGGCAGAGAACAGTTGAACGACGGGGTCGAATGGCTCCGGTTCCATGTCCTTGCTCATGACCACGACTGTATATCGGCTTTTTTGTATATGCAAACATTTTGATGGATATCATTCTCATGTTCATCTGGGGGCAGGGACCGATTCGGTACCTACACTCGAGGTATGAAGTTAAACAAGGCTGAAGACGTCAACACCGCCGAAGTCGCCGGTCTGGGACTGGTCGGAGGCTGGCTCACCGCCCGTGCCACCGGAGTACGAGAACTCGGCGGAGTGGTGCTCGCAGCCGCCGGTTGCTGGGCTGGCCGCACCTGGCTCGCCAAGAGTGGCCCGACAGTCGCCGGCATCCTTGGGGCGACCTACCTGGGTGCCTTCGGCGCCTCCCACGGGTTGGCGAAAAAGATCGGCGCATGGCCCGCCGTCATCACTGTGACCGCCGCCACCTGCACCGCCTGTCACTTTTTGTGCGACGCCAAGGAGTGATCGACCTTTCAGCCCCCGCCATCGAAGTTGCCCCGTTGCTCCTTGGGGCAACGATCTGGCACGGACCGGTGGGAATTCGTCTCACCGAGGTCGAGGCGTACATGGGGCTCGACGATCCCGCGTCCCATGCCTTCCGCGGCCCCACCCCACGCGCCCGCGTGATGTTCGGGCCACCCTCACACGTGTACGTGTACCTGTCCTACGGCATGCATCGCTGCGTCAACCTCGTCTGCTCCCCCGACGGTGTGGCCTCGGCTGTTCTGCTACGCGGCGGACAGGTGACAGCCGGTGTGGGCGACGCGCGCCGTCGCCGCGGAAACGTCCCCGAGAACCGTCTTGCGTGTGGACCGGGAAATATGGGCTCCGCCTTGGGGGCAACTCTCACGGAGTCAGGGGATCCGGTGACGCTCATCGGCCCTGACGCCACCTCAACATCCGGGTGGCGGCTCCAACCGGCCGATCGCCCCGTCGAATTTCGTCAAGGCCCCCGGGTGGGCATCAGCAAAAATACCGACGCCCCTTGGCGGTGGTGGATCCCCGACGATCCGACGGTTTCTGGGCCCAGGAAGTAGAAATCCCGACGTCCTCACGGCGGGGACCACAGCAGGTTGCCCGCACCCGTCACCTCGTACTCATGCGCCGGACGGCCCCCCGCACGCACGTAAAAGGGCCGGGACCCGCCCCCACAGCAGGTCCCGGCCGACTCCGGATCACAGGAGGTCCGGCGAAACTGAGCCCCACACCATCGAAAAGGGGTCCGGCTCAGAAGGTCTCGATCAGTCGAGCAGGTTGTCCGAGAGTCCAAGGGAGTGGTGCAGCAACCACACCGGATGGACGATCTTGACACCCGAGGACTTCGAGATCTGCCAACGGCAGGTCTCAGTGTCACACACGCCGACGCCCTCGTTGTGATCCTGCATGTGCTTGAACACACCCGCACCGATCTTCTGAGCAACCTCGTAACGCTCGGCCTTCAGACCGTAGGTACCGGCGATGCCACAGCACGGCTCGTTGGACTCCAACACCTTCACACCCGGAATGAGCTCCATGAGCTGCACCGCCGGGAATCCCATGCCCTGGCTCTTGACCTGGCAGGGCTGGTGGTAAGGAACCGTGATGTCGAGCGGACGGAACTGCGAGGCGTCAAGCTCACCATTGCGGTACTCATCCATGAGGAACTCCGAGAAGTCCCGGGAGCGCACCGACACGTCGTGGAGACGAGGATCGTCAACACCCATGATCTCGTGGGCCTCGTGCTTCATCATGCCCACACACGAACCCGACGAGGACACGATCGTCAGACCCTTGCCGAGGCTGATGATCTTGTCGCACAGGCTGAGAATGTCCTTGGTGGCACCCTCGAACAGACCATTCGACTGCTTGGCCAGACCACAGCAGCCCTGCTTGGGGACGAGGACCTCATAGCCCAGGTGCTCGAGCACCTCGATGGACTTCTTGGAAGTCTCGGTCTCGAAGTAGCCACCGGCGCAGCCCTGGAAGAAGATGATCGGACCCTTGGTCGCCGGCTTGGCCGGCTTGTGGTGGCGCATCCACTTGCTGAGCGTCTCGGTCTGAGCAGTCGGCATCGGGGCGTCGCGGTGGACCCTGATGATCTTCTCGACCGCGATACGGATCGGCTTCTGCTTGAGGCCCCAGTTGGCCAGCGGAGCAATCGGGGACAGCACGCGTCCCTCAAGGGTCGTCAGCGGGATGAGGCGGTCACGCAGCGGAACACCATTCTGGTGCTTCATCTTCATGGCGGCCTGCTCATTGAGCTCCGCGATCTTGACTCCCTGCGGGCAGTGCAGGGTGCAAATACCGCAGAAATTGCACCACTCCAGTGAGTGATCGACAGAGGCTCCGTCACGATAGCGCTCGCCCTGCGGGCCGTTGTACTTCGGACCGGTGTAGAGCGGGGTGGCCTTGGCGACCGGGCACATCGTCTCGCAGATCGTGCACTTGACGCACGCGTCGAGCGACTGGCGCGAGACCTCGTGTCCGGCGAATGTCTCCTCGATAACACCCATGATCAGTTCCTTTCCTTGGTCGCAGCGCCTGCCTTGACCGCTGACAGGATGGCATCGGCGGCCTTGATGGCCGAGCCGAGGGCGATGCCCTCACCCGACTTCTCCTGCCACCTGGTGGCGCCGGCGATCACGCCACCGGCAGCGTAGACATTGGAATGGACGGGCTTGCCATGCTCGGTGACGAGCATGTTCTCGTCGACCTCGACACCGCACAGGAAGAGGGGCTGCGGGGAACCCCAGTAGTCACCGTGGATCAGGTCCTCCTCCTTGATGCCCTCCGGCATGGTGACCGGGAGGTCAAGGATGGTCTCGTGCAGATGGCCGTGGGAGTCGAGCTTGAGGGCTCCGGACTCGAAACCGCCACCAGCGAGGACAACAGCGTCAACCTTGATCTCCTTACCAGCACCAGCGGTTCCGACCCTCACGGAGACGACCTTGCCGTCGGAAACCGTGCAGCCGGTGACCTTCGAGCCGAGCACGTAGTCGACGCGCTCATTCTTGGCGGTCACGACGAGCTTGTTGTTGAGACGCATACCGGGCACGCAGGGCGGCAGGGAGGCGATCTCGAACACCTTGGTGCCAAGGATCCTGCTGAAGTCGGCAAGAACCTCATCATGGTTGTCGATGCCGAGGACAGCCGGCAGCGCAACGATCTCACCGGGGTTGATGAATCCCTTGAGGCCCTCAGCCAGCACCCGACGGGTATGAGCATTGTCGAGGGAGCGAGCGATCGACAGGCCAGTGGCGTCGTACTCGCCCTCGCGCGGCTCAAAATCGACGATGACGGCGCGGGCGGAGACGTGGCCACCGCCGGGCAGTTCGGTGCGGTCGATGTTCTGGGCGATGAGACCAGCGTGGAAGTCCTTGTACTGGGCCAGGCCCATGACAACGACCTTGTCGCCGTCGGTGAGGTTGCCGTTGATCATCGACGGTGGGACCAGGGCGGTGGGACGGATCGCGCCAACAGCGGTCGGCAGGTTGATCGTCGACTCGCCGTCACCGACCAGGAAGGACTCGCCGACAACCTCGCGCAGGAAGTCGACTCCCTCCTTGACAGCCTCCACGCCGATCTTGGCGTAGGGGTGCTCGGGATGCTTGGAGGCGTATTCCTTGACGGCCTCGTACGGGTTCTCGACGCGCTCAGGGGTGTAACCGAGAACGTCGACGGTTCCCTGACCCAACTGCAGGCCACCGACACCCTTGGTGACCAGGGTCACACGGGCGCCACCGCGGCGCAGACGCAGGGCGGTGGTCAAGCCGGCCAGGCCAGACCCGATGACGACGACGTGCGGCGCCTTGAAGCGGTCGGCAGTCGGCGATGAGGTGGAAACGGTTGCGGTGCTCACAGCTCAACCTCCTGCTGCGGGGTGGGAAGGTGCTCAACGTCGAAGGTGCCCTGGAAGATCCAGTCATCGAGGGCAGTCTGACGAACCTGCTCGCCGTAAAGGATCGGCCACAGACCAATCCAACGGTTCTTGAGGAACAGACGCAGCAGGCCGGTGGCTCGCTCGGCGTCGATATTGCCCTCTTCGACGGCAACGCCGGTGGCGCGCATCGAGCAGAACCCACCCTGGCAGGGGCCCATGCCCAGACGCAGCTGACGACGCAGGTCGTCGAAGGTGGCGTCTGGCTGCTCGGCCAGCAGGTCGGTGAACATCTTGCGGCTCATGAGCTCGCACTCGCAGATGATCTGGTCGTCGAGCTTCTTGGACATCGGGACGGCCTTCGGGTCACCCCCGCGAACCAGACCAGTGCCGGCACGACGCTCTTCGTTCTCGCCGAGACGATGGGTGATGAGGTAGTTCTTGCCGACGGTGGAACCGGGCACGACCTCCTCGGCGGTGCGGCAGGGACGATCGTCACCGAGCTGTTCGCACATGACGTCGACGACATTCTTGGCCATGAGACGGTACGTGGTGAGCTTGCCGCCGATGATCGACACGATGCCGTTGACCCCGTCGCGGGAACCGTGGTCGAGGATGCTCATGCCGCGCGACATGTGGCGCGTGTCCGTGGCAGCAACTCGCTTGTCCTTGAACAGCGGGCGGGCGCCGGCCCATGCGTGCACCGCGCGGGCGTCGCGGAATCCGGGGACCAAGGCCTCGCCGGAATCGAGCATCTGCTGCACCTCGTTGCGCGGGATGGCCAGACGCTGTGGATCATCCGCCTTGACGTCGGTGGTGCCGATGATCGACACGGTGTGCACCGGCACGAGGATGTCGCCGTCAGCCGGGTAGATACAGCGGTTGACAACCGTGTTCACCAGGCGGTGGTTCATGGCGATCATGATGCCGCGGCCGGGAACGACATCGACGTCGTGGCAGCCGACGAGCTCGGCAATGCGTCCGGCCCACGGGCCAGCGGTGTTGATGACGAACTTGCAGTCGATGCGGATCTGCTCGTCGTGCTTGAGGTCGTGGGCGACAACGGCACTGATCTGATCGCCCTCACGGATGATCTCGGTCACGGCGGTGTAGGTCATCACCTTGGCGCCGTACTCGATGGCCGAGTGAGCCGCACCCCACACCATCTGCCAACCGTCAACCGATCCGTCCTGAACGGCGAAGGCACGCTTGATACCGGGGTTGAGGCGCGGTTCGCGGCGCAGGGCCTCGGCCGTGGAAATCTCCTCGAAGGGAACCTTTGACTTCTTGGCCCCCTCGATCCACTGATCCGAGAACTCCAGGTCGTCCTCGGGGGTGACCACGAAGAGTCCGCCGGTCTTCTCGACGGCGTCGGCGTGGATGCGAGTGACGATCTCGTTCTCCTCGGCGCATTCCGTCGCCGATCCGGGATCAGACACGACGTAACGGCCACCGGAGTGGAGCAGGCCGTGGTACCGACCGGTCGTCCCTTGGCCGAGGTCGGCCTTGTCCAACAGAACGGCGCGGTATCCACGCATCGCGACGTCCCGCACGACGCCCGCACCGGTGGCACCGCCACCGATGACGACGACGTCTGCGTCCATGGTCCTCATTGAATGCTCCCTTCGAAACCATCCGGCGTGTGGGGTGTGGCTCAGGGGTTATCGGTGCCCCGCCACCGTTGCCAGGTACTTCTCAAGGTTAGGGAAAACAATGGGTAACAACCACTGAAACCGGCTTTCGTGCATGTTCGTGCAACCCCCCGGGAACAGACGTGCAGATGGCTTCATGGCGCGGTTTACGCCCGGGCACATCGTGCTCTCGGTGCCCCAATTTAAGCAAAGAATAACTTGTTTAAATATAAGGATGGCAATTGCGCGAATATCCACTCACACCCACCGCAGCACAATTCTTGCCCCGCCATCACGTGGTCTCGCCAGCCTCTCCGGACAGAACTGAACCCGGCCCCGTCAGCATCGTTCTGTCGTCAGGGCCGGGCTCGCGGTTGCAACGCTGTGAGCGAACAGATCACTCCACCGGGGTCTCAGCCGGCTCCCCCGAGAGCACCTTGGCGATGTTGCGAGCAGCCAGTCGACTCATGGCCTCTCGGGTCGGCAGGGCGGCAGACCCAATGTGGGGCAGCAACACGACGTTCTCCATCGTCAGCAGATCCTCGGTGATCCTCGGCTCCTCCTCGAAGACGTCCAGCCCCGCACCGGCGATCGACCCGGACTTGAGAGCCTCGACGAGAGCGGCCTCGTCAACACAGGCGCCGCGCGCGGTATTGACCAGGTAGGCAGTCTCCTTCATGGCTGCCAACGCCTTCGCGTCGATGACATGGCGGGTCTGATCGGTGAGCGGGCAGTGCAAGGAGACGACGTCAGAGATGGCGAAGAGCTCGTCGAGGTCGACTCGACGTGTTGGCTGGGTATTCGGATTGACAGCGTCGATCGCTGCGACGTCCTTGTCGTGACGGGAGTTGTAGATGACGTTCATGCCGAAAGCGGCAGCGCGTCGGGCCATCGCCTGGCCAATCTGCCCCAACCCGATGATGCCCAGCGTCGCTCCCTGGAGTCCAGCACCCAGCATGAAGGTGTGGTCGTAGCGCCAGGCCTTGCCGGCACGCACCCAACGCTCTGCCTCGCCGGTACGGCGGGTGACCTCGAGCAACAAGGTGAAGGCGAGGTCGGCAGTGGCCTCATGGAGAACGCCGGGAGTCGAGGTGACGACGACTCCCGCCTGCTTGGCGGCGTCAAGGTCAATGTTGTTGAACCCAGCGGCGCACTGCCCAATGACCTTGAGCTTCTCGCCCTTGGCGATCATCTCGGCGTCGAGGGGGTCCGACAGGCTGGACAGGAGTGCGTCGGCGGTGGCGATCTGGTCGCAGAGTTCCTGACGATCCATGAAGTGGTCGCCACCCACGATCTCGTGACCGGGGAGTTCCTCGTTGACAACAGACATGAGTTGCGGTGCGGTGACGATGATGCGAGCCATGGCATCACTGTAGGTGACCCCGACCAACCGGAACAGGGCGTCGCTCACATTGCTGCGGCGTGCAACAATTCCACTGTGCAGGTGTCGCGGGGTGTAACGAAGTTGAAAGAGCTGAACCCCAACCATGCCGACGCCCAGAGACGTCAGCTCATCGACCTGCTCAACCACGTACACCCAGGAGAAATCGAGACCGTCATCACCGGGCCCACCTCGTTCACCCGCACTGCCGAGGCCCGTGACCACGGCGCTCCCACTGCCAACCGCGTCTGCGCAGAGGAGTCCAGCCAGCGATGACCGAGAACGCCGTCCGCCCCGAGGCCCGAGCCGCCTGGACCAAACGCCTGAGACGCCTGCGCCGCGCCCTCATCCCGCACCGTCCCAAGGCATTCCGAGACTCCCTCAACCGATGGCTGCTCATGGGCACGGTCATCGGGATCGTCTCGGGGATCGGCGCCATCATCTTCTTCTTCTGCCTGGAAACCGGCACCCACTACCTGCTGGAAACCTTGGGCGGGTACACCCCGCCAAGCACCCTCGGCGAGGGAGACGGCAACCCAGGAACCAACCTCACCCGCCCTTGGGCCATCCCCCTCGTCGTCACCGGAGGCGCGCTGGTCTCGGGCATCCTGGTGTACTTCGTCGCCCCCACTGCCAAGGGTCACGGCACTGACAACGCCATTCACGCTGTTCATCACGACCCGACGGCGCTCAAGGGCAAGGTCGCGGCAGTCAAGATCATCGCCTCCTCGATCATGATCGGTTCCGGAGGCTCGGGTGGTCGCGAGGGCCCCACCGCCCAGATCAGCGCGACCGTCATCTCCTCACTGTGCAAGAGACTCAAGATCACCACACCGGACGCCCGCATCGCCGTCTCGGCAGCAACCGCTTCGGGCATCGGCGCCATCTTCCGTGCCCCGCTGGGTGGAGCACTGCTGGGTGCTGAGCTGCTCTACCGCGACGACATGGAATCCGACGCGATCATGCCCTCCCTGGTGTCGTCCATCGTCGCCTTCGCCGTCTTCGGATCGGTCTACGGATTCGAGCCAATCTTCGGTTCGCTGAGCGGAGTGCAGTTCTCCCAACCCCTCCAGCTCATCTGGTACGTCCTGCTCGGCCTGGCTGCCGGTCTCATGGGCAAGCTCTATGTCGGCGTCTTCTACGCCGGAACCTCGCTGTTCAACCGACTTGAGAAGGTTCCCGGCTGGCTCCTGCCTGCCATCGGCGGCCTGGGCGTCGGTCTGCTCGGCCTGGTCATTCCAGCTGCCCTGGGAACCGGTTACGGATCGATGCAACAGGAGATGTTCGCCGACAATCTCGTGCGCATGCCCTTGCTCATGGTGCTGGCCATCCCGTTCGCCAAGATCCTGTCAACGACCCTGTCGATCGGCTCGGGCGGTTCGGGCGGTGTCTTCGGCCCCGGCATGGTCATTGGTGGGGCCACCGGAGCTGCGCTGTGGCGTCTTCTCGACGGACTGCCGGGTATCCCGTCCTCCCCGATGAGTTTCGTCATCGTTGGCATGATCGCCTGCTTCGGGTCGGTGGCCCACGCCCCGCTCGGCATGCTGCTCATGGTTGGGGAGATGACCGGGAACCTGTCGATGCTGGCTCCCGGCATGATCGCCGTCGCCGTGGCCGGGCGAGTGGTTGCAGACACCTCGATCTACACCTCGCAGCTCAAGGACCGCCTGGAGGGACGTCGCGTCCACGCGATGGGGCGCGTCACGAAGCCAGCAGAGGCCAAGCCCGTCGTGGCGGCGTCGCATGAGCCACCCCACGCGACGCCCCGCACAACAGCAACAGCCTCCGAGCAAGTGCGTGCCACACCGTCGAACAGGATCGTCCCGCAGGTCATTCGGGCCGAGGACCGCAAGAAGGCACTCCTCGCCCAGCTCCCCGAGCCACCGAAGGGTCCAGGCCACTCACCCGCCTGACTGTGGTCGGTGTGATCCCAATCAGTGTGGTCTCTCAGTCAGCCGTGGGACGAAATGGGTTGTGCCCGTCGTGGCGCGCCCAGGCGATACCGACGAGGTACAACACCACGACGAGGGCCCCCGTTGACAGCAACTGCACACGCACGTCGGGGGCGAACATACCCAACGCGATGACTCCCACCAGCAGAATCATCGCGACCCAGGACACCACCGGGAATCCCTTGACCCGCATCGGCAGCGCGGTGCCGTCACGCTCGGCGCGACGACGCAACACGTACTGAGAACAGATGGTGAAGAAATACGTGACGATGATCGTCGAACCGACGATGTTGAGCAGGGTACCGAGCACGGCGTCACCCCATTTGAAGGTCGCCAACACGCAGCAGAAACCGAAGAACACACTGGCGAACACGGCCGCAGCAGGCACCGAGCGGCCCCTCGTCCGCATGGCCACACGGGGAGCCATGCCGCGCTCAGCGAGGGAGCCGAGCATTCGGGCTGCACCGTAGAGGTTGGCGTTGAGGGAACTGAGCAGTGCCAGCACGATGACCAGGGTCATGACCTCGGAGGCTGCCGGGATTCCGGCGCGGTCAAGCACGGCAACGAAGGGAGAGGTGGCGAGCTTGGGGTCGTCCCAGGGGACCGCGATGACCATGACCCCCACCGATCCCATGTAGAACAGCAGGATTCGCCAGACGATGGTCCGCACCGCCCGGGAGACATTGCGGGCCGGGTCCTCGGTTTCCGCCGCGGCCACAGCCATGATCTCGATGCCACCAAAGCTGAAGGTCACCATGAGGAGGGCGGCCGCGACGCCAGACCAGCCGTTGGGCATGAATCCACCGTGTCCGAGGAGGTTGGAGGTTCCGGTCGCTGGGACTGCCAGTACGCCGCAAGCGAGCAGCACACCTATGACGAGGAAGAGGACGACGGCGACCACCTTCACCAGAGCGAACCAGAACTCAAACTCCCCGAATCGGTCCACGCCGAGCAGGTTGATGGCCGTCAGGACGACCAGGAAGATGAGTGTGAGCAACCACACCGGGGCTATCGGCCACATCGCGACGAGGGTTGATGCTGCCGCGATCGCCTCGGCTGCCACGACGATGACCAGCTCGATCCACCATACCCAGCCCATGGCGAATCCGGCAGCCGGACCCATGGCTCGCGAGGTGTAGACCGAGAAGGCACCGGAATCGGGGTGGGCCGCAACCATCTCGCCAAGCATGTGCATGATGGCGATCACGAGCAGACCGGCGACGATGTAGGCCACCAAGGTGGCCGGGCCTGCCGCTGCGACGGCTTTGCCAGACCCGACGAACAGTCCGGTGCCGATGGCCGATCCGAGGCTCATCATCACGAGATGACGGCCTTTCATGCGGGGCGTGCTGCCTGCCGGTTTCGTGGACGTCTGCGTGACGCCCGTCGTCTGTGTGGCCACGGTCCCTCCTCACCTAGATGTGGTAGAGGTGATGTTAAGGCCGAGTCCACCCTCCCACGATTGCTATTTCCGTCAGTGGGACGGGTCGCGATTGGCGCGACGTGTCTGCTGGGGCCGTTGGGAATCGGTCAGCTGGCTCTTCTCCTCCTTGATGAGTTCGTCGCGGATGTGGGTCAAAATGGTGTCCAGATCGTCGAGATGGCCGTGGTCCAGGCCACCGAAGACAACCCGACGCACCAAGGAGGCATGACCTGGAGCAGCCTGCCGCAGCGCCTCCATCCCCTGATCGGTGAGATGAACAATCGCTCCCCTGCCATCAGTGCAACAGATGCGACGCTCGACGAGTCCGCGCTTCTCAATTCGCGTCAGGTGATGGGACAGCCTGGACCTCTCCCATCCCATGTGCTCGGCCAGGGCGACGACTCTCATCTCGCCACCGTCGGTCTCCGAGAGTCGGACGAGCACTTCGAAGTCCTGCATGGACAACTGTGAGTCACGCGACAACTGACGATTGAGTACTGCGGGCAGCATCGTCGTCACCTCCAACCAAAGACGCCAAACGCGCTGTTGGTGGTCATCAAGCCAAACGGTGCGATCCTGTGTCACTGTGCCCCTCTCCGTTCCTGAGCATGGCAGCTCAGTAAGCACGCGTGAGCCTACCTGAGCATCCCCTTGTTGACATATCACCTACCGCGTGACATGATAACTTGTGTCCTGGTAGTTGACACATCAACCGGAACATCCGGAAAGCAAGGAGATCACATGACTGACATCACCGCTGTCAACGGCACCTACACCATCGATTCCGCCCACTCCCGCCTCGGCTTCGTCACCCGCCACGCCATGGTCACCAAGGTGCGTGGATCCTTCGACGAGTTCGAGGGCACTGCTTCGGGCAACGGTTCCGACGCCTCCACCGTCTCCGTCGAGGTCACCGCTCAGACCGCATCGTTCGTCACTGGCAACTCCGACCGCGACGCTCACGTGAAGTCCGCCGACTTCCTCGACGTCGAGAACCACCCCACCATGACCTTCCGCTCCACCTCGGCTGCCATCAAGGGCAACGTCCTTGAGCTGACTGGTGACCTCACCATCAAGGGAGTGACGAAGTCCCTGACCATCCCGTTCGAGTTCGGCGGCGAGGCCGTTGACCCCTTCGGCAACAGCCGTATCGGCTTCGAGGGACGCTCCAAGATCTCCCGCAAGGACTTCGGCCTGACCTACAACGCCGTCCTTGAGACTGGCGGCGTACTGGTCTCCGACGAGGTCACCCTGGAGATCGAGATCAGCGCCATCAAGCAGAACTGATCACCAAAACTCCACCAAATCTGGCTTGACAAGCCAGAACATCAACGGAACATCCGTTACACAGAAGTGTCAGGGTCATTTCCTATCGTGTTGCCATGACGAGATTCCTTCATACCTCGGATTGGCAACTGGGGATGACCCGGCACTATCTGTCCAAGCAGGGCGACGATGACCCGCAGGCACGGTTTACTGCCGATCGCATCGAAACGGTGCGCAGGCTGGGCGAGGTCGCCCGGCAGGAAGAGTGCGATTTCGTTGTCGTGGCCGGCGACGTTTTCGAGACCCAGAACGTATCTGCTCAAATCATCGCCCGCAGTTGCGAGGCCATGGCCTCCATGGACTTGCCCGTTTATCTACTACCGGGAAACCACGACAGTCTGGAGCCCGGATGCCTGTGGGACGCGACGGAATTCACCCGTCACTGCCCCAGCAATGTCCGTGTCCTACGCGACCAATCGGAGATCGACGTCACTGACGCGAATGGCTCCGTCATCGCGCAGATCGTCGCCGCCCCCCTGACGACTCGTCATCCATCGACAGATCCGCTGGCAGAACTCGCCACCAGCCTGAAGCCCACCCAGATCCCTCGCATCCTGGTTGGTCACGGCCAGCTGGAGGGATTGTCAGGTGATACCCGGGACGCTCTCATCTCGCGGGCTCCTCTCGACGATGCCATTGCTCGTGGCGCGTTGACCTACGTCGCTCTGGGAGACCGCCACATCGCGTGGCCGCCCGATGACGACCACGCTGCCATTCGTTACAGCGGCACCCCGGAGACGACGAGCTTCAACGAGGAAACCGTCGGTACCGCAGTCGTCGTCGATCTCGACGGGCCTGTCACCTGTACGACGATCAAGGTTGGTACCTGGCTGCACGCGCGGGTGAGCCAGCAGGTCGCGGGCGAGGAAGACTTGGAAGCTCTGAGGGATCGGTTCGACTCCTTCGACCACCGGGACCGCACCATCATCCGCTATGACCTCCACGGTCAGCTCACCATCTCCCAGACGGCCGAGCTCGACGAGATCATCGCCGACTACGAGACCGTCTTCGCCAGCATCGAGGCCAGCGAGAACCGCCATGACCTCACGATCGTGGCAGACGATGCCACCCTCAACGACGCCGACCTACCGAACTGGGTGAGGGATGCCGGTGAGGAATTGTCGACCATGTGTGCCACCAATGACGACGCCGTTGCAGCCCTGACCCTTCTGCACCGTTTCGTGAGTGCGCAGAGTCCGCAGACGCGTACTGCGGGGGTGAGACGATGAAACTCCATCGCATCCACGTCGAGAACTTCAAAGCCATCGGGAACCGCACCCTTGAACTGCCCGACACTGGGATCGTCGTCGCGACTGGCCCGAACGAGATCGGAAAGACCTCGATGATCGAGGCACTGGACCTCGTTCTCGGCACCAAGTACAAGGCTTCCTCCCGGGCACAAGAGGTCCGAGCGGCCCAGCGCTTCGGCACCTCACTCCCGGTGGTCGTCGAGGCTGAGATGACGATCGGTGAACATCGTTGTACACACCGAAAGAGATTCCTCAAGAACACAGAATCCTCGTTGACGTTCATATCCGGTCCCCGGGCCGGGCAAGTCGTCACTGGGGACGAGGCTGTCGAGACGATGGAAACCCTGCTGGCCGGAGTGGACATGACACTGTGGAATGCCCTACGACTCATGCAGGCCAGCAGCCTGTCGCCGCTGCGGTTGGATTCCTCCCAGGCGTTGACAGCCGCGCTCGAGCAGACCGGTGGCCAGAAGCCCGACGAGGGTTCGATCGGCGGTCTCATGGACCGAGTGCGTGCCGAGTACGAGGTGTACTACCAACCCGCCACCGGCAAGGAACGGAAGGCAGCCTTCGAGGAACGGCGGCAGCTGGAGGCTGTCAGCCGTGACCTCGAGGAGGCGTCGGCACGCCTCAAGGAGGTCGACGATGTCGTCGAGGCCCTGACTCGGATCAATGAGCAAATCAGTCATGACCGCGACGTCGAGGCATCGACGAAGGCCCAGTACCAACAGACCACGGCTGCCCTCGACAGTCTCACCGAGCTGGAGAAGGAAGTCGAGACCACCAGTCGCATCGCCAAGGAAGCGGGTCAGCGTCACACCGAGGCCAAATCCGCTCACGATGTGCGAGCCCAACTCGTCGAGCGCCTCACCGAGGCCCGCGAGAGGCACGAACGGTGCGCGCAGGTAGCAGCCGAGAAGGACGAGAAGGACGCAGCGGTCGACGCTGAACTCGCAGAGGCCCAGAGTGCCCTCGACGAAGCTACATCCAAGGTCGCCGAGGCCGAGACCGCGGAGGAAGACGCACGACGTACCCTCTCCGCCGTGCGAGCCGGTGAGAAGGCTGCGAGAGCTCGCACGCAGCTGGACCGCATCAACGAGCTCAAGGAGCGCATCAGCGACGGACAGCGACGCCTCGAATCCGAGAAGGTCACGAGCCAGCTGCTGACCCAACTCAAGAACGCTGTCAAAACCGACGACCTCGCCAAGGAGGCAGCGGCTCTGGCCAGCACCCAGCTCATCATTGAGCACCGAGCTGAGGGCGATCCGCTGCGCATCGACGGCACCGAACTTGACCTGCCTGTCGGCCAGACGCTCCAGCGCAGCATCGACGGCGAGCTCGTCATGGAGATGGGCGATCTGTGGCGGCTGAGAATCTCCCCCACCAGCGAGGTCATGAATCTGGCACGTGACGCGGACCAGGCACACCAAGCGGTCGAGTCCCTCCTCGGGGAGCTCGGCGTGAGCAACCTGGAGCAGGCCGAGGCCCGCATGGCCGAGCGCAAGGTTCTCCAGTCGCACCTCGCTTCCTGGCAAGAGCAACTCGAGCGCGAGCAGGGCGAGAGCACCATCCAGGAACTCGAGGCCCTGGCCGATCACACCAGCGAGGACGTGCCCCTCACACCCGCACAGGCCCAAAAGCTGGAGGACGATGCCGTCGCCAAGGCCAATGACGCTCGCAACGCCGAACGTCAGGCCCAGGCGCGCTTCAACGCAGTGGACAAACGTCGCAGTGAGGCTCACGACCAGGCACTTCGCGCCAAAATCGACCTTGACCATGCAGCCGAGACACTCGACCGGCTCACCAAGGAACTCGCCAACGCACGGAAGACCGCCCCGGACGACGACCTCGCCCAGACCCTCAAGACCGCCGAGGAGGAGAACCGCGTCGCGAAGGCCGATGCCGATCGTGCGGCCGCTGCCCTGGCCGAACGCAACCCTGACCAAGTACATGCCGAGGCGCAGGGGAGCCAGTTGGCCCTCAGCAAAGCCACCGCGCGCCTCAAGGAGGACACTGATCGTCAGCTGGAGCTCAAGGGACAGTTGTTAGGACTGGGTCGCCAGGACCGCCAGGCCGAGGTCGACGCCCTGAGCAGCAAGCACCACCAGCTCGCCCGCCGTGTCGCCGGGCTGGAAAAGCGAGCACGGTCGACGAAGCTGCTCTACGACACCCTCACCCATCACCTCGACAAGGTGCGTCAGTCCTATGTGGCCCCGTTCACCGGCGAGACCGACCGGATCGGCCAGGCCGTGTTCGGTCCAGATCTTCACGTCGAGATCGACTCCACGCTGACGGTGGTGGCCCGCCACCTCAAGGGCACGCGCATGGAATGGGACCAACTGTCATCGGGGGCTCGGGAACAATTGGGACTGGTGGTCCGACTGGCTGCGGCTCACCTCATTGATCCCGACGACGGAGTTCCCGTGATCCTTGACGATGCCCTGGTCTACTCGGATGCAGTGAGGGTCAGACACATCCTCACCGAGGTCGCCCGCGGAGCCCAAACCAGTCAGATCGTGGTGTTCACCAGTGCCCCTGAAAGGTACGACTCAGTTCCCGGGGCTCAGCAGGTTCGGTTCGACTGATCCCCCGCGTCGCGCGAGCGGGAATCGTTCGGGACCCATCGACCCGGGGCAAGGAATCAGCCGGGGGTCACTCAGGCTCCGGTGCGCATCCAGGCATCCCCGTGAGCCCGCCACGCTAGCATCGCGCAACGCACCGCCATGAACCCACCAAAGGCGATCCACAACCAGACGACCGCAGCTGCCGGGTCAGCTGGCGCCCACAGATGAACCGCCCATGCCATCGGCAGGTACACCAGAAACATCACGACCTGGGCTCCCGACAGCCAGCGGCCGTCACCAGCTCCGATGAGAACACCATCGAGGACGAAGGCCGGGCCGGCAATCACCTGCTCAACCGCCACGACGAGGAGACCAGCCGCAACCGCACGATGAACCGCCGGGTCATCGGTGTACATGGCGGGAACCACCTGGTGCAAGGCTGCCAGCACAATCCCGACGACAACCCCCGCCCACACTCCCCACTGGGTCATCGTGCCGGTCAACGACCGGGTGCGGTCAATGTCGCCTGCTCCCAAACTCGCTCCCGTCAAGGCCTGACCAGCGATACCGAGGGCATCCATCATCATGAGGAGCAGGTTCCAGATCGTCATCGTCACCTGGTAGGAAGCCATGGTGATTGCCCCCGCCTGTGCTGCCACCCACGTCGTCACGTACAGGGCCGCCCGCAACGCAATGGTGCGAATGAGCAACGGGACCCCGTCGCGCAGGCTTGATGCGATACCGCCGACGTGGGGCATCAGGCTCAGGTCGAGACCGTGAGTACGCCTCCACAACACCCACACCAAGGCCGCCGCCATGGCGATCTGGCAGATGAGGGTGCCCATCGCTGAGCCGTCGATCCCCCAACCCATGCCGAGCACGAACCACAGGTTGAGCGCCAAGTTGAGGCTGAAGGTGACGACGGTGACGACCAGAGGCGTCCGGGTGTCCTGAAAACCACGCAGCACGCCGGTGACGGCCATCGTCGCGAGCATGGCGGGCACACCAAAACCGGTGATGCGCAGATACCGTCCGGCCTGCTCGGCAACCACTCCGCTGGCACCAAACCACCCGGCAACCGTCGTCGGGATGACCACCAGCATGACGGCGACGAGGACGCCGATGATGACCGACAACCACAGTCCGTCCACACCAGCCTGAGCCGCGCCGCGGCGATCCCCTGCCCCCATCCGGCGCGACGAGGTGGCCGTCGTGGCATACGCGAGGAAGACGAAGAGGCCCGTGAACGTCGTCAGGGCTGCCGAGGCGACACCCAAGCCAGCCAACTGGGCGGTACCCAAGTGCCCGACAACGGCGGAATCCGCGACGAGAAACAGCGGCTCGGCCACCAAGGACAAGAAAGCGGGTACCGCCAGATTCAGGATCTGTCGGTACCCGGCCTCAGCCGCGGAGTCCGTCTTGCGACCCGCTCGAACCATCAGGCTCGGGCAATCGCACCACGCAGGGAGGCACGAATGACATTGAGGACGTTCTCGGCGCGCTCGGCAGTTTTGTCACCACGCAGCGGACCAGAGGTCGACAGCGAGACAAACCCGTGAAGCAACGACCACAGCAGGATGACCAGGCCACGTACATCGACTCGCTCCGAGAGCTTGACGTCGGGGCCGGTCAGAACATCGTTGATCACCGAGTCGGGATAATTCGGCGCCTTGGACCGATCCGCCTTGAGCATGTCGAGGCCGGCATCCGAAATACGGTATGCGACGTCAAAAAGCCCCGGCTCAGCCAGAGCGAAATCCAAATATGCGCGGCAGGCAGCCACCAGTTCGGCGACGACTTGCGCCTCATCGCCTTCACCATGGGCTTCAGCCACAGCTTCGCGCATTGTGAGGCCGATCTGGTCGGCAGCCGCCAAGCCCACCTCGTCGAGAAGGTCGTCGCGGCTGGCGAAGTGACGGTAAGCGGCATTGGGTGACACGCCAACCCGGCGAGTCGCTTCACGCAGCACGACCGCCTCGGCACCACCGCGCCGCGCCATCTCCAAACCCTCTTTCACAAGGGATTCACGCAGATGGCCGTGATGGTAGGCCTGACGTTCCTGCGACGAGCGATATGCCTGGGTCATGAATCGTCTCCCGTCCGTTGGTCATATGGCATCAGCCTGGCTGGTTGAACACAAACGCCCAACTTTACGTGACAGTCCTGTGCTCCCGCATGGCAACCCCTACGACCACACATATTCCACCCAACTAGGCTGAACGCATGAATTCAAGTGTTCCATACCTACTGGCTATCCTTGGCGAAGGTGTCGTCCCGCCCTCAACCATGGTGTGCCACGGGGACGATCTCGGGCTGCTGCGAGGCGACGGAGTCTTCGACGCAACTCGCATCGTGACGACCGAGGACGGAACATCACGAATTGATCATCTCGAGGAACATCTTTCCCGCTTTGCTCGCTCGATTGCCGGCATAGATGGGCCCACCCCCGACATGGACTCGTGGCATCGCCTCATCGAGGACGCTGCGCGTAACTGGCGTGTCCCCGGGGAGGCCACCCTCAAACTCGTCTACACCAACGGTCGCGAGGTCGTTCCGGGACCTCCGCGAGGGTTCCTCATCATCGCTCCCCTCTCTGAAACCCACATGGAGGAGCGGGAAGGAATCAACGTGCTGTGCCTGTCGCGTGGCGTCACCAGCGACGCCTTCGCGGATGCTCCGTGGCTTCTCGGCGGTGTCAAGACCCTGTCCTATGCCGTCAATGTCGCGGCACTGCGTTACGCCAAGTCCCAAGGCGCTGACGACGTCATCTTCACGTCAACCGAGGGATATCTGCTGGAGGGACCCACCTCTGGACTGGTCGTCAAGGCCAACGACGCACTGTGGACAACCCCCACCGGCACGACTGGAATCCTCAGCTCCATCACCGTCAATACCGTCTTCGAAGCCGCTGACGACAATGGGGTCAAGACTGCCACCCGCCTCATGAGGCGCGACGAGGTGTTGCGCGCCCAGGGAGCCTGGCTGTTGTCATCCATTCGCGGCGTCGTCCCCATCCTCAGCATTGACGGCCACCCGGCTCCCCACGACGACGAGATGACTCACCGGTTGCGGGTCTGGGCCGGGTTCGAGGAGTGACACCGGCCCCCTCGAATCCACCCCCTACGACGAAAGCCCTTGCCAAGGTCGGGGTGACTCATCGTCTGCACCACTGCTGCTCATGTCTGCCAGCCCGAACTGCACGAGGGTGGACAACGGTGTGGGTGTCATGACTCACAGTCGTGGGCACCCTTGCCGTCACGGATTCATCGCGAACGGGTTCCTGCTATGACCCACGGACCCCACCAAGCACCCAGCCCGATGGCTACCAGGAGGGCGGGCCAGGTGACCTCGGCCACCGCTGAGAGCACAGGCATCAGGGCGTAAAGACCCGCTGCTCCCAGCAGCACCGTCACCGCCCCGACGATCCCGCCCGCACAACGCTGACTCCTGCGCTGCTCCAACCGCGCACCCAGCAAAGCTGCCAGCAAGACGACTGGGACGATGAGGATCACCGCCACGCCCATCGCATAGAGCACACCGACAAGGAGGCTGCCGAACCAGCCGCGTACCGGCATCGTTCCGCCGGTGCCATTCTTCCCAGGTGTGACGGCCCAGATCGCCAAGCCAAGACCCCACACCAGGCCGGTGATGGCCATGGCCGCGACAAATGCAGCAGCAGCCCGACCGACCCGGGCAGATTCAGTCGTCGCTCCCAGATTGTCCTGGTTGACCTCGTGACCCAGTCGTGCTCTCACGTCGACGGTGTGCTCCTTGACGCGCCGACGACTCACCGCACCTTCACCTTGGTGCCCTCATGAGCAAAGGAGTAGAGAGCCTTCGAATCCTGCGGAGCCAATCTCGGGCAGCCGTGACTCGAGTACCCCGGCATACCCAGGGTGTCGACGGGCTGAGCCAGCTTCTTGGTTTTCTCATCCCACGGAATCTGGTGGAAGCCAATACGGCCGATCGCTCCTGGCCGCTGGTAGAAGGCCAGGAAATTGGGGATGTACCAGTGGATACCGTCCTCGGTGGACGCGGCATGGCGCGTCTTGAACGTGATCTCGTAGTCGCCGACGGGGGTCTTCCAAGGCTCGGCGGTGGTGAGCATCGCGCGCTTCACCACACCGTCGCCAACGAGATAGACGTGATTCTCCGCCTTGATCCACAGCACATAGGTGCCAGCACCTGCCGAGGATTTGCCACCCACTGCCAGGGACGCCGGAGGTGGAGTCGGACCAGAAGTCGAGGGTTTCGGCCCCTTGGGCTGAGGGGTTGGGGACGTCTCGGTCTCGTCGACCGCATTGCCGGCCGTGCGTACTTCCGGAGTCGTCTTCTCACTCGAGGAGGCCTGGGCCGTTGGGACGGGGGAAGTCTTGGCTGCTGAGGCGGGGGAGGCCGTGACTGTCGGCGCCGGGGACACCGTCGAGCACGTCACGGGATAGTGATGACGGTCATGAAGATCGCCGGCACCAGGAACAGAATCGATGCACGTCGTCGATGCCGGCATGGATGATGCACATCCCGTGACCAAGCACACCATTGCCACCGAGGCAGCAAGGATGCCGCCGGCGCGCGGTTGTGAGGTCGGGGTGCTTCCGGAAGCAATCATCGTATCCAGTCCAAAGGCAACTCGGTGGCGATTCGAATGCCATGCTAATGGCAAAACGACAGACGGACCATCTGCTCGCATGCCAAGAGCCATGCACGAGACTGGCCACAACGTCGGGAGGAGAGAGCATGTCTACCGCGCTTGTCATCGGGGAGTCGCTCATCGACATCGTCAATGATGCCGGGCGGGTGAGTGAGCATCCCGGGGGCTCGCCCATGAATGTCGCGGTCGGGTTGGCACGCTTGGGACGCGACGTCGAATTGGCGACCTGGATCGGCTCTGACGATCACGGCCGCATGATCGAAGCCCATGTCGGAGCCGACAACATCCGTCTCAGCAGCTCCTCTCGAGGCGCCGATCACACATCCACGGCCACCGCCACTCTGACGGGAGGCCAGGCGAGTTACGAGTTCGACCTCGAGTGGGCGTTGCCGTCGGTGCAGATTCCCACTGACTGCGTGGTCGTCCACGCCGGATCCTTGGCATGCGTCATCGCCCCGGGGCATCGGGTGGTGGCCGAGACGGTGGCCGCCGCCCGGGACTTGGCAACCATCACCTTCGATCCGAATTGCCGACCCAGTGTGCTCGGTGACCCGGGTGCTGCGCGCCACGATGTTGAACAGTTCGTGCGCCTGGCCGACGTCGTCAAGGCCTCCGACGAAGACCTGACCTGGTTGGCAGAAGGCGGCGACCCAGTTGACATGCTGACCAGCTGGATGGAACTGGGGCCAAAAATTGGCATTCTGACGATGGGAGAACACGGCGTGGTGGCTATGACGGCCGGAGGTGTCGAAATTCGCGTCCCCGGGGAGCGAACTGACATCGTCGACACTGTCGGGGCCGGGGATTCCTTCATGTCGGCAACCATCGACGGGTTGTGGACTGCCGGGCTGCTGGGGCCCGAACACCGCACGGATCTCGGAGACATCCGGCCTGACATTTTTCGTCAGGTGATGCAGAGGGCAGCCCACATCGCGGCCATCACCGTCTCCCGAGCCGGGGCAAATCCCCCGCGGAGCGACGAACTGGGGTGAACCGAGCTTGCCTGCTCCACCTTCTGCGAGACTGGCCCCATGAAGGGGAATTTCCACTCGGCATATGACCAGGGCTTCGCACGAGTCGCAGCATGCACCACGACGGTGCACATTGGTGACCCGGCCTCGAACGTGGCGGGAATAATCGACACCTGCCGGGAACTCGACTCTCGCGACGTGGCCATCGCTGTCTTCCCCGAACTGTGCCTGACCGGCTACGCCATCGACGACCTGCTGCTCCAAGATGTCGTTTTGGACGCTGTTCTCGACGCCATTGAAACTCTGCGCCAGGTATCCAGCGACCTCTTCCCGGTGATCATCGTCGGCGCTCCCCTCCGGAGAGGAAACCGGCTGTACAACTGTGCCGTCGTCGTCCACCGCGGCCGAGTGCTCGGTGTGGTGCCCAAGAGTTATCTCCCCAACTACCGGGAGTTCTACGAAAAGCGTCACTTCGCCTCAGGTGTCGGCACCAGCGGGATCATCGACCTATCGGGCCGACAGAAATCTCACCTGGCCTCGACCGAGGTCCCCTTCGGCCCAGACCAGCTCTTCCAGGCATCCGACCTGCCCGACCTCACCTTTCACGTGGAAGTCTGCGAGGACCTGTGGGTACCGGTCACCCCGTCTTCTCAGGCTGCGCTCGCAGGGGCCGTCCTGGAGGTCAACCTGTCCGGGTCTCCCATCACCGTCGGAAAATCCCGCCAGCGTCATGAATTGTGCAAGGTGACCTCCGCGCGCAACCTGCAGGCCTACGTCTATGCGGCTGCCGGCCCTGGGGAATCGAGCACCGACCTGTCCTGGGACGGCCAGACGATGATCTACGAGAACGGGCTCCTGCTGTCAGCCACCGACCGTTTTTCCCCCGATCCGGGGTACTGCCTGGCCGACGTCGACCTCGACCTGTTGCGTCAAGAGAGAATTCGTCAGGGGTCCTTCGATGACAATGCCCTCGCCCAACCCCAGGACAAGGACTGGCGAGTCAACACCGTCACCCTGGACCCGACCCACGATGACATCGGCCTCGAGCGACCTGTCAATCGGTTCCCCTTCGTCCCCAACGAGCCCGATCAGCTCGCCCAGGACTGTTACGAGGCCTACAACATCCAGGTCTACGGACTGCGTCGTCGCCTCGAGTCAATTGGGTCGCCCAAGGTTGTCATCGGCGTGTCTGGCGGCCTGGACTCCACCCACGCCCTGCTCGTGGCAGCCAAGGCGATGGACCAGATGGGACGTCCTCGCACCGACATCCTGGCGTACACGATGCCCGGATTCGCCACCACCGACCACACCAAGAACAACGCCTTGGCTCTGTGCCAGGCCCTCGGCATCCCCTGCGAGGTGCTGGACATCCGCCCGGCAGCCACTCAGATGCTCAAGGGGATGGGGCACCCGGCCGGAGACGGCGCCGAGGTCTACGACGTCACCTTCGAGAACGTCCAAGCTGGTCTGCGCTACGACTACCTCTTCCGCATCGCCAACCAGCGTGGCGGCATCGTTCTGGGCACCGGAGACCTCTCGGAGCTCGCCCTGGGATGGTGCACCTTCGGTGTCGGTGACCAGATGAGCCACTACGGGGTCAATACCGGGGTGCCCAAGACCCTCATCCAGCACCTCATCCGGTGGTGCATTTCGTCGGGCCAGTTCAACGAAGCCGCCAATGGTGTCCTGGAGTCAGTGCTGGAGACAGAAATCTCTCCCGAGCTCGTCCCGGCTCGCCCCGGAGAGAAGATCCAGTCGACCCAGGCGAAGATTGGCCCCTACGAGCTGCAGGACTTCACTCTCTACCACGTCCTGCGCCACGGCATGCGCCCCAGCCGGATCGTCTTCCTGTCCCATCACGCCTGGCGGGACGCCTCCGTGGGTTCCTGGCCGCCGGGGTTCCACGACGAGGACCGGCACTCCTACGACCTGCCAGCCATCAAGGACTGGACCCGCCTCTTCCTGCGCCGATTCGTCGGGAACCAGTTCAAACGGTCCACCCTCCCCAACGGCCCCAAGGTGGTCGCCGGGGGGTCGCTGAGCCCGCGCGGGGACTGGCGGATGCCCTCGGATGCCCTCGCCCGAGCCTGGATCGACGACCTGGAGACAATTCCCGACGAGCGCCCCTGAGACCCCCGAACTGCTGACCTGGGGGAAATGGTCACCACGAAGATCCATCAACGTGTCACCCCATCCCCGAGGCATCGCGGCGGTGACGAAAACCCCCAGCTCACCGTCCCCACAGTCACAGTTCACCCTCCGACCACCCTGACGCGGCAATATTGCACTGTGCGTGTTGATGACGAATTGAGGCTTACCCCCACCCTCCCCGACGGTCATGGGCTGCGCATCGGCATCCTGACCAGCGGCGGCGATGCCCAGGGCATGAATGCTGCTGTGCGCGCCGTGGTGCGCTCCGCGTTGAGCGTGGGGGCCGAGGTCTATGCGATCTACGAGGGATACCAGGGGATGATCGATGGCGGCGACGGCATCCGGAGGTTTGGATGGGATGACGTCGGGTCGATCCTCAACCGTGGTGGCACCGTGATCGGCACGTTCCGCTGCAAGGAGATGCGCGAACGCTCAGGTCGGTTGAAGGCTGTGCAAAATCTCTTGGAGCACGAAATCGATCGACTTGTCGTCATCGGTGGCGATGGTTCGCTCACCGGTTTGGACGTGCTGCGCACCGAGTGGGCCGACCTCGTCGCCGAGCTCGTCGACACGGGTCAGGTGAGCCCCGAGGTGGCCCGCAAACACCCCTCCCTCATGATCGCGGGACTGGTGGGCTCCATCGACAACGACCTCGTCGGATCCGACATGACCATCGGCGCCGACACTGCTCTGCACCGCATCGTCGATGCCATCGACGACCTCACCTCCACCGCAGCCAGCCATCAACGATCCTTCGTCGTCGAGGTGATGGGTCGCCACTGCGGCTACCTCGCCCTCATGGCGGCAGTCGCCGGTGGTGCCGACTACGTCCTCATTCCGGAACGCCCGCCGGAGGACGGCTGGGAGGATCGGATGTGCGCCGAGCTCAAGCGCGGCCGTCAGGCAGGGCGCCGGGATTCGATCGTCGTCGTGGCGGAGGGGGCCACCGATCGCGCCGGTCATCGCATCACCTCCGAATATGTCCGTCAGGTCCTCGAGGACAAGCTCGGCGAGGACGCCCGCGTCACCATCCTGGGCCACGTCCAGCGCGGCGGACGCCCCTCGGCGTACGACCGTTGGGCCTCTACCTGGCTGGGCTATCACGCCGTTCACGAGGTGCTGTCGACGACACCGGAGGCCGAGGGACACGTCATCGGAACCAGCGCGAACCGCATCCACCTCCTCCCCCTGGTCAAGGCCGTCGCCGACACCAAGTCGGTGCCCGGTCTCATCGAGCAGGGTCGTTACACCGAGGCCATGCGGATGCGGGGACGCTCCTTCGTCGAGATGGACGCCATCTTCACCGAGCTCAGCGAGCCGGCCCGCACCACGGCCCAGGGAGTCGATGACGCCGACCGCAAACGGATCGCGATCATGCACGCGGGCGGGCCAGCTCCGGGCATGAACACTGCTGCCCGCGCCGCCGTCCGACTGGCGATTTCTCGCGGCCACACCGTCATCGGAATCCACAACGGATTCGTCGGCCTGGCGGAGGGGGACATGTCGGAACTGGCATGGGGCGACGTCGAGGGCTGGGCCGGGGAAGGGGGAGCCGAGCTGGGCACCCGCCGCGAGATCCCGAGCACCCGCGACCTTTACGCGGTCAGCCGCGCCCTGGAGGACGCCCACATCGACGCCCTGCTCGTCATCGGCGGTTACTCGGCCTACGAGGGCATCTACAACATCACCAGCGAGCGGGACCGCTACCCGGCCTTCCGTATCCCGATGGTGTGCATCCCGGCCTCGATCGACAACAATCTCCCCGGCTCAGAGTTGTCCATCGGTGCCGACACCGCCCTCAACGTCATCGTCGAGGCGATGGACAAGATCAAGGAGTCGGGTATCGCCTCCCGGCGGTGTTTCGTCGTCGAGACGATGGGCCGTGACTGTGGATACCTCGCCCTGATGTCGGGAATCGCCGCAGGCGCCGAGCGGATCTACACCAATGAGGACGGCATCAGCCTGGACGATCTGGCCAATGACGTCCACTGGGTGCGTGAGTCCTTCGCCCGTGGGCGACGTCTCTTCCTGGCTGTTCGTAACGAGAACGCCTCACGCAACTACACCACCGAGTTCATCGCGCGGCTCCTGGAGGAGGAATCCCACGGCATGTACGACGTGCGCCACGTGAGGCTGGGTCACATGCAGCAGGGCGGGTCGCCCTCCCCCTTCGATCGACTGCTGGCCAATCGCCTCGCCTATCGCGCTCTCAACCTCATTGACGACGAGCTGGCCGCCCATCAGGACGGGTCGTGGTTCATCGGCGTCAACGAGTCGGACAAGCGCCCCACTCACATGGAGATGATGCCCTCACTCATCGACTCTGCTCATCGTCGCCCCCGCGAACAGTGGTGGCTGACGATGTCGCCGGTGGGGCGCACGGTGTCCAATGACGTGCGCTGAAGCCACACCCCATCATGAGCCAGATTGATGCCAAGCCGGATTGATTGCGTCGCGATTCCTCGTGGGACCTGACGATAGTCGTCAGGGGAGGGCGGAAAGCAGCGCTCAGGGGACCTTCGGGAACTCCATCTTCTCGTCGTACTTGGAGAAGGCGGCGTCGACCTTCATATCCCCGCCCTCTTCTGACGCAACCGAGGCCTTCATGCGCTTGATCCGCTTGGAATCGTCGAGCCAGAAGGTGACCTTGCCAGTGCTCTTGGCCTTGCCGGCACTTGGCGAGGCATTCGACGATTCGCTCGAGGTGGAGTCAGCCGGGGGGTTATAACTGCCGTCGTAACGATGGCCGCCAGATTCCTTGCCGACGTAGGTCAGATCATCGATCCCTCGGGTCAATCCGTCCGCCATTTTACCGGGCTCGACGTCGTGAGTGTCGGTCTGCGAAGGTCCCTGATCCTTCTTCCAGGCCGATCCCTCCTTGGTGAACGCCTCATCGCCGATGATCATCTGTTCGTGATTCCCGGTGGTTCCGGTGGCCGTCATGTGAGCCTTGGGCTTGGACGAATCCGTGCCGTCGTAGTCTCCGGTGACCTTCATGTCGATTTTCATGCCGCCCATCGAGCTGACCGCACTGATCTCTTGGCGATAGGTCTTCACCTTGGACATGGAGGCCTTGACCTCTTTGGCGAACCTCTCCTCGTCAACCTTCCCCTTCTTGAAAAGAGGATCAGACGCTGCGGGTTTGTCGGACCTGTCATCGGCCTTCGATCCACCGTCACAGGCCGCCAAGGACAAACTCGTCGTTGCGACCACGCCCAGGACAGCAACCTTCAACGGGGTACGTGAAAAAACTCGCATAACATTCGTCCGGCTGGGGGTGTGCCGGCCTTTCCGCCCGCGATGCTACCTGCTCACGCCTGCCGACACAGCCGCATCGTCCCACCGTGCGACTCGTCGGAGCCACCATCGACCGGTCACTTGACCATGGCCCACACCCACAACCCGAGAATCGTCACGCCAATGATCGTCACGATGACGACGATGAGCCACGTCAGCCAGTCGGGGCGCTGGCGGGGCGGGATCGGGTCACCGTCAGACATGGGGCACCTCCGGGTCGGTCAGGCGTGGTAATGACCCTCACAAGGGTAGCCGGAGACCATCAGCGCCCCGCCACCCGAGGCTGATCAGCGGGTAGTGAACGTGCCCCGCCAGGCCCAGTCAACGTTTGGGGAGTCGTCGGTTCAGCGCTGTACCATGTATCCCGTTCACCTTCCCCCGGAAATGGACCAAAGTTCGCATTTCGCACAGATGCATGGAGGTACCGTGTCGTCAAGACTGACCCGCCGTTCGGTTCTGGCCTCAAGTGCCGTCGCTGTGCCAGCGACTGTCGCAGCTTGCGCCAAGACGTCTCCGGAAGAGAACGGTTTTGGCTCGACCAGCAACATCAACGGCTCCGGTAAGTCGTCGGCGACCTCAACCCCTGCAGCGACCTCGACACCCACTGCGAACCCGACGCCGGCAGAGCTGACGATCACCTCGGACCACCCCATCACCGAGCTGCATCCCGATGACACCCTGAAGTTCGCCGTCGTCAATGGCTCTCTCAAGGATGTCAAGATCACCGAAAAGAACGACGACGAGGTCAAGGGAACCCTCGAGGACACCGTGTGGACTCCGGAGGAACCCTGGAGCCTCAATACCTCTTACACCGTGACGACGACCCTGACGAACACGGATTCTCGTGTCGACCCGACGACGACGGTCACCACGAAGATCAAGAGCCTCGACGGTGACACCAACGTCGTCGAAATGCTCTACGGTGACGCCACGGTTGGCGTCGGCATGCCGGTCATCATCAAGTTCCACAAAGAGGTCATCGACGCCAAAATGCGGGCCAAGATCGAAAAGGCCATGGAAATCGACGTCTCCCCCAAACAGGAGGGCTCGTGGGGATGGCTTGACCAGTCCCAGCTCATGTGGCGCCCGAAGGAGTTCTGGAAGCCCAATACGAAGGTCAGCGTGCGCGGCAAGCTCAAGGGACTACCCACCTCAAGCCATCGCTGGATCACCCGCGACATCGAGGATTCCTTCCGCATCGGCGATTCCCGCATCCTGAAGATCTTCATCGACGAACACAAGATGGATGTCCTCGTCAACGGCAAGCGGGAACGTTCCATCCCGATAACGACGGGCAGACCCGGTGCAAGCACGACCACCCGATCTGGTACCAAGGTCATCATCGAGCGCGACCGCACGAAGATCATGGACGCTGAGACGATTGGCATCCCCAAGGGAAGCTCGGATTATTACCGCCTCAAGGTGAAGTACGCCATGCGTGTCACCTACACCGGTGAGTTCATTCACGCTGCCCCGTGGTCCGAGGGTTCTCAGGGCAGTGCCAACGTCTCGCACGGCTGTGTTGGGCTGTCCACCGAGAACGCCAAGTGGCTGTTCAATCTCTGCGCGGCCGGGGATCCCGTTGTCAACAGCGGATCCAACCGTCAGTTCAAGCCTGGCGAGGGCATCGGCTGCTGGTGCTACGACTGGGAAGGCTGGCAGAAGCTCAGCGCACTGTGAGCCGTTCCCCCTGTGACGCGACGGAAACCCTCTACCTCGATACAAGGTAGAGGGTTTCACCATGTCAGGGTATTTTCACTCCTCGACGTCACTTTTTGGCTCTACAGCGCGGTTTTCTGCATCACGGAGAGCGTCTTGACGACCGTTGACACGACACGCTCAAACCCTCAACGTCTTTGAGTCCACCGCTCGGCAATTCCTAAGGTCCCACTTGTCCCGGAAACGCCGGGATCAAAAGCCCCGATGCCTTCAATGGCGAGAGGAAGTCACACCGTGATCCGCACCAAGCGCTCAGTCCGAGGTGCCGCCGCCACCATCGCCCTCACCTCCGGTATCAGCGTTGTTGCACCCGCCGTCATCGGCGCCGTCGCACACGCAGCGAACAGCCAGACGATGTACGCGACGACGGACGTCAACGTGCGCTCTGCATCCTCCAACTCCGGCACAGTGCTCACCGTCGTGGCCCGCGGCCAGTCGGTGCAGGTTACCGGCGAGAAGGTGCGCGGGTGGGTGCCCGTCGCCGTGAACGGAACCACGGGCTGGATTTACCAGCGCTTCCTCACCGAGGAGAACATCCTCCCGGTCCATTTTGGGTCCGATCCGCTTCCTGATACCATGATCGCAACGGTCCCGGTCAATGTTCGTGACGACTCCGCCAACGCCGGAAAGATTCTCACCGTTGCCGAGCGTGGCCAGGAGGTCCAGGTCACCGGTCGTCCCGACGGCGGCTGGGTCCCGATCTCGGTCAATGGCAAGTCTGGTTGGATCTACGGTCGTTACCTCACCACTGGTAAGGCGGCTCCGGCCCCTTCCACGCCGAAGGCTGAGGTCAAGACGGCTTCCTCGACCAGCCATGATTCGTCGACCAGCCGTGATGCGAAGCGTCCGGCCCTCGACAACGCGCCGATCCACACCACCACCGGCCTCAACATGCGCACCGCCCCCACCCCCAAGGCCAAGATCATCACCTCCCTGGCTGAAGGCACCGGAGTCGAGGCCACCGGCGAGGTTCACGGCAACTGGGTCCAGGTTCGCGTCGGCGACCGCCCTGGCTGGGTTTACCGCACCCACCTCACCGGCAAGGTGCCGGCAGCTCAGCCCATCAAGCAGGCGGAGCCTGCCAAGCCGGCCAAGCACGCCGAACCGGCAAAAACGGCCGAGTCGGCCAAGCACGCCAAGCATGCCAAGTCGACCAAGTCGGCCGACAAGGCGTCGATCCACACCACCGCCGGCCTCAACATGCGCACCGCCCCCACCCCCAAGGCCAAGATCATCACCTCCCTGGCTGAAGGCACCGGAGTCGAGGCCACCGGCGAGGTTCACGGCAACTGGGTCGAGGTTCGCGCCAACGGCCACACCGGCTGGGTCTACCGCACCCACCTCACCGGAAAAGTCCCCGCCGTCAAGGTGGACACTCCCCGGCGCGAGAAGCACCACAGCAGCGACACCAGCCGCACCACCACGGCCCGTCCGCCGGTTCGCGACACCGATGACGGCGCCTCGGACAAGGGTTCGGGTCACGTCGACGGACGTTGCATCGCCTCGTTCTACGACGAGCCGCAGTCGACGGCATCGGGCGAGCAGTTCAACCCCAACGCCATGACCGCAGCCCACAAGACCCTGCGTCTGGGTACTCGCATCCGCGTCACCAACGTCCGTAACGGTCGCTCGGTCGTCGTGCGCATCAACGACCGTGGCCCATACGTCGCCGGGCGTTGCGTCGACCTGTCGCGGGCCTCCTTCGCCCAGATCGCCGACATCAGCCAGGGAACGACCCCGATCACCTACACCATCCTCAACTGATGGCAAGGGACTGACGAGTCCTCCTCGTGGGGGCGGTTCGCCGATGGGCGGGCCGCCCCCACGTGCGTCTGGCCAACCGGAAGCCGTGCGTCTGCGGAGCCGGTGTCGAAAATTGTCATCTCACAGCCGAATCATGCTCAACCGTGCCGAAAATATGCCGGATTCTTGGTTATTTGCACCGGTAAGCCGTAGCCTTGGATGTGCCATAGTTCACACCGTGGTGACGCTCGGGAATGACCCCGTAGTGCCACCCGTCCACGTATGCCCGGCCACCGGTGACATCCGGACCAGGCCGCCAGGAAGGATCGCACGATGGGTTCGAGTGCAAGGTTCGTCGACGGAGACACCCAACTCGATTTCAACAAGGTTGTCGCCACTGACGGCCAGGTGGGTTACGACGTCGCAGGTCTGCTCAACAAGACCGGCAATGTCATGATCGACCCAGGGTTCGTCAACACGGCGTCCTGCACGTCTCAGATCACCTACATCGACGGCGAGAAGGGCATTCTGCGCTACCGCGGCTACCCGATTGAACAGCTCGCCGAGCAGTCCACCTTCCTCGAGACCGCTTACCTCGTTCTGTACGGCGAGCTGCCGAACAAGGCTCAGCTGGAGGGGTTCGAGGAGCGGATTCGCCGCACCACCCTCATTGATGAGCGAATGCGCGACCTGTTCCGTTGCTTCCCCCGTCGCTCCCACCCCATGCCCGTGCTCGCCGCCGGCATCATGGCCCTGTCGACCTTCTCCCAGAAGTCGTCGGGAACTGACCCCGACCAGATCGAGGCTGCGACCACCCGTCTGATAGCCAAGGTCCCGACCCTGGCCGCCTTCGGTTACAAGAACTCGATGGGTCAGCCGACCCTCTACCCCGACAATTCGCTGAGTTACGTCCAAAACTTCATCCGGATGAGCTTCGGCTTCCCGACTGAGCCTTACGAGTTCAATGACGAGATCACCCGAGCTCTGGAGACTCTCCTCATCCTGCACGTCGATCACGAGCAGAACTGTTCAACCTCGACAGTCCGCATGGTTGCGTCGTCGGGCGCGAATATGTATGCCGCCGTTGCGGCAGGAGTCAATGCGCTGTCCGGTCCGAAGCATGGTGGCGCCAACCAGGCCGTTCTCGAGATGCTGCAGTACATCCGCGACTCCGACATGACGACCAAGGAGTTCGTCCGCAGGGTCAAGGACAAGCAGTCCGACATCAAGCTGATGGGCTTCGGCCACCGTATTTACAAGAATTACGATCCGCGCGCCGCCATCATCAAGAAGCACGCTGATCGCATCATGGAGCTCCATACCGGTCGCGAGGACCTTCTCGAGATTGCCAAGGAGCTTGAGGAGACCGCGCTGAGCGACGACTACTTCCGGGAGCGCAAGCTGTACCCGAACGTCGACTTCTACACCGGTCTCATCTACGAGGCCATGGGCTTCCCGATGAATATGTTCACCGTGCTATTCGCCCTCGGGCGTCTGCCCGGCTGGATCGCCCAGTACCGCGAGCAGGCTGCCACCGGAGGCAACAAGATCTGGCGTCCGCGTCAGATCTTCACCGGGGCTGACCTGCGCGACTACGTGCCGCTGGATCAGCGCGCCTGAGTGTGCCAAAAGGTCCGGGAGCCGTGGCCCCCGGGCCTTTTCCATGCCTTCTTCAGCAATCGGGAGCGTCCTCCCGAATTGTTCACAGCCACCCCAGACCCGAGTCGTCCGTTTGTGCCACCTGGCCGAGGTCACAACCCCGCCCGATGACGATTTTCGTCGGCTCCCCCACCGGCATGTCATTCCAGAGCCGCAACCACCCTCGAGCCGGCGTTTTTTGTGCACCGGTTCTGGGTTTTCAGGAGCTGGCGTCGCATGGAGGACGGCGTCGATAGACTCCGGCGCATGGATTCGGCTGAAGCAATGAGTCTCCCCAAGGTCGTACTGCACGATCATCTTGACGGCGGGCTACGTCCGGCGACAGTTTTGGACCTCGCAGCCGAGCGTGACCGCCCTGTTCCTGCCAACACCCCCGAGGCCCTTGCCGACTGGTTCTTCGAGGCCGCTGACTCCGGTTCCCTGGCCCGCTACCTCGACACTTTCACCGAGACCGTCGCCCTCATGCAGGATGCTGACTCCCTGCGTCGCGTAGCGCGAGAATTCGTCGAGGACATGGCTGCCGACGGAGTTGTCTACGCCGAGACACGATGGGCCCCCCAGCAGCATCTCGAGCGTGGTTTGACCGCCGCGGAGGCCACCGAGGCGGTTCAGGCTGGCCTGGTGGAGGGGATGGAGTCGGTATCCAAGTCGGGCAGAATCATCATCGCGCGACAGATTCTGTGCCTCATGAGACATCTCGACGTCCCGCAGGACGTTGTCGACCTTGCCGTCAACCATGCTCCGGGGGTCGTTGGGGTCGACATTGCTGGTCCTGAGGACGGCTTCCCCCTTGCTCCCTTCACCGATGCCTTGAAGCGGGTCCAGGCAGCCGGGATCCACCTCACGGTCCATGCCGGCGAGGCGGCTGGCCCAGCGTCAGTTCTCGACGCCCTCGAGCATGGGGCCGAGCGTATCGGTCATGGAGTGCGCATCGTCGAGGACCGCGACGCATCTGGCTGGGGCCCGACGGCCCAACGCGTGTTGTCTGACCGGGTGCCATTGGAGGTCTGCCCTTCGTCGAACACCCAAACCGGTATCTGCCGCACAATCGCCGATCATCCGCTGTCTGTCCTGTGGCCAGCAGGATTCAACCTCACCCTCAGCTGCGACAACCGTCTCATGAGCCGCACGACAACCTCCCGGGAAGTGGCACTGGTGTCGCAAACCCTCCGCTGGAACCGCCTCGACGCTCTCTCGGTGCAGCGCAATGCCCTCCATGCGGCTTTTTGCACCTCGGCTGAGAAGGAATCCCTCGCTGCCTTGCTGGTGTGAGCTGCGCGTCATGGGGCGGCATCGGTGTGATGTCGCCCCATGATTATGGGTGTTTTAGAGCAGTTCGGAGACGTTGGAGACGTCCATGCCGAGGGCTTCTCCGACGCCGGTGGTGTAGAGCTTGCCGTTGTGGGTTGTCAGGCCGCGTGCGAGTTCTGGGCGTTTGGTGCAGGCGTTCTTCCAGCCTTCCTCGGCGATGAGCACGGCGTAGCGCATGGTGGCGTTGGTCAGGGCGTAGGTCGAGGTGTGTGGGACAGCGCCGGGCATGTTGGCCACGCAGTAAAACACCGAGTCGTGGACTGTGAACGTGGGCTCAGCGTGGGTGGTGGGATGGGAGTCTTCGAAGCAGCCGCCTTGGTCAATGGCGATGTCGACGAGGACCGAGCCTGGCATCATCTGTGCCACGGTGTCATTGTCAACCAGATGCGGAGTCCGGGCACCGGGGACCAGGACTGATCCGATGACCAGATCCGAGGCCGTGCAGGCTTCCTTGACAGCTAGTGGGCTGGAGAACTGGGTGCGGATACGTCCGTTGCTGACTTCGTCGATGTAACGCATGCGGGCGACGTTGACGTCGTAGATAGTGACGTCAGCGCCCATGCCGTCGGCCACACGGGCGGCGCAGAATCCGGCCACACCGCCGCCGAGTACGGTGACGCGTCCGTTACGGACCCCCGAGCCGCCGCCGATGAGGACGCCGTTTCCGCCGGCTGGTTGCAGGAGGCAGTTCGCGCCGACCTGGGCTGCGAGGCGCCCGGCGATTTCGGACATGGGTGACAGCAGGGGGAGGGAGTGGTCGTCCATTTCGACGGTCTCGTAGGCGATCGAGGTGACCTTGCGCGCCAGGAGTTCGTCGGTGAGGGCCCGGTCGGCGGCCAGGTGGAGGTAGGTGAACAGGGTCAGGCCCTCGTGCATGCGGTGGTACTCGTCTGCGATGGGTTCCTTGACTTTCAAGATGAGGTCGGCGTCGTCCCAGACGGTGTCGGCGTTGTCGATGATCGTGGCGCCGGCGTTCTTGTACTGCTCGTCGGGAATGCCTGAACCCAGGCCGGCCCCTGCTTGTACCAACACCTCATGGCCGTGGCTGGCCAACGAATGGACGCCCGCGGGCGTGATAGCTACGCGGAACTCGTTGTTCTTGATCTCTGTGGGGATACCAACACGCATCGCACCTTCTCCTTTGACAGTGTGCTCGTAGACGTCATCGTCAACCAGCTGCGGGGAACAATGCGAGAATAAGCACTCACACGGTCCACCCGCAGCGCTCAGCAACAAGAACCCTTGACTCTTTCAAAATCGCCCTGCAAACCTCGGGATCCGTCCATCAGGAGCCGGCACTGTTAGCGATCGCCTCTCTGGCGGTCCCCGATCAGCGGAGGGCAGATGAACTCCCCGGTGGCACGTCCGGTAGGGCCCAGAATCCATCCCATCGACTTGTGACTACGCATGTAAACGATGGTTTCAGCCGGAGCGAGACCTGGTATCGCCTCCGCGATCGCCGACTCGATCATGCCGATCCCGTTCTGACGCTCCACCCGGAAGTTCACCCGCAAGTTGTTGTTGCCCGTGATCCACATGCACGACCGCAGCCCCGGTTGCTGGCGCAACAACTCCAGCACCCTGGCCTTGTGATTGAGGGGGATGGTGGCCGTCCAGGTGCACTCCAAATTCCACCCGCCCAGCTCCGGGGAGACGTCACATCTGAGCTGGATCTTCCGGGTGGTGAGCAGTTTTTGCAACCGGCGATGCAAGGTGCTGGCCGGAATGTCCAGGGTCCTGGCCAGAGAGGTTGCACTGGCGCGTCCGTCAATCGCAAGCAACTCGGCCAGCTCACGATCCAGATCGTCTGGCGGCAGAATCCACAGCTCCCCCGCATGCGGGTTCTTGGCCAGAGTTCTCTCCGCCTTGTCGAGGGCATTGATGTGCCAGGCGTCCGACCCGATGACGACCGACGTCACCAACGCGCTGCGTGACCCATGAACACCGCGCAGCCCACCGATCCAATCGATGACCATGTCAGAGAGAGTGGGAAGATCGGGCGCCACGACGGTGAGCAACAGGTCACGATCCCCGGTCGTCTCGTCGACGCTGACGATCATCGGATTCGCGCACAAAGTCTTGATGACCTGGGGCAAGCTCTCGGTATGACAGTCAACCTCGACGATGGCCGTCATCTGCTGATTGAGGTTCGGACAAGCGGTTATCCAGGCGGTGCCGTCATCGACGAGACGCTGCCAGCGATGAGCAACGGTCGTTGGTGACACGCCCAGGATCTTGCCCACTTTGGCCCAGGTGGCACGCGGGTCGATCTGCAGGACGTTGACGAGTCGTCGGTCCAGCTCTTCGTACATGTGTCTCCTTCGACGCACTGGGAAGATATCCAAAAGTCTCTCACCTTGGTTGGAGAAAATGTGCAGCTACCCTCCCAGTTCTGCGCACATCTGCAGCAGGGGCCGATGCACAACCTTCCAGTGACAAGGTAGGGGCCGGACGGATCAACGAAGAGCCGTCGACCTGCACGAACGCAGGTCAGGGCAGGCCCCTTTGACTACGGAAATGCCGCCAGCACAGTGCTTGCACGGTGCCTGACAACAGTGACCAGCAAAGAAGCCGGCTCGCTTCAGCACCCGACATCGTTGTCAGGAGGAACCACAATGACCGCCACCAATCCCATCCGAGTCGTCCAGTGGGGCCTGGGAGCCATGGGCCAGGGAATGGCCAAACTCATCGCGTCCAAGGATGGACTGGATCTTGTCGGGGCCATCGATGTCAACCCGGCCCTGGACGGTAAGGACGTCGGCGAGGTGATCGGCATCGATCCCCTTGGAGTCCATGTCACGACTGATCCTTCCACCGTCCTCGATTCCGACAAGGTCGACGTCGTCACGATCGCCACCACCTCGTGGGTACGCAACCAGATTGCTGACCTTCGCACCATCATCACCGCCGGAATCAACGTCGTCAGCATCGCCGAGGAGATGTCCTGCCCCGAGGCCCAGAACCCCGAGATCGCCAAGGAACTCGACGAACTCGCCAAGACGCACGGCGTCTCGATTGTTGGTGTTGGCGTCAACCCCGGATTCGTCCTCGACCACCTCGTCGTCGCCCTGTGCTCCGGCAGCCAGGAGGTCACCCACATCGAGGCCCGCCGCGTCAATGACCTCGCCCCTTACGGCGAGACCGTGCTTCGCACCCAAGGCGTCGGAACTACCCCCGAGGAGTTCAAGGCCGGAGTCGCTGACGGCTCCATCGTGGGCCACGTCGGCTTCCCGGAATCCATCCGCCTCATCAGTGACGCCCTCGGCCTCGGGGTCGACTCGGTCGAGCAAAACATCGAGCCGATCATCGCCAACGTCGCCCGCCCCGCCCGCGACCGCACCGTCGAGCCGGGTCAGGTCGCCGGGTGCAACCACACGGCGGTCGGCCGTCGCGGAGGCGAGGAGGTCATCCGACTCATCCATCCCCAGCAGGTCGCCCCGGAAGCCGAGGGACAGGAGACAGGCGACTTCATCACCATCACCGGTGTCCCCGACATCTCGATGTCGACCGGACCGGAAATCTCTGGCGGCAAGGCCACCGCAGGTATCTGCGTCAACACCATCCCGCGCATCGTCGCTGCCACCCCCGGGCTCAAGCGCATCATCGATCTGCCCTCGCCGTGTGCCCTCATGGGGCCGTCGGCCTACGAGCGTCGCTGAGCGAGGTCAACATGGCAGAAATTCCCAACACCGCCCCGCAAGGCGACGGTCTGATCCTCGAAGGCACATGGGTGGAGGTTCGCACCATCATCCTGCAACCTTCTGAACGCGCCGCCGCCGTACCGGCTGACACCGCCGCTACTCCCCTCGTGCAGTGGATCAGTGGATTCCTCGACGAGGAGGCACACATCGGGGACGAGGTCACCATCACCTCAATCATCGGTCGGCATCACACCGGCGTCCTCGACCGCGTCAATCCCTGCTACAGCCACAGCTTCGGCAATACCGTGCCCGAGCTGTTGACGATCGGCACCATGCACGAACCCATCACGTCCCACGGGAAGGAGGACCAGTCATGAGCAACTCCTATGACGACGTCATGGCTCGCCGCAGCGACATCATGCGAAGGGCCCTCGCCCTGGATTACGACAGCTTCCAGCGAGGTGACCTGGTCTTCGACTACGACGCCCTGATGTCCTCCACCGGCTACGGTCTCGACGACGTCGCTCGCATCCAGGCCGAGACGAAGGTGGGTCACACCCCGCTGTACGAACTGCATCGTCTGACCGATGCTGTCCGCGAAATCGCCGGACCGGGCAAGGGGGCTCGGATCCTCCTCAAGGACGAGGCCGCCAATGCCTCCGGCAGCTTCAAGGCTCGTCGTGCGTCCCTGAGCGCCCACGAGGCGCAGGCCAAGGGGTTTGCCGGCATGGTCACGGCCACCAGCGGAAACTACGGTGCCGCCGTCGCATCCCAGGCCGCTCAGCGTGGACTCGCCTGCATCGTCATCCAGGAAATCTACGACTCTCACCACGTGGGCCAGCCGGAGATCGTCGAAAAGTCCCGGGCCTGTGAGGCCTACGGCGCTGAAGTGATCAAACTGACGGTTGGGCCGGAGCTTTTCTACGTCCTGCTGCGCACCCTGGAGGACACCGGCTACTTCAACGCCAGCCTCTACACGCCGTACGGAATCGCGGGCATCGAGACCCTCGGTGCCGAGATCGGTCACGAAGTGCAGCAGCGTTACGGACGCCAACCCGACGCCGTCGTGGTCACCAATGCCGGTGGCGGCAACATCACTGGAACTGCCCGCGGCTTGCGCAAAGTCGGCTGCGACGAAACCCAGGTCGTCGCCGTTTCGGTGGATCTCACCGGGCTGCACATGGCCTCCGACCACGACTTCAACAACAAGTCGTTCACCACCGGCCACACCGGTTTCGGCGTGCCGTTCGCCACCTGGCCTGACCGGGTCGACGTCCCGCGCAACGCCGCTCGTCCGCTGCGCTACATGAATGGCTACCATCTGGTCTCCCAGGGCGAGGTCTTCTACATGACCGAACTTCTGGCCAAGATCGAAGGCCTGGAGCGTGGACCAGCCGGAAACACCAGCCTGACGGCTGCAGTTGCCATGGCTCGTCAGATGGATCGCGACCAGATCGTCGTCGTCCAGGAGACCGAGTACACCGGTGCCGGCAAACACCACAACAGCCAGCTGTCCTTCGCCCGCTCGCGCGGTATCGAGGTCCGTCGTGGCGACCCGGCCGACAACATCCCCGGCAAGGCCATCGTCATTCCGGAACGCCTCAACCAGGTCGGTACCCGTGTCCTCGACCTCGACAAGCTGCGTCGCAGCTACCTGCGCCATGCCGGCCAGGTCATGCCGCCCGATGCATGGGGGGACGCCGAGCTGGAATTCCTGGCCGACGAGACCAACACCACCACTGATGCCGTCCGCCAGATCGGCGCTGATCTGGCCAAGGAAGGAGCATGATGTCCAACCCGGATCAAGAGCGCATCGACCGCTACGAAGCCCTGCGTGCCGAGCTCGCCGACCTCGATGACGCTGCCCTCAAAGAACGCTTCTGGCAGCTGTGCGAGGAGGCCATGACCCCGGTCGTCGATCTCGCCCGTACCCACACCACACCGTCGATCGAACGGTCCGTCCTACTGCGCATGGGCATCGACTCGGTGACGACCCACGCCGTCGTCGAGAACGTCTTCGCGGCAGGTCTGGGCGGCAAGGGAGCCGGCCACGCCGTACTGCGGCTGTCCCGTCGTGACGGCATCGGCCTGCGCGACGCAGCCACCTGCATCGCCGAGAACCCCAAAGTCCTCGACGAGCTGTTCGACGGCAGCCCACTGCCCCCGGCAAAGACACCGACGGAATCCAAGGAAGGAGTCTCGGCATGACCATCCACGACCCGTGCCTGCACCACACGCACGCCCAAGAGCGCGAGCAGCTCCCCATGGACCTGCCGCGTGCATCCGCCATTCAGCCTGTCGAGCCGACGGAGCCCGCTGAGCCCCACCCCGACCAGGAGTCCCTCGCCCCGAACACCAAGCTCGACGTCGAGGACATCCTCACCGACCTCGAGCACTATCACCCCCGTCGCAAGGGATGGACCTGGCGCACCGTGCCGGAGGAGGGAGTCGTCATGGGCGACTTCCACTACCGGAACATGTCCACCCCACTGAAGCAGGGCGTGCCCCTGCCCGCCGCGGAGTACTTCGAGAACATCGATCCTCAGCCGGCCCCCGTCGTCACCTCCGAGATCGCGTCCGGACACTTCGAGGACGACCTGCGCCGCATGAGGATGGCCGCCTGGAACGGTGCCGACCACATCATGGTCATCCGCACCACAGGACAGAGCCACATCGACGGGCTCCTCGAGGGCACCCCGGAGGGCATCGGCGGTGTTCCGATCACCCGCAAGCAGCTGCGCGCCAGCCGTAAGGCCTGCGACCTCATAGAGGACGAGGTGGGACGCCCCATCAACTTCCACTCCTACGTCTCCGGAGTGGCCGGCCCCGAAGTGGCCGTCCTCTTCGCCGAGGAGGGAGTCAACGGTGCTCACCAGGACCCCCAGTACAACCTGCTGTACCGGAATATCAACGCCTACCGCAGCTACGTCGACGCCGGCGAGGCCAAAAAGGTGATGGCGGGAGCCCAGATCTTCCAGATCGACGGCGCCCACAACGCCAATGCCACCGCTCGCCATGGCTGGAAGGTCATGCCCGAGCTGATGGTCCAGCACGGCCTCAACTGCATGTTCTCGGTGTTGGTGGGAATGCCAAAGGACCTCATCGGCCTGTCGACGGTCCCGCCGAGCGCTCCCCCGGCCCCGAAGCTCTGGTACGACCTGCCGTACGCAGTGGCTTTGCGTGATCTGTTCAGCGAGTACAAGATGCGCGCCCAGCAGAACACGCGGTACATCGAGTCCGACCTGGCCGAAGCCATCCGCACCCACACCATCGACACCCTCATCTCGATGCTGACCAGCGCGGACATCCAGAGCACCATCACCCCTGACGAGGGTCGCAACCTGCCCTGGCACCACAACTCCATCCGTGGAGTCCAGACGGTCAAGCAGACCTGGGCCGCCCTGGACGGCATCAAGGAGATGGTCACCATCAACCGCGAGGGGCCGCTGGGCGCCATGGTCCGTGACCTCAAGGAGAGGGCCATCGGATTCCTCACCGAGATGTTGCACGTCGGCGGGTACTTCGCCGCCGTGGAGGAAGGGTTCTTCGTCGACTCGGCAGAATTCCCGGAGCGCAACCATGACGGCATCGCCCGTGACGGCCAAGGCGGTATCGCCGAGGGAACTGTCGTCGAGCGTGACCCCGACTACCTCGCCCCGGTCTGCGACCACTTCGGCAACAACAACCTGCCCGAGGGCCTCGACAAGCCGTGCGACCTCATCGACGGCTGCACCCTGTGCAAACCCGACAAAATCGTCTACATCGACGAGCTCGACCCGAACGACTCCGCTGCCACCCGTCTGGCCCGGACCCGTCCGTTCCGTGACGGCACGGCCCTGCGCCCGGAGGCCGAATGGGCTGGTGACGGCGTCGTCCTGGTGCAGATGAACATCACCGCCTCGGAGGACATCGCCCGTGAGGCAGCTGTCGAGATGGCGCGCAAAATGGGCATCAGCGACCCGCAGGTGTGCAATCTTCAGGTGCTGCATCCGGCCGAGGGGTGCTTCGTCGAGGTCAAGGGCCAGGCGACCCACGTCGACGTCGACCCGTCCACGCTGACGATCCCCGAGAAGATCGAGCTGCTTCCCCCCGACGAATTGCGTCAGTACGTCACCGACCACGAGTTGTCGGTGGTCGCCGGAACCGTCGGTGAGGACGAGCACAGCGTCGGTCTGCGCGAGATTCTTGACATCAAGCACGGTGGCATCGAGAAATATGGCGTGAAGTACCGCTACCTCGGGACTTCTGTACCGGTGGAGAAGATGGTCGACGCGGCCATCGAGAGCGGAGCCGACGCCATCCTCATCTCGACCATCATCAGCCACAACGACATCCATCGCACGATGATGCGCAAGCTGGCTGACCTGGCCACCGAGAAGGGCGTCCGCGACAAGGTCGTGCTGGTGGCCGGAGGTACTCAGGTGAGCCGGGAGATGGCTGCCGAAACAGGTCTCGACGCCACCTTCGGACGCGGCACCAAGGGTATCGACGTCCTCGATGCCATCGTCCGCACGATGCAAGCCCGAGAGGGTGCCTGACAAAAATGACCGTGCTCACGACTCTGGAGATCGGCTCCACCATCACCAAGGCCAACGCCTTCAAACTGGAGTCCGGATTGTTGCACCACATCGGGCAGGGCTTTGCCCCCACCTCAGTGGCTGCCGGCGACGTGCGCATCGGCGCAGACGCCGCGATCGCCCAGATGAGTGAGCGGTGCGGCCTACCGCTGGACGCCGGGGAGGTCTTCGTGAACTCCTCGGCGGCCGGTGGGCTGCGCATGAGCGTCCACGGCCTGACCAAGTCCATGACGGCCAGGGCTGCCCGCGAAGCAGCCCTGGGCGCCGGAGCCATCGTCACGATGACCACCGTCGGGGCGATGGACGAGTTCGATCTCGAGGATCTGCAGGAGAACAACCCCAACATCATCCTGTTGGCCGGCGGAGTCGACGACGGGGAGAAACGGATCGTGGTGGAGAACGCCAGGATCATCGCCTCTGCCAAGTTGGGGGTTCCGGTGATCTACGCCGGGAATTCCCGAGTCCGCAGGCGGATCGAGAACATTTTTACCGAGGCAGGCCAGCCGTTGACGTGCGTCGACAATGTCTTCCCCGACGTCGATGTTTTGCGCGTCGAGCCAGTGCGAGCCGTCATCCATGACGTCTTCAATGACCACATCACCGCAGCACCGGGGATGCAGGGGCTGGCCAAACTGACCAGTCACGAGATCCTGCCGACCCCGGGAGCGGTACTTCTGGCCACCGAGCTCTTCGCTGACGCGGTTGGGGACGCTGTGGTGGTCGATGTTGGTGGTGCCACTACCGACGTCCACAGTGTCACGGACGGGTCCTCGGAGTGGACTGCCCGAGTCATCGATCCTGAGCCGCGTACCAAGCGGACCGTCGAGGGGGACCTGGGAGTTTTCGTCAACGCCCGACGGGTCGCTGCCATGACCGACGAAGGCGTGGACGAGAAGCGTCTGGAATGGCTGCGGGCCATCCCCAATGATGAACGCGAGGCGGAAGTCACCCGATGGCTGGCCAAAGAGGCCGTTGAAATTGGAGTGGCTCGCCACGCCGGTACCGTGACTGAAATCTTCACTCCCACGGGTAAGACCCAGGTAGTGCGCGGCAAGGATCTCAGTGCCGTGCGTTGGGTGGTGGGAACCGGCGGTGCTTTGACGCGGATCCCGGGTGGTGCGGACATCCTCCGTCGTATCTGCACCGGGGTCGGAGCCCAGCTGCTGCCAAGCCCCGAGGCCACCATCGTCATCGACCGCGACTATCGATTTTCAGCCCTCGGAACGGTGGCCCAGTGCTACCGCGACGAGGTGCGTCGAAGCTTCGCTGCCTGGATCGACTCCATCACTGACACCACAAAACTGCCGGGTGACGAGGGGCCAAGCGTCAACGGTGACGTCCTCTCGCCCGACGTGACGAAAAACAACATCTCACATGGGATGGAAAGCACATCATGAACGGCCCCACTCCCCGGTTGGAGATTCTCGCCGACCGGATTCACGACAACGCACGAGCGATCGTCGCCCAGTGCTCCGACCACGGCATTCAGGTTGCCGCCGTCACCAAGGTCTTGCACGCCCATCCAGCCCTCTTGCGGGCTCTGGACGACACCGGGATCGCGATGCTCGCCGATTCTCGGTTGCAGAACCTGCGCCGCATCGCTGAAACCGGATCCTCCCTGCCAACTCTGCTGCTGCGAGCTCCGGGACGTCACGACATTGACGCCACCGTGCAGCTCGCCGACATTTCTCTCAACTCGTCGCTCATCACCATGACCGCGTTATCGGAGGCCGCCGTCCGAGCGGGAACCCGCCACGGGGTAATCATCATGGTCGACGTCGGCGACCTGCGTGAGGGGGTCTGGCCCGACCATCTCGTTGACGTGGTGTCTGCCGCGGCGACACTGCCAGGCATTGACGTCAGGGGAATTGGTACCAATCTCGCCTGCTACGGCGGGGTCCAACCGAGTGTCGAGAACATGACCCGCCTGGTCCATCTGCGCAACCTCGCCCGAGATGCGACTGGGCTGGAACTCGGCCTCATCTCCGGCGGGAACTCGGCCAACCTTCCCCTCATGATGAGCGGGGACATGCCGTCGGAAATCAACCATCTACGTGTTGGCGAGGCCATCATCCTGGGGCGTAACACCCTGGACCGATCCGCGTGGCCGGGGACTCGCCAGGACACCGTCGAAGTGGTTTCCGAGATCATCGAACTCGAGCGAAAACCGTCAATCCCGCTCGGCCGCACCGGTGAGGATGCTTTCGGCCAACACGTCACTTTCACCGACCGCGGCGTTCGGCTACGTGCCATCTGCAATCTTGGGCGTCAGGACGTCAACCCGTCTGATCTGACGCCCATTGACCCCGGCCACATCGTGCTTGGGGCCAGCTCGGATCACCTCATCGTTGACGTGACCGATTCTGTCAGCCCGGTAGAGATCGGGACCGAAGTGAGGTTCCGGCCGACTTACGCGGGCTTACTTTCCACTGCCACCTCCTCTGCTGTCTGGAAGGGAGCAGCTACTCCCCAGGCCCTGTGAGGCGACTGTTATCACGTTCAGCGAACAAAGGAGTTCCCCGTGAGTACACGAGAAACGCAATCTGTCGGCACATCCCGCCGCAGCAATCTGACCAGACCGATGAAAAATGCATCGGCGACCCTCAAGCCGGTCGACCCCGCTGAGGAGCGGGAACTGCAACGCGGACTGACCAACCGGCATCTGCAACTCATCGCCCTGGGTGGGGCCATTGGCACCGGAATGTTCATGGGCTCCAGCAGCACCATTCACCTTGCCGGCCCGTCCAGTGCACTCGTCTACGCGCTGATCGGCTTCTTCCTGTACTTCATGATGCGTGCCCTCGGCGAGATGCTGCTCTCAAACCTCAATTACAAGTCCTTCCGTGACATCGCTGAGGACATGTTGGGGCCTGCCGGGGGTTTTATCGCCGGGTGGACGTATTGGTTCTCGTGGATCGTTGCCGCCATGGGAGACCTCGCAGCCATTACCGCCTACGCGCAGTACTGGTGGCCAAATATTCCGAAATGGCTGCCAGCGACCGCCTTGGCCGCCGTCCTTCTGGCTCTCAACATCATTGCCGTGCAGTTCTTCGGTGAGGCTGAGTTCTGGTTCGCGCTCATCAAACTCATCGCAGTCGGTGCGCTGGTGGTCGTCGCTGCCGTGCTCGTAGCCACCCGTTTCGTGTCCCCGGACGGGGACCCAGCCACGATTGCGAACCTCTGGAACGACGGTGGTTTCTTCCCCAACGGATTGATGGGATTCCTCGGCGGATTCCAGATTGCTTTCTTCGCTTTTGTCGGTATCGAGCTGGTCGGCACCGCTGCCGCCGAGACGAAGGACCCCCGCAACACCCTTCCCAAGGCGATCAACGCCATTCCGGTGCGGTTGGCCCTGTTTTACGTACTCGCCCTGCTGGCCATCACCACCGTCATCCCCTGGCGCAAGGTGGTGCCTGGCGTCAGCCCGTTCGTGTCTCTGTTCGGCCTGGCTGGCTTCGGAGCTGCTGCCAGCGTGATGAATTTCGTCCTACTCACCGCAGCCGCGTCGTCGGACAATTCAGGGCTGTACTCCACATCACGAATGATGTACGGCTTGGCTCTCGATGGTCAGGCACCGTCAAGGTTCCGAAAACTGTCGGGCAACAACGTCCCTCGCAACGCACTTGTCGCGTCCTGCCTGCTGTTGCTGTGCGGCATCATCTTCCTCTACACCTCGGACTCGATCATGCAGGCTTTCGCCCTCGTGACGACCGTTGCCGCACTGCTGTTCCTGTTCAGCTGGTCCCTCATCGTCGTGTGCTACATCGTGTATCGCCGCAAGCGCCCCGACCTGCACGAGGAGTCGGTGTACAAGATGCCTGGCGGCGTCCCAATGTGCTGGGTGGTGCTGGCATTCTTCGCAATCAGCCTCGTCATCCTCACCTTGGATCCGACGACGCGAATGGCGGTGATCGTCACGCCAATCTGGTTCGTCTTCATCGGTTCGATGTATTTCGTATACCGGCACCGCAAACAGCGCAATGAAGCATTGCACTGACCGTCATCATCTTTGGGTCCGCAAAGCAGACACGTCAAGCGGGCCTAAAGATGGTCTCCGGAGGCAGCCAGCCCTAACCGACAATTGGTCACACAGACATGGCCGTTGTCCTAATGTTGTCAACGGTTGTTGACATGGGTTTATAGCTATCTCGTTGGCGAATGGATAGCCATCGATAATGAGAACTCGACAAGCATGGAACCACACTCAGATCACCGCTACTTGGCCATCATTCAAACGAAGGTTCTCGAGAGTTGACTGGCCGGTGTTACACTGTATAAAAATCACATCTAGGCAGGTTAAGGCATCATCGATTCACTTTCATCATACTTCACTACACGACCCTGAAGCCCATTTTGAGGAGGCGACACATGACTGCTTTTGGCGAAACTCCAGACGCTTCATGGCACCCTCAAACACCAACGAATGAGGCCGCTCAGACTGCGCGCTCACCACATTCCGAGCAGCACAGTGAGGCGCACCTCCACCGCAATCTCAGCAACCGCCACATCCAGCTCATCGCGATCGGTGGCGCCATCGGGACTGGCTTGTTCCTGGGATCCGGCAAAGCTATCCACGCCGCCGGACCAAGCATCATCCTGTCCTACCTCATCATCGGCACCATGCTCTATTTTGTGATGCGGGCCATGGGCGAGTTGCTGATGCACAACCTCAGCTACAAGAGCTTCCAAGATTTCGCAGCCGACTTGATCGGCCCTTGGGCAGGATTCTTCCTAGGGTGGACTTACTGGCTCTGCTGGATTGTCACCGGAATGGCCGAACTCATTGGAATTACCACCTATTGGGATTACTGGGTCAGAAACCGCACCCTCGCTACCCTTTTAGCTGCAGCGACACTCTGCCTCCTTCTTTGCTTGAACCTCCTCACTGTTAAAATGTTTGGCGAACTGGAATTCTGGTTCGCATTGATTAAGATCGTTGCTATCATCTCACTCATCATCCTCGCCATCATGCTGGCAATCGTTGGATTCAAGTCCTCCTCTGGCATTGCCGCATCGGTCACCAACCTGTGGGATCACGGTGGGTTCATGCCACACGGATGGAGCGGATTCTTCGCTGGATTCCAAATGTCGGCATTCGCATTCGTGGGAATTGAACTCATCGGGACAACCGCAGCCGAGACCCAAGACCCCGAAAAGACGCTTCCTCGAGCTATCAGTGCCGTACCGGCACGGATCCTCATCTTCTACATCGGCTCACTGGCCGCGATCATGACAGCCGTGCCGTGGAACGATGTCCGCCCGGATTCCTCCCCGTTCGTGCAGGTTTTCGGACTCGTCGGATTCGCTGGAGCCGCCAGCGTAATGAATTTCGTCGTGCTCACGTCCGCCGCATCGTCTTCGAACTCCGGCATCTACTCCATTTCACGGATGCTCTATGGCCTCGCACACAAGAGGATGGCTCCGAGACAGTTTGGACAACTCAGCAAGAACGGTGTCCCACGATGGGGGCTCGTCGCCACCGTCCTGGTTCTCAGCACGGCGCTCATCTTGGCGGCGTCAGAATCCTTCATCGACGCTTTCACCATCGTTACGACAATTTCATCAGTGTTGTTCATCTTTGTCTGGAACATGATCGTCATCAGCTACCTGAAGTATCGAAAGATTGCGCCGGACGCCCACTCAACGTCGAAGTACCCCATGCCCGGTGGGCGCGGCATGTGCTGGGCCATCTTGGCGTTTTTCGTCTTCATCCTCGTGTTGCTGGCTCAGGAACCTGACACCGCCCGCGCTCTCGCACTCACCCCTATCTGGTTCGCCCTTCTGGGGGTCGGCTGGTTCTTCGACCACCACCGCGCCATCCGCGACGACACAGGAGACGACGTCCCGATTCGAAGGAGAACGGCTGAGCGATGAAAATAGACACCTTCCATTGGGATCACACCAGCCACTGGCTGGCGGATAATCAACCCCGGGCCCAAGGCACGATGGCACACCGATCCATACGTCTCGCAATGAAGTGCCTGGGATCAGGTCGTCCACCAGCCACGAAGATGTGGCCAGTCTCATCAGTCCGCCATACTTACCGACGCTGCTCTCCCCAGTCCGTTGACCACATCGCAATTTCTGACAGTTCGAAGGAGTTATGACACATGTCAAGATGTCCGTCGCCCTCACATGCCACCGTTGATCTGTCTGCCATCGCTGCGAACCTCGCCGTCGTCAGGAAACGAGCTGGCGACCGGAAGGTCCTCTTCACCGTCAAGGCCGACGCTTACGGACACGGCGCTGTCGAAGTCTCTCGCTATGTCGAAAAACATCACTGCGCTGATTGGTTGGCCGTCGCCACTGTCGCAGAAGGCCAAGAGCTGGTGGAAGCCGGCATCACACTGCCCATCCTCAAGCTCTCCCCCGCTGACCCCCGGAACCTCGATGCCGCTATCGCATCCGGCATGCGACTCACGGTGGTGGATTTCGACACCCTGGATGCAGTCAACTCTGCCGCTGGGAAGCGGGGAGTTACCGTCAAGATCCACATTGCCGTCGACAGCGGTATGGGGCGTATTGGATTGCGACCAGAACGACTGGGCGAGCTTACAGCCGCTGCGGATCGTGCCGAGAACACCGAGGTCGAGGGAGTTTTCACTCACCTGCCGATCAGTGACGTCCCCGAGGGAGCAGACTTCACGCGGCGGGAGATAGACACCTTCATGGAAGCCGTGTCCAAGGCGGAGGCAGAGCGGGGACCGTTCCCGCTGGTACACCTTGCCAATTCCGGCGCCATCCTTGGGCATGACCTGGGGAGAACGTCAATGGTGCGCGCAGGCATCGCCGGGTACGGATACGACCCCGACCCACACGCCGACCGCGCCGAATTGCACCCTGCCTTGTCGTGGGTGAGTCACGTCACCTTCGTCAAAACCGTCAATCCAGGCGACACCATTGGCTACGGAAGGACTTGGACCGCCAGCGAGACGACAAGAATTGCCACCATACCTGTCGGATACGCCGACGGGCTGTCCAGGGCGTTGTCGAACAAGGGGAGCGTAATCATCGGAGGCGCCATCCATCCCATCGTCGGGCGGGTGTGCATGGACCAGTCCATGGTCGACCTCGGCCCCAATTCAACTGTCTCCGTAGGTGATGAAGTGGTTCTCATCGGAACCCAGGGTGATGCAGTTCTGACCGCCGACGACATGGCCGAGCAGCTCGGAACCATCAGTTACGAGATCACCTGTGACATTTCGAAGCGGGTGGATCGTCTTTGGATCGGCGAATGATGGGCTGATCGTCGTTGGGCTGTATGGGTAGCGACGAGGCACATCCTCTCCTCATCTGAGCGCCCCGTTTGCCCCTTCTGCTCTCCGAGCCCCACGGCGAGCAAAATCCCCGCTTGGTGAGTGGTCGCGTCACATCTGGGCGCAAACACACCACCAAGCGGGGAAAATCATCACGGGGCCAGTCGCAGGTCTCCTGGCTCAAACCTGTGGCGCGACGAAGGTCAACCCGTCACTCAAAGTGATAATGCTGGACGACCTTGTCGACGCACGCGCGAGCCTGAGCTGCGTCGGGCATCTCGCAGAACACCCGTAGCAGGGGCTCGGTACCCGAGAACCGAATGATGATCCACCCACCGTTGGCGAAGTACACCTTGACTCCGTCCAGGTCGCTGATGTGATCAACCTCGAGGCCAAAATCAGGCAGGTCCTTGTCCTCGTAGATGCGCTTCTTGAGGGTCTCCTTGACCTCGGGGGCGAAGGAGAAATCATCCTCCACCATCTCGAGGCGACCGTAACGCTCCTCGATGTCGGCGTAGATCTGGGAAAGCTTCTTGCCGCGCTTGGCGATCATTTCCACCAGCAGGGTGCCCGCGTAGACACCATCCTTGCCCGCGATGTGCCCCTTGACGGTCAAACCACCGGAAGACTCGCCGCCGATCACAGCGCCGGTCTCAGCCATCTTCGACGACACCCACTTGAACCCCACTGGGACCTCGTAGCACGTCTGTCCATGGGCCTCGGCAACGCGATCAAGCAGGTGCGTGGTCGCGAGGTTGCGCACGCACGGGCCTTCCCAGCCCTTGTCCTCCAGCAGATACGTGTACAGCAGAACCAAGATCTGGTTGGGGTGCAGGAAATCTCCCTGATCATCGATGATGCCGAGCCGGTCAGCGTCACCATCGGTGGCGATGCCAATGTCGGCTCCCCGCTCGACAACCTCCTGGGTCAAGGCTTGCAGGGTCTTGGAGTTCGGGGAGGGCAAACGCCCGCCGAAAAGTGTGTCGCGACGCTCGTGAATCGTGTCGACATCGCAGCGAGCCGTCATGAGGATCGTCTGCAGGCACGTGCGGGAAACGCCGAACATCGGGTCGAGGACGACCTTGAGGTGAGCGTGTCGGATCGCGTCGAGGTCGACGTGGTCAAGGATCGCGTCGATGTACCAGTTCATCGAAGTCTGCACCTCAATTAACCCATCACGAAGGGCGTCAGAGCGGTGCATGCGTTTGATGTCGGCCGCGCCGAGGGAATTGGCACGACGCTGGATGGGTTCGGTGATCTCCACCTTGGCGTCGCGGCCGCCTTCCGTGAACACCTTGAGGCCGTTGTACGTCGCGGGGTTGTGGGAAGCCGTGACCGCAAGGCCGTAGGCGCAATCCAAGTCGCGGACAGTCCACATGATCATCGGGGTCGGAGCAGGCCGATCGATGATCCGGACGGTGAGCCCATTGGCCGCGAGTACTTCTGCCGCCCACCATGCGAACTCTGGGGAAAGGAAGCGCTGGTCATACCCGATGACGACCGGACGCTGTTGCTGATTCTCGTCGCGTATACGGTCTGAAAGCGCCTGAGCGACTCGCTCGACATTAAAGCGAGTGAAGGTATCCGCGATAATCGCTCGCCATCCGCCAGTTCCAAATTCGATCTCGTCCGCCATGATTCAAGCGTATGGTGGAACGCTGTGGATGCGTCGAGAGCGGCCTCAGTCGGCGGGATCCGCTCACCACACCTGCGCGATGACGGGATGGTAGTGAGCGGACCCCCTGTCGGTCAGTCCAGACGCCGGGCAGCAGAGCCCGGGCGGGTGACGATAGTCGACGCCTGGGAACCTTCCTCTGGGTATTCGTCGCGATACGCGGCGAGCCACTTATCGGCGAACTCCTTCGCCTCGGCGGACGAAACCAGCGCCCACACTGAGCCACCAAAACCAGCACCAAAGGAGGTCGATCCGACCGCCCCGAGATCTTGTGCGATGCGTGCCAACGCACTGGTCTGCGGAACCTGGTTGCCAAGAAGCTCCTCGGCTGCCAGCTGAGATTCATGGGCCATTCGGCCAAATCCCTCGAGGTCGCCACTCGCTAGCGCCTCGGACGCTCCCGGAATGATCCTTTCGGACTCAGTCAGGAAGTGGTCGAGCCGTCGAGTGAGATCCTCCCGATCCCGCACCACCTCATACAGCTTCTCGGCATCGGGATCGACCACAAGGGTATCACCGATGACCGCGTCATGCCGGCCAGTGCTCGAATTCCATCGACTGACAATCTCTCGAGTTGCCAAGGACGCCGCGTTGTAAAGGTGCCGGGCAGCTCCAGTCTTCTCAGCGGCCACCCCCGACACCATGACGACGAACGACATGTCCTCAGGGAACGGAACTCGTCTCTCCAATCGGATGGGGCAGAAGCGGAATTGCCCCAGCTGGCCGGCCTCACTGCACACCATTGCGGTGTGATCCTCTGAGCCGCCAAAAGTTCCCACGCCAGCGTCGCCAGCAAGGCCCTTGAAGGTCATACCGTTCTCGTGGCATGCCAAGTACCCCGCCAGGTCAACGTCATCGGTGATGTTGTCTTGCCAAGCAGTGGTGCCAGGCAACCCGTTGAAATCGGCGAGGCCAAGCACAATCGCGCTGACCAGAGCCGACGAAGAGCTCATTCCGCTGGCAAGTGGTAGGTCAGAGGTCAACCGGATCCTCGCTGGGGCCAGTTCGCCAAAATTGGCCGTCAGACGATCGAGCACGGCCTGGGCGTACCTTCCCCAGTGTCCTGCCGGCAGTTTTGGATCGCAGCCCGCCTTCAACGACAACTCACCAGGGGCCGCATCGGTCGATGCCGTGAGCCCCATGTCCCCTGACTCCACCGAAATCGTCACGCCGCGATCCACTGCGGCAACCAAGGTGGACCCACCGGCGTAATCAGTGTGTTTTCCGAGGACCTCGATCCGCCCGGGAACGAACCAACGCGTCACAGTCTCACCTCACGACCGCTGAGCGCGTCGACCACTGAAGCGATGTCCCCACGGTTCGACATGTCGAGAACCCCCGCTTCGACGGGAACAACCGCAAACCGCTCGCCATGCTCGACCATCCACCGCACCGCATCAACGATCTCGTACTCCCCACGCGCAGACTTCTCGATGGAGCGGCAGGCTTCGAAGATTCTCGGGGTGAGCAGGAAACAGTTCATCGAGACCAGCGCAGCTTCTCCGGCAGCGTCAACAACTTCGGGGGCCGGCTTCTCGATGATGTCAGTGAGCTGACCAGAATCGTCGGAATCCAGCAGTGCGAAGGCACGAATACGCTCCGGATCGATGTTGGACTGCTCGATCATGGCACGCTTCGTGAATCCGAGCGTCGCCGATGCGGGTACATCGCGGAGCCTGGCAACGGCGTCCTCGGGGTAGAAATTGTCCGAGTTCACAACGAGGACTCTGTCGTCCCCGGCGAAGTCCTCGGCGGCTGCAACAGCGTCAGCGGTACCGAGCGGCTGCTCTTGAATCGCGTATGTGATCTCGACTCGCGACTTCTCGCACGAGTCGTAGTAATCGCGAATCAGATCATGCTCCGGGCCGATCACCAGACAGAATTGGTCGAACCCAGCATCTGCGAGGGAAGAAATCACGTAGTCGAGGAACGGGCGCCCATCCAGGCTGATCATTGCCTTGACGCCGGCAGCTGCGGCGCTTGCCTGCTCTGCAGTGAGAGAGACCCCCTCGGCGGCCTTACGCATGCGGGTTCCTAGACCGCGCGCCATGATGACGACCTTGTGAGGAGCTTGCTGTGTCACGGGATCGTGTGTCATGTGGGCAATCCTAGGAACCGTCTCGTTCTGGCACGCAGCTGGGACGGCACACGGTCACCTCCGCTGATCTTTTCCATTTCTGTCCGCAGAGTACGCGCGACATCAATCACGTACCCTAGTGACATGGCTACCGGCAGCGAGGGCACCCCAGGCAAGGGCTCGTCATCGAGCAAGTACTCATCGGTAATAGCCGTGTTCATCATCCTGTTCTTCATCATGAAGAAGGACGGCGCCTTCAATGCGATCTTCGGTCTGGCGTTGTTCGGAATAGTCGTCATGTGGATCGTCCAGGCGCAGAAGGACAAGAAGAAACAACGCCCAACAGGTTGGGACTACGGGCACGAATCTGACACGGATGACCATGAACGGCCGATCCTGAGCCCCGACTCCTCGGAGCAGAAGGATGCCATTGAGCAGCGGCCCAGTCCTTCGGCGCAGACCGCTGACACGCTGTCGGATCTGTCAGATGACAGGTCGCTCAGTGATCACTTTTCCGCCCTGACCGCCGCGCTCTCGGGTAACTTCGACGGTTCCGAGGAACACGGCGAGTCCGTTCATCCTGACCACACTCGAGCCATGCCGGCACTAACAAATTCGCAGCCATCAGCGCCGACCACATCAGATCCCGACCAGGACGTCCCGAAATCGGTGGGGACATACGGTTACGAACCTCTCCCGTCCGACATCGCCGCCCCACGGTTCGATGCGGAGGGTCTCCCGGTTCCCGAAACTTCCTCCACCCCCCTTGTGCAGACCTCTCAGCCATCCGCGCCTCCCATGACCCCCGCAATCCAGCGGAAGTCCTCCTCTGCCACGGGCACGAAGCCCCCCAGCAGCTCCAGCCGGGCAAAAATCGTCGGGGATCATCGGTTCGGCGACATACTTTGCGGTTCGGCTGCCATTTCCCTGACCCATGAATCATCAACCATGCGCCCTCATGACGCCTCGGAGAACTACGGCTCGGGGCTGTGGACCTCGTCCCTCTTCTCTCAAGACTGATGGCCTCGACAAGCGACCGATCCTTCACCGTGGGGCACCCAGTATTCCCCCGGTCGCGAGGAGATCTGCGTGAATCTGTTGCGAGCCTTCCCGAGGTGACGGTTTTCGCACCCCGGTGAACCCATCCCGGTACCCTCCAAAGCTCCGGGATCACAGGCCGACAGCCACACATCACATCGGAGCGAGCACCCCTCGATGGCGCCGCCACAATGCCGACCTGATGGTGTCGAGAACAAGCTCTGGAGCCTCACGAATCATCGTTGGCGTCACGCGGATGACACGCCACCCGGCCCCGACCAGCAGGGCATGACGCCGAGCGGTCATCTCGTAATCTCGAGGCTTGCCATGAAAGGCGTAACCATCAACCTCGATGATGACCTTCTCCTGCTTGAACCAGAGGTCAGGGAACACCACGCGGCCGTTGATCCACAGTCTCTCGTTCGCTTTCCACCCGTTGACTCGGTACTGATGCAAGAGCGCATGAAGTTCGCGTTCCGCTACCGACCAGGGCCGATCGAGTAGCTGCCTCAGTACTTCTTTGGTGGTTCCAGGTGACGCCTTACGGGCCATACGGCGTCGGGCATCTCGGAGGTCCTCAGGATTCACCCATCCTGCGCGGAGGGTGGCCGTGGCTGCTTCCCAATCCCCTCGGAGGGCCAACCAGAAGCACGTGTAGGCATGACTCGTCCGGAACCCATTGTGATCGTCGATGATCGACTCGCACCCGGCCCGGTGGAACCGTAACCACCGTCTCCTTGGCAATCGAGGCATCGCATGCGGGATTATGACGTCGATCTGCGTGACGTCAAGGTCTCTCATACCCGCCAAGTAGAGAGCGGCACGCCCGGTAAAAACCGCATTCGGTCGCCACAACATGACGGCCCGAATCCAAGCGTCAGGTCGCCGCGCTGCCTCCATCGTCATGACGATTCTGGGCAGAGGTCTGACGACCCGCCCTTCTCGTGCAGCTTTCCGCGCCTGCCGCGCAACGCGGCCCACCGAACTGATTTTCGCTACGCCACCACTGGCCTCAAGAATGTCAACTAGCTCCATACTTACAGTTGTCGTCTCAGGTGGGCGTTTCCGTCACCCAATCTGAAATCTGTGGATAACTCCGTAAACACAATTGGGCGTTATCCACAGGGATCCTCACCAGTCGACACCCACTGGACTCATCCCCTCCTCGCCGAAAACCGTCGATCCGAGCGTGTCTCCCGCATTCCCATGCCAATGGCTCCAGCGTGACGACAGTTTTCATCCGAGTCCACGACAGAGCCGAGACCCTCCGGCAGATCACTTGCCCGGTGTTGCCGTCGTGCATCATTCCCGCCGGTCCTACTCGTTGACGAAAAATCCCGGCACCCCACCCAGTCCAGTCACGAGCCTGCAAAGTAGGCTTGCAACATGGCAGAGATGCGCATTGAGAAAGACAGCATGGGCGAGGTCGAAGTACCCGCCGAGCACTACTGGGGCGCCCAGACACAGCGTTCCCTTCACAACTTCGAGATCGGCCGTGACACCTTCGTCTGGGGCCGGGACATGATCCGTGCTCTCGGAACTCTCAAGAAGTCCGCGGCACTGGCCAACAAGGAACTGGGTGAGCTGCCGGGCGACGTCGCCGACCTCATCGTCAAGGCCGCTGACGAGGTCATCGCCGGACAGCTCGACGACGAGTTCCCGCTGGTCGTCTTCCAGACCGGTTCGGGCACCCAGTCCAACATGAACACCAACGAGGTCATCAGCAACCGTGCTATCGAGCTGGCCGGCGGCGAGCGCGGCTCGAAGAATCCGGTCCACCCGAACGACCACGTCAACCGCGGCCAGTCCTCCAACGACACCTTCCCGACGGCCATGCACATCGCCGTCGTGTGCGCCCTCAACGAGCGCCTCTACCCGGCTGTCCAGCAGCTTCGCGACACCCTCGACGAGAAGGCCAGGAAGTACGACGACGTCGTGATGGTCGGCCGCACGCACCTGCAGGACGCCACCCCGATCCGTCTTGGTCAGGTCATCAGCGGCTGGGTCGCCCAGATCGACTTCGCCCTGGACGGTATCCGTTACGCTGACTCCCGCGCTCGGGAGCTGGCCATCGGAGGCACCGCCGTCGGCACCGGCCTCAACGCCCACCCCGATTTTGGCCCGACCGTTGCCAGGTACGCGACCGAGGAGACCGGCATCGAGTTCAAACAGGCCGACAACCTTTTCGCCGCCCTGGGCGCCCACGACGCCTTGGTGCAAGTGTCCGGTTCGCTGCGGGTCCTCGCTGACGCCCTCATGAAGATCGCCAACGACGTCCGTTGGTACGCATCTGGTCCGCGTAACGGCATCGGCGAACTCCTCATCCCCGAGAACGAGCCCGGCTCCTCGATCATGCCTGGCAAGGTCAACCCGACCCAGTGTGAGGCCATGACGATGGTCGCCACCCGCGTCTTCGGCAACGACGCGACGGTCGGTTTCGCCGGTTCCCAGGGCAACTTCCAGCTCAACGTGTTCAAGCCCGTCATGGCTCATGCCTGCCTGGAGTCCATCCGCCTCATCGCCGATTCGTGCATCAGCTTCGACAAGCACTGCGCCTACGGCATCGAGCCGAACCCGGACAAGATCAAGGAGAACCTCGACAAAAACCTCATGCAGGTCACGGCCCTCAACCGTCACATCGGTTACGACCTGGCCTCGAAGATCGCCAAGAACGCGCACCACAAGGGCATCAGCCTGCGCGAGTCCGCTCTGACGGTTGGTGGCATGAGCGAAGAGGACTTCGACAAGTGGGTCGTCCCCGCTGACATGACTCACCCCAGCGCTGCCGAGTGATTTTCACTGACTGAACGGCTATCGAGCCGGTCACTGCATTGACAGTGGCCGGCTCGATGTTTTTGCTCCCACAACAGCACAAGCACCTCAGAAGCACGCTGAGCTCAGAAGCGAGGTCGCCCTTCACACGCCAGGGTGGGTTGCTCGTAATGGTGCGTGGCCTCTGGTCAAGTTAGATCGACGGGTGGGTTCCCGAAGAAGAACCCCCACCTGGGGTCTACGTGGCTGAGGCCCGGTCGGACCCCAACTGAAATCACCCCTTGACAGCGCCGGCGGCTAGTCCGGACTGCCAGTAGCGTTGCAGGATCAGGAACAAAACCACCAGCGGGATGACGCCGATGACAGAGGCCAGCATCACGGCACCCTTGTCCGGGGCGAAGTACGACATCATGCCGTAAAGGCCCTGGGTCACCGGTTGCAGACTCTCGTTGGTGATCATCATCAACGGCAGTAGGAAGTTGTTCCACGTGGCGACGAAAATGAACAGGAAGATCGTCACCATGGCAGGGGCTAGCAAGCGCAACACCATCGTGGAGAAGATCCGAAATTCGCCAGCTCCGTCGATGCGGGCAGCCTCCAGGAGCTCCGTGGGAACCGAAGAGTCGGCATAAACATTGCCGAGGAAGACGCCGAACGGGCTCACCATCGACGGGATGATCATCGCCCACACCGTGTTGACCAGGTGCATCTTGATGAACAACAGGTAGAGCGGGACGGTGAGCAGGGCGACCGGCATCAACAGACCAGTCATGATGACAACAAGCAGCACCCGGCGACCGGGGAACTGGAATTTGGCCATCGCGTACCCGCAAGCGACAGAAATGAACGTCCCCACGACGCCCGCGACGGTCGAGTACAACAGTGAATTGAGAACCCAACGTAGGAACATCCCCTTGGTCCAGGCCATGAGGGAATGCCAGTTGGCAGCCCAGTTGAACTCGCCAAAGGCAAACCCAGGGGTACTCACAAGGTCGGTGTTGTTCTTGGTCGAGGCAATGAGCAACCAGACGATGGGTAGCAAGAAATAGCAGGCTACGAAGGCCAGGATCACCTGCGTGATCGTCCGGGCCGTCTTGGAGGGAGCAATGGAGCGTGGCGGAAGCCCAGCCAGCGACGGGCGGTAACGGATGCCGTCTTTGGTGACGGCAGTCTTGTCGTGTGCCATGTCAGTCCGCCTTCCTCTGCACGAGGGCATAGATCATTGCGAGCACTCCGGCGACCAACGCCATCATGATGGATACCGCCGAAGCCGGTCCGGCTCCGCTCGGGCTGATGTTTCCGTTCATGGTGTTGTAAGCCATCATCATCGGGGTGTAGTCACGGGGCATCCAGGTGGCGACGGTGGCCAAAACAGTCGGCTCGTTGAACAGCTGGACAGTACCGATGATCGACAGCAGCACGGCCAACAGCGCTGCTCCGCGAACCATCGGAATCTTGATCTTCGTCATGATCTGCCACCCAGAAGCACCGTCGATGCGCGCGGCCTCGTAGAGTTCCGAGGGAACGGCCTGGAGGGCGGCCAAGAAGATCAGCATGTTGTAGCCGGTGAACGTCCACGTCGTCATGTTGGCCATTGACCCCAGGATGACGTGGGAACTCAGCAGGCTGAAGCTCAAATGTCCCGCGAACGGGGAGATTTCGGGCAGGTAGAGGTAGGTCCACATGATCGCGGCCACGAGGCCCGGAATCGCATAGGGGAGGAAGTAGGACAGGCGCCAGAATCCGGGGTGACGCACCAGATAGGAATCAATGACCAGAGCCAAAAACAAGGCCGCGAGGATCATGATCGGGATCTGGAAGACGCCAAAGAGCATGACGCGACCAATGCCGTGCCAGAAGGCCGGATTGGTGCACACTTCCTGGAAGTTCTGCAGGCCGACGAATTTCTCCACCATCCGGCCGCCACCGAACAAGCCTCCACCTTCGGCAACCTGCTTGTGGAAAGCCGCCCGGACACTCTCGATGATGGGGGCAACGAACACGATGATGAAGACGACGGTGAACGGCAACGCGAACAACCAGCCGGTCAGCGCCTCGTGTCTAGCCTTTCGACTGGCCATCGTGGATGAGGACATCGTGTCTCCTGTTGGGCAATCGTCACGGCGTGAATCGTCTCGCACCGTACATGAAGTGGTCGATGATCAACCACCAAGAACCACGTCTTCGCTGAACCAAAAACGTCAGAGAAGGCGGGGGCCGGGGCCTCCTGAACCTCAAGAGGCCCCGAGCTGACGAAAATCGTTATCCCGATCCGCCTTCGTCACGCGACGAATGGGATTTGGGGCCAGGGTCACTCCCGGCCCCAGTCGGCATCACTCGTTGACCGGCAAACCAGCATCCTTGAGTGCCTTGACCGAGGTGTCCTGGGCGGTCTGGAAGATATCGGCAACCTTGGCCTTACCGGCAGCGGCATCGGCGGCCTTCTCGCCCATCTTCGAACCCACCACGGCGAATCCTGGGATGTAGCCGAACTCAGGAGCAAGCTTCTCGTTGGCCTTGGCCAGCTCAGCCATCACATCCTGCCCGCCGAACTGCTTCTTCATCTTCTCGGGGGTGGTCACCTGACTCTTGGCAGCGGGGACCAAGCCCTGACTGGCGAGGTCTTTGACCTGGGTGTTGAACCAGTCGTTGAACTGCATCGCCTGGGCAGCGTACTTGCAGCCCTTGACGACGGCCACGCCGGAACCACCGTCAGGGCCCGTCAGGTCGGACCCACCGAAGGATGGTAGCTGAGCGACACGCCATTGGCCGGCGTAAGGTGTCTTGTCCAGCGGATCGAGCACGAAGCCGGTCTCCCAAGCAGCGGCAATGTTGCCGATGAGCTTTCCGCTGACGAGGTCCTTCGTGTAGGCGTCACTCCAACGGGGATCAGTCAAAGCGCTCTTGTCGTCTAGGGCCTGCTGCCAAAAATCGGCAACAACCTTGGTCTTGTCACCATTGGCGTCGACCTTCCACTTGTCGCCCTCAGCGGAGTACCAGACCGCTCCTGCGGCGGCACTCTGGGCGGACAGCATGCTCTGCGTCTCGTCAGGCTCGAACCCGAGGATGTACTTGCCCTTGGCTGCGGCCTTCTTGGCAGCAGCGAGCAACTCATCAGAGGTCTTCGGAACCTCGATGCCGAGCTTCTTGAACTCCGTCTCGTTGTAAACGTAAACCAGCGGGCCGGTGTCCTGGGGCAGACCCACAACCTTGCCGCCGACCGACATCTGTCCGTACGCACCGGAGAAGTGATCCTTGTACTTCTCGGCCTCGCCGGTGACATCTTCGACCAAACCCTTGACGTACATGTCCGGGACCTCGGCGTAACCGGCCTGCACCAAGCAGGGGGCGGTTCCGGCCTTGACGTCGGCCTCGAGCTTCGGCATCAACTCCTTGGCCTCGCCGGGGAATTTCGTCGTCTCAACCTTGATGTCAGGATGCTCGGAGTTCCACTTCTTGACGATGTCGGCAACCTTCGTCATACCTTCGCCGTCAGGCAGACGGTGCAGGTACTTGATGGTGACTGGGCCGGATGCGGCAGCAGACTGCGAGGAGCTCTGGCTCGGCGAACCGGAGCCCTCCGAAGGAGAGCCACAGGCACCGAGAACGAGCGTGCCTGCGACGATCGCAGCTACAGAAGCGATCCGACGAGTATGTCGTGTGATCATGTCAACCCTCTTCCTTGAGCGTCGGGACACGGTGGGCCCGCGTCCTCTGGGCGTTTACCGGCGTGGGTTGGAGACTGTCTTCGAGTGGGTCACCACGCCGTGTACACGTGTACAATACGGCATGTCGCTCCCTTCGACAAGTTGGGGGCACAATCGGAGCGTCACCGATGACGCCCCCGGGAACGAAGGAGAATTACCGATGCGCGAGGACACAGGTCGTCCCACGATGCACGACGTGGCGCGGGTGGCCGGAGTTTCTCACGCCACGGTGTCGCGGGTTCTCAACGGGTCCACCAAAGTGGCGCCCGCAACCGCCCGTGCTGTTGCTGACGCGATTGTCACGACTGGCTACGCGCCAAATCGCGCAGCCCGGTCGCTGCGGATCCAATCGACTGACACCGTGGTGCTGGTAGTGCGAGAAAACGTCAACGTCTTCTACACCGAGCCGACACTGTCTCCAATGGCATCCGGAGCGAACCTTCGCCTGTCAGAACACGGCTACCAAATGCTGCTGGCGCTCGTCGATTCTCCCCGCTCGGCGGAACGTGTCGGATCGTTGATTGCCGGGGGATCCTTCGACGCGGCAATTTTGGTCGCGATGACCAACGAAGATCCCCTGGTCACCCGTCTCATGACGACGAATATCCCCCTTGCAACAGCGTCCCTGCCCTGCCCCGGATCTGACATCCCATCGGTCGACACTGACAACGTCGGAGGGGCCCGGGCCATCACTGAACGGCTTGTGGCCACGGGTCGGTCGAAACTCGTCGCAATTGGTGGGCCGTCATGGGCCCCCGTCACCCAGATGCGTCTCGACGGCTTCCACCAAGGTGCGAAAAATACCGCCATGGGGCACACCACAGTCGACGGATGGACCCTTGCCGCAGGCAAGCGAGCAATGTCCGAACTCCTCGACCGCTATCCGGACCTCGACGGAGTGGTCGCGGCGTCCGATTTACTGGCCACCGGCGCAATTCGCGTCCTCAACGAGGCGGGTCGACGAGTGCCACAGGACGTGGGAGTCGTCGGATTTGATGATGCACCCGTCGCAGCGCTCAACGATCCTCCGCTGTCAACAGTGCGCACCGACGCCCGGGCCACAGGGGCTGCCCTGGCAGACATGGCCGTCGCGCAGATTCGCGGTCAAAAACTCCCGCAGCGCCACCTCGTGTTGCCCAACGATGTGGTCTGGCGGGAGTCCGCCTGACGGATCACACCACCGACGGACGCTGCAGATCGGTGTAATTGACCGCCTTCGCGTCAAGCAGCTCGACGAATGCGTCGAATCCATTCGCCTCCAACCAGTGACGCTCAGCCTCGGTGATTGGCACTCCCAACAGCCAGTGCACCTTGAGGTCACCGATTTCTACCCGGTCGAGCTGAGGGGTGGTGAATGGATGGCACCACATCAGGTGCGGGGTGGTGGAATTCGGCGCATACATCGACACGACGTCACCGAAGACGATGCCAGGGGCCATCGGCCAGTGGTCACGCAGTACCGCGAAAGCGCAGGATCCCAGAACCTTGCCCATGACATCGGAACCGGGAGCGCCCACCACCATGAGCTCGGCACGAATGTCACTACTGGTGCCGTCAGCGAGGGCGATGGCGTTCGGCTCGACGTGCAAGCTCACTGTCGACCAGGTCGACCATCCCGGCGCCGGCGCGTCCGCGAAGGACAGCACGTCGATGCGAACCTCCTCGGCGGCATCGACCATGCCGTCAGCGCGGGGAGTACCGCCGACTGCCTCGACGACAGCCTGGGCCACCTGAGGGCCGGTCGAGGGCATCTGCGTCGGTTCGGCCAAATGCTCAGGCAAGTCTTGTGGGTCAAGCGGTCGCTCTGCCGCCGGCTGGTCATCGCCAGGAAGGCGTGCTGCAGGGGAGACATTGTCGTCACTCATACCTCGATCCTGTCACGTTGAGAGCTCGAACGTATCCACGAAGGGGTTTTCTTGCCCGAAGTGGAAAGGTGGACGTGTTATCAAGGACACATCTGCCACCTGACCCCAGCCGCGAAGGGAGACCATGCCTCCGCTGAAATCCGACGTGTGGACATGGGACACTCTGATCCACATCCTCATCATCATCGCCCTTGCGATTGTTGCCCGGTGGTTGCTGCGCAAAGGCGTCGACTGGACGATTCGCTTCATGGTGTCGCGCTCCGAGAAGCGCGAGGCCACCATGCCCGGGCGCACCCGTCGTATCCTCGCCGAAGCGACCGGTGCAACCCTCGACAGACAGAATCAGCGCACCGCGACCGTTGGCGGGCTGCTGTCAAACGTCGGCGTCGCTGTCATCATCAGCGTCGCTCTGCTGTCGGGGTTCACCACCATCGGCATCAAAATCGCCCCGATCCTGACCTCAGCCGGAATCGTCGGCGTGGCGCTGGCCTTCGGCGCGCAGACCCTTGTCAAAGACATCCTGGCGGGACTTTTCATCATCTTCGAGGACCAGTACGGCGTCGGCGATGCTGTGAAGATCAACGAGGTGGAAGGCCTCGTCGAAGACGTTGGGCTGCGCGTCACCCGAATCCGCGACTGGAACGGCGCAGCCTGGTATCTGCGAAACGGGGAAATCACCAAGGTCGGCAATGTCACCCAGGGGTGGACGACCTCGTTCACCGACATCAAGGTCCATGCACTGGAGGATCCCAACCAGGTCATTCGCGTCATTCGAAAGGTTCTCGACGATCTCGCGGTCGAGTTCGAGGGCACCCTCCTCGACAAGCCCTTGGTCCTGGGCGTGGGAGACATCACCGGCGACACCATGACTTTCCAGGTGATGACGAAGTGCATCGCCAACCAGCATTACGACGTCCTGCGTGCCCTACGCCGCGAGTGCAAGGACGCCTTCGACACCGCGAGAATTCGCGGGGCCTTCTGATCTGACGGGCTATTTTCGTCAAAGCATGGCCCCCGTCGCCACCATCATGTGGCACCAACCACACAAACACCCTCGGACATGGTGTTGAACCTGCCCCGCGCCAGCAGTCCTTCCCGAGAGAACCCCACTCGCCGCGAGCGGCTCATGACGAAAAACCGCGTTCGACCGGCCAACAAGGGCGTGGCGAACTCCCTCCCCCTGCCCAACCGGGGAAATAGTTCACGCGACCAGGGACATGTCCGTCGTGGGCGTCCGTGTGGAGGTGGTTGCTTTCCTCGGCCCGAACGACGCCGGGAAGTCGACCATCATCGGCACGGCTCTGGCAGCTCAACCGCACACTGCCGACACGATGGACCCGGGTAGGGGAACTGTCCGCGGCTGTCCGTCAATGGTGATGTCGGAAGTCGAAGGGGCTCCTGTGTCGGCGCCGTGAACGAGGCCCAAAGGTGGCCCTGACGAGCCCGAATGCTCGCGGAGGGGAGGTCAGCGAACCAATCCCTCACGCACCGCCTGCTCCACCGCCGCACTCAACAAGGACCCGGCCTGAGCCATCGAAACCTCAGGATCTGCCTCGATGTCGGACAAGCAGATGATCCGTTGGAAGGCGCCACGCTTGTCCTCCGGCAGGTCACACTGGCCACACACTGCCCACACGGGGACTCCAGCGTCGAGAGCAATCTTGCGGATGGTGTCGGGAAGCTTCCCAAGAAGGGTCTGCTGATCGATCCGCCCCTCCCCTGTGATGACCAAGCCGGCGCCGGAGATTTTTGACACCGCCTTGGCCCATCCGAGCATTGCGGCTGCTCCTGGACGGTACTTCGCTCCCAAACAACGAAGCGCCCACCCCACTCCGCCAGCGGCACCGGAGCCAGGGTCGTCCCGGTAGGCGCTACCAATGGCCGCCTCCATGAGATCAGCGAGCCTGGTCAGGCCGGCTTCAGCGATCGCAATTCCTTCCTCGTCCAATCCCTTTTGCGGGCCGAAGACTGTGGCTGCACCATTCGGTCCCAGCAGCGGCGAAGTGACGTCGCACGCCACCGTCAGCTTCACGCCCGACAGTTTTCGATTCAGCCCGGACAGGTCGAGGCGCGATAGTTCTGTCAACCCCGCCGCACCGGGAGAAATGGGCGCCAACTTCTTGTCGAGCAAACGCACCCCGAGAGCTTCCAACATCCCCGCTCCGCCATCCGTGGACGCTGATCCCCCGACGCCGACGGTGATGTCGGTCGCGCCTCTGCGAAGTGCCGCCGCGATGACTTCCCCGAGCCCGCGGCTGGACGCCGCCAACCCGCGTCGTGGAGTCGGCGATCCAGAAACCCGGTCGGCTCGCTCCAAACCGCAACACGTGGCCATCTCGATGACGGCCTTGTCGTCACGCAGGGCATAGTCGACTTCAGCGAGATCTCCCGTCGCACCGTGGCACTTGACAGTGACGGCGTGAAACCCAGCTGCCAGGACGGCCTCCACGGTTCCCTCGCCGCCATCGGCAACCGGGATGGTCAGTACCTCGCGGTCCGGGTCGGCTGCTGAAAACCCTCGCTGTACCGCCCGACATGCCTTGCCGGAGCTCAAAGACCCCTTGAACGAGTCAACGGCCACCACCACGGGTGCATTCGGATCAGGACGCATGCCCTCAGCATGACACGTGAGCATGGAGTACTCCGAAGCCGGCTCCCTTAACCTTCGATGAACATTCCCCCACTTCGGCTCCACCCCCGTCACGAGATGTCAACGACACGCACGATGTCGGCACTTCTCGTCCCAACCCGTAAACTCGAAGGCATGGTGAATCGCGCCTACCTGTCCCTGAGCGTTCTTGCCCTCGTGCTGTGGGTGGCCGCGTACCGTCATTTACCCGGCTGGGCAGCTGGGTTGACGCTGGCGTGCGTTGTGCTTTTCTCCCTGTTCTGCGAGTGGTCTCGAGTACGCACCCTGGCCCGCATCGGTAAATCCCGCGGTACCAACCGCCAGAGCTCGCGCAGTCGTAACTTGTCCTGACCGGAGCGTTGATCAGCGCAACAGCACAGACTTTCGCGCCGGTTTCGGCGCATCCTTTCTCCACCACCGCCTTCGTGGCCCGCATGGTGGCCAATGTCGCGTAGGCTGTCTGCCGCCATGCCTGAAAAAAACGTCAACAGCCCCTCGGCGCTGCCCCCTGCCCTGCACCCAACCCCCGACGAGTCGGGGATGACCGTGCCGCAGTTACTCCAACACCGCATCGATGTGCTTTTTGAGCAGGTGCCGCTGGTCGCTGAGCTGGGCGAGGCCTTTACCCAGGCAGGGCACGATCTTTATCTTGTCGGCGGTTCTGTCCGTGACGCCCTCATGGGCCGTCTGGGACATGATCTTGACTTCACCACGGACGCTCGCCCTGACGAAACGGCGGCAATTCTTCGCAAACGCACCCATGCGACGTGGGACATCGGCCGAGCCTTCGGAACGATCGGCGCGCAAATAGACGACTGGGTGGTGGAGGTCACCACGTACCGCGCCGATGCGTACCACCCCGATTCCCGCAAACCCGAGATCGTCTACGGAGACACCCTGGAGGACGATCTCATTCGTCGAGACTTCACAGTCAACGCAATGGCGCTCCATGCCTCGACTCGAGCATTCTCCGATCCCTATGCCGGCCTTGCCGACATCGTGGCGGGAGTTTTGCGCACTCCCTTCCCGCCCGAGAGGTCATTCAGCGATGACCCGCTACGCATGATGCGAGCTGCTCGCTTCACCTCCCAACTTGGCTTCACCGTCACCGATGAGGTCCGTGCCGCCATGACTGCGATGGCCCCGCGCATCGAGATCATCTCAGCCGAACGCGTCCGTGACGAACTCTCCAAGACTCTCCTCACTGACCTCCCGCGAGAGGGTCTCGACCTCTTGGTCACCACTGGCATCGCCGACCATGTGCTTCCCGAGCTGCCTGCCTTGCGTCTGGAACGCGACGAGCATCATCGTCACAAGGACGTCTACGAGCATTCCCTCAAGGTTTTGGAACAGTCCATCGATCTCGAGAAACGCCGCGGTCACGAGCCCGACCTCACCGGTCGCCTGGCGGCCCTGTTGCACGACATCGGCAAGCCGCCGACGCGCCAATTCGAGCCCGGCGGCAAGGTGAGCTTCCACCATCACGACGTCGTCGGAGCGAAAATGGCCCGTAAACGTCTCAAAGCCCTCGCCTACCCCAGCCAGATCGTCAAGGACGTCTCAAAACTCGTCGAGCTGCACCTGCGCTTCCATGGATACGGCGACCAGGGATGGACGGACTCGGCAGTACGCCGTTATGTCCGTGATGCCGGCGACCAACTGGAGCGTTTGCACATTCTGACCCGCTCAGACTGCACGACCCGGAATCGTCGCAAGGCTGAGCGGCTGGAATTCGCCTATGACGACCTCGAGAGGCGTATCGCCGAACTCACTGCCAAGGAAGAGCTAGAAGCGATTCGTCCCGACCTCGACGGCGATCAGATCATGGCCATTCTGAACATCAAGCCTGGCCCCGAAGTCGGCAAGGCCTACAAGTTCCTCCTCAACCTCCGTCTCGACGAGGGTCCGCATACTCCTGACGAGGCAAAGGCCGCACTTCTGGCGTGGTGGGCCGAGAATGAGCACTGAACCTGACGAGGGCCACGGTTCAGCCCGGGCTGGCCAATTACCATGACAAACGTGTCACCTGCTTCCCGTTTTCGCCCAGTCGCATGGCTACTGGGGTTGTTGATGGTTCTTGCGACCGTCATCGCGGGACCTTCCCCTGCCCAGGCACGTACTGCGCCGGAATTGGTCAAGGTGGCGATTACTTCTGTCAGCCCACCGACCGGGGATCCCAAAACTCCCATCACCATCAAGGGAACGGTGACAAATACTTCCTCGGTGTCAATGACGTGGGTCCAAGCGTCGTTCTGGCGCTCCCAGGACCGCATCAGCGACACCCGGGACCTGTCCGACCTGCTGTCATCCCCCGCCACCGCCCCAGTCGGGATGCGGTGGTACCGGGAGCCCAACGAGGCGTCAATTTTCAACATCACCGATCCAGAGGCCAATCAGACCTTCAAACCAGGTGACAGCAAGTCGTTCACCGTGACTGGAACGCCCGCCCAGATGGGACTGACGTCACCCAACGCCGTGTACGCGATCGGTGTTCACGTGCAGGCGTCCCCTCAGAACCAATCGCGCCGAACTGTCGGTCGGGCGCGAATCCTGACGGTGCTCTCAGACACTCACACCAGCGCGAACCTCGCCCCCGTCATTGTGCTCTCGACCGTGCCGAGTCTCAGGATCGACGGCACCTTCGCCAACGAGTCGCTCGCGGATGACATCACCCATCGATTGAAGCCCCTTGCGGAGGCAGCACACACCCGTGACGCGACAGTTCTCGTCGATCCAAGTCTCATCGATGAGGTTCAGGCGATGGCCTCGGGATATCGCGTAGCTGGCAAAGGTTCAGCCACCGTCGAGGGCAAGGGTCAGCAAACAGCCAAGGAATGGCTCGACCTCGTCGAACCATTACTGACCACCAGTCAGGCATATCGCCTACCGTACGGAAATGCCGATGTCGTCGAAGCGATTCGGCAAGGCCACACGAACATCCTCCTGACGGTCAAACACGCTCTGAGCCCCTCGAATCCGGCCGCGAAGTTACCGTTGGCAGTCGTCGACCCAGCAGCTGAACTGGACCAGTCCTCGTTCAAAACTCTCTCCCGAGAACTGGCACCCGCCCTGGTCCTGACGTGTGCGGCGTCGGCTCGTGACGGCGTCGCCGAGAAGTCTGGCGTCAAGGTGATCGGTCTGGCCGACACCGCCCAAACTGACGGACATCCACAGTCCGGCAGCGATCCCCAGCGGCGCGGCATGTTGCTGTCCCAGGCGCTCCTCATGACTCACGAGTCGATCCCGACGGTCACCCTCGTCACCACCGTCGACGATGTCCAAGCCACCGCGCCGATCGCATGGCTGCATCTGCAAAACCTCTCGGCAGTCCTCACCGCAGCCAAGCCGGGCCTACATCTGTCGGGAACACGTGCCAAGAACGTCCCCCCGAAGGACCCTCGGTGGCGTGTCCAGCACGACATCGGGATCGATTCAGACGACTGGTCCGCCCTCGTGGGAGCCTCCCCCGAGGTGACGTCCTTGACCTCGGCGAAATTTGTCAGTAGGTCGTTGTCGTCGTCACTCCAGGATCGCCAGGCGTGGGCTACTGACGTCATGCGCCCGGCAGCAGACGCCATGGCCGGCAACGGTCTGGTCCTACATTCAGCCCCACAGTTCGTGATGTCTTCTTCGAGCAACGAATTTCCTCTGACGGTCACGAACTCGCTCGCACAGACGGTTCGCGTCAAGGTCGTCGTCTCGTCAGAAAACCCGCAGCGCATCGACATCCCGGACACCCAGGTCGTCACGATCGAGCCCAAGGAGACACAAACCATCAAGTTCGCCCCGAAAGCGAGTTCGAATGGCGTCGTCGAGATGCAGGCACACCTGTCGACCCCGTCCGGGCGCGCCTTGGGGTCCCAGACCACTTTCGTCGTCAAGGCGACTCAGATGGACGATGTCGGCTGGATCATCATTGTGGTCTCGGCCTTGGTGCTCATCATCGTCACGGGGCTGCGGATTCGTCAGGTGACCGCGAATTCTCGGCATCAGGGCCAAGACGACGGTGAATCCGACACCAGCGACCCCACCAGTGCGTCAACCTCCGATGACATTTTTGACGCCACGCCGTCCCCGTCGGCACCAGAGGATCGTGACGCTACCTCTGACGATGATTCTGAGCCTCACAGCCCCACCGATAAGGACAACCTCGCCGAGTGACAATCCCCGGGTTCGCGGCACGGATCGGTATCGTTGATGATGCCTATTCGGATCGGTCGGGCAGGAGGTGACAGTGTCTTTCGAGGACCCCGCAGATCGCGACGGCGATCCGTTTGACCCGGATACCCCTGCCGTAGATGACCTCCCCGACCTTCTCCCCGGATCCTTTCTGGGTGGGCGTTATCGCCTCGACCAAGAACTCTCCCACCCCGATTCCTCCCTCACGTGGCGAGCCTTCGACACCAAACTGCACCGCCCGGTCCTGATCCACGCCCTAGCCCCGCACGGTCGTCGCACCCCCGCCGTCCTGGACGCAGCCAGGCGAGCCGCTGTGGCCACCGATTCACGTTTCTTGCGGATCCTGGACGCCGTGGTCGCCGGACCAGATGAACCAGCATCCTGGGTCGTCAGCGAATACGCCCCGGGGAAGTCGGTCCAGGAGCTGCTGGAATCCGGACCCCTGTCGGCGTTGGAGGCGGCCTGGATTGCCCATGAAATCGCCGACGCGATGGCACCCTTGCATGCTCAGGGGGTCTTCCACGAACGCATCGACCCCGGAACGGTCCTCGTCACCTCGACCGGAAATCTCAAGATCAGTGGCTTGCTCATCGAGGCCGCGCTACATCCCCTGCCGGGCGACAATTCTCGTCCCTGGCCGGACCGCGAGGTCGCTGACGTGACAGATATCGGACGGGTTCTCTATGCCTGCCTGGTCTCACGCTGGCCAGTCGGCCGTGGACACCAACCATCCGCCAAGCCAACCTCGACGATGTCCTGGGGTCTGCCACCGGCCCCCACTGACCCTCATGGTTGGCTCACTCCGCGTGAGGTCCGCGCGGGAGTTTCCCCGGCCCTCGATGTCCTCTGCGACCAAATCCTGTCGCAAGTTCCGCGTTATGACGAAGTGCCATTACACACCGCGACGGAGATTGCGCGCTCCCTGCGCCGGACTCTCGGCTCTGCCGACGCTGCTGCGGACCTCGAGCGTCGCATCCGTTTCCCCGTGGGACCGGCTTCCCGTGCCGGACAGGACCCCCGTGCCGGACAAGAGCCGTGGCGGTCTGATGAACCCGTCGCGCCCGCATCGGGCCAGGATCAACCAGAACGAGCAGAAGAGTATGGACCCGATGACGAGGGGTACTGGTCCCCGGACGCAGCCGCCGGAGAATGGGGGCGACAGGCAAGACCCGTGCCGTGGTCGAGCAATGAAGAACCCCACACCACCCAGCTGCCCCCCGCAGGCCAGCAGCGGCCAACGGATTCCAGCGACGAGCCAGTATTGACCAAGCCACGCCCTCACAACCGACGATGGCCACCGGTGCTCATGGCTGTCGTTGGCGTGATCATGATCGTGTGTCTCATCGTTGCCGGGGTGCGTCATTCCGGCAGCACGGCTCCGGAGGCATCCAGCGAGCCGACGACCATCAAGGTGACCCACGTCCAAGAATTTGACCCAGCCGCGGATGGTGGCGACGCCAAGGAGAACCACGACGAGGTCGCATTCGCGATCGACGGCAACCCGTCGACGGTCTGGCACACGCTCGTCTATCACAACTCTGCCAAGCTCGGGAACCTCAAGCCCGGAGTCGGACTGGTCATCGATGTGGGCCGTGTCACCGAGATCGCGTCAGTGAACGTGCAGCTGCTCGGATCTGGCACGAACATTTCCTTGTGGCAACCGACGAGTGATGTCTCTTCCGGTGAGCCTCCCATGACGTCGATCAAGGAGTGGACCCAGGTTGCGGCGGTGCAGGGGGCCGGATCGACGGTCACGTTGAAGCCATCGGGCAAGACGAAGACCCGGCACCTTCTGATCTATCTGACCGAACTTCCTCCGAAATCTACCGCGCGGTTCCAGGGCGGGATCGCAGATATCACCGTCACTGGCTCCTGACGAGGTTTTTCGACGCCCCACGACCTGCCCCCACCCGGCCACTCTTCCGACGGGTGTGTTCTGGTCGCGACACCACGTGTCTGCCGACGGCCTTCCAACGGGACCGTCGTCGAGGGGTCATCTCCTGTCCCGGCATCCGCCACCTCAGTGACGAAAACACCCAGCCCGCCCCGCGACCGGTCCCAGGATTTCCCGACCTGGGCCCGAGCTGACATTTTTCGTCATGCGGTCTGGCAGGAGAGGCCAGTGGCGAAGGTCCGTGAGGGAAGGCCCACGAGGGAAGACGCGAGTGGGAAGGCCCACGAGGGAAGACGCGAGTGGGAAGGCAAATGATAGAAGGCTCGCGAGACAAGGCCCGTGAGACACAGGTCCGCTGCGAGAATCCCGGGCCAGGCAAGTTGCCAGGCCGCCGACAAAAGCGCGTGATCCCAAACGTGATGGTGCCCCGTGCTCGAAAGCACGGGGCACCATATGTCATCAGTCCTTCATAATCTACTCAGAGAATCACTCCTTGACGTCGTCGTCCATCCAGTCGAAGGTCTTGGTAACAGCCTTCTTCCAGTTGCGGAAGAGGCGCTCGCGCTCGTCGGCGTCCATCTTGGGCTCCCAGCGCTTGTCCTCGGCCCAGTTGGCGGTGACGTCCTTCTCGCCCTCCCAGAAGCCGACGGCGATACCAGCGGCGTAAGCGGCACCCAGAGCGGTGGTCTCGGCGACCACCGGGCGAACCACCGGCACGTTGACCTGGTCGGCCTGGAACTGCATGAGGGCCTCGTTGGCGGTCATGCCGCCGTCGACGCGCAGCTCGGTGAGCGGCACACCGGAGTCGGCGTTCATGGCCTCGAGGACCTCACGAGTCTGGTAGGCGGTCGACTCGAGCACGGCGCGGGCGATGTGACCGCGGTTGACGTAACGAGTCAGGCCGACGAGGGCGCCACGGGCGTCCGGCCGCCAGTACGGGGCGAACAGGCCGGAGAAGGCCGGGACGAAGTAGGCGCCGCCGTTGTCCTCGACAGTGTTGGCGAGAGCCTCAACCTCCGGGGCAGTCTCAAACATCTTGAGGTTGTCACGCAGCCACTGGACCAGGGATCCAGCAACGGCGATCGAGCCCTCAAGGGCGTACACGGCGGGCTGGTCGCCGATCTTGTAGCAGACGGTGGTCAGCAGGCCGTTCTCGGAGAAGATGGCCTCCTCGCCGGTGTTCATCAGCATGAAGCAGCCGGTGCCGTAGGTGTTCTTCGCCATGCCCTTCTCGAAGCAGGCCTGGCCGAAGGTGGCAGCCTGCTGGTCGCCGAGGATGCCGGAAATCGGGGTGTCGATCAGCAGGCCGTTCTTGCGGCCGTAGCCGTAAACCTCGGAGGAAGACTTGATCTCGGGGAGCATCGACTTCGGAATGCCCATGACCTCACACATCGAGTCGTCCCACTCGAGGGTCTTGACGTTCATGAGCATGGTGCGGGATGCGTTGGTCGGATCAGTGACGTGCACGCCGCCGTCGGTTCCACCGGTCAGGTTCCACAGCACCCAGGTGTCCATGTTGCCGAAGTAGAGGTCCCCGGCTTCGGCCTTCTCGCGAGCACCCTCGACGTTGTCGAGAATCCACTTGACCTTCGGGCCGGAGAAGTAGGAGGCGAGGCCCAGGCCACAGATCGGCTTGAAGCGGTCAGCGCCTTCGTCGCCAGCCAGCTCGTCACAGATCTTCTGGGTACGGGTGTCCTGCCACACGATGGCGTTGTAGATCGGCTCGCCGGTGTTCTTGTCCCACACCACAGCGGTCTCGCGCTGGTTGGTGATGCCAACGGCAGCCAGCTGGTGACGGTTGATGTTGGCCTTGGACAGCGCGGTGCCGACGACCTCACGGACGGCCTCCCAGATCTCAATCGGGTCGTGCTCGACCCATCCGGCACGCGGGAAGATCTGCTCGAATTCCTTCTGTCCGACGGCCACGATCTGGCCGGAGTGGTTGAAGACGATGGCGCGGGTCGAGGTGGTGCCCTCGTCAATGGCGAGTACGAACTTCTCGTCGCTCATGATTGTTGCCTTTCTTGTCTACGTTGACTTGTGAGGGGTTACAACTGATGTGACATCAGTTCTGGCGTGACGGTAGGAAACCGGCTCAGTGCCAGAAAATGTTGTAGGTGAGGGCAGCGAGAACGCCACCGATCATCGGGCCGACGACCGGAACCCAGGCGTAGCCCCAGTCGCTGCTGCCCTTGCCCTTGATCGGCAGGATGGCGTGGGCGATACGAGGAGCAAGGTCACGGGCCGGGTTGATGGCGTATCCGGTGGGGCCACCGAGGGAGGCACCGATGGAGACGATGAGCATGGCAACGGCGAGCGGGCCGATGCTCACACCGTTGGTGAAGCCGGAGATGAGGCACCAGAGGACCAGGACCCAGGTGCCGATGACCTCAGTGATGGTGTTCCACAGCGGGTTGCGGATGGCCGGGCCAGTGGCGAAGGTGCCGAGCTTGAGGGCCGGGTCGCAGTCCTCGTCGTAGTGCTGCTTGTAGGTGAGCCAGCAGAGGACTGCACCAACGAAAGCACCAGCGAACTGGGCGAGGATGTAGATCATGATGTTGGTGGCGCTGGCGGGGATTCCGTCGGCCAAGTCCATACCGGCCATGGCCTTGCCGACGGTGACGGCCGGGTTCAGGTGTCCACCGGTCTTGTAGGCCGCGTAGACACCGAACATCACGGCGAAGCCCCATCCCCAGTTGATCTGGAGGGAACCGGGACCGGGGTTGCCCTTGGACTTGGGAAGGAGGTTGTTGGCGACGACGCCACAACCCAGCAGAATGAGGATCATGGTGCCCAAGAACTCAGATCCAAAGATCGTCGCGGCGGGCACCGCGGTTTCGAGAAGCATGAGGACTCCTTCGTCGTGGTGTCATCCGTTGACACCGATTTACTCGCCGGTGGCGGTCAATCCCGTAAGATTCTGCAAACGGGGACCGTCGTCCCGGCCCTGTGGGGCTTGGACGTGGCTCAGTCAATCATCGACAGCGCCAGAGAATCGCAATTCTGCACTTACGTGCATGGCAAGGGGGCAGGCATGAACGAATTGTCCAATGACGTGTGGACAGCAGCGTCCATGTATTACATGCAGGGAGAGACCATGGATGCCATCGCCAGCCATCTTGGCACATCCCGCTCCACGGTCTCTCGCCTCCTCAAACAGGCACGCCAATCCGGAGTTGTCCGTATCACCTTGTCAGAGCCGACTGGGCTGCGTAGCGGCCTCGATTCCACCTTGACGAGGATGTTCGGAGTCAATACCACTGTCGTCCCGGTGAAATCAGGAACGACCGAGATTCACCGTTTGGATCAGGTAGCCAGGATAGCCGGCCAGATGGTCACCGACATCGTCGATGACAACTCCTCGATCGGAGTCGCCTGGGGAACAACCTTGGACGCCGTCACCCACTACGTCGTCCCCAAGGACGTCAAGGGAGTGCGGGTCGTCCAGATGAATGGGTCGGCCAACCCCGCCAATTCGGGGATCCCTTACGTTGGATCAATCCTTTCCAGGATGGCTGCCGCATTCGGTGGAGAGGTCGTTCATTTCCCGGTCCCGGCATTCTTCGACAACGCTTCGACAAAGGCTGCGATGTGGCAGGAGCGCTCCGTTCAGGCAGTACTCAAAGCACACCGGGAACTCGACCTCGCCGTATTCGGTGTGGGAGCACTTGACAGCCCGGTGCCATCCCACGTCTACTCCACCGGTTACATCACCGATGAGGAAAAGGCGAATTTGGTGCGTTCCGGAGTTGTCGGCGACGTCAACACCGTATTTCTCAAAGCAGACGGCGCCTATGACGTCGAGTTCAACAAGAGAGCAACCGGACTGGCTCCATTCCAGTTGCAGCGAATACCGCGTCGGCTCTGTGTCGTCGCTGGTCGCGCTAAGGCCATCGGACTGCTGGCCGCTCTGCGAGCCAGGGTGGCAACCGACCTCGTCGTCGACGATGCCACTGCTCGCGCGGTCCTCGATCTCATGTGAGTCGCCAATCCTGTGCCCATGAGACGACCCCTGCTTGCTGTGGGGCTCTTCCCCATGTGCGGGGTCGCCAGTATCAAGACCTCGCCGTCCCCAAGGTGACGTCGGCGGTGGCCTCTTGAGAACCACGAATGTAGCTGATCTTGACCTTCTGTCCCGGCTTGAACGACCTCACCAGACCAACCAGGGACTCGCCAGACGCGATATCGGTGTCGTCGATCTTCGTGATGACGTCGCCACGCTGCAGCCCGCCCTCGTCGGCTGGCGAACGGGGCGAGACCGTGGCAATTCCAGCTCCGAGAACTTGGACGCCATCCTTGCTGGCAGCGGCGTCACGCACGGAGATGCCCAGGAAGGCGTGAGTTGCCTTTCCGGTGTCGATGATCTGATCGGAAATCGATTTGGCGAGATTCGACGGGATGGCAAAACCGATTCCAATATTGCCCGACGACTCAGATCGGCTTGACGAGAGGCTGGCAATCGACGAGTTGATCCCGATGAGCTCACCGTTGGCATTGATGAGAGCACCACCTGAGTTACCCGGATTGATCGCTGCGCTGGTCTGGATGGCGTTCGTGACGACCACACCCGAAGACGAATCTCGAGATCCCTGTAAATCTCGTGGACTATGACGATTCGAGGTGGTAACCGGACGGTTGAGGGCACTGATGATTCCGGTCGTCACCGAACCCGACAAGCCAAGTGGATTGCCCACGGCCATCACAGGAGACCCGACGGTCAACGTGCTGGAATCAGCAAAGTTGATCGGCTTCATGGATGTCGGCGGGTTCTTCACCCGGATGACGGCCAGGTCCGTTGATGGATCGGTGCCAACCACTGTGGCCTCGTAGGTCCTATTTCCCGTGGAAACCGTCAGCTGACCGCCCGAGACAGCGTCGGCGACGACGTGATCATTGGTGACGATGTTGCCGTTCGTGTCGACGACAACCCCAGACCCCTGCCCACCGCCAGTACCCATCCTCACCGTGATGGCGACCACGGAATCCGACACGGCGGATGCGGTGGCCGTCCAGTCTGGAGCCGAGGGCGAGCCCTGAACCACCTTGGTGACGGTGTTGGGCGACGCAGAACTCGACGTCGCAGCCGGGGCGTCATTTTTGGTCAGGGAACGATCGACGAAAGCTCCGGACACGCCGCCAACCGCTGCCGCGAGCAGGGCGACGAGGACAATAGTCCCGCCACGGATACCTTTTCGGCCCGATCGCGGCGAGCCCTGGGACGAGTCGGGGTTTTTGTCACCAGCCCTCGGGTCCGGCTGCTCAGCAACGTCCCACGAAGCGTGGTGAGTGGTTTGCGAAGTCCCTTGGGGCGTCCAGGAATCGCCACTGCGCGACCAGTAGGACTCCTGCGACCAGTTCTGACGGTTGTCGTCGAAACGAGCCCCACCACCCTGGAAGGGATTGGGGTCACGCGGATCACGGGGACTATTCGTCGACTCACTCATGACTCCAGTTTCCACGACCCGCCAGGTAGTCGGCGCACTGTCCAGCAACGAGGTGCCGTCAACGGGGAAAAATCGTGGCTCAGTCTCACCTCCCCACAGGACGGATCCGACCTTGGTCAGGCATCACGTGGATTGCATCAACCCTCAGTCAGAGAAGTACCCACTGCACCTCTGTTCATGCCCATCCTCGGATGTCCAGCCCGATTCGTGGGTGAGAATCCCGCCCTGCGCACCTGATTCCCACCGGGAATGTCAGAAACCCTTTGTGCGCTGGATAGGTTGATCCTTGAACCAGTCACCGACCAGGAGGCGCCATGACCGCCCAGCCCCTTGTGCCCAATACCATCCTCGGCGATATCTCGCTGTCCGATTCCTCGGAGACCAACACCGTCCAGCCCTCCACCGAGAAGGTCGGCACCGATACCCGAGGCACCGACGAGCCCCGTGACGTCATCATCGTTGGTTCCGGTCCGGCTGGATACACCGCTGCTGTCTACACCGCGCGCGCTGGCCTGAACCCCCTTGTCTTCGAGGGATCGATGGACGCCGGCGGCGCCCTCATGCAGACCACCGAAGTCGAGAACTACCCCGGTTTCTCCGAGGGCATCATGGGCCCCGATCTCATGGCCCAGATGCGTGCCCAGGCCGAGAGGTTCGGGGCCGAGCTCGTCACCGACGACGTCACCGAGGTCGACCTCACCGGTGAGATCAAAAAGGTCGTTGACACCGATGGAAACACGCACCAGACCCGCGTCGTGATCCTCGCCATGGGATCGGCTTACCGCAAACTCGGTCTCGAGGACGAGACCCGACTGTCGGGTCGTGGCGTGTCTTGGTGCGCCACCTGTGACGGGTTCTTCTTCACCGGTAAGGACATCGCCGTTATCGGTGGCGGTGACTCTGCTGTCGAGGAGTCCACCTTCCTCACCCGCTTCGCCAACTCCGTGACCCTCGTCCACCGGCGTGACAAATTGCGCGCCTCCCAGATCATGGCCGACCGCGCCGAGGCCGATCCCAAGATCACCTTCGCGTGGGACAGCGAGATCGTCGCCATGCAGGGTGAGTCCAAGCTGGAGTCAGTGACCCTGCGCGACACCAAGACCGGTGAAGAGCGTCGGCTCGAGGTGGCGGGCGTCTTTGAAGCCATTGGACACGACCCGCGCTCCGAGCTGGTCCGAGGCCAGGTCGACCTGGACGACGCCGGCTACGTCGTATGCGCGGAGCCGTCCACCCGCACCAACCTGCCGGGAGTTTTTGCCTGCGGTGACCTGGTCGACTCCCATTACCAGCAGGCCATCACTGCGGCTGGGTCCGGGTGCCGTGCTGCCCTCGACGCCGAGAGGTTCCTGGCCGAGCTGGGACGCTGATGACTCGACGATTTTCGCCGCATTGCTTCGCGAGGGTACGAAGCAATGCGGCGAACTACTGTTCCTGGGGAGACCGAAGCGCGTGCTCTGACGGCGAAAAACACCGGTCGGGCACGGCGGAACGCACTGCTGCGAACCGAGCCTCCTTGAGATGACAGTTTTGGTCACCCGACCTCAGGACAGACCCTTGCCACTTACTGCCAGGCGACCAAACCCAACCTCGACGTGAAAACCCTTGGCTGACCGGAGACGGGATCGGTGAATCCCATCTGCCAAGCCTGTAGCTGCAACGGATGACTGAAGTCATCCACTGGGATGTCCAGAAGTACCGGGTAAAAGGGGTCATTGACGATAGGAGCGCCCAGACGCTGCATGTGGAGACGAATTTGGTGGGTGCGACCAGTCCTGGGCCTGGCCTCGTAGAGGCCCAGCCCGTCGTGTTGGGCCAGCAACGTGACGTCTGTGACAGCATTCGGCTCGCCCGGGATCTCACGAGCCTGCAGGATGCCTCGCTCCTTGATGATTCGCGACCTCACCTGCCAGCCGTTTTTCGTCACCACGACCCCATCCGCAGCACAATCGCGCACCACGGGGGCCACCAACCGGTACTTCTTGAACACCTCCCGGCGCGCGAACATCTCCTGGTAGGGCCTACGCCACTTCCGTTCCTTGGTCAGCAGCAGAACCCCCGCTGTAACCCGGTCCAGGCGGTGAGCCACGGTCAGTTCAGGTAACCCCATCTGGGTCCGCAGCCGGACAACCACCGACTCAAGAACGTGCTGTCCTCGCGGAATTGACGACAGGAAGTGCGGTTTGTCGACGACGAGGATTCGATCGTCGTCGTACAAGATCCCGATGCCAGCCGGGACGGGGGTTTCCACGGGAAGATCACGATGGAAGAACACAAATGTCTGTGGAGTGAAGGAGGAGCTCCTCGTGAAGGCAGATCCGGCTTCGTCGACGAATCTCCCCTCGCCGAGCATCTCGTCAACTCGGTGCTCACCTACCCTGACGAGCTTTTCCACCAGATAGTCGCGCATCATTGGCCAGGGCCAGCCATCAATCCCTCGTGTGGCAGCCACCCTGCGACATTCTCCGTGATCGGGAGTGCGAACCCACGCCGATTCCAGGCCGTGACGTTGCGGAAGAGGCGATCGAGGCACCGTGCCAGCCTACGGGTACAGCAACGCCGGCCCAAGATTCCCATCAGACTCGGTTCACAAAAATCCCGTCTCGGGGGATGCCAGCTCAACGCAGTGTTTCAAACGCCCGCGAGGCGCGATTTTTGGGTTCTCCAACGTGCGCCAGCGACCCCAGATGCCGACCACGGCGGGAACCCGACAGACCACACGATCGATATTCGGCCCGCGCAGTGCTGGGACATCGGCGGCGTCACCGTCATAGCCTTGGCCGTTACCGTCATCGGCCTGATCAGAAACTCCGCCCACCTCGTCAGCGGACGCTGGTCGCGCAGAGGACGCAGCAGAATGATCGGCTGACTGCATGATCTCGTCTTCTGATGAGACACGACGACCGGGCCCGGGATTTTTGGTCACCGGGTCCGGTCGTCGTCACGTCTGTGGATGGAGGCCCCGAAGCCTCCGGGTGAAGCGGCTCAGTCCAAGGGCTCACCGGCGACGCTGAACGCCACCGGGGTTTGTGCCTCGACAGTGCGCGAAACCGTGCAGTTCTTGTCTCGCGACATCGCGACGACGCGGTTCACCAGTCCAGCCGCCTCACGACCCTCGTCGGTGTCGGGGAAACTGAGCTGAAAGTCGACCGAGACATCACCCAGAGATGCTCGGCCCTCCTCGTCGCTCACCTTGGTGCCCATGACGGAAACAGTGAACTGGGTCGGCTCGCCGCGACGGCTCGTCACGGTGTCGACGTCGATGGACGAGCATCCACCGATAGCTGCCAGCAGCAACTCCACGGGGGTGAACTCGGCGTCCTGACCGGAGCCGAAACGGATCTGACCGCCGCGCGCATTGGTGGCGGTGTAATGGCCCTCACTACGACGGACCAGGGAAACCTTCTTGGTGGCGGATGGCATGACTCCTCCTCAGCCCACGAACTCCTCGATAACCTTCACGAGCGCCTTCTTCGTCTTGCCGCCCTGCAGCGACTTGACGAGCTGGCCGCCCTGCCAGACCTGAATCATGGGCAGAGACATGATCCCCTGCTCGGCTGCGATCCGGGTATTGGCGTTGGTGTCGACCTTGGCGAAAACCATCCGGTCGCCATAAACCCCGGCCAGCTCCTCGATGATCGGGGAGAGCTGTTTGCAGGGGGCGCACCAGTCAGCCCAGTAGTCGACAAGGACGGGCTTGGCAGCCCCGAGAACCTCGGAGGCAAAGGTCGCGTCGGTGACCTCGGTGACGTTGTTCATGACAGCCTTTCTAGTTCGACCAGATGAGTCTAGGTCGCGGTGGCTCGAAAGGCACCCCCAGTTCATCGTCGGCGAGCGGTCGCCCGGCCCAGCCTTGCGACGCACCGACGGCACCCAGCAAGAAGGCACACGGCAAAAACAGTCCGGGCGCAAAACTGCCGGCCCATCACTGTGCACTTGCGTGCAGGTTTGATGGTGCGCACCAGCGTGCAAAGGATCACTGCAGAGCCTGCTCCGCGGCACTGGCGTCGACCACGAGGTCTGTGCACAATCCCCCGCGCAATACGGTCCCTACGGCCTCAGCCTTTTCGACTCCCGACGCAACAGCCAGAACTCGTCGAAGACGCGACGGACCATGAGCATCGTCGCTCACCTTCACACAATCCACATCCACTGAAATCGTGCGCGAATCCAGTTCCTCATCGACCACCTCGCCGTGGAGGTCGACATAGTGGCTCATGATGTCTGCCCTGGCACCTTTACGACGCAACTCCGCAATACCGTCCTTGGTGACGTGGCCCGCCGTCACCAAGATCGAATCAGTACTGACAGCTCCGGGTGAATACACGACGAGATCAGCCTTCTGGGCAGCCTGCAGTGGGCGTGAGACAGATGCGTCCTTGCGCAGCATCTCTCCCAGATCTGCCGACCCTACGATCGTCGGGGCTTGCAACGTCAGCGATCTGCCTGGCCCAAGTTCGGCCATCCGCACGACAGAACGTCCCACCAAGTCGTTTCTCGTGACGGCAACACCGCCGTTGGTCTGGGGGACGACGACATCGGGATTCCAACCAGACCCCAAATGCTGAGCCAGACGAGCCGTCGTCCGCCCCCAACTCACCGCGACGACTCGCGGCTGGGGTCGCCACTCGGACAGCCGCTGAGCCGCCATCCGAGTGACGAGGTCCAAGGTCAGTTCGTTACTGGCCTGGACGGGCACGACGATGGCCGTTTGCAACCCGAAGGCGTCGACCAACTCGGTTTCGAGCCGGTGATGCCGGGCGAGAGGGTGATCAATGGTGATTTTGACCATCCCTGTGCGGCGAGCCTCTTCGAGGATCCTGCCGACCGTCCAACGGCTCATGGAGAGTCGCTGGGCGATCGCGGCGTGGGTCATCTGCTCGAAGTAGTACATCTCCGCGACGTGGAGCATCTCCTCGTCTTGGCTCGTCCGGCGTCGGTTCGACATCGTCATGCCCCGCTCCGTGTCACAACACGGACTTGGCGACCTCAGCAACGTGGTCGGCGGTGAATCCAAACTTCTCGAACAGCAGGGTTCCGGCAGCAGAGGCACCGAAGTGCTCCAAAGAGACCGAAGCACCCTTGCAGTCGACATATTTCGACCATCCCATCGCGATACCAGCCTCGACGCTGACGCGAGCGGTCACGGAGCTGGGCAAAACCGATTCGCGGTACTCCTCGTCCTGCTCGTCGAACCACTCCTGGCACGGCATCGAGACGACGCGGGTCGCGACCCCGTCGGCCTCCAGCTTCTTCTGCGCCTCGAGGGCGACCGCCAGCTCAGATCCGGTTCCGATGAGGATGAGCTTGGGCTCGGAGCTGGCCTCGGACACCACGTAGGCTCCCTTGGCGACACCCTCAGCCGAGGCGTACTCGCTGCGATCGATCGTCGGCAGGTCTTGGCGCGACAGCACCAGACCGGCGGGACGGTCGGTGTGCTCCAAGATGGTGCGCCATGCCACCGCGGTCTCGTTGGCATCGGCCGGACGGACGATGTCGAGACCCGGAATGGCGCGGTAGGCCGCCAGATGCTCGACCGGCTGATGAGTGGGGCCGTCCTCACCGACGCCGATGGAGTCGTGGGTCCACACGAAGATCGACGGGACCTTCATGAGGGCCGCAAGACGAACCGCAGGACGCATGTAGTCGGAGAAGACGAAGAAGGTTCCGCCGTAGCACCGGGTCAGACCCGACAGAGTGACGCCGTTGACGATGCCGCCCATGGCGTGCTCGCGCACTCCAAAATGGAGAGTACGACCGTAGGGACCACCCGGATCCTTCTCGGAGCAACGGTCCTCGGGCAGGAAGGAGTCAGCCCCCTTCATGGTGGTGTTGTTGGAGCCGGCGAGGTCTGCCGATCCGCCCCACAGCTCGGGAAGCTGAGGACCAAGAGCGCTCAGAACGGCTCCGGAGGCCTTGCGGGTGCTCATCTTGCCGGGCTCGAAGGTCGGGACCTCGAGATCGTCGGGCAGCTTGTGGGCAAGCATCCGCTCGAGAAGGTCGGCGCCGTCAGGGTTGGCGTCGTGCCAGACGGCGAACTTCTTGTCCCATGCCTCGCGCAGACCCTTGCCACGCTCGGCGAAGGCCGAACGCACCTTCTGGACCATGTCAACGTCAATGGCGAAGGGCTTGTCCTCGAAACCGAGCTCCGCCTTGAGGGCGCTGACGCCCTCGGTGCCGATTTTCGCGCCGTGCAACTGGGCCAGACCGGCGAGCATCGGAATCGGCCAGCCGATAACGGTGGTCAGACGGATGAAGGACGGTTTGTCGGTGACGGCCTTCGCGTTGTCGATGGCCGCCATGAGGGCCTCGACGTCCTCCTCGTAGGCGGTGCCACCGTTGGTGAAGTCGACGTGCTGAACGTGCCAGCCGTAGGACTCGTAACGAGCCTCGACGTCCTCGCCGAACGCGATGGCGGTGTCACCCTCGATGGTGATCCGATTGTCGTCATAGAACACGATGAGGTTGCCCAGTTCCTGGGTCCCGGCCAAAGACGACGCCTCAGATGCGATGCCTTCCTGCATGCAGCCGTCGCCGGCAATGGCGTAGACGAAGTGGTCGAAGGGGCTGGTTCCGGGAGCGGCGTCCGGGTCGAGCAGGCCGCGCTCACGGCGGGCTGCCATGGCCATGCCGACGGCGTTGGCGACACCAGAACCGAGTGGTCCGGTGGTGGTCTCGACGAATTTAGTCAGGCCGTACTCGGGGTGGCCCGGTGTCAGGGATCCCCACGTCCGCAGGGATTCCAGATCTGACAGCTCGAGGCCCAGACCGGCCAAGTAGAGCTGGGTGTACTGGGTCAACGAGGAGTGTCCGGCAGACATGATGAAGCGGTCCCGGCCGAGCCAGTTCGGGTCTGACGGGTCGATGGCCATGACCTTGTGATAGAGCAGATAGCCCAGCGGAGCCAGGGAGATGGCGGTTCCAGGGTGTCCATTACCGGTCTTCTCAACGGCGTCGGCCGCCAGTACTCGGGCGGTGTCGACAGCGAGCTTGTCGGTGTCGGTCCACGTCAGTTCGGTTGCCACGATGTTCCTCTCGTTTTGGCTTGTTGGCCTGTTCTGTGTGATGTGTTGTCGCTCGTCATGGCGATGAGTGGGGGTTCAGGTCCTCACTGGGCATCCTATGCGCAACCGCATTGTCATGCACTTGTGAGACTACGAGTGTCACAAGTGTGCAGAACTACCGGCTCATCAGTACTTGCCTTGGTCTCACTGGCCCGTTCGTGCGGGTTTCAAAAACGTCGGCGAACCCGGAGCGAGGTTCGCCAGGAGTTCCTTCGACGGGTACCTGTCATCCTGGTACGTCCGCTTGTATCCGGAGTCTCCCCGGGCGGAGGTGAGAACGCCGGTGAACTGCCTGAGCTCTTGTCGGGCCTGAGCCAGTTCGACGATACGATCCGCCTGATCCTGAGCACCGTGATGCTCCCGCAGTTTCACCCAGGCATGGGGATGTTGGTGAATTCAGGCAGCTGACGCATCAGTGTGCCGTCAGATTTTGGCAGCAATGACGGTCGAGGACGCGAAGTCCACCCCGATGCCAAAGACGTCGCTGGCGTTGACGCTCGCATCGGCAATCGCTGTGGGAACAATTGCCGTCAGCGCCTCGATGTAGTCACTGGGATGCGGCAGGGCGAAGTCTGGCGGTAGTTTTCGACCGTCTGCTGCACTGAGTACCCGATCCATGGCGCCATGGGGATATTCGTGGCCAGAAGTGTTCATCTCGTCACTGTCACCACCTCTGACGATGACTGTTCGGCCCGACAGCGATGCCAAAATCCGGCACCATGGTCCAAGATGGGTCAACACAGGGCCCTGGCGACAAGGAGAATCCATGGCACCGCGCGTGGCCATCTGCGGCATACACATCGAGTCGTCCACCTTCACCCCACACATGACGACGGCTGCGGACTTCACCGTGCTGCGTGCCGACGACTTGCTACAGCGGTACCCGTGGATCACCCACTCCCCCATTCCGGGAGCTGAACACGCCGAGGCCGTCGGCGAGGATCTCTCGATTCCGCTGGTACGGGAATGGTCAGAGGCCGTGGAATGGGTTCCGGTGCTGCACTGTGGAGCGCTACCGGGCGGCCCAGTGGAGCCCACGGCGTACAGCGCCTGGCGTGAGGAAATCGTCGACGGCTTGCGTGAGGCCGGCCATCTCGACGGCATCCTTTTCGACATCCACGGGGCCATGAGTGTCCCTGGGGTCGACGACGCGGAGGGGGATCTCATCAGAGCCATTCGGGAAGTCGTCGGTCCTGAGGTGATGGTGTCGGCGTCAATGGATCTGCATGGGAACGTCTCCCGGGCATTGTTCGAGAACTGCGATCTTCTCACCTGCTACCGGATGGCTCCTCACGAAGATGCATGGATCTGCCGGGAGCGGGCGGCGCGAAACCTGTGCGAGTTGCTCATTTCTGACTCTCCGAAGCCGCACAAGGCTCTGGTGCACGTTCCGGTGCTGCTGCCGGGAGAAATGACGTCGACACGCATTGAGCCGGCGAAGTCGCTGTACGGCCGCATTCCCGAGGTTGAGCAGCGCCAAGGGATCCTCGACGCCGCAATCTGGATCGGGTTCGCGTGGGCTGATGAGCCGCGCAACAAGGCGGCAATTGTCGTCACCGGAACTGATGCCCACGCGGTTGAGGAGGCCGCCCTGGAACTGGGGCGGGAGTTTTGGAAGGTGCACTCCGACTTCGTGTTCGTGGCGCCGACTGATTCCTACCCGTCTGCACTGGATGCCGCGATCGCGAGCGACAAGAGACCCTTCCTGCTGTCGGATTCTGGTGACAATCCCGGGGCTGGTGGGGCTGACGATGTGACGGTAACCCTGGCTGAGCTCTTGGGACGCCCCGAGATCCAGGATGGACCAGTAACGGCCCTTCTGGCGTCAATTGTTGATCCGGCGGCAGTGGCAGCGTGTGCCGAGGTTGGCGTCAACGGCCATGTCGACATCGAGGTCGGCGGGCACCTCGACTCCCGTGAGCCCGGACCGCAGCGCGTCGTAGGAGTTGTCGAAAATCTCGTCGATGACCCGCGAGGCGGGCTCACGGCAGTGGTCCGTTCCGGCGGTCTAACGGTCATCGTCACCACCAAGCGCAACCAGTACACAACCAATGAACAATTCCATCGGCTGGGCATGGATCCGCGTGATTTCGACGTCGTGACCGTCAAGATCGGGTACTTGGAGCCCGACATCTTCGATCTCGCGGCGGACTGGATTCTCACCCTCACGCCAGGTGGGGTTGACCAGGACCTCGTGCGGCTTGGCCACCGTCGAATCGACCGGCCCATGTATCCGTTCGACCCTGACATGGCTGATCCGCAGCTCATAATCGTCACTGGGTGACGCTTTTCGTCATCCACGCGCCTTGCCCGTCGTGTCGTCAGACGATGCAGAACGACCGGACCCGCCCTCGTCGACAGCCTGCAACCCAGTGTGTCACTGCCACCGCGGACAAGTCCGGGTGTCTCTCATGATCCGCGACGTCAGCGAGTGGATGCCTTGTCAATGGCCTCCCACAAGCCGTTGAGATAGGTGATTCCGAGAGCACGGTCGTACAGCGGGTAGCCCGGTCGGCCCATCTCCCCCCAAATCATCCGACCGTGATCGGGGCGAATATAAACGTCTGGGCAGTGATCGTGAATGGCCTTCATGATGGCATACATGTCCAAGGACCCATCGCTGGAAAGGTGAGCCGCTTCTTTGAACTTCTTGTGTCCCAGGAACTTGACGTTACGAACATGAGCCGCGGCGATTCTCCCCATGTCTCCGTACTTCGTGAAAATAGCAGGAACATCATTGTCAGGATTTGACCCAAGAGATCCCGCACAGACACACAGCGAGTTGGCCGGAGAATCGACTAGATCGACAACCTTCTGTAGATCTGAATCACTGTGAACGATACGAGGAATCCCAAAAATGTCCCAGGCGGGGTCGTCAGGATGGACAGCCATTCGAATACTGACCTTTTCACAAGTCGGAACAATTCCCTCCAAGAAGTAACGATAGTTGTCGCGTAGCTGGTCAGGCGTCATGTCGGTGTACTGAGCCATCACCTCGTCGAGATCAGCCAGTCGCTCGGGCTCCCAACCAGGCAGCGGAAAGGCCGACGAATCCAAAGTGGACTTGACAATGTCTTGAGGAGTCAGACCCTCCAACTCTTCATGGTCGTAGTACAGGCAGGTCGAGCCATCCTCGTTGCGGTGGAACAGCTCAGTGCGAAGCCAGTCGAAAACCGGCATGAAATTGTAGACGACAACCTTGACCCCATGGCCTGCGAGATTCTCCAGGGTCTTGCAGTAATTGGTTATGTAGGTGTCACGGGACGGCTTGCCGAGCTTGATGTCCTCATGGACGTTCACCGACTCAATGACCTCGCACTCCAGGCCAGCCTCATTGACCTTATGGACGTAGGACGAAATTTCATCCTCAGACCATACCTCGCCGACCGGAATCCAATCCATTGCGCCCATGATTCCACTTGTCCCAGGAATCTGACGGATGTTCTCCAAGGTTATGGGATCGGTTTCCGGACCGTACCACCGAAATGTCATCTTCATGATTTCGAAAACTCCTTGTCGAGAACTTCCCTGACAGCACCTGGGGCGGCCGTCAGACGGGTGAAGAATTGTTCAACGACCGCCGCCAATGGCGTCGTCGTCAGGTCTACACCGAAGATGTCGGCACGGCGCAGAATCGGGGTGATGACCTTGGGATCCTGGTCCCCTAGACGCACCCCTGACACAATGGGTTTCAGGTCATCAAGCAGAGGGTCTGGCGAAAGATCGACCGGCTTGCCGTCATCGGCGATGCCCATGAGGTATCGACACCAGGCGGCGAAGATGAATGGGATCGCCCGCAATGACGCGATATCCAGGGAATCGTCGGCTAGATAGGACTTGACAGTCTCTCCGAATCGGATCGGAATCTTCTGCGACGAATCAGTAGCAATTCGACTTGGAGTGTCGCCCAAGAATGCGTTCGGGAAACGTTCCTCCTCGACCTCTCGGAGGAATTCCTTGGGGTCGACGATCCCGGGATCACTGACGACCGGTAGTCCCTCTTGCCATCCCAGACGGTGCACCAGACCAGCGAGACCGGGATCCTTGATGGCCTCGTCAATGGTGGGGTTACGCAACAGCACGCCGGTGACAGCCAGAGCAGTGTGTAGCGGATTCAGGCAGGTCGTCACCTTCATCCGCTCGAACCGGTCGCAGGTGGCGCGATCGGTGAAATGAACTCCGGATCTCTCCAGTTCTGGGCGTCCGTTGGGGAAGCGATCCTCGATGACGAGGTATTCGGCTGGCTCAGTATTGACGAATCCCGCTACCCCGGAATCGGAATCAATCGACATGTCCTCAAATGACATCGATGCCAGTTGGTCGGCGACCTTCTGCGAGGGGGCAGGGGTGATCTTGTCGATGACCGAGATCGGGAAGGCGACTTGCTGCGATATCCACTCTACGGCGGCGTGGTCGATAATTCCCCTTTTCGCCCACTCCGCTGCGATCGTCAGCACTGAGGTGCGCAGCTTGTCCCCGTTGTGGGAGAAATTGTCACAAGAGACCAGCGCAACCGGAGTGCCACCGGAGTGGAAGCGCTGCACCAGCAGGGCCGCCATCAGGCCCATCGTCGTCGACATCTTCTCGGACATGGGGTCGCGGCTCAGATCCTCGATGACGGCCTTCTGGAAGGAACCGTCGTACCCTTTGAGCTGGTAGCCCTTCTCCGTAATCGTCAGGGTGATCATCTGCAGGCTCTCAGCGCACGCAATCTCTGTGATGCGACGAAAATCGTCAGCACGCCGGTAGGCCAGTCCTTCACTGATGGAAGCGATGACCTCGAAGTCCGTGTGGCCGTCGGCATGGGATGTGACCCCCAGGGTCAGCAGGTCATGGTCAGTGAGTCCACGATCGAGGCGCTACGCACTTCGTGGCGCGACAGCGGCGATGCCGCACTGCCCGGCTCCAGAATTCATGATGTCTTGCGCGAGTCGGGCGATATGGACACGGAACAGGTTGCCAGGACCAATATGGATCCAGCGCGGATGATCATGGGCTTGACTACGCATGTCGTCGACATCAAAGGTAGGAACGCTGATGCCGGCCTGCGCCAAGGTGCCCCTACGCAGCGAATCGAGATCCAATTTCATGACATCTCCTCCAGATCAGAGCCCGAAGACGTGGGTGGGCTGCTCCACGACGAGCCGGTGAGCAATCTCCAACGCCTCGTCCAGGTCCAGGCTGCCCGAAACCACCAGCTCGGCGAGGTGGGAGGCATCCAGACGCCGGCTCATGTCGTGGCGTGCCGGAATTGAGCAGAAGGCGCGGGTGTCGTCGATCATGCCGCTCACTCTGCTGAACCCCGCCATCTCAGTCGTGGCGTGCTTGAACCTCATCACCGACTCGGGAGCGTCGATGAACCACCACGGCACTCCGATGTAGAGGCTTCGGTACCAACCGGCCAGCGGCGCGATTTCCCGCGAGTAAAGGGTCTCGTCGATCGTGAACACGACCAGCTTGAGGTCGGTGTTGCCAAATTTGTCGAGCAATGGGTGCAAGGAATCGACGGCTTCCAGAGCCAGCGGCACGTCAGAGCCGATGTCAGCCCCGAAGCGTCGAAAGGCGGCAGTGTCGTGGTTGCGATACACCGCTGGGTGGACGGTCATCGCCAAGCCGTCCTCACTGGCCATTCTCGCCTGATCGGTGAAGAGATGCCGACGCAGCAGGGTCATCTCCTCGACAGTGGCCCGCCCCGCGACCGAGTCGGCAAAAATCGCCGCTGCACGATCGTGGTCGAGAATGACGGTGCCCAGGTCACGGTGGCTATGGTCACTGGAGACCGCCCCGTGACCCTTGAAGTAAGCACGACGTCTCTCCATGGCCGCGGTGAATCCATCGAGGGTCGTCGCGTCGCAGCCGCTCACCTCTGACAGCTTCGCAAGGAGGTCCGTCCAGCCTGCGGCCGCCGGCTCCAAGTACTTGTCAGGGCGGAAGGTGGGAGCAACACGACGAGTAAAAAGTGTCGTCAGATGCCAACCGGGCGTGGCCGTCAAGGCCATCGCAGGGGTCGTCGGTGGTTGCGATGAAGGTGATGTCGAAGGTGCCCATCAGGGCGCGAGGACGGAAGTCCGGCTGAGCGATGCGCTCAGCGACAGCATCATAAATCCGATCAGCGGTCTCGGCGCTAGGCCGCTCGGTGACGCCAAAAATGCCGACCAGCTGGTCCACGAGCCAGTAACGCATGGCCGTACCAGCAAAATCGCGCCAGTGCTCACAGAGGATACGGAAGGCCTTTCTGTTGTCCTCCTCGCTCATCGACTCGCGCCCGACACCGAGATCCCCAAGATCGACGCCATTGGCGTGAAGCAGACGATTCACGTAATGGTCTGGGGTGATGAGCAGACTCGTCGGATCTGAGAACGCCAGGTCATCGGCAATCCACGACACCGGAACATGACCATGGGGAGAAATAATGGGCAGTCCCTTCGTGGATCGGTAGATTTCGCGCGCAGCGGCCAGGGCAGAGGGCTCCTGTGGCAGCAGGCGGTCATCGGAAAGGGTGAGAGTCGGCGTTGACATGACACACACTGTGCCGCTTGACGGCATGCCTTGAAACCCGTTGCCGTCACTTGCCCCACATCGTCAACCAGATTCGCGCGCAACGAAGGACACCGGGACGACGTCCTCGCTGGGAGCCTGATGCTCATGGCGGCTCGGCCTCTCCACCGTGTCGAGAAGCCGATTGACGGCCACCACGCCCATCTGGAACTGGTTGACGCGAATCGTCGACAGGGCCGGTGAGACCAGCGCCGAGAAGGGAATGTCGTCGAATCCAATGACCGCCACGTCGCCAGGAACCTTGACCCCACAAGCCATCGCTCGTCTCATGAAACCGATGGCAATGAGATCGTTGTAGGCGATGACGGCCGAGGTCGGATGGGCCTTCCACATGTCGAAGACCTCGATGCCACCCCTGATGGTTGGTGTTGGGCAGGCAAGTTGATGGACCGTCACCCTTCCGTTTCGCCGCGCCCGGTCGAGCAAACTGCGCCACCTCACTCCGGACTGCCACGATGCCGTGGGCCCTGCGAAATAGGTCACCGTGAAGCGTTCATCAGCCACGAGGTGGGCGAGGGCATCCCCAAGACCTTCATCGGCGGCCGGCGTCACCGACGACACCCCGGGCACCTTGCGATTGACGGTAATCACCGGTTTCATCCCGGCCAGGTGCCGCAAACCAGCATCGGACATACGCGAGCCGGCAAAAATGAAACCGTCCACGGTGGCCAAGGATCGTTTCGTCGTCTCGGACTCGATATCGGAGGACTCGTTGGAGTCGATGAGGACAACCATGTAGCCGCGTTTACGGGCGCCAGCGAAAATTCCCTTGACGGTGGCACCGAACACCGGGTTCATGGCGTCAGCAACGCATGCGGCGACGAGATGGTGAGTTCGGCTCGTCGATACTCTGGGCACCTCGTCCTGACGGTAACCGAGCTCGCGGGCAGCGTGAAAGATCCGTTCCGACGTCTTGACGCTCACTCGCCCCGGACGAGAAAATGCCCGGGACACAGTGGACGGAGCAACGCCAGCAGCCCGCGCGACGTCGCTGATGGTAACCGGTGTGGTCGACCTCTCGCCTGCCTCTACCGCCGGCTCGCGTGTCTCATGCCCGAGATACACAGGGTGCAAACGGTGGCAAAGGATCGCAGTTCCCGGTGTCCCGGTGCGACTCTCTCAGCAAGGCGATGTTGCCTGTCCACAATGCTACGACGATGATCGTCGCAGCCCCGGGAAACATAGAGGGTTGTCAATGTCGACCAGTACAACGAAGAGTCAGAAGGCTGAAGCAGTCAACGCTCGCGATTTCGATCTTCGCGACATGATCGGCTACGCGCTTGGTGACGTCGGAAACAATTTCACCTTCAACCTGGTGAATTCTTTCCTGATGATCTTCTACACCAATGTTTTCGGCCTCAAGGCCGCCTTGGTGGGCGCGCTGTTCATGTCCGCCCGACTGATCGATGCGTTCGTCGACATCATGGTCGGCCGCCTTATTGACAATGCCAAGATGACCAAGCGCGGACGGTTCACCCCATGGGTCATGCGGATGAAGTTCCCACTCGCAGCCTCCGCAATTCTGCTCTTCCTCCCGGCCGCTGGGCACCTCCCCATGACGACGCGAGTCATTTACGCCTTCGTCACTTACCTGGCCTGGGGCATCTTCTACTCCTTCGTCAACATCCCTTATGGATCGATGGCTTCGGCCATCTCAGGCACGCCGCGCAACAAAACCTCACTGTCCACTGCTCGTAGCATCGGATCGGCTTCCGGCGCCGCCATCGTCAGCTATGTCGTGCCACTCATCATGTATGGCAACAACTCCCGCCAGATCAACCCGCACCGGTTCTTCATAGGGGTCACGATCTTCGCCATCCTCGGTCTGTTCTGCTATGTCGGTCTGACGATGCTCACCGTCGAGCGGATTCGAATCGATAAAACCAAGCCTGTCCCACTGGGTAGGATGTTCTCCGAGATGGCCCATAACAAGGCCCTCGTCATGTTAGTCATCATCGACATCCTCGTCGTCATCAACCAGAACCTTTCCGGCGTCACCCTGACCTACCTGTTCAATGATTACTTCCAGAACAAGACAGCAATGTCCATCGCCCTGGTTTTCAATTTCACGACAGTCATCCTCGTGGCGCCTTTCGCGCAAACCCTCGTACGGAAATTTGGTAGAAAAGAATCCGCTACGGTGGCATTATTCTTCGCTGCGGGCATATACGGCGCTACGCTCATCATCCACACCCACAACCCCTGGATCTTCCTCGTCGGTCTGTTCTTCGGGTCTCTGGGCGCTGGTGTGTTCAACCTCATGGTGTGGGCCTTCATCACCGACGTCATCGACGCTCAGGAGGTCATGTCAGGGGAGCGCGAGGACGGCATTATTTACGGTGTCAATTCCTTCGCCCGCAAGCTCGCTCAGGGCATCGCCGGTGGTTTGGGTGGTGCCATGCTGACGATGATCGGCTACCAGTCTTCCTCGCAGGGTGGCGCGGTTCAGTCTGAGTCGGTCGCCAACAACCTGTACACCCTTGCCACCGCCATCCCGACGGTCTGCTGCCTCGGCGCTGCCCTCCTCCTGCTGGCATACCCGCTCACCCGCGCCAAGGTCATCGCCAACGCCGACGAACTCGCACGTCGTCACGAAGCCCAGGCCGAGCACAACGCCTGATCCCACCATCACGGAGGCACATCATGGACACGCTCATGAGAATCACCGATCACTCGACGACCCCGTCGGGCATCAAATTGACAATCGACGAGAGATGGCGTGCCTCGGTCAGATTTGTGACGCAGGCCATCGCCCACGTGCGAATTTTTGACATCGCGGGCCCCCAGCTTGACCGCACCTGGAGCATCAGCCTCGGCCCCGATGTCACCGAGCAAACAGGGTTCGGCCCCGACCACCTGCTCGACCACTCTCCCGCCCCGGCATGGGAAGGCCATTCCCGCGACGTCGCACCTATTGAGGATGTGGAAGTGGCAACGACCGTCGCCGGCAGTGCAGCAGAGGTCGCCAGCCATCCCGAGTTCTCCGGCGTCTATGCCGACGAGCCCGTCGATTCGCCCGACCCCGATGAAAAAGCCTTCATCGTTGGCACAGACTGCTTGAGGGTCATCATCCGGGACTGTCCGCTGCGGATGACTTGGCAACGTCGAACCGACGACTGGGTCACCGTCAGCGAGGATCGTCCCACCGGCGCCTACGAAATCGGATCACGAACCGGCCGGGTGGCCCATCATTGGGTTCGAAATGCCGACGACCGCTACTACGGACTCGGCGAGAAAACCGGCAACCTGGAACGCACCGGGCGCATTTTCGACATGCGCTGCCTGGATGCCCTTGGTTACGACGCCGGCACCACTGACCCGCTGTACAAGCATGTCCCTTTCCTCATGACTCGCACCGCCAACGGTGCCCTCGGCATCTTTTACGACAACCTCTCGGCGTCGCGGTTCAACCTGGGAGCGGAGGTCGACAATTATCACCGCCCCTTCACCTCCTGGCAGACCTCACGGCGACATCGATTACTGGGTGATGACCGCCGAGCATGTATCCGGCCTCACCCCGCAGATTCTTCGCCTCACAGGCGACCCGGCCTTCCTGCCGCGTTGGGCCCTGGGTTACTCAGGTTCGACGATGCACTACACCGATGCGCCCGACGCCTCCCACCAACTGCTCACATTCATCGACCTGTTACGGGAGCACGCCATCCCGTGCGATTCGTTCCAACTGTCGTCGGGTTACACCACCATTGGGCCGCGTCGCTACGTCTTCACCTGGAACCGTGACAAATTCCCCCAACCCACCGAGACAACCGGGAAGTTCCGTGACGCCGGCCTTCACCTGGCGGCAAACATCAAGCCAGGTCTGTTGACGACGCACCCTTTGTACTGCGAGGCGGCCGATGCGGGAATTATCGTCACCGACTCGCGCACCGGCCGGCCCGTCACCTCGATGTTCTGGGGAGGTCACGGCAGCAACGTCGACTTCACCAATCCGCGCGGCGTCCAGTGGTGGAAGGACAATGTCCGCAGCCAACTCATCGACATGGGCGTCGAATCCACCTGGAACGACAACAACGAGTACGAATTGTGGTCCGAGGACGCCACCTGTGACGGTTTCGGTCACCCGGTGGAGCTCGACCGGATCCGCCCGGTGCAGGCTCTGCTCATGAATCGCGCATCCTATGAGGCCCAGTGCGAGGCGGCTCCCGGCGAGCGCCCGTTCCTCATCTCCCGCTCCGGACCGCTCGGACTACAGCGGTATGTCCAGACGTGGAGTGGCGACAATTCCACCTCTTGGCGCACCCTGAAGTACAACACTCGGATGGGTGTGGGGATGAGCATGTCCGGACTGGTCAATTTCGGCCACGACGTGGGCGGTTCCGCCGGAACCGCCCGTCCCAGTCCCGAGCTTTTTGCCCGCTGGGTGGCCAACGGCGTCATGCATCCGCGATTCACCATTCATTCCTGGCACGATGACGGCTCGGTCAACGAACCGTGGATGTACCCGGAAATTACCGGCATCGTCCGGAGCATGATCCGTCTGCGTTACCGGCTCATCCCTTTCCTCTACACCTTGTCCTACCTGGCTGCAGAGCGGCGCGAGCCCATTGTCAACCCCGTGTTCACCCTCGATGACGCCCTTGTCGAGGAATCTGACGACTTCGTTCTGGGCCATGACCTCCTGGTCGCATCCGTCGTGGAGGAAGGGCAGGCCACTCGCACTGTCACCCTCCCCGACGTCCCCGGCGGCTGGTTCGAATTCGACACCGGCATTCACCATGACCCAGGGACGGTTACCCTCGACGCCCCACTGGACCGCCTTCCTTTGCTGGTTCGCGCCGGGGCCGGGATCCCGCAATGTACCCTTCCTGAACCCTCCGACGAGATCATCACAACCCAGACTGTCGAAAACTCCCCGCACCACGTCGTTCTGTACCTTCCTGACCGCGAAGGCCACTCGGAGGGATTCTTCTTCGATGACGACGGCCACACCGATGGTTACCGCAAGGGGCACGGGTACTGGTTGACCTGGACCGCCGATCACGACGACACCACCGTCACCGTCCACACACACGTAGAAGGGGACTACCAGCCGCCGTGGACAGCGATGGATTTTGTCCTGAGACCCGGAGATAACCGCACTATCAAGGTCATCACCGAGGCCACCCCTTCAGCCCCAAGTCAGCACGCCACGACAGAAAACACCCGGAGGTCATGATGCTTCGCCCCCAGACCACCCCCACCCGAGAGACACAGTGTCTGTCTGGAATGTGGGACTTCGCCTTCGACGCCGAGGATCACGGTCAGGCCGAGGGATGGTTCGCCCAACGGCTGCCTGAGCGCACCGAGATGGCGGTTCCGGCCTCCTACCAGGACCTCTTCACCGACCCCGGCGCCCGTGATCATGTCGGCCCGGTGTGGTACCAGCGCGACGCCCGAATCCCGCGAGGCTGGGCTGACGACCGCGTCGTCATTCACTTTGAGTCCGCCACTCACGCCGCCACGGTCTGGGGCAACGATGTCGAGGTCGCCAACCACGTCGGCGGGTACCTCCCCTTCGAGGCCGACATCACCGACCACGTCCGCGCGGGCGAACAATGCCGGCTCACGGTGCGCGTCGACAATCGGCTGTCCTTCCAGACCATTCCGCCGGGAATCGTCGTCGACTCCCCCGAAGGCCCGAAACAGAGGTACTGGCACGATTTCTTCAACTACGCCGGCATTCACCGAGACGTTTGGCTGTGTAGCCGCCCGGCCGCCCACGTCGAGGATGTCACCATCACCACCGACATCGACGGGGACGACGGAATCGTCACCTGGAAGGTGGTCTCGCAGAATTCTGACTCCTTGACGACCCAGGTGACGATTTTTGACGCCGAGGGCAACGAGGTCGCTCAAGCAACCGGCGCCTCTGCGACCACCCGCATCCCCTCGGCCCACCTCTGGCAGCCAGGACAGGGCTACCTCTACGAGGCCGAAATCTGCCTACTCAACGGACAGCGCGTCGTCGATTCCTACCGCCAAGCTTTTGGTGTGCGGACGGTTCGTGTCGACGGAAATCGCCTCCTCGTCAACGGTGAGCCCATCCACCTACGAGGCTTCGGGATGCATGAGGATCACCAGACCATCGGCAAAGCCCACAACGATGCCCTCATGCTGCGCGACGCCGCGTGCCTGGAATGGATCGGGGCGAACTCACTGCGCACCTCTCATTATCCCTACTCCGAGCACGTCCTTGACTACGCCGATCGTCACGGATTACTCATCATCGACGAGACTCCGGCAGTCGGCATGAACATGGGCCTGGGAGGCGGCATTTTTGGCGCCCAGGGTTACACGACTTTCTCTGCGGAGACCATCAACGACCAGACCCAGGCAGTTCACGCACAGGTCATCCGCGATCTCATTGCCCGTGACAAAAACCACCCCAGCGTCATCATCTGGTCCATCGCCAACGAGCCGGAGTCCGAGACCGAGGCAGCAGAAAACTACTTCCGACCCCTCTTCGACGTCGCCCGTGACGCCGACCCCACCCGCCCAGTGAGTTTTGTCAACGTCATGCTCGCCCCATACGGAAAGTGCCGGGTCTCGCAATACTCCGACGTTCTTCTCCTCAACCGCTACTACGGCTGGTATGTCGACACCGGTGACCTGGCCGCCGCCGAGCGTCACTGGCGCGAGGAAATGGCCGGCTGGGCCAGCGAAAACAAGCCGATCATCATCACCGAGTACGGCGCCGACACCATGCCCGGCCTGCACCAGATCCCAGCTCAGCCATGGAGCGAGGAGTACCAGGTCGAGGTCCTGGAGATGAACGAGCGGGTCTTTGACTCCTTCGACGCCGTCATCGGCGAGCAGATCTGGAACTTCGCGGACTTCGCGACCACCAGCGGCACCATGCGCGTCGGGGGCAACCGCAAGGGCATCTTCACCCGGGATCGTCAGCCCAAGATGGCCGCCTTCCACCTTCGTAAGAGGTGGCGCGGCATCGAGGACTGACTCGGGACCACCCGTTGGACGGTCGTGGGCGCCCGTGCCCTGACGCCCATCCCCGCTCACCCCTGATGCCCGTCTGGCCAATCTTCATTGAAACCTCACAACTCGGGGAACAATGGATTCATGGCCACCCAAGCTCACACCGAGTCCGTGAATCTCAGATTGGCGCTCAACGGCCTGCCGCTGCCGACAGCCTCGCGCGCCTCCGATATCGACGTCGTCGCCCCCGTCCTTGCTCGTCAACGGGAACTCAGACGAGAGCTCCCCGAGTTGCTCTGCCCGGCTGATCGACGCATCCAGACATTCATCGACCGTTACCTCGGCGAGGACTCCCCCATTCATCCCCGCCTGCCCGAAACAACCCTGACCCTCGATGAGCCCGGTCTGGCCCGGGCCCTCTCCCTGCCTGTCGACGGTGACGAGTTCGCCTCCGACCTGGTCGCGAGCTATCGGGTCGCCAACGGCGTGTTGCACAACCCGCGCAACGACCGCCGCACCACCGCTGGCGTCTTCCACGTCGCCGAAGGCGGGCTGGCAATCCCCGACGACAAGAAGGCCGTCCCGATTGACGTGTTTGCTCGTCTCCTTGATCTCGCGTTCCAGGCCCCACCGGAACACACCCTGCTCCCCTACTCCTCCACCCAACCCGTGGAGCGTCAGGCTCACACCTGGGTCTCCCTGCTGCTGCGCCCGCTCGTGGTGCCCGAGATTCCGGGCTTCTTCTCGGAGCGTCGGATGGAGATCCGCTTCTTCGCCCCCGGCGGTCTGGTCTCCAATCTCGATTTCGTCGAGGGGATCTTCGGCAACGCCGGCGATCCGCTGCTACCGGGCAACGATTCCGCCCTGGCCCCCGCCGGATGGACCGGCCACAGCGGTTGCGTCATCCTGGCCCCCCACCTCAATCTGGTCCGCAAGGTGGACCTGGGACTGCCCCACATCGACCAGGCGACCGACCGTCAGCGTCGCGACGGCATGTGCTGGTCCGACGAGTCCGAGCTCTACAACGAGGGCAAACCGTTCAAGCTGTGCGCCCGCGACGAGTCCGGAGTCATCCTCACCATCGTCGCCGACAACTACTTCGGTTACTGCAAGAAGGAGGTCAAGACCCAGATCTCCTACTCGGCGAACCTCTTTGGACTGGCCGAGGAGGAGCACTCCGGCGGTGCCCGCGCCTACCGTTCCCACAACCAGGGCCAGGAGTACGCCACTCCGAGCTGCCAACGGACCGTCGAAGACGTCGTCGCGGACGACCCGGACGACTTCGAGATGCTCGACAAGGGCCATGCGAAGGTCCGCGGCATCGACAACGTCCTATTGGTGCCCGGCGGAACCAAGTTCAGCCTGCGCGATGGCACCGTCTCCTGGGACAACGGTGCACAGTCCATCCCGATGCGAGCCGATACTGAGTATGTCTCCCCAGACGGTTACCGCATGAGCATGATCCACAACGAGGCCGACAACCAGTGGTACCTCAAGGGCACCTACGGTGACTCGACGACCCTGCACAAGTGCTGCACCGTCTCCGGTGGCGGCAAGTCGGAGATCTCCAAGGCCATCTCGGACACCTTCCTGCAGGGCAACGCCTACGTCCCGGACTTCGAGGCCGACATGGACGCCGTCGAGGACATCCTGCATCGGGACTTCTCGACCCGGTTTGCCGATCCCAAGCTCAACGGCAAGGACCATCGTCCAATTTTGTCGCCGCGGCGTTCCGTCGGGTCAGTCATCAAGCTGCTCACCCCGTCGTCGGATTTCACCGATTGGTACAACAAGTGGATCGACTCCATCCCGTCGTTCCGCAAGGAGCTCATTTTCACCATCAAGCGCTACTACAAGCCGGAATGGGGTGACGACTGGCGCTCCCACTTCACGGTCGCGCCGACGAACGGTCGCCACGGCAACATGGTGCGACTCGACGGGCAGAAGATCGTCGTCAGTATGGCTCGGGTCGGTTTCCAGCCCGACGGGTCGTGGCGTCTGTTCACCCTGCGCCACGACTACTCCCCATCTGTCAAGGTCCAGACCGAGGACGACATGACGGCATCCGTCGTCACCTCACCCGGCATGGTCACCGGTCCTGAGGACCTGTCACGCAAGGTCGTCGCCAACTGTGAGGCACTGCTGTTCCAGCGTCCTGACGACGCCATTCACCGCGGCTACGACACCCAGACCGAGCACGACATGAGTGGGCATGACCTGTTCATCTCGAATTATCAGCCCCTGACCCGCGAGGACGTCACGGCAATGTGTGACGACGTGGTGGCCTTCTCGAAGTTCACCAAGCCGATGCGCGAGTTCCTGTCGAATTTCGCCGACTCCGATCCTTCCGAGGAACCGAAGTACGTCGTCTCCAGTGCTGATCCGCGTCTTATCGATGGGGTGAGGTCGCGTAACCCGCGTTACCTGCAGATTCGTCCCGACATCGCACAGCCGCGTGAGACGGCCATCGCGAACCTGGCCAGCCACCTGTATCACGGCCGCCGGGTCAACGAACCGTTGCCGCTGCCGGTCGACATCGTCGCAGCTGGACGACGCAACAACCCGCCTGAGGACAAGATTCCGGCTCTGTGTGCCTACAACCCGTTGCACTACATGGAGCTGCCGGAACTGTTCATGGAGTTCATCTCGTCGATGACCGGCAAGAGCCCCTCGACGACGGGTGCCGGTTCGGAGGGTGCGCTGACGAAGGCCCCGTTCAACGCCTTGCCGGCGGTTTTTGACCTCAACTCCTCCTTCTTGTCCTTCGTGCTGTCGGGTTATGACGGCTGGCTGTCCTCGGCTGGGTTCATCGGACCCAACGTCGAGGTTGCCCACGACATTTCGCTGCTCGTGCCGGAAATCTTCTCCCGGATGTCGCCGGAGGAGAGGGACGCGAGAACCCTCATCGAGGGCGGGTACCTGGAGAAGATGGAAGACTTCGAGAAGGATGGCGAGCTCATCCTCGCGTCGCGTCTGGGCTACCGCATGACCGAAAAGTTCATGCGCGCGTACTTCGGCCGGATCTTCCTGCATCCCGACACGGTCTTCACCCCGGAGATGCTGCATCCGGAGCTGCAGGACGCCGAGATCTTCGCCGATTCAGTGCGGACGATATCGACGACTCACGCCCGGGTAGCCAAGGCCTACTTCGATGACGGGACGGTCTCCCTGGCTGTGCCTCCGATTCGAGCCCTGCTCGAAATCATGGCCACCGGGACCTGCGCAGAGGGCTGGACCCTGGACGATCCCCAGCTGCGAGAAATGTTCACTCGCGAGTCGGTGCTGGCCTCTGACTGGTACGCCGAGCGCCTCGACGCGAAGCAGGCCGAGGACATCCGACGCTCCGAGATGGGCATCGCACAACTCGAGGAGTTCATGGCTGACCCGCGTAACGCAGCCGCCTGCGAGGAGATTGACGCCCAGGATCGCCTGGATCACGTCCGCGGCTTCCACGACCGGGCGGTCAGCAAGGAATACCGCCAGCAATTGGTGGGAACCATCGGCCGACAGGTCAACTTCCGCTGAGATTGACGGCCCCAGGTGATGTCACCTGGGGCCGATCTGTCGGTGCCGCTGTCCAAAAACCCCGAACCCACCACCTTCGCGACCACCATCGACCACGATGAGGACGTGGACATGATCGATCTGACGGCGGCGGGGTTCGACGAGTGGGTCAGTGTCGAAAACCATCGGCCCGACGACACTCCCGCCACTTTCTGGCTTCCCGCTACCCAGCTGGTGACGCCGCAAGTCATCGACCGTCGCATCAACCACACCCACCAGGCACTGCTGACCCAGCGTCATGAGGGCAAGGCCGGTCACGGTCACCATGTCGCGGCGGCTCCCGGTGCGGTTGCCCGCCGCGTCGCCATGTCTGCGACGCAGTTGGGAATTGTCGCCAGGCTCGTCGTACCTGTGGTTGCAGCACGAACTCTGGGCCACGATGTCGATTTTCCCCGCCTGGAGGACGTCTGGTTCCAGGATGTGCTTCAGGCCCCGGTTCCGGTGTCGATGGCCTGGCAACCGGGGCCGGCGAAAATCACCGGCTCGGCGGTGGAGCGGATCACGGATGCCTTCATCGCGGCTGGGCTGAGCAAAATTGTTGCCCGCGACAACCTCGCGTCAGCAGTCAGCACCTCGGTGGTCATGATTTCGCGCTGCCGTCCCGATCTACGTCAGGCCGCCATTGACGCTGCGAACGAGTTGTTGATCATGGTCGATCCTCGGCCTGGGATCACCGCCGGTCCAGGGTTCAAGCGACGCAGTTGCTGTCTCTACTATCAGGTCAGTGGCTCGCGAATCGCCTGTTGCGGAGACTGCGTCTTGGTCTGAGTGACGATCGCCGGCGGTTCGTGATCATGGCGCGCAGAACCCGTCGGCCATCGCAACCGTCCGACGTCAGCTGGAGCCAGTCCGTTACCGCGCAGCCACCCGAACCAGCGTTCCGCCCAGCTCTCCTCGGTCTTGACTGTCCTACGCAGATCCAGCCTCATCCGTCGAACGGGCCCCGCACACATGTGGTCGACTTCTTGAAATCCCCATGATTCCAACCAGGTTGTCGGCGCAAGACGCCTGTCAACGTATGGGCCGACGACACCACCGGCCTCAATGACCGGAACTGCCCCATGCAGGCGTGCTGCCAGGAACGAGATGCGCACTCGCCCCCAAGAAACGTCATGCCGATGGGGTAGGAACCCCACCAGAACCGCACCCCCGGGTGTGCGGGGAATTTTCGACATGGGGTGTTCGGCGGGAAGGCAGGATTCGGGTGCCACGAGGATGATCCCGTCGAGTTGGTCTGCGTGTCGGCTCGCGACCCCGAAGAACCCCCACGCTCGGCAAGCAGCGTCAGCCCAGTCAGGAAGAGGTGAGTCGACGTCGATCCCCCAAGGACGAAGTTTTCCGGAAACACCCGGCGATGCGGCATCTTTCCTCGTCAGAGTCGTCAAGTGTCTGATCCGCACGATGCCTCCTCCGATGAGCCCACGCGTGGCCTGTGGCGATGACGGCACCAACAGGCTTTTCCGCGATGTCCTGTGGGTGACATAGACCACACTCGTATGAGTGTCATTCTAGGTTTCCAGGGTATGGGTGGGGCACAGTGGGAGGGTGAGCAGTACAGACGACTTCACCAGGCAGCCTGTCCCTTCCGCCGATGACGTGCGCATCGAGGCTGCCGCTGCTGCTCCCAAGACCGCCGCAGCCCCCGCGAGCCGGCGCGTCGACACCACATTCGACAAGTTCCACGACCGTTACTCCCTGCGGACCTTGGGCTTGAAGACCTCACCGGTTCGCGCCCTCTTCGCGGTGGCGAACCGTCCCGAGGTCGTCTCGCTGGCCGGTGGCATGCCGAATATCGCTGACCTTCCCCTCGATGTCGTCGGCGCATCGTTGAGAGAGCTCGTCGACACGCACGGCTCCGTCGTCATGCAGTACGGATCGGGGCAGGGCGAGCCGGATTTTCGCGAACACATCTGCGAGGTCATGGCCGTCGAGGGTCTCATCGCTGACCCCGATGACGTCACCGTCACCTGCGGTTCCCAACAGGGACTCGACCTCGTCACGCGAATTTTCTGCGACCCGGGTGATGTGATCATGGCGGAGTCCCCGTCCTACGTCGGAGCCCTCAACACGTTTGCCTCGTACCAGGCCGACGTTGTCCACGTTGACATGGACGACGACGGCTTGGTTCCAGAGTCGCTACGCGAGAAGGTGGCAGCCGCCCGTCGTAGCGGCAAGTCGGTGAAGTTTCTTTACACGATTCCCAACCACTCGAACCCGTCGGGGATTTCCCAATCGGTCGAGCGGCGGCGTGAGATCCTGGCCGTGGCTGACGAGCTCGACCTGCTCGTCGTCGAGGACAACCCGTACGGTCTGCTCAATCTCGACGAGGATCCCTTGCCGACATTGAAGTCGATGGATCCCGACAACGTCGTCTACCTGGGCTCGTTCTCCAAGACCTTCGCGCCGGGATTCCGCGTCGGATGGGTGCTCGCCCCGTCATTCGTGCGCGACAAGTTGGTCCTCGCGCAGGAGGCGGCAACCTTGTGCCCGCCGGTCTTCTCCCAGTTCGCGATCTCCAGTTACCTGACCCATTGGGACTGGCGCGGGCAGATCCGCAGCTTCATCGACATGTATCGCATTCGTCGCGACACCATGCTGGCCTCCTTGGCCGAGCACATGCCCGAGGGGACGACGTGGACTCGCCCCTCCGGCGGATTCTTCGTCTGGTTGACGATGCCGGGGGCAGTTGACTCGGCGGCCATGCTTCCTCGCGCTGTCACCAAGCTCGTTGCCTACACCCCGGGGACGGCTTTCTATGCCGACGGACGTGGACAGCGCAATATTCGGCTGTCGTTCTGTTACCCGACGCCTGAACGGATCAAGGTTGGCGTCGAGAGGCTGGCCGAGGTAATGCGTGAGGAACTCGAGATCGCCGAGACCTTCGAGCTGGCTGACGGCCGGCGTCGTAGTCGCGATCTTGGGCCTGGGCCGAACCTTGCGTGATGTCCAACGGACCGTCGGGAAGTGTATGAGGACTCTGCCCTCCGGGGTCGACGCTGAGCTGTCTGGGCTGACCGGGGTGACCAGGCCGGTAGGGCTGGCCGGGCCTACTGAGCTGATCGGGCGGTTGCCAGGTAACCGCGGTGTGCGCGTGGCTTTCGATGCCTGAGTCCTTCAGGGGCGGCGTGCTGCATCGTAACCGCGGTGTGTACGGGGCCCTAAACTAAAAACAGACGATTTATCGATTTATCGGCGAATCGATAGGACGCACCCGTCTGCGATACAATTGTGAGCCCTGTCTGATCGTCCGAGGAGGGTCGGTATCCCCGTCACCGTCTCGACGCTGGTTCAATGGTTCCATGTTGCAACCAGTCGTCGTCCTCGCAGGGGGGCTCAGCCACCAGCGCGACATTTCGTTGAAGTCAGGTCGGACCGTCGCCCAGGCATTGCGGCGAGTCGGACATGAGGTCGTCGAGACCGATATTGACTCCTCCCTCATCGACACCCTGCGAGCTAACGAGGGGGCCGTCGTCTTTCCCATGCTGCATGGCGGTCTGGGAGAGAATGGCGCCCTCCTTGAGGTCCTCAAGCTCATGGGTATCCCCTATGTGGGGTCAGGACCGGCGACCTGTCGCATTTCCTTCGACAAGTCCATCGCGTCGCGCGCTGTTGCCGCCGCTGGTGTCGCCACCCCGCAGCAGGTAGCTCTCCCCCACGACATCTTTCGAGAGCTCGGAGCTCGGACGATCATCCGGTCGATTACGGAACGCTTCGGACTTCCAGTCGTTGTGAAACCAGCTCGCGGTGGGTCCAGCTTGGGCGTCACGAAGGTCGAAGACGCAGCTGACTTCGCCCAGGCCGTCGCCAATGCCTACGCCTATGACGACATGGCAGTCGTTGAGGAGTTCATTGCCGGTACCGAAGTTGCGATTGGCATGATCACGACCTCTGAGGGAACACAAGTACTGCCTGCCGTGGAGATCCGCCCGGCGGGAGGTATATATGACTACTCAGCGATGTACACAGGAGGCGAGACCCGTTTGACGGCTCCAGCCGACATCAGTGATGAGGCTGCCCAGTTCGTAGCTGAGACGGCCCGAATCGTCCAGCGGGTGCTTGATTTCTCTGGTATCTCTCGAGTCGACGCCATCATCGATGAGGCTGGCCGTCCCGTCTTCTTGGAGGCTGGCGCTGCTCCCGGGATGACGGCCACATCCTTGGTTCCTGTCGCCCTGGAAGCTGCCGGACTGGATCTCGGAGAGGTGTGCTCTCATCTTGTCACCGACGTCTCCCGTAACCATGGTTAAGGGCACTACGACTTCACAGACCAGTCCTGCCATCCGCGCCAAACAGGCAGTGATCATGGTCGTGGGTATCGCGGTTGCCGGTGTCATGGTCGTCCTCGGTCTATGGCAAATGAACGTCTTCGAGTCTCAGCGGGACAACTCCACCCAGGCACGTATTGATCAGCCTGTCATCACGTGGGACAAAGCTCCCACGCGATCTGAGGTTATGACCCAGTATGGCCGCCGAGTGCGGATTACCGGCACCTTCGAACCGTCGACGGCCACGTTGGTTGGCACGTCATGGCCAGTCAGGGCTGTCGAGGGCGTACGTCTCACCTCCGGAGAGACGATCGCCGTCGTCAGAGGAGAGATTTCTCAAGGCCAAGAAGTTCCCCCGGCTCCCACGGGAACCGTCACATTGACGGGTGTTTTGGCCGCGTCGGAGTCCGCAAATGAGCCTCACAACCCACAGATGCCCGCCTCCACACTGCCGTCACTTCGCTTGGAGGTGCTGACCCAAACGTGGCCGCAGCCATTGGTGCCGGCAACACTGACCCTTGACGAGCAAGGTGCCCGTGCCCAAGGTCTGTCCCCTGCCCAGCCGACACTTCCTCAGGGAGACGGGGGTGAACGTAATCGTGGCTACGCCCTTCAATGGTGGGTGTTCGCGATCTTTACCATCGCCATGTCCATCGCCTTCACCAGAGCCGCAGGGAAACGACAGGACTGATTCGCGGCTGTTTTAGCGGCGATTGGTTGGCGTCAGTACTCTGTTTCACGTGCAACATAGCGACGATGTGACAAGCGACGAGTTCTACGCTGCCCCCTCGGCAAGTTCGCCAACACGAGCCAGCGGTGGGGCTGACGGTGCTCACAATCCTGGGATCAGTTCTAGCTCAACCGAGTCCGCCGCGGTGCCCGTGCAGGAACCGTGGATTGAACCCGACGACATCCCCGGGCTGCGCAAGGCGTTGATCGCGTACCGGGTCATGGCTTACATCGTGGGCACCCTTTTGGTTGTTCTCGTGTGCGTGGCAATGCCGCTCAAGTACGCCGCCGAACAACCAACCATGGTCAACGTCGTCGGCATTGCTCACGGATGGCTGTACCCTGTTCTTCTCATCACTGCCTACATAGTGGGTCGCAAGGCAGGATGGCCGCTCACGAGGCTGCTCGTCATCGCACTGGCAGGAACGGTGCCGTTTCTATCCTTCGTTGCCGAGTACTTCGCTCGTAAGGACGTTAACCGCCGTATTGACGACGCGAGGGACTACTGGACTCATCACGAAGCACCCGTCGAGTAACCCCACCTATGCACTTGGCAGCTGCCTGAAATTGGGGGGACGGCGAGTGACTGGACCCTCATTCCATGAGGCGTGCCGTCTTGCGTATTTGGTTGACGACGCAAGACCCTGGGGCCCTCTCACAACGCCCGCTCTACCTGCAACTTTTGCTGCACCACAACTAGGTCGTATTTGACGACGACGCCCCGGCCGACATGCCAGTGTTAGCCACGACATGCGTCGGTCAAGTGTCACTTTGACAATATGTCGATAAGTCGCTCTAACTCTTCATTGTCGTTGAACGCCATAGTGATGGTGCCCCGACCGTTCTTCCGGTTCACCTTGACCACGGTACGGAAGCGCTGGGACAGTTCATCCCCCAACTTCGCAGCCTCCGTGTCCCTGCCAGGCTTTTTACGCTGATGAGGCTTGACGTCGGTGGTGTCGTCCAGCGTCTGCCGTACAAGCTCTTCGGTCGCGCGCACTGACAGACCTTCTTCGACAACGCGGTCGGCAATGGTCCCCTGGAGGTCAGGATCTCCCAGTGACAATAGAGGGCGAGCGTGTCCGGCAGTGATATCACCCTCAAGCAATCGCTTCTGAACCGGTGCGCTCAGCTTGAGCAGTCGGATCGTGTTGGCAATCTGCGAACGAGAACGCTGGACCCGCTCAGACAGCTCTTCCTGAGTACAGCCAAAATCATTGAGCATCTGCTCGTAAGCCGCAGCTTCCTCCAACGGATTGAGCTGGACACGATGGAGGTTCTCGAGCAGGGCATCTCGCAGCATGTCCTGACTGGCTGTCGTGCGTACAATCGCGGGGATCGTCGGCAAACCGGCCTTTCGGGTGGCCCGCCATCGCCGCTCACCCATGACGAGTTCGTAGCCATCGTCCACAGGCGTGACGACCACCGGCTGCAAGACGCCCACTGTCTTGATCGATTCAGACAGCTCGGTCAGCTCATCATCGTCGAAGATCTTGCGTGGCTGATGGCTGTTGGGCCTCACCTTGTCAACATCAATAAGTGCAAACGTGGATCCTTGGACTTGGTCGTTGCCAGTGTCGTTCCCGGAGTCTTCTGCTTGATCAAGGATCTCGTCATCAAGATCAGTCCTCTGGAAGAACTCCCCAAAACCGCGACCCAATCCGCTGTGCTTTGCTCCCATCGTCACGCCTCCCCAGGAGTGTAGGTATCAGACTCACTGCGATGCTCATTAGAATCTGCAGCACATGCGTGCCGCTTGGCGAATTCCGCGGCGGCCTCACGGTACGCGACTGCCCCGGCGGACTTCGGGTCGTACGTCAGGACACTACGGCTGTAACTCGGCGCTTCCGATATGCGAACAGACCGCGGAATCCGTGTCCTCATCGTTTCACGTGCAAAGTGGCTGCGAACCTCCTCGTCCACCTGCGTGGACAGCCTGGTCCTGCCGTCGAACATCGTCATAAGTATCGAACCAAGGCGTAGATCCTTGTTCATCGCCCGGCGGACGGCATCAATAGTGCGCATGAGCTGGGTGACGCCTTCGAGAGCGTAATACTCACATTGAATGGGCAGCAAGACCTCGTCCGCTGCCACAAGTGCGTTGAGAGTTAGCAGGCCGAGAGACGGGGGGCAATCAACGATGATGTAGTCAACGTCGTGTGTCTTCAAGTACTTACGTAGCGCCTTCCTTAAACGACGCTCTCTCCCTCTCACATCAACGAGTTGAAGTTCTGCTCCAGAGAGATCAATCGTCGCCGGTACAACGTCAAGACCGGGTGCCTCCGGGCTATTTTGAGCGACTAGCGCCAGATCCTCTTCGTCGATGAGCACCTCGTAAGTACCGGGCGTACCTTCTTCGTGCTCGATCCCAAGGGCGGTCGAAGCATTCCCTTGGGGGTCAGCGTCGACCACGAGCACCTTAAGACCGCTCATAGCCAGGGCAACGGCAAAGTTGATTGCGGTCGTTGTCTTTCCCACTCCGCCCTTCTGATTGGCCACGACGATCGTCATCGGCGACGTCGGACGGGGGAGTGTCAATGGCACGGCCGATATCGTCGTGTCATCGCTGCAGTCGGCGGTTGGATCCGCTGCGTCAGGCACCTCAGGTCCATCAAAGGCCGCCCGCTTAGGTGCTCTGTCATAGATGGGGACCTCGTCGGTCATGCGCATCCTTTCAGTTGCGAGCGGGAGTGATGTTCCACGTGAAACACCGTTGCTCCGTCACTCTACCGGGCAGTGCTCCCGATCCAGAGAGATTCTTCTTTCTGTGGATAACTTCTTGTGTTGTCCACATGAAGCTGTGGACAACTTCGCAGTCGTGGCAGTGCTGCGTCCTCTTCAGTCTTGGCCAAAAGACCTCGCATCCGATGACTCGTCGCCGTACTGCGGCTTCTAAGTCCGAAAACGCGGCCTTCTATGCTGAGGCTCACGTCCGATGACATGAGATCGCAATGCACACCAAGCGCCGGTCATGTATGTGATCATGGTTGACGGACTCGCCAGGGTCGACACTCGAGGCTTTTTCTCCATGGGGTTTCCTGTGTTCTGGACGTTATGACGGCGACCGCCACCTGGGGTTATCTAGCATCGCGACCGAGGTCGAGGCACCTATGCCTACGATGGCAACGCTCCATGATCAGTTTTCATGCCACGCTAAGGGTTGCATCGAATGATCGTGCTAGGTCTACCACAGAAGACAGTTCGATCGCTTGGTCGGCTTGTGGCCCTAACTGTTGTGTTGACGGCTTCGATGGTCAGGAAGGCCGCCGCGGCTGTTGACTTGTTCTTTCCCCCCTCGGGAGCACCGTTGCTACTGTCGTCCGCATCATTGCCGCTGGTCGATTAATCTTTCCGAGCGTTGTGACGATCTATCTGGTCCATCACGTGTTCGGCCGTTGCGTTGGGGAGGACGAAGTGTGGCCAATGCGTTGCGGCTCTACGGCGACCAGTCTTGTGACGTACTCTCGATGAGCTCCACGGCACAATTCATCGCCATGCCAGGGACGACTCCTGACAATAACGCGTGCAATGTCCTAGCGAACAGACACGTGGAGTCCGTGACACGGTGTACGACAGATCGTCGTCCATGGCCTCCCACCGAACAGGAACCTAGGGCATTCGGAGCAGCACGACCACAAGATGACGGGATCAGTGGCCAACAACCAGTCCTGAACGTCCTCACAACCTCAAGGCAGTCGACACCTTCGTTCTAGCAGCTATGGTGTGCCCATCACACCGTGATTCGTGTTTCACGTGAAACAGCGCCGCTGCACCGTGGTCGGCCTGACGTTGAGTTGCCGAAGACTCTATAGACGCAACCGATATTTCCCTGGGTCACTTCCGACTCCGTGAACTTCGTTCGTTGCCCACTCATACCCGTCCGACGCCTGGCGTTGCCATCGGAGAACCGATCCGCTGGCGCCAACCTCGTCTTCGGCATGCCAGAGATAGCTGGGACATCACCTACCTGCATAGTTAGCCCCGTCCATTACGTTGACCATTACTCGCAACATGCTTGTAACAGCATGCCCGTTGGGAACACCGACGATCGCAAGCGCCACGAAACCTTATCGCCAGGCAACAATGATCATGAGCTCGCACCTGATGGGCGGCGTTGAGACAGATAGGATGCGAATCTCGGCGACATCCGGGTCACGGATCAGCCGGGCGCCATAAACGGACGGGGATATCCCCGTGAACAATCCTCACGACCAAATCTCATCGCTCAGGCACACGCCCTGTCACGCAGTCCCCGCGCGACGAACCCTTACCGCGCGCGTCACTTCTGACGATGGATCGGCGCGGACGAGAAGTACCTCAGCAGAAAAGTGACGCTTGGAAAGCTCCTTTCGCGCTTCAGCCACCTCGTCGTCGGCGGACTGCCCCTTCAAGGCCAAAAGACAACCCGTCGTTTCGAACAAATTCGCCGTCCATCCAACAAGGGTCGCCAGCTTTGCAACCGCTCTTGACACGACGACGTCAACGGATATCCCTGCCGTTTCGGCGCGATCTCGCACAACCGTCACCCGATCGCCGAGGCCAAGCTCGTCGACAGCCTCTGTCAGAAAATTGGACCGGCGCAGCATTGGCTCGATGAGGGTCATGTCCAAGTCTGGTCGCAAAATCGCGAGTGGAATACCAGGCAAGCCTGCTCCGCTCCCAACGTCAGCTACTCGCGATCCTTGCGGAATCAGGCTTTCCAAGGCTGCGCTGTTGAGGATGTGACGCTCCCACAGCCGATCAACCTCGCGGGGTCCAATCAATCCCCACTCGACTCCGCGAGTGGCCAATATATCGACATATCGTTTAATAGTTTTATATCTGTCGCCATATAGCCGTTCAGCAATCGGATCGTCAGTCACATGGATCATGTCAGACATCCTGCCATCTCAACATTAGGTCGTGAGGGTTGCTCTCTCACTCATCACAATTCAAGCGCTCACTTGCCATTCGTCCAGCCCCAGAATCGTGGCTGCTCGTAACGCGCACGTGCCATCGGCTTGTGACGTGCACGTGCCTTCGGCCGCCGTCGGGATCCACCAGTGGGACTCGGCTTCGTTTATCCACAGATGACGGCTCGTCTCAACCCCGTTCCGAACTCGGGTATCGGTTCAATGACACGCTGAATGGTCCCCGGTCGTCTCGTTTTCACCCATGTACGTTTTTCATCCTGGTGTGTCCACTCAGATGGATATCGGTCTCGACAACCTGGAATTAGTCACCAGCGGGTACCGTTACGTGGCTTTGTCAACGCTGGCCACCAGTGAGTATCTGATGAGCCATCGGCCTACGACACCATGATCACAACCATGAAGCACCCACAAACGACGGACGTGCACCGGCTGACTCTATGTCGCTCCGAGCTCGCGTCATCAGACTCGCCGCAGACGTGCGCAGTGCTCAAGTCGGGGGAGCGGTCACCACCGAATAAGTTGCCATCGGCTTTGAGCCACCCAGTCTTGAACAGTTAGCCCCCATGATCAATTTCGGGTGGCCCCGGTCGAGATCATCTGGGGTGAGGTCCCGTGCCTCGTTGGAACCGGATGTCCCGCGTCGTCCGTTAGCTCCCGACCCTTCGCGTCGCTCCCACACGTCAACAGGCATCACGCCAGGAGAGACGGAGACGGAGACGGAAAATATGGAGAACTCGCTTCCGCACCTCAACGGGCATCAGGTATAAATAAGATACCGACGGTATTCAACAACTTGCACAGGACGGGTTCTCAGACATGTAGTTCATCGATCCATGTCACGTACCGTCACAACCGGCTTCAGTAGGACACGGTGACGACGACACTCGTGGGCCCTGAAAACTCGCATTACGGTTTGGACTCGTAGATCCAAAGTCTTGGATTCGCGCTTCCAGACTCGCGCATCCAGGAGGCAGGGTTCCGTACTCACAGGTTCAAGTCCTGAAGACCGAGGACCATTCCCTGCACCGTACGGCAGGGTTCCGCACGCAGGATCGCATATTCACGGGTTCGAGACTCCTTCATTCGATACTCGCGAGTTGCGGACTCAGCATTACGCACTCAATCCGCTGGACTTACGGTTCCGGTTCAAGCTCGTACTCATCGTTTCGAACTCAGGGTTTCTTTAACGCATAGGACTCAACGGTTTCCCTCCAGGCACACGGTGGCGAACTGGTCTCCCTCCCCGCCCATCAAACTCAACTCTCGGGTGATATGTACAACCCCACACAACCTTGCCGATCCTTTCATCGCCGGCAAACATGTTCCCTGCAGCACTCACGGACACCGTTTGAAATTTCTTCACGTGATGCAGCAAGCCATAGCTGTTGACCTGTCGACGCTTGAACACCCGCAGCGAAAGCTCACACTCGACGCGGACCAGATCCGTCAAGTAGGCCAAGACAATTCACACCTCGCTCAATCCCACTCAAGTCGGACCCACGCCCCACTCAACCCCGACCCACGCCCCACTCACGCCCACTCACGCCTAGCGCAAGTCCTACTCACGCCCCACTCGACCAGTAGTCCTTCACAAACTCCCATGTTCCACGTGAAACGCCTTGCAGCTATATATCTGTTTATCGATATATATCTTAATCTCTCCGACGCTGGGAATCGGTCTGACAACTGGGCATCGGTCCTACAACCTGCCAGCGCCTCTCATCACTGAGGGGTTCTCATCGTTGCGCTCACAGGACTCGTCAACACCATCGACACTTCACACACAGACCCCACACATCAACGGCCCACGGCCCTATCAAGGGCCTACGACCCCACGCACCGAAGACCTAAGGCCTACACACATCAACGGCCCCACACACAGACCCCCACCAAGGACCCGCGCCTGGGAGACATCACTTCAGGCAAATCTCGTCAAAGGTTGCCGTCGTCATCCGAACGTTCACCGGCACTTCGTCGCCGACTTGGACAGGCTCTCCTGGCCCGCCGCAAAAGACCAACGAAGAATGCATGTGCGGAGGCTCCGCGAAGATCGGGTGCCGTCCCGCAATGGTGAAGGGGCTTCGTACCCGTCCGACCATATTCGCCACAGCTTCAGCCCCCCGTACGAGCCATCGCCGCACAGAATCAGCAGACATCGGCGCGGACAAGGCCACGCCATGAGCCGTTCCTCCCGACACCACGACGATGTATCCGTCACGACGCGTCTTAATCCGGTGATAACCGACCGGCGTTGCCTTGGGCAGCCAATGCACGTCGAGCACCGTTCCCGTCACCCGGTATGCGTCAGCGTCACCCAGCCACAGTCGAGTCCCGACACGCATCCGCACCGGGACATCGAGTTCCTTCGACAACGTGATGTAGTCATCACAGCTGAGATGGGAAAACCAGATACCCCGGGACGCCAACGGATGGCGCATGACAATTCGCGCCATCTCGCGACCTTCGTTCAGCGTTGCCCTTGAGGGCCGGTGAACCGTCCATCCCCTCACGTTCAAACCGTCAAGATCCAGCGCTGCGACCTCATCTGCTCCCACACCGTGGCGATGCATGGAGGTCTCCACCTCGACGAGGATGGGCGCGCTCGGAGCAAGGTCGCGCACAGCAGCCACGTCTTCGACCCGCGAGATCGTCGTGACAACCTTGGGATCGCTCAACAACTCAGTGGCCACCTCGTCACCGGGTCGCCACGGGTTGAGGACGACGACATCCTTGTCCCAGCCATGCTCACGGACCGACGCCACCTCTTGGGCCACGCCAACGGCGATGACATCGACACCCAGGCGCTGAGACTCCTGCACCGTCAATGCGTGTCCAAATCCGTACCCATTTCCCTTGGTTACTGGCACGATACCGGGGCAGGAGGCAACGAATGCGGCCAGATGGTTGTGCCAGCGTTGCTCATCAACCGTGAGTTTGAGCATGTCAGCGTCTCTTCATGTAGAGGTCAAATGCCTTGTACAGGATCGGATTGATCGGCTTGTCCCATTCTCCCGGGAAGGCCACCGCTTGGCCGCCGCTACCGACCTTGAATTGGATAAGCCCAATTTCGGGGTCATCGGAAGCCACACCAGCAACAATGCCGCGCATGTCATACACAGCGCATCCTGCGTCATTGGCAGCCCGGATCATGGCCCATTGAATCGCATTGGACCCACGCACCTCACGCTTGGCCGTGGTCGATGCACCATAGGAGTACCAGGCGTGCTCACCGACGGTGACGAAAGTCGTTGCGGCGACGACATCGCCGTCATGTTCAGCGAGGAATACCTGCATTCGGCCCTGTTGTTCAGCATTCAAAACGTCCCACATGCGCTCGAAATACTCCAACGGACGTCCTGTGAAACCGTCACGCTCGGCGGTTTCCAGGTAAACCTTGTGGAATTCCTGCAGATCCTCACGGGTGCCGAGCCTGACCTCGACGCCAAGCTTGGTGGCCTTCTTGATGTTGCGACGCCACAGCTGGTTCATGCCTTTAAGGATCTCGTCCTCAGTCTTCTGGGTGCCGTCCTCGTAGCGCAAGGGAAGCTGGAAGTTGAACTGTGGCTGACCAGCGGTGAATCCGTGGACACTCTGGTCGCTCACCCATCCACCCTGCTTGAGCACCGATATGACACGCTGCCCCTCAACCGTCGTCACGTCCGGTTCCACCTCAGTCAGTGAGGTGACGGCATCGTCGGCAATGGCGTTCTTGATGGTCTTGGTGCCCCACACGCGGTGCACGACGGCCGGCCCAATACGCACGGCAAAAGTTTGACGCTTCTTGACGTGGGCAATCAACGCGTCAAGGTGCTCGCCGATGTCATCGCGAGACCAGTCGAGGACTGGTCCTTCGGGCAGGTAGGCCAGGTAGCGCGGCAGTTTGGGAAGTTTGCGGTACAGGATCAGTCCGACGCCAGTGAGCTCGTCACCGTCGTAGAACCCGACACGTTCCCCTCGCCACTCCGACTTCACCCGCGCCCATGCTGGGGTTTGCAAGAACGACGCCGACCCTCGAGCTGCGATGAACTCGAGCATCGTCAGCGCGGAAATGGGGCGAACGGAAATCGTCACTTTTTTGAGTATAATCGTTCCGAAAACCCCTGTCAACAATGACAGCCGTGTCCGTCGGGGTCATTGGTTCCCAGCGGCCTCGCCGCTCACGTCAACATGGGGCCGCAGTGGAGCTGGGGCGAGAAATCAGGGACAATGTGAATTGAGCGAGCCTACCGAATACATGTCACTCGCGCTCAACGGGCCGTGTACACAGTGGAGCCCGGCGGGCATGACATCCGCCGGGCTCCACTGATTTAACACGGTACGCGTCACTGCTCCTGAGTGATGACCACGTGGCGTTTGGGCTCAACACCCTCCGACTCGCTGACAAGACCCGCAGCCGCAACGGCGTCGTGCACGATCTTGCGTTCGAAGGGGTTCATGGGGGCCAGGTGAGCCGGCTCACCGGTCTCCTTGACCGACTGAATCGCCTCCGTTGCCAAGGCCACCAGCTCCTTGCGCCGCGACTCCCGGTACCCTGCGACGTCGAGCATGAGGCGGGAGCGACGCCCGACCTCGGTCATGACGGCCAGGCGGGACAGCTCCTGCAACGCCTCCAGGACCTTGCCGTCCTTGCCGACGAGGGTTTGAGAATCCGTGACGATGGAGACGTGGGCTCGCCCGCTCTCCACATAGGTGTCGATGTCTCCATCCAGGTCGGCGATGTCGAGGAGTTCCTCGAGGTAGTCAGCGGCGATGTCACCTTCCTCCTCCAGGGGCTCACCAGACTCCTCGCCGGCGGCATCATCCTCGGTATCGAGGTCGACCTCGTCGGCCATCCCTTCGGTGCCAAGATCGTCGGTATCCAGATCGCCGCGGTCCTCACCTTGATCGACGTCGACCTGTTCGATGCGCTCGCTGCTCTCGCTCATCGTTGTTCGTCACCTCTCAAAATCAACCAGCCATGCTGGTCAGTGGAATGGTTCGTGGCGGGCCCAGGGCCCGGCCTCACTTCTTGCGTTGGGCTCGCGTCTGCTTGGCAGGCTGCTGACGCCGGACGACCTGACGACCACCATTGGCGTCCTTGCGCACCGTCTGACGGGTCACTCCCTGACGAGCCACCATCGGCTTCTCGCCATCCTCAACGGTTGCCACCGGGGTGGGGGCGACAACCTTGCGTCGACGCTTCTCGCGACGGGCACGCTCGATCTCGTCGGGATCCTTGCCCTTGGCAATCATGCGCTCACGCCAGTCGATGTAGGCCGGGGTGTTGGGCGTCGGGTTGTTGCGAATGAGGATCTCCTGCTGACCGAGGGTCCACAGGTTCGAGGTGCACCAGTAGAGCATGACGCCGATCGGGAAGCTCACGCCCGAGAACAAGTACATCAGCGGGAAGAGGTAGATCATCATCTTCTGCTGCTGAGCCATGGGGCCGGTCAGGGATTCCGGCGGCATGTTCTTACGCATCAGCTGAAGCTGGGTGTAGAACAGCGTCGCCACCATGATGACGATGAGGACCAGGGCGACGACCTGGGTGCCGCCAAAGCCATCGTTCATCGGCAGGAATCGACCGGCCAGCTCAGCACCGAAGAACTTGGCGTGCTGCAGGGATTCCATGAGCCCCGGGTTCTCGGTGAAGAAGTGACCGCGGGCGGTACCGCGGGAGGCACCGTCGAGCACACGGAACAGGGCCAGGAAGATTGGCATCTGCAGCAGGACAGGCAGACAGGACGCCGCCGGGTTGACCCCTTCCTCGCGGTAGAGGTTCATCATCTCCTGACCGGCGCGTTCCCGGTCGTCGCCATACTTCTCCTGGATGGCCTTCACCTTCGGCTGGATGAGCTGCATCGATCGCGCAGAGTTGATCTGCTTGACGAACAGCGGCACCAACAGCAAACGGATGAAGATCGTCAGACAGACGATGGCCAATGTCCACGACACGCCGGAGTCGCGGCCGAACAGCGGCGACCACAGGTAGTGGAAGAGGACGAGCAGGCCGGACACCGCCCAGTACAGCGGCACCATGATGGCGTGCCCCATCGCGTGGAGGGCGCCGCCCAGGCCGAGTATGACCAGCGGGTTGAGCATCAGTTCTCACCTCGGGTGTGGGAAGGGGTACCCATGTGGGTACTCCCCGGATCGGTGTGTCCGGGGATGGTTCGTGGGGCCGATTCGTGATTGCTCGGGTTCTCACCCGTCAGGTCATCGGCTGGTTTGGTGGCAGAGGGCGCGAGCTCGGGGTGAAGTTGGTGCCATTGCCGTGCCTCAAGGGTGCCCGGCACTGGGTCGTACCCGCCGTCGGACCATGGGTTGCATCGCAGGATCCGCCAAATGATCATCGGCGTGGCCCGAAACACCCCGTGCACCTGGAGGGCTCGCAGACCGTAGGCCGAACAGCTCGGCTCATATTTGCAGACGTCCCCGTAAAGCGGAGAGATGAAGGCCCGCCAACCCTTGACGAATCCAATGGCCAGCCATGTGAGGGGACGAAACTTCCGCAGCGTTCCCCACACGCTCCTGCTGCCATCTGGTCTCCGTGCTGGTACCGCTGCAGCCATCATCGCAGTTTCCGTAGTGCCTGGTGCCATGCGCCGTCGAGATCCTTGGCGACCCGATCTGGTTGGGTCGCGGCAGGTGGCAAAGCCCTCACGACGACGACAGTACCGTCGTCGAGTTCGTCAACGAGGGGACGACACAGGTGCCGCAGGCGACGCTTCACCCGATTGCGGGTGACAGCATTTCCCACGGCCTTGGACACGACAAAACCGACCCGTGGCGCAAGCTCGGGTCGGGATGGTGATGGTCCACCGGTACCGAAGTTGTCCACAGCACCTGTGGACAACTCGGTGCTGTCGGTCGGGTCAGGCTGGACCTGTGCACGTCGCCCGGCGTGGACGACGAGAGTGGGACGGCCAGACCTGACGCCCCCGCGGACCGCGGCACGGAAGTCACCGGGACGGTGCATCCGCGACCGGGCGGGCAGCATGGAGACTCAGGCCGACAGCTTGGCGCGACCCTTGCGGCGACGAGCGGCGAGGATGCCGCGGCCGGCACGGGTGCTCATGCGGGAACGGAAGCCGTGGTTACGGGCACGACGACGATTGCTGGGCTGGAAAGTGCGCTTCACGGGGATGTTCTCCCTTGTGTCTCGGGGATCACCCGGGGGATCGACGCGAGCCGGTCCCATATGTCCGGGGCGCCCGGATGGGCGCAGGGGAAGTGGACGCTGAAGACAGCGACCGGATAACTCTACGTTGTCGACCCCGTCGTCGGCAAACTGACGACCACACCCCACGCAGTCATCGAACAACACCCGTGAAACCACATCGATGTAGTCTCTGACCCGCCTGGCAAGCCACTCAAACCGGTTGCGGATGGTCCCACGACTCACTAGCGTTCGACAGTGCGGTACCTCTGTGGTGCCTTGTCACACTGGTTGTGGAAAACTATGTGGACAACTCTCGACGATCTCTAGGGAACAGGTGGTGGAATGTCCGACACCCCGTTCGGCGACGCCGACCACCCCCATCCCGCGCCAATCCACCCTGACGCCGTGTTGCCCCCACCGATGAGTTCGCAGCCGGCCACCAGTGATCCCACCGAAGCGCTCAACGCGGCCTGGGATGAGATCCTCACGAAGGTTTCCAAACCCAACCGAGCGTGGTTGTCCAACACCACACCGGTGACGATGTATGGCTCGACCGTCATGATCGCCGTCCCCAACGAGTTCGCCCGTGAACGCGTCGAGTCCAAGATGCGTCATGAACTCGAGGAGCTCCTGTCCGACCAATTCCACAAGGGTATCCACCTGGCCATCACCATCGACCCCGACCTGGAATTGGCCCTCGGCGCCCCCGACCATGACGAGGAAGAGGATCCCCTCCCACCGGCCCAATTCGTCCCCAAGGTCACCGTCGGAGCAGCTCAACCTGCCACCGAGCCTGCCCAGAGCATCGATGATGACGAGGGCAATCGACTCAACCCCAAGTACACCTTCGACTCCTTCGTCATCGGCGCTTCCAACCGGTTCGCCCACGCGGCTGCCGTCGCCGTCGCTGAAGCTCCCGGCAAGTCGTACAACCCGCTGCTCATCTATGGCGGCTCCGGACTGGGCAAGACCCATCTGCTGCACGCCATCGGTCGCTACGTCATGTCGTACTACGACAACGTCACGGTGAAGTACGTCTCCACCGAGGAACTCACCAACGACTTCATCAACGCCATCGGCACCAACCGCACCAGGGAGTTCCGACGCTCCTACCGCGACGTCGACGTCCTGCTGGTCGACGACATCCAGTTCCTGGAGTCGAAGATCCAGACCCAGGAGGAGTTCTTCCACACCTTCAACACCCTCCACAACGCTCAGAAGCAGATCGTCATGACCTCCGATCGGCCGCCAAAATTGCTGGAGGCCCTTGAGCCTCGACTGCGCAGCCGATTCGAGTGGGGTCTGTTGACCGATATTCAGCCTCCGGACCTGGAGACTCGTATCGCCATCCTGCGACGCAAGGTTGCGGCTGAGAAGATCGAGGTCGAGCCGGATGTGCTGGAGTTCATCGCCAGCCGTATCCAGACCAACATCCGTGAGCTCGAAGGTGCCCTCATCCGAGTGACGGCCTTCGCCAGCCTCAATCAGCAGCCGGTGGACATCTCCTTGGCCGAGATCGTCCTCAAAGACCTCATCCCGGAGGGCCGAGAGACCCTGGTGACCCCCGAGCGGATCATCGTCGAGACGGCCAGCTACTTCGAGATTTCCACTGAGGACTTGCTGGGCACCTCGCGCGCCCAGACTCTTGTCACTGCGCGCCAGATCGCCATGTATCTGTGCCGTGAACTCACCGATCTGTCGCTGCCCAAGATCGGTGCCGAGTTCGGTGGCAAGGACCACACCACGGTGATGCACGCCGACCGGAAGATCCGCGCTCTCATGGGGGAGCAGCGTCAGATCTTCAACCAGGTTTCCGAGATCACCAACCGCATCAAGCAGTACTGACCGTCCTGACCCCGATACGACATCGGCACACGTCGTCATCGGCACCAGAGAGCATCGACACAACAGGGCATCGGCGCGCTCATTCCCTCCCCATACTTGGGTGTGGACAACCAGTGGACAGTCGGGGGACAACCTTGGGACGACGTCGGTCATCCACAGACACCCTGTCGGCACACACATCCAGTCCACGTCGTCATACACATCTGCAAAAACTCTGTGACAAGCGGATTCATTGGTTATCCACAAGATCCACAGGGGTTATGACCATGAAGGAAGGACAGACATCTCAATCTCTTAAAAGTCTGTGGGTGTGGATGTGGGGACAAGACCTCCTGCGTCGTGGCTCACCCCTGCCCGCTCCAGTGACCGGAATCCCTGGCAGTGCCGCCACACCCTCAACGTTGGCATCACGTGGGTGTGATTCGTCCTCGGGCTTGGATATGATCGACGTGCAAGCACCATGGGGTGCACGACGCCAAGTCAAGGGGACGCAGTGAAAATCCGTCTGGAACGCGATGTCATGGCCGAAGCTGTCGCCTGGGCTGCCCGCAGCCTGCCGAGCCGGCCGACAGTGCCGATCCTGGCTGGACTGCTCGTGCGCGCGGAGGGCGACTCCGTCGTAATGTCGGCCTCCGACAACGAGACCAGTGCCCAGATCACCCTCCCTGCTCAGGTTGACGAGCCTGGCGAATCCCTGGTGTCGGGCAAACTGCTGGCCGACATTGCCCGCAGCCTGCCCGCCAAGCCAGTCCAGATCACCACCGATCCCGCCAAGATGGATCTGGTCTGCGGGTCTGCCCGCTTCACTCTGCAAGCCCTGCCGGTCGACGAGTACCCCGATCTGCCGCAGATGCCCACAGCCACCGGAACCGTTGAGGCCGATGTCTTCTCCCGGGCTGTCGCCCAGGTCGTCGTGGCTGCTGGACGTGACGAGTTGCTGCCGGTCTTCACCGGAGTGCGTGTCGAGATCAACGGCGAGGTTCTCTCCCTGCTGGCTACCGACCGTTACCGCATGGCTCTCAAGGAGATCACCTGGAACCCCGCCGCCACCGACGCCGAGGCCACCGCCTTGGTGCCGGCCAAGGTCATGAATGAGACCGCCCGCTCCATGACCTCCGGCGAGCACGTCACCGTCAACCTCTCCTCGGGTGACAGCGGTGAGGGCCTGGTTGGTTTCGAGGGGGACGGTGCCAACGGTGTGCGTCGTATGACCACCCGCCTGCTGAGTGGCGAATTCCCCAAGGTCCGTCACCTCATGGACATCAAGGCCACCCGATCGGTGCGTGCCCGTACCGACGAGCTCATCAACTCGGTACGGCGTGTCTCCCTGGTGGCAGAGCGCAACACCCCACTGCGTATGGTCATCAATGACGATTCGGTGGCTCTGTCGGCCGCCACCGGTGACCAGGCCCAGGCATCCGAGGCCATCGAGGCCGTCGTCACCAACCACGTTGACGGAGAGCCCACCATCACGGCGGCCGGATTCAACCCGCACTACCTGTCCGACGCCCTCGGCGCCTTGGACACCCCCTATGTGCACTTCTCCTTCACCGCTCCCGGCAAGCCCTGCCTGGTGACCGGCCTCAATGACCTTGACGGCAAGCCGGAGACCGATTACCGCCACGTCATCATGCTCATGAGGCTTCCCTCCTGAGCGATCTTCACGGCACAGGCAGGCCGTGTCGGCGGGCATGGTCCGACAAGGCCGACTTGTGGGAACTCCATAGCACTGTGAGGTGTGGACAAGTGGCATGGGGTGCCGGATTGTCCGGTTAGCAGGGTTGTCACACTGTTGGCATGACAACCATCGCTGACGTCCGGACCGAAGTTGACCGCGTCTTCGATGCCCTCAATGCGCCTTCCTGGCCCGATCCCCATGCCGGCAATTCGATAGCGGCCGAGGAGGAGTACAGCAGGGTCACCGATCCACAGCGGTATCGGGTTCTCATGTTGCGTCTGCAAGCGTGGCAGCAGGCCCTTTCCACCCTGTGTGACGTCGACGTCGACACCATGTCCCAGGGGGAGGACCGGTTGCAGCAACGCTGGTCGAGCCCGCATGCAGACACCCTGCCGCTGCACGTGTCGGTCGTCACCTTCGACCAGGTTCCCTTTGTCGGACTGTCCGTCACCTGTGACGCCGACCCCTTTGACATCGTCCCCGAATGTGCCTGTGACGCCTGTGACTGCGGGTCGGACGACCTGCTGGCCGTCCTCGACGACGACATGACGGCCCTGGTCGACGGGAGTCTGGTCGTCATCGTCGCACCCTCGGCCGCAGATCGGTCGGCCTTCCGGCTGGTGGCCACCGCCCGACGCTGTGCGTTGGAGTGGGGAGGAGATGGCCCCGCGCCGCTGTCTGAACCGGAAGCCGTTGTCGATGCCATTCGCAGCGGTGACGATCCCCTCCTGCCTGAGGGCTGTGTTGTCCTGCACGGTAAGCCGTGGTTGTCACACACTTGGCTCCGGTAACCTGACTCGGGCGGCCTGGCAGCGGTCGGAGGGAGGTCCGGATGTTCGTCGAGCGTCTCGAACTGGTCGATTTCCGCTCCTATGTTCGCGCCGACGTCCCCATGACAGCGGGAGTGACGACCTTCATCGGTTCCAACGGTCAGGGGAAGACCAATCTTGTCGAGGCCGTGGAATACCTGTCCACCTTGTCGTCACACCGCGTCAGCAATGACACCCCGCTGGTGAGGCTGGGGGCTCGTCAGGCCGTGGTGCGTGGCCGAGTCCGTGCCGGGGCACAGGATTCCCGTAGCCTGCTGCTGGAGGTCGAGATCAATCCACGGCGTGCCAATCGGGCACGGATCAATCGTGCTCCACTGACCCGACCTCGCGAGATCCTCGGGGTGTTGCGAACCGTGGTGTTCTCGCCCAATGATCTGGCCATCGTCCGGGGTGATCCGTCAGATCGTCGTACCTTCCTCGACGCCCTGGTCGTGACGCGTTGGCCTCGGATGGCCGGGGTGAAGGCGGATTACGAACGCGTCCTCAAACAGCGCAATGCCCTGCTCAAGTCCTTGGCTGGCAGGGGGCCCTCGGCGGGGGCCGAGATCGGCGCGACCATGGAGATCTGGGACGACGAGTTGGCCACCATCGGTGCCGAGCTCCTGTCAGCCCGGTTGGACACCTTGTCAGCCGTCATGCCGCTGACCTCGACGGCCTACCGCGAGATCGCCCCGGTCAATGATGTGGCGACGGCCTCGTACACGTCGACCATCGACCTCGACGGACTGTGGTCACCTCCCCAGGAGGGCCAGGCTCCTGAACCCATCGACCGCCAGGAGTTGGCGAACAGATTCCTCGATGCCCTGGCGAAAAGGCGAGTCGACGAGCTCGTCCGCGGCGTCACCCTCGTCGGTCCACAGCGTGACGACATCGTCCTTCACATCGGGGACATGCCGGCCAAGGGGTACGCATCCCATGGCGAATCGTGGTCGTTGGCGCTGGCCTTGCGGCTGGGGTCGTTCCAATTGTTGCGTGACGACGGCATCGAACCGGTTCTCGTCCTTGACGACGTCTTCGCTGAACTCGACGCCACTCGGCGTGATCGGCTGGCGTCTGCTGTCATCGAGGCAGATCAGGTCCTGGTGACCGCCGCGGTAGCATCGGATGTTCCCGAGATCCTGCGGGGGAACAGGTTCGACGTCGGTGGTGGCCAGGTTCTGCGTCATGAAGGGAGTGACGATGACCAACGGAGGTGATCCGTGGGAGCAGGGTGTCCCTTCTGAGGAGGACCGCCTCCTGGCAGCTGACCATGATGACGAAGGGGTCGACGTCGCCCTGGCCATCGCTCGGACTGCCCGTGGTGAACCAGCGGGAACCGTGCGTCGTGACGATGCCGGTGAGGTGTTGTTGCCACCGCCCCGACGCTCCACGCAGACCAGACGTCGTCGTGCCCCCACGACCCCGACATGGTCTGGCCCCCGCAAGGATGCCCGCGACCCGATGGTCCTGGGGGATGCCTTCACCAACCTTGTGAAATCCAAGGGATGGGGACGTCAGGTCAACCTGCACCTGGTCTTGTCACGCTGGCCAGAACTCGTCGGCCCCACCAATGCGCAGCATTCCCGTCCGGTCAAGTATCAGGGCACCGTCCTGACCGTGCGTACCGAGGCAACGGTGTGGGCGACGTCCCTGCGCACCATCGCTCCACAACTGGTCGCCGAACTCAATCGGCGGCTGGGAGAGGGGACCGTCACCAAGGTCATCATCGAGGGACCGACCGCCCCCAGTTGGAAACACGGTCCCAGGTCCGTGCCAGGTCGGGGCCCGCGCGACACCTATGGCTGAGGAACGCTGATTGTCGAGGGCGTCGATGCTGAGCGAAAACCCGCGAGAGTATTGGCTCACATGGGTGAGACCCGTAACGTTGTTGTCGCTCATGAGGAGGTCAGATGCAGCGTTTGGTCGGCGAGGTTCAGCACTACGACTGGGGATCGGAGCAGGCAATCCCCGAGATTCTCGGCGCACAGCCGGATGGACAGCCGTGGGCTGAGTATTGGCTGGGGGCCCACCCCAAGGCTCCGTCAGCTCTGGCCGATGGGCGCACCTTGGATCAGTGGCTGATCGACCATCCCGCCGAACTCGGCCGGGCCAGCCGCGACGCCTTCGGTGATCGCCTGCCCTACCTGCTCAAGATCTTGTCAGCCTCCCATGCCCTGAGTATCCAGGCTCACCCGTCTCGTGAGCAGGCCGAGAGGGGATTTGCCGCTGAGAACGAGGCGGGAGTGGGCCTTGGTGAGCCCCATCGCATCTTCCGCGACGACTGGCCGAAGCCTGAGATGATCGTCGCCCTCACAGACTTTGACGCCCTGTGTGGTTTCCGAGACCCGTCCTCCTCCCTGGTTCTGCTATCGGGGTTGGGGAAGGTCGACGGACTCGATGACGTCCTGGCCCCCTTGGGTGAGGCCGACGGACTGGCCAAGGTCGTCGCGACGGTGCTGTCGGGGGACGAGAAGGTTGCTGCCGTCGTGGAAGGGGTCGTGTCAGCCTCCCGTCAATACCTCGAGGAGGGCACGGACGAGGCCATCCGAGGGCTTGCCCGCACCGCCGTCGAGTTGTCCCAGGACCATCCCGGTGACCCGTCCATCCTCGTCGCCCTGCTCATGAATCGGGTGCGTCTGGCACCTGGCCAGCAGATTCACCTGGGAGCTGGCACCATGCACGCCTATCTGGGCGGTACCGGTGTGGAGATCATGGCCAACTCCGACAATGTCCTGCGTGGTGGTCTGACGAGCAAGTACATCAACGTCGAGGCCCTGCTCGACCACGCCATCATGACTCCTGAGCCATGCGTGGGTGAATACCCGGTTCAGGTGTCGACAGGAGTGGCCGTCTACCGCACCGATTTCCCGGAGTTCCGGCTGTGGGCCCTGCAGGGACACGACGACACCCTCGCCCTTCCGGCCACCGATTTGGGACGGATTCTCCTTGTCACCCACGGACAGCTCGTTGCTCATTGTGGTGGTGAGGATTGTGAGTTGAACCGTGGTCAAGCGGCGTGGCTGCCGGCCGGCGACGAGGTGACGGTGAGTGGCCAGGGCCGTGGCTTCCTGGCAGGCGCCGGGGTGGACGTCGACCACTCGTGAACTGATCGAGGTCTGAGAGGCGGCATCACACTGCTGACGCCGTGACCCCCACTCCCGGACCCCGTGGTCGGGCAATGGGGTCGAGTCGCTCACAGACCCTCTCAACGTCCGTCTCGCGGGTTCCGGTGTCCGCTACCGCGCAGGATTGCGGTAGCATTGGGGTGTTGGGCGCTCCGTCAGTTCATGACATCTGACGGTGACGCCAGCCCCGGAGGTCACCGTGACCTCTGTAGAGACACAGGAGCGCATTGCCCGTGAGCCAGCCCGAGATGCCCGAGTCGACCGATGGGGACACCCCCGAGGACCTTCTCATCGACGCCACCGACCATCCTGACGTTCTCGACTCGGATCTTCCCCCGACGACTGTTGACGGGTCCTATGACGCCGGTCAGATCACCGTCCTGGAAGGTCTGGAAGCCGTTCGGAAGCGTCCCGGTATGTATATCGGTTCCACCGGTGAGCGCGGTCTGCACCACTGCGTCTACGAGATCGTCGACAACTCCGTCGACGAGGCGATGGCCGGTTACTGCGACACCATCGAGGTCGAACTCCTCGACGACAACTGGTGCCAGGTCACCGACAACGGACGTGGCATCCCGGTCAAGGAACACCCCGTCGAACACATCCCCACCGTCACCCTGGTGCTGACCAAGCTGCACGCCGGCGGCAAGTTCGGCAACGGCGGCTACAAGGTTTCCGGCGGTCTGCACGGCGTCGGTTCCTCGGTCGTCAACGCCTTGTCCAGCCACTTCGTCGTCGAGGTGCGCCGTGACGGCTACCACTGGCGTCAGTCCTTCAGTCTGGGAGACCCGGACGGCCCGTTGGAGCAGCTCGAGGCCCTCGGCCCCGACGACCACGAGGGCACCACGGTGCGCTTCCAGCCCTCCGACGAGATCTTCGACTCCATCGTCTTCGACTACGAGACCTTGTCGAACCGTTTCCGCGAGATGGCCTTCCTCAACAAGGGGCTGCGGATCATGCTCACCGACCGTCGTGAAGGTCATGTCGACGAGGACGGCAACCCCATCCAGGAGGATTTCCTCTACAACGAGGGCCTCAAGGACTATGTCCGCTTCCTCACCGGGACCCGTGACGTCATCAACCCCACCATCATCTCCTTGGAGTCCCACCGTCGCGACGAGGGCATGGGCCTGGAGATCGCGATGCAGTGGAACACCTCATACACCACCAGCGTCCACACCTTCGCCAACGCCATCAACACCATCGAGGGTGGCGCCCACGAGGAGGGCTTCCGTGCCGCCCTCACCAACACCGTCAACCGGTGGGGTGAGACCTGGGGGCTCATCAAGAAGCGCGAGGACCGCGTGTCCGGTGACGACATCCGCGAGGGTCTGACCGCCGTCGTGTCCATCAAGCTCACCGAACCACAGTTCGAGGGCCAGACGAAGACCAAGCTCGGTAACGCCGAGGCCAAGTCCTTCGTCCAGAAGGCCCTCAACGAGAAGCTCTCCGACTGGTTCGAGGAGAACCCCAACGAGGGCAAGAACATCGTCCGCAAGTCCCAGGCCGCTGCCCAGGCCCGAGTGGCAGCCCGCAAGGCCCGCGACTTGGCCCGTAACCGCAAGGGTCTGCTGGGCTCGACCTCCCTGCCCGGCAAGCTCAAGGACTGCTCCTCGACCAACCCGCAGGAGTGCGAGATCTTCATCGTGGAGGGTGACTCGGCCGGTGGCTCGGCCTCTCAGGGCCGCGACCCGCGCATCCAGGCGATCTTGCCGCTGCGAGGAAAGATCCTCAACGTCGAGAAGGCCCGTCTCGACCGCGCGCTGAGCTCAGAGACCATCGAGTCGATCATCAATGCGCTGGGAACCGGCGTCCACGAGGACTTTGATCTGGACAAGTTGCGCTACCACAAGATCATCCTCATGGCTGACGCCGACGTCGACGGCGCACACATCCGCACCCTGCTGCTGACCCTGCTGTTCCGGTTCATGCGCCCGGTCATTGACGCCGGTCACGTCTACCTGGCCCAGCCGCCGTTGTTCCGGCTGCGTTGGACGAACTCCCCTCATGAGCTGGCCTACTCCGACGAGGAGCGTGACCTGCTGCGCGAGGATGGTCTGGCCCACGGCAAGAAGCTTCCTCAGGTCAACCCGATCCAGCGGTACAAGGGTCTGGGTGAGATGGATGCCGAGGATCTGTGGGACACCACCATGGACCCCGACAAGCGTTTGCTGCTCCAGGTGACCCTCGAAGACGCCGCCCTGGCCGATCAGATGTTCTCCATCCTCATGGGTGAGGACGTCGAGCAGCGCCGGTCGTTCATCCAGCGCAATGCCAAGGACGTTCGCTTCCTCGACATCTGAGCATCCCCCAATAACTCTTCCCTCATCCACTGATCATTCAAAGGACACTCCATGGCTGACGACGAGAAGCCCGACGAGCAGAACCAGGCAGACCGTCAAGGACTGGTGACCGGCCGTCATGTCGGGATCCAGCCGGTCGAGATTCGTGACGAGATTCAGAACGCCTACCTCGACTACGCGATGAGCGTCATCGTCGGGCGAGCCCTGCCCGATGTGCGTGACGGCCTCAAGCCGGTGCATCGTCGCGTCATCTACGCGATGTACGACGGTGGTTACCGCCCCGACCGCGGCTGGAACAAGTGCTCCCGTGTCGTCGGTGACGTCATGGGTAAGTACCACCCGCACGGTGACTCGGCCATTTACGACACCTTGGTACGTCTGGCCCAGCCGTGGGCCATGCGCTACAAGCTGGTCCAGGGCCAGGGCAACTTCGGTTCCCAGGGCAATGACGGCGCGGCCGCCATGCGATACACCGAGTGCAAGATGGCTCCGCTGGCCATGGAGATGGTTCGCGACATCGACCAAGAGACCGTCGATTTCCAGCCGAACTATGACAACAAGGAGACCGAGCCGGTCGTCCTGCCTGCCAGATTCCCGAACCTGCTCGTCAATGGGTCCTCGGGTATTGCCGTCGGTATGGCCACCAACATCCCGACGCACAACCTGCGCGAGGTCAACGAGGCCGTGCAGTGGTCCCTGGCCCACCCCGAGGCCTCCTCCGAGGAGCTGCTCGAGGCGTGCATGGAGAGGATCAAGGGTCCGGACTTCCCCGGGGGCGCCCTCATCGTCGGCCGGCAGGGGATCGAGGACGCCTACCGCACCGGTCGTGGCTCGGTGACGATGCGCGCCGTCATCGACATGGAGGAGGACAAGAAGGGACGCCAGTGCCTGGTCGTCACTGAATTGCCCTACATGTGCAACCCCGACAATCTCGCCACCAAGATCGCTGACCTGGTGAACTCGGGTCGCATCAACGGCATCGCCGACATCCGCGACGACTCCTCGGCCCGCACCGGCCAGCGTCTGGTCATCGTCCTCAAGAGGGACGCCCAGCCGCGCGTCGTCATGAACAACCTGTACAAGCACACCGCCTTGCAGGACACCTTCGGCTGCAACATGTTGGCCCTGGTCGACAACGTTCCGCGTACCCTGCGTCTGGATCAGTTCATCAGCTACTGGATCGGCCACCAGATGGAGGTCATCCGCAGGCGCACCGAGTACCGCCTGACCCAGGCTGAGAAGGACGCCCACATCCAGCGGGCCCTCGTCAAGGCACTCGACATGCTCGACGAGGTCATTGCCCTCATCCGCCGCTCCCCGAACACCGAGGCCGCCAGCACCGGACTTCAGGAGCTGCTCGACATCGACGAGATTCAGGCTCGCGCCATTCTCGACATGCAGCTACGTCGTCTGGCTGCCCTGGAGCGTCAGAAGATCATCAACCGCCTGGAAGAACTCGAACGGCTCATCGCCGACTACAAGGCCATCCTGGCCAGCGAGGATCGTCAGCGCGAGATCATCTCCAACGAGCTCGCCGAGATCGTCGAGAAGTACGGGGACGAGCGTCGCACCCGCATCATCGCGGCGGACGGGGACTTCTCCGAGGAGGACTTCATTCCTGACGATGACGTCGTCGTCACCATCACCCGCGGTGGGTATGCCAAGCGCACCCGTACCGACCTGTACCGCGTGCAGAAGCGCGGTGGCAAGGGAGTTCGCGGTGCCAGCCTGCGTGCTGACGACGAGGTGGCCCAGCTGTTCACGACCACCAACCACCAGTGGATCCTCTTCTTCACGAATATGGGTCGGGTTTATCGCACCAAGGTGTGGCAGTTGCCGGAGGCCGGTCGTGACGCCAAGGGTGGTCACGTTGCTGGGCTACTGAGCTTCCTGCCCGACGAGAAGATCGCCCAGGTCATGACCTTGCGCTCCTACGAGGACGCTGAGTACCTGCTGCTGGCCACCCGCAAGGGACTGGTCAAGAAGACCGCTCTCAAGGCCTACGATTCTTCTCGTCAGGCTGGTGTCATCGCGATCAACTTCCGTACCGAGGACGACGAGCTCATCGGTGCCGAGCGGTGCTCGGCCGAGGACGACGTGCTGCTCATCAGTCGCAAGGGTCAGGCAATCCGGTTCTCCGCTGGCGACGACCAGTTGCGTCCGATGGGTCGTGCCACCTCCGGTGTGACCGGCATGAAGTTCCGTGATGACGACGAGCTGCTGTCGATGTCGATCATTCCCGCCGACATGCCCGAGGACGACCGTTTCGTCTTCACCGCGACCGACGGTGGCTACGCCAAGCGCACCGCCGTCTCGCAGTACCGTCAGCAGGGTCGTGGTGGCCTTGGCATCAAGGCGATGGCCCTCAACGAGGAGCGCGGTTCCCTTGTCGGCGGCCTGGTGGTCAGTGAGGCTGACGAGATCATCGCCATCAAGAATTCGGGTCAGATCACCCGGTCGGCCGTCAGTGAGGTTCCTGCCAAGGGACGCTCGACGATGGGGGTGAAGTTCGTCTCCGTCAGCGGTGAGGACTGCGTGTCGATCATCGCCGTGAACCCGGAGCGCGAGGTCGAGGAGGACGTCGAGGGAGGCGCTTCGGACACTGCTGAGGGTGCCCCCACACAGACCGAATCCGCAGATGGGTTTTCGCAAGGCGATACTGTGGACGACGACCGTACCGTCGAAACGGCGGAAAGCGACATGAAGCCGGAGGACAACGGTGAGTGACGAGAAGACGGTGATGCATCCGGGGCCCGATGACCCAGAGGCGACGCGCTGGACTGCCGGTGACGCTCGCCGTACCTTCCAGGGCGAGGGCCAGCAGCGTCCCGATCCGCGCCAAGAGTCTGATCGTAAGCGGACGACCGCGTCCACCCCGACGCGCAAGCGAACCGATTCGAGTGCGACGACGTGGGAGAAAGCCCCCAGCCAGTCGCAGTCGCGTCCGGCTCAGGCGCGTCAGCCTGCTCGGGCTGCCAGACGTACCCGCAAGGCTCGGTTGCGTCTGACTCGTGTTGATCCCTGGTCAGTCATGAAGACCTCCCTGCTGTTCGGTGTTGCTGGTGCCGTGATTCTCTTCATCGCGACGTGGATCATCTGGGGCATCATCGGTGCCTCGGGTGCCCTCGACTCGTTGAACAAGGTGGCCAATGACCTCATCAGTTCCCCGAGCTCGAACTCGAAGTTCCAGCTTTCTGACTACGTCAACACTGGCCGAGTCTTGGGTCTGACGGCCCTCATCGGTGCCATCAACGCAGTGTTGTTCACGGCGATCTCAACCCTGTTCAGCTTCCTGTACAACCTGGCCGCCCAGATCATGGGTGGCTTGGAGGTGACCCTCGCCGAGGACTGAGGGTCTGTGACAGCCTACGAATGTCCCCGGATGTGTCAGCATCCGGGGACATTGTGCGTTGCCGCAAATGTCGTCACACGCCGATGACACGGGGTTGACGAGGAGTATTGCTTACTGCCTTGACACCGGGTCGCGCGTTTGCTTTCATAGTTGCCACGCACTCGTGGAAACGTTTCCATGAGTGAGTTCGGGGACAGTCCCCGACAACCTCAGACTCGACGACGAGAGGAGGGGAAGGTGAATCACAAACCGACGATCAAGGACGTCGCCAAGCTGGCTGGTGTGTCCCTGGGGACGGCATCACGAGTCCTCAACGGCAGTTCGGCGACCTCCCCAGCGTCTCGCAGTGCCGTGCGCAAGGCGGCCAAGGAGCTCGGTTACCTGTCGAATGCCCACGCCAGGTCGTTGCGCTCTGCCCACAGCGGCGTCATTGGATTGGTCGTCCCGGACATTCGCAACCCCTACTTCGCCGAACTGGCCTCCGTCGTCGAGAACGCGTGCCTGGCTCACGGTTGGGCCACCTTGCTGTGCAATGCCGACGAGTCTGCCGACCAGTTCAACCGCTACGTTGACACTCTGCGCCGCCAGCAAGTCGACGGGGCCATCGTGGCCCCTACCGGCTTGGGAGAACAGGCCGTCAAGGATCTTGTTGACGACGGGGTTCAGGTCGTGTGCGTGGACCGTGAGATCGCTGGCTCAACTCTGCCGTCGGTCACCTCTGACCCGTGGAACGGCATGAGGGAGGCCGTCGATCACCTGCTGGATCGAGGGCACCGCACGATCGGTTTCATCACCGGTCCGCAGCAGTCATCAACGGGTCTGGAACGCTATCAGGCCTATTGTCGACTGCTGGCTGAGCGTGGCGTTGACGTCGTCGAGGATCTCGTGGTGGTGGGTGACTACCAGGAGGAATCCGGACGTGTCGGCGCAGGACTGCTGCTCGATCGCGGCGCCACCGCCATCTTCGCGTCCGACTCGCTGATGTCGATGGGAGCCCTGCGAACCTGCCTCGACAGGGGAGTTCGCATTGGCGAGGAGATTGACTTGGTCGGTTTCGACGACCTTCCGCTGTTCAGCCTCACCAACCCCGCGCTCACCGTCGTCGCCCAGGACATCGACGCCATGGGGAAGGTCGCTGTCGATCTGCTGAACCGCGCCATGGCAGGTGAACCGACCAGCTCCGCTCGACTGGACACCCATCTCATCGTCAGGGCATCAACCCGAATGGTCAAGGAGGACCAGTGACATCATCGCCAGTACTTCGACTCGACCATGTCAGCAAGGCTTTCGGACCCGTCAAGGTCATTGACGATGTGTCCGTGGACGTCATTGCGGGAAGGGTGCGGGTCCTCCTCGGGGAGAATGGAGCCGGGAAATCCACACTCATCAAGATGATGAGCGGGATCTATCACCCGGACTCGGGCTCGGTGGTCATCGATGGTAAGCCTGGTGACCTTCCCACCGTCAAGGCTGCTGAGGCGGCGGGTATTGCGACGATCCACCAGGAGCTCAATCTCGTTCCGCAGATGTCGGTGGCCGAGAACATCATGCTGGGGCGTACTCCCAGCCGTGGCGGACTCGTCAGTTGGGGCCCGATGCGAGCCCAGGCCCGTACCGCTCTGGAGCGGATTGGCCTGGACGTCTCCCCAGATCGCCTCGTCGGTTCGTTGAGTACTGCTCACCAGCAGCTTGTCGAGATCGCGCGAGCTCTTTCGATGGATGCCAGGGTGCTCATCCTCGACGAGCCCACCGCCGCCCTGACTCGCAAGGAGTCCGGCCAGCTGTTCGAGGTGATGGACGACCTCAAGGCCAACGGCGTGGCGATGGTGTTCATTTCCCACCACCTCGACGAGATTCCGCGCGTGGGTGACGATGTGTCCGTGCTGCGTGACGGCAGCCTCGTCGGCGAGGTTCCCGCCTCCACGAGTGAGCGTGAGCTCGTCACGATGATGGTGGGCCGCGACATCGACGACCAATTCCCGCGCCACCGCGGCGAGGTCGGCGAGGTGTTGCTGTCGGTCAAGGGGCTCAGCCGCGAAGGGGCGTTCCAGGACGTCGGATTCGACCTGCATGCCGGCGAGGTGCTGGGCCTGGCCGGTTTGGTGGGAGCCGGACGTACCGAGGTTCTGCGAGCCGTCGCCGGGGCTGACAAATACGACTCCGGTACCGTCACCGTGCGCGGCAAGGAGCTTGCCGGCGGAAAAATCTCCCACGCGATTGCCAATGGCATCGGACACGTACCCGAGGAGCGCAAGTCCCAGGGGTTGGTTTTGGACGCCTCGGTCAACGAGAACCTCGGGTACGCCACCATGAAGTCGACCTCACATGCCGGTCTGGTGGATCGATCCGGGCAACGACGACGAGCCCAGGGGGTCGCCGAGAAGCTGCGGGTCCGGATGGCGGGTTTGGATCAGCCGGTGCGCAATTTGTCTGGTGGCAATCAGCAGAAGGTCGTCATTGGACGCTGGATCCTCGCAGACTCGTCAATTTTGCTGCTCGACGAGCCGACCCGAGGAGTCGACGTCGGCGCGAAGGTCGAGATCTACCAGCTCATCAACGCTGTCACTGACGCCGGTGGGGCCGTCCTCATGGTCTCCAGCGAGTTGCCGGAGGTCATCGGGATGAGCGATCGAATCCTCGTCATGGCTCATGGACGGGCGGTGGGGACCCTGGATGCCCGGACAGCCACCGAGGATGCCGTCATGGAGTTGGCCGTGGCCTCCGTTGACCCCAGTGATGACAAACCAGAGTAACTAATTCTGAATCCCAAAAGTATGTCGACAATCGTGTCTTGTCTCGATCAGCGATGACCGGGAAAGGAAATATCATCGTGACCACCGCAACAACAGCTACCACGCAAAAACCGTCAGTCGGACGAAGGATGGGCTCGTGGGCCCTCAATCATGGTGCCCTCGTTGGCCTCATCATCCTTTGTATTGCCCTGTTCATCGCCACCCCGGTATTCCTGACCGTTCCGAATATCATCAACATCGGTATTCAGGCGGCCGTGGTGGCCATCATGGCCTTCGGTATGACCTTCGTCATCGTCACCTCCGGCATTGACCTGTCGGTGGGCTCCGTGGCGGCCCTGTCGGCCATGGTCTCGGCGTGGATGTTCTCCAACGTCGGCCTGCCGGGATGGCTGACCCTCATCATCGGTCTGCTCATCGGCCTGCTCGCCGGAGCCGTCTCCGGTCTGGCCATTGCCTACGGAAAGCTGCCGGCCTTCATCGCCACCCTGGCCATGATGAGCGTCGCTCGTGGCCTGACCCTCGTCATCTCTGGTGGAACGCCGGTGGCCACCTCGGATGCGGTGAACCATCTGGGCGATGATCTGGGACCGGTGCCTGTCCCGGTCATCATGTTGGCCTTGGCTGGCGTGGTGTGCTGGTTCATCTTGTCGCGCACGGTGCTCGGCCGATCCCTTTATGCCATCGGTGGCAACGAGGAGGCTGCCCGCCTGTCGGGTATTCCGGTGCGCCGGATTCTCGTCGCCGTCTACGCTCTCGCCGGTCTGTTCGCGGGTCTGGCCGGCCTGGTGCTGGCTGGTCGACTGACCTCGGCCCAGCCCCAGGCGGGTCTGGGATATGAACTTGACGCGATCGCCGCCGTCGTCATTGGAGGTGCCTCCCTGTCGGGTGGTTCCGGAAAGGCGAGCGGTACTTTCATCGGTGCCGTCCTCCTGGCTGTTATTCGTAATGGTCTCAATATTCTCAATGTTTCCTCCTTCTGGCAGCAGGTAGTTATCGGCTGTGTTATCGCCCTGGCTGTCGGATTCGATGTCTTCAGGTCCAAGAAAGAGTCCTGATTAATCTTTTGGAAATCGACACACATTAGTGACAAAAGAAAGGTAGAACGATGACGTTCAAAACTGCTCACAAGGTGCTCGCGACGGCCGTCGTCGCGACGATGGCTGCTACCGGCTTGGCTGGTTGTAACCGTGACGGTGAATCCGGATCGGCCTCCTCCGGGACGGTCGTGCTGGCCGTGTCCACCCAGACCAACCCCTTCTTCGTCCAGCTCGTTGACGGCGCCAAGAAGGAGGCCAAGGCCAAGGGGGTTGACCTCCAGATTCAGGATGCCTCTGACGATGCCGCCACTCAGGCCAACCAGCTTGCCAACGCGGTGTCAACCTCGGCGAAGGTCGTCATCGTCAACCCGACCGACTCCGACGCCGTCGCTTCCTCGGTGAAGGCCCTCAACAAGGCCAAGATTCCGGTCATCACCGTCGACCGCAGCTCTTCCAGCGGCGACGTCGCTTCGTTCATCGCCTCTGACAACGTCGCTGGCGGCGCTCAGGCAGCCAAGGAACTCGCCACGATGATGGGCGACAAGGGTGAGATCATCCACCTGCAGGGCACCCCGGGAGCCTCGGCATCCCGCGACCGTGGCAAGGGATTCACCGAGGAGATCGCCAAGCACCCGGGCATCAAGGTGGTCGCCAAACAGACCGCCAATTTCGATCGCTCCAAGGCCCTTGACGTGACGACCAACCTCATGCAGGCCCACCCGACGGCTGCTGGCATCTTTGCCGAGAACGACGAGATGGCCATCGGTGCCATTTCCTCTCTGGGGTCGAAGGCTGGCAAGAGCGTCAAGATCGTGGGCTTCGACGGCACTGCTGACGGGATCAAGGCTGTCAAGGCTGGAACCCTGGGAGCGACGATCGCTCAGCAGCCTGCTCTGCTGGGCAAGACCGCGGTCGACCAGGCCGCCGACATCCTGGCCGGCAAGACGGTGTCCAAGACCACCCCGATCAAGGTCGTGCTGGTGACCAAGGACAACGCGAAGGACTACGAATGAGCGATCGGTTCGCGTCAGCATCTGGAAAGGTCGCGGTCGTCGGGTCGATCAATGCCGATATGAGGGTCGGTGTGGAGAGGTTCCCTGGGCCGGGGGAGACCCTGGCCGGGGGGGAGGCCACCCTGACCCCCGGTGGCAAGGGAGCCAATCAGGCCCTCGCGGCGGCGCGTTGCGGAGCCCAGGTGAAGATGGTCGGGGCGGTGGGAAACGACCCGACGGCCCAGACGGCCCTCTCCTTGCTCTCGGAGTGCGTCGGCCTGGACGGGGTGGCGCGTCGAGACCTCCTGACGGGAACCGCCGTCGTCATGGTGGCCGATTCCGGGGAGAACTCGATCATTGTCATCGCGGCTGCCAACGGGACCGTCGATGCCGCGAGCGTTCGCGCCCAGGCGGAGAGGGTCGAGGGTGCCGACGTCGTGGTGTGCCAGGGAGAAATCCCGCCCGACGGCATCGCCGAGGCGGCTCGCCTCGCCAAGCGATTCGTGTTCAACCTGGCTCCGGTCATCGACGTGGACCCGGAGGTCATTCGGATGGCCGACCCATTGGTGGTCAACGAGCACGAGGCGGCCCTCGTTGCCGGCGCGCTGGGGTCGACGACACCTCGCCTCGAGGAGGATCCTGACGCCGCGCTGCGTGAGTTGTTGGAGCTGGGATGTCGCAGCGTTGTCATCACCCTGGGGTCGGCTGGCTGCATCGTCGGGGGACCGGACGGGTGTGAGTCTGTGCCGGCGACCAAGACCGTGGCTGTCGATACGGTCGGTGCAGGTGACGCCTTCGTCGGTGCCTTGGCTGCTGAGTTGGCAGGAGGCCGCAGTCTTCTGGAAGGCTGCCGGTTCGCCACGGCGGTGGCGACCTTGACGGTGACCAAACCAGGGGCGCAAGCCTCCTACCCCAGCGTTGGGGAGATTGACACGATTCGTCGAGGAGATCACGCATGAAGAAGAGCGGATTGCTCAACCCTCAGTTGTGTGCGGCGGTAGCCAGGTTGGGGCACACCCAGACCTTCGTCGTCGCGGACGCCGGGTTGCCGATTCCTGCCGACGTCCCGGTGATTGATCTGGCGCTGGTGCTGGGAACTCCGCGGTTCCAAGAGGTTTTCGACGCCATGCTTGACGAGGTCGTCGTCGAGGGGGCCACGATCGCCACTGAGGCTGTCGGCCATGACCCGGAGCAATGGGTGAGGAACCGGATTGACGAGGTCAAAACCGTCAGCCACGAAGAGCTCAAGACGGCACTCCCGGAGGTCTCCTTCGTGGTGCGAACCGGTGAGACGACCCCCTACTCGAATGTCATCGTTCGTTGTGGGGTGCCGTTCTGAGCGGTGCACGGTACCTCGATCGGACCCTGATTTGCTCCCTGGCGGAAGTATCCAGTAGAGTTTTTACTCGCGGTCGGGAAACCGGTCGAGGTTTGGGCCTATAGCTCAGTCGGTTAGAGCGCCGCCCTGATAAGGCGGAGGTCACTGGTTCAAGTCCAGTTAGGCCCACCATAAAAACAGCCCCTGACAAGGGGTGATGGTTTCTACCGAAGTAGCGGTAGAGGGTTTGGACCTTCTGTAGATGCTTCCTCCTGGTGAGTTCAGGGGGACTATAGGGGGACTTTCGCAGCCCGGTGTCGCGTTGGAGATGACCCCCTGCTAGTTAGTCCGCTTCGAGGATGGCGAGCTTCACGTACAGATCACGGCCGTTCTGGTGCCTCCAATAGCCATGATGGTGCAGGTGTTGCATTATGACGCCAGGGCTCACCTCCAACCGCTCCGCAAAGGCCACCACTGCAGCCTTGCTTCGGAGAGTGGCGGCCTCCGCTGCGTACTCCGCCGGGATGAGCCAGTTCGCTGCAAAATTGTTCGCCTCCTCTTCCTGCGCGGCCGTAGCTAGGTCGCTGTCGGAGCCCTCGACAAACACGCAGTTCGGATGTAGCAGCACGTGCCCTATTTCGTGAAACAGCGTGAACCACAAGGCCCCGTCTTGCTTCCCACGAGCGCTTAGAACGATCACGGGACCGTGCTCGTCCCAGAAGGTGGCACCGTAGGCTCGGCAGCCGGGAATCTCCTCCAAAAGCACAACCCGGACGCCTGCTTCCCCGAGGCGAGTCACGAAAGCTGTCGGGTCGTCCGCCAGTTTTCGTGACAGCCGACGCACGTCCGGCAGCGACGAAATCAACACCGAACGGTCGAACGCTACGACTGGCGGCTCCTCTGCGGCGCGAATCTGCGCGAGCCGCAGCCACGTCGCGAGGCTAGCAGTAACCGCGTCAAGCGTTGTGGACTTCAGGAAAGCGGCGTTGGGCACGAGATTCCGTGGCACGAGCGCCTCGGGCGACCCGACCTGAAAGAACGACATCAACTCGACCATGAGGCGGCCGGGATTTCGCCGGGTTCCCTGGATTACACCGAGCTTCCGCAGCACTTTCAGACTTGGCAGAAAAGTCTCCAGCAGCGAGTCATCCTCTGCTAATCGCTGTTCCAGTCCCAGCCGCTCCAGATCGGCACGGTATTGCCCTTCAAGGGCTAGCCAACGCTCGGCTGGAACACGAGTCACAAGTTCCAGGCGGTTGGCGAAGTCCGGTGACACAGGGGCCCCGGCCAGAACCATGCTTATGTGCTTCCGAGAGAAGCCAGTTCGACGTGCAAGTTCCGCCGCCGTCATGCGGTGATCGTCGAGCCACTCCTGGATGAACTCGCCGGTGGCAACAGCGTAGTCCGTGTAGTTGTCAGTCATGTCTGGTCGCCTCCTTTCTAGTGCTTGTAGCAGTTTCCCAAGCATTCAACCCGCCATCCGGGCTTACCTTCTACTTCAATGGGGCGTGCGATGATAGTCGCCGCCCCAGCAAGCTCACCGCCGACGCAACCCGGCCAATCATGCGGGATCGGGTGCCAGTCGCCAGGCCCCTTGCGTAACTCCACCGTGTTCGGCGAAATCTGCAACTCCTTCACTCGCCGTCGCAGTTTTTTCGCGCCTGCATCGCCAAGAGCTTTTCGCGCGGCTGCCTGCTTTTCGCATAGCTCCTGTAATTCAGGTTTCGCGTAGATGATCGGGTAAGCCATCAACCCTCCCACTTGTTACGCGATAGGTAACAGCATATCACACACGCGGCCAGCGATCGGCGTAGACACTCGTCGCGGGCCGGGCAGGGGTGAAACCGACACGACGGTAGAGCCGTCCACCTCCGTTGCGAGCACATAGCTGTGCAGTTGGTTCCGGTCTCGTCGGAGTCGAAGGGGCGCAGCACGTAGCCCTCGGGATGCGACAGTACGAGCGGCGTCGTGTCGCACGCAAGCACGTCGTCATCCTCGACTTTCAAGCCGTAGCTCGCCGCCTCCACTTAGCCGTGTGACGACTCCTCGGTGCGATGGCTGCCAGCCTGGTGGCCGGCACTGGATGGACAATAGGGCAGTGCGTGTTGTCAGTGGTCAGGAGACCGGACTCCCCGACGGTTTGACGAAGGGGCGTCCTGGCTACGCGGCAGCTCTCGTCGCTCTGGTGCTGCTGGTCTGGCCTCGTTCAACACGATGTACTGCACCCAGGCCCTCATGCCGACCCTGACCGACGCCCTCAAGGCCTCTGCAGCCGACACCTCTCTGACTGTCAGTGCAGCGACCGGTGTCCTGGCTCTGACGATCCTGCCCGCGTCGATTCTGTCCGAACGTTGTGGCCGTGGCCGCATCATCACCTGGTCCGCTGGCGCAGCCGTTGCCGTCGGTCTGTTGCTGCCTTTCGCTTCCAATCTCACCTGGCTCGTCATCGGTCGTGGCGTGCAAGGTCTCATGGTTGCCGGCGTCCCCGCCACCGCGATGGCGTGGCTCTCCCAGGAGATTTATCCGCAGTATCTCCCTCATGCCATGGGTCTGTACGTGGCCGGAAACACCGTCGGTGGCCTGCTGGGACGACTCATTCCAGCCGGAATGCTCGCTTTCACTGGTTGGCGGTGGGCCCTGGCCGTCGACATGCTCTTCGCCCTGGCTTGCACGGTTCTGACCGTCGTCATCATGCCGGAGGAGAGACGCTTCGTCCCCAAGCCGGTCCACTTGCGCAGCGAGGTCTACGCGGTCCTCAACCATTGGAAAGACCCGCGCAAGGCATGTTTGTTCGGCATCGCCTTCCTTGCCATGGGAACCTTCGTCTCCCTCTACGACTTCCTCGGGTACCGCCTGACCACCTCCCCCTTCCATTTTTCCCATTCGGGAGTCGGCGGCATCTTTCTGCTGTATCTGTTCGGCACGGTCGCCTCGGCCCGAACCGGCGCGATCGTCTTGCGCTGGGGACGCTCCCGGACGATCATCGGTGGCGCGTTGTTGAGCTTGGTCAGTCTGCCCATGGTCATCAGCACCCACCTGTTGGTCATCCTCGGCGGCGTCGCGGCATTCACCTACGGATTCTTCATCGTCCACTCGGTCGCCTCAGGATGGGTGGGTGCCCTCGCGACCGAGGATCGTGCCGAGGCGTCGGGAACCTACCTGGCCTGCTACTACTTGGGCTCGTCCATTGTCGGGTACCTGTCGGGTGTTGTTTTCCACCTTTTCGGGTGGCTCACCTTGACCTTGTGGATGGAGGCAATGTTCCTCGGGGCGGGAATCCTCGTCGCCGTCGTTGCCCGGCGGTCGGCAACTCACTGACCGCTCGAGACACATCCGTCCAGGTTTCCCCACACCGGTGCGCTCTGTGGGACGAGTACAGGAATGCGCCCGTTATCACCTACGATGCCCGCCATGGCGCCACAGCGGCGCCAAGTTGGGAGGAACCGCATGATTCACGTGTCACAGCGGGTCAGACGTCTCACGAGTGTCATCATGGCGGCCTTTGTGGGCCTGGTGACCCTCATGGGCCCCGGAATGACCCAGGCACATGCCGACGACTCCTCGTCGGTCAAGGGCAAGACCTTCATCATTGCCACTGACACCACCTTCGCACCGTTCGAATACCGTGACGCTTCCGGTGAGATGGTCGGTATCGACATGGACCTCATCCACGAGATCGCCATCCGTGAGGGATTCGAGGTCGATATCAAGGCGATTGGTTTCGACGCCGCCCTCCAGGCGGTCCAGGCGAAGCAGGCCGACGCCGTGCTCTCGGGAATGACGATCACCGACGAGCGCAAGAAGATTTTCGACTTCTCGGATCCGTATTTCCAGTCCGGCGTTCAGATGGCCGTCAAGGAAGATTCTGACATTGCCGGATACGAGGACCTCAAGGGCAAGACGGTGGTCGGCAAGACCGGAGCCGAAGGCCTGTCCTACGCCAAGTCCATCTCGAAGAAGTACGGCTTCACCGTCAAGGCCCTCGACAAGGCCGACACCATGTACTCCGAGGTCCAGACCGGTAACGCGGCCGCCGTCTTCGACGACTACCCAGTACTCGCTTACGGCATCGCCCAGGGCAATGGCCTCAAGACCGTCACCCCCAAGGTGGCTGGCGGTTCCTATGGTTTTGCGGTCCTCAAGGGTGATAACGCCGCCCTCATGAAGGCCTTCAACAAAGGACTGGCCGACGTCAAGGCCGATGGCACCTACGACAAGATCGTCGACAAATACCTCAAGGCCTCCAATTCCGAGGCAGATCAGTCTTTCTGGCAGCTCTTCGTGACCAGTTTCCCCGCCCTCATGAAGGGCCTGGGAATGACCCTCGCCGCCACCGCGCTCAGCCTGCTGTTCGCGTCGATCCTTGGCGTCATTTTCGGGTTCTGCAAGGTGTCCGGTATCGGGATTCTCAAGGTCATCGCGGCCATTTACGTCGACATCTTCCGGGGGACACCGTTGCTGGTGCAGGCCTTCTTCTTCTACTTCGGCCTGCCGACCGTGACCGGGATCAAGATCGGCGTGCTGACGGCCGGCGTCTTGACCCTGTCCCTCAACGCCGGCGCATATATGACCGAGATCGTTCGCGGCGGTATTCAGTCCGTCGACCCCGGGCAGATGGAGGCATCCCGGTCCCTGGGCCTGAACTGGATACAGTCAATGCGCAAGGTCATCGTTCCGCAGGCGGTCAAGATCAGCACCCCGGCCGTCATCAACCAGTTCGTCATCAGCCTCAAGGACACCTCCCTGCTGGCTGTCATCGGATTCGCCGAACTGACCTATCAGGGCCAGCAGATCATCGCCCGGAACTTCCGGTCCTTCGACATCTGGATCATGGTCGGCATCATGTACTTCATCGTCATCTTCGCCCTGACGAAGCTGTCGAACTTCGTCGATAGGAAGGTGAACAAGTGACCGCCACAACTGCTTATGACGGCCCCATGA